>NZ_JAVAJH010000001.1:0-1193595 GCF_030718165.1 Pseudomonas sp. LPH60
TCATAACAACGACGACCCGGTGACCTTGAACGGCCTTAACGTCAACGGTGGCGAGTTGACGGTCTATGAGAAAAACCTCAGCGATGGCAGCAGCCCGAATACCCCTGCGTTGACTCAGAGCGGCACGTTTACCGTGACCGCGCTGGACGGTCTGCAAACCCTGACCGTGGGCGGTATCAATGTGGTCAGCGGCGGTGTGGCCGCGGGTTTCCCGCAAAGCGTCACCACTGCTTTGGGCAACACCCTGACGATCACTGGCTATAACGCCGGCACCGGAGTCATCAGCTACAGCTACACCTTGCTGGACAACGAAGCCCATCCAACGGCGCTGGGCGCCAATAGCATTGCTGAACAATTCAATGTGGTGGCCACCGATGGCGACGGCAGTACCGCGTCCGGGGTGATAGACGTCAACATCGTCGATGACCTGCCCGGCGCCGTGGCGGATACGGCCAGCGGCACGGAAGGCGCCACCATCAATGTCAGTGTGCTGGGCAATGATGTGCTGGGCGCCGATGGTGCAGCCGTTGGTGGCGCGGTGGTCGGCGTGCGCGCCGGCAGTAATACCGCCACCTCGGCCATCGGCGGGCTGGGTAGCAGCATCGCCGGCACCTACGGCACCCTGACCCTGGATGCCGCCGGCAACGCGGTGTACCACAGTAATCCGAACTCGGTGAGCCCGCCCGGGGCCAGTGATGTCTTCACCTACACCATCCGCGACAGAGATGGTGATGAGAGCACCACCACCCTGACCATCAATGTCGCTGACAGCGGCCTCAAGGCAGTGACCGATCAGGACGTCACTGTCTATGAAAAGGCCCTGGACCTGAATAAGGATGGTCAGGACCTGGCTGCTGGCACCGTGGCTGGTAGCGATCCGGGCTCCACCGCGGAAACCGCCAGCGGTACCTTGGTGGGCTCGGTCACCGGCGGCTCTGGAGGTATCACCTTCAGTCTGGTGGGCAGTGCCACGGGCAGCTACGGGCAGATTCTGCTCAACCCCAATGGCACCTACACCTACACCCTGACCTCGGCGCCGAAAACCACCCCCAACGCCAACGATGGCGCCAATACCTTGAGTGAGAGCTTCACCTACAAGGCCACCGATGCCCTGGGCAACAGCACCACCGGCAGCATCCTGGTGAGCATTGTCGATGATGTGCCCAAGGCAGTGGCCAGCGAGCGTTCGGTCACGGCGGTGGAGGTGGACTCCAACCTGCTGCTGGTGATCGATGTGTCGGGGAGCATGGCTGATCCTTCAGGTGTTTCCGGGCTGACGCGGCTGGGCCTGGCCAAGCAGGCCATCAGCGCCTTGCTCGACAAGTACGACGACATGGGGGATGTCAAAGTCCAGCTTGTCACTTTCAGCAGCTCCGCTACCGCCCAGACTCCGGTGTGGGTAGACGTGGCCACGGCCAAGGCAATTGTCGCCACGCTGGTGGCAGGAGGCGGGACCAACTACGACGCGGCGGTGGCGGCGGCGAAGCTGGCCTTTGTCACCAGTGGCCAGCTCAGTGGCGCGCAGAATGTCGGCTACTTCTTCTCCGACGGCGCACCGACCTCGGGTCAGGAAATCGGCACCGCGGACGAGACAGCCTGGAAAGCCTTCCTCGATGCCAATGGCATCAAGAACTATGCGATCGGCCTGGGCAGCGGGGTCAGCAATGGCAACCTCGATCCGCTGGCCTATGACGGCAGTACTCACGTCAACACCAATGCGGTGGTGGTCACCGACCTGAACCAGCTCAATTCGGTGCTGGCCGGTACGGTGCAAGGCTCTCCGGTCACCGGCAGTTTGCTGGGGGATGGCGGCAGCTTTGGTGCCGATGGCGGGTTCATCAAGTCGATCGTGGTGGATGGCGGAACCTACACCTACGACCCCAAAGGCAACAGCAACCAGGGCTCGCTGACCTTCAGCGGCACCACCAACAACGGTACCTTCAATACCGTCAACAACAGCATCAGCATTGCCACCAGCAATGGCGGCACCCTGGTGGTGAACCTCGATACCGGGGACTTCAGCTACAGCTCGCAAAAGGTCACAAACTCCGTAATCACCGAGACCTTCGGCTATACGGTGAGCGACAACGACGGTGACCTGGCGAGCTCGACTCTGGTGGTCAAGGTCAATCCCAATGCGCCAC
This sequence comes from Pseudomonas sp. LPH60, assembly GCF_030718165.1. Taxonomy (NCBI): domain Bacteria; kingdom Pseudomonadati; phylum Pseudomonadota; class Gammaproteobacteria; order Pseudomonadales; family Pseudomonadaceae; genus Pseudomonas; species Pseudomonas sp. LPH60. Next base: position 2,145 of record NZ_JAVAJH010000001.1, read on the forward strand.
CGGTCGCCGGGGATGACCACATCATCACCAACGTGCTGTCCAGCAGTGTGGCGATTCCCGAGGATGTACTGCTGGCCAACGACAGTGACGTCAATGGTGATCCTCTGAATGCGGCGCCCACCACTTTTAACACCGGCTGGGCGGCCAAGGGCGCGGCGTTCACGGCGGCGAGTCAGCAGACCATCGGTTTTGCCGGGAATGGCAACAATGGCGCCAACCAGGCCATCACCGTCGATCGCGCCTCGTTCAATGCCAACGCCGCGACCATGACCGCGGTGGTGCTGGTCAGCGGTTACCTGGGAGCTGTCACCAACGCCAATGCCAACGATGAGGACGTGATCACCGTCAATCTCAAACAGGGGGAAACCCTGAATCTGAATCACAATCTGGCCGCCGGCCGCGTCTCCATGGAATATGCCTTTAACGGTGGAGCCTATACGTCGATCGCTGATGGCGGCACCTTCACGGCGGCGGCGGATGGGCCTTACCAGATCCATATCGTCAACATCACCAACACCAGCGGCGGCAACACCACGGCAGCGGAAAACTATCAGCTGACCATGACCGTGAATTACTCCGGAGCGCAGAACGTCACCCCGGATTACCACGGCACCTACACCGCCAGTGATGGTCACGGTGGCAGCGATGTGGCGGCGGTGAGCATCTCCTACCAGGATGGCAACACCCTGACCGGCACTTCCGGTGACGATGTGCTGGTGGCGGGCAGTGGTAACAACATCCTCAATGGCGGCGATGGCAACGATGTGCTCACCGCAGGCTCGGGCAACAACACCCTGAATGGTGGCAGCGGCAATGACCTGCTGTTCAGCGGGCCGGGCAATGATCTGCTGGATGGTGGTGCGGGTGTCGATACCGCCAGTTACGCCCATGCCACGGCGGCAGTGACGGTCAACCTCGGCCTGGTGGGGGCGCAGAACACCCTGGGCGCGGGCACCGACACCCTGACTGGCATCGAGAACCTGGTGGGGTCCAACTACAACGACACCTTGACCGGCGATGGCAACGCCAACGTCATTACCGGCGGGCTGGGGAACGATGTGCTCAATGGCGGTGGTGGCGATGACCTGCTGATCGGCGGGATGGGCAACAACACCCTGACCGGAGGCGGCGGCAGCGATACCTTCCAGTGGCTGCAGGGTAACAATGGGCACGATGTGGTGACCGACTTTACGCCGGGCACCGACAAGCTGGACCTGTCGCAGTTGTTACAGGGAGAGAATGCGACTTCCGCTTCCCTGGATGACTACCTGCACTTCAAGGTCACTGGCAGTGGCGCGACCTTGGTCACCAGCATTGATGTCAGCGCGGTGGCAGGGGCGACGCCGACCCAGACCATTGACCTGGCAGGGGTCGACCTGGCCAGCCATTACGGAGTCACGCCAGGGGCGGGTGGGGTGATTGCCGGAGGGGCGGACACGGCCACCATCATCAACGGCATGCTCAACGATCACTCGTTGAAGGTGGATACCGTCTGATGGTCGTCATGGTCCTTGAGGCCGCTGCCCAGGCAGCGGCTGCTGGGGTTGCTCAAGGGCGCCGCAAGGTTTTCTGGCGCAGGATGTAAATGCTGACCAGCACCGCGCTGGTCAGCATGAAGCCTCGCGCCCAGGGCAGTGGCACCAGGTAGCACGAGAGCCCAATGCTTAGCCACATCAGGCCGATCGCATACACCTTGCCCTTGAGCGGAATGCCATTGCCATCCAGGTAGTCGCGTATCCACGGACCCAGGCGCGGGTGTTGCACCAGCCATTGGTAGAAGCGTGGAGAGCTGCGGGCGAAACAGGCGGCCGCCAGCAGTAGGAAAGGGGTGGTGGGCAATACCGGAAGGAAGATGCCGAGTACCCCCAGCGCTACGCTCAGCCAGCCGATGGCCAGCAGAACGTAACGCAACACCAGGGGGCGTTGGCCTATGGGCTTGGCCATAGGCGCCGACTCAGTGGTGGCGAGGCTTGAGCAGCGCCGGTTTTTCGTCGGGTGCGTTGCACAGCAGGTACAGCGCGGTCAGTGCTTCGGGGATCTGCACGATCATGTCGTCCATCAGGTTGGCATCGCTGGCGATGTCGGAGAATTCCGGCTGCTCGTCGAACAGGCCGGAACCCACCATGATCGGCAGCAGCATCTCGCTGACTTCTTCCTCTGCGGTTTCGAACCAGGCTGCTTCACGCAGGAACACGCCTTCCATGAAACCGATGCACCAGCCGCGCAGGTCGGAGTCGTCCGGGTCGTCGCCGAGGTCGAGTTCGCAAGGCAGCTCGAACTCTTCATCGGAAGCCAGTTGGCGCGCGATGTGCGCCTTGAGGGCCAGTAGCGTGGATTCGATGGCTTCGCGTTCGGCGTCGTCGCTGTAATGCGGCTCTTCGGCGAACAGGGCGTCGATCCATTCACGGTCGGGAACACTTTCCGAGCAGATCGACAGCGCGGTCAAGTAGCCGTGAGCGGCCACGTAGTCCAGCGCCTCGTCGTGCAGATCATCTGCGTCGAGGAAGACTTGCAGGCGGGTTAGTTGCTCAGCGAAGGACATTGACGGCTACCTTGGGGAATAAACGATGCTGAATTCTAGGCTTTCTTGAGCGCTCAAGCCAGCCACGGGGCAGATTTGAGCGGTTCTAAAGGTTACCAGCGGTCCATTGTCGGCGCCCTCTGCCGGGAAGGGCTCGGGTATACTCGCGCGTTTTGTGATGCCCTGCAGGCCCGACGGCAAGTGCGGACAAGTCCGCTAACGCATTTGTCGGTGAACCACGCCGACTTTTCGGCCAGTCTGCATCCAGGGAAATCGGCGATTTTTGGAGTTTTTCATGCTCGAACAGGCTCAACGCGTCCTCAAGGACATCTTCGGCTACGACAGTTTCCGTGGTCGCCAAGGTGCGATCATTGAGCGCGTGGCCAGCGGCGGCGATGCCTTGGTATTGATGCCCACCGGCGGTGGCAAGTCGCTGTGCTTCCAGGTTCCGGCCCTGCTTCGCGAAGGCCTGGCGGTGGTGGTCTCGCCTTTGATCGCGTTGATGGACGATCAGGTGGCCACCCTTGAGGAACTCGGTGTTGCGGCCGCCGCCTTGAACTCGACCTTGAGCGCCGAGCAGCAGCGTGACCTGGCGGCGCGTATTCGTCGCGGCGAGGTGAAAATGCTCTACCTGGCCCCGGAGCGCCTGGTTCAGCCACGTATGCTGGCGTTTCTGCAGAACCTCGATATTGCTCTGTTCGCCATTGACGAAGCTCACTGCGTGTCCCAGTGGGGGCATGACTTCCGTCCTGAATACCTGCAGTTGGGGCAGTTGGCGGAAATGTTCCCGAACGTGCCGCGCATTGCCCTGACCGCCACCGCCGACAAGCGTACCCGGGAAGAGATCGTCAATCGCCTGCACTTGCAGGACGCCGAGCGTTTTCTTTCCAGCTTCGACCGACCGAACATCTTCTATCGCATCGTGCCCAAGGAACAGCCGCGCAAGCAGTTGCAGGCCTTCCTCAACGAGCGGCGCAGCGATGCCGGGATCGTCTATTGCCTGTCGCGCAAGAAGGTTGACGAAGTGGCGGCCTTCCTCTGTGAACAGGGCTTTACCGCGCTGCCGTATCACGCTGGCCTGCCCAACGAGTTGCGCGCCTATCACCAGAAACGCTTCCTCAATGAGGAAGGCCTGATCATGGTGGCAACCATTGCCTTCGGCATGGGCATCGACAAACCCAACGTGAGGTTTGTGGCCCACATGGACCTGCCCAAGTCCCTGGAGGCGTACTACCAGGAGACCGGTCGTGCCGGTCGTGACGGCCTGCCGGCGGACGCCTGGATGGCCTACGGACTGCAAGATGTGCTGATGCTCAAGCAGATGCTGCAGAACTCCGAAGGCGACGAACGCCACAAGCGTCTTGAACAGCACAAGCTCGATGCGATGCTGGCCCTGTGCGAGGAAACCCGCTGCCGGCGCCAGACGTTGCTGGCCTATTTCGATGAGGACATGCCCCAGCCTTGTGGCCATTGCGACAACTGCGTCGATGGCGTGCAAACCTGGGACGCCACCGAGCCGGCGCGCCAGGCACTGTCGGCCATCTATCGCACTGGTCAGCGTTATGGTGTCGGTCACCTGGTGGACGTGTTGCTGGGCAAGGACACCGAAAAGGTCCGCAGCTTCGGTCATCAGCACTTGTCGGTGTTCGGGGTCGGCAAGGCTCGTAGCGAAGGCGAATGGCGTTCTCTGTTCCGCCAACTGGTGGCTCGCGGGCTGGCGGACATCGACCTTGAAGGTTATGGCGGTCTGCGTTTGAGCGACACGTGCCGGCCCTTGCTCAAGGGCGAGGTAACCCTGGAGCTGCGACGCGATCTCAAGCCGCAAAGCACCCCCAAGAGCAGCACCAGCCAGGCCAGCCAACTGGTACGTGGCGAGGAGCGCGAGCAATGGGAGGCGCTGCGAGCCCTGCGGCGCAAGCTGGCGGAAGAGCATGGGGTGCCGCCCTATGTCATTTTCCCCGACTCAACCTTGCTGGAGATGCTTCGCAGCCAGCCCGGCTCCATGGCGGAAATGGCCGAGGTCAGTGGTGTCGGTGCGCGCAAGCTGGAGCGTTATGGCGCGGCGTTCCTCGAAGTGCTAGGCGGCGGTGTCGAGGCGCCGAAGGTGGTCGCCGATATCCGCCACGAGCTGATTACCCTGGCCCGTGCCGGGATGACCCCGGTGCAGATTGCCGGGCAACTGCAGTGCACGGAAAAGAACGTCTACACCTTGCTGGCCGAAGCCATTGGCAAGCAGCAACTGTCCCTGGAACAGGCGCTGGATCTTCCGGAGGACTTGCTGGGGGAAATCCAGGACGCCTTCCTCGACGGCGAGGGCGAACTGCCGCCCGTGGTCGAGATCAGCCAAGTGTTTGCCGGACGAGTCCCCGAAGGTGTTTTGTACTGCGTGCGTGCCGCGCTGCAGTCGGAGTTTGAAATGTGAAGGGGTGCGTCAATGTTGTAACGATTCAGTCCCTTAGAGGCCTTGCCTCCTGGCAAGGGTCATGCTTAGCTGACTAATAATTAGTTTTTCTTTATTTTCAGTCTGATCATGAGTGTTTTATGCCGTTAACCGATGAACACCGTTTTGGTATGCAGCTGGCGCATATGTCTCGCGGCTGGCGTGCCGAACTGGACCGCCGCCTGGCCGGGCTTGGCCTGTCCCAGGCCCGCTGGCTGGTGCTGCTGCATCTGGCCCGTTTTGAAGACGCGCCAACCCAGCGTGAGCTGGCGCAAAGCGTTGGCGTAGAAGGGCCAACCCTGGCTCGGTTGTTGGATAGCCTGGAAACCCAGGGCTTGGTCCAGCGCCAATCGGTGGTGGAAGATCGCCGGGCGAAGAAGATCGTCCTCTGTCCTTCCGCGCGGCCCTTGATTGAGCAGATCGAGACCATCGCCACTGCCTTGCGCCATGAATTGTTCATTGGCGTCGACGACGAAGACCTGCGGGTCTGCATGCGCGTTCATGGGCGCATCCTGGCTAATCTGGAAAAATCCTGATGCCTTCAGCCGGGGTTGCCTGACCCCGGTTCGTCCTATTTTCGTGTCCCCTGAATCCTACTGATTGCGCCGTCCGGTGCGGCATTTGTGCGCCTGTCAGAAGGTTTGGCCAAGGTTCAGCGACAGGGCCTTCTGGTTGTCGTCGTTGAAGCCGTAACTGAAGTTCAATGGGCCCAGCGGGGTGTCGAAGCCCAGGAAGATGCTCGCGGCATTGATATAGCCGCTGTCGAAGGCGTTGTCGTTGTTCCACACCCGCCCGCGTTCCAGTGAGCCGCCCAGGTAGAGCGGGAAATCCAGTGGCAGGTAGGAGCGTGGTGTGAGTCGGCGAAAGTACACGGCGCGGGCCAGGGTGATGTTCTGCCCGGACAGGGCATCCTGACGGAAGCCGGACAACTGTCGTGCGCCTCCCAGGAGGAAGCTGGAGGTCACGACATCGGCATTGTCCAGGGTTCGGCCATAGCGCCCTCCCAGTACGAAGGTATTGGGGCCGCTGCTCAAGGCCTTGTCGAGCTTGAATTCCCACTGTCGGTAGCGATTGTCCGAACCCAGGCTCGGTTCAAACTGGCGCAGGGTCAGGCCGATGTCTTCACCGGAGTGGGGGAAGTAGACGTTGTCCAGGGAGTCGAAGGAGTACTGCAGCTGGTAATAACCCTCATTGAAGTTCTCGCTGGGCAGGTCGTGATCGCCGATCCGCACATCGGCCTTGCCCCAGGCCTCGCCCACACCGAAACGCACTTCGCCGCTGTTGCCGATCTGCCGCCCCAGATTCAGGCCCAGGCCGTAGCGTTCCAGGCGGTATTCGGCGATCGGATCGTTATCCAGCACTGCCTCGACATTCTGTGCTTGGGCAGCGATAAACGGCGCAATGAAATAGCGTGAACCGGCATCCAAGGGTTGATAGAACTCGCTGTAGATTTCCTGCCGGTCGCCGATCTGCACCCGGGTCAGCCATTCTGCGCCGAGGCTGTTGATACCGTTCATGCGATAGCTGGCGCCGATGTTGAAGGCGCTGTCGCCGCGCATGTCATCGGACAGGTTCAGGCCCAGGCGCAAGTAGTCAGTGCCGCTGCGCTTGCCCCGCGCGCTGATCACCAGGGTGTTGTCCTGGCCTTTGTGCACCACGCGGTATTGCACCTGTTCGAAGAAGTCCAGGCCGTACAGGGTGCCCATGTCGGTTTCCAGGCGGCCCAGGTCCAGGGGTTCGCCGATGTGTTGGCGGATGTAGTAGCGAATGACCTCATCGCTGACCTTGGAGTCGTTCTCCACCTTGATTGCGCTGATGATCGGCGTGCGCTGGCTGGGCAGGCGCGCGGCGGCCAGTTGCGCATCCTGTGGTTGGGTCGCACGCAAGCGCGCTAGGCGGGCGTCGAGGATACGGGTGGCGCGATAACCGGCGTCGATCACCTCCTGGGCTCGACCGAAGTCGGTGACGCCGAAGCTCGACAACGACGGCTGGATCAGTACGTCGTCCTTGTGCAGCGTCGCCAATTGTTCCTCGGAATTGCGCCGGGTCATCAGGGTGATGGACTGGTTGAGCACGTCGACCACGGTGTTGAGTTGCTTGCGCGAGCGCAGCGGCGTGCCGATGTCCACCACAATGGCGATGTCGACTCCCATGCCTCGGGCGACGTCCAGGGGAATGTTGTCGGTCATGCCGCCGTCCACCAGTAGCCGACCATCGAGCTCCACCGGCGCAAACACTGCCGGAATCGACATGCTGGCGCGGATCACCTGGGGCAGGTGGCCCTTGCGGAACACCACCTTTTCGCCGCTGGCGATGTCGGTGGCCACGGCCCGGAAGGGAATGGGCAGCTTGTCGAAATCCCGGGTATCGCTGGCGTGCGCCAGCTTGCTTTCCAGCAGTAACGCCAGGTTCTGGCCCTGGATCACCCCCAGTGGCAGGCCCAGGCTACCGTCGTCACGGAAGCTGAGTTTCTGCTTGACCAGGAAATCCCGATCGTCCTGCTTGCGCCGGAAGGGCACGTCTTCCCGGGGCGGAGCGTCGGACAGCGCTTGCCTCCAGTCGATGTTCAGGGCCAGTTTTTCCAGCTCGTCGATCTTGTAGCCCGAGGCATAGAGCCCGCCGATCACCGCGCCCATGCTGGTGCCGGCAATCGCGTCGATGCGGATGCCTTGCTCTTCCAGGGCCTTGAGCACGCCGATATGCGCCATGCCACGGGCAGCACCTCCGGACAGCACCAGACCGATTTTCGGTCGCGGCGCTTCACTGGATTGAGCGAGCAGGGGTAGCAGGCAGAGGAACAGGCAGGACAGCAGGCGGCGCATCGTGGTTCTCGGGGACGGACGATAAAGCCGGCTATTATAGCGACGCCCTTGAACTCAGGAGTCGGCCGTACCATGACTGAACGTAAACCCGAAGTGGTCATCACCTATTGCACCCAATGCCAGTGGCTGTTGCGAGCCGCCTGGCTGGCCCAGGAGTTGCTGAGCACGTTCAGCGATGACTTGGGCAAAGTGTCTCTGGAGCCTGCTACCGGTGGCACGTTCCGCATTTCCTGCGATGGCGTGCAGATCTGGGAGCGCAAGGCCGATGGCGGTTTTCCCGAGGCCAAGGTACTCAAGCAACGGGTGCGCGACCAGATCGATCCGGAGCGCAACCTGGGCCACAACGATCGTACTCAGTGAGAGCCGGCTTCAGCCGTGGCAGCCTTGCTGCCTGAGCCCATCGACAGGCGACTTGAAACCACGATGGCAACGATGATCAAGGCTCCGCCCATCAGCATGCGCAGCGTCGGATTCTCGCCGAACAGCAGCCAGGCCACGGTGATCCCGTAGACCGGTTCCAGGGTGAAGACCACCGCCGCGGTGCGTGCCTTGATCACCGCCAGGCTGGCGACAAACAGGCTGTGGGCCAGGCCGGTGCAGAAAATCCCCAGCAGACTGATCCACAGCCAATCCATGGCCCGCACCTGGCCAAGCTCGGGGGCTGCCACCGGTAACAGGCACAGGGTGACCACCACGTTCTGGCAGAGGGCTGCCTGCACCGCAGGAATACGCCCGGAGCTGGTGCGGTTGTTCAAGGACAGCAGGGCAAACAGCAGGCCCGAACCCATGGCCCAGAGCAGGCCGGTGGTGGCCTGGCTGGCGAGGTCGAATTCCGGGGTTACCAGCACCAGGCCGATGCTCACCAGGATCACCAGCAGAATCTCGTTGACGCGGATCCGCTCGCGGAAAAGCAGGCCTTCGAGAATCACCGTAAAGGCCGGAAAGCTGGCAAAGCCCAGGGTCGCGATAGCCACCCCGGCGACCTTCACTGCCACGAAGAAGCTAACCCAGTGTCCGGCCAGCAGCAGGCCGCTGAGCAGCAGGCGTTGCCAATCGGTGGCGGCCAGTTTCTGCCAGGGGGTGTTGCTGGCCAGACGGGCGAAGACGCCCAGGGCGAGCACGGCAAAGGCTGCGCGGCCGAAGACGATGACCGCGGGCGAAGCGGCGGCGAGCTTACCGAATACACCGGTCAGGCCGAACATCAGGGCGCCGATATGCAGGGCGCCAAGGGCGGTACGCGGAGTCATCTCTATCCTTAGCCACAAGACGGGCAGTAATGGCCTTAGGCTTTGTACAAAAAGCCTTGATACTCGGTGATGCTGCGTTGAAAACGGTCTCGTGCGCGAGTCCGATCGGAATGCTCATTTACACCCCGTAAAGTCGAACGCGACCCCGGCCGTTCCTCGACCGTTTTCGCCGTGCCTGACCTTCGTCTCAACACTTTTCGTACAGAGCCTAGGCGGCAATGGGCTCAGTCTAGGGGCGGGCGACCTGTTGGTCTGTCGCGATCCTGGCGTTTTTTGTCGAGGGACTAGCGTCTGCTCCTTGGCGCAGTTGGCGCGGCGAGTGGCCGTACTGCCGCAGTATTGCTGCGGCAAAGGCACTCTGGGAGCTATAACCCACGCGGCTGGCGATTTCGCCCATGGGCAAGGCTGATCCGCGCAACAGTTCCAGGGCCATGTGCAGGCGCCGGCGTCGCACGTACTCCATGGGGCTGGCCCCGCACTCGGCGATGAACCGTGCATGCAGACGGGCAGCGGACAACCCGGCTATCTGGGCCAGGTCGGCCACCTGTAAGGGGTGGGCGGCGTGACGATCGATATGGGCATTCAGGGCGGCATAGGGCAGACGACGCTCGCCAGGCTGGCTGTCGGCGCAATGGTTGAGGCTGGCCAGTAGCAGGACTGCGCCTTGTTGGGCAATCAAGGGGTCGTCCACCGGGCTGTCCGCTAGCCAGTTGACCAGGCGGCTCTGGCTCGGCCCCAGGACCTGATGTCGAGGCGCATCGAGCAAACGCCGGCTGGCCTCGGCATGTTCGCCCAAAGACTGTTGCACCCAGCGTTCACCGGGTATGTCCAACACCAGGCAATGGCTTCCGCTGGGGCTGCCGCAGACATGTCGGGCGCCGGCCGGCACCACCACGAAGCTCTGCTGCTGCACTTGGCTGCCCTGGCCTTCGACTTCGAACTGGAGCTGGCCACGCAGGCCGAACACCAGTTGCGCATGCTCGTGGCTGTGGGCGATCAGGTCATGGGTGTAGTGGCGCAGGGTGAGGATAGATCCCATCACGGTCTCCTTGGCAGGCGGCCAGTGTACACCGGCGGTCGGAGGGCTCGCGTTGTCATCGCACTGCCGCATTTTTGTCATGGGCTATTAATCGCTGCGGCGCAAGCTCGCAAAAAATCCCGGAGAGCGTCCATGACCCATGCCGAACTCGCCAAGCCCAGCCGCAAGCAACGGGTACGGACTTTATGGATTTCCGATGTGCATCTGGGCACCCGGGATTGCCAGGCGCAACACCTGGCGCAGTTTCTCAAGGGGTATCAGGCCGACCGTATCTATCTGGTTGGCGACATCATCGATGGCTGGAAACTGCGGGGCGGCATGTACTGGCCCCAAGCCCATACCAACGTGATCCGCCGCTTGCTGACCATGAGCAAGCGCGGCACCGAGGTGATCTACGTCACCGGCAATCACGATGAGTTCCTGCGCCGTTACTCCAAGCTGATTCTGGGCAACATCCAACTGGTGGACGAAGCCGTGCACGTCACGGCTGACGGCCGCCATCTGCTGGTGATCCACGGTGACCAGTTCGACGTCATTACGCGATATCACCGCTGGCTGGCCTTTCTCGGCGACTCGGCCTATGAGTTCACCCTGACCCTCAATCGTTGGCTCAATCATTGGCGGGCGCGCTATGGCTACGGTTACTGGTCGCTGTCGGCCTACCTCAAGCACAAGGTCAAGACTGCGGTGAGTTTCATCAGTGACTTCGAGGAGGCCATTGCCCACGAGTGCGTCAAGCGTGAGTTGCACGGGGTGGTCTGTGGCCACATTCACCATGCCGAGATCCGTAAGGTGGGCGAGGTGGATTATCTCAATTGCGGCGATTGGGTGGAGTCCTGCACAGCCCTGATCGAGCACTGGGACGGCAGCATCGAACTCTATCGCCTGGCCGAGGCCCAGGCCCGGGAAGCCCAGCTCAAGGCCGAGCGCTTGAAGATGGCGGAGCCGGCCTGAGCGATGGCTTGTCGATCAGGCTTCAGGTGGGGCTGGCCTGTTCCATCGCCTTGTACAGCGACGCTCGGGGCTGGAGTCTATGCCGGCGTCCCGTCACCACAGTGGCTGTAGGGGGCGGCTTGCTGTCCGGCCGGGCCTAGAAAGGGACCTTGCCGAGAATCATGTCGCGGTACATGACGAAGTCCCCCAGCAGGCTGTAAAGCGGATGCTGGAAGGTGGCCGGGCGGTTTTTCTCGAAGAAGAAATGCCCGACCCAAGCAAAGCCATAGCCGGCAACCGGCAAGGCCAGCAGTAGCAGCCAGGCGCCTTTGCCGATGGCAAAGGCCAGGAGGAAGATCACCAGGCTGGTGCCGATGAAGTGCAAGCGACGGCAGGTGCTGTCGCTGTGTTCGCTCAGGTAATAGGGGTAGAACTCGGCGAAGCTGTTGAACTGTCGGATGTTTTCCATGGCCGCGATCTCTGTGCTTGTTGTTCGTGAGCGGATGTTCTGCGGGGAGCTTATTTGAGTCTAGAGTCCTTGGCAGCGCTGGCCAGTGACAATAGGCGCCACTTTAGTATCCTTGTGAAATTGGCCGTAGCATGCGGCTCATCATGTAAGAAATCCTCATGAGCGAACGAACGACTTCTGCAAGCTGGGTCTTGGGAATAGTCAAGGCCCTGGAGATGGACGGCCTGGATTGCCGCGCTTTGTTCCTGCAGTTAGGGCTCGACTATGGCGCCCTCGACGACCCCGACGCGCGTTTCACCCAAGACTCGATGACACGGCTCTGGCAGCGTGCGGTCGAGTTGTCCGGCAACCCTGCGATCGGCCTGAACATGGGCAAGTTGGTTCGTCCGGCGTCCTTCCATGTGGCCGGTTATGCACTGATGTCGAGTCGCACCCTGGTAGAGGGCTTTCAGCGCCTGGTGCGTTATCAACGGATCATTGCTGAAAGTGCTGACCTGAGTTTCCGTCTTTTACCTGAGGGTTATGCGCTGATTCTGACGGTGCATGGCGATCATCTGCCCCCTACCCGGCAAAGCTCCGAAGCCTCGCTGGCTTGCGCCCTGGCCTTGTGTGGCTGGTTGACGGGGCGCGCCCTGCAGCCGCGCAAAGTGCTGTTGCAAGGGCCGCAACCGCAGGATGTGCAGCCTTACAAGGACATGTTTCATGCGCCGCTGGTGTTCGCTGCGCCTTTTGATGCGCTGATTTTCGAGCGGGCCGACATGGAAGCGCCACTGCCGACTGCCAACGAGGCCATGGCCTTGTTGCACGATCGTTTCGCCGGCGAATACCTGGCGCGTTTCTCCGAGAGCCGGGTGACCCACAAGGCGCGGCAGGTGCTGTGCCGTCTGCTGCCGCAGGGCGAGCCCAAGCGCGAGATGGTGGCGCAGACCCTGCACTTGTCCCAGCGTACGTTGCAACGCCGCTTGCAGGAGGAGGGCACCAGCTTCCAGACCCTGCTCGATGACACCCGCCGCGAACTGGCCGAACAGTACCTGGCACAGCCGCGCATGACCTTGCTGGAAATTGCCTACCTGTTGGGGTTTGCCGATCCGAGCAATTTTTTCCGGGCGTTCCGTCGCTGGTTCGATGTCACGCCCGGAGAGTACCGGGCGCGGTTGCTGGCGCTGCCGGGCTCGATCAATGACGCCAGAACGCCGGAATGCACAGCACGAACACCGTGATGATTTCCAACCGGCCCAGGAGCATGCCCAGGGACAGGATCCACTTGGCAGCGTCGGGCAGGGTGGAGAAGTTGCCTGCCGGGCCAATGGTTTCTCCCAGGCCCGGGCCCACCCCGGACACGGTGCTGGCGGCGCCGGTCAGGGCGGTCATCCAGTCCAGGCCCAGCAGCGACAGGGCGAGGGCGATCATGCAGATGGTGATCGCGAAGAAGAACGAGAAGGTCAGGATCGAGCGGACGATTTCTTCGTCCAGGCGATGGCCGTTGTACTTCTGCTTGATCACTGCCCGGGGGTGGATCAGCTGATTGAGGTTGGCCTTGAGCAGAATGTACGCGACCTGGAAGCGGAAGATCTTGATCCCGCCCGCCGTGGACCCCGAACACCCGCCGACGAACCCCAGGTAAAAGAACAGCATCAGTGAGAAGTTGCCCCACAGGCTGTAGTCACCCAAGGCAAACCCGGTGGTGGTGACCACCGAGGTCACGTTCAGAGCTACGTGACGCAGGGCCTCCAGCCAGTGCAGGTTGGTGGTCCACCAGTACCAGGTGCCGAGCACCAGCCAGGTCACCAGGAGCATGCCCAGCAAGCCCTGGACCTGCTGATCCTTGATCAACGCTTTGCGGTTGCCCCGCAGGGTTGCCACATAGAGGGCGAAGGGCAGGCTGCCGAGGATCATCACCACCACCGCCACCCAGTGCACCGCCGGTTGCTGCCAGTTGGCCAGGGATTGGTCAGAGGTAGAGAAGCCCCCAGTGGAGATCGCCGACATGGCGTGGTTGATGGCATCGAAGATGTTCATCCCGGCCCACCAGAAGGCCAGGCTGCCGAAGATGGTGATGCCCACGTAGGTGGCGACAATCAGGCGCGCCACCATGTGCGAGCGCGGCATGACCTTTTCCGAGCGGTCCGAAGATTCGGTCTGGAACAGGCGCATGCCACCGATGCGCAGCAACGGCAGGATCGCCACCGCCATGCCGATAAAGCCGATCCCCCCCAGCCAGTGCAGCATCGAGCGCCAGATCAGGATGCCCGGGGACATGCTGTCCAGGCCGCTGAGCACGGTGGCGCCGGTGGCGGTGATGCCGGACATGCTTTCAAAGAACGAGTCGGTGTAACTGATGTGCTGGGTCAGCAGGAACGGCAGGGCGGCGAAGATACACACCACCACCCAGCTGGAGACCGTCAGCAGGTACATGTCCCGGGGGCGCAGGTGAATATGTTCGGGACGGCCAGGAATCACCAGAGCCAGGCCGGCGATGAAGGTGATCATGCTGGCCCAGAGGAAGGACGGCAGGTCGCCGGTGCGTTCGAAGATCACCAGTGTCGCCATCGGCACCACCATGGCGATGGCCAGGGTGATGAGGAAGATGCCGATAATGAAACCAATGATCCTTAAGGTCGGCAACGCCATGTGTTCCGCTCGGGCTGGTATGAGAAGGGCGCCCATTCTACCTGCGGTGCAGGGCATGTAAACCGGCACCCGGCCGGCAGATACCGCTAGAATAGGCGGACATTTTTTTCAGGAGGTGGCCGATGGAGGCTCTCGACGCTTTGCTCAACCGTGTTTCCGTGCCGCGCCTGGTGGAGCCAGCCCCCACAGCGCAGCAACGCGAAGCACTGTTTGCTGCCGCCTTGCGGGCGCCGGATCACGGGCAACTGCGCCCTTGGCGCTTTCTCACCGTTGAAGGCGAAGCCCGTGACCAGTTGGGCGAACTGCTGGTCGAAGCGGTACAACTGCAAGGCGGCGAAGTGACTCAGGCCGCGTTGGACAAGGCTCGGGCCATGCCGCTGCGTGCACCGCTGGTGGTCGTGGTCGTGGCACGGCTGCAGGAGCATTTCAAGGTGCCCAAGTCCGAGCAATTGCTGGCGGCGGGCTGCGCAGCCCACGGTATTTTGCTGGCAGCCTATGCCCAGGGTATCGGCGCGGTATGGCGCACGGGCGAGTTGTCCTATTCGCCCCATGTGGCCAAGGGGCTCGGCCTGGCAGACGGCGAAGAGATCATCGCCTTCCTTTACCTGGGCACGCCGCTGAACGAACCGCGGGTCGCACCGAAAGTCGACACCGCCGAGTTCGTCAGCGCCTGGACCGCCAGGGCCTGATTATCCCCTTCGAAAGCTGAGTACCTTGCGGGCAAGCCCGCTGCTGTCGAACCTCGCAGCGGCGGCTTGCCCGCGTTGCATTCAGGCCTGCACCACGGCTCCCGGGACCAGGGGCAGCTCCAGCGTGGCGACGAATCCGCCCAGGGGATGGTTGCCCAGTATCAGGCTGCCGCCGTGGCGTTCCGCTGCGCGGCGGGCGATGGCCAGCCCCAGGCCATGGCCTGGAGCACTCTGCCCTGGGGCGCGGAAGAACGGCTCTCCCAGTTGTCGCAAGTGCTCGGCATCCACGCCAGGACCATGGTCGCGCACGCTGATCTGGATCTTCTCGCCCTGGCGCAGGGCCGTGACTTCGATCGGTTGCCCGGCAGGATTGAAGCGCTGGGCGTTGCGCAGCAGGTTGTCCACCGCCCGTTCAAGCATGGTCGGCCAGCCCCGCAGGCTCAGTTGCGCTTGGGCAGTGATCTGGACCTGCTGCTCGGGACAGGCCAGTTGCGCGTCTTTTTGCAGGGCCTGCAGCAAGGCGTTGAGGTCGACCTCTTCGGCGCTGGCGTTGTCCGCATCGACCCGAGCCAGCACCAGGATCTCGCTGATCAGCGCCTCCAGACGATCACATTCCCGTGTCAGGCGTGGCCAGAGTCTCTCCCGTTCTTCGGGGGCGGCGCGCTCCGCCAGTGCCAGGGCAATACGCAGGCGCGCCAGGGGCGAACGCAGTTCGTGGGAGACATCCCTGAGCAGTTGGCGCTGGCTGCCGATCAGGCTCTGCAGGCGTGAACCCATGCGGTTGAAGTCTCGGGCCAGCACGCCGAACTCGTCACGGCGATTGGCCAGGCGCGCCAGGCTGTTCTGCTGATAGGTGGCCTGGCCAAGGTCGTGAACCGCGCCGCGCAGGCGGCTCAAGGGGCGAGTGATGGACAGGGTCACCAGCAGGCTGAACAGGGTCAGCACCACCAGGGCAATGGCCAGGGCGCTGAGGGGCCAGGTCAGGCTGTCGCGATGCCAGGCATCCAGTTCCGGATGGGGGATGCGGTAGATGAACAGGTAGGTGTCGCCGGTGGTCGGGCTGGTGTATTCCGCTGTCAGGCGGCGCCAGGGTAGGTGGCGGTCATCGTTGTTCTGCCGGGCTTCGAAGGCAGCCGCGCGGCGCGGGAAAGTCCCGCGTACCACCGGGTCGCCGCTCTCGTTGAGTACCTGAACATCGATGTGGTACTGGCGCTTGCGCTGCTGGAGGATGTCCTGGGCGGCGTCTTCGCCTTGGGTCTCGTAGGTTTGCGTCCACTGTGCGGTGAGGCTGTTGAGCCCCGGATGGCGGCTGAGAATCCAGGCGTCCTGGTTGAGCATGTGCCCAAGCAGGATCGACAGTCCTGCAACCAGGGTGATGGCCAGCCAGAAACTGGCCAGGATGCGCCAGAACAATGAACGCACAGGAACTCCTCGAACGCGAAAGCCCAGTGGGGGAGGCCACTGGGCTATTAGGGTGAACGCTAACGCATTATTGCGCTTTTTGCGGTTGTTGCGCTTTCCAGGCCTTGAACTGGGCCCATTCGGCGCGACGTTCCTCTTGTTTCTTGACGATGGCGTCGAACTCTTTCTGTTGTTCGGGCTTGAGCAGTGCGCGGATGTCGGTCTGGGTTTTCTGCTGTTTGGCGGCCAGTTCATCCTTCATGGCTTTCTGGTCGGCCGGCGAGAGTTTCTCCAGGTACTTTTCCACCACGGCCTTGCGGTCGTGCATTTGCTCACCCATCAGTTTGCCGATCTGCTGACGCTGTTCACGGCTCAGGTCCAGTTCGCTGAAGGGGCCTTTGCCGCGCATGTGTTCGCTGTGCCGAGGGCCGTCCATCGGACCCATCGGGCAGTTGCCTTCAGGCATGGCCATGGCCACGGTTGGCAGGGCGGCGGCGAACATCAGGGCGATCAGGGTCTTGCGCATGGTGTGTCTCCTTGTCTCATTCCCGGTAAGTTCCGGATGAGTTCAGGTTACCCAGATCAAGGTCAGCGGCAGTCAGCGGAGGGTAAAGCTTGGGTAAAGAAGGTATTTCCGGGCCCTGACAAATGCGTCAGGGCACATTGCAATCACAGACTGTAGTAATAGCCGCGGCTGCGCAGGGCGACGATTCGTGGGCGGCCGTCGGGGTGGGGGCCGATCTTCTTGCGCAGGTTGCTGACGTGCATGTCCAGGCTGCGGTCGTACAGGGTCAGCTTGCGGCCCAGAGCGATCTGCGCCAGCTCCTGCTTGTCCAGGGGCTCGCCAGGCTGCTTGAGCAGGGCTTCCAGCAGGCGGCTTTCGGAAACCGTCAGGGTGATGTCCTGTTCGTCGATGTTGACCACGCCGCGCACTGGGCTGAAGCACAGATCGCCCAGCTCCATCTGGCTGGAGGTGGCCACCGGGTGGCTGCGGCGCAGCACGGCGCGCAAGCGGGCAGTGAGTTCGCGAGGGTCGCAAGGCTTGGCCAGGTAGTCGTCGGCGCCCAGTTCCAGGCCGAGGATTCGGTCCAGGGGCTCGCCCCGGGCCGAGAGCATCAGTACCGGCAGGTCGGGGTGGTCGTTGCGCAGTTGCTTGAGCAGCTCCAGGCCGCTGCCGTCGGGCAGCATCACGTCCAGGACTACGGCAGCCGGGGCCATTTCCGACAAGGCCCGGCGTGCGCTCAGGCCATCGTGGCAGGCCCGCACTTGAAAGCCTTCCTGGCCGAGCCAGCTGCTCAGGAGCTCGCACAGCTCCTGGTCGTCATCAATCAGTAACAGGTCGCTCATGAATCACTCAATTTAGCCATTGTCGACGCTTGCGATGTCCGCCACTGGCAAAGATACCGCAGAGCAGGGCGATGAGGGCCACGCCGCCGCCGGTGACGAACCATTGCTGCTGGTCGGTCAGCAGGCGTGGCGCCGGGTTGGCCTGGGCCTCTTTGAGTTGCAGCTTGAGGCGCTGGTTCTCCTGGCGCAAGCGGGTCAGCTGCGGGCTTTCCCGTTCGGCATCGGCACTCTGCAGTTGTTTGCTCAGCTCTTCACGCAGGCGTTCGCTTTCTTTCAAGCGTTGCTGCAACTCGGTGATCTGACTGCCGGCGCTCAGGGACAGCGGCGTCGAATGGCCGGTTTCCTGGGTTTCCTCGGCAAGGGCCGGAGCCCCGATCGACAACATGACCAACAGCAGGCACAGCGGACCTTGGCGCATCGAAACTCCTGATTCCAATCGAGTGTTGGGCAGGTTGTCGGCCGTCAAACGAGAATAATGAGCGATTGAGAACGCGATGAACCGTGAAGGTTCATCGCGTCAGGGAGGATTTACGGCATCGATTGCCTGAACGGCTTGACCTGCACATGGGCATAGACGCCGGAGGTCACGAAGGGGTCGGCGTCGGCCCAGGCTTGGGCGGCGCTCAGGGAGTCGAACTCGGCGACGATCAGGCTGCCGGTGAAGCCGGCGGCGCCAGGGTCATTGCTGTCGATCGCCGGGTGTGGGCCGGCCAGCACCACACGCCCTTGGTCCTTGAGCACTTGCAGCCGTTCCAGGTGCGCCGGCCGGTTGGCCAGGCGTTTTTCCAGGGAGTTGGCGACGTCTGTGGCAATGATTGCGTAAAGCATGTCAGTCCTCGGTTTTCGGGGTGGTGGGATCAGCGTCATGCAGGTGGCGCGACAGGTAGACGCCCTGGCCCACCAGGAACAATACAGTCATGCCCAGGCTGCCGAAGACCTTGAAGTCGACCCAGATGCTCTGGAAGGTGAAGGCGACGAACAGGTTGGCGGCGCCGCAGAACAGGAAGAAGGCGATCCAGGCGATGTTCAGGCGGGTCCACACCGGGTCCGGCAGGGTCAGGGCATGGCCCATGATGCGCTTGATCAACAGGCGATCGCCGATGAAGTGGCTGCCGGCAAAGGCCAGGGCGAATAGCCAGTTGACCACCGGCGCCTTCCATTTAAGGAAGGTTTCGCTATGGAAGGCCAGGGTCAGGCTGCCAAAGACCAGGCAGGCGATCAGGGTCAGCCATTGGCTTTTTTCCAGTTTGCGCTGGGAAATGAACAGTGCGCCGTAAACCACCAGGGAGCTGATGATCAGTACTGCGGTGGCGCTGTAGATACCGCCCACGCTGACTTCGTGACCGGCAAGGTCGACGATCCGGGGATCGATTTTGTAGACGATGAAAAACAGGAACAGCGGGATGAAGTCGATGAATTGTTTCACAGTGGCAGCCAGAAGCAGGATGTGGCGGCATAATAACAAACATCCTTGGTAGCGAAAGCGCCAGCTGACTTGAGGTTTTATCGTCCTGTGAATGTTGATTTGCACTGCCATAGCACGGCCTCCGACGGCGCCCTGGCGCCTGCGGTTCTGGTTGCGCGTGCGTACGAGAGAGGCGTGCGAATCCTGTCCTTGACCGACCACGACACCCTCGAAGGCCTGGCGGAGGCCCGTCAGGCAGCGGCGCAACTGGGCATGCAGTTGGTCAACGGCGTCGAGCTGTCCTGCACCTGGGGCGGTGCCACTATTCATGTGCTGGGCTACGGATTCGATACCCAGGCCCCGGCTCTGGTGGCGGCCATCGACAAACTGCACGAGGGGCGCTGGCTGCGCTCCGAGGAGATCAGCCGCAAGCTGGCCCTCAAGGGCATGCCCGGGGCGCTGGAAGGCGCCAGGGCGATCCAACAGGAGTTGGGGGACAGTGGCAATGCCCCGGCGCGGCCGCACTTTGCCGACTATCTGGTACGTGCCGGTTTTGTGAAGGATCGTGCCGAAGCTTTTCGCAAATGGCTGGGGGCGGGAAAGCTGGGAGACGTCAAACAGCATTGGCCGACACTGGAAGACACCGTCGGCACCCTTCGCGAGGCGGGGGCCTGGGTCAGTCTGGCCCATCCCTGGCATTACGATTTCACCCGCAGCAAGCGCCGTCGCTTGATTGCCGACTATATTCAAGCCGGCGGCCATGCAATCGAAGTAGTCAATGGCCACCAACCTGCAGAGCAAGTGGGCAGTTTGGCTATCCTTGCTCGTGAATTCGGACTGCTGGTCAGCGCTGGCAGTGACTTTCATGGCCCAGGAGGCTGGTCCGAGATCGGCGAGTATCGTCCGGTTCCGGAGGACCTGCCGCCACTTTGGTGTCGGTTCAAACATGAGCCAATTATTGCCGCCTGAACAGGTAGAGACAGTGAGTCAATTTTTCCAGATCCACCCGGAAAACCCACAGCCACGTCTGATCAAACAGGCCGTCGAGATCATTCGCGGCGGTGGCGTGGTGATTTATCCCACGGATTCGTCCTACGCCGTTGCCTGCCAGATGGGTGACAAGGGCGCGATCGAACGAGTGCGGCGCTTGCGTCAGCTGGACGACAAGCACAACTTTGCGCTGATCTGCAGTGACCTGTCGCAGTTGGGGCTGTTCGCCAAGATCGATACTGGCACTTTCCGCCTGCTCAAGGCTCATGTGCCGGGGCCTTACACCTTCATTCTCAACGCCACCCGGGAAGTCCCGCGCCTGCTGCTGCATCCCAAGCGCCGCACCATCGGCCTGCGGGTGCCGAGCAATCCTATTGCCCTGGCGCTGCTGGCCGAGCTGGGTGAGCCACTGATGAGCGTCAGCCTGATCATGCCCGGCGATACCGAGGCTCTGAGCGACCCCTATGAGATGCGCCAGCTGCTGGAGCATCAGGTGGACCTGATCATCGACGGCGGCTTTGGCAGCACCGAGTCCTCCACGGTGATCAGCCTGGCCGATGGTGAGCCGGAAGTGATTCGCGTCGGTTGCGGCGACCCTGCGCCGTTCATGGCCGAGGCCTAGATGTCCGTACTGGAAACCGTCGACGAGCAGGCCGGCGCCCAACAGGAGCTGCCATTCGCCATGGTCTACGGCCAGGCGGTCATGGAAATGCCCCTGGACCTGTACATCCCCCCGGATGCACTGGAGGTCTTCCTTGAGGCCTTCGAAGGCCCGTTGGACCTGCTGCTGTACCTGATCCGCAAACAGAACATCAACATCCTCGACATCCCGGTGGCGGAAATCACCCGCCAGTACATGGGCTATGTGGAGCTGATGCAGTCGGTGCGCCTGGAGCTGGCCGCCGAGTACCTGGTGATGGCGGCGATGCTGGCCGAGATCAAATCGCGGATGCTGCTGCCGCGCTCTGCTGAGATCGAGGAAGAAGAGGATGATCCCCGGGCCGAGCTGATTCGCCGCCTGCAGGAGTACGAACGCTTCAAGGCGGCCGCCGAAGGCATCGACGGCCTGAGCCGGGTCGGCCGCGACGTGGTGGTGCCCAAGCTCGATGCCCCGGAGGCCCGGGCGCGCAAGCTGCTGCCGGATGTGGCCCTGGAAGAGTTGCTGATGTCCATGGCCGAGGTGCTGCGCCGTGGCGACATGTTCGAAAGCCATCAGGTCAGCCGCGAGGCCTTGTCCACTCGCGAACGCATGAGTGATGTGCTGGAGCGGCTCAAAGGCGGTGGCTTCGTGCCCTTTGTCGAGCTGTTCACCGCAGAAGAGGGGCGCCTGGGAGTGGTGGTGACCTTTATGGCGATCCTCGAACTGGTCAAGGAATCCCTGGTCGAGCTGGTGCAGAATGAGCCCTTTGCGGCCATCCACGTACGGGCGCGAGCCGAATAACGAGCTTAAATCATGAACCTGAATGAACCCCGCGAGCTGGCGCCCCTGCTCGAAGCCTTTCTGTTGGCCTCGGGAAAACCCCAGTCCCTGGAACGCCTGTTCGAGCTCTTCGAAGAAGCCGAGCGACCGGACCCGGCCGTCTTCAAGAAGGCCCTGACCCTGCTGGGCAAATCCTGCGAAGGTCGGGCTTTCGAGCTCAAGGAAGTGGCTTCCGGCTATCGCCTGCAGATCCGTGAAAAGTTCGCGCCCTGGGTCGGCCGCCTGTGGGAGGAGCGCCCGCAGCGCTACTCCCGTGCCCTGCTGGAAACCATGGCCCTGATCGCTTACCGCCAGCCCATCACCCGCGGCGAGATCGAGGATGTGCGCGGCGTGGCGGTCAACAGCAACATCGTCAAGACCCTGCTCGAACGCGAGTGGATTCGGGTGGTGGGTTACCGCGATGTGCCGGGCAAACCGGCGATGTTCGCCACCACCAAGGCGTTTCTCGACCATTTCAACCTGAAGAACCTCGATGACCTGCCGCCCCTGGCCGAATTGCGGGAGATCGAGGCCGAGCCGGTGCTGGAGTTCGACGATGCGCCGGTGCCCGAGCACCTGCAGCAGTTGGCCGATGCCAGCGCCGAGCCTGAGGAACCCAAGGAAGAAACCAGCTTCCATAGCCTGTTGCTGGAGCTGGACTCCATGGAGGAGGGAATCAAGACCGACTTCGACGACCTGCATCGTGATGGCGCGGTTGAGCCAGAGAACCCGGAGCCGGTGTTCGATCAGCCTGAGGGGCAAACCGAGGCTGCCGTCCCTGATGACAACTCTGATGACACCGATGAACTGGCGGTCGAGCCCGAAGAGGAGCCGCTGCTTGACGCCGAGGACGATGTGCTCGGCGTTGCCGAGGCCCGAGCCAAGTTGCTGGCTGCCGTTGCGGCCCTGGAACCTTCGGCGCCGGACTTGAGTGAAGAAGAGGCCGAAGCCCTGGCCCTGGCCGAAGCGATCGAAAACGAACGCCGTCTGCTGGACGACTGACCGTAGCTGGCTGGCCAATGAAGGTGTCGGCCGCTTAGGTGCAAGGCGTGTGGGCCTCTTCGCCGGCAAGCCGGCTTGCGCAGAAGGGGCGCCGGCGGGCGGAAAAAAGCCCGGGCGGCGACTTATCAACTAGTCTGTGATGCGCAATCGCCGCCATGAGCGTATGATTCGCGACCCTTTGGCGATCCCTTCGCCACAGAACCTGTTTTCACGTCTTCAGGCCGCTCTAGCCTGAAGCGCTACACCGGGAGGTGCCCAGATGAGCGATACCGATCAGAACGACCAGGAAATCCGTCCAGCCGGCGAGAAACTGCAGAAAGTCCTCGCCCGCATCGGCGTCGGCTCGCGCCGCGACGTCGAGGCCTGGATCAGCCAGGGCCGGATCAAGGTCAACGGCAAAGAGGCCACCCTCGGCCTGCGCGTCGACCTGCATGACGCCATTTCCATCGATGGCAAGGTGATCAAGCGCGAAGAGGCCGCCGAATCGGTGCGCCGCGTGATCATGTACAACAAGCCCGACGGCGAAATCTGCACCCGTGACGACCCGGAAGGCCGACCGACCGTGTTCGACAAGCTGCCGCGTCCGCGGGAAGGCCGCTGGATCAACATCGGCCGCCTGGACATCAACACCACTGGCTTGCTGATGTTCACCACCGACGGTGAGCTGGCCAACCGCTTGATGCACCCGTCCTACGAAATGGACCGCGAGTACGCGGTGCGTGTGCGTGGTGAAGTCGACGACGAGATGATCGAGCGCCTGAAGGCGGGCGTCATGCTCGAAGACGGCCCGGCCAAGTTCACCGATATCCAGCAGGCGCCCGGCGGCGAAGGATTCAACCACTGGTACCACTGCGTGGTGATGGAAGGCCGCAACCGTGAAGTGCGTCGCTTGTGGGAGTCCCAAGGCCTGGTGGTGAGCCGACTGAAGCGCGTGCGTTTCGGCCCGGTGTTCCTCAACTCCGACCTGCCCATGGGCCGCTGGCGCGAAATGAGCCAGTACGAAGTCGACGTGCTCAGCGCCGAAGTCGGCCTGACCCCGGTGGCGCTGCCACAGCTCAACGCCAAGTCCAAGGACAAGCTGGAGCGCATGCAGCGTAAATCCTCGCGTCCGGTGGGCAAAAGCGAGCGTGTACGCACGCTGCGTCCGGCCAATGGCGCACCGGCCAATCCGCGGGTGTCCCGCGAGCCGCAGATCGAGGGCGAGCGTCCAGGGCGCAAGCCGGCGCCCCGTCAGGATGGCGAGCGCGCGCCACGTGCACCGCGTCCGGCAAGCGGTCGTGGTACGCCAGTAGCCGAGCGTCCGGCGGACACCAAGCGTCCAGCCAAGCCAGCACCGAAGTCCAAGCGCCCAAGCCTGGTGCTGGACAAGGACGCACCGTCCGGCAAGCGCCGTGGCGCCCCGGCCGGTAGCGGCCAGCGTCCTGGCTTCGGTCGTCGCAAGCCGGAATAAGCCTCGGCCCGCAGACAAAAAAACGCCAACCTTCGGGTTGGCGTTTTTTTTGCCCGGTGCTTCGTCGGAGCTTGTCGGCGAATAGGCTCTCAAGCCTTGGGCAAGGCTCATGATCGCCTTCGCCGCGGCAAGCCGGTTCCTGCATCAAGGAGGGTTAAAAGGCGAACTGGCCGTCGAACACTGGTTTGTTGTCCACCGTCAGCACGCCGGCGCTGAAGATCAGGTCCAGGTGGTGGCTGCCCTTGGCTCCGCCTCCCAGCCCCAGATGCAGGCCGCAATGACGCTCTTCAAAGCCGGAGTTGCGTCCGTACAAGGACTTGATGCCTTCGTTGGTGCCGATCCCCAGCTCCTCGATGCGTCGGTTCGACGGGTTGGCGTCCAGGTACTTGTTGAAGTCATTGGCCAGCCCGGGCACCTGGGTGGCGACCTGGCGGATGCTGGAGTTCTCGATCCACAGCTCCAGCGGAGTCTGCAGCACCCCGTATTTGCGAGCAAAGGGGATGGTGCTGAGGAAGGTGCCGAGGAATTTCACATGGCCATTGATTGCATCGCTGTGGGTGGCGATCTCACCCGGTGCCAGGTCGTAATTGCCCACGCCGTTGATGTCGGTCCACTTCTTCACGCTGTTCAGGGGCGCCTCGAAATACGAGCCCTGGGGATCGCTGAAACTCAGGGTGCTGGCGTGGGACAGGCGCCGGATCAAGGTGGCGTTGAGGTCGGCGATACGTTGTGGCTCGACGCTGAAGGTGTCGTAGAAATAGTCGCCGTAATCCTTGAACAGCAGGGACTTCTTCCAGTGTTCGGCCATCAGGCCATGCAGGGGGCGGAGGAATTCCGGGCCATCGGGGCGTGGCTGGGGCAGGGTCGAGGAGTCGTAGAAGAAGATGTACAGGTCACAGTCGATGATCGCCTGGGCGAGGCGTTCGGCCGGCTCCAGGTCCAGGCGCAGGGCGCTGACAGTCAGGGGTGTGGCCTGGCGCGATTGTTCGATGATGGCGTTGGCCATGGCCTGGTAGTCGGCGGTATGGCCGATCACCACATTCGATGCCTGGGCACCGCTCAAGGCCGGATGGCGTTCGAGGTAGTACAGGAAATGGCGGATGGCGCGGGTCTGGTCCATAAAACCTCCCTGGAGGACAAAGGTGACCGGGGCAGGCGCGAGGCCTGCTCCGGTCCGGGCGCCTTACATCGGCCACATCGCCGTGCCGAACGGCACCACCGCCTCGGCCTGCATCATTTCCACGGCCGCATCGTGGGTTGCCGCTTCGAACCAATCGTCCAGTTGCAGTTCGGTTTCCAGGTCTTGTTCCAGTGTTTGCATGGTGACTCTCCTAGATGACATAGGGCACAGCAGTCCATTGGCGGAACGGATCAACAGCGGCGAACGGGATGGTTGCGAGGGCTGCTCATCCACTCCTCGTACTTGTCGGATGAGGCATCCGGCAAGTGGCTGGAAACCTAGTTCAGGGGATTTTGAAGTGCAAAAAAATAATTAGATTATTTTCTGCTGAACTTTATTTTCTATTTTAAGGACGGAAATTTATCACCTGAAAACAAAAAGCTAAGGCTTTTTCCGATGTGGGATGGCGTGCGCGTCAATTTGCAGTCGCCGCGCTGGTTGATCTGGTTTGGCAAATTCACGTTACGCACTGTAAAGAAAATATTACGAAATCCTCCGTGTTTCGCCCTGAATCGGCGAAGGCCCGGACGCTGTAAGGAAAAGCTGCCGCCGGGCATCGGTTAATCCGCTTGCCAGAGCTCTGGCCCGCTTGTTCCAGGGCGCCAAGGCAGGTGAGATGCACACCTGCCTGCGTACAGGTGCATAACAAGAAGGAGGCGCAATGAACGCCGTAACCGACTTTCACCGACACCCTTCGAAGGGCGATGGTCATCGCACCTTCATCGACGACCCCACTCGGTCCGTCCAACGTTGCGCCGCCGATGCCGAGCATCGAGCTGGCCCCTCAGGATCCCGGTTACCGGCACGCTGATACAGCGGTGTCTGGCGGCTGGGGGTCAGGGGTGTACAATGCGCGGCGTTTTAACTGTGACCCAACTGCGTACCCGCGCACTTTGCGTCTGCGCCGCGTGTTTCAGCCTGCTCCCAGGGCGCTGAAGACACTGCTGCCGGGCCAATAAACTCAAGGTTATCCACCTTGTTCACTCCGCCGCGTCACGAGCGTGGTGGGTTCGATTTCGTCACAGATAAAAACAAACAGGTGACGCATGACCGTTAGAAAAACGCTGAACTTCGGGTGCCTGCGCTGGGGTTTGCTCCGCGCCGCTTAAGCCTTCACCGGGCGGCAACGTCTTGCAAACATCATCAAACCTTGCGTGAGAACCTTTTCATGAGTGGACAAAACTCGCATTCGGGCGAGCTGAAACGCGGCCTGAAAAATCGCCATATTCAACTGATCGCCCTGGGTGGCGCGATCGGTACCGGTTTGTTCCTGGGGTCGGCCGGGGTGCTCAAATCCGCCGGTCCGTCGATGATCCTCGGTTACGCCATCTGCGGTTTCATCGCCTTCATGATCATGCGCCAGCTGGGCGAGATGATCGTTGAAGAGCCGGTGGCCGGTTCTTTCAGTCACTTCGCCCATAAGTACTGGGGCGGCTTTGCCGGTTTCCTTTCCGGCTGGAACTGCTGGATTCTCTACATCCTGGTGGGCATGTCGGAACTGACTGCGGTCGGCAAGTATGTGCATTACTGGTGGCCGGAGGTGCCGACCTGGGCCTCGGCGGCGGTGTTCTTCGTGATGATCAACGTCATCAACCTGGCCAACGTCAAGGTGTTCGGCGAGGCCGAGTTCTGGTTCGCCATCATCAAGGTGGTGGCCATCGTCGGCATGATCGCCCTGGGCAGCTACCTGCTGGTCAGCGGGAACGGCGGCCCGCAGGCATCGGTGAGCAACCTCTGGTCCCATGGCGGCTTCTTCCCCAACGGCGTCAGCGGACTGGTGATGGCCATGGCGATCATCATGTTCTCCTTCGGCGGCCTGGAAATGCTCGGCTTCACTGCAGCCGAGGCCGACAAGCCGAAAACCGTGATCCCCAAGGCCATCAACCAGGTGATCTACCGCATCCTGATTTTCTACATCGGCGCCCTGGTGGTGCTGCTGTCGCTGACCCCGTGGGACACCCTGCTGGTGACCCTGAATGCCTCTGGCGATGCCTACAGCGGCAGTCCGTTCGTCCAGGTGTTCTCGATGCTGGGCAGCAACACGGCAGCGCACATCCTCAACTTCGTGGTCCTGACCGCGGCGTTGTCGGTGTACAACAGCGGCACCTACTGCAACAGCCGCATGCTGTTGGGCATGGCCGAGCAGGGCGATGCGCCGAAAGTCCTGGCCAAGATCGACAAGCGCGGCGTGCCGGTGCTGTCGATCCTCGCCTCGGCGGTGGTGACCTTCGTTGCCGTGGTGCTCAACTACCTGATTCCCCAGCACGCCCTTGAGCTGCTGATGTCCCTGGTGGTGGCGACCCTGGTGATCAACTGGGCCATGATCAGCTACTCGCACTTCAAGTTCCGCCAGCACATGAACCGTACCGGCCAGACCTCGCTGTTCAAGGCGCTGTGGTACCCCTACGGCAACTATGTCTGCCTGGCGTTCGTGGTGTTCATCCTCGGCATCATGCTGATGATTCCAGGCATTCAGATCTCGGTGTACGCGATCCCGGTGTGGGTGGTGTTCATGTGGGTCTGCTACCTGATCAAGAACAAGCGCAGTGCTCAGCACTCGCTGCAAGCAGCCAGTACTGCGCTGAAGTAAGCGCGGCCTTGGCAATGACTAACCCGGCTCCGGCCGGGTTTTTCATGCCTGTGATCTTTGTGGGAGCGAGACCGCTTTCGTCGGCCAGTCGGCTCCTGCGTGGGAGCTGCCTGTCGCAGGCGCTGGCTTGCCAGCGAACAGGTCCGCAAGAGCGTGGGGAATGGGGGTATCCTGTGCGCCCTGAAGACGGATTCCTGTTCCATGCTGGTGATTTCCAACAACGTGCATCTGCCGGATGCCGAGATCGAGCTGACCGCCATTCGCGCCCAGGGCGCCGGTGGTCAGAACGTCAACAAGGTGTC
This sequence comes from Pseudomonas sp. LPH60, assembly GCF_030718165.1. Taxonomy (NCBI): domain Bacteria; kingdom Pseudomonadati; phylum Pseudomonadota; class Gammaproteobacteria; order Pseudomonadales; family Pseudomonadaceae; genus Pseudomonas; species Pseudomonas sp. LPH60. The sequence continues at coordinate 30,062 of NZ_JAVAJH010000001.1, forward strand.
CAGTGCAGTGCATTTGCGCTTCGACATTCCGGCCTCGTCCCTGCCACCTTTCTACAAGGAGCGCCTGCTGGCGCTGCGCGACAGTCGCATCACCAGTGACGGCGTGATCATTCTCAAGGCCCAGCAGTACCGCACCCAGGAGCAGAATCGCGCCGATGCCCTGGAGCGTCTCATCGAGCTGATCCTCAGCGCCGTCAAGGTGGAAAAGAAGCGCCGCCCCACCAAGCCGACCCTGGGCTCGAAGAAGCGCCGCCTGGAGACCAAGGCCAAGCGCGGCAGCATCAAGGCTGGCCGCGGCAAAGTGGACTTCTAGCGGTTCGAGCGTTCCTTACGCTGCTTGGGGGCCTGGTGATACAGGTACAGGCTCAGCAGCAGGCCGCAGCACGCGGCGATGGCGGCAAACAGGAAGATCGAGGCAAAGCCGAAACCGCCGGCAATCGCCCCGGCCAGTGGTCCGGTGATGCCCAAAGACAGGTCGATGAACAGCGAGTAGGCGCCCACCGCCGCGCCACGGCTGGAGGCCGGCACCAGATTGACCGCCTCCACGCCCAGTGCCGGGAACACCAGGGAGAAGCCAAAGCCGCTCAAGGCCGCGCCGGCCAGGGCCCAGTGGGCATCGGGGGCCAGCCACAGCAAGAGCAGGCCGAGGGTTTCCACCGACAGGCAGGCTATGGCCACGCGAAAGCCGCCGAGGCGGTTGATCAGGTTGCCGAACAGCAGGCGTGCACCAATGAAACTGGCGCCGAACAGGCTCAGGCAAAGCACCGCGTTGGACCAGTGCTGGGTCGTGTAGTACAGGGTGATGAAGGTGGCGATGGTGCCAAAGCCGATGGAGCCCAGGGCCAGGCCGCAACCGTGAGGGAAGACTTTGCCCAGCACATGGATGAACGGCAGGCGTTCCCCGGCGACTATCGGCGCGGCGAGTTTTGGCCAGGTCAGTAGCAGGCCGAGCACCGCCAGCAGAATGATGCTTACCCCCATGCTCCACAGGCCCAGGCAATTGACCAGCCAAACCCCCAGGGGCGCGCCGATGGCCAGGGCGCCATAACTGGCGATGCCGTTCCAGGAAATCACCTTGGCGGTGTTCTGTGCGCCGACCCGGCCGATGCCCCAACCAATCGACCCCGAACCCACCAGGCTTTCCGCGCTGCCCAGGACCAGGCGGCCGATCAGCAGGCTGATCAAGCTCAGGGTCGGCTGACCCTGCAGCCAGGTGGAAAGCAGCATGAACACGCCGCTCAGGCCGCAGCCGGCCAGGCCGTACATGACAGCGCGCTTGCAGCCCAGGTTGTCGATGATGCGTCCGGCGTAGGGGCGGCTGAGGAGGGTGGCCAGGTATTGCACGCTGATCACCAGGCCGGCGATCACTGCGCCAAACCCCAGGTCGCTATGGACGTAGCCTGGCAGTACCGCCAGGGGAATGCCGATATTCAGGTAGCCAATAAAGGTGAACAGGACGATGGAGACGACTTGCAGCGTGACCGTCAAGGGGCGCTGGGTATCTGGCATGGGGATGGGTCCACTGCGACAGCTCAATAGATAGGCTGCTTATGATACCGATGTGGACGGGGATGCAGGGGCAGAAATCGACGCGTTGTTCAGGACGTCCCTGGTTGAGGGATTGAGTCAGGCGTCTTTGGCGCTCAGCAGCTGAGTGGTGACCAGAGCGGCCAGGGCATTTTCCTGGGTGCCGAAACGGGCCAGCAGGGCAGCCTGTTTTTCCGGGCTGAGGCGATTCCAGATCTCGATCATTTTTTCCGCAGTACCCAGCAGTACGCTGGCTTGGGTTTCGCTGAAGGAGTCGGTCATGGTTCGGCAGGGGCTCGGGGGGAAAGATTCAGGCGGTGTGGAAAGCGCTTGAGTAGCGCTTTCCACACGGTCTGGTTACAGCTCTTTTCAGTCTTCGCTGTCGGCCTTGCGGCTGTCGGCGGCTTCTTGCACTACAGGCTTTTCGGCACTGGCTTGTGGCGTGGTTGTCTGCTCAGTTTCGTGCAGGCTTGGGAAGGGGAGATTCGGGATCTCATGCATGTCGTTGCTCCTCGCAAAGTCTGTTTTTTAAATCGCTGGGTAGGTCCGCGCTTTTAAAAAGCCTGGGCAGGATACAGCACTGGAAATGACAAAAAGATTTTTATCGCGATTTCGGGATGAAAGGACAAAGCGGCGGCAGGAACCGGCTTGCCGGCGAAGGCACCCTCAGGGCCTCCCGCGCCGGCAAGCACGCGCTCTGCTTTTAGACGACCCGAGCGATCGCCTCAGCCAGCAGGCTCAGGCGCGAAGCGTCGATCCCGGCCACGTTGGCCCGGCCGGAACTGACCATGTACACGCTGTGGTGTTCACGCAGTTCCTTGACCTGAGACGGGCTCAGGCCGGTGTAGGAGAACATGCCGCGTTGCACACCGATGTGGGCGAAGCGCTCGGCCAGTCCATAGGGCTGCAAGGCTTCCAGCAGGCCGGCGCGCAATTGGGCGATGCGCTGGCGCATGGCTTCCACTTCGTCGGCCCAGAGGCTTTTCAGCTCCGGGTCACCGAGGATGGTGGCGACTACTGCGGCCCCATGATCCGGTGGTGTGGACCACAGGTTACGGGCGATATGGGCCAGTTGACTGCGCACGTCGAGGAGTTTTTCGGCGTCCCGGGTGCAGACGATCAAGGCCCCGGTGCGATCGCGGTACAGGCCGAAGTTCTTCGAGCAGGAACTGGTGATCAGTACTTCCGGCACTTCGGCGGCGAACAACCGCACCGCCCAGGCATCCTGTTCCAGGCCGTCGCCAAAGCCCTGGTAGGCGAAGTCGATCAGCGGCAGCAGGTTGCGCTTGCGCACCACCTCCAGCACCCGTTGCCAGTCGGCCTGGCTCAGGTCGAAGCCGGTGGGGTTGTGGCAGCAGGCGTGCAGCAGCACCACGTCGCCTTCGGGCACCCGGTTCAGGGTGTCCAGCATGGCCTCGACGTCCAGGCGGTTGTCGCTGCCCACGTAGGGGTAGTGACTGACCTTGACCCCGGCTGCGGCGAAGATGGTTTCGTGGATCGGCCAGGTCGGGTTGCTCAACCAAACGCCGCGGCCCGGCAGGCACTGGGCGATGAAGTCGGCGCTCAGGCGCAGGGCGCCGGTACCGCCCGGGGTCTGGGTAGCACCGGCGCGCTGCGCGGCGATGAGTGGCGAATCACTGCCCAGTACCAGCTCATTGATCACCTTGCCGAAGGCCGCGTCGCCGTGGCCTCCGATGTAGGTCTTGGTGGTCTGGCGATCCACCAGGCGCTGCTCCGCCAGCTTCACCGATTGCGGGATCGGCGTCAGGCCCTGAGCATCCTTGTAGACCCCCACGCCGAGGTCGAATTTGCGCGGATTGGGATCGTTGGCGTAGGCCTCCATCAGGCCGAGAATCGGATCGCCGGGTACGCGACCGATGGCATCAAAATGCATTACTTGCGTCCTTCTGCGGTCTTGGCCACTTCGTCGGTGCGGGCGGCCATGATGAAGTCGTTGCGGTGCAGGCCCTTGATCGAGTGGCTCCACCAGGTCACGGTGACTTTGCCCCATTCGGTGAGCAGGCCCGGGTGGTGGCCTTCGGCCTCGGAGATCTCGCCCATGGCATTGGTGAAGGCCAGGGCGAATTTGAAATTCTTGAACAGGAAGACTTTTTCCAGCTGCATCACGCCGTCACGAACTTCGATGTTCCAGTCGGGGATCTGCTTGATCAGTACCGGCAGTTCTTCGTCGCTGACCTGAGGGGCATCGGCGCGGCAGGCTTCGCAATGGGCTTGGTTCAGAGCGGTCATGGTGTATTCCTGAGTTCGATTCTTGTTGGAAGTTACTATCTTTCGCAGCCGCCCGCGAGGGCGGGCTGCTCAGGCCGCCTTGGGTTTTGGCGGGAACTTGGGGGCGTGCAGGCCCAGCTGCATGCCTTGGTGGACCAGGGCCATGATGTCTTCATGGGCCAGGTCGAACAGGCGCTTGAGGTTGGGCAGGGCGAAGTAGATGGGTTGCAGGATGTCGATGCGATAAGGCGTGCGCATGGCTTCCAGCGGATCGAAGGCTTGGTGTTCCGGCTCTTCGGACAGGCTGTAGACGGTTTCCTTGGGCGAGGAGAGGATGCCGCCGCCGTAGATGCGTCGCCCGTCCGGGGTGTCCACCAGGCCGAACTCGATAGTCATCCAGTACAGACGCGCCAGGTAAACGCGCTCTTCCTTGGTGGCTTGCAGGCCGAGCTTGCCGTAGGTGTGGGTGAATTCGGCGAACCAGGGATTGGTCAGCAGCGGGCAGTGGCCGAAAATCTCGTGGAAGATGTCCGGTTCCTGCAGGTAGTCCAACTCTTCAGGAGTACGAATGAAGGTCGCCACCGGAAAGCGCTTGCTGGCCAGCAGTTCGAAAAAGGTCTGGAAAGGAATCAGTGCCGGCACCCGGGCCACTTGCCAGCCCGTGGTTTCGCCGAGGACCTTGTTGATTTCACTCAACTGCGGGATGCGGTCGTGGGGCAGTCCGAGCTTGTCGATGCCGTCCAGGTACTCCTGGCACGCGCGCCCCTCGATCACTTTCAACTGGCGCGTGATCAGGGTGTTCCACACCGCGTGTTCTTCGGGTGGATAGTCGATAAAACCTTGCGCGTCGGGCTCGCGGGCCACGTACTGCGTCTGCTTCATGCTGCTCTCCTGCCAGGGGATGCGTTCTTGTTATGGGTGACCCCAGTGATACCCCAGGGTGCGACGCTTTGCAGCAGCTGACAGGCGCTGATGGAGGGGGGTAGGACGCCAATTTGTAAACTAATCGTTACGGTTTTGCCCGGGGCGCCCAAGTATTGTGGCTTTTCAGGTTTGAAAAAGCCCTTTGCTGTCACATAATCTTGACGATTATCTGCGCCACCCAGCAGAAAGTTTGCAAATGCCGACGTCAAAAGCGTCGGTTTTCGGCGTTTATGCCCTCCATTATCCGCTTCGGGCCTTTCTTCATGCGTATCAAAGTTCACTGCCAGAACCGCATCGGCATCCTGCGGGACATCCTCAATCTGCTGGTGGAATACGGGATCAACGTGGCCCGGGGCGAGGTGGGGGGCGAACATGGCAACGCCATCTATCTGCACTGTCCGAACCTGATCAACCTGCAGTTCCAGGCATTGCGCCCCAAGTTCGAATCCATCGCCGGAGTGTTTGGCGTCAAAAGGGTCGGGCTGATGCCCAGCGAGCGTCGGCACATGGAGCTCAATGCGCTGCTGGGTGCCCTGGAGTTCCCGGTGCTGTCCATCGACATGGGCGGCTCCATCGTGGCCGCCAACCGAGCGGCAGCGCAGTTGCTGGGCGTGCGGGTGGATGAGGTGCCGGGGATTCCGCTGTCACGCTACGCCGAGGACTTTGATTTGCCGGAGTTGGTGCGGGCCAACCAGTCGCGGATCAACGGGCTGCGGGTCAAGGTCAAGGGCGACGTGTTTCTGGCGGACATCGCCCCGCTGCAATCCGAGCACGATGACAGCGAGGCCATGGCCGGTGCGGTATTGACTCTGCACCGGGCGGATCGGGTTGGTGAGCGTATCTACAATGTGCGCAAGCAGGAGTTGCGGGGCTTTGACAGTATTTTCCAGAGTTCGAAAGTCATGGCAGCGGTGGTGCGGGAAGCCCGGCGCATGGCGCCCCTGGATGCGCCCCTGTTGATTGAAGGCGAGACCGGCACCGGCAAGGAGTTGCTGGCCCGCGCCTGCCACCTGGCCAGCCCTCGGGGCCAGTCGCCGCTGATGGCTCTGAACTGCGCCGGGCTGCCGGAATCCATGGCCGAGACCGAGCTGTTCGGCTATGGCCCCGGGGCCTTTGAAGGGGCTCGCGCCGAGGGCAAGCTCGGGCTGCTGGAACTGACGGCCGGCGGCACGCTGTTTCTCGATGGTGTGGGGGAAATGAGCCCGCGCCTGCAGGTCAAGTTGCTGCGCTTCCTCCAGGATGGTTGCTTCCGCCGTGTCGGCAGTGACGAGGAGGTGTACCTGGATGTGCGGGTGATCTGTGCGACTCAGGTGGATCTGTCCGAACTCTGTGCCCGCGGCGAGTTTCGCCAGGACCTGTACCACCGACTCAACGTGCTGTCCCTGCATATTCCGCCGCTGCGCGAATGCCTCGACGGTTTGACGCCCCTGGTGGAGCACTTCCTCGATCAGGCCAGTCGCCAGATCGGTTGTGCGCTGCCACGGCTGGCTCCGGCGGCCATGGAGCGCCTCAGTCACTATCACTGGCCGGGCAATGTCCGGCAGTTGGAGAACGTGCTGTTCCAGGCGGTCTCGCTGTGTGATGGCGGCACGGTCAAGGCCGAGCATATCCGTCTGCCGGACTATGGCGCGCGCCAGCCCCTGGGGGACTTTTCCCTGGAAGGCGGCCTGGAGCAGATTGTCGGTCGCTTTGAAAAGGCGGTGCTGGAAAGTCTCTATGCCGAGCATCCCAGCAGTCGGCAACTGGGCAAGCGCCTGGGGGTTTCCCATACCACCATCGCCAACAAGTTGCGCCAGTACGAGGTTGGCAAGGAGTCGCCGGAATGAAAAAAGCCCCGCTTATGAAGCGGGGCTTTTCGTTTGGCTCGGGGCTGGCTGTCTTCAGATATGGAAGTAGCCGACACAGGAGTCAAAAGGCAGGCGCTTGAGTTCGATCTTGTTCATGTCGAACACTTCGCGCAGGGCCTTGGTTTCGCCCGGGAAGTTGCGGTAGGCGACTTCGTCGAGAACCACGATAGCGCCCTTGGGCATGTACGGCAGGAAGGTTTCCAGGGCGACCTTGGTGGGCTCGTACAGGTCGGTGTCGAGGATCAGCATGGCCACTACCAGGTCCGGACGCGACTTGACGAATTCCGGCGCGGTCTTGCAGATGTCGCCCTTGACCAGCTCGCAGCGCGGGATGCGGTTCACCGGACGCAGCAGGTCGTTGGCATCGATCATGTCCTGGATCAGCGACTGGTCGGTGTCGGAGAACATGCTTTCGTTGATGTCGGCCGGGTCCTCGTCCTTGTTGATGCTGGTGAAGCCTTCGAAGGTGTCGAAGCCGACGATGGAGCGGTTGATGGCATAAGGTTCGAGGATCATCGACAGGTGCATGTAGAGCATCAGCGAGTTGCCCTTGTACACGCCGCATTCGATGATCGCCCCGGGTACATCCATGACCTTCTTGAACAGCTCCATGCGCGACAGCGCGGCGGTGACGTTGATGCGGTTGGCGAAGACGAAGGGGGCGTCGGCAACGTACTCGGCGTCGACCCGCTTGAGTACGCCGGCGCGGGTTTCGTTGTATTGGGCTTCGGCGGGGGTAAGGCGGCGTTTGGTCATGGCTTGAATCCTTGGAAATTCGAGAAATCGTGGGCGTGGAAGTAGTCTTTGAAGCCGGAGCCGACGTCGGGGCAGGCGCTGTCGACGTTGGGGGCTCCGCGGTTGTGTTTCAGGTCTTCGAGGTGCATCAGGCGGAAGTCCACGCTGAAGCGGGTGCGGTCGGTACGGTTGGGGACAGTGCCGTGCAGGTGCGAGCCGGAGAACACCAGCATCTCGCCTGAGTTGCCGGCGATGCGCAGTTCAGAGCTGTCGTCGATCTCCCCCAGGGGCACCGGGTGGACCCGTACTTCTTCGGTCAGGTTGTCCTTGGCCTTGTGTCGCTGGTTGCTGATCCAGTCCTTCAGGCTCCAGTCCTTCGAGGTGTTGGCCACCGGCTTCTCGAAGTAGCTGGGGTTGATCATCATGGTCTGGTCCGGGGTGATGGTGTAGACCGGCATCCAGGTGTTGATCTGGCAATCCACGCTGCCGTACCAGCTGTCGCGATGAGGCTTGTAGGCGTAGCTGACGCCAGCGTGCAGGTAGTCGTAGTTGGGCACGACCCGCAGGCGCGGTACGTCGAAAATGTAGTCCCGAGGATCGATGCCGATCTCGTGAATGAAGCCAAGGATCAGATCCTTGACGCGCTGGCTGTTGGTGAACTGGCCCTTGAGTCGGGTAACCCGGCTGACGAACTCTTCCACCGGCATCATCGTGTGCAGGGCCTGGTGGTTGGTTTCGCCATCGAATGCCGCGGTGATGCTTTCCTTGGCGTACCCGCAGAGTTCTTTTGCGGTGGCCAGGTCAGTGTCCAGGAAGATATCCCCGGAATAGATGGCTTCCTTGAAGTCAGCTGTCTTGCGCAGCTGATTGAGGTACAGGTTCAAAGTGGTTCTCCTTGGCAGTCACTGGCTTAGGTGTCGGCCACCCCTGCGCAAACTGAAGTTGCGATAGCCAGTCACTGTGCCTAGCAAGATCCGTTCACAAAGTGTCCAGCCCGAGTGCGGAGCGGACCCGGGTCATGGGACCGAGACTTGCCGTTAGCGGCATAAGTCCGCCGTTTTTTCGTCTCTCATTCCGCCCAGAAAAACCCGTTGCTCGCGGCAAAGCCCCGGCCTGCATGGGGAGCGCTGCTGGAAGTTAAAGTTGGTGTAGAAATTGCTTACGCCATGCTCAGTACAGTGTGGGGCGGCAAACGTCCGGCAGATGAGGAACGATTGTGGACAAGTACCTTTATGTGGCAATGACCGGCGCCAGCCAGAATGCTCTGGCGCAAAAGGCTCATGCCAACAATCTGGCGAACATCTCCACCAACGGTTTTCAGCGCGACCTGGAGCAGGCGCGCGCGATGCCGGTGTTTGGTGACAGTTTTCCGGCGCGGGCCTTTGCCATGGGGGAGCGGCCGGCAACGGATTTTACTCCCGGCTCCATGGTGGAAACCGGTCGTGACCTGGACGTGGCCGTCAGCGGCAAGGGCTGGATCGCCGTGCAGAGCCCCGATGGCAGCGAAAGCTATGTGCGCACCGGCAGCTTGAATGTCGACGCTCTGGGCGTGTTGCGGGCAGGCAATGGCATGCCGGTCATGGGCAATGGCGGTCCTATCGCCGTGCCGCCAGAGCAGAAGATCGAAGTCGGCCAGGACGGCACCATCAGCATTCGTGCCATGGGTGAAGGTCCGCGGGTCATGGCCGAGGTCGATCGCATCAAGCTGGTCAATCCGGATATCAAGAACCTGACCAAGGGCCTGGATGGGTCGATCAAGACCAAGGACGGCCAGCCGGCCCCTGCCGATGCCAATGTGCAGTTGGTCTCGGGTTTCCTGGAGTCGAGCAACGTCAATGCCGTGGAAGAAATGACCGCGGTGCTGGCCTTGTCCCGCCAGTTCGAATTGCACGTCAAGATGATGAACAGCGCCAAAGAAGACGACCAGGCCATGGCTCGGGTCTTGCAGATCAGCTAATTACCAGTATCTAGCGCCGTAAAACAGGCGCGAGAGGAGAATCGAATGCTTCCGGCTCTATGGGTTGCCAAAACCGGTCTGTCCGCCCAGGACACCAACCTGAGTGTTATTTCCAACAACCTGGCGAACGTCTCGACCACGGGTTTCAAACGTGATCGCGCCGAGTTCCAGGACCTGCTGTATCAGATCAAGCGCCAGCCCGGTGCCCAGTCGACCCAGGACAGCGAACTGCCAACCGGCCTGCAGGTCGGTACCGGCGTGCGCATTGTCGGGACCCAGAAGAACTTCACTGCCGGCAGCCTGCAGACCACCGAGCAGCCTCTGGACCTGGCCATCAATGGCCGTGGTTTCTTCCAGATCCTGCAGCCCGACGGCACCACGGCCTATACCCGTGACGGTACGTTCCACCTCAATTCCGATGGTCAGATCGTCACTGCCAGCGGTTTTGCCCTGGAGCCTGCGGTGGTTGTGCCCAACGACGCACAGACCTTCACCGTGGGTCAGGACGGCACCGTATCCATCACCATCGCCGGCAACCCGGCTTCCCAGGTGATCGGTAACCTGCAAACCGCCGACTTCATCAACCCGGCTGGCCTGCAGTCCCAGGGCAACAACCTGTTCCTGGAAACCGCCGCCAGTGGCGCGCCGCAAATTGGTACCCCGGGCCTTAACGGCTTCGGCACCACGCTGCAGAACACCCTGGAAGCGTCCAACGTCAGCACCGTTGAGGAAATGGTCAACATGATCACCACCCAGCGGGCCTACGAGATGAACTCCAAGGTGATCTCCACTGCGGACCAGATGCTCTCGTTCATTACGCAGAAGCTGTAATCAAGTCTTGAGGTCGCCACGGGTCTGAAGTGGCGCACCGGCAACATCGTGAGGAAGGGTCATGAATCGGTTTATGTGTGTTCTAGCGCTGAGTGGGAGTGCCGTGCTCGCGGGCTGTGTTGCTCCGCCGCCCAAGCCCAATGACCCTTATTACGCCCCGGTGTTGCCGCGCACGCCGCTGCCTTCCGCGTCCAACAACGGCTCGATCTACCAGGCCGGTTTTGAGCAGAACCTGTACAGCGACCGCAAGGCGTTCCGGGTGGGTGACATCATTACCATCACCCTGAACGAGCGGACCAGCGCCAGCAAGGGCGCCAACTCGGCCCTGAACAAGACCAGCTCCAACAGCATCGGCCTGACCTCGCTGTTTGGTGCCGTACCCAACACCAACAACCCGTTGGGCGATGGCGACCTGACCCTCAATGCCGGCTACAGCGGCAACCGTGCCACCAAGGGCGACAGCAAGGCGGCGCAGAGCAACAGCCTGACCGGTTCGATCACCGTCACCGTGGCCGATGTATTGCCCAACGGCATCATCGCGGTGCGCGGCGAGAAGTGGATGACGCTCAACACCGGTGACGAACTGGTGCGGATCGCCGGTCTGGTACGGGCAGACGATATCGCTACCGACAACACCGTCTCCTCGACCCGGGTCGCAGATGCCCGCATTACCTATTCGGGTACCGGCTCGTTTGCCGATGCTAACCAGCCTGGCTGGTTCGATCGTTTCTTCCTCAGTCCGCTGTTCCCTTTCTAGGTGATGAGAAGCCTCATGTTCAACTTCAAGCACCTGATGGCGGCGGCGTTGTTGCTGTCCACTTCCCTTGGCGTCCAGGCCGAGCGGTTGAAGGACATTGCCAGTATTTCCGGCGTGCGTTCCAACCAATTGATCGGTTACGGCCTGGTGGTCGGGCTTAACGGCACCGGCGACCAGACGACCCAGACCCCGTTCACTCTGCAGACGTTCAACAACATGCTGTCGCAGTTTGGCATCAAGGTGCCGGCCGGCTCCGGCAACGTGCAGTTGAAGAACGTCGCGGCGGTGTCGGTCAGCGCCGATCTGCCGGCATTCGCCAAGCCGGGTCAGCAGGTGGACATCACCGTGTCCTCCATCGGTAACTCCAAGAGCCTGCGTGGCGGCACCTTGCTGCTGACCCCGCTCAAGGGGATCGACGGCAACGTCTACGCCATTGCCCAGGGCAACCTGGTGGTGGGCGGTTTCGACGCCGAAGGGCGTGACGGCTCGAAGATCACCGTCAACGTGCCATCTGCCGGGCGGATTCCCGGTGGTGCTTCGGTGGAGCGCGCCGTGCCCAGCGGTTTCAACCAGGGCAACAGCCTGACCCTGAACCTCAATCGTTCGGACTTCACCACCGCCAAGCGCATTGTCGACAAGATCAACGACATGCTCGGCCCGGGCGTGGCCCAGGCCATTGATGGCGGTTCGATCCGGGTTACCGCGCCTCTGGACCCAAGCCAGCGCGTGGACTACCTGTCGATCCTGGAGAATCTGGAAGTCGACCCGGGGCAGGCGGTGGCGAAGGTCATCATCAACTCCCGTACCGGCACCATCGTCATTGGCCAGAACGTCAAGGTCTCGCCGGCGGCGGTGACCCACGGCAGCCTGACCGTGACCATTACCGAAGACCCGATCGTCAGCCAGCCCGGCCCTCTGTCCAATGGCCAGACCGCTGTGGTGCCGCGTTCGCGGGTCAACGCCCAGCAGGAAGCCAAGCCGATGTTCAAGTTCGGCCCGGGCACCACCCTGGATGAGATCGTCCGTGCGGTGAACCAGGTCGGGGCTGCGCCGGGTGACTTGATGGCGATCCTGGAAGCCTTGAAACAGGCCGGCGCCTTGCAGGCCGACCTGATCGTGATTTGAGGTGAGCGCCATGGATATTCGTAAGAGTGGACTGATTGGCAGCGGCGATTCCGGGTCTTACTCCGACCTCAATCGCCTGCAGCAACTCAAGGTCGGCGACAAGAACGGCGAAGCCAATGTGCGCAAAGTGGCGCAGGAGTTCGAGTCGCTGTTCCTCAATGAAATGCTCAAGTCCATGCGCAAGGCCACTGACGTCATTGCCCAGGACAACCCGCTCAATACCCCGGCCGCCAAGCAGTACCAGGACATGTACGACCAGCAGCTGGCGGTATCCCTGTCTCGTGAGGGTGGCGGTATCGGCCTGGCCAATGTGCTGATGCGCCAGATGATGAAGAACAAACCGGCCAACCCGGGCGCGACCCATACGGCCTTGACAGCCGCGGCGCCGGTGGCGACTCCGACCCCGATTGCCGCCGGTACCACCGCCCAGGATGGTCCGTTGAGCCGGGTCAATGGTCAGCGTCCAATGTGGGCCTCGCGTGCCCAGGACCCGTTGCGCAGCACGGTGTCGCATAACGATATGGCGTTGCTCAATCAACGGCGCCTGTCGTTGCCGAGCAAGCTTACCGATCGCCTGTTGACCGGTATCGTGCCTTCGGCCGGTGCGACTGCTGACGCTTCTACCCAGAACGTTGCGCCCACCCGCAATAGCGCAGCCGCCGATGCGGTGCTGCGTGGCGAGTGGCGGGTCAACCAGGGCTACGCCGCGTCACAGGGCAAGATGCGCGTGTATGGCCGGGCCATGGCTCAGCCACCGCTGGCGCCGGCCAAGCGCGCCTTCAGTTCCGCAGATGATTTTGTCGCCACCATGTTGCCGATGGCGCAGCAGGCGGCCCAGCGCATCGGTATCGATCCGCGTTATCTGGTAGCCCAGGCCGCGCTGGAAACCGGCTGGGGTAAATCGGTCATGCGTCAGCAGGATGGCAGCAGCAGTCACAACCTGTTCGGCATCAAGGCCAACAAAAGTTGGCAGGGCGCTCAGGCCCGAGCGATCACCAGCGAGTTCCGCGATGGGCAGATGGTCAAGGAGACGGCGGCGTTCCGTTCCTATGATTCCTACCAGGACAGCTTCCACGATCTGGTGACCTTGTTGCAGAGCAATAATCGCTATCAAGAAGTGCTGAAGGTTGCCGATAAACCAGAACAGTTTGTTCGCGAGTTGCAAAAAGCCGGGTATGCAACGGACCCGGATTACGCTAGCAAGATTTCGCAGATAGCCAAGCAGATGAAGAACTACGAGAGCTACGCTGCGGCGGGCGTTTCCACGAATTTATAAGGTCTGAATCATGAGTTTGCTCAATATTGGGATGTCGGGGCTGGCCGCCAGCCAAACGTCGTTGGTGACTACGGGTAACAACATTGCCAACGCCGACACCGCCGGGTACTCGCGGCAGCAGACCGTGCAGGGCACCAAGGCCTCCGCTCAATTCGGCAACGTCTTCATCGGCACCGGTACCACCCTGGCGGACGTACGCCGGGTGTACAACAGTTTCCTCGATGCCCAGTTGCGCACCGCCACGTCCTTGAACAGTGACGTCGCGGCCTACCAGAGTCAGATCAGCCCGGTCGACCAGTTGCTGTCGGACAACGGCACCGGCATGAACGGCGCCCTGACCAAATTCTTCGCCTCGCTGCAGAACCTCAACGCCAAGCCTACCGATGAAGCCTCTCGGCAGTTGCTGCTCAGCGACACCCAGGCCTTGAGTAACCGTTTCAACTCGGTGTCCAGCCAGCTCAACGAACAGAACAGCAACATCAACGGCAACATGGCGAGCATGGCCGACCAGGTCAACAAGCTGGCCAATACCGTCGCCCAGCTCAACCAGAAGATTTCCGAACTGTCGACCAATGGCAACGGCATGCCCAACGACCTGTTGGATGCCCGTAACGAAACCGTGCGCCAGCTTTCGACCTTTATCGGCGTCCAGGTGTCGGAGCGTGGTTCCAGCCTCGACTTGTACCTGGGCAGTGGCCAGCCGCTGGTGATGGGCAACTCCGCCAACACCCTGGAAGTGGTGCAGGGCAAGAACGACCCGACGCGCTCCATGCTGCAGCTCAATCGCGGCACCAGCACCGTGGACATCACCAACGTCACCACCGGTGGCGAGATTGGTGGCCTGTTGCGCTATCGCAGTGAAGTGCTGGACCCGGCAATGAATGAACTGGGGCGCGTGGCCCTGGTGGTTGCCGACCAGATGAACAGCCAGATGGCCCAGGGTATCGACAAGAACGGTGAGTTTGGCGGCAACCTGTTCAACGACATCAACAGCCTGCGGATGATCAGTCAGCGCAGTATGGCCAGCGCCGCCAACAGCGCGGGCTCGGGCAACTTCGATGTGACCATCAAGGACACCGGCAAGCTGAGCACCGGCGACTACACCGTGACCTTCAGCAGTGCCACGGATTACACCGTCAAGCGTTCCGACGGCAAGGACATGGGCACCTTCAGCACCACGACCAGCCCGGCACCCGTGATCGACGGTTTCTCGCTGAATCTCAATGGCACGGTGGCCGCCGGTGACAGCTTCAAGATCACCCCGACCCGCAATGCCGCAGCCACCATCCAGACGGAAATGACTGACGCCAAGCGCCTGGCTCTGGCTGCGCCGCTGAAGGCCGAGATCGGTGCCGGGGTCAAGAGCTCCCTGAGCATCTCTGCGCAGCCGTCCCTGGCGGTGCCGATCAACAACTACGATGCAGCCAGCAAGCTGGAAATGCAGACCGCCCTGAAGAACTCCGGCCCGGTCAAGGTGGTGTTCAATGCGGCGTCCGGCGGCAGCCAGACCTACGATTACTTTGACGCCAAGGGCGTCAAGATGGGCAGCGGCTCCATCGTGCCAGGGCAGAGCAATGTCCTGAACCTGCAGATCAAGATGCTCGATGCCAGCGGTAACCCGATCACTGACGGCGGCGTGCCACCTGTGACCAAGACCTTCACGGTGCAGATGACCGTTGCCGGTTCGCCCAATGCCGGCGACAACATGAACATTTCGGTGAATGGCGCCGGCTCTTCCGATAACCGTAACGGCCTGGCGCTGTCGGGGCTGCAGACCAAGCAGACCGTGGACACCGGTTCGGCGAGCAAGGGCATCACCCTGGTGGATGCCTACGGCAAGCTGATCGAGAATGTCGGCGCCAAGGCCAGCCAGGCCAAGCTCGACAGTGCTGCCAACGGTTCCATCCTGGCCAACGCCAAGGGTGCCCGTGACTCGCTGTCCGGCGTCAACCTGGACGATGAGACCGGCAACCTGGTCAAGTTCCAGCAGTACTACACCGCGTCTTCGCAGATCATCAAGGCTGCGCAGGAAACCTTCAGCACGCTGATCAACAGCCTTTAAGGAGTCGTAGCCCATGCGCATTTCCACCGCCCAGTATTACGAGACTTCGGCTGCCAACTATCAGAAGAACTTCTCCAACGCGATCAAGAGTGGCGAAGAGGCCAGCAGCCTGGTCCGGGTCAAGACTGCCGCCGACGATCCGGTGGGCGCTGCCCGTCTGCTGCAATTGGGTCAGCAGGCTTCCCTGCTTGATCAGTACAAGGCCAACAGCAACTCGATCAAGGCTTCCCTGGGCCAGGCCGAGTCGGTGATGACCAGCATCAACAACGTTCTGGACCGGGCCAAGCAACTGGCCGTCGGCGCCGGCAGCGCCGGATACACCAATGCCGACCGGCAGGCCAATGCTGCCGAGCTGGGGCAGATCGAAGAGCAACTGCTGAGCCTGATGAACTCTCAGGACGAAAACGGCAAGTACCTCTTTGGCGGCTCCAAGGACGACGTTCCGCCGTTTAGCCGCAACTCTGATGGCACCTACAGTTACAACGGTGACCAGAGCAGCCTGAAGCTGCCGGTGGGCGACACCATGATGATGGCTGCCAACAGCACCGGTTGGGATGTGTTCCAGCAGGCGCTCAACACCAGTCGTAGCCAGGTCACCATGACTTCGCCGGTGGTGGATGATGGACGGGTTTCCCTGTCCAATGGCCAGATGACCAACAGCGGCACCTACAACAGCCAGTTCCGCGGTGGCGAGCCTTATACCGTGTCGTTCGTCAGCGGCACCCAGTTGCAGATCCTCGATGGCAGCGGCAACGATGTGACGGCTGAGGCCAGCAAGGGCGGGGTGATCGGTACTTCGCCGAATCAGACGGTGAGTTTCCGTGGTGTCGATCTGAACCTGAACGTCAATCTCAAGTCCGGCGATGTCGCTGGCGCGGTGCTGCCGGGGCACAGTTTTACATTGGCGTCGAAGCCGGACACCTTCAACGTTGCGCGTTCTCCGGGCAACCCGAGCATGACTCAGGTCTCGGCCGCCAGCGTGACTGATCCGGTAGCCTACAACTCGACGTTCCCGAGTGGCTCTGCCGTGCTCAAGTTCACCAGCGCCACCAATTTCGATCTGTATGCCGCGCCGCTGACGGCAGACAGCAAACCGGTGTCTTCGGGTGTGGTAGGGCCGGGCAATATCGCCACTGCGGCAGGCGTGAGCTTCACCCTGACGGGCGCTCCTTCGCCGGCCGCCAACGATCAGTTCAGCGTGGCGGTGAACACCCACGAAACCCAGAACATCCTGGACACCGTGAGTCAGTTGAAAAACGCGTTGAACACACCCACTGACGGTGACGTCCTGGCAACCCAGAAGCAGTTGGCCGACCTTGCGTCGGGCATGGCCAACCTGGCCAGTGGTGTCGATCAGCTGTCCATCGGCATCAGCTCCATCGGTGGTCGTGGTTCGGCTTTGGCCACCCAGAACGAAATCAACGAAAGTCTGGCGGCAGCCAACGTCACCACCCGTTCTGCCATCAGTGACTCCGACCCGGCCGAAGTCATGACCCGCCTGACCCTGCAGCAGACCATGTTGCAGGCCTCGCAGTTGGCCTTCAGCAAGATCACTCAGCTCGGCCTGTTCAACAAGGTCTGAGAACATGGCGTTCGAGCTGCGGCTCGAACGCCATGACCGTCGAGCCGTCAGCCGTCTTTTTTAAGCGGTTCTGCAGCCCTGGTCTTTCTGGCCAGGGCTCGCCGCTCGAGAGTTTGCAACCGTGAACCAAGCCCCTCTAGTCAGCATCGTTATCCCCGCCTTCAACCCGCGCTTCTTCAGCCAGGCCCTCGACAGTGCCTTGGCCCAAACCTACCAGCCCCTGGAAATCGTCATTTGCGACGACAGTGCCGACGATCAGATCCAGCGTATCGTTGAAGCTGTGGCCGAGCCTGCGCACCCTGTGCGTTACCTGCGCAACCCGCAACGCCTTGGGCTGCAGAAGAACGTTCTGCGCTGTGTTGAAGAGGCGCGTGGCGAGCTGATCAAGGTGTTGTGTGATGACGATCGGCTGTTTGCACCCAGCATCGCCCTGCAGGCGCCGGTGCTGATCGACAATCCGGATGTCAATCTGGTGTGTGCGCTGCGGGTATTCAGTGACGCTGGGAATTTCATCCTGCCGCCGCGGGTCGACAACTGCCGCTTTACCTACAACGATGCCGTGCTCAAGGGCGAGGATATGCTGGCGATCTTCGAGAGCACGCCACGCAACTTCATCGGCAACTTCAGCTCGGCGCTGATGCGTCGTGCCGATGTGCTGGAGCTGCTGCCGGCATTGATCCAGGAGGGCGCGGGTTTTGTCGCGCTGCTGGATTTCGCCCTGTTCATCTGCCTGATGCGCCGTGGCAATCTTGCGGCGCTGGTGACGGTGCTCAGTTGCGAACGCCTGTACCCGGGGCGCCTGAGCGCTACCCCGGAAATGCTCAAGCAGGCACGCAGTGAGTGGGAGTGGCTGGTGCAGATGCTGGCCGCTCGCAGTGGCGAGTCGGCGCCGGCGGCAGGCTGGGTGCGGTATGTCGATATGGCTCGGGAGGCCGGGCAGCCGCGCAACTGGCAGGAGCTGTGCGTGACCCGGGTGCTGGGCAACCGCAGTACCGTGGTCGATGGCCGGGTGGGTGGCGAGAGCATCAGTTACGAGGATTTCTATCGGGAGTGGCTGTCGGTACGCAAGTTCTCGGCGGTGGAGCAGCGGCTGATGCCTCAGCGCATCGACAGCTGGCCGCGGCGGGTGCAACTGGTGCCGGTGGTCCTTGACTTCGAGGGCGATGGCGAAGCGCTTGCCCGGACTCTGGAGAGCATTGATGGCCAGCTGTTCGCGCCTGCCGCGGTGCTGGTGTTGTCGGTGGGCGAGGAGCAGGTGCGTGACCGGGTTCTGCACCAGCCTCTGCGAGGCGACTGGGTGCAGCAGCTCAATGAGCTGGTGCCGCAGCTGGAAGGTTGCGACTGGTTCTATCTGCTGCAGGCCGGTGATCGCCTGCAGGAGTCGGCGCTGTTGATCCTTGCCGAACGCATCGCCAATACCCCGGCCATGCTCTGTGCCTACAGTGATGAAGGCGCGCTGGTAGAGGGTGAGTCGTCGGAGCCGGTGTTCAAGCCTGACTTCAACCTCGACCTGATGCGCTCCTATCCCTATGTTGGTCGTGCCCTGGCTTTTTCCCGCGAGCGCTTCATGGCCGAAGGCGGGTTCGATCCGCGCCATGGCGAACTGGCGCCCCATGATCTTCTATGGCGGATGGTGGAGGCGGCGGGGCCCCGGACCATCGAGCACATTGCCGATATCCAGCTGGAGTCCGAGTTCAGCTTCGCCCAGTGGCTGTCCCGGTCCCAGGTGATCGAGGCCAGTGAAGGGCTGGTGGCCGCGCATCTGCAGCGGATCGGTGTGGAACACCGGATTGTTCACGATGACCTGCCCCTGCTCAATCGCATCTATTACCTGCACGGCAGCCGGCCGCTGGTGTCGATCATCCTGCCGTGCGGTGACTCCCTGGCGACCCTGCAGCGCTGCGTTGAAAGCCTGATCGAGCAGACGGCCTACAACCACTACGAAATTGTGCTGGTGGATGCCGGCAGTCGCGACCCGGCCATGGTCGACTGGCTGGCGGCCATGGCCCAGCTGGGTGGTGCGATGCTGCGGGTTCTGCCTTATGTCGGTCCGCACAGCCAGGCTGCGCTGATCAACAGTGCGGCGAGCCAGGCGCGTGGCGACTACCTGTTGCTGCTCAATCCGGGGGCGCTGATCTGTAGCGGCGACTGGCTGGATGAGTTGCTCAATCAGGCCCAGCGTCCGGAGGTGGGCGTGGTGGGGGCGCGGATTCTGGCCACCGATGGCTCCATTCTCCATGCCGGCCAGGTGCTGGGCATGGCCGGGCCTGCGAGTTCGCCCTTTGTCGGCGAAGCCATGGACGCCCGGGGCTACATGCAACGGCTGCAAGTGGTACAGAACTGGAGTGCGGTCAGTGGCGATTGCCTGATGGTACGCAAGGAGGTCTTCGACAGCCTGGGCGGCCTGGATGAGCAGGCCTTCGCCGACGAATTGGGGGCGACCGACCTGTGCCTGCGGGTCGACCGCAACGGCTATCTGGTGGTCTGGACGCCTCACGCCACCCTGATGCTGCGGCCAGCGTCGCCTGCCGGTGATGACAGCGAGCGGCAGCTGGCCCGCGAGGCCGAGCAGGAGCGCTTCTATCAGCAGTGGATGGCGAAGATCGCTCGCGATCCGGCCTATAACCCGGCCCTGAGCCTGGGCTACTCCAGCTTCAGTCTGGAGCCTTCCTTGCGCAACAACTGGAATCCGTTCTGCAGTCGCGCCTTGCCCTTGATCCTCGGCTTGCCGGTCAACAGTTCCGCGGTCGGGCATTACCGGGTGACCGGTCCCCTGACGGCGTTGGAAGAAGCGGGGCGGGTGATTGCCCGGGTGGCCTACGAGTCGCCGTCCACGGCGGACATCGAGCGCCTGTCGCCGGATACCATCATCCTGCAGTGCCGCTACAGCGAAGGGGCGGCCAGTGACATTCTGCGGATGAAAAAATACTCCAGCGCCCTGCGGGTCTTCGAGCTCGACGACTACATTGTCAGTGCGCCGAAGAAGAACACCCACGCTCGGAACAAGCCGGTGAACACCGAGCAGATGCTGCGCGAAGGCATCGGCTTGTGTGATCGCGTGGTGGTGACCACCCAGCCCCTGGCCGATGCCCTGTCGAGCATGCACAGCGACATTCGCGTGGTGCCCAACATGCTGGCGCTGGCCCCCTGGGCCAGTTTGACCAGTCGTCGTGGTACCTCCAGCAAGCCGCGGGTGGGTTGGGGCGGTGGCACCAGCCATACCGGCGACCTGGAGATCATCGCCGAGGTGGTGCGCGAGCTGGCGAACGAGGTCGAGTGGGTATTCTTTGGCATGTGCCCTGACGACCTGCGTCCTTACGTACACGAATTTCACTCGCTCACCAGCCTGCAGAGCTATCCGTTCAAGCTGGCCAGCCTGAACCTGGATCTGGCGCTGGCGCCGCTGGAGTTTCATATCTTCAACGACTGCAAGAGCAACCTGCGGCTCCTGGAATACGGTGCCTGCGGTTACCCGGTGATCTGCACCGACACCGAGGCCTATCGCGGTTTCCTGCCTTGCACCAAGGTCCGCAGCAACAGCACCGAGGAATGGTTGCAGGCGATCCGCATGCACCTGTCCGACCCGGCAGCCAGCTACCGCATGGGGGATGAGCTGCGGGAAGCGGTGCATCGCGACTTCATGCTGCGCGACGACAACCTGCGGCACTGGCTGTGGGGATGGTTGGCGGACTGATCGTCCTCCCCCGGGCCGGCGACTGCCATCGTCGTTGGCCGGGATGTTGGGCAATCCTCCGTTCGGGTGGTTGCTCTCGCTGTCTTCTGCGGCGCCTGCGGGCGCCGCGCACGCAATTGGCGCACTTCCTGCAAGTCCTCGGCAAATCGCCATAAATCCTTCACTGCGGCGCAGTGCAAGGGCCCCTTTGGTTGCGATGAATGATCTGCATCTGGCGCCGTGCCAGTCCTGAAAGGGCTGGGCTGGCCCACGAAGAGCAAGAGGACAGCGATGAAGGCAGTAATTCTGGCAGGTGGACTGGGTACGCGAATCAGCGAAGAGTCCCACCTCAAGCCCAAGCCCATGATCGAGATCGGTGGCAAGCCAATTCTTTGGCACATCATGAAGCAGTATTCCGCCCACGGGATTCATGACTTCGTGATTTGCCTGGGCTACAAGGGCTACGCGATCAAGGACTTCTTCGCCAACTACTTCCTGCACACTTCGGATGTGACCTTCGACATGCGCAACAACCGCATGGACGTGCATCAGAATTACAGCGAGCCGTGGAGCGTGACGCTGATCGACACTGGAGAGGAAACCATGACCGGCGGACGCTTGCGCCGGGCCGGACGTTATCTGCAGGAAGACGAGGCTTTCTGCTTCACCTATGGCGATGGCGTATCCGATCTGGATATCGGTGCATTGGTGGATTTCCACAGGTCCCACGGCAAGCTGGCCACGGTCACGGCCGTGCAGCCCCCGGGCCGCTATGGCGCCCTGGATCGCGATGGCGACCAGGTCCTGGGCTTCACCGAGAAACCCCGTGGCGATGGTGGCTGGATCAACGGTGGGTTCTTTGTGTTGTCGCCCAAGGTGCTGTCCTACATCGATGGCGACAGCACCACCTGGGAGGCCGAGCCGCTGATCCAGCTGGCCAAGGATCAGCAACTGAGCGCCTACGAGCATTCGGGATTCTGGCAGTCCATGGATACCCTGCGGGACAAGAATCATCTGGAGCAGCTCTGGCAAAGCGGGGAGGCCCCGTGGAAGCAATGGGACTGAGCCAGGAATTCTGGCGTGGCAAGCGGGTCCTGCTGACCGGCCATACCGGTTTCAAGGGCAGTTGGCTGAGCCTGTGGCTGCAAAGCCTGGGGGCCCAGGTCAGCGGATTCGCCCTGGACCCGGGGACCGAGCCGAGCCTGTTCGAACTGGCCCGGGTGGCCGAAGGTGTCGACGATCATCGTGGCGACCTGCGGGACCTGGGTAGCCTGCTGGAGCTGATCGCCCAGGTGCAGCCGGAAATCGTCCTGCACCTGGCGGCCCAGCCCCTGGTGCGCGAGGCTTACCGTGATCCGCTGGGAACCTACTCAAGCAACGTCATGGGCACCCTCAACCTGTTGGAAGCGATCCGTCAGGTCGGTGGGGTCCGTGCCTGCGTCCTGGTGACCACTGACAAGGTCTACGCCAATCAGGAATGGCTGTGGCCCTATCGGGAAAACGAAGCCTTGGGCGGCCATGATCCCTACAGCAGCAGCAAGGCTTGTTGCGAGTTGCTGGCCCAGTCCTATGCCTCATCCTTCTTTGCTGCCGAGCGTTATGCCGAGCACGGCCTGGCCCTGGCCACGGCCCGGGCCGGCAATGTGCTGGGCGGTGGTGATTTCGCCCCCGAGCGGTTGATTCCCGATGTGCTCAAGGCCTGGTCGGCCGACGAGCCGGTGACCTTGCGTTATCCCCAGGCGGTACGCCCCTGGCAACACGCCCTGGAGCCCCTGGCCGGTTACCTGCAACTGGCAGCCGGCCTGTACGTGAACGGCCCGCAATACGCCGGTGCCTGGAACTTCGGGCCCGGTGAACAGGACATGTGCAGCGTCGGTGAAGTGGTGGAGCTGCTGGCCCGGCAATGGCCCGAGGCCCCGGGCCTGCGAATCGAACCCAGTGAGCTGCACGAAGCCGGCCTGCTGCGTCTGGACAGCAGTCGTGCGCGCCAGCTGTTGGGCTGGAAACCTCGCTGGACGCTGCAACAGTGCCTGGCGCAGACCCTGGACTGGCACCTGGCCTGGAAGAGCGGCGCGGACATGCGTGCCGTGACCCTTGGGCAGTTGAACCTGTACCGGGGGGCGCTGTGAGCGAGTTCCAGGTCCTGGCTCTGCCAATGGCCGGGTTGTTCGAGGTGCGCCACAAACGCTTCGAAGATCAGCGCGGGCATTTCTCCCGGCTGTTCTGCGAAGGCAGCCTTAGCGCCTTTGGCCAGCCCTTCCATATTCGCCAGATCAACCACTCCTGCACCCGCGAACAGGGCAGCGTGCGTGGCTTGCACTATCAGACCGCCGCCCGGCCCGAAGCCAAGCTCATCAGTTGCTTGCGCGGCGAAGTCTGGGATGTGGCGGTGGACCTGCGCCCCGAGTCACCGACTTTTTTGCATTGGCATGCCGAGCACCTGCGTGGCGGCGATGGGCGCAGCCTGTTGCTGCCGGCGGGTTTCGCCCATGGCTTCCAGGCCCTGAGCGACGATGCCGAGTTGCTCTACCTGCACAGCGCCGACTATGCCCCCGAGCACGAGGCCGGGTTGTCGGTGCTGGACCCGCGACTGGCGATCAACTGGCCGTTGCCTGTCAATAATCTGTCGACCCGGGATGCCAGCCACCCCTTGCTCGATGCTGCCTTCGCTGGAGTAAGACTATGAATTGCCGCGGTTGTGGCGCATGCCTGAGCCTGCCTCTGATCGACTTGGGCACCTCGCCGCCATCCAACGCCTACCTGCGGGCCGAGCAATTGGATCAGGCCGAGCAGTGGGTGCCGCTCAAGGTCCAGGTGTGCCAGCAATGCTGGCTGGTGCAGACCGAGGACTACACCCGCGCCGACCACCTGTTCGACGCCGACTATGCCTACTTCAGTTCGTTCTCCAGCACCTGGCTGCAGCATGCCCGGGACTACGTGGCGCAGATGGTCGAGCGTTTCGGCCTGGACGCCCGCAGCCGGGTGGTGGAAGTGGCGGCCAACGACGGCTACCTGCTGCAGTACGTGGCCCAGCGTGACATTCCCTGCCTGGGGGTCGAGCCGACCCGCAGCACCGCCCAGGCGGCGCGGGCCAAGGGGTTGCAGATCCGCGAGCTGTTCTTCGGCCGTGGCACTGCCGCGCAGTTGCTGGAGGAGGGCTGGGCCGCCGATCTGATGGCGGCCAACAATGTGCTGGCCCATGTGCCGGACATCAACGATTTCCTCTGCGGTTTCGCGACTTTGCTCAAGCCGACGGGGGTGGCGACGTTCGAGTTTCCCCAGCTGCTGACCCTGATGGCCGGGCAGCAGTTCGACACCCTGTACCACGAACATTATTCCTACCTGTCGCTGACCGCCGTCCTGAGCCTGTGCCAACGCAACGGCCTGGAAGTTTTCGACGTCCAGACCCTGGCCACCCATGGCGGTTCGCTACGGGTCTTCGTGCAGCGCATCGACGGCTCGCGCCGGCCGGTGCAAGACAGCGTGGCGCAGCAGTTGCTGTTGGAACAGCGCGCCGGGGTGAACACGCCCGAGTACTACCAGACCCTGGCGCCAGCCGCGCAGCGGATCAAGCACGAGCTGCTGCGCTTCCTGCTCCAGGCCAAGGCCGAAGGCAAGCGCGTGGTGGGTTATGGCGCGGCAGCCAAGGGCAATACCTTGCTCAACTACGCCGGGGTCAAGGCCGACTTGCTGGCCTGGGTCGCCGACGCCAGCCCGCACAAGCAGGGCAAGTTCCTGCCGGGCAGTCGCATCCCGGTGGTGGCCCCCGAGCGCATCGACCAGGAGCAGCCGGACTATGTGCTGGTGTTGCCGTGGAACCTGTTGGGCGAAGTCAGCGAGCAACTGGCCCAGGTGCGGCAATGGGGCGGGCGTTTCGTGATTGCCGTGCCTGAGTTGAAGCTGCTGTGAAGGGCATGACGGTGCTGGTCACCGGCGCCACCGGCTTTGTCGGCCGGCATCTGGTCGCGGCCTTGCTGGCCCGGGGTTGCCGGGTCCGGGCGCTGGCCCGGGATCTGGACAAGGCGCGGCAGATGCCCTGGTTCGACGCGGTAGAGTTTCGCGCGCTGGATGTGCATGACCCGCAGCTGGATATCGCGGCCCTGGTGGACGGGGTCGATGCCTTGGCCCATCTGGCCTGGCCGGGGCTGCCCAACTATCAGGCGCTGTTTCATCTGGAGCACAACCTGATGGCCGACTATCGCTTTATCAAGGCGGTGGTCGAGGCGGGTGTGAGCCAGGTGCTGGTCACCGGCACCTGCTTCGAGTACGGCATGCAGAGCGGACCTTTGACAGAGCAGGCCGAGGCTCGTCCAGGCAATCCCTACGGCCTGGCCAAGCACAGCCTGCACCTGTTCCTCCAGGCCCTGCAGCAGCAGTTGCCCTTCAGCTTGCAGTGGGCGCGGCTGTTCTACCTGCATGGCTCCGGACAGAATCCCAAGAGCCTGCTGGCGGCACTGGATCGGGCCATCGACGCCGGTGACGAAGTGTTCGACATGTCCGGCGGCGAGCAGCTGCGGGACTACCTGGCCATCGAAGAAGCGGCCGGCTACCTCGCGGCGCTGCTGCGCCAGCGGACGTTTTCCGGGGTGGTCAATTGCTCCAGCGGCCGGCCAATAGCCGTGCGTTCCCTGGTGGAGCAGCGCATCGCCCAGCGCGGTTCGGCGATTCGCCTGAACCTGGGGCATTACCCGTACCCGGACTACGAACCCATGGCGTTCTGGGGCTTGAACCAGCGCCTGCTGCAAATAACAGGAGCCGAACATGGCGCATGAGTTGTATCGGGTCGCCGACTTGCCGGTGTTGCAGAACCGTACCTTCGCCGATGCCCAGAGTGCCCGCGCCTCGGCGTCTGCGGACATCGTGCTGGTGCAGGATCTCAAGAGCGGGCTGATCTTCAATCAGGCCTTCGATGCCGACAAGCTCAGCTACGACAGCGACTACCAGAACGAACAGGCCCATTCGGCGCAGTTCCAGCAGCACCTGATGGATGTAGAGGGCATCATCGCCCGGCACTTCAAGGGGCGCGAGCTGATCGAGGTCGGTTGCGGCAAGGGCTATTTCCTCGAACTGCTGCGCAGTGAGGGCTATGCCATCACCGGCATCGACCCGGCCTACGAGGGGACCAACCCCGAGGTGATCAAGGCGCCTTTCACCCGAGGCCTGGGGCTGGCTGCCGAGGCCATCGTGCTGCGTCATGTGCTGGAGCATATTGCTGATCCGCTGGCCTTTCTGGCAGAGATTGCCGATGCCAACCAGGGCGGGCAGATCTATATCGAAGTGCCGTGTTTCGACTGGATTCTCGAGCATCGCGCCTGGTTCGACGTGTTCTATGAGCACGTCAACTACTTCCGCCTCGAGGACCTGCAGCGCATGTTCGGCACCGTGCACGAGGCCGGGCATCTGTTCGGCGGCCAGTACCTGTACGTGGTGGCGGACCTGGGCAGCTTGACGTCGTCGTTGCCGGCGCCGATCCAGCCCTTGCAGATGCCGGCGGATTTCACCGCCAGCATCGAGTGCGCCAAACGCATCATCGGCTCGGCGCCGCACACCGCTGCCGGGATCTGGGGCGCGTCGTCCAAGGGCGTGATCTATTCGCTGTTCCTGCAACGCGCGGGTGTGGCGGTGGATCAGGTCGTCGATATCAACCCGGCCAAACAGGGCCGGTACCTGCCGCTCAGTGGCATGCGTGTGTCATCGCCACAAGAAGCCATGGAGGCACTGCCGGCAGGCGCCAACCTGTTCGTGATGAATTCCAACTACCTCGAAGAAATCAAGCGCATGACCGACGGCCGTTATGTCTATCACGCCGTCGACAGCGCTTCGTTCAGCTAATTTGCCATTGAGAACCGAACATGACCGAGCACAACGTCATTCAAGCCTTTGAACAAGAATGCCAGGCGCAGATCAGCGCCCAGGGCCAGGATGAGAAACTCAAGGGCCTGGCCCGTGACTTTTTCAACGAGTCCGCGACCCACAAGTACAGCTATCACTTTTCCTGGATGGGCCGGCCGATCATCCAGCTGCCCCAGGACATGATGGCGATGCAGGAGATCATCTGGCAGGTCAAGCCGGACCTGGTGATCGAATGCGGTATCGCCCACGGCGGCTCGATCATCTACTACGCCTCGCTGCTGGAGTTGCAGGGCCATGGCGAAGTGCTGGGCATCGACCTGGATATCCGCCCGCACAACCGCGAAGCCATCGAGCAGCATCCGATGAGCAAGCGGATCCGCATGATCGAAGGTTCGAGCATCGACCCGGCCATCGCCGAGCAGGTACGGGCTGCAGCCGCCGGCAAGAAGGTGATTCTGGTCCTGGACTCCAACCACACCCACGAGCACGTGCTCGAAGAGCTGCGTCTGTATGCGCCGCTGGTGTCGGTGGACAGCTACTGCGTGGTCATGGACACCGTGGTCGAGGACATGCCGCCGGAGTTCTTCCCGGATCGTCCGTGGGGCCCGGGTGACAACCCGAAAACCGCAGTCTGGGCCTATCTGGAGGAGAACCGCGATTTCGAGATCGACTATCAGATGCAGAACAAGTTGCTGATCACCGTGGCGCCGGACGGTTACCTGCGTCGGGTTCGTTAACTATCAATGGTTGCAGGTTCAAGGCGTTTGGCCGGTTGTGGGGAAGTACCTATGTGGGTTGGAGACAAAGCAATGAATGACAAAGCACCCCTGAGTGAGCGTTTCACCCTTGTGCTGTTGTCCCACAACCGCAAAGCGTTCATGCGGCGCACCTTGCAGTATTACAGCACCTATCCGTGCTCGATCCTGGTACTGGATTCGTCGCTGGAGGCGGATGAGTCCCTGGCGCAGCTCTATCCCCAGGTCGACTATCGGCATCTGCCGCAGTTCGGCTACAAGGGGCTGCAGGACAAGCTGACCTACGGCATGAGCCTGGTGACCACGCCCTACATGGCGTTCGCTGCCGATGACGATTTTCTCCTCCATGATGCGCTGACCAGCTCCCTGGAGTTTCTTGAGGCCCATCCCGACTACGGGCTGTGCCATGGCTACGGGATGATGTACCTGGCCCGGGCTTCGGAAACCAATTACTACCGCCGTGATCGCCGGGTCATGGAGGACTATGACGCCGATGATGCCCAGGATCGGGTGATGAACTTCATGGGGCATTTCCTGCCGCCGTTCTATGCGGTAACCCGCACCGACCTGCTGCGCCAGTGGTATGAGCTGCTGCCGCCAGGGGTGAGTTTCGAATGGCAGGAAATCGGTCATTCCTTCTTCCTGCTGGCCTGCGCCAAGGCGCGGATCCTGCCGATTCCGTTTGCCGTGCGTGAGGCCAACTACGGGGCCTCGGAGCACAACACCAATGTGCTGACGGTGCTGACCTACAAGGACGCGCAATCGGTGGCCCAGCGTGAGGCGTTCGCCGAGTTCCTCGCCTCGCTGCCCACCGGTTTCAGTGGTCGGGACCCCGAGCAGGTGAAGCAGATCGCCCTGGACAGTTTCACCGCCATGGCCGACTGCTTGCTCAGCGGACGCTCCCTCAAGGGCACGGCGATCTTTCGTTCGGCCTGGGTCGAGGTCGGGGCCGAGCCGGTACGCTCCTTCGGTCCCGAGCAGTTCGTCGAGATGCCGTTCTACAACCAGCCGATGTTCGATCTGCTGACCGAGTTGGAATTCCTCATGCATGCCATGCCCACCGGGCGTCTGCAGCTCAAAGAGCTGGAGGGTGTGTTGCTGCGTCAGGAAGAGTTGATGCGGGTTCATCCCAACGACACACCAGAGAGCCTGCGCGCCCGCTTGTGGGAAGCGCTGACCCTGAACCTGTTCAACCGCGAGGTGGTCAAGCGCCTGGCCGAGTCGATGCAAGACAGCGACGAGCCCGAGGAGGCGCGCAAGCTGCAGGCCTGGGCCGAGCGCCTGGCGTCGGTACCGGGGTCGGACAGTCGTGCGCTGTTCAACGCGACCGAGTCGGGACGCTTGCTCAAATGGCTCGAGGCCCGTGCTCCGGAGCCGGCACAGCTGAGTGCCATCGCTGCGCACCTGGCCCGCCATGCTGGTGGCCCGCAAGTGCAGATCCTGCTGCTGGACCTGGACGCTGACCTGGTCAAGTTGCAGGCCACGCTCGACAGCCTGCTGGCCGGTCATTACAAGGCGTTCAAACTGGTGGTGTTCACCACGGGTGAGCTGCCAGCCACCACCACGGCCCAGGACACCTTGCATTTCGTCAAGGTCACGGAAAACAACTACGTCGAGCGCATCAATCAGGCCATGGCCCAGTCCCGTGCCGACTGGGTGCTGTTGGCCGAGGCCGGTGATCAGTTCACCGCCAGCGGCCTGCTGCGGGCGAGCCTGGAATTGCTCGGCGCCGAAGGCATTCGTGCCGTGGCCATGGACGAGATCCAGCGCCGTGCCGATGCCACTTTGACTTCGGTGTTCCGCCCCGGGGTCAACCTCGATCAATTGCAAGGCACACCGGCGCTGATGGCCCGGCATTGGTTGCTGGACCGCGAGACTGTGTTGCAGGCTGGTGGTTTCTCCCGTGAGCTCAAGCAGGCGCTGGAGCTGGACCTGTTGCTGCGCCTGATCCAGGACGGTGGCCTGTCCGGTCTGGCCCACCTGGCCGAGCCCTTGCTGATTTGTCAGGCCCCGGGGGATGAGGCTGACGCCGAAGAGCGGCAGGTGCTGACCCGGCACCTGGCCGCACGAGGTTATCGCGCTCAGGTCGGTTCGGCGCAGCCGGGTACCTACCAGATCGAGTATCAGCACGCCGAGCGCCCTCTGGTGTCGATCATCCTGCCCAGCCAGGACAATTTCGCCGAGTTGCAACGCTGCCTGGTCAGCGTGCTGCAGCGCACCCGCTACCAGCGCTATGAAGTGCTGATCGCCGAAAACCACAACCAGAGTGTCGAGCTCGACAGCTGGCTGACCAGCCTGGAAGGCCGCGGCGAGCGCATTCGTGTGTTGCGCAGCGGCCAACGCCTGAGCGCTTCGGCCTTGTTCAACATGGCGTGCCGGGAAGCTCGGGGCGAGTACCTGGTGCTGCTTGCGGCCGATGCTGAGGTGGTCAACGCCAACTGGATCGAGAGCTTGCTCAACCAGGCCCAGCGTCCGGAAGTCGGGATTGTTGGCGCCAAGCTGGTGAACGAAAACGGCGTGACCACCCAGGCCGGGCTGATCCTGGGGTTCGACGGCCACCTGGGTGCGGCCTTCGCCGGTGAGACCAAGGAGGCTGCGGGCTACATGAATAGCCTGTGGGTGGAGAAGAATTATTCAGCGGTGTCCGGTGCCTGTCTGATGATCGGCAAAGCGCTGTTCGAGGCGGTGGGCGGGCTGGATGAAGAGCATTTCGACCAGGCTTTCGCCGATGTCGACCTGTGCCTGAAAGTGGCCGATGCCGGTTACCTCACGGTACTGACGCCCCAGGCCCAGGTGCAGCATCCGGGGACGTTGCCGCAACACCCACAGGCGGCCGCGGCCCTGCAAGACAAATGGGCGGCACGCTTTGCCCAGGATATTGCCTATAACCAGAACCTGGCGTTGAGCGGCAAGGGTTTTGCCCTGGGTGCTGCCAGTGCGGTCAACTGGACCCAGTTGCTCGGATAAGGATTCAGTCATGTTCAACGGCAAGTCGATTTTCATTTCCGGTGGCACCGGTTCGTTCGGGCGCAATTTCATTCGTCGTCTGCTGGAGCAGTATCAGCCCAAGCGGGTGGTGGTGTTTTCCCGTGACGAACTCAAACAGTATGAAATGCAGCAAACCTTCAATGCCCCCTGCATGCGTTATTTTCTCGGCGATGTGCGTGATGCCGAGCGTTTGCGCCAAGCCATGCGTGGCATCGACTATGTGATCCATGCTGCCGCCCTGAAGCAGGTGCCGGCTGCCGAGTACAACCCCACGGAATGCATTCGCACCAACGTCAATGGTGCGGAGAACATCATTGCCGCGGCCATCGACAACGGGGTGAAGAAGGTCGTGGCCTTGTCCACCGACAAGGCGGCGAGCCCGATCAACCTGTACGGCGCCACCAAACTGCTGTCGGACAAGCTGTTTGTGGCGGCGAACAATATTGCCGGTGAGCAGCCAACCCGGTTTGCTGTGGTGCGCTACGGCAATGTCGCCGGCTCCCGTGGTTCGGTCGTGCCGTTCTTCAGCAAGCTGATTGCCGAGGGCGCCAGGGAACTGCCGATCACCGATGAGCGCATGACGCGGTTCTGGATCACGCTGGATCACGGCGTGCAGTTTGTTCTGGACAGCTTTGCCCGTATGCATGGCGGTGAGATCTTCGTGCCCAAGATTCCCTCGATTCGCATTGTCGATCTGGCGTCGGGCATGGCCTCTCATCTGCCGCAGAAGCAGGTGGGCATCCGTCCTGGGGAGAAGCTCCATGAGTTGATGGTGCCTCTGGATGATGCGCGCATGACCCTGGAGTTTGCCGATCACTACACGATTCAACCGTCCATTCGCTTCACCAGTGTCAATGTCGATTTTGCCGTTGATGGGGTCGGGGAGAGGGGCGTTTCGGTCGCCGAGGATTTCGAGTACCGCTCCGATACCAATCCGCACTTTCTCTCGGTGGAGCAGATTGCCGAGTTGCATGACGGGATTTCGGCATGATTCCGTACGGCCGCCAGAGCGTGGATCAGGCCGATATTGATGCGGTTCTGGCCGTCCTGCAGTCCGACTGGCTGACTCAGGGGCCCACCATAGATGCCTTTGAGCAGGCCGTGGCGGTCCGTTGCGAAGCAGCCTATGGGGTGGCCGTCTGCAATGCCACGGCGGCCTTGCACATTGCTTGCCTGGCGGCCGGCCTGGGGCCAGGCGATTGGCTGTGGACCAGCCCCAACACTTTTCTGGCTTCGGCCAACTGCGGGCGTTATTGCGGCGCGGATGTGGATTTTGTCGATATCGATCCGCAGACCTGGAATCTTGATGTCGAGGCCTTGGCTGGCAAGCTGCAGGTTGCCCAGGCCATGGGGCGCCTGCCCAAGGTGGTGGTGGCGGTGGCTTTTTCCGGACAGAGCTGTGACATGCGCCAGTTGGCGGAACTGGCCGAGCGTTATGCCTTCACCGTGATCGAGGACGCCTCTCACGCGGTGGGTGCGCGCTATGCCGGCCGGCCTGTCGGGTGCGGCGAGTTTGCCGCCATGACCGTGTTCAGCTTTCATCCGGTGAAGATCATTACCAGTGCCGAGGGAGGGATGGTTCTGACCAATCGTCCTGAGTTGGCGGATCGTTTACGGCGCTTGCGTAGCCACGGTATGACCCGTGATCCGCAACAGATGAGTGAGGCCAGCCATGGTCCCTGGTATTACCAGCAAGTGGAGCTGGGCTTCAACTATCGAATGACCGATCTTCAGGCGGCGCTGGGCTTGTCACAGTTGAAAAAACTGGATGGCTTTGTAGCGCGACGCCAGTACCTGGCAACCCGATACCAGCAGCTGTTGCAGGACTTGCCGTTGACGCTGCCCAAGGCTCAGGCTGATGCGCAGTCAGCCTGGCACCTGTATGTGGTGCGCTTGCAGCTCGACGGACTGCAGCGCTCCCATCGGCAGGTCTTCGAGGGGCTGCGTGAGGCGGGAATCGGGGTCAACCTGCATTACATTCCGGTGCACCTGCAGCCCTATTACCAGGCATTGGGCTTCGCCCAGGGGGACTTTCCCGAGGCTGAGCACTATTACGCAGAAGCCATCAGCCTGCCGATTTATCCCGGGTTGAGTGACAGCGAGCAGGACTATGTTGTCCAGCAGGTGCGACGCTGGATTCAGGAGCCGTCAATATCGTGAGCGCAATCGCCATCATTCCTGCCCGAGGCGGCAGCAAGCGTATCGCGCGCAAGAACCTCAGGGCCTTTGACGGCGTGCCGATGCTCGCTCGCTCCATCGACAAGGCATTGAGTTGCGGATTGTTCCAGCGAGTGGTGGTCAGCACCGACGATCCAGAGATCGCCGAACTGGCGCTCGCCTGTGGCGCCGAGGTGCCGTTTATTCGGCCACAGTCCCTGGCAGATGACTTCACCGGCACGGCAGCGGTGATTGTCCA
This sequence comes from Pseudomonas sp. LPH60, assembly GCF_030718165.1. NCBI lineage: Bacteria > Pseudomonadati > Pseudomonadota > Gammaproteobacteria > Pseudomonadales > Pseudomonadaceae > Pseudomonas > Pseudomonas sp. LPH60. The sequence continues at coordinate 62,599 of NZ_JAVAJH010000001.1, forward strand.
TGCCCTGCAGGTGTTGCAGGAGCAGGGGCAGGTGTTTGAGTACGCGTGTTGTATCTACGCCACCGCGCCCTTGCTGCAGGTGCGTTATCTGCGCCAGGGGCTGGAGACGCTGGTGCAGCACCCGGACAAGGCGTTCGCCTTCTCGGTATGCAGCTTCGGCTTTCCCGTGCAGCGGGCGCTGACTCTCGATGAGCAAGGGGCGCTCAATGCCCTGTACCCGGAATTTCGCCAGAGCCGTTCCCAGGATCTGCCACCGGCCTATCAGGATGCCGGGCAGTTCTACTGGGGCAGGAGCCAGGCCTGGCTGGAGGGGGAGGTGCTGTTCTCGCCCCGCAGCCTGCCGGTGATCCTGCCCCGTCATCTGGTGCAGGACATCGATACCGAAGAGGACTGGCAGCGAGCTGAATACCTGTATGCCGCGCTGAAGGCCGCAGGAGAGCTGGAGTGAGGGTGCTGATTCGCGCCGACGCGTCGCCGGCCATCGGCAGTGGCCACGTGGCCCGCTGCCTGACCCTGGCCCAGGAACTGCGCCGTCAGGGCGCTGATGTGGCGTTCGCCTGTCGGCGTCTGCCCGGTCATCGCCTGGAGGCGCTGCGGGCCGAGGGCTTCCAGGCCTTTGAATTGCCGGAGTGCTACGTCGGCGAGCATCCAGAACTGGGGATCGAGGCGCCCTTGCCCTGGCAGGCGGACATTGCCGCGCTGCAGCTGGCATTGGCCTCTCAGCCGGCCTTCGACTGGGTGCTGGTGGATCATTACGGCCTTGATCATCAATGGCAGAGCGCCGCTCGCCAATGGGCGCCGAGGATTGCCGCGATCGATGATCTGGCCAACCGCAAGCATGCCGTGGACCTGTTGCTGGACCAGAATTTCAGCGGCAGTGCCCAGGCTTATTCCGGATTGCACGATGCGTCGTGCCGGACCCTGTTCGGTCCGCACTACGCCTTGCTGCGCGAAGAGTTCCGCCGTCCACCGATATCGATCCGGCCACAGGCGCGGCGCTTGCTGGTGAACTTCGGCGGCTTCGATGCCGCCGGTCAGACCCACAAGGCCATGTTGGCGCTGCTGGAATTTCACGATCTGCAGGTGGACTTCGTCGCCGGCAGCGGCAACCCGGACTGGCAGGCCATGCAGGCCCTGGCTGCCGAACGGCCGCACTGGCGACTGCACAGCTATGTGAAGGATTTTGCCGGGCTGTTGGCCGAGGCCGACCTGTGCCTGGGCGCGGGAGGCGGTACCAGCTGGGAGCGGGCGGTATTGGGCGTGCCTACGCTGTGCATCACCGTGGCCGCTAACCAGGAGGCCAATGCCCGGTTGCTGGCCGAGGCGGGTGCCCACTTGTACCTGGGGGCCTGTGAGCAGGTCAGCGTGGAGCAGGTGCGCCAGGCCCTGAGCCTGTTGCTGGGCAATCCGGGGCTGCGGCATAGCCTGTCTCGCCGGGCCCGCGAGCTGGTGGATGGTCGGGGCGTGCAGCGAGTGGCGGCGGCGTTGTTCACTGCGGTACTGCGCTTGCGTCCGGCGACTGTGGAGGATGCCCGGCTACTGTTCGACGGGCGCAATGCTGAGCCTGTCAGGCGTTGGTCCCTGCAGCCTGAGGCGCTTGAGTGGCCGGACCATGTGCGCTGGCTGGAGGCCGCTGTGAGAGATCCGCAGCGGCTGTTGCTGATAGCGGAGACAGCCGCAGGGGCCGTGGGGGTGCTGCGCTATGACCGCCAAGGCGTTCAGGTGGATGTGTCGATCTACCTGTTTGCCGAGCACCTGGGCTTGGGCTGGGGGCGGACGCTGCTGGAGCAGGGCGAGGCTTGGCTGATGCGCCATTGGCCCGATGTGCAGCGTCTGGGGGCTAGGGTGCTGGCAGAGAATCAGGTTTCGCTGACATTGTTTCGCCGGGCCGGCTATTGCCAGGCGCCCTGTGAATTCACCCGTGTGTTGAAGGAACATCTGGATGACTAGTTTCAAGATCGGCTCGCGCTGCGTGGGCGCGGGTGCGGCGCCGTTGATCATCGCCGAGATGAGCGGCAACCATAATCAGTCGCTGGATGTGGCCCTGCAGATTGTCGAGGCCGCAGCCAGGGCCGGTGCCCATGCCCTGAAGTTGCAGACCTACACCGCCGACACCATGACCCTGGACCTGGATCAGGGCGAGTTTTTCATCAAGGACCCGGACAGTCTTTGGGCCGGTTCATCGCTATACGACCTGTACCAGCGTGCCCATACGCCATGGGAGTGGCACGAGCCGATCTTCGCTCGGGCACGTGAGTTGGGCATGCTGGCGTTTTCCACACCGTTCGACGAGAGCGCGGTGGACTTTCTCGAGAGCCTCGACGTTCCGGCCTACAAGATCGCCAGTTTTGAGAACACCGACCTGCCGCTGATTCGCCGGGTCGCTGCCACCGGCAAGCCGCTGATCATTTCCACCGGCATGGCCAGCATCGCCGAGCTGGACGAAAGCGTGCAGGCCGCCAGGCAGGCCGGCTGTCGGGATCTGGTATTGCTCAAGTGCACCAGCACCTATCCGGCTTCGCCGGCCAACAGCAACCTGCTGACTATTCCTCATCTGCGGGAACTGTTCGGCTGTGAGGTGGGCTTGTCCGATCACAGCATGGGGGTTGGGGTCTCGGTGGCTGCTGTGGCCCTGGGCGCCACGGTGATCGAAAAGCACTTCACCCTGGACCGTTCGGCCGGTGGGGTCGACGCCAGTTTTTCCCTGGAGCCAGGGGAGTTGGCCAGCCTGGTGGTGGAAACCGAGCGGGCCTGGCAGGCCATGGGGCAAGTGCGCTATGGCGCTACTCAGGCCGAGAGCAAGTCGCTGATGTACCGTCGGTCGTTGTATGTCACCCGGGACATGCAGGCCGGGGAGCTGTTCAGTGCCGACAACGTGCGGGCAATCCGTCCCGGGCTGGGGCTGGCTCCCAAGCACTACGATGCGCTGCTCGGCCGTCGTGCGCGTCAGGCCCTCAAGCGCGGCACGGCACTGGACTGGGCGCTCATCGAATAGGCCTTTGTGTGGCTGATTCGGCAAAATAGCGTGACCTGTGAGTCATAACGTGCATCTTCACTGTATTGTATTGCCCGGGAAGATGGCGCCAGCCCTGCGTGACAGGACCCGTGATAGCCCTTGGTTCTTCCCGATGCCGTTGTGTTAGGCGCAAGTATCTGTGTTTCTTTCGGCAGCCCCTGCTCAGTGACTGAGCGGGGGTATTGAGCTGTTTATTATTGGGAAGCCGTAATGATTGGCATAAAAAGCATTGCGAGCTACGTGCCTGTAGCCGGCGTGGACAATTACGCACAAGGTGCAAAATTCGCCAAGGATGAAGATTTCATCCTGGGCAAGATTGGTTCTGCTTTTTTGCCGCGCAAAGACGACGGGCAAGAGACTTCCGATCTGTGTGTCGAAGCGGTCAATGCCCTGTTCGCCAGCAACCCGGAACTCAAGCGTGAAGCTATCGACGTATTGATCGTGGTCACCCAGAACGGTGACGAGGAGGGGCTGCCTCACACTGCCGCGATCGTTCAGGACAAACTGGGACTGCCGACCACAGTGGCGGCTTTCGATATTTCGCTGGGCTGTTCCGGGTATGTCTACGGTATCTACGCCATCAAGGGCTTCATGGAAGCTACGGGCCTGAAGAACGGCCTGTTGGTGACCGCCGATCCCTATTCGAAGATCGTCGATCCCGAAGACCGCAACACCACCATGCTGTTCGGCGATGCCGCCACTGCCACCTGGCTGGGCGAGGGCGCGACCTGGCAGTTGGGCAAGGCCAAGTTCGGCACCGATGGCTCCGGTGCTCCGCACCTGAAAGTCAGCGACGGCGTGTTCTTCATGAATGGCCGCCAAGTGTTCAACTTCGCGCTGCTCAAGGTGCCTGCCCACCTGCACGAGTTGCTGGCCGAGTCGGGCTTGCAGCCGGACGATATCGATGCGTTTTGCATTCACCAGGGCAGTGCGGCCATTGTCGACGCCGTGGCCCGGCGCTTTGAGGGCGATCCGGACAAGTTCATCAAGGACATGGTGGAAACCGGTAATACGGTTTCCTCGAGCATTCCGCTGTTGCTGGAAAAACACATGTTCGATTCCAGCTGGAAGCGCGTTGCCTTGAGTGGTTTCGGCGTTGGCTTGTCCTGGGGGTCGGCGATCATCTATCGCTCCTGACGCTCAGCGTTCAGCGGCACACGTAGCGCTCAAGGTGTAATCTTGAGCGCTATTTTTTTGCGCGAGTGATAAGCGAGGCAGCATGAGCGACAGCTTGGAACACAATGCCCGGGTTTTGGGCGAGCGCTGGCCGGTGCTGCTGGAGCGGCTACTGGCTGAAGACAGTGGTGCGCTGCAGGCCGATCTGGTTGAGGGGCTGGGCTCGACCCTGAGCATTGCAGGTATTCAGCTCACCAGTCGTCATGATCGCACCCGTGAGGCGCATACCCAGGCCGCCAGCCTGCCTGAGGCGCCGGTCCTGCATCTGTACGGCTGTGGCTTGGGGGATCTGCAACGGGCGTTGCTCCAGCGGCCGGAGCTGAAGCGCCTGTACGTGCACATCCTCAATGGCGCGGTGTTCAGGCTGGTGCTGCAACTACTTGATCAGCAGGACTGGCTGGCCGATCCTCGGGTCGAGTTGCTGTATGCCGGCGATCTGCCGGAGATTCAACTGCCGTTCTTTGCCCTGCCAGCCGAGTTGGTGCTGGCCGATGATTACAGCGCGAAGATTCGTGATCGGCTGATCAGCGAGACCCATCTGTCCTTCAACAATCGTCTGTTCTCGGCCGATACGCCGGATATCGCCGCGCGTCTGGCCACCATCGAGCCTTGGGTTCGGGCAGATCGAGATGTTGCCGAACTGTTCGATCTTCATCCTGGGCGCGAGGTGTTCGTGATCGCTACTGGACCAAGTCTGGAACAGCATTACCCGGCATTGCGGGCCGTGGCCGGACAACCTGAGCGGCCGTTGTTGATCTGTGTGGATACAGCCTATCTGCCTCTGCTCAAGCAAGGCATCCGGGTGGACCTGGTGGTCAGTATCGATCAGCGAATCTCCACGCGTCACCTGCCGGGCCAGGGTAGTGAAGGCGTCACCCTGGTCTATATGCCTCTGGCGGACCCGCTGGTTCTTGACGGGTGGCAAGGGCCGCGGTATGTGGGCTATTCCTCCAGTCCGGTATTCCAGGCGTTGCGCCAGCGGTTGCCGCGGGCGCAGTTGCATGCCGGAGGCAGCGTGATTCATCCAGCCGTGGATCTCGCGGTGAAGATGGGAGGCAGGCGGATCACTCTGTTTGGTGCTGATTTCGCTTTTCCTCAGAATCGTACTCACGCCGGTTGGCAGGACGGTGATCTCGGGCCTCAGGCCGACGTGGCCCGGCATTGGGTGATGGACGGTTACGGGCAGCGGGTCAAGACTCAGCTCAACTTTCGCAGCTATCTGTGCGAGCTGGAGCGTTACATCGCGAGTCGGCCTGAAGTGGCGTTCTTCAATACCAGTCGCAGTGGCGCGATGATCCTGGGCACCACCTTCCATGGGGACTTTGTTCAATGACGCGACTTGAGCCTGTGTTTGATCGTGCGCGGGAAGTTGCCGATCTGTTCCGGCTGGGCCGGGATGTAGAAGCTGTAGGGGGCATGGTGGAGTTGTTCGAGCCCATACAGTTGTGGGTGGACAGTGCGCCGGTTTCGGTTCAGCAGGACTGGGCTCGGCTGCTGGGCCTGATGCTGGCCTGCCAGGAAATGCAGAACTGGTTGGCTCTGGCTGATTATCTTGAATATGAAATGTTGGATTGGCTGCAGGTTGGGCTCGATGGTTGACGGGGTATCCCATCTGAGGGCTCAAAGTTGGTTTTTGCGTGGGTTTTCTGGCGTCATTTTTTCGCTTGTTGATGGGCTTAACCCCTTGTTTTCCAAGGGGTGGCAGGGTGATGGCAAATATTTTTGAAAAAGCCCTAAAGCAACTTGCATTGGCGACGATAACTATTACGAAGGTTCTCTAGGCCATTACCCGGCGGTTGCCAGGGCCGGAAGCCGCAGTACCCAACCAACGAGGAATTCGTCATGGCTTTAACAGTAAACACTAACGTCACGTCGTTGAACGTTCAGAAGAACCTGAACCGCGCTTCCGACGCTCTGTCGACTTCGATGACTCGCCTGTCTTCCGGCCTGAAAATCAACAGTGCAAAAGACGACGCCGCCGGCCTGCAGATCGCTACCCGTATGACTTCGCAGATCCGTGGTCAGACCATGGCTATCAAGAACGCCAACGACGGTATCTCCATCGCCCAGACCGCTGAAGGCGCGATGCAAGAATCCACCAACATCCTGCAGCGTATGCGTGAACTGGCTGTTCAGGCACGAAACGACTCCAACGGTACTCAAGACCGTGTTGCTCTGAACAAAGAATTTGCTCAGATGTCGGACGAACTGACCCGTATCGCCAAGTCGACCAACCTGAACGGCAAGAACCTGATCGACGGTACTGCTGGCACCATGACCTTCCAGGTTGGTTCCAACACTGGCGCTACCAACCAGATCACCATCACTCTGGCCAGCGGCTTCGACGCTGCAACCCTGAGCGTGGGTTCCGCAACCATCGCCATTACCGGTACTGACAGCACCACTGCTGAAGCCAGCACCAAAGCTGCCATGGACGCCATCGACAAGGCGCTGCAGACCATCAACTCCAGCCGTGCCGACCTCGGTGCTGCCCAGAACCGTCTGACCAGCACCATCTCCAACCTGCAGAACATCAACGAAAACGCCAGTGCTGCACTGGGTCGTGTACAAGATACCGACTTCGCTGCTGAAACTGCCCAGCTGACCAAGCAGCAGACTCTGCAACAAGCTTCGACCGCAGTTCTGGCCCAGGCCAACCAACTGCCGTCCGCTGTACTGAAACTGCTTCAGTAATAGCTGGCTAAGCTTTGGCGGGGGAGTGCGCTGGTCGTGCTCTCTCGCTTTTTTACTTTAAGAGGTGATGGACATGGATATGAGCGTGAAGCTGAACTTGTCTTATCCAGCGGCCAAGCCAGTGACGCCCGTTGCTGACAAGCCCGTGGAGAAGCCTCGAGAGGTGGTGCCTGCTGTGGTTGAAGTTGCCAGTCAGGACAGCAAGAAAGACGCTCAGACCGAGCAGGATAAGTTGAAGATGGCCGTTCAGGAAATCGAGAAATTCGTCCAGTCGGTCAAGCGTAACCTGGAGTTCTCGATCGACGAGCCCTCCGGCCAGGTTGTGGTCAAGGTGATTGCCAGTGATTCGGGTGAGGTGGTTCGTCAGATCCCCAACGAAGAAGTGCTGAGATTGGCCAATAGCTTGAATGACGCCAGCAGTCTGCTGTTCAGCGCGAAAGTCTGATAGCTGGCATGAAACTTGTTGCTGTGTTCTTTTGGACGTTGTAGTGGTCAAAAGTCCGGCGGCACACTGAAGGGAGAAACACATGGCAAGTCCAATTCTACCGGGTACCGGTCTGGGTTCCGGCCTCGACACCGGTGCTATCGTCAAGGCGTTGGTTGCGGCTGATAAAGCGGCCAAGCAGGGTCAGATCGACCGTGCAACTGCCAGCAACAGTGCGAGCATTTCCGGTATCGGCACCTTGCAATCGCTGTTGTCGACTTTTCAGAGCACCCTGTCGGTCACAGGGCTTGGAAGTTCGGTCAATCCCTCCTTTGCCGGCTTTGCGGCGACCTCCAGCGACAATAAAATTGTGGATGCCACAGCCGACAACTATGCGGTAGCTGGCAAATACACTGTTGAGGTGTCCAACCTTGCAACTTCGTCAAAAGTGGCCAGTAAGGCTTTTGCCGGAGGAAATACCAGTGCCATTCCGAGTGGTACGTTGAACATCACTCAAAATGGCATTAACTATCCGCTGACGATCGGCGCGAATGCGACATTGCAGTCGGTGCGTGACTCGATCAACGCCGACTCCAAGATGGCCATGTCCGGAATCAGTGCCAACATTGTGACTGACTCGTTCGGCTCGCGTCTGGTGATTGGCTCTGACAAGACCGGTGCGGGCTCTGATATTTCTGTCAGCGGTATCGCCGGGTTGGAAATTGACGGCACCCAATCCATGGGGGCGGGCGCCGCGGCATCGGGCAACATTGGTGGGCTGGCCAAGGATGCGGTTTTCAAAATCGATGGTATGCAACTGACCAGCAAGACCAATACCGTCACTCAGGCTGTTTCCGGTCTCAAGCTCAACTTGTTGGCCCCGACACAGACCGATAAGCCTATCACTATCACTGTTGCGACCAATACAGAAGGTCTGAAAACTTCGATTCAGAAGTTTGTCGATGCCTATAACGCCGTGGCCAATGGTATTTCGACCCTGACCAAGCCCTCGCTGGACGACGACGGCAAGCTGACGGTCCCAGCTCAGTTGACCGGTGACGCTCTGCCTCGTTCGATTCTGGCGGCGATTCGTGCGCCGTTGTCGGAAGTGGGGGCGGGTGACAAGTTGACGGTGCTGGCGCAGTTGGGGATTACCACCAACCAGAAGACTGGCGCCTTGGACTTCGACGATAAGAAGTTCACTGCCGCCATGACCGATAAAAAGCTCGGTGGCGAGGTGCAGAAGCTGTTTTCCGGCGATGGCACCAATCCGGGCCTGCTTGATCGTATGACTTCCGCTATCAAGCCGTTTACTCAGGGCGTAGGCAGTATGACCGAGGGGATTCTCACCACTCGGACCAAGACCCTGGATATCACCAAGAAAAAGCTCAGCGATCAGCAGGAAGCTCTGGATCGCCGTGTGGCGACGCTGACCGCGGTACTGACCAAGAAGTACAACGACATGGATACTTTGGTGGGCAAGTTGAAGGCCACCGCCAGTAACATCACGTCGATGTTCGAAGCATTGAACGCACAGAAAAAAGGCTAATATCCAGCCTGCGCCAAAAGCCCGGCAGCGTTTTTTCAGCGCTCCGGGCTTTTGCATTTGATCTAAAGTTTTTTGACGTTGCGTCGATACATTGCTTATACGAACCCTTGATTTTTGAAGAGGTATCACATGAATCCGATGTTAGCCCTTCGGCAGTACCAGAAGGTGGGTGCACAGGCACAGACCTCAGAAGCCAGTCCGCATCGTCTGGTACAGATGTTGATGGAAGGCGGTCTGGATCGTATTGCGCAGGCCAAGGGCGCGATGGAGCGCAAGGATATCGCCAACAAGGGCGTGTTCATCGGCAAGGCCATTGGCATCATCGGTGGCTTGCGTGAGGGGCTGGACCTGGAAAACTCCATGGATACCCTGGGGGATCTGGATGGTCTCTACACCTACATGATGAAGCGTCTGACTGAAGCCAATATCAAGACCGATCCGAAGATTCTCGATGAGGTCGCTGATCTGCTGCGTACGGTCAAGGAAGGCTGGGATGCCATCGCTGCACCGGGTCCGCAGTTCTAAGGAGGAACACCATGAGTGCTGTCCTGCAACGCATCGAAGAAACCCGCGAAGCCCTGGTTGGTGCCTTGGCTGAGCGCAACTGGCAAGCCATTGGCGAGTTGGATCTTGCCTGCCGTTCGTGCATGGAAGATGTGCTTGGTGAGGCTCAGGTTGACGAGGTCGCCTTGCGGGACAATCTGGAGGAGTTGCTGGGTGTTTACCGGCAGCTGCTTGAGGTGGCAACCGGTGAGCGTCAGGCAATAGTCGACGAGATGTCGCAGATCACCCAAGCACAGAACGCAGCAAAGGTTTACCATTTGTTCGGTTAATGTTGAGTTAATCCGAACGTTGCGCGCCATAAATTTGACTGTGCACGCATTTTTGACTTAACTAGTGGCTGTTTTCAGATTTCAGGCGTCTATAAGGCAGAAAATGCCTAAAGCGCGTCTAGCTTGCCCCTCATTCTGGGCATTGAGTTGACTAGGGAAGTTGCTATTGCATGTGGCGTGAAACCAAAATTCTGCTGATCGATGACGATAGCGTGCGCCGCCGCGACTTGGCGGTGATTTTAAATTTTCTCGGTGAAGAAAATTTACCCTGCGGTAGCCATGACTGGCAGCAGGCTGTCGGCTCTTTGTCGTCAAGTCGTGAAGTAATTTGCGTCCTCATCGGGACTGTAAATGCTCCTGGTGCGCTTTTGGGCCTGTTAAAGACACTCTCAACCTGGGATGAGTTCCTTCCGGTTTTGTTAATGGGTGAAAATTCTTCCATCGACTTGCCAGAAGACCAGCGTCGTCGAGTGCTTTCCACTCTGGAAATGCCTCCTAGCTACAGCAAGTTGCTTGACTCCCTGCACCGTGCCCAGGTCTATCGTGAAATGTACGATCAGGCCCGCGAGCGCGGTCGTCACCGCGAGCCCAACCTGTTTCGCAGTCTGGTAGGCACCAGTCGTGCGATCCAGCACGTGCGGCAGATGATGCAGCAAGTGGCGGATACCGATGCCAGCGTGCTGATCCTTGGTGAGTCCGGGACCGGCAAGGAAGTGGTAGCTCGTAACCTGCACTACCATTCCAAGCGTCGTGACGCGCCATTCGTTCCGGTCAATTGCGGAGCCATTCCTGCAGAGTTGCTGGAAAGCGAGTTGTTCGGCCATGAGAAGGGCGCATTTACCGGGGCCATTACCAGTCGTGCCGGGCGCTTTGAGCTGGCCAACGGTGGCACCCTGTTCCTCGACGAAATCGGTGATATGCCGCTGCCAATGCAGGTCAAGCTGTTGCGGGTGCTGCAGGAGCGTACCTTCGAGCGCGTAGGTAGCAACAAGACCCAGGGTGTCGATGTGCGAATCATCGCAGCCACCCATAAAAACCTTGAAAGCATGATTGAAGTGGGCAGTTTCCGTGAGGATCTGTACTACCGCCTCAACGTGTTCCCCATCGAGATGGCGCCGTTACGTGAGCGAGTGGAAGACATTCCGTTGCTGATGAACGAGTTGATCTCGCGCATGGAGCATGAGAAACGCGGTTCGATCCGCTTCAACTCCGCGGCCATTATGTCCCTGTGCCGGCATGGCTGGCCGGGTAACGTCCGCGAACTGGCGAACTTGGTGGAGCGCATGGCGATCATGCATCCGTACGGCGTGATCGGTGTGGTCGAGCTGCCCAAGAAGTTTCGCTACGTCGATGATGAAGACGAGCAGTTGGTGGACAGTCTGCGCAGTGACCTGGAAGAGCGCGTGGCGATCAATGGCCATGCGCCGGACTTTGCTGCCACCGCCATGCTGCCGCCGGAAGGCCTGGATCTGAAGGATTACCTCGGTAGCCTGGAGCAGGGTCTGATCCAGCAAGCGCTGGACGATGCCAATGGCATTGTGGCTCGAGCTGCAGAACGCCTGCGCATTCGTCGCACCACCCTGGTGGAGAAGATGCGCAAGTACGGCATGAGTCGTCGTGAAGGTGATGAACAGGCGGATGATTGACGCCTGTTTTTCAAGTTGTTGAAAAAAGGGCGGTTTTTTTTAGGCACGGGTATTGCTAAGTCTCTTGCAACGTTCCGTTTAACTGACGGTCAGCCACGCGAGAAAGCACGATGCCCCAAGCCGCCCAGATGTCTCCTGTCCCTGATACTTCGGGGCAATCGTCGTCCGTAGAGCAGGCAAGCCGGCTGGGTCTTGAGCAGGCCTTCGCCTTGTTCAACCAGATGTCGAGCCAACTTACTGACTCCTACAGCATGCTTGAGGCTCGGGTGACTGAGCTCAAGGGCGAGTTGGCTGTGGTCAGTGCCCAGCGGATGCAGGAGCTGGCGGAAAAAGAGCGTCTGGCCAACCGTCTGCAAAACCTTCTCGACCTGTTGCCCGGTGGCGTCATCGTCATTGATGGCCAGGGTATCGTCAGCGAGGCCAACCCGGCGGCGTGTGATTTGCTGGGGCTGCCGCTGGAAGGGCAGTTGTGGCGCAACATCATCGCCCGCAGCTTTGCTCCCCGCGAGGATGACGGTCATGAAATATCCCTGCGCGATGGCCGGCGCCTATCGATCGCTACCCGCTCACTGGATGCCGAACCTGGGCAACTGGTGCTGCTTAACGATTTGACTGAAACCCGTCATCTGCAGGATCAACTGGCCCGTCACGAGCGCCTGTCTTCCCTGGGCAAGATGGTCGCTTCTCTGGCGCATCAGATTCGCACGCCGCTCTCTGCGGCCCTGTTGTATGCCAGTCACCTCACCGAGCATGAACTGCCAGTGGCCACTCATCAGCGTTTCGCTGGGCGCCTCAAGGAGCGACTGCACGAGCTGGAGCACCAGGTGCGCGACATGCTGGTGTTCGCTCGTGGTGAGCTGCCCCTCACTGATCGCCTGACTCCCAAGTCGCTGCTGCAATCACTGCAGGCCGCGGCCCTGACCCATGTCCAGGATGTTGCCGTGCGCTGGCAGTGCGACAGTCATCAGGGAGAGTTGCTGTGCAATCGCGACACCCTGGTGGGTGCCTTGCTCAACCTGATCGAGAATGCCGTGCAAGCCAGTGCCGGCGCGGCGCGGCTCAAGGTGCACCTGTACAGTCGTGGTGACACCTTGCGGCTGTGCATCAGTGACAGCGGTAGTGGCATCGATGCGGCGGTGCTGGAGCGTCTGGGAGAGCCGTTTTTCACCACCAAGGCCAATGGGACCGGACTTGGCCTGACGGTGGTCAAGGCGGTGGCCCGAGCGCATCAGGGAGAATTGTCGCTGCGTTCCCGTCCTGGGCGCGGTACTTGTGCGCTGGTGACATTGCCTCTGTTCTCCAGTGCTCATGGAGTGGAGTGAAGGTAATGGCAATCAAGGTTCTACTGGTTGAAGACGATCGCGCGTTGCGCGAGGCCCTGGCGGACACTCTGCTGCTGGCCGGTCATGACTACAAGGCGGTCGGCAGTGCGGAAGAGGCGCTGGAAGCGGTCGCCGTGGAGTCCTTCAGCCTGGTGGTCAGCGATGTCAACATGCCTGGCATGGATGGTCATCAGTTGTTGGGTCTGTTGCGTGCCCGCCAACCGCAGTTGCCGGTGTTGCTGATGACTGCCCATGGCGCCGTCGAGCGAGCCGTGGAGGCCATGCGTCAAGGCGCTGCCGATTATCTGGTCAAGCCCTTTGAGCCTCGTGCCCTGCTGGAATTGGTGGCGCGCCATGCCCTGGGTTGCCTGGGGGCGGGCGAGGATGAGGGGCCTGTAGCCTTTGAGCCGGCCAGTGCGCAATTGCTGGAACTGGCCGCGCGCGTGGCCCGTAGTGATTCCACTGTGCTGATTTCCGGCGAGTCCGGCACGGGCAAGGAAGTGCTGGCACGTTACATCCACCAGCATTCCCATCGAAGTGCCCAGCCCTTTATCGCCATCAACTGTGCGGCGATTCCCGACAACATGCTCGAAGCCACCCTGTTCGGGCATGAGAAGGGTTCTTTCACGGGGGCTATCGCCGCGCAGCCCGGCAAGTTCGAGCAGGCCGACGGTGGCACTATTCTCCTGGACGAAATTTCCGAAATGCCCCTGGGGCTGCAGGCGAAGTTGCTGCGGGTGTTGCAGGAGCGTGAAGTGGAACGGGTGGGGGCGCGTAAACCTATCGCTCTGGATATCCGGGTAGTGGCCACCACGAACCGCGACTTGGCAGGAGAGGTGGCGGCCGGACGCTTCCGCGAGGATCTGTATTACCGTCTTTCGGTGTTTCCTCTGGCCTGGAGACCATTGCGCGAGCGTACCGCCGATATCTTGCCGCTGGCCGAGCGTCTGCTGGCCAAACACGTCAATAAAATGAAACATGCCGCCGCCAGGCTCTCGGCTGAGGCGCAAGCATGTCTGCTGGCCTATCCATGGCCGGGCAACGTCCGGGAGTTGGACAACGCTTTGCAGCGGGCATTGATCCTGCAGCAGGGCGGCCTGATCCAGCCGGAAGATTTCTGCCTGGCCGGGCCGGTGGCCTGTGCACCCCTGCCGGCTCTGGCTCCTGCCGGTCAGTCGGCGTTGCGCGGCGTGGTCGGCGAGGATGAGGGCGTGCCTCAGGAGTCGGGTGGCCTGGGGGATGATCTGCGGCGCCGGGAATTTCAGATGATCATCGATACCCTGCGTTCCGAGCGTGGGCGGCGCAAGGAGGCGGCGGAGCGTCTGGGGATCAGTCCGCGCACCCTGCGTTACAAATTGGCGCAGATGCGTGACGCCGGAATGGACGTCGAGGCCTATCTGTTTGCGACCTGATGACTGATATGCAAAGTCCTGGATGGGCTTTTGTTGAGTTGGGCCATGGAGCTGGCACCCTTGTTGCTAACACCTCACTAACCGCACGGTGAGCGTCAAAAAATTGCGGGTCGTCAGAGAGAGTAGACCATGAGCCAAGGTGTTGAATTTAATCGGTTGATGCTGGATATGCGGGCCATGCAAATGGACGCGATGTCGCAGCCTAAATCCGCCGCAGTGGCAGAGGTCAGCGGCAGCAGTTTCGCTGACATGCTTGGCCAGGCCGTGAACAAGGTCAACGATACCCAGAAGGCGTCCAATCAGTTGGCCAGTGCCTTCGAGATCGGCAAAAGCGGTGTGGACCTGACGGATGTGATGATTTCCTCGCAAAAGGCCAGCGTGTCTTTTCAAGCCTTGACCCAGGTTCGTAACAAGCTGGTTCAAGCGTATCAAGACATCATGCAGATGCCGGTTTAAGGACGAGATTGAGTCATGGCAGAAGCAGTCGCCGATAACGTACCGGCCAAGGCCACCCCGATAGACGGTAAACCGCCGCTGTTCGGTTTGTCCTTCCTGGAAAACCTGTCCCAGATGACCATGCTGCGTCAGGTTGGCCTGTTGGTAGGCCTGGCCGCCAGCGTGGCGATCGGCTTTGCCGTGGTGCTGTGGTCTCAGCAGCCCGATTACCGGCCGCTGTACGGCAGCCTGGCCGGGATGGACGCCAAGCAAGTCATGGACACCCTGGCTTCTGCCGACATTCCTTACACCGTCGAGCCCAACTCCGGTGCCTTGCTGGTCAAGGCCGATGACCTGTCTCGTGCCCGCCTGAAACTGGCCGCCGCCGGTGTGGCACCGGGTGACGGCAATGTCGGCTTCGAGATCCTTGATAAAGAGCAAGGCCTGGGCACCAGCCAGTTTATGGAAGCGACCCGTTATCGTCGCGGCCTGGAAGGCGAGCTGGCCCGCACAATCTCCAGTCTGAACAATGTCAAGGGCGCCCGGGTGCACCTGGCGATTCCCAAAAGCTCGGTGTTCGTGCGCGACGAGCGCAAGCCCAGTGCTTCGGTGCTGGTAGAACTGTATTCCGGCCGCTCCCTGGAGCCAGGCCAGGTCATGGCCATCGTTAACCTGGTGGCTACCAGCGTCCCCGAATTGAGCAAGTCCCAAGTCACAGTGGTCGACCAAAAGGGCAATCTGCTCTCCGATCAAGCGGAAAACTCCGCGCTGACCATGGCCGGCAAGCAGTTCGACTACAGTCGTCGCCTGGAGGGCATGCTGACCCAGCGGGTGCACAACATCCTGCAGCCAGTGCTGGGCAACGATCGTTACAAGGCTGAGGTCTCGGCGGATGTTGACTTCAGCGCCGTTGAATCCACTTCCGAACAGTTCAACCCGGACCAGCCGGCCTTGCGCAGCGAGCAGTCGGTCAACGAGCAGCGCTCCAGCAGCAATGGTCCGCAAGGCGTTCCGGGTGCTCTGAGCAACCAGCCGCCTTCGCCGGCTTCGGCGCCGCAAACCACCGGTGGTGCTACCGCCGCCGCGGGCATGGTGCAGCCAGGTCAGCCGCTGTTGGACGCCAACGGTCAGCAGATCATGGATCCGGCTACCGGCCAGCCGATGCTGGCACCGTACCCGTCAGACAAGCGTCAACAATCCACCAAGAACTTCGAGCTCGATCGTTCCATCAGCCACACCAAGCAACAGCAGGGGCGTCTCAATCGCCTGTCGGTAGCGGTGGTGGTGGATGATCAGGTCAAGGTCAACCCGGCCAACGGCGAAACCAGTCGCGCTCCCTGGAGCGCCGATGAATTGGCGCGCTTCACTCGTCTGGTGCAGGACGCAGTGGGCTTCGATGCCAGCCGTGGCGACAGTGTCAGCGTAATCAACGTGCCGTTCTCCGCCGAGCGCGGGGAAGTGATCGCCGACATTCCGTTCTACTCGCAGCCGTGGTTCTGGGACATCGTCAAGCAAGTGCTGGGCGTGTTGTTCATCCTGGTGCTGGTGTTCGGCGTGCTGCGTCCGGTGCTCAACAACATCACTGGCGGCGGCAAGAACAAGGAACTGGCAGGGCTGGGCAGCGATGTCGAGCTGGGCGGCATGGGCGGCCTGGACGGCGAGCTGGCCAACGACCGCGTCAGCCTGGGCGGTCCGCAAAGCATTCTGCTGCCGAGCCCGAGCGAGGGTTATGACGCTCAGTTGAACGCAATCAAGAGTCTGGTGGCTGAAGACCCGGGTCGTGTGGCTCAGGTCGTGAAAGAGTGGATTAACGCAGATGAGTGATAACCGAGCCGCTACCGCCAAACTGACCCGGGTCGACAAAGCCGCGATTCTGCTGCTGTCCCTGGGTTCCACCGATGCCGCGCAAGTGCTGCGCCACATGGGGCCCAAAGAGGTTCAGCGTGTGGGTGTGGCCATGGCGCAAATGGGCAACGTGCACCGTGAGCAGGTCGAGCAGGTGATGAGCGAGTTCGTCGACATTGTCGGCGATCAAACCAGTCTCGGCGTCGGTTCCGATGACTACGTGCGCAAAATGCTGACCCAGGCCCTGGGCGAAGACAAGGCCAACGGCCTGATCGACCGTATCCTCCTGGGTGGCAACACCAGTGGCCTGGACAGCCTGAAGTGGATGGAGCCACGGGCCGTGGCCGACGTGATCCGTTACGAGCACCCGCAGATCCAGGCCATCGTGGTGGCTTACCTCGATCCGGATCAGGCCGGTGAAGTGCTGGGCAACTTCGACCACAAGGCGCGCCTGGACATCATTCTGCGGGTTTCCTCGCTCAATACTGTGCAACCAGCGGCCCTGAAAGAGCTGAACCAGATTCTCGAGAAGCAATTCTCCGGCAACTCCAACGCGTCCCGTACCACCTTGGGCGGTATCAAGCGCGCAGCCGACATCATGAACTTCCTCGACAGCTCGATTGAAGGCCAGCTCATGGACTCGATCCGCGAAGTCGACGAAGACCTGTCTGGCCAGATCGAAGACCTGATGTTCGTGTTCAACAACCTGGCCGATGTCGATGACCGCGGTATCCAGGCCCTGTTGCGCGAAGTGTCTTCCGATGTCCTGGTTCTGGCCCTCAAGGGGTCGGACGAAGGGGTCAAGGAAAAGATCTTCAAGAACATGTCCAAGCGTGCGGCGGAGCTGCTGCGCGACGACCTGGAAGCCAAGGGCCCGGTTCGCGTCAGCGACGTGGAAACTGCGCAGAAGGAAATCCTCACTATTGCCCGCCGTATGGCCGAAGCCGGAGAGATTGTTCTCGGTGGGAAGGGCGGCGAAGAAATGATCTAAGGTCGCTTTATGTCGTCCAGCAGTGATGAGTCCCAAAGCGAACTGATTCGTGCCCGGGACGTCGAGGGTTTTGACGTCTGGGCACTGCCCAGTTTCGATCCCGAGCCGCCCGAGCCTGAGCCGGAGCCTGAAGAGGTGCCGGAAGAAATCGAGGAAGTGCCGCTGGAAGAAGTCCAGCCACTGACCCTGGAAGAGCTCGAGAGCATTCGCCAGGAAGCCTATAACGAAGGTTTCGCCACCGGCGAGAAGGAAGGCTTCCACAGCACCACGCTCAAGGTTCGCCAGGAGGCTGAAGTCGCCCTGGTCGCCAAGTTGCAGGCGCTCGAACAGTTGATGGTCAATTTGTTCGAGCCCATCGCCGAGCAAGATACGCAGATCGAACAAACCCTGGTGGATCTGGTCAAGCACGTCACCCGGCAGGTGATCCAGCGTGAGCTGGTGATGGATTCCAGTCAGATCGAACACGTCATGCGCGAGGCCCTCAAGCTATTGCCGCTGGGGGTTGGCAATGTACGTCTTTATGTCAATCCGCAAGACTTCGAGCAGGTCAAGAGCCTGCGCGAGCGGCACGAGGAAAGCTGGCGCATCGTCGAGGACGAGGCGCTGCTACCCGGAGGTTGCCGAGTCGAGACCGAGCACAGCCGCATCGACGCCAGCATCGAAACCCGGATCACCCAGGCCTTGGATCAACTGTCCGATCAGTTGCATGAGCAGTCGCTGCACCCGGCGGCTGCGGACCTGAGCCTGGACCTCGGCCCAAGGACTCCGTCGGCGCCGGATGTCGACGCTGCAGAGTCCAGCGTTCCAGAGCAGGCCGAGCCTGCGGAACACCCCGATGCGCCTTGAACGCACCAGTTTCGGCAAGCGCCTGGAAGGTTACGCTGAGGCCGTCAAGCTACCAGGTCAGCCGATTCTTGAAGGCCGCCTGCTGCGCATGGTCGGCCTTACTCTTGAAGCCGAGGGCCTGCGCGCCGCCATGGGCACCCGTTGCCTGGTGATCAACGATGACAGCTATCACCCGGTTCAGGTCGAGGCGGAAGTCATGGGCTTTTCCGGGAGCAAGGTGTTCCTGATGCCGGTGGGCAGCGTGGCCGGGATCGCTCCTGGTGCTCGGGTTGTCCCTCTGGCTGATACCGGGCGCCTGCCCATGGGCATGGCCATGCTCGGGCGTGTGCTGGATGGCGCCGGACGCGCTCTGGATGGCAAGGGCGGCATGCGTGCCGAGGACTGGGTGCCGATGGACGGTCCTACCATCAACCCCCTCAAGCGCGACCCCATCAGCCAGCCGCTGGATGTGGGCATTCGCAGCATCAACGGTTTATTGACGGTAGGTCGCGGCCAGCGCCTCGGTCTGTTCGCCGGTACCGGCGTGGGCAAGAGTGTGCTGCTGGGCATGATGACTCGCTTCACCGAGGCCGACATCATCGTGGTCGGGCTGATCGGCGAGCGGGGTCGTGAGGTCAAGGAGTTCATCGAGCACATTCTCGGTGAAGAGGGGCTCAAGCGTTCAGTGGTGGTGGCTTCGCCAGCGGACGATGCGCCGTTGATGCGTTTGCGGGCGGCGATGTACTGCACGCGGATCGCCGAGTATTTTCGCGACAAGGGCAAGAACGTCCTGTTGCTGATGGATTCCCTGACCCGTTTCGCCCAGGCCCAGCGGGAGATCGCTCTGGCCATTGGCGAGCCGCCGGCCACCAAGGGTTACCCGCCTTCGGTGTTCGCCAAGCTGCCCAAGCTGGTGGAGCGGGCCGGTAATGCCGAGGCCGGTGGTGGCTCGATTACCGCGTTCTATACCGTGCTGTCCGAGGGTGACGATCAGCAGGACCCGATCGCCGACTCGGCTCGGGGCGTGCTCGACGGGCATATCGTGCTGTCCCGGCGCCTGGCCGAAGAAGGGCATTATCCCGCCATCGATATCGAGGCCTCCATCAGCCGGGTCATGCCGGCGGTGATCAGCCCCGACAACATGGCTCGGGCGCAATACTTCAAGCAGTTGTGGTCGCGTTATCAGCAGGCTCGGGACTTGATCAGCGTTGGCGCTTACGTCGCCGGTGGCGATCGCGATACCGACACCGCAATCTCCCTGCAGCCGGCGATGGTTGCCTACCTGCGCCAGGGCCTTAACGACAACGTCAGCCTGGGTCATAGCCAGACCCACCTGGAAATGCTTTTCGCTCCAGCGACGGGGGGCTAACCGGCCATGGCCGACAGCCGTGCGGCGCGTCTGGCGCCGGTGGTGGACATGGCGGAAAACGCCGAGCGTACCGCTGCCCAGCGTCTGGAGTACTTTCACGGCCAGGTGCGTGTGGCCCAGAGCAAGCTCGGGGACCTGGAGCGTTTTCGTGGCGACTACCAGGAGCAGTGGGTCGAGCGCGGCAAGCTCGGCGTCAGTGGTCACTGGTTGATGAACTACCAGTATTTTCTCAGTCAGCTGGATACCGCCGTGGCCCAGCAGCGGCAAAGCCTTGCCTGGCATCAAAACAACCTCGATCGCGCGCGCGAGGCCTGGCAGCAGGCTTATGCCCGGGTGGAAGGGCTGCGCAAGCTGGTGCAGCGTTACATTGATGAGGCTCGAGCGCTTGAGGACAAGCGCGAACAGAAGCTGCTGGATGAACTTTCCCAGCGTCTGCCCCGTCAGAACCCTTATTGAGAGCGCTCATTTTTCGTCCGCAGGTTGTTCGCCGGGTCAGTGGGTGCTAAACCTTTTAAACGTCGTCAATGACAAGGAAGCAGTCACATGTCGGTCGTTACAGAAATATCCCCGGACGGACAAAAACTCACGATTTCCATCAGGGGGCGCTTCGATTTCGGACGCCACCAGGAGTTTCGTGAATCCTATGAGCGCCTGAACCGGACGCCGGAGTCCATCGTGGTGGACCTCAAGGAAGCCACCTACCTCGACAGCTCGGCCCTGGGCATGCTGTTGCTGTTGCGTGATCATGCCGGTGGCGACAATGCCGATGTCCGGGTGATCAACAGCAACTCGGATGTGCGCAAGATCCTTGCCATCTCCAATTTCGACAAGCTTTTCGACATCAGTTGAGCGGTATGCGCTCGATGACCGAGCCCCTGTGTGTGCTGATCGCCGAAGATGGCGCGGCGGACCGCTTGCTGCTGTCTGGCATTATCCGGCGCCAGGGGCACCAGGTGCTGGCGGCCAGTAATGGGGCCGAGGCCCTGGCGTTGTTCGAGCAGCAGCGTCCGCACATAGTGCTGATGGACGCGATGATGCCGGTGATGGACGGCTTTGAGGCGGCGCGACGGATCAAGACCCTGGCGGGCGAGACCCTGGTGCCGATCATCTTCCTCACCTCCCTGAGTGAAGGGGAGGCGCTGGCTCGCTGTCTGGAGGCAGGTGGCGACGACTTTCTGGCCAAGCCCTATAACCCGGTGATTCTGGGGGCCAAGATCAACGCCATGGACCGTTTGCGGCGCCTGCAGGAAACCGTGCTGGCGCAGCGGGACCAGATCACTCGTCACCACGATTACTTGATCAACGAACAGCGGGTGGCCAAGGCGGTGTTCGACAAGGTCGCCCACTCCGGTTGCCTGGATGCGCCGAACATCCGCTACCTGCAGTCGCCTTACGCGCTGTTCAATGGCGATTTGCTGCTGGCGGCCTACACCCCGGCGGGTGACATGCATGTGCTGTTGGGGGACTTCACCGGTCATGGCTTGCCAGCGGCGGTGGGGGCCATGCCCCTGGCCGAGGTGTTTTATGGCATGACCGCCAAGGGTTACGGGCTGCCGGAAACCCTGCGGGAGATGAATGCCAAGCTCAAGCGCATTCTGCCGGTGGATATGTTCTGTTGTGCGACCCTGCTGTGCCTGAGTACCCAGCGACGGTCAGTGGAGGTGTGGAATGGCGGCATGCCCGAGGGGTATCTGTATCGTCATGCCGGCAGTGCGCGTACGCCCCTGGTGGCGCGACATCTGCCCCTCGGGGTGCTGAGTGCCGAGGCTTTCGAAGATCGCACTGAAGTGTTCCCCATGGCGCCGGGGGATCGGGTATTCCTGCTGTCCGATGGGGTGATCGACACCTGCAACACCGCCGATGAGTTGTTTGGTGTGGAGCGGTTGCACCGGGTGTTTGCCGCCAACCGCGAGCAGGAGCGACTGTTCGAGGAGATTCAGCAGGCCCTGGAGGACTTTGGTGGCAGTGCCCGGGACGATGTGAGCATGGTTGAAGTCGGCTTGCCAGAATTTCCCAGGCTGGCGCCGCCGGCCCCGGTGTACTCCGACAGCGGCCAGTCCTGTCCGCTGGATTGGTCGGTGAGCTTCGAGTTCCGCGCCGCTACCCTCAAGCGCTTCAATCCTTTGCCGTATCTGTTGCAGTTGTTGCTGGAGGTGCACGGCCTGCGCTCCCAGAGCGGGGCTCTGTACAGCGTGCTGGCCGAACTCTATTCCAATGCCTTGGAGCACGGTGTGCTCAAGCTCGACTCTCGGCTTAAACGGGATGCCGAGGGCTTCAGTCGCTATTATCGCGAGCGATCCGTGAGGCTGGCGGAGCTTGAGGATGGCTTTGTGCGGGTGCATTTGCAGGTGCAGCCTCTGGAGGCGGGAGGGCGCCTGATAGTGCGGGTCGAAGACAGTGGCGAGGGCTTCGATGTCGCGGCGATCCTGGCTCGGCCCAACGATACCGGGCGCTTGTCGGGGCGCGGTGTCAGCCTGATCCGACAGATGAGTCGCCAGGCGGAGTGGGCGGACGATGGGCGCAGTGTCTGCGTGGAGTTTTCCTGGGAGGCTCTGGCATAATCCTGGGGTTCTTGATCAAGGAGTGAACAAGTGGCTGAGATACATCTGGACCACACGGTGCTCAACGCATTGCAGGAGGTCATGGAGGATGAATACCCCGTCCTGCTGGACACTTTCGTCTGCGACTCCGAGGAACGAGTGCGGCTGTTGCGCAAGTCCGAGGATGCTCTGCAGCTAGTGGCGACCGCCCATAGTCTCAAGGGCAGTAGCAGCAATATGGGGGCGATCCGCCTGGCTGAGCTCTGTCATGAGCTTGAGGTGCGGGCCGGACAGTCGGCCGTTGATGGCATTCGCCAGCTGGTGGGGGAGATCGATGGCGAGTTCGCCATTGTCCGGCGCTTGTGCGAGCAGGAATTGCAGCGCTTCCACTGCTGAGAAACGACCTTTTGTCAGCGGGTTGATAAAGCTGGCTCGACCTTTGCAGTCAAGTCTCTGAACTGTACCTTTGATCCCCGTGCAGCGGAGACTGTCCCATGGCTGTTACCCCTAATTCGCTTCTTCAGGCCACAGCTCAGGCCAACGCTAAGTCCAAGACTCAAGCGGCCCCTGCCAGCCCTCTGGCAAGCGTTGCCGAGCCTGGGGACAAGGCGTCCAGCTTCGCGCAGCTCTATGCCAAGGAGTCTCAGAGCAAGCCGCAGAACAAGTCGCCGGCCCTCGCCGACAACTCGCCCAAGCCCGTACGGGACAAGAGCGTCGACAACAGTCCGAAGAAGGATGTTGCCAGCGATCAGTCTGCCGCGCCGCAGCCAGCGGTTGCCGATAGCGGCAAAACCTTGCCTGCCGATAAGCCGGTGAGCAGCGACAGCAAGCCCGCCACTGCCGCCAGTGATGACAGCAAGCCGGCCGATACCACGCAGGCCGACGCCTCGGTGGATCCGGCGCCGGTGGACCCGAGTCTGTTGCCGACGATCCAGCCGCAACCTCAGGTCGCCGAAGTGCCGCCGCCGGTAGTGGCTGCGCAACCTCAGGTGGAAGTGCCCGTGGCGCCGCCCGCTGGAGTGGTGGCAGCGGTAGTGCCGACGGTGGCGCCTGTGGCGGAGCCGCCCAAGGAGGCCTTCGATCCTGAGGCTGATCCGCTGGATGCCTTGCCAGCGCTGCGTCTGGCCATGGAGCAAGGCGGGCATGTCTCGGCTTCCAGTCAGTCTCAGCCCAAGGCTGCACCCGCGAATGCCGATGCCGACGGTCAGTTGACGTCGGTGCAGAACTTCGCCAATGGCATGGCCGGCATGCTTGAGCAGCACACCAGCAAGAACAGTACCGAGCAGGGCGGCGAAAAGGCCTTCACTGGCCTGATTGCCGACGGCCTGAAAGACCTCAAGGGGGCGTCCAGCGATACCCGGGTGGATGATTTCGCCAATCGTCTGGCGGCCCTGACTCAGGCCGCGACGCCGAAGACCGCCAATGCGGTGCCGGTCAACCAGCCGCTGGCCATGCACCAGAGCGGTTGGACCGATGAAGTGGTCAATCGAGTGATGTACCTGTCCAGCGCCAACCTCAGGTCGGCGGACATTCAGTTGCAACCTGCGGAGCTGGGACGCCTGGATATTCGCGTACACATGATTCCTGATCAGCAGACCCAGGTGACCTTCATGAGTGCTCATGCCGGTGTCCGTGAAGCCCTGGAAGGGCAGATGCACCGTATGCGAGACATGTTCAACCAGCAGGGGTTGGGGCAGGTGGACGTCAACGTTTCCGACCAGTCTCGCGGCTGGCAGGGTCAGGAACAGGCGCAGCAGGAGCAGAACCGCAGGAGTGGTTCCAGCACCAGTGGCACGCGCCTGGACGGTGGCGACGAAGAGTTGCCCCATGGCGTGGCTGAAGTGGCTGCCCCGGTGCAGACCGTGATTGGCACCAGCGCTGTGGACTATTACGCCTGATTGAGTGACAGAGGGGGCGTGGCCGAGAGAGCTCGCCATGCCCCTTGCTTCTCCTTCCCCGCTGCTTATCCCCCCATTTCGGACAAATCTGGCATAACACTTGCTCTTGCCTTGCCGTGCGACTGTGAACCCCCGAATAGTGACGGATTATTGGCATGGCGAAGAGCGAAGCAGCAGAAAAACCCACCGCAGGGAAAAGCAAACTCAAGCTTATCCTCTTGATTGTTCTGGCGTTGTTGCTGGCCATCGGCTTGTCGGTCGGCGCCACCTGGTACTTCATGCACAGTGCTCAGAGCAAGCCTGCGCCGGTTGCGGAAACCGCCAGCAACGTCAAGCCGGCAGCGATCTACGAGCCCATGGCCCCGGCCTTCGTCGTCAACTTCACGCAGAACGGTCGTCAGCGCTACATGCAGGTGAGCATTACCCTGCTGGCGCGCAACCAGGCCGACCTGGATGCGCTGAAAGTGCACATGCCGGTGATCCGCAACAACCTGGTGATGCTGTTCTCTGGACAGAGTTTCGACACCCTGGCGACTCCGGTTGGCCAGGAAATGCTCCGCCAGAAGGCCACTGCCAGCGTCCAGGAAGTGGCGCAGAAAGAGGTGGGCAAAGTAGTGGTCGAGCAGTTGCTCTTTACTAACTTCGTACTGCAGTAGGAACACGACATGGCCGTGCAGGACCTGCTGTCCCAGGATGAGATCGATGCGCTGCTCCATGGCGTCGATGACGGTCTGGTACAGACCGAACACGCTGCCGAACCCGGCAGTGTCAAAAGCTACGACCTGACCAGTCAGGATCGCATCGTCCGCGGACGCATGCCGACCCTGGAAATGATCAACGAGCGTTTCGCCCGCTATACAAGGATCAGCATGTTCAACATGCTGCGTCGTTCCGCCGATGTGGCGGTAGGTGGCGTGCAGGTCATGAAGTTTGGTGAGTACGTGCACTCGCTGTATGTGCCCACCAGCCTCAACCTGGTGAAGATCAAGCCGCTGCGTGGCACGGCGCTGTTCATTCTCGACGCCAAGCTGGTGTTCAAGCTGGTGGACAACTTCTTCGGCGGCGACGGCCGCCACGCGAAGATCGAAGGGCGTGAATTCACGCCTACCGAGCTGCGGGTGGTGCGCATGGTACTGGAGCAGGCCTTCGTCGATCTGAAGGAAGCCTGGCAGGCGATCATGCCGGTCAACTTCGAGTACATAAACTCGGAAGTGAACCCGGCCATGGCCAACATCGTCGGCCCCAGCGAAGCCATCGTGGTGTCGACCTTCCACATCGAACTCGATGGCGGTGGCGGCGACCTGCACGTGACCATGCCGTACTCGATGATCGAGCCGATCCGCGAAATGCTCGACGCCGGCTTCCAGTCTGACCTGGATGACCAGGACGAGCGCTGGAGCAAGGCCCTGCGCGAGGACGTGCTGGATGTGGCAGTGCCGCTGAGCGCCACCGTGGCCCGTCGTCAGTTGCGCCTGCGGGACATCCTGCACATGCAGCCGGGCGATGTGATCCCGGTGGAACTGCCGGAAGACATGATCATGCGTGCCAACGGCGTACCGTCGTTCAAGGTCAAGCTGGGTTCCCACAAGGGCAACCTGGCGCTGCAAGTGATCGAGCCGATCGAGCGCCGTTGAGCGGCGCTCCAACCTGTTTGCTGTTCAATGAATTTTTGCCCGTCGAGGACCCAAGATGGCTGACGAAATTAACTCCCAGGACGACCAGGCACTGGCCGATGAATGGGCTGCTGCACTGGAAGAAACCGGTGATGCCGGCCAGGCCGATATCGACGCCTTGCTGGCCGCCGATGCAGGCGCCGCATCCGGCTCCGGGCGTTTGCAGATGGAAGAGTTCGGCAGCATGCCCAAGAGCCATGAGCCGGTCACGCTAGACGGTCCCAACCTGGACGTGATTCTCGATATCCCGGTATCGATCTCCATGGAAGTGGGCAGCACCGACATCAACATCCGCAACCTGCTGCAGCTCAACCAGGGGTCGGTGATCGAGCTTGACCGCCTGGCGGGCGAGCCGCTGGATGTGCTGGTCAACGGCACCCTGATCGCCCATGGCGAGGTGGTGGTGGTCAACGAGAAGTTCGGTATTCGCCTGACTGACGTGATCAGCCCCAGCGAACGCATCAAGAAGCTGCGCTAAGTGAGCAAGCTGCTTGGCGTGGTCGTGCTCGGTTTGCCCCTGGGCGCCCTGGCTGCAGAGTCGGCGGCGACAGCTGCGGCTGCAGCCCCGGCAGTGGGCAGCGTCAGTGGGCAGTTGACCCAGCTGGTGCTGGGCCTGCTGCTGGTGATCGGGCTGATTTTCTTCCTCGCCTGGCTGCTGCGCCGGGTGCAGCAGGCCGGTCCCGCCGGGAAGGGGCAGGTGATCGAGTTGATCGGCTCCCGGGCCCTGGGGCCGCGCGATCGCCTGGTGCTGGTGCAAGTGGGCAGCGAGCAGATTCTGCTGGGCCTGACCCCGGGCACCATCACCCCGCTGCATGTACTCAAAGAACCGGTGCAGGTGCCCAGTGCCGAGCAGGCGACGCCCGAGTTTGCCCAGCGCCTGATGGAGCTGTTGGGCAAGGATCATAAGGATAAGAAGTAATGCCGTTGCGCATCATCTTGACGTTGGCACTGATGCTGGTGGCGCCGCTGGCGCTGGCGGCCGACCCGTTGTCGATCCCGGCGATTACCCTGGGCACCAATGCCGACGGTCAGCAGGAATACTCGGTCAGCCTGCAGATCCTGCTGATCATGACCGCGCTGAGTTTCATCCCGGCGTTCGTCATGCTGATGACCAGCTTCACCCGGATCATCATCGTTTTCTCGATCCTGCGTCAGGCCCTGGGTCTGCAGCAGACGCCGTCCAACCAGATCCTCACCGGCATGGCGCTGTTCCTCACCATGTTCATCATGGCTCCGGTGTTCGACCGGGTGAACCAGGATGCCTTGCAGCCTTACCTGGCGGAAAAACTCACGTCCCAGGAGGCGGTGGCCAAGGCCCAGGTGCCGATCAAGGACTTTATGCTGGCGCAGACTCGCAGCAGTGACCTGGAGTTGTTCATGCGCCTGTCCAAGCGCACCGACATTGCCAGCCCCGACCAGGCACCGCTGACCATCCTGGTGCCGGCGTTCGTCACCTCGGAGCTCAAGACAGCCTTCCAGATCGGCTTCATGATCTTTATCCCGTTCCTGATCATCGACCTGGTGGTGGCCAGTGTGCTGATGGCCATGGGCATGATGATGCTGTCGCCGCTGATCATTTCCTTGCCGTTCAAGATCATGCTGTTTGTTCTGGTGGATGGCTGGGCCCTGATCATCGGCACCTTGGCAGGCAGTTTCGGCGGTGTTTAAAACCTTGTTTGCGGGTGCTCGACAATGACTCCTGAAGTCGCGGTAGACCTGTTTCGCGAAGCCCTCTGGCTGACCACCCTGATGGTGGCAGTGCTGGTGGTGCCCAGCCTGCTGGTGGGCTTGATGGTGGCCATGTTCCAGGCGGCCACCCAGATCAACGAACAGACCCTGAGCTTTCTGCCGCGCTTGCTGGTGATGCTGGTGACCCTGATTGTCGCCGGTCCCTGGCTGGTGCAAACCTTCATGGAATACATCCGTCAGTTGTACGGCAGTATTCCTCAGCTGATCGGCTGAGCCGATGTCCCTGTTGGCGCTGACCGACACTCAGATCAGTACCTGGGTGGCGAGCTTCATGCTGCCGCTGTTCCGGGTCACTTCGCTGCTGATGGTGATGCCGATATTCGGTACCACTCTGGTGCCGCGTCGCGTGCGTTTGTATTTCGCCCTGGCGATTACCGTGGTCATAGTCCCCGGCCTGCCGCCCATGCCCGAAGTGCGTGCCTTGGATCTCAGCGGCCTGCTGCTGATTGCCGAGCAGATTCTGATCGGTGCGGTGCTGGGGTTTTCCCTGCAGCTGTTCTTCCAGTCCTTTGTGGTCGCCGGGCAGATCGTGGCGATCCAGATGGGCATGGGCTTCGCTTCCATGGTCGACCCTACCAACGGCGTCTCGGTGGCGGTGATCGGGCAGTTTTTCACCATGCTGGTGACCCTGCTGTTCCTGGCCATGAACGGCCATCTGGTGGTCTTTGAAGTCCTTACCGAAAGCTTCACCACCCTGCCAGTGGGCGGTGGCCTGATGGTCAACCACTACTGGGAGCTGGCGGGCAAGCTCGGTTGGGTCATGGGGGCTGCGCTGTTGCTGGTACTGCCGGCGATCACCGCGCTGCTGGTGGTCAACATCGCCTTTGGCGTGATGACCCGAGCCGCCCCGCAATTGAATATCTTCTCCATCGGCTTTCCCCTGACGCTGGTGCTCGGCATGGGCATTGTCTGGGTCAGCCTGGCTGACATTCTCAATCAGTATCAACCGCTGGCCTCCGAGGCCCTGCAGTTTTTACGCGAACTGGCAAAGGCGCGTTGAGCTATGGCAGAAAGCGAGAGCGGTCAGGACAAGACAGAAGACCCCACGGAGAAACGCAAGAAGGACTCCCGGGAAAAGGGTGAGATTGCCCGTTCCAAGGAGCTCAATACCCTGGCAGTCATGTTGGCAGGGGCGGGCGGTCTGCTGGTGTATGGCGGTGGTCTGGCCCAGGACCTGCTGGAAATCATGCGTCTGAATTTCTCCTTGCCCCGGGAGGTGCTGCTCAGCCCGGGAGCCATGGGGCAGTACCTGCTGCACTCGGGCAAGATCGCCATCCTGGCGGTGCAGCCGGTGCTGCTGACCTTGCTGCTGGCGGCCATCATCGGGCCGATTTCCCTCGGGGGCTGGTTGTTCGCGGGCAAGAGTCTGGCGCCCAAGTTCAGTCGGATGAATCCGGCGAGTGGTCTTAAGCGGATGTTTTCCACCAATGCGTTGATCGAGCTGCTCAAGGCCCTGGCCAAATTCGGCCTGGTGCTGTTCGTGGCGCTTTCGGTGCTGTCGGCGGACATTGATGATCTGCTGCGCATTGCCCACGAACCGCTTGAGCTGGCGATCATCCACAGCGTCCAGGTGGTGGGCTGGAGCACGTTGTGGATGGCGTGCGGGCTGATCCTGATCGCGGCGGTGGATGTGCCGGTGCAGATTTACCAGGCCCATAAGAAGTTGTTGATGACCAAGCAGGAGGTGCGTGACGAGCACAAGGACCAGGAAGGTCGTCCTGAGGTCAAGCAGCGGATTCGCCAGACCCAGCGCGAGATGTCTCAGCGGCGGATGATGGCGGCAATCCCCGAGGCTGACGTGGTGATCACCAACCCGACTCACTACGCCGTTGCCCTCAAGTATGACGCCGAGAAGGGTGGGGCTCCGGTGTTGCTGGCCAAGGGCAGCGATTTCTTGGCCCTGAAAATCCGCGAGATTGCCGTGGCCCATGAAGTGATGCTGCTGGAGTCGCCGGCTTTGGCGCGCTCCATCTATTACTCCACTGAGCTTGAAGAAGAAATCCCTGCGGGCCTGTATCTGGCGGTGGCGCAGGTCCTGGCCTACGTCTACCAGATCCGCCAGCACCGTGCGGGCAAGGGCAAGCGTCCGGACCCGCTCAAGGACTTGCCGATTCCGGCAGATCTGCGGCGCGACACCGGCGGCAAGCAATCCTCGGGCGGCCCCATCGAGCCTCTGTAGCTGTAGGTATGCAGGGCCTGGCTTGCCAGCGAGTGCGTCCTGCTTTCGTCAGAAAAATGGCTAATTGCCATTATTTCGCCTTGTAACCTTGTTTCTTGCAGCTGGCCCAGGGCGCTTCGCTAGTCGGCAATGGTGGTCCCGCGATCTTGTTCGCCGGTAGCCCGGTTCTTCCTGGTCAAGGGTGGGATTGCGCCGCTTTGGCAAAGTTGGAAGGCTTCTTGCAATAGCAGCCCCGAGCCGCTTCAGGCGTCAAAAGTTTGCTTTACGGAACGGGGTAAATCGGTGGATCGCTCTCAGTTAATCAACACGGCTCGCAGTAACCTGGTTGACCTCGGTCGAGGCAACCTGGGTGTACCTGTGCTGCTGTTGGTCATGCTGGCCATGATGATGCTGCCAGTACCGGCGTTCCTGCTGGATGTGTTCTTCACCTTCAACATCGCCCTGTCGATCGTAGTCCTGCTGGTCTGTGTGTACGCCCTGCGACCACTGGATTTCGCGGTGTTCCCCACCATTCTGCTGGTAGCCACCTTGTTGCGGTTGGCACTCAACGTGGCCTCGACCCGGGTGGTGATGCTCCACGGTCAGGAAGGCCATGCCGCCGCCGGTAAGGTGATCCAGGCCTTCGGTGAGGTGGTGATCGGCGGTAACTATGTCGTGGGTATCGTGGTCTTCGCGATCCTCATGATCATCAACTTCGTGGTGGTGACCAAGGGTGCCGGACGGATTTCCGAGGTGAGCGCGCGCTTCACCCTGGATGCCATGCCCGGCAAACAGATGGCCATCGACGCCGACCTCAACGCCGGCTTGATCGATCAGAATCAGGCCAAGCTGCGCCGTCTGGAAGTGGCCCAGGAGGCCGAGTTCTACGGCTCCATGGACGGTGCCAGCAAGTTCGTTCGCGGCGACGCCATCGCCGGCCTGCTGATCCTCTTCATCAACCTGATCGGCGGCATGGCGGTCGGTATCTTCCAGCACAACATGACCTTTGCCGACGCCGGCAAGGTCTATGCCTTGCTGACCATCGGTGACGGTTTGGTGGCGCAGTTGCCATCGCTGCTGCTGTCCACCGCGGCCGCCATCATGGTGACTCGTGCTTCGGGCTCCGAAGATATGGGCAAGCAGATCAACCGGCAGATGTTCGCTTCGCCCAAGGCGCTGGCAGTGGCTGCGGGCCTGATGGCGGTGATGGGGCTGGTGCCGGGCATGCCGCACTTCTCCTTCCTCAGTCTGGCGGCAGTGGCCGGTGGTGCGGCTTATCTGCTCTGGAGAAAGCAGAATCTGGTCAAGGTCAAGGCTCAGGAAGAAGTCCAGCGTCAGCAAGACTTGCTGCCTTCTCCGGCTCGGGCCATGGAGACCAAGGAGCTGGGTTGGGACGATGTGACTCCGATCGACATGATCGGCCTGGAAGTTGGCTACCGCCTGATTCCTTTGGTGGATCGCAACCAGGGCGGGCAACTGCTGGCGCGGATCAAGGGTGTGCGCAAGAAGCTGTCCCAGGACCTGGGCTTCCTTATGCCCACTGTGCATATCCGTGACAACCTGGACCTGGCCCCCAGTGCCTATCGCCTGACCCTGATGGGGGTGATCCTGGCGGAGGCCGAGATCTATCCGGATCGCGAACTGGCGATCAACCCCGGGCAGGTCTACGGCACCCTCAACGGTATCTCGGCCCGTGACCCGGCCTTTGGCCTGGAGGCGGTGTGGATCGAAATCAGCCAGCGGCCTCAGGCGCAGTCCCTGGGCTACACCGTGGTGGACGCCAGTACCGTGGTCGCCACCCACTTGAACCAGATTCTGTACAAGCACTCCAGCGAGCTGATTGGTCACGAGGAGGTGCAGCAGCTGCTGCAAGTGCTGGCCAAGAGTTCGCCGAAGCTGGCGGAGGAGTTGGTGCCGGGTGTGCTGTCGTTGTCGCAGTTGCTCAAGGTGTTGCAGGCGCTGCTGGCCGAACAGGTGCCGGTACGGGACATCCGCAGCATTGCCGAGGCGATCGCCAACAATGCCGCCAAGAGTCAAGATACTGCCGCTTTGGTTGCCGCGGTTCGGGTCGGCTTGTCTCGCGCCATCGTCCAAAGCATTGTAGGTACTGAGTCTGAGCTGCCTGTGATTACCTTGGAGCCAAGGTTGGAACAAATTTTGCTCAGCAGTTTGCAGAAGGCAGGACAAGGCCAGGAAGAAGGCGTTCTGCTGGAGCCAAGCATGGCTGAAAAGCTGCAACGTTCGCTGATCGAAGCGGCGCAGCGTCAAGAGATGCAAGGTCAACCGGTGATTCTGTTGGTAGCGGGTCCGGTCCGCGCCATGCTCTCGCGGTTCGGGCGTCTCGCCGTTCCCGGGTTGCATGTGCTGGCGTACCAGGAAATTCCCGACAACAAGCAAGTGACCATCGTTGCGACAGTAGGGCCCAACGGCTGAGGTAGTGGGTTATGCAAGTTAAGCGTTTTTTCGCCGCCGATATGCGTCAGGCCATGAAACTGGTTCGTGATGAGTTGGGCGCTGAAGCCGCCATCATCGGCAACCGGCGGATTGCCGGGGGCGTCGAGTTGACGGCTGCCCTGGATTACAAGTTGTCAGCCTTGTCGCCGCGGGTTCCGAACATGGAACTTGAAGACGAGTTGCGCAAGACCCAGTCGCGTATCGTCACCGCCCAGGCCGAACTGAGCCTGCGGGGCGAGGGCGACAGTGCCTCGATCACCAATCGCCAGTTGTTCGCCGGTCTGCCGTTGACTGCCGCCGAGCCGCTGATCGAGCCGACCCTGACCGAGCGTCCGCGTCCGGCCCCGGCTCCTGTTGCTCCGGCGCCCGATAACCGGGCCTTGGACTCCATGCGTTTCGAACTCAACGGTCTGCGTGAGCTGCTGGAAGTGCAGTTGGGCTCCCTGGCCTGGAGCCAGTTGCAGGGCAGCCGCCCGGAGCAGGCCAACCTCTGGCGTCGCCTGCAGCGCATCGGCCTGTCCGGCCCGCTGGCGCGCGACCTGCTGGCACTGATCAGCGAAATCGACGAGCCCCGCCAGGCCTGGCGCATGTTGCTGGCGCACCTGGCGCGGATGATCCAGACCCCGGAAGTCGAGCCGCTCGAAGAGGGGGGCGTGATTGCCATGGTCGGCCCTGCCGGCATGGGCAAGACCACCACCCTGGCCAAGCTGGCAGCGCGCTATGTACTCAAGTACGGCGCACAGAACATTGCTCTGGTGAGCATGGACAGCTTCCGTATTGGCGCCCAGGAGCAGCTCAAGACCCTGGGGCGCATCCTTAATGTGTCGGTGACCCATGTCGATCCTGGTCAGTCCCTGGCTCAAGCCCTGGACCCGCTGCTGCGCAAGCGCGTGGTGTTGATCGACACCGCCGGCCTGCAAGCCAGCGACCCGGCGTTGCGCATGCAACTGGAAAGCCTGGCCGGTCGTGGGATTCGGGCGAAGAATTACCTGGTGCTGGCCACCACCAGCCAGAAGCAGGTGCTGACGGCCGCCTACCACAGCTACAAGCGCTGCGGTCTGGCCGGTTGCATCCTCACGAAACTGGATGAAACAGCTAGTCTTGGCGAGGTCTTGAGCCTGGCCATCAGTCACGAATTGCCAGTGGCCTATCTCACCGATGGCCCACGGATTCCCGACGATTTGCATCTGCCTCGCCGCCACCAGTTGGTGAGTCGTGCTGTCAGTGTGCAGATGCAGGAAGAACCCAGCGAAGAAGCCATGGCCGACATGTTCGCTGACCTCTATCACAGCCCGACCAAGCGGGTCGGCTGAGGTAGACATGAATAGATTGCAGTGTATCTACATCGATGGTCTGCCATGCATTGTTCCAATGGTGAACGCGCAGCCAGTTATGTGGCCCCGTCTAAGTAAGACAAGGTAAAGAAAGAACATGGGCAGCATGCATCCCGTACAGGTGATTGCGGTGACCGGCGGCAAAGGTGGCGTCGGCAAGACTAATGTGTCAGTGAACTTGTCCCTGGCTCTGGCTGAGCTCGGTCGGCGGGTCTTGCTGCTGGACGCCGATCTGGGACTGGCCAACGTCGATGTCCTACTGGGTCTGACCCCCAAACGCACCCTGGCGGATGTCATCGAAGGGCGCTGTGAGCTGCGCGACGTGCTGCTCCAGGGGCCTGGCGGCATTCGCATCGTTCCGGCCGCCTCGGGCACCCAAAGCATGGTGCACCTGAGTCCTGCCCAGCATGCGGGCCTGATCCAGGCCTTCAGCGACATCGGCGACAATCTCGATGTGCTGGTGATTGACACTGCTGCGGGCATTGGTGACTCGGTAGTCAGTTTCGTCCGCGCTGCCCAGGAAGTGTTGCTGGTGGTCTGCGACGAACCGACCTCCATCACCGACGCCTACGCGCTGATCAAGTTGCTCAACCGCGATTACGGCATGAACCGTTTCCGGGTCTTGGCCAACATGGCCCAGAGTCCTCAGGAAGGGCGCAACCTGTTTGCAAAATTGACCAAGGTCACGGATCGTTTCCTGGACGTGGCCTTACAATACGTCGGCGCAGTTCCCTACGACGAAAGCGTACGCAAGGCCGTGCAAAAGCAGCGTGCGGTCTATGAAGCCTTTCCTCGTTCGAAGTGTGCATTGGCGTTCAAGGCCATCGCGCAAAAAGTCGATACCTGGCCGTTGCCGGCTAACCCACGCGGGCATCTGGAGTTTTTTGTCGAGCGCCTAGTGCATCAAACAGCGGGACCGGTGCTATGACTGCCAGCGGCTACAACCTCTACAAGAAGTCGGCACGTGACAGCCAATACGAATTGATCGAGCGCTATGCGCCACTGGTCAAGCGTATTGCCTATCACCTGCTGGCGCGGTTGCCGGCCAGTGTTCAGGTGGAAGACCTGATTCAGGCCGGAATGATCGGTTTGCTCGAAGTGTCGACCAAGTACGACGCGAGCAAGGGGGCGAGTTTCGAAACCTACGCGGGTATCCGTATCCGAGGGGCGATGCTTGACGAGGTTCGCAAAGGCGATTGGGCACCGCGTTCGGTGCACCGTAATACGCGCATGGTCAGTGATGCCATTCGCGCAATTGAAGCTAAAACCGGTCGCGATGCTAAAGATCACGAAGTTGCGGCCGAACTTCAATTGAGTCTCGACGATTATTACGGGATTTTGAACGACACCTTGGGCAGCCGCCTGTTCAGTTTCGACGATCTGTTGCAGGACGGCGAACATGAAGGGCTGCATGAGGATGGCGCCAGTGCTCATCTCGAGCCGTCACGGGACCTGGAGGATGAACGCTTCCAGGCTGCGTTGGCGGATGCGATTGCCAATTTGCCGGAGCGCGAGCGACTGGTGTTGGCGCTGTACTACGACGAAGAGCTGAACCTCAAGGAAATCGGTGAGGTCCTGGGGGTCAGCGAGTCGCGGGTCAGCCAGTTACACAGCCAGTGCGCAGCCCGCTTGCGGGGGCGTTTGGGGGAGTGGCGAGCGCGCTGACAGGCAGTGTGGGGACACTGCGATCAGGACCGGTGAAGCAAGCGCTGCACCGGTCTTGCAGTATGTGCTCCATGCAGTCGTTGTGTGTTATGCCGAATTGATTGAATGGCGCGTTCAGGTGCTGGATGCGTTTAAGACTGCTTGGAGGTCGAATTGGACAAGAACATGAAAATCCTCATCGTTGATGACTTTTCAACGATGCGGCGGATCATAAAAAACCTGTTGCGTGATCTGGGTTTCACCAACACGGTCGAGGCCGACGATGGCACTACCGCCATTCCGGTACTCAACAGCGGGAGCATCGACTTTCTGGTAACGGACTGGAACATGCCGGGCATGACCGGTATCGACCTGCTGCGCCACGTGCGGGCCGATGAAAAACTCAAGCACCTGCCGGTATTGATGGTGACTGCTGAAGCCAAGCGCGAGCAGATCATCGAAGCGGCCCAGGCCGGCGTAAACGGCTATGTCGTCAAACCATTCACGGCTCAGGCGTTGAAAGAGAAGATCGAAAAGATCTTCGAACGCATCGGTTGATGTACGTAGCCATTCCGCCACGGGGGAGCTATGGAGCATAACGAATCTTCACTGGGCGACTTTGAGTCGACCCTGAAAAAACATGCGCTGGAACTGGTCGAAAGCCTTGAAAAGGGCAGGTTTGGCGAAGCGGTGCAATTGATCCATGAGCTCAATCAGACCCGTGACCGCGGCCTGTATCAGGAAGTGGGCAAGCTCACCCGCGAGCTGCATAGCGCGATCGTCAATTTCCAGATTGACCCGCACATGCCGCAAGCCGAGGAAGTTTCACAGATCACGGATGCCACTGAGCGCCTGTCCTATGTGGTCCGGCTCACGGAAGCCGCCGCCAACCGCACCATGGATCTGGTGGAGATCAGCACTCCGTTGGTCAATGGCCTGAGCACTGAAGCCCAGGCCTTGAGCGCAGACTGGGGGCGCTTTATGCGGCGCGAGGTCGGCGCTGAAGAGTTTCGCGAACTGGCACGCCGGGTCGACAGTTTCCTGACGCGTAGCGAGCAGGAAACCCGCACCGTCTCGGGCCACCTCAACGACATTCTGCTGGCGCAGGATTACCAGGACCTGACCGGTCAGGTGATCAAGCGTGTGACCCAGTTGGTCACGGAAGTCGAGAGCAATCTGCTCAAACTCGTCTTGATGGCCAGTCAGGTCGATCGTTTCGCTGGCATCGAACATGACCGTGAATCGATCCTCGCTGAAAAAGATCCGCAAAAACATCTCGCCAAGGGTGAAGGTCCGCAGATTCATGCCGATAAACGGGAAGACGTTATGTCCGGTCAGGACGATGTAGACGATTTGCTTTCCAGCCTTGGATTCTAGGAGCACCCATTAATGAGCTTCGGCGCCGATGAAGAGATCCTTCAGGATTTCCTGGTTGAGGCCGGCGAGATTCTAGAGCAACTGTCCGAACAACTGGTCGAGCTGGAAAGCCGGCCAGATGATGCGGACTTGCTCAATGCAATTTTTCGCGGTTTTCACACTGTTAAAGGGGGCGCCGGCT
Organism: Pseudomonas sp. LPH60; assembly: GCF_030718165.1. NCBI lineage: Bacteria > Pseudomonadati > Pseudomonadota > Gammaproteobacteria > Pseudomonadales > Pseudomonadaceae > Pseudomonas > Pseudomonas sp. LPH60. The sequence goes on from NZ_JAVAJH010000001.1 coordinate 99,144, forward strand.
TCCTCCAGCTCAATGAGCTGGTGGAGTGCTGCCACATCGCCGAGAACGTCTTCGACATCCTGCGCAAGGGTGAGCGACGGGTCGATTCGGAGCTGATGGACGTGGTGCTCGAGGCGCTGGACGCGGTGAACGGCATGTTCAGCCAGGTCCGTGAGCGCACCGAAATCACTGCCGCGACACCTGAGCTGCTGGCCGCCTTGGCGCGCCTCGCTGAGCCTGCCGGTGCCGAACCTGCAGCGCCGGCGGTCGAAGAAGTGGCCGAAGTCGCTGTCGAGCCTGAGCCCGAGGCTGAGGCCCCATCAGGGGATATCACCGATAACGAATTCGAACTCTTGCTCGACTCGCTGAATGCCGCCAAGGCCGACGCCGAGGCTGCGCCTGCTGCCGCACCGGTGGCCGAGGGTGAGCCTGCCAGCGACGAGATCACCGATGCCGAGTTCGAGTCCCTGCTGGACCAGCTGCATGGCAAGGGGCAGTTCGCTCCCGATGCTGTAGCTCCCGCAGCGCCTCCTGCTGCCGCTGGTGCTGCCGCGGCTGGCGACGAAATCACCGATGACGAATTCGAAGCCCTGCTGGACCAGTTGCATGGCAAGGGCAACTTTGCCGTGGACGCACTGGAGTCAGCAGTGGCCGCGGTGCCTGCCGCGCCGGCGCCAAGCGCCGCCGCAGCCGGCAGCGACCTGATCACCGATCACGAATTCGAATCCCTGCTCGATGAGCTGCACGGCAAGGGCAAGTTCTCTGAGGCTCCGGGTGCGGCCAAACCGGCAGCGGCTGTTGCTGCGGCACCGGCTGCTGCAACCAGCACCGCCGTCGCCAAGCCCGTGGCCAAGAAGCCCGAAGCCAAGGCCGAGGCGGCAAAACCGGCAGCGGCTGCAGCGCCGGCACCGGCTCGTGCCGCAGCGGCGCCACCAGCGGAAAAGCCTGCCAGCGAAGCAGAAACCACGGTGCGGGTCGATACTGCGCGCCTGGACGAAATCATGAACATGGTGGGCGAGCTGGTGCTGGTGCGTAACCGTCTGGTGCGCCTGGGGCTCAACAGCGGCGACGAAGCCATGTCCAAGGCGGTGTCCAACCTGGACGTGGTGACCGCCGACCTGCAGACCGCGGTGATGAAGACCCGCATGCAGCCGATCAAGAAGGTGTTCGGGCGCTTCCCGCGTCTGGTTCGCGACCTGGCCCGACAGCTCAAGAAAGAGATCAACCTGGAGCTGGTGGGGGAAGAAACCGACCTCGACAAGAACCTGGTCGAGGCCCTGGCCGATCCACTGGTGCACTTGGTGCGCAACGCGGTGGACCATGGCATCGAGTCGCCGGAAGAGCGCGAGGCCTCGGGCAAGGCCCGTGGCGGCAAAGTGGTGCTGGCGGCGGAGCAGGAAGGTGACCACATCCTCCTGTCGATTTCCGACGACGGCAAGGGCATGGACCCCAACGTTCTGCGAGCCATTGCCGTCAAGCGCGGCGTGATGGACAAGGACGCGGCCGACCGCCTGAGCGACACCGAGTGCTACAACCTGATCTTCGCCCCGGGCTTCTCCACCAAGACCGAGATCTCCGACGTCTCCGGCCGTGGCGTGGGCATGGACGTGGTGAAGACCAAGATTTCCCAGCTCAATGGCTCGATCAACATCTACTCGACCAAGGGCCAGGGTTCGAAGATCGTCATCAAGGTGCCGTTGACCCTGGCGATCATGCCGACCCTGATGGTGATGCTGGGCAACCAGGCGTTCGCCTTCCCGCTGGTCAACGTCAACGAAATCTTCCACCTCGACCTGTCCCGCACCAATGTGGTGGATGGGCAGGAAGTGGTGATCGTGCGTGACAAGGCACTGCCCCTGTTCTACCTCAAGCGCTGGCTGGTCAGTTCCGCGGCTCATGAAGAGCAGCGTGAAGGCCACGTAGTGATCCTTTCGGTGGGCACCCAGCGGATCGGTTTTGTCGTCGATCAACTGGTAGGTCAGGAAGAAGTGGTCATCAAGCCCTTGGGCAAAATGCTTCAGGGAACCCCGGGCATGTCCGGCGCCACCATTACCGGTGACGGCCGCATCGCTCTGATTCTCGATGTTCCGAGCATGCTCAAGCGTTACGCCGCACGGCGTATTTGATTCGGCGGGGAGGGGCGGTTGGCCTCGCCCCACCTAACGGAGTGTTTATGGCAGTCAAAGTCCTGGTGGTGGACGATTCGGGTTTTTTCCGCCGCCGCGTCTCGGAAATTCTTTCAGCGGATTCGAATATCCAGGTCGTCGGTACGGCGACCAATGGTAAAGAGGCGATCGATCAGGCCCTGGCCCTCAAGCCGGACGTGATCACCATGGACTACGAGATGCCGATGATGGATGGCATCACCGCAGTGCGGCATATCATGCAGCGCTGCCCGACGCCGGTCCTGATGTTCTCTTCCCTGACCCACGAAGGCGCTCGAGTGACCCTCGATGCGCTGGATGCCGGGGCTGTGGATTTCCTGCCGAAGAATTTCGAAGACATCTCGCGCAATCCCGAGAAGGTCAAGCAACTGCTGTGCGAGAAAGTCCACAGCATTTCGCGCAGTAATCGCCGTTTCAGCAGCTACAGCGCCCCGGCGCCGCAACCGGCTGCACCGGCTCCGGCGCCGTCGAGCTTTGGCGGCAGTCGTCCGGCGCCTGCGCCTGCTCCTGTCCGTGCTCCTGCACCGGCTGCCGGCCCGGCATCGCCAGCGCCCAAGCGCAAGGCCTACAAGCTGGTGGCGATCGGTACTTCCACCGGTGGCCCGGTGGCGCTGCAGCGGGTCCTGACCCAACTGCCGGCCAACTTCCCGGCACCTATCGTGCTGATTCAGCATATGCCCGCGGCCTTCACCAAGGCCTTTGCCGAGCGTTTGGACAAGCTGTGCCGGATCAGCGTCAAGGAAGCGGAGGATGGCGACATCCTGCGTCCAGGCCTGGCGCTGCTGGCGCCGGGCGGCAAGCAGATGATGATCGACGGTCGTGGCGCGGTGAAGATTCTTCCTGGCGATGAGCGTCTGAACTACAAGCCGTGCGTGGACATCACCTTCGGTTCTGCGGCCAAGTCCTACAGCGACAAAGTTCTGGCGGTGGTCCTCACCGGCATGGGCGCCGACGGTCGCGAAGGCGCCCGCCTGCTCAAGCAGGGCGGCAGCGCGGTCTGGGCCCAGGATGAAGCCAGCTGCGTGATCTATGGCATGCCCATGGCCATCGTCAAAGCCAATCTGGCGGACGCGGTGTACAGCCTGGACGACATCGGGCGGCATCTGGTCGAGGCCTGTCTCTGATGGATGTGCTCAGCCTAATCGGGATCATCATGGCGTTTGTCGCCATCATCGGCGGCAACTACCTGGAAGGGGGTCACCTGTCGGCCCTGGCCAATGGCCCGGCGGCACTGATCGTGCTCGGCGGCACCATCGGCGCGGCCTTGCTGCAGTCGCCTTTGAGTGCCTTCAAGCGAGCCATGCAGATCCTGGTGTGGATTCTGTTTCCGCCTCGGGTGGACCTGCCCGGGGGCATCGATCGGGTGGTCAACTGGAGCCTGACCGCGCGCAAGGAGGGCCTGCTGGGCCTGGAAGGCGTGGCGGACGCCGAGCCTGACACCTATTCGCGCAAAGGCTTGCAGCTGTTGGTCGATGGTGCCGAGCCGGAAGCCATCCGCAGCATCCTTGAAGTGGACTTCTACACCCAGGAAAGCCGGGATATCGAGGCTGCCAAGGTCTTCGAAAGCATGGGCGGCTATGCGCCGACCATCGGCATCATCGGTGCGGTGATGGGCCTGATCCACGTGATGGGCAACCTGGCTGATCCATCGCAGTTGGGCAGTGGTATTGCCGTGGCCTTCGTCGCCACCATCTACGGTGTGGCCAGTGCCAACCTGGTGCTGTTGCCGATCGCGGCCAAGCTCAAGGCCATTGCCTTGCGCCAGTCCCGTTACCGGGAAATGTTGCTCGAAGGCATTCTGTCGATTGCCGAAGGCGAAAACCCTCGCTCCATCGAGTTGAAGCTGCAAGGCTTCATGGACTGATTATGGCTCGTCGTCGCCAGCAAGAAGAACACGTCAACCACGAACGCTGGTTGGTTTCCTACGCCGACTTCATCACTTTGCTGTTCGCGTTTTTCGTCGTCATGTACTCCATCTCCTCGATCAACGAGGGCAAGTACAAGGTGATTTCCGAAGCCTTGATCGGGGTCTTCACCGACTCCGATCGCAGTCTCAAGCCGATTCCCATCGGTGACGAGCGGCCCAAGACCGTGACCCCGGCCAAGCCGCTGGTCAAGGACAGCGAACAGACCGACGCCGGGATCTCCGGTGGCAGTGACCCGCTGAAAAGCATCGCCGATGACATCAGCGCCGCTTTTGGCGACCTGATCAGCTCCAACCAGATGACCGTGCGTGGCAATGAGTTGTGGGTGGAGATCGAACTCAACTCCAGCCTGTTGTTCGGCAGCGGCGATGCCATGCCCAGCGATCAGGCGTTCACCATCATCGACAAGGTGGCGAAGATCCTCAAACCCTTCGACAACCCGATTCATGTCGAAGGCTTCACCGACAACCTGCCGATCCAGACCGCGCAGTACCCGACCAACTGGGAGTTGTCTTCGGCCCGCTCGGCGAGCATCGTGCGGATGCTGGCGATGCAGGGGGTGAACCCCGCGCGAATGGCTTCGGTGGGGTATGGCGAGTTCCAGCCGGTGGCCAACAATGCCACCGCCGAAGGCCGGGCACGCAATCGCCGGGTGGTGCTGGTGGTATCGCGCAACCTGGATGTGCGTCGCAGCCTGACCGGTACCGGAACCGCCAACGCGACACCGGATGCGGCACTCAAGCGTGCTGGCACACAAACTGCACCAACCCCAGTGAAAACGCCGGTACAGGGAAGCGCCGTCAATTCTCCGTCACCCGCTTTATAACTTAGCGCTATGTCTCGCCCCGCTGTGGCCGGGCGGGAGGAACAAACCGAATGAGAGTCTGGGCAGTTGCCAATCAAAAGGGTGGTGTCGGTAAAACCACCAGTTCCATCGCTTTAGCCGGTTTGCTGGCCGAGGCGGGCAAGCGCGTGGTCGTGGTCGATCTCGACCCCCACGGTTCCATGACCAGCTACTTCGGCTATGACCCGGACAGCCTGGAGCACAGCAGCTACGACCTGTTCCTGCACAAGGGCAATGTGCCCCAGGACCTGCCGGGCCAGTTGTTGCTGGGCACCAGCCATGAGCGCATTTCACTGTTGCCGTCGAGCACCGCCCTGGCCACCCTTGAGCGTCAGTCACCGGGGCAGAGTGGTTTGGGCCTGGTGATCGCCAAGAGCCTGGCACAGCTGTGGCAGGACTTCGATTACGCGGTGATCGACAGCCCACCGCTGCTCGGTGTGTTGATGGTCAACGCCCTGGCGGCCAGCCAGCAGTTGGTGATCCCGGTGCAGACCGAGCACTTGGCGGTCAAGGGGCTGGAGCGCATGGTCAACACCCTGGCGATGGTCAATCGCTCGCGCAAGCAGCCGCTGCCGTTCACCATTGTGCCGACCCTGTTCGACCGCCGGACCCAGGCTTCCCTGGGCACTCTGCGGATCCTGCGGGACAAGTTTCCCGACGAAATCTGGCAGGGCTATATCCCGGTGGATACCCGCTTGCGGGATGCCAGCCGGGCAGGGGTCACCCCATCTCAGTTCGATGGCAAGAGCCGCGGTGTACTGGCCTACAAGGCCTTGCTCAAGCATCTGCTGGCCCAACAACTCGTGGCGCAGGTGGCTTGACGTGAAGCGCTATTCAAGTCACTCGACTGCTCGGCCGATAACCCCTACAGATCACTGTATCGGGGTTTTTGCGTGGGCATCCTCATGAACCGTCCTCTGGATATCAAGAGCCGGCCTCAGCTGGCGCTGCAATCGTACCTGGACGCCTTGCTGCAGGATGCTACCGAAGAGGAACAGCTACCGGAGCCTCCGGTCCAGGTTGCTCCGCCGGTCCCGCCGGTAATGTCCCAGGCTTCCAGCGAAGTGCTGGATGAGTTCCAGGCTGCAGTGTTGGAAGAGCAGGCGCGGGACGCACAGGCCCAGCACCAGGCGGCACCTGCTGTCCGGGATGCTGCACCTGCACCTGCGGTAATGGAGGCGCCGGAACCCTTGCCGAGCTCGATCTCGCCGGTGGTGCCGATGCTCCAGGCCCTGGTGCCGCCACTGGTGGAAGTTCATCTGCCGCCGAACAATACACCGCCTCCGGTTTCCGGTAGCGACCGTCCCAGCTGGGCGGCCGAACCTTTCGAGTGCCTGTTGTTCGATGTCGCCGGCCTGACCCTGGCAGTGCCGTTGGTGTGCCTGGGGTCGATCTATTCCCTGGCAGGGCAGGAGCTGACACCGCTGTTCGGCCAGCCGGAATGGTTCCTCGGCATCCTGCCGAGCCAGGCCGGTAATCTGAAAGTCCTGGATACCGCTCGCTGGGTCATGCCGGATCGCTACCGTGATGATTTTCGCCAGGGCTTGCAGTATGTGATCTCGGTCCAGGGCTACGAGTGGGGGCTGGCAGTGCATCAGGTCAGTCGCTCCCTGCGCCTGGACCCCAACGAAATCAAGTGGCGCAGTCATCGTGGCCAGCGTCCGTGGCTGGCCGGCACGGTGATTGAGCATATGTGCGCCTTGCTTGACGTTGCTGAACTGGCCGAGTTGATTGCCACCGGCGGCGCCAAGCAGATGGCTATCAGTCAAGCGGCCCACAAACCGAAGTAAACCAACAACAGGCTATGTCCGTCGGACGTGGCCACACAGAACACACGCCGTTTTCAACGGTTTTTTGAGGGGTCAGGGTATGAATAAGTCGTCGTCTGCACAGGGTTCCGAAGATCCGATCCTGCAATGGGTCACCTTCAAGCTGGATAACGAGTCCTACGGCATCAACGTGATGCGCGTCCAGGAAGTCCTGCGCTACACCGAGATCGCTCCGGTACCGGGTGCTCCCAGCTATGTGCTGGGGATCATCAACCTGCGGGGCAATGTGGTCACCGTGATCGACACCCGTCAGCGTTTCGGCCTGGTGCCGACCGAAGTCAACGACAACACCCGGATCGTCATCATCGAAGCCGACAAGCAAGTGGTCGGGATCATGGTCGACAGCGTGGCGGAAGTGGTTTACCTGCGTCAGTCGGAAGTCGAGACCGCGCCGAATGTCGGTAACGAAGAGTCGGCCAAGTTCATTCAGGGTGTCTGCAACAAGAACGGCGAACTGCTGATTCTGGTTGAACTGGACAAGATGATGAGCGAAGAGGAATGGTCGGAACTGGAGAGTATCTGATTGATCCTCGAGGTAGCGGTGATTGTCCTGGCGATCCTTTGGGTCGCCACTGTGGCGCTATTCCTGTCGTACACCCGCAATCAGCGGCAGATCGCCGCCCAGCAGGCCGAAGGCGATGCCGTGCGCGACCAGCGGATCAAGGAGCTGGCCAAGCGCGTCGATCATTACCAGAGCGGTACGGTGCGCATGGGTGAGGATCTGCATGAGCTGCGAGCGGTGGTGGCGCCGTTGCCGGACAAACTGGCCCAACTGGAGCAGCGTGACCCCTCCAGCCTGTCCTTCGCCCAGGCCGCGCGCCTGGTGGGCATGGGCGCCAGTGTCGACGAGCTGACCCAGTCCTGCGGCCTGACCCAGGCCGAGGCGGAGCTGGTCAGCAAGCTGCACAAGGGCTAGCCACAAGTCGCAAGCTTCCCGAGGGAAGCTTGCGACTCAGCGCTTGCCGCGGCTTCTCTTCAATAATCGTCACCGCGCTCGGTGATGTCTTTCTCCAGTTCCACCTGATGCGGATCATGCCCGGCCGGAAACTTGCCCTTGAGGTTCCAGGCGAAGGCGATGATTTCGGCGATGGTCCGGTACAGCTCCGGTGGAATGCTCTCGCCCAACTCCAGGCGCGCCAACAGCTTCACCAGCTCGGCATTCTCATAGATCGGCACTTCATAGTCCCGGGCGATCTTCAGGATGGCTTCGGCCAGTTCATCGTCGCCCTTGGCGGTCAGGGTCGGGGCTTGCTGGCCGTCGTACTTGAGGGCAATGGCCTGGCGTGGAGGAGGTGAGTGTTTCATGCGGTTTCGTCGACCCAGCGTTGTTCCAATCGGGTTTGCGGGCCCTGGGGCGGGATGCCCAGGTGGCAGTCCAGGTCACCGACATCCAGCCCTGAAGCCAGCAGGCGTTCGCGCAGGTTGCCCAGGTGGCTTTCGATCAGGCTCGCGGTGTAGGGGCGTTCGGCCCACAGCTGGCTGGACAGCCGACCTTGAATCAGTTGTGCCTGGACCTGCAAAGGGCCCAGGGGCTCCAGGTCGAAGGCCAGATCGAGCCGCCACAAGGCCTGCTTGGGTTCTCGCTCTTCACGTTTTTGTTGCGGCTCAGGCTCCGGCGCTTCTTCGCGCTGCATTTTGACCTGCAAGGGCACGATGTCCTGCAGGTTGCGCATGGGAATTTCCAGCTGCCAGGTGGTCAGTTGCCGGCCATCGTCGGTCTGGCCGCTCTGTTCCAGGCTCGCCAGTTGATGGCTCTGCAGGCGTGATACCGCGGCGGCGGCCAGGCGCAGCAACTGTTGCAGATCGCCTTCACCTTCCAGGCTTTGCAGCAGACGCTCCGGCAGCGGGAAGCCGCTGGGTGAGGTCTTGGCGCTGACCTGGCCGAGGGTGCCCAGGGCGCTGCGCACGAAGCTCGGCAGCGATTGCGCCAGGGTGTTGGCGGCGATGATCGCATTGAAGCTGCTGGAGGAGGGTAGCCCCGGGGTCAACTGAGCGATCAGGCGCAGCAGGTCGCCCTTCAGGTCTGGCGTCTGACCGGGATTGGTGCCGGCCAGCAGCTTGGCTTCCAGAAACAGGCCGCTGCCCAGCAGAGCCTGGGCCACGCCGCGCGTGGTGCTCAACTGCTGATGGTCCGGCAGGCCGGCCAGCAAGCGCTCCACGGCGGCCCGCAGGTCGGCGGAGGAAGTGGCCAGTTCGCTGTCGGCGGGCAGGTTCTGCAGGAGGTTGATCAATCCGTTCAGGGAACCCTGGCGGCTTTGCTGGCTGGCCAGTTGTGCGGCGATGGCCAGTTGTTCCTGGCGGTTGCCCAGAGGGACGAAGTTCAGGGTCTGTGCATCCGAGACCTGGGCGCTGAGCAGGCTGCCGATACGCAGCGGCTGCGGGCTGTCGATGCTCAAGGTGGCGCCACTTTGCGCGGTGTTGAGCAGGCTCACCAGGGAACGGTAGATCGCCGGCTGATTGCTGCCCTGGGGCAGGAGCTGGGTAGTCAGCACCTTGCCCTGGAGCAGGGTGCCGGCGGGCAGTTGGCTGGTATCCAGGCGCGTCAGGGCGGCGACGCTGGAGGCGATGGCCTGCTGCACGGTGATCGCCAGGTTGCCGGCCGAAGGCTGGATCACCGCCAGGCTGGTGCCCTGGGGCAAGGGCTGGCTGCTGGTGGCTTGCACGGTGGTTTGCCGGCCGTTGTCCAGGGTCACCTTGAGCAGCAGCTGGAAGGTCTGGTCGGTCTGCTTGAGCGACAGCACTTCAGCCTTGGCGCTCTGACCGGCGGCAATCAGGCCTTCCAGTGGCGGCACCAGCTTGAGCAATTCGCCGCTGATCGGCTGAGGGCGCGAGGGGCCGGGAGCGGGCGCCTGGGGCAGTGGCAGGATGTTTATTTCGCCAGTCATTCGGACACAACCTGTGGAAATTAGCCCTCTTGAGAGTAGGGCTTCGCATGTATAATGCCGCCCGTCTTTGGGGGAGTGGGGAAAACATTGCAAATGTTTGACGCAGCTCTCTAGAACAGGCCGCCAATGCATTTATCCTGCATCCCTTTAACGGCCGCTCCACTGCCGACTTGAACCCGTAAAGGCCCACCATCCCTTGACCAGCCCTCTTCTCGAAGCCGTAGCACTCGCCTGTGAGCGCGACTGGCGGATGCTGTTTGAACACCTGGAGTTGCGTCTGACCGGCGGAGACATGGTACAGATCAGTGGCCCCAACGGCAGTGGCAAGACCAGCCTGCTGCGTTTGCTCGCCGGCCTGATGCAACCCACCAGCGGTCAGGTGCTGCTCAATGGCCAGCCCTTGCATGCCCAGCGCGCCGAACTGGCGCGCAACCTGTTGTGGATTGGCCATGCCGCCGGAATCAAGGATGTCCTGACCCCCGAGGAAAACCTCAACTGGCTCTGTGCCTTGCACCAGTCGGCAACGCGCGACGCTATCTGGCAGGCCCTGGCGGCCGTCGGCCTGCGCGGCTTCGAGGACGTCGCCTGTCACACCCTGTCTGCCGGCCAGCAGCGTCGTGTGGCCCTGGCCCGGCTGTATCTGGACGGCCCGCCGCTGTGGATCCTTGACGAGCCCTTTACCGCCCTGGACAAACAGGGGGTGGCCCAGCTCGAGGAGCACCTGGCCAATCATTGTGAACGTGGCGGCATGGTGGTCCTGACCACTCACCACACGCTGACCCGTATGCCGTCCGGCTACCGCGATCTGGATCTGGGGCGGTGGGCGGCATGAGCGTCTTTGCCCAATTGCTGGCCCGTGAAGCGCGCTTGCTGTTCCGACGCCCGGCGGAGTTGGCCAATCCCCTGGTGTTCTTCGCCATCGTCGTTGCACTGTTCCCATTGGCCGTGGGACCTGAGACAAATCTGTTGCAAACCTTGTCTCCCGGGTTGGTCTGGGTAGCGGCCTTATTGTCCGTCCTGCTCTCGCTGGACGGGCTTTTTCGCAGTGATTTCGAGGACGGATCCCTTGAACAGTGGGTCCTTTCGTCGCACCCCCTGCCTCTTCTGGTTTTGGCCAAGGTACTGGCACACTGGGCCTTTTCCGGCCTGGCACTGGTATTGCTTGCACCCTTGCTGGCCTTGATGCTCGGCTTGCCTGCCGCCTGCCTGCCGGTGTTGCTGGCTTCATTGATGCTGGGCACTCCGGTGCTGAGCCTGTTGGGCGCAGTGGGCGCAGCATTGACGGTGGGGTTGAAGCGTGGAGGCTTGCTGCTGGCGTTACTGATCCTGCCTCTGTACATCCCGGTATTGATTCTCGGCAGTGGCGCCCTGCAGGCGGCACTGCAGGGCATGCCGGCGACAGGTTATCTGCTGTGGCTTGGGAGCCTGACCGCCCTGGCAGTGACCCTTACACCCTTTGCAATAGCTGCTGGCCTGAAGATCAGCGTCGGCGAATAATGAGGTCTGGTTGTTTTTTAACCAGTAAAGACCCTGGCTGTTCGTGAACGCGAAGAGCAACCGTGATGGAAGCAATGAATGAACTGGACTTGGTTTCATAAGCTCGGCTCGCCTAAATGGTTTTACGGCATCAGCGGCAAGCTGCTGCCCTGGCTGAGCGTCGCCGCCGTGTTGCTGATCGGTATCGGCGTCGTCTGGGGCCTGGCCTTTGCGCCACCGGATTACCAGCAGGGCAACAGCTTTCGCATCATCTATATCCATGTGCCAATGGCGATGCTGGCCCAGTCCTGCTACGTCATGCTGGCCGTGTGCGGTGTGGTCGGGCTGGTGTGGAAAATGAAACTGGCCGATGTCGCCCTGCAATGCGCGGCGCCCATCGGGCATTCGATCACCTTCCTGGCCCTGGTAACCGGGGCGATCTGGGGCAAGCCGACCTGGGGTTCCTGGTGGGTCTGGGATGCGCGACTAACGTCGATGCTGATCCTGCTGTTTCTGTACGCAGGTCTGATTGCGCTCAATGCCGCCATCAGCAATCGTGACAGCGCCGCCAAGGCCTGCGCGGTACTGGCGATTGTCGGCGTGGTGAATATCCCGATCATCAAATACTCGGTGGAGTGGTGGAACACCCTGCACCAGGGGGCGACTTTCACCCTCACCGAAAAGCCCGCCATGCCGGTGGAAATGTGGCTGCCGCTGCTGCTGACGTCCTTGGGTTTCTATTGTTTCTTTGGCGTGCTGCTGTTGCTGCGCATGCGCCTTGAGGTGCTCAAGCGCGAAGCCCGCACCAGTTGGGTCAAGGCCGAAGTCCAACGCAGCCTGGAGACCGCACAATGAGCTTTGCATCCTTCAGCGATTTTCTCGCCATGGGCCATCACGGCCTCTACGTCTGGTCGGCCTATGGCATTTGCCTGGTCGTCCTGGCTCGTGAGCTGGTGGCGCCGATCCTGGCGCGCAAGCGTTATCTGCAACAAGAGGCGCGTCGTCTGCGCCGGGAGAACGGTAAGTGAATCCGCTGCGTAAAAAGCGTCTTTTGATCATCCTGGCGATCCTGGTGGGCGTCGGCATTGCCGTCGGTCTGGCCCTCAGTGCGCTGAAGGAAAACATCAACCTGTTCTACACCCCGACCCAAATTGCCAATGGCGAAGCACCGCTGGACACGCGGATTCGCGCTGGCGGCATGGTCGAGGCCGGCTCCCTGCAACGTTCCGCCGACTCCCTGGACGTCAAATTCGTGGTCACCGACTTCAACAAGTCAGTGACCATCACCTACCGCGGCATCCTTCCGGACCTGTTCCGCGAAGGGCAGGGCATTGTCGCCCTGGGCAAGCTCAACGCCGATGGCGTGGTGGTGGCCGATGAAGTGCTGGCCAAGCACGACGAGAAATACATGCCGCCGGAAGTCACCAAGGCGTTGCAAGACAGCGGCCAGTCGGCACCGACACCAGCGAAAGAGGGTTAAGCCATGAGTTCCGCACTGTTCGTTCCCGAACTCGGTCATCTGGCGATGATCCTCGCCCTGTGCTTTGCCCTGGTCCAGGCGGTGGTGCCATTGCTGGGTGCCTGGCGCGGCGACCGCCTGTGGATGAGCCTGGCCCAGCCAGCAGCCTGGGGCCAGTTCGCGTTCCTGGTATTCGCCTTCGGCTGCCTGACCTACGCCTTCATGAGTGACGATTTCTCGGTGGCCTATGTCGCCAGCAACTCCAACAGCGCCTTGCCCTGGTACTACAAGTTCAGCGCCGTGTGGGGCGCCCACGAAGGTTCGCTGCTGCTCTGGGCGCTGATCCTCGGGGGCTGGACCTTCGCTGTGTCGGTGTTCTCGCGCCAGTTGCCACAAGTGATGCTGGCCCGGGTGCTGGCGGTGATGGGCATGATCAGCACCGGCTTCCTGCTGTTCCTGATCATGACCTCCAACCCGTTTTCGCGAATCCTGCCCCAGGTACCGGCGGACGGTCGTGACCTCAACCCGCTGTTGCAGGACATCGGCCTGATCGTCCACCCGCCCATGCTGTACATGGGTTACGTCGGTTTCTCGGTGGCCTTTGCCTTTGCCATTGCCGCGCTGCTGGGCGGTCGCCTGGACGCTGCCTGGGCTCGCTGGTCGCGGCCCTGGACCATCGTCGCCTGGGCCTTCCTTGGCATCGGTATCACCCTGGGCTCCTGGTGGGCCTACTACGAACTGGGCTGGGGCGGCTGGTGGTTCTGGGACCCGGTGGAAAACGCTTCCTTCATGCCCTGGCTGGTGGGCACGGCCTTGATCCACTCCCTGGCCGTGACGGAAAAGCGCGGTGTATTCAAGAGCTGGACCGTGCTGCTGGCCATTGCCGCGTTTTCCCTGAGCCTGCTGGGGACCTTCCTGGTGCGCTCCGGGGTCCTGACTTCAGTGCACGCCTTCGCTTCGGACCCTGAGCGTGGCGTGTTCATCCTGATCTTCCTGCTGTTCGTAGTGGGCGGCTCCCTGACCCTGTTTGCCCTGCGGGCGCCGGTGGTCAAGAGCCATGTGGGCTTCAACCTGTGGTCCCGGGAAACCCTGCTGTTGGGCAACAACCTGGTGCTGGTGGTGGCGTCCTCGATGATCCTGCTGGGCACCCTGTATCCGCTGGTGCTGGATGCCCTGACCGGGGCCAAGCTGTCGGTGGGCCCGCCGTATTTCAATGCGCTGTTCATTCCGCTGATGGCCCTGCTGATGGTGGTGATGGCGGTGGGCGTGCTGGTGCGCTGGAAAGACACCCCGGTGAAATGGCTGCTGGGCATGCTCGGTCCGGTGCTGCTGGGCAGCGTGGCCCTGGCCGTGGTGGCCGGCATTGCCTACGGCGACTTCAACTGGGCGGTGTTGGCGACCTTCTTGCTGGCGGCCTGGGTGCTGCTGGCCGGGGTGCGTGACATCTTCGACAAGACCCGCCACAAGGGCCTGATCAAGGGCCTGCCAAGCCTGACTCGCAGTTATTGGGGCATGCAGCTGGCGCACCTGGGCATTGCGATCTGCGCCCTGGGCGTGGTGCTGTCGAGCCAGAACAGCGCCGAGCGCGACCTGCGCCTGGAGCCAGGCGAGTCCATGGAGCTGGCCGGTTATCAGTTCATCTTCGAAGGCGCCAAGCATTTCGAAGGGCCGAACTTCACTTCCGACAAGGGCACTGTGCGTGTGGTGCGCAACGGCAAGGAGGTGGCGGTGCTGCACCCGGAAAAACGCCTGTACACCGTGCAGAGTTCGATGATGACCGAAGCCGGCATCGATGCCGGTTTCACCCGTGACCTGTATGTCGCCCTGGGCGAATCCCTGGGTGATGGCGCCTGGGCGGTGCGGGTGCACGTCAAGCCGTTCGTGCGCTGGATCTGGTTCGGCGGCCTGCTCACCGGGTTCGGTGGCTTGCTGGCGGCGATGGATCGGCGTTATCGGGTCAAGGTTAAAAGCCGCGTGCGCGAAGCGCTGGGCATGACAGGAGCCGCCGCATGAGACGCTGGATGATGATGTTGCCCCTGGCAGTGTTCCTGGTGGTGGCGGTGTTCCTCTATCGCGGGTTGTATCTGGACCCGGCCGAGCTGCCGTCGGCGATGATTGGCAAGCCGTTCCCGGAGTTCTCCCTGCCGTCGGTGCAGGGCGATAAGACCCTGACCCGCGCTGACCTGCTGGGCAAGCCGGCTTTGGTCAACGTCTGGGGCACCTGGTGCATTTCCTGCCGGGTCGAGCATCCGGTGCTGAACAAGCTGGCCGAGAAGGGCGTGGTGATCTACGGCATCAACTACAAGGACGTCAATGCCGACGCCCTGAAGTGGCTGGCCGAGTTCCACAATCCCTACCTGCTGGATGTGCGTGACGAGGAGGGCTCCCTGGGGCTCAATCTGGGTGTCTATGGTGCCCCGGAAACCTTCTTCATCGATGCCAAGGGCATCATCCGTGACAAGTTCGTCGGGGTGATCGACGAAGTGGTGTGGCGCGAACAGCTGGCGGCCAAGTACCAGGCCCTGGTAGACGAGGCCAAACCATGAAGCGCTGGTTAGCCGCCGCCATCCTGGGCCTGAGCATCGCTGGCGTGGCCCACGCTGCCATCGATACCTACCAGTTCGCCAATGACACCGACCGCGAAAGGTTTCGCGAGCTGACCAAGGAACTGCGCTGCCCCAAGTGCCAGAACCAGGACATCGCCGATTCCAATGCACCGATTGCCGCCGACCTGCGCAAGGAGATTTTCCGCATGCTCGGCGAGGGCAAGGACAATCAGCAGATCATCGACTTCATGGTGGATCGCTACGGTGACTTCGTGCGTTACAAGCCGGCCCTGACCGGCAAGACCGCCTTGCTCTGGTTCGGTCCTGCCGGCCTGTTGCTGGGCGGGCTGGTGATCATTGCCGTGATAGTCCGGCGTCGTCGCGTCGAACGCAGCGACAGCCCGAACACGCTTTCCGTCGAAGAGCGTCAGCGCCTCGACCAACTGCTGGATAAAACCCCCCATGATTGATTTCTGGCTTGCAGCAGGTCTGCTGCTCCTGATCGCCCTGAGTTTCCTGTTGATCCCGGTATTGCGTGAGCGTCGTGCCCAACGTGAGGAGGATCGTACCGCGCTGAACGTGGCGCTTTATGAAGAGCGCGTGGCCGAGCTGCATGGCCAGCAAGCGCAAGGCGTGCTCAGTGCCGAGCAGATGGACGCGGGGCGCGCGGAAGCGGCCCGGGAACTGCTGGCGGACACCGAAGGCAGCGGCCCAGTGCGGACCTCGCGTCTGGGCAAACCGCTGCCGCTGTTGGCGGCGCTGCTGGTACCGGTGCTGGGCTTGGGTCTGTATCTGCATTTTGGTGCCAGCGACAAGGTCGAGCTGACCCGGGAGTTCGCCCAGGCGCCGCAGTCCATGGAAGAAATGACCCGGCGCCTGGAGCGCGCAGTGGCGGCCCAGCCGGATTCTGCCGAGGGCCTGTATTTCCTTGGGCGTACCTACATGGCCCAGGACCGTCCAGCGGACGCGGCGAAGATCTTCGAGCGTACCGTGGCCCTGGCCGGACGCCAGCCCGAGCTGTTGGGGCAGTGGGCCCAGGCTCAATACTTCGCCGATAACAAGCAATGGTCGGACAAGGTCCAGGGCTTGACCGATGAAGCGTTGAAGGCCGATCCCAACGAAGTCACCAGTCTCGGGTTGCTGGGTATCGCCGCTTTCGAAGGCGGGCGTTTCCAGGAGGCCATCGATTACTGGAAGCGCCTGCAGGCGCAACTGCCGCCGCAGGACAATTCCCGTGCCGCGCTGCAGGGAGGCATTGATCGCGCCAGCGAAAAACTGCTGGCGGCCGGTGGCAAGGTCGCGGCCGAGCCTGCGGTCAAGGCCAAGGGCGCCTTGCTCAAGGTCCGGGTCGATCTGGCGGCGGAGCTCAAGGCCAAGGTCCAGCCGGGTGACAGCGTGTTCATCTTCGCCCGTGCCACCCAGGGCCCGCCCGCGCCGTTGGCGGCCAAGCGCCTGACCGTCGCCGACCTGCCGGCCACTGTGGAGCTGGGGGATAGCGACGCGATGATGCCGCAGTTGAAACTGTCGAACTTCCCTGAAGTCCAACTGGTTGCGCGCATTTCCCGTGCCGGCCAGCCAACGGCCGGTGAGTGGATCGGGCAGAGCCAGCCCCTGCCCAGCAGCACCACGGCCGCGCAACAGCTGACCATCGACAGTCCGGATCAATAATCAGAGAAGCCGCCATGACCGCCATCGCTCGTATCACCCTGTTGTCACTGGTCCTGGGGTTGAGTGCTTGTACGGTCCACCGGCCGGCGCCGACCTCCTCTGAACCCATCCCGCCTGCGGGGCCGAGTACGCGCCCGGCCCCGTCCACGGCTCCCGCGCCAGGCAAGCCCGGGGCGCCGATTCCCGCCGCCAAGCCCCTGCCACGCACCTCCGCGAGCTTTGCTCCGCCACCCGGCGGGCACAGTCACTGGGATGCGCGGCTGGGGGTCTATGTGCTGGATAACCAGAGCAACACCTTCTATCGCCAACGCACCTATTACCGTTGGAACAACGGCTGGAGCCGCTCCATCAGCCCCGACGGTCCCTGGGAAGACACCGACATCCATGGTGTACCCGCAGGGCTGGGGCGTCAGTTCCAGTAATTTTCAACTCCATCGACTGACAGCAAAGGCGCGGGCCAGAGCCGGCGCCGGCCTTGCCATGGTCAGCGGATTATTTAAGCCCTGCCCAGGCTGGCCGATACAGCGGGGTGTTCCTGAGTATCAGCCGTTGAGCGCCCGATGAAGAAAGACCTGAACAAACCCTATGTCGCGCCGATGCTGTTCTGGCTGGCCGTGGTCTGCGTCCTGTTGCTGTTGTACGGCCTGGGGCCGGCGGACGTGCCGGAGCTGATCTATCTGTCCCTGGCACCGGTGTACCTGCTGGTGGCCTTCGCCTTCATGTACTACTTCTTCTGCTGGAGCCTGATCTCGGTTTTTCGCTTGGGGGAGGTCGGCTGGAAGAAAGTCGACTACGGCTGGTTGCTGCTGGCTGCCCTGGCCCTGATCAGCGCCACCCAGGCGGTGCGGGTGGACTGGTTCCAGAGTGACTACCAGCTGGCACAAAGCGCCCGGGACGCAGCGCAGCGCAGAGTGCTGGCCGAGATCGACGACATGCTCGGCAGCGCTCACTGCAAGGCGGCGCAGGAGCTGCATGAGCCCCAGGATGCCGCCCAGGTCAGCAACCTGTGCGAACGCTTTGGCATATTGGAGCGTTCTGCCGATGGGCGTCTTTCGGCTTTGGCCGTGATCAAGGTGCAGCAGGCCCTGGGCGACCTTCGTGGTGAGTATTCAGCGCCGCTGGTGCAGCAATGGCTGCAGCGTCTGGGGGACACCTTCAGTGAGCTGGAGCACCAGCGGGCCGAGGTACACCGTCTGCATGGCCTGACCGAGGCCAGTCATACCGAGAGACTCTATGGCTACTGCGCACCTTTGCTGCTGGTGATCGCCCTGGCGCTGCGGGCGTCCAAGGTGACCGGCGAGGTACTGCTCAAGGCGCCGCGCCGGCGCAAGCTGTGGCTGATCGTCAACCGGCGGGTAGTGATCGACGGCCTGGGCTTTGTCCGCGGTGCCCGCGCGCGCCTGGACGAAGCCCTGAGGAACTGGCGTGTGGCGCAATGGGGCGTGGTGCACCTGTCCTGCCCGTTCATTGCCGGAGCCAGCCCCCAGGACACCCCGGTCCCGGTGATCCCGGGTTTCTACGAGAACGAGTTCCAGCTCGCCAGTCTTGGCGAGTTCGACAGCAGTGAGTTCGTCCAGTGGGCCGCGATCCAGACCATCGACGTCCTGTATCTGGTGGGTGAAACCGACCTGAGCCTGATCGACCGGCTGCGGCGCTGGGGTGAGGCGGCGAATATCGAAGTGCTGGTGCGCGAGCGGATCTGAGGCCGGGGTTTCACAGACGCTCCAGCAACTGCTCCACATAGTCCACGAACGCCCGGGCCTTGGCACTCACCAGGCGCCCGCCGGGAAACACAGCCCACAGCTGTTGCCGGGGCAGTTGCCAATCCGTGAGCACGGCCTTGACCGCACCCTTGGCCAGCTCCGGGGCAAACATCCATTGCGAGGCCATTGCCAGCCCCTGGTGGGCCAGTACCGATTCGCGCAAGCCTTCTGCGGCATTCACTCGAACCCTGCCACTGACACTTACCCGTTGCTCGTCGTCGCCCTGGGAAAAGTGCCAGAGATTACCGGGCCCCCGGCTGTAGATCACCGCTTGATGCCCGGTCAGTTCACCGGGATGCTGCGGCTCGCCGTGCTCGGCGAAGTACTCGGGAGTGGCCAGCAGCAGGCGCGGGCACTCGGCGATCTGGCGGGCGATGAGGGTCGAGTCGGCGAGGCTGCCCATGCGCAAGGCGACATCGACTCCCGCCTCCACCAGATTGATGGTGTGATCATCCATCACCACGTCGATCTGCAACTCGGGGTGCTGCTCCAGAAAGGGCCCCAGGTGAGGAATGATATGCAGGCGGGCGAAGGTCACCGCCGCACAGATGCGCAAGGTGCCACGCAACTGGGAGGCCGAGCCCCGGGCGGCATTTTCCGCTTCGCTGGCTTCCTCCAGGGTGCGTTTGGCCCGTTCGAAGAAGGCCAGGCCGGCTTCGGTGGGGCTCAGGCCGCGGGTGGAGCGCAGCAACAGCCGCACCTGCAGATAGGCCTCCAGTTGGGCGATGCTTTTCGATACGGCGGGCTGACCCAGGTTCAGACGCCGGGCGGCAGCGGAGAAGGAGCCGCTTTCCACCACATGTACAAAGGTTTCCATCGCGGCCAGGCGGTCCATCGGTTGTCCTTGCTGGGTTGAGAAGGGGGCACTTGAGCAGTGTGCGCCAAAACGTTCACCGGGTCCTGGGCGCACGGCCTAGGCGCGGGCCGCGCGGCGGTTGTCCGCCACCAGCAGGAAGCGCAGCAGGGCCAGCAATGGAAACCCACTGCCCACCAGCACCACTCCCAGCCAGCCGCCATGTTCGTACACCGCACTGGCAATCGACGAGCCGAAGGCGCCACCGATGAAGATGCTGGTCATGTACAGCGCGTTGAGGCGACTGCGACTGTGGGCGTCCAGGGCATACACCGCCCGTTGGCCGAGCACCATGTTCATCTGCACACAGAAATCCAGGACCACCCCGGTCACTGCCAGGCCGATGACGCTGTAGGCGGGATGGATCAGTGTCGGGATAAAGCTCAGGGCTGCCAGGAGCATGGCCAGCAGCGAGGCGATGCGGGTATGGCCGGCATCCGCGAGGCGTCCGCTGATGGGGGCGGCGATGGCGCCGATGGCGCCCACCAGGGCGAAGATCGCAATCTGGCTTTGTGACAGGCCGTGATGCCGTGCCAGTTCCAGGGGCGCGGCGGTCCAGAACAGGCTGAAGGTGGCGAACATGCAGCCCTGGTAGAAGGCTCGCTGGCGCAGGACCGGCTGCTGGCGCAGCAGGCCGCCCAGGGAGCGCAGCAGTTGGCCGTAGGTGGCGCTGTGGGCCGGCTGACGCTTGGGTATGGTCAGCATCAATACCAGGCTGATGGCGGCCATCAGCACGGCGGCGGCGATGAACATTGCGCGCCAGCCGAAGAGATCGGCCACCACGCTGGACACCGGGCGGGCCAGGAGAATGCCCAGCAGCAGGCCGCCCATGATGCCGCCCACCACTCGTCCTCGGGACTCCTCGGGGGCCAGGTGCGCAGCCAGGGGAATGAGGATCTGGACCGACACCGAGCTGAAGCCGATCAGCAGCGATACCAGGAGGAAGACGTTGGGCTGCTGGGTATAGGCAGCCCCCAGCAGGCTGGCGATGGCCACCAGGGTGGTGATGATCATCAACCGACGGTTTTCCAGCAGGTCTCCCAGGGGCACCAGGAAGAACAGGCCCAGGGCATAGCCGATCTGGGTCAGAGAAACGATCAGGCTGGCGATGGAGCTGGACAGGCCCAGGTCCGGTGCGATCAGCTCGATGATCGGTTGTGCGTAATAGATGTTGGCGACGATGGCGCCGCAGCAGAAGGCGAACAGCAGCACCATGCCTCGGGTCATTGTCACGTTGCTGGCGGGCAGCACCTGGGTCGTGGAAGTCATCAGGTTTCTCTTGGCGGCGAAAGGATGGAACAAGGTTAAGAGACCGCGCGGTCACTCAGTAGAGAGGGCGGGGCGATAGCATTCATTCCTGTTGGGAATAAATCTCTGAGTCATGAGGCTCTGGAGATGGCCGGGGCGTGCCGCTGCCGAGGGCTGATGATACATTTACTTACATCTTGTTCGATAGCATGCTCATGGTCTTCAGGGCCCTGGGGGCAGCCTGCTCAAGGCTGGCAACCCCGCGCTGAAGCTTGCGTTGCCAAATGTTGCTGCGCGGCGCTAGCAGTGGAAGTCGCTGAGGCCTTGGTTTAGGGTTTCCGGTCGTTCAGTGCGGTGGGAGTCCCTTATGGAAAAGTCAACGTTCAACCCAGCCAGTGTGTTCAATTCCCTGCAATACGGTTTCAGCCAGGCGGTGGAGGTGCGCGGCGGTCGACGCCTGCTGCTGTCCGGTCAGGTGGGGGTGGATGAGCAGGAGCGCACCGTAGGACCGGGCCTGCGGCAGCAGACCGAGCAGGCCTTCGACAATATCGAGAAGGTTCTGGCCGAGGCGGGAGGTCAACTGGCGGATGTGGTGATGTTGCGGATCTACATCGCCGAAGCGGCGCGGGATCAGCAGGAGCACATCAGCGCGGTATTGCTCGAGCGTTTTGCCAGCCAGCCACCGGCGTCCTCATGGATCATCGTCAGCGGGCTGTCGTTGCCGGAGTGGTTGATCGAAGTCGAGGCGGAGGCGGTGCTGGATGAGCGTTATCAGGCGGCCGAAGCCGCGCAGTTCAGTTCGGCGCGGGCTCTGTGACTCCCTGATCGGCGGCATAAAAAAAGCGACCTTCACGGTCGCTTTTTTTATCGGGCTACCAGCGTCACTTGGCGTTGGTATAGATCTGGTCGAAGACCCCGCCGTCGTTGAAGTGGGTCTTCTGCACGCTGCGCCAGTCGCCGAAGGTCTTCTCCACCGAGAGGAAGTCGACTTTCGGGAAACGGTCGGTGTACTTGGCCAGGACTTTCGGGTCCCGTGGGCGCAGGTAGTTGTTGGCGGCGATTTCCTGGCCTTCCGGCGACCACAGGTACTTCAGGTATTCCTCGGCCGCAGCGCGGGTGCCTTTCTTCTCCACCACCTTGTCCACCACCGACACCGGCGGCTCGGCTTCAGCGGAGACGCTTGGGTAGATCACTTCGAACTGATCGCGACCGAATTCGCGGGCGATCATTTCCGCTTCGTTCTCGAAGGTCACCAGCACGTCGCCGATCTGGTTGGTCATGAAGGTGGTGGTGGCGGCGCGGCCACCGGTGTCCAGTACCGGGGCCTGCTTGAACAGCTTGCCGACGAAGTCCTTGGCCTTGTTCTCGTCGCCGCCGTTCTTCAGCACGTAGCCCCAGGCCGAGAGGTAGGTGTAGCGGCCGTTACCCGAGGTCTTGGGGTTGGGCACTATCACTTGCACGCCATCCTTGAGCAGGTCTGGCCAGTCTTTCAGGGCCTTGGGGTTGCCTTTGCGCACGATGAACACGGTGGCCGAAGTGAAGGGCGCACTGTTGTTCGGCAGGCGCGTTACCCAGTTGTCCGGCACCAGTTTGCCGTTGTCCGCCAGGGCGTTGATGTCGGTGGCCATGTTCATGGTGATGACATCCGCCGGCAGGCCGTCGATCACCGAGCGCGCCTGCTTGCTGGAGCCGCCGAAGGACATCTGCAGGGTGATGTTTTCGTTGTGCTCGGCTTTCCAGTGTTTCTGGAAGGCGGTGTTGTAGTCCTTGTAGAAGTCGCGCATCACGTCGTAGGACACGTTGAGCAGGGTCGGTGCGGCCTGGGCGACGCTGCCCAGGGCCAGGCCGGCGGCCAGAAGCGAGGCGCTGAAGAGTTTTTTCACTGCGCATTCCTTTTGTTCGAGAGTGAAGGCAATTTGCCGCCGACTATAGCCGGGGCGCTATATCTCTTTAAAGATTAAAAAGTACTTTGCTTATTCCATTTTCTTGAACAGCGCGTTGCCACAGCGCGAGCAGAAGGCCGCGGCCGGTTCGTGACTGTTCTTGCGGCACACTGGGCAGTCGTGCTTGAGCTGTTCGCCGCGCATGGCGCTGGCCAGTTCCGCAGTGAAGATCCCGGTAGGCACGGCAATGATCGAGTAACCGGTGATCATCACCATCGACGAAATCATCTGGCCGATCACGGTCTTGGGCACGATATCGCCATAGCCCACGGTGGTCAGGGTGACGATGGCCCAGTAGATGCCCTTGGGGATACTGGTAAAGCCATGTTCCGGGCCTTCCACCACGTACATCAGGGTGCCGAACACCGTGACCAGGGTGCAGACGCTGAGCAGGAACACCAGGATCTTCTGCTTGCTGCCGCGCAGGGCATCGAGCAGGTAATGGGCCTGTTTCAGGTAGGGCGACAGCTTGAGCACGCGGAAGATCCGCAGCATGCGGATGATACGAATGATCAACAGGTACTGGGCGTCGCTGTAGTACAGGGCGAGGATGCCTGGGACGATCGCCAGCAGGTCCACCAGGCCATAGAAGCTGAAGGCATAGCGCAGGGGTTTGGGGGAGCAATACAGGCGCAGTCCGTACTCGATGAGGAAGATCAGGGTGAAGCCCCATTCGATGTACGCCAGGACGTCGGCGTAGTTGCTGTGCACCTCGTCAATGCTGTCGAGGATCACGATCACCAGGCTGGCGAGGATGATCAGCAGCAGGGTCGTATCGAAGCGTCTTCCGGCCACCGTATCGGTCTGGAAGATCATCACGTAGAGGCGCTGGCGCCAGTTGTCGCGGTTAACCATGGGAGTCGCCTGAATCAAAGATCAGCGAAGCCTAGGGGGAGTTGCCGGGGGAGCGCAAGGTGCGTGGTCCCCAGGCGCTGGCCCCAGGACCCGGGTGGCGACATGCATCAGCCAGCAGGCCAGGACGAAGGGGGCGGTGAGGGGTGCTAGCCCCAGGGCGACGATGCCCGGGGTGATCAGCAGCGCCAGGCACATCCCTGCCAGTGGCCGCCACGGACGTCGGGCCCCTTGGCCCAGGGCCAGGGCCACCAGTGCGCAGTTGTAGCCGCCCAGACCCAGTAGGGCACGGCCGGGCTCATGCAGCAGCAGTGTCAAGGCCAGGCCGCTGGCGGAACCGATCAGGGCCCAGGTCGCTGCGCGGCGGTTGGCCAGCAGCAGGCCGAGGAGAATCAGCAGCCCGGCCAGTGGCTGACTGAGGAACATGATCTGGCCCAGGCCCTGGAACAGTCCGCTCAGCAGGCTCCACAGGGACAGGCCGGGCACCGCCTGGGGCATGGATTGCATGGGTTCCATCAGGCTCAGCAACAGCCAGCCCAGGCCCACGAAGGGCGCGGTGTAGGCCGGCAGGCTGGCGGGGCTGCGGGCCCGTTTCAGCCATTGCTGGGTGATGATCGCGCTGAGGCCGGCGGCGGCGATGATCAGCGGCGGCAGCAGCACTGACCAGGGTAGGTACAGGCTCAGCAGCAGGCCCAGGAGCACGCCGTTATAGCTGAAGAGTCCGGCTTGCCGGTCGGCCTTGGCATAGCCCCGTTGCTGGGCGGTGAGCAGGCCGGCCAGGGCACCCAGCAGGGCGCCCCCGAGCAGGGCCGGGGCGCTGATCAGGATCGCCAGCAGGCACAGCAGGCCGCACAGCGGGTGGCGCTGGAGGAAAATCTGACTGAAACCGTTGAGCAAGGCAGTGGCCCAGTCGGGGCAGAAGGCATTGAAAGACTGTGCAGGCATGACGAGAGTCGGCGAATGCGGTGGTTGTCGTACCGCAGCGTTCGACCCCAGCGGCATCCTCTTTGGGAGGCTCGCTGCAGGTCGCGGGCGCTGCGGCGGGTCAGAGAAGGGTTTCGACGCGCAGGGAGTTGGTGGTTCCCGGCTGGCCGAACGGCACGCCGGTGGTGATCACCACGGTATCCCCGCGTTTGGCCAGGCCCTGGGCCTGGGCGATTTCCAGTGCCGTGGCACAGACCTCGTCCACCTGGCGCAAGCGGTCATTGACCACCGAGTGCACGCCCCAGGCCAGGCTCAAGCGGCGCGCTGTCTGCAGGTTCGGCGTCAGGTTGAGGATAGGTACCGAAGGACGTTCCCGGGCGGCACGCAGGGTGGAGCTGCCGGACTCGCTGTAGTTCACCAGCACCGCCACGGGCAGGATGCTGCACACCCGGCGGATCGCGCAGCTGATGGCGTCGGATACCGTGGCTTCGGCCTGGGGGCGGCTGACGTCCAGTTGAGTCTGGTAGTCGGGGCCGGTTTCCACCTGGCGAATGATCTTGCTCATCATCTGCACCGCTTCCAGCGGGTATTCCCCGGAGGCGGTTTCCGCCGAGAGCATCACCGCATCGCTGCCTTCGGCCACGGCATTGGCGACGTCGGTCACCTCGGCTCGGGTGGGCGCCGGGGAGAAACGCATGGACTCCAGCATCTGGGTGGCGACCACCACGGGTTTGCCCAGCTGACGGCAGGTGCTGATGATGTTCTTCTGGATCTGCGGCACGCTTTCCGCCGGGACTTCCACCCCCAGGTCACCTCTGGCCACCATGATCGCATCGCTCAGTTTGGCGATTTCCCGCAGTTGGGCCACGGCGGAAGGCTTTTCGATCTTGGCCATCAGGTAGGCCTTGTCGCCAATCAGGGTACGGGCTTCACGGATGTCTTCCGGACGTTGCACGAAGGACAGCGCCACCCAATCCACGCCCAATTCCAGGCCGAAGCTCAGGTCGCGGCGGTCCTTGGCGGTCAGCGGGCTGAGGTCGAGCACGGCCTGGGGCACGTTGACGCCCTTGCGGTCCGACAGTTCGCCGCCATTGAGCACGGTGGTCTCGATGGCGTCCGCGTGCTTGGCGATGACCCGCAGGCGCAGCTTGCCGTCGTCCAGAAGCAGGTCCATTCCGGGCTCCAGGGCCGCGATGATTTCCGGGTGTGGCAGGTTGACCCGCTGGGCGGTCCCCGGCGTCGGGTCCAGGTCCAGGCGCAGGGCCTGGCCGCGTACCAACTGCACCTTGCCCTTGGCGAAGGTGCCGACCCGCAGTTTCGGTCCTTGCAGGTCCATGAGGATGCCCAGGGGGTAGTTCAGTTCGCGTTCGATCTGGCGAATCCACTCATATCGCTGGGCATGGTCGGCATGGCTGCCGTGGCTGAAGTTGAGTCGGAAGATGTTTACGCCGGCCTGCACCAGTTCGCGGATGTCCTCGATGCTGTCGGTGGCCGGCCCCAGGGTGGCGAGGATTTTGACTTTCTTGTCAGGCGTCATGTTTGGGGTTCTCGAGGATCAGGATGGCGCGGAAGTCGTTGACGTTGGTACGGGTCGGCTCGGTGACGATCAAGTCGTCCAGGGCTGCGAAGTAGCCATAGCCATTGTTGTTGTCCAGCTCGTCGCTGGCGCTCAGGCCCAGGGCCGCAGCCCGAGCGTAGCTGTCCGGGGTCATGATCGCCCCGGCATTGTCTTCGGAGCCGTCGATGCCGTCGGTATCGCCGGCCAGGGCGTAGATCCCGGGATGCCCCTTGAGGCTGTCGGTGAGGCTCAGGAGGAACTCGGCGTTGCGGCCGCCGCGACCTTTGCCGCGCACGGTAACCGTGGTTTCACCACCGGAAAGGATCACGCAGGGCGCCGCCAGGGGCTGGCCGTGCAAGGCCACTTGGCGGGCGATGCCGGCGTGAACCTTGGCCACCTCCCGGGATTCGCCTTCCAGGTCGCCGAGGATCAGCGGGCTGTAGCCGGCCTGGCGGGCTTTGACCGCGGCGGCTTCCAGGGATTGCTGGGGGCGGGCGATCAACTGGAAGTGGCTGCGTTCCAGGCACGGGTCGCCGGGCTTGACGGTTTCCGAGTCGGGGTTCTGCAACCAGTTGCGTACTGCTGCGGGTACTTCAATGGCATAGCGCTTGAGAATCGCCAGGGCTTCGGCCGAGGTACTCGGATCGGCCACTGTGGGGCCGGAAGCGATGACCGTGGCCAGATCGCCAGGGACGTCGGAAATGGCATAGGTGTAGACCGTGGCCGGCCAGCAGGCCTTGGCCAGGCGTCCGCCCTTGATCGCCGAGAGGTGCTTGCGCACGCAGTTCATCTCGCCGATGGTGGCGCCGGATTTCAGCAGGGCCTTGTTGATGGCCTGCTTGTCGGCCAGGGTGATGCCCGTGGCGGGCAGGGCCAGCAGCGCCGAACCGCCGCCGGACAGCAGGAAAATCACCCGATCCTGTTCTGACAGGTTGCTGACCAGCTCCAGTACCCGCTTGGCCACGGCCAGGCCGGCCGCGTCGGGCACCGGGTGAGCGGCCTCGACCACTTCGATCTTGGTGCACGGGGCGCCGTGGCCGTAGCGGGTAACCACCAGCCCGGAGACGTCGCCCTGCCAGCTGTGTTCCACGACTTGGGCCATGGCCGCCGCTGCCTTGCCGGCACCGATGACGATGACGCGGCCGCTGCGGTCGCTGGGGAGATGGGCTTCGAGAACCTGTTGCGGATGGGCGGCGTCGATGGCTGTGGCGAACAGCTCTCGGAGGAATTGTTGCGGATCGACCGACATGGCGGGCTCCCGGATTTCTTGTTATGGGGGGCTTGAAACGGGTGTAGCCGCCACCTCAGGCGGCGACAAGGTCAGCAGGGCCTGTCCCTGGCCCGCCGTGAGGCGTTTCCTGCGAACCTTGGCGCCGCCTGTGGCAGCGGCTACGGATGCTGCTTAGTGCTTATCGCGGATCGAGAAGTTGGCCATGTGTTCCAGGCCCTTGATCAGGGCCGAGTGGTCCCAGTTGCCGCCACCAATAGCGGTGCAGGTGCTGAACACTTGCTGGGTATTGGCGGTGTTGGGCAGGTTGATCCCCAGCTCGCGAGCGCCACTGAGGGCCAGGTTCAGGTCCTTCTGGTGCAGGTTGATGCGGAAGCCTGGATCGAAGGTGCCCTTGATCATGCGTTCACCGTGCACTTCGAGGATCTTCGAGGAGGCAAAACCGCCCATCAGCGCTTCACGCACCTTGGCCGGATCGGCACCGTTCTTCGAGGCGAACAGCAGGGCTTCGGCCACGGCCTGGATGTTCAGGGCGACGATGATCTGGTTGGCCACCTTGGCGGTCTGACCGTCACCGTTGCCCCCCACCAGGGTGATGTTCTTGCCCATGCTCTGGAACAGCGGCAAGGCGCGCTCAAAGGCCTGGCTGTCACCGCCGACCATGATGCTCAGGGTCGCGGCCTTGGCCCCGACTTCACCGCCGGATACCGGTGCGTCCAGGTACTGCGCGCCTTTCTCGTTGATCTTGGCGGCGAAGGCCTTGGTCGCGGTGGGGGAGATGGAGCTCATGTCGATGACGATCTTGCCCTTGCCGATCCCGGCGGCAACGCCGTCGGCACGCAGCAGCACGTCTTCGACCTGAGGGGTATCGGGCACCATGATGATGACGAATTCGGCTTCCTGGGCCACTTCTTTGGGCGAGGCCAGGGCCACCGCGCCGGCGGCGATCAGGTCGGCCGGGGCCTTGCCGTGGTGTTCCGAGAGCAGCAGGGAGTGGCCGGCTTTCTGCAGGTTTGCCGCCATGGGATGACCCATGATGCCGGTGCCGATAAATCCGATTTTAGCCATGATAAAAATCCTCTATTCAAACGGACCTTGCAGGAGCTGGCTGGCCAGCGCAGGTGGCCGCAAGGGCCGCTGCAAGGCTTGCGGGCCTGTTCGCCGGCAAGCCGGCTCCTACGCAGGTCCAGGGTCAGATTGCGTTGTGGGTTTTCAGCCAGCCGAGGCCCGCTTCGGTGGTGGTCAGCGGTTTGTACTCGCAGCCGACCCAGCCCTGGTAGCCGATGCTGTCCAGGTGCTCGAAGAGGAAGCGATAGTTGATCTCGCCGGTGCCGGGTTCGTTGCGTCCAGGGTTGTCTGCCAGCTGGATGTGGTTGATCTGGCTGAGGTGGTTGGCCATGGTCCGCGCCAGGTCACCTTCCATGATTTGCATATGATAGATGTCGTACTGCAGGAACAGGTTGGCACTGCCCACTTGTTCGCGGATCGACAGCGCCTGGGCGGTGTTGTTGAGGTAGAAGCCGGGAATGTCGCGGGTGTTGATGGCTTCCATCACCAGCTTGATGCCGACCGCCTGCAGTTTGTCGGCGGCGTACTTGAGGTTGGCGACGAAGGTCTTTTCCAGCAGCGCGGCGTCAGCCCCCTGGGGACGGATGCCGGCCAGGCAGTTGACCTGGGTGTTGCCCAGGACCTGCGCGTAGGCGATGGCCAAGTCGACGCCGGCACGGAATTCCTCGACCCGGTCGGGCAGGCAGGCGATCCCGCGCTCACCCTTGCCCCAGTCGCCGGCGGGCAGGTTGAACAGCACCTGGGTCAGGCCGTGGGCATCGAGTTGCGCCTTGATCTCGGCGGAGCTGAATTCGTAGGGGAACAGGTATTCGACGCCGCTGAAACCGGCATCGGCGGCGGCCTTGAAGCGAGCGAGGAAGTCCTGTTCGGTGAACAGCATGGACAGGTTGGCGGCAAAACGCGGCATGGTGGTCTCCTGTGAATCGGTGAAGCCTGTAGAGCAGGCCAAGGCTGCAGTCGAGTTGCCCCGGCAGTGCCTCTTGAAGAGGGTGCGGGGCAGATCCCGGCCAGGTTCTGTGAACCTGATGGCAGCCTGGAGGCGCGGCTACAGGGTTTAGTCGAGCAGGGAAATGGCGGTAGGGGCGTCGTTGCCCACCAGCGCCAGGTCTTCGAACTCGTTGACCGCGTTGATTTCGGTGCCCATGGAAATGTTGGTCACGCGCTCCAGGATGATCTCCACGACCACCGGTACCTTGAAGGTCTGGAGCATTTCCTGGGCCTGGCGCAGGGCCGGCTGGATGTCCTTGGGTTCGAACACCCGCAGGGCCTTGCAGCCCAGGCCTTCGGCGACCGCGACGTGGTCCACGCCGTAGCCGTTGAGCTCCGGCGCGTTGAGGTTGTCGAAGGACAGCTGCACGCAGTAGTCCATCTCGAAGCCGCGCTGGGCCTGGCGGATCAGCCCCAGGTAGGAGTTGTTCACCACCACGTGGATGTACGGCAGGTTGAACTGTGCTCCTACTGCCAGCTCTTCGATCATGAACTGGAAGTCGTAGTCGCCGGACAGGGCCACCACCTGGCGGTTCGGATCGGCCTTGACCACGCCGAGGGCGGCGGGGATGGTCCAGCCCAATGGGCCGGCCTGACCGCAGTTGATCCAGTGGCGTGGCTTGTAGACGTGGAGGAATTGCGCACCGGCAATCTGCGACAGGCCGATGGTGCTGACGTAGCAGGTGTCCTTGCCGAAGACCTGGTTCATCTCTTCGTAGACCCGTTGCGGCTTGACCGGCACGTTGTCGAAGTGGGTCTTGCGATGCAGGCTGGCCTTGCGCTGCTGGCAGTCATGCAGCCAGGCGCTGCGATCTTTCAACTTGCCGGCGGTCTGCCATTCGCGAGCCACTTCCAGCAGCACGGTCAGGGCGCTGCCAGCGTCGGAGACGATGCCCAGGTCCGGAGTGAATACCCGGCCGATCTGGGTTGGCTCGATGTCCACGTGAATGAACTTGCGGCCTTCGGTGTAGACGTCCACCGAGCCGGTGTGGCGGTTGGCCCAGCGGTTGCCGATGCCCAGCACCGTGTCGGATTTGAGCAGGGTGGCGTTGCCGTAGCGATGGGAGGTCTGCAGGCCGACCATGCCCACCATCTGTGGGTGATCGTCAGGGATGGTGCCCCAGCCCATCAGGGTCGGGATCACTGGAATGCCGGTCAGTTCGG
This sequence comes from Pseudomonas sp. LPH60, assembly GCF_030718165.1. Lineage (NCBI taxonomy): Bacteria > Pseudomonadati > Pseudomonadota > Gammaproteobacteria > Pseudomonadales > Pseudomonadaceae > Pseudomonas > Pseudomonas sp. LPH60. Next base: position 129,508 of record NZ_JAVAJH010000001.1, read on the forward strand.
CGAACTCCACCAGCAGATCGCTGGCATCGGCGTTGATCACACCGCCACCGGCCACCAGCAACGGGCGTTCGGCCTGGTCCAGCAGGGCCAGAACCTTTTCCGCCTGCAGCCGGGTGGCCGCCGGTTTGGCCAGAGGCAGTGGCTGGTAGGCGTCGATGTCGAATTCGATCTCCGCCATCTGCACGTCGAACGGCAGGTCGATCAACACCGGACCAGGACGGCCGGAGCGCATTTCATAGAAGGCTTTCTGGAAGGCGTAGGGCACCTGGCCCGGTTCCAGCACGGTGGTGGCCCACTTGGTCACCGGCTTGACGATGCTGGTGATGTCCACGGCCTGGAAGTCTTCCTTGTGCAGGCGGGCCCGGGGCGCCTGGCCGGTGATGCAGAGAATCGGGATCGAGTCGGCCGAGGCACTGTACAGGCCGGTGACCATGTCGGTGCCGGCCGGGCCGGAAGTGCCGATGCACACGCCGATGTTGCCGGCCTTGGTGCGGGTGTAGCCCTCGGCCATGTGCGAGGCGCCTTCGACGTGGCGAGCGAGGACGTGATCGATGCCTCCGACCTTCTGCAGCGCGGAATACAGCGGGTTGATGGCGGCACCCGGGATGCCAAAAGCGGTATCGACCCCTTCACGGCGCATCACCAGAACGGCGGCTTCGATTGCTCTCATTTTGCTCATGGTTTTGTGCCTCTTGCGTTTTGTAATTGTATACAAGTGGTTTTGCGCAAAGTGTATTCACGGCGGATGGCGCAGGTCAATCCATTTTCTTGAACGGTAGCGGCTTTCGATGGGGCCCTATAAACCGGCGTCCTTTTGTCGCATGAGCTACCTTTCTCGAATTATTGTATACAAAAAATAAATTCATTGTGTTCTATTTGCTGCATCGGACTTCTCCTGCAAGAAGCTTCCACCAGGCTTTCTCAATAACAAGATAAGGACGGCACCCATGAGCGCTTTAACCTTGAAAGTCGCAGTCAACCTGGCCAATCAGGCCATCAATGCGGGGCGCAAGATCAACGCGGCCCCGCTGACCATCGCGGTGCTGGATGCCGGCGGGCACCTGGTGACCCTGCAACGGGAGGATGGCGCCAGCCTGTTGCGTCCGCAGATCGCCATCGGCAAGGCCTGGGGCGCGGTAGCCCTGGGCAAGGGCTCGCGCCTGCTGGCGCTGGATGCGCAGCAGCGCCCGGCGTTCATCGGTGCGTTGAATGGCCTGGGACAGGGCAGCGTGGTGCCCGCGCCGGGCGGGGTGTTGATTCGGGATCAGGCGGGGGCGGTGCTGGGAGCGATCGGCATCAGTGGCGATACCTCGGACATCGATGAGCAATGCGCGATCAGCGCGATCGAGGCTCAGGGGCTGGCGGCTGACGCCGGCGTCAGCGCTTAGCCCTTAACCTCGCGGGCCCGGCCCTGGCCCGTAGCCGCTGCCGAGCCCGCGAGGCTGCGAAAAGGTCCGCAGGACCTTACTGGTGTCTTGATATTCCTGTGCGCAGTTTGCAGCAACAACACAAATGCACGGGAAGGGGCCGAAACGCGATCAGCGATCCAGTTCACAGCCTTTGAGCACCAGGCGGATGATGGTCTGCGCCGCGGCTTCGTAGTCGTCTTCGTCAAGTTTGCTCTTGCCGGTGACCACCGAGATCTGCCAGTCGAAGTCGGCGTAGGTCTGGGTCGCGGCCCAGATGCTGAACATCAGGTGGTTGGGGTCGAGCGGGGCGATCAGGCCGCGATCGATCCAGGTCTGGATGCATTCGATGTTGTGCTTGGCCTGGGCGTTGAGCTGTTCCACCTGGTCCGGGCTCAGGTGCGGCGCACCGTGCATGATTTCGCTGGCGAACACCTTGGAGGCATAAGGCAGGTCGCGGGAGATGCGGATCTTCGAGCGGATGTAGCCGCTGAGCACTTCACTGGGTACGCCGTCGGCATTGAACGGAGTGGAAGCCTGGAGGATCGGTTCGATGATGCTTTCCAGCACCTCGCGGTAGAGGTTTTCCTTGGACTTGAAGTAGTAGTAGACGTTGGGCTTGGGCAACCCGGCCTTGGCGGCGATGTCGCTGGTCTTGGTCGCTGCAAAGCCCTTGTCGGCAAACTCTTCACTGGCGGCCCGCAGGATCAGTTCTTTATTGCGCTCGCGGATGGTGCTCATAAACCGGGGGATTCCTTGCCTGTTCGGGCGGTTGCGCATGGTAGCACCGGGGTCGCGAGGGGCTCAAGAATGCCCGTTGGCCGCGGTTTTCCTGCTTCTGACATCTCGCTTGTCCGGCCTTTGACGCGCTATGCTGCGCGCCTTATTTCACGCAGGGAAGCCTGGCCCATGGCAGGAAGCAGTTTGCTGGTTTTGATCGACGACATCGCCGCAGTTCTTGATGACGTAGCCTTGATGACCAAGATGGCGGCGAAGAAGACCGCCGGAGTATTGGGCGACGATCTGGCGCTCAATGCCCAGCAGGTTTCCGGGGTTCGCGCGGAGCGGGAAATTCCCGTGGTCTGGGCCGTGGCCAAGGGCTCGTTTCGCAACAAATTGATCCTGGTGCCGGCGGCGCTGGCCATCAGTGCCCTGGCGCCCTGGCTGGTGACGCCGTTGCTGATGATCGGCGGGGCCTACCTGTGTTTCGAAGGCTTCGAGAAGCTGGCGCACAAGTACCTGCCCCACGGCGACGATGCGGCCGAACATGAGCGGACCTTGCAGGCGCTGGCAGACCCTCAGGTGGATCTGGTGGCCTTTGAGAAGGACAAGATCAAGGGCGCGATTCGTACCGACTTCATCCTTTCCGCGGAAATCATCGCTATTACTCTGGGCACGGTGGCAGGCGCCTCCCTGAGCCAGCAGGTGGTGGTGCTCTCGGGGATTGCGATTGTCATGACCGTTGGCGTCTACGGTCTGGTGGGGGGCATCGTCAAGCTCGATGACCTGGGGTTGTGGCTGGCGCAGAAACCGGGCGCCCTGGCCAAACGCGTCGGTGGTGCCATCCTGCGAGCGGCGCCGTGGATGATGAAGAGTCTGTCGGTGATCGGCACGGCGGCGATGTTCATGGTGGGTGGCGGCATCCTCACCCACGGCGTACCTGCCGTGCACCATCTGATCGAGGGCCTGGCCGAGCGTAGTGCCGCCGTCATGGGCCCGGTGTCGGTGATCATGCCGACCCTGCTCAATGCCGTGGCCGGGATCATTGCCGGTGGGCTGGTACTGCTGGCCGTGACGCTACTGGGCAAAGGCTGGCGTGCCTTGCGCGGCTGAGATCCGAGTCAGCCGGTTGCCGCTCTTGCGGTCGGCAACCGGTACAGCAGGTTACTCGGCGATCTGCAGTTTGCGCGATTCGGTGTACACGTAGCGCACCTTCTCGTATTCAAACGGCGAGTTCAGCTGGCCATAGCGAAAGCTGGTCTGGTAGCGCTTGTCGACACCACGCAGCGCCCAGATCTCGGGGTGATTGCTGCTGACTTCCGAGACGTTGAGGAAGTTGATCGCCGATTCGGCGGTGTAGTCCACCGCCAGCCCCGCGGTGTCCCGCAGGTTCGACGGACCGAGGATCGGCAGCACCAGATAGGCCCCCGCGGGCACGCCATAGAAGCCCAGGGTCTGGCCGAAGTCTTCGGTTTGGCGCGGCAGGCCCATCTTGGTCGCCGGGTCCCACAGGCCGGCAACACCGATGGTGGTGTTGAGCAGCAGGCGCGCGGTGGTTTCCATTGAGCGCTGGCCCTTGAACTGCAACAGGCTGTTCATCAGGTTCGGGACGTCGCCGAGGTTATTGAAGAAGTTGCTGACCCCGCTGCGCAGGAAACTCGGGGTCACATAGCGATAACCGTCCACCACCGGCAGGAACACCCATTGATCGAAGCGGTAGTTGAAGTGGTAGACCCGGCGGTTCCATGACTCCAGCGGGTCATAGATATTCAGTGCATTGAGGGTCGAACGCTCGAACTCGCGCTGGTCCAGCCCCGGGTTGAACTTGAGTTTCTTCAACGGCTCGGTGAAGCCGTCGGGGTCCTGAACCGTGGGGGTGTGGGCCTTGCTGTTGTCGGCTTGGGCATAGCCTGCGCAGAGCAACGCAGCGATAAGCAGGAGATGTTTAGCCACGGAAGAACTCCAGCATGGCGTCGCTGTTGACGCGGTAGTTGAGGTTGCCGCAATGCCCGCCATGGGGGTAGACGGTCAGGCGGTCGCCAAAGGTTTTGCGCAGGAAGCCCAGGTCGCCGGGGCCGAGGATCACGTCATCGGCGTTATGCATCACGGCAATCTTCGGGCTGGCCTTGAGGTAGTCCTGCAGGGCGTAGAGGCTTACCTGGTCGATCAGTTGCAGCAGGCTGCCGCCGTCGGTGCGGGCGCGCCACATCGGGATCACCTGTTCGGTCAGGTAACAGTCGAAGTCGCACTGCAGGGCGCGCTTGAGAAACGGGGTAAGGCTGGTGCCTTCGCGGATCGGGTACTTGGGCGGGGTGATCAGGCCGCGGCGGTTGATCAGGTCCGAGGTGAAGGCGATGTCTGCTGCCGAGAAGCGGAAGGAGGTACCGATCAGCATGGCCATCTGTTCGTTGGTCAGGTGTTGCTTGGACTGCTGGAAGTCGTAGAGCAGGGCGTCGTTGAGGTCGATGTAGCCCTTCTGCTGGAAGTAGCGGGTCAGCTTGCCCAGCACCAGTTCATAGAAGGTGGTGCTGTTGTTGATGCCCTTGACCTCGGTCTGTACCAGTTTGTCGAGGTTGGTGATCGAGGTGTAGAGGTTGACCGGCGGGTTGAGCAGCAGCACCTTCTTGAAGTTGAAGCTGCGTCGGGTCTCATCCAGTTTGCTGATGAACGCCGCGTCCAGGGCGCCGAGGCTGTAGCCGGTGAGGTAGAACTCGGTGATCGGCAGCTTGGGGTGCTGGGCCCGTACGGCCTGCATGACCCGGTACATGTCTTCGGCGTCTTCCTGGCTCACCCCGGGGGTGGCGAAGCGCGAGGCGGCAGTAATGAAGTCGAAGCTGGTGGGCGAGGATAGCTGCACCACATGGTAGCCGGCCTTGTAGTAGAGCTTCTTCAGGTACTCGTTGAGGCTGCTGTCGTAGCGCGCGCCGGTGCCGGCGATCAGGAAGATCAGTGGCGCGGCGTGGTCCTGGGTGGCGATGCGGTAGGTGAGCTTCTTCACCGCCCAGAAATTGTCTGGGAGGATGAACTCGCGCTCCGGCCGCAGGTTCAGGCTGTAGTCGGACTGACGGATGTCATCGTTGGCGGGCAGTTCCGGGCGCAGCTCCGGGGGGGTGGTGGCGATGGTGGCTTCAAAGGGGTTGGTCAACGGGTAGCCATAGCTGGCCGGGTCGACATCCACCGCCAGTGCGGACGCACTCAGGATAAGGCCGCCGAACAGGGCAGCGAGGCGCAAGGAACGAAGCATGACTGTATCCCTAGAAGGAAGGTACCGAATGAGGTTCGCAGGCTATGACCACCGCGCTGCTGCCGAAGTGCCATGGGTGGGCACAAATAACCCCGGCCACAGGCCAGTTGGGGGGTGATAGTAGTCGGACGATACACTTTGCCGCTATTTGCTGAACAGTTATCTGTGCGTCGTGCTTGCCAAGCGTCCGTGGGCGATTATGCTGGGCGCCGTTTTGATTGTTCGGAGTGTTTCATGTCCCGCCGCCTTCCCGTGATTGTGCTGCTCGTTGTCCTGCCGCTGTGGCTGGCCGCCAGTTATGGCCTGCGCTATGGCTTTATGGAGGATGCTCGGTGGGTGGGCGTCTGTGTCGATGAGGCCGGTCGCTGGGAGTGTTCGCTACGTTCCAGCCTGGGCTGGATGATCCACTTCAAGGTGCTGGGCTGGAGTGCCTTGGGCGCAGCGCTGCTGGGGTTTGTCGTGCCCGGTCGGGCGGGCTGGTGGCTGGCGGTGCTGGCCTTGCTGGCGGGCATTCCGGCCCTGGCCTTGTATAACACTACGCTGGCGGTGTTTGCGGTGGTGATTGCGGCCTTGCGCCTGGTGCGCGCCGCCAAGCCCTAGCCGCAGGCGAAACCTGCGGCTAGGGCTGTAGTTCAGGCGATGCGGGCCCGCAGGCTGCGCCACAGCGCGGCCACCATCAGCAGGCTGACCAGAGCCCAGCCCCAGGCCTGCTGGTTGGCCAGGCCTTCCTGATACAGCTGCGGAGCGATGCCGGCACCCAGGATAAAGGTCAGCAAGGCGATTTCGCGGCGTGGCACGCGCACCGGGCGGCACAGGTAGACCAGCGCCGGCAGCAGCAGGGCCGCGCTCGGGAAGCTGCGGTAGCGCGGGTCGAACACCAGCTCCAGCATCATCACCGCGGCGGCGAATCCTGCCGTTGCCAGCAACCAGCCTGCACGCTTTTCCAGGGCATTGAAGGCCCGCAGACGCCAGCCTTCGCGAGGGCTCAAGGCCAGGGTGGCATGGGCCAGAATCAGCAGGTTCAGGCCCAGTAGCAGTCCGGCCCAGCACCATTCGCCAGTGAAGCGGCTGGTGACCCGCGCCAGTTCGCCCCAGGTACCGATGGTGCACGCCGCCAATGCGCCCAGCAGCGGCAAGAGCAGCGCAGCGCGTCGGCTGCGAACCCGGCCACCCAGGATCAGGGTGCCGAGGAATATCACTGCGCCCGCCCCCAGCCATTGTGGCCAGTAAGGCAGGTTGGACACCGGGCCTGCGAGGATGCCCTTGTCCTGGCGATCGGCATCGAACAACCCCCAGTAACCGCCGACTGCGCCTTCGCTGGCGCGTTTCCAGGGCTGATCGAAGGCTTCGATCAGGTTGTAGTGCCAGCCGTTGTGTTCCGCCAGGGCAACGAAGCCACGAATGAACTTGGCCTCGTTGACTCGGCTCGGCAGCGCCGTTTCCCGCTGGCGGCCTTCGCTGGGCCAGCCGGTTTCACCGATCATCACGTCCTTTGGGGCAAAGCGGTTGCCGAATACCTGGCGTACCTCGGCCACGTGGTTCAGGGCCGCGTCGATGTTCGAGGGGTCGTCTTCCCAGTACGGCAACAGGTGAATGGTGAGGAAGTCCACCGCTGGCGCGATCTCCGGGTGCTTGAGCCAGAATTCCCAGACATCGGCATAGGTGACCGGCTGCTTGACCCCGGCCTTGACCTTGAGGATCAGCCGCGACAGTTGCGGCCCGGTGACTTCCTTGCGCAGCAGCGCCTCGTTGCCGACGATCACCGCGCTGACGACATCCGGGTTGGCATTGGCCGAGGCGATCAGCAGGTCGACTTCTTTCTCGGTGTCTACTGGGTTGCTATTGACCCACGCGCCGATCATCAGCTTCAGGCCGTGCTTGCGCGCCAGCTCGGGCAGGGCTTCGAGGCCGGTCATGGAATAGGTGCGGATGCATTCGAAGCGGGTGGCCAGCAATGCCAGGTCGGCGTCCATGCGTTCGGGGCGCAGTTTGAACGGCTGGTCGAAGGGCGATTGGTCCTTGTCGAACGGCGTATAGGAGGCGCATTGCAGTTTGTGGCTGGCGCTGGCGACGTCCGGCAGCGACACCGGCCGGCCAAGGCCGTACCAGTAACTACCAAGGGCCAGCAGGCCGAGCAGGCAGGCGAACAGATAAGCGAGGGTGGGGAAGCGGGCTGTGGCGGACATGGTCAGGCCGTAGTGGAACAAAGCGGGGCATCTTACCCGCATTTGTCCATAGCTTGGTGGCCTGCATGATTTTGACATGCAAAGTTTGGGCGGGCCCTTAGTCGGGGAGGTCGCAGCACCTGGTTACTGGCTATCTGATGTCGTTGCTGGTTGCCTTGAGGTCGCAGGCAGAGCAGGTCGCGGGCGGTGGCGGGTTGATGATCGAAGCATCAGTACTCCGCTGATGATCGAACGCGTTCGCGGTGAGGCGTGATGGGGGCGCTGAGCACCATAACCATACGTTGACGTGCCCGGCAGCCGCCTGGCACTGCACTTTTCGGGGAAGTAACGATGAAGATGCGACGACTCTTAGGCGCAGGTGCCGCACTGGTACTTGCCATCAGCTCCACTCTGGCCAGTGCCGACAGCAAAACCCTGAGCATCGGCTACGTCGACGGCTGGTCCGACAGCGTGGCGACTACCTATGTGGCGGCGGAGGTGATCAAGCAGAAGCTCGGTTACGACGTCAAACTGCAAGCGGTGGCGACCGGGATCATGTGGCAGGGCGTGGCCACCGGCAAGCTCGATGCCATGCTCTCGGCCTGGTTGCCGGTGACTCACGGCGAATACTGGACCAAGAACAAGGACAAGGTTGTCGACTACGGTCCCAACTTCAAGGACGCCAAGATCGGTCTGATCGTGCCGGAGTACGTCAAGGCCAAGACCATTGAGGATCTCAAGACCGATACCAGCTTCAAGAACAAGATTGTCGGCATCGACGCCGGTTCAGGGGTGATGCTCAAGACCGACCAGGCGATCAAGGACTACGGCCTGGACTACAAGCTGCAGGCCAGTTCCGGTGCGGCGATGATCGCCGAACTGACCCGGGCCGAGGATAAGCAGGAATCCATCGCCGTGACCGGCTGGGTACCGCACTGGATGTTCGCCAAGTGGAAACTGCGCTTCCTCGAAGATCCGAAAGGGGTGTATGGCGCCGCTGAAACCGTCAACAGCATCGGCAGCAAGGGCCTGGAGAAGAAGGCGCCAGAGGTGGCAGCGTTCCTGAAGAAGTTCCAGTGGGCGTCGAAGGATGAAATCGGCGAGGTCATGCTGGCCATTCAAGATGGCGCAAAACCGGATGTGGCAGCCAAGGACTGGGTGAGCAAGCACCCGGAGCGGGTTGCCGAGTGGACTGCTAAATAGCCGTCAGGCGTCTAGAGCGAGGGTTGTGAGGCCGGCCGCTGAAATCAGCGGCCGGCCTTGTGTTTTTTTGGGGGGGAAGTTGGCGAGGTGGCTAATGTCGTTCTAATACTAAGGTCGTCTGGAACCTGCCTCACAGCCGCATAGAGTGGATTAGGTTCTACCTAAAATCTGTGCTGCGAGGATAAAAACAATGAACGACAGCATTTACCTCTCGATTCAAAACAGCCCGCGTTTCAAGGAGCTGGTCAGTAAGCGAGAGCGGTTCGCCTGGATTCTCTCGGCGATCATGCTTGGGCTTTACTCGGGCTTCATTCTGTTGATCGCTTACGGTCCGCAGATCCTGGGCGCCAAACTCAGTCCAACTTCATCCATCACCTGGGGCATTCCCATTGGTGTCGGCTTGATTGTCTCGGCCTTCATCCTGACCGGTATCTATGTGCGACGCGCCAACGGCGAGTTCGATGACCTGAACAATGCGATCCTGAAGGAGGCTCAGCAATGATCCGACGTCTATTCGCAGCACTCGGTCTTGCCGCTTTCGCTCCTGCCCTGTGGGCCGCAGACGCTTTGACTGGCGAAGTCCACAAGCAACCCCTCAACGTCTCGGCGATCGTGATGTTCGTGGTCTTCGTCGGGGCCACCCTGTGCATCACTTACTGGGCCTCCAAGCGTAACAAGTCGGCTGCCGACTATTACGCCGCGGGTGGCAAGATCACCGGCTTCCAGAACGGCCTGGCGATTGCCGGTGACTACATGTCGGCGGCGTCCTTCCTGGGGATTTCCGCGCTGGTGTTCACTTCCGGCTATGACGGCCTGATCTACTCCATTGGCTTCCTGGTGGGCTGGCCGATCATTCTGTTCCTGATCGCCGAGCGCCTGCGCAACCTGGGCAAGTACACCTTTGCCGACGTGGCGTCCTATCGCCTCGGGCAGACTCAGATCCGCACTCTGTCGGCCTGTGGTTCGCTGGTGGTGGTGGCGTTCTACCTGATCGCGCAGATGGTGGGTGCCGGCAAGCTGATCCAGCTGCTGTTCGGCCTCGACTACCATGTGGCGGTGATCCTGGTGGGGATCCTGATGTGCCTGTATGTGCTGTTTGGCGGCATGCTGGCCACCACTTGGGTACAGATCATCAAGGCAGTGCTGCTGCTGTCCGGTGCGTCCTTCATGGCGCTGATGGTGATGAAGCACGTCAACTTCGATTTCAACACCCTGTTCTCCGAGGCGATCAAGGTTCACCCCAAAGGTGAGGCGATCATGAGCCCTGGCGGTCTGGTGAAGGACCCGATCTCGGCATTCTCCCTGGGGCTTGCGCTGATGTTCGGTACTGCCGGCCTGCCGCATATCCTGATGCGCTTCTTCACCGTGAGCGATGCCAAGGAAGCCCGTAAGAGCGTGCTCTATGCCACTGGCTTCATCGGTTACTTCTACATCCTGACCTTCATCATCGGCTTTGGCGCGATCCTGCTGGTGAGCACCAATCCGGCCTTCAAGGATGCCGCAGGCGCCTTGCTGGGTGGCAACAACATGGCGGCGGTGCACCTGGCCAATGCGGTGGGCGGCAGCGTGTTCCTCGGCTTCATCTCGGCGGTGGCTTTCGCCACCATTCTGGCGGTAGTGGCGGGCCTGACCCTGGCAGGTGCTTCGGCGGTGTCCCACGACCTCTATGCCAGTGTGATCAAGAAGGGCAAGGCCAACGAGAAGGATGAGATTCGCGTTTCCAAGATCACTACCGTGGCCTTGGGCGTGCTGGCCATCGGCCTGGGCATTCTCTTCGAGAGTCAGAACATTGCGTTCATGGTGGGCCTGGCGTTCTCCATCGCTGCCAGTTGCAACTTCCCGGTGCTGCTGCTTTCCATGTACTGGAAGAAGCTCACCACGCGTGGCGCCATGATTGGCGGCTGGTTGGGCCTGGTCAGTGCGGTGGCATTGATGGTTCTCGGTCCGACCATCTGGGTGCAGATCCTGCACCACGAGAAGGCAATCTTCCCGTACGAGTACCCGGCGCTGTTCTCGATGATCATTGCCTTTGTCAGTATCTGGTTCTTCTCCATCACTGACAAATCGGCCTCGGCGGCCAATGAGCGGGCCTTGTTCTTCCCGCAGTTCGTGCGTTCGCAGACCGGCCTGGGCGCCAGTGGGGCGGTGTCGCACTAAGCTCGGCCTGTGTATCGGCTTCTATATAGAAGCTGTGTAGTAGCAAAATGCCTCGTTCGAAAGATCGGGGCATTTTTTTGTCTGCACGCCCTGTTCAGATACCCTCGACTGCGGGCGCAGCGATGGTCGAGATACAAGGAGCTGGCGTGCCAGCGAAGGCATATTCGAGGGGGAGGCAGGGCTGCGGAGTTCTTCGCCGGCAAGCCGGCTCCGACAGGGGGGAGGTGAGGGGAGGGGAGCAGAAACAAATACGACCTCTGTTAGAGGCCGTATCCGGTGCAGCTAAGACGTGTGCGCAAGGCAGGTCTTACTTGCGGTCTTCCAGCTTGGTGATGTCGCGCGATTCGTAGCCGGTGTACAGCTGACGAGGACGGCCGATCTTGTAAGGACTGGAGAGCATTTCCTTCCAGTGGGAGATCCAGCCGACGGTCCGCGCCAGGGCGAAGATCACGGTGAACATGCTGGTTGGAATGCCGATCGCCTTGAGGATGATCCCCGAGTAGAAGTCGACGTTCGGGTACAAGGAGCGTTCAATGAAGTACGGATCGGTCAGGGCGATCTCTTCCAGGCGCATGGCCAGTTCGAGCTGAGGATCGTTGTTGATGCCCAGTTCTTTCAGGACTTCGTCGCAGGTCTGCTTCATTACGGTGGCGCGCGGGTCGCGGTTTTTATACACGCGGTGACCGAAGCCCATGAGTTTGAACGGATCGTTCTTGTCCTTGGCCTTGGCGATGAACTTGTCGATGTTCGAGACATCGCCAATTTCGTCGAGCATGGTCAGTACGGCTTCGTTGGCACCGCCGTGGGCAGGGCCCCAGAGCGCGGCGATACCGGCAGCGATACAGGCGAACGGGTTGGCGCCCGAGGAGCCGGCAAGGCGTACGGTGGAAGTCGAGGCGTTCTGTTCGTGGTCGGCGTGGAGGATGAAGATCCGGTCCATCGCCTTGGCCAGTACCGGGCTGATCGGTTTGATCTCGCACGGGGTGTTGAACATCATGTGCAGGAAGTTTTCCGCGTACGACAGGTCGTTGCGCGGATACATCATCGGCTGGCCCATGGAGTACTTGTAAACCATCGCTGCCAGGGTCGGCATCTTGGCGACCAGGCGCACGGCGGAAATTTCGCGGTGCTGCGGGTTATTGATGTCCAGGGAGTCGTGGTAGAACGCCGAGAGTGCACCCACTACGCCGCACATTACCGCCATTGGGTGGGCGTCGCGGCGGAAACCGTTGAAGAAGCTCTTCAGCTGCTCGTGAACCATGGTGTGGTTTTTCACGGTGCTGACGAACTGGGCCTTCTGTTCGGCGGTGGGCAATTCACCGTTGAGCAGCAGGTAGCAGGTTTCCAGGTAGTCCGACTTTTCAGCCAGCTGTTCGATCGGGTAGCCGCGGTGCAGCAGAATGCCGTTGTCGCCGTCGATATAGGTGATTTTCGACTCGCAGGAGGCGGTCGACATGAAACCCGGGTCAAAAGTGAAGCGGCCCGTGGCCGTCAGGCCCCGAACATCAATTACATCGGGACCAACGGTGCCGGTTAAAATGGGCAGCTCGACGGGGGCTGCGCCCTCGATGATCAACTGCGCTTTTTTGTCAGCCATGTGGCCTCCTATTTATGCTTGAAATCATCAGACAGACCCCCCACGCAGGGCCCGCACCACTATAGTGAGATAAATCTGAATGTCAATTTGCCTAAAGTCTTGTCCCAGAAGGCTTTGGGAGGGATTTTTTAGCGAAATTCAGCGCCATTTACGCCTTTTATAAGGCTAACGCAATCAGCTATTAGGGGAAGGTGTTTGCGTTGTCATTAGTAGCCTAACTGTCTATACTCGGCCACCGACCTCCGTAGGCTTCTGGGCCCGCTTTATTGGGGGTCGCACTCCCTGGGTAGTGGTTACCTGACCAGTGCACTCCCCAACAACTTTGCCCTGATTGTTAGGGGCTCTTCAGTGTGAAAAAAGCCGTGAATAGCCAACGACCTGTAAACCTAGACCTAAGGACCATCAAACTCCCCATCACCGGCGTTACGTCGTTTCTTCACCGTGTTTCCGGCATCATCCTCTTCCTGGGCATCGGCATCATGCTTTATGCATTGAGCAAATCCCTGGGCTCCGAGGAAGGCTATGCCGAGGTGAAGGCGTGCTTGACCAGTCCGCTGGCCAAATTCGTTGCGTGGGGCCTCCTGTCCGCCTTGCTGTATCACTTGGTGGCCGGTGTACGCCATCTGATTATGGACATGGGCATCGGTGAGACGCTGGAAGGCGGCAAGCTGGGCTCGAAAATCGTTATCGCCGTATCCGTGGTGGTAATCGTTCTGGCGGGAGTTTGGATATGGTAACCAGCGTTACGAACCTGTCGCGTTCGGGCCTTTATGACTGGATGGCACAGCGTGTGTCTGCGGTCGTTCTCGCGGCTTATTTCATTTTCCTGATCGGATACCTCGTAGCGAATCCGGGCATTGACTACACCCAGTGGCATGGCCTGTTCGCAAACAACTGGATGCGTATCTTCAGTCTGCTGGCCATGGTGGCCCTGGGCGCTCACGCCTGGGTCGGCATGTGGACCATCTCGACTGACTACCTGACGCCGATGGCGCTGGGCAAGTCGGCGACAGCAGTGCGTTTCCTTTTCCAGGCAGTATGCGGCGTTGCAATGTTCGCTTACTTCGTCTGGGGTGTGCAGATTCTCTGGGGTATCTGATTCATGGCTAACATTCCAACCATTTCTTTCGACGCCATCATCATTGGCGGCGGCGGCGCCGGCATGCGTGCCGCACTGCAGCTGGCCCAGGGCGGCCACAAGACTGCTGTGATCACCAAGGTGTTCCCGACCCGTTCGCACACTGTGTCTGCCCAAGGCGGCATCACTTGCGCGATCGCCTCGGCGGACCCGAACGATGACTGGCGCTGGCACATGTACGATACCGTCAAGGGTTCCGACTACATCGGTGACCAGGACGCTATCGAATACATGTGTCAGGAAGGTCCGGCTGCGGTCTTCGAGCTGGACCACATGGGTCTGCCGTTCTCTCGTACTGAAACCGGTCGTATCTATCAGCGTCCTTTCGGTGGTCAATCCAAGGATTACGGTAAGGGCGGCCAGGCTGCTCGTACCTGTGCTGCGTCCGACCGTACCGGTCACGCGCTGCTGCACACCCTCTATCAGGGCAACCTGAAAGCCGGTACCACCTTCCTCAACGAGTGGTACGCGGTCGATCTGGTGAAGAACCAGGACGGCGCTTTTGTCGGCGTGATCGCGATCTGCATCGAAACCGGCGAAACCACCTACATCCGCTCCAAGGCCACCGTTCTGGCTACCGGCGGTGCAGGTCGTATCTATGCTTCCACCACCAACGCCCTGATCAACACCGGTGACGGTGTAGGCATGGCGCTGCGTGCCGGCGTTCCGGTGCAAGACATCGAAATGTGGCAGTTCCACCCGACCGGTATCGCCGGCGCTGGTGTACTGGTGACTGAAGGCTGCCGCGGTGAAGGCGGTTACCTGATCAACAAGCACGGCGAGCGTTTCATGGAGCGTTATGCTCCGAACGCCAAGGACCTGGCAGGTCGTGACGTTGTTGCGCGCTCCATGGTCAAGGAAATCATCGCCGGCAACGGCTGTGGCCCGAATGGCGACCACGTGATGCTCAAGCTCGATCACCTGGGCGAGGAAGTGCTGCACAGCCGCCTGCCTGGCATCTGCGAGCTGTCCAAGACCTTTGCCCACGTTGACCCGGTGGTTGCTCCAGTTCCGGTCGTTCCAACCTGCCATTACATGATGGGCGGCGTTGCCACCAACATTCATGGTCAGGCGATCACTCAGAACGCTGCTGGCGAAGACACCATCATCCCTGGTCTGTTCGCAGTGGGTGAAGTGGCTTGCGTATCGGTACACGGCGCCAACCGTCTGGGCGGCAACTCGCTGCTGGACCTGGTGGTGTTCGGTCGTGCAGCTGGCCTGCACCTGGAAAAAGCGCTGACCGACGGTATCGAATACCGCGATGCCAGCGACACCGACGTCGACGTTGCCCTGAACCGCCTGGCCAAGCTCAACGAGCGCACCACCGGTGAAGACGTTGCAACCCTGCGCCGCGAGCTGCAGAACTGCATGCAGAACTACTTCGGTGTATTCCGTACCGGCGAGTACATGCAGAAGGGTATTGCTCAGCTGGCTGAGCTGCGCGAGCGTATCGCCAACGTCAAGATCAACGACAAGTCTCAAGCTTTCAACACTGCGCGTATCGAAGCACTTGAGCTGCAGAACCTGCTGGAAGTGGCTGAAGCCACTGCCATCGCTGCCGAAGTGCGTAAAGAGTCCCGCGGCGCTCACGCCCGTGAAGACTTCGAAGACCGTGACGACGAAAACTGGCTGTGCCACACCCTGTACTTCCCGGGTGAGAAGCGCGTTGCCAAGCGTGCGGTCAACTTCTCGCCGAAGACTGTTCCGACTTTTGAACCAAAAGTCCGGACTTACTAAAGGGTGATCGATATGTTGCAAGTTGAAGTTTATCGTTACAACCCTGACACCGACTCGGCTCCGAAAACCCAGGTTTTCCAGGTCGACACCGGTGGCAAGGACTTGATGGTGCTGGACGTGCTGGCGCTGATCAAAGAGCAGGACGAGGGTTTCTCCTATCGTCGTTCCTGCCGTGAAGGCGTTTGCGGTTCCGATGGCATGAACATCAACGGCAAGAACGGCCTGGCGTGCATCACGCCGCTGTCCGCCGTGGTCAAGAAGAACAAGCTGGTTGTTCGTCCGCTGCCAGGTCTGCCGGTTATCCGTGACCTGGTCGTCGATATGAGCATCTTCTACAAGCAATACGAGAAGGTGAAGCCATTCCTGCAGAACGACACGCCGGCTCCGGCCATCGAGCGTCTGCAGTCCCCGGAAGAGCGCGAAAAGCTCGACGGTCTGTACGAGTGCATCCTGTGCGCTTGCTGCTCGACCTCTTGCCCGTCCTTCTGGTGGAACCCGGACAAGTTCCTGGGTCCGGCTGCTCTGCTGCAAGCCTATCGCTTCCTGGCAGACAGCCGTGACACCAAGACATCCGAGCGTCTGGCTTCCCTGGACGACCCGTTCAGCGTATTCCGCTGCCGGGGGATCATGAACTGCGTCAACGTTTGTCCGAAGGGCCTGAACCCGACTAAGGCCATCGGTCACATTCGTAACATGTTGCTGCAGAGTGGCGTGTGATTCAGCTGTTGTACCCGTAGGACCGCTGTACCCGTAAAAGCCAAGGCGCGGGCTTCAACCCGCGTCATGGCTCTAACCTGAGCAGCAGCTCACAAAGTGGCTGCTTTTATTTTTGAAGAAATGAGACAAGCAGGGGCATCCGGGCTGGTACCCGGACTATCAGCGTGATCCTAAGTGGCTTGTTTTGGTCGCTGCATTCGGACTTCTGCAAGCTTGCTCGGTGTCTTCGCCGGTGGTGTTCCCCTAACCGAGGGTGACCAAGCATGCAAGAAAGCGTGATGCAGCGCATGTGGAACAGCGCCTACCTATCCGGTAGTAACGCTGCCTATGTGGAAGAGCTCTACGAGCTCTACCTGCACGACCCTAACGCTGTGCCAGAAGAGTGGCGCACTTACTTTCAGAAGTTGCCTACCGACGGCAGCACTGCCATCGATGTTTCGCACTCGACAATCCGCGATCATTTCGTCTTGCTGGCAAAGAACCAGCGCCGCGCCCAACCGGTATCCGCCGGCAGCGTGAGCAGTGAGCACGAGAAGAAGCAAGTTGAAGTGCTGCGATTGATCCAGGCCTATCGGATGCGTGGCCACCAGGCAGCCCAGCTGGACCCGCTGGGGCTGTGGCAGCGTCCTGCACCTGCAGACCTGTCGATCAATCATTACGGCTTGACCAATGCCGATCTTGATACGACCTTCCGTGCCGGCGACCTGTTCATCGGCAAAGAGGAAGCGAGCCTACGCGAAATTCACGAAGCGTTGCAGCAGACATATTGCCGCACCATCGGAGCTGAATTCACGCACATCACCGATTCCGAACAGCGTCAGTGGTTCCAGCAGCGTCTGGAAAGCGTACGCGGTCGTCCGACCTATTCCGCCGACATCAAGAGCCACCTGCTCGAGCGCGTCACCGCCGGCGAAGGCCTGGAAAAATACCTGGGTACCAAATACCCGGGCACCAAGCGTTTCGGTCTGGAAGGTGGTGAAAGCCTGATTCCAATGCTCGACGAGCTGATCCAGCGTTCCGGTTCCTACGGCACCAAGGAAGTCGTGATCGGCATGGCTCACCGTGGCCGTCTCAACGTGCTGGTCAACACCTTCGGCAAGAACCCGCGCGAGCTGTTCGACGAGTTCGAAGGCAAGAAGAAGGTCGAGCTGGGCTCCGGTGACGTTAAGTATCACCAGGGCTTCTCGTCCAACGTGATGACTGCCGGCGGCGAAGTTCACCTGGCCATGGCGTTCAACCCGTCCCACCTGGAAATCGTTTCTCCAGTGGTCGAGGGTTCGGTGCGCGCCCGTCAGGATCGTCGCAACGACCAGACCGGCGACAAGGTTCTGCCGATCTCGAT
This sequence comes from Pseudomonas sp. LPH60, assembly GCF_030718165.1. Classification (NCBI taxonomy): domain Bacteria; kingdom Pseudomonadati; phylum Pseudomonadota; class Gammaproteobacteria; order Pseudomonadales; family Pseudomonadaceae; genus Pseudomonas; species Pseudomonas sp. LPH60. The sequence continues at coordinate 146,934 of NZ_JAVAJH010000001.1, forward strand.
CCACGGTGACGCGGCGTTTGCCGGTCAGGGCGTGGTGATGGAAACCTTCCAGATGTCCCAGACCCGCGGTTTCCGTACCGGCGGCACTGTGCACATCGTCATCAACAACCAGGTAGGTTTCACCATCAGCAACCCGCTGGACTCGCGCTCCACCGAGTACGCTACCGACGTTGCGAAGATGATCCAGGCGCCGATCCTCCATGTGAATGGTGATGATCCGGAAGCCGTGTTGTTCGTGACCCAGCTGGCCATTGACTACCGCATGCAGTACAAGCGCGACGTGGTGATCGACCTGGTCTGCTACCGTCGTCGCGGCCACAACGAGGCCGACGAGCCAAGCGGCACCCAGCCACTGATGTATCAGCAGATCACCAAGCAGCGCACCACCCGTGAGCTGTATGCCGATCGCCTGATCCAGAGCGGTGTGCTCGACGCAGAGCGTGTTCAGGCGAAAGTCGATGAGTACCGCAATGCGCTGGACAACGGTCTGCACGTAGTGAAGAGCCTGGTCAAGGAACCGAACAAAGAGTTGTTCGTGGACTGGCGTCCATACCTGGGCCACACCTGGACCGCACGTCACGACACCACCTTCGATCTCAAGACCCTGCAGGAACTGTCCGCCAAGTTGCTGGAGCTGCCGGAAGGCTTCGTGGTTCAGCGTCAGGTTGCGAAGATCTACGAAGACCGTCAGAAGATGCAAGCCGGCGGCCTGCCGATCAACTGGGGTTACGCTGAAACCATGGCGTACGCGACCCTGGCGTTCGAAGGTCACCCGATCCGCATGACCGGCCAGGACATCGGCCGCGGCACCTTCTCGCACCGCCACGCCGTTCTGCACAACCAGAAAGATGCCAGCACTTATGTGCCGCTCAAGCATCTGTTCGAAGGGCAGCCGCGCTTTGACCTGTACGACTCCTTCCTGTCGGAAGAGGCAGTACTGGCATTCGAATACGGCTACTCGACCACCACGCCGAACGCGCTGGTGATCTGGGAAGCCCAGTTCGGCGACTTCGCCAACGGTGCGCAAGTGGTGATCGACCAGTTCATCACCAGCGGCGAGCACAAGTGGGGCCGTCTCTGCGGTCTGACCATGCTGCTGCCTCACGGTTACGAAGGTCAGGGCCCTGAGCACTCCTCGGCGCGTCTGGAGCGTTACCTGCAACTGTGTGCCGAGCACAACATTCAGGTGTGCATGCCGACCACTCCGGCACAGATCTACCACTTGCTGCGCCGTCAGGTGATCCGCCCTCTGCGCAAGCCACTGGTGGTTCTGACTCCGAAGTCGCTGCTGCGCCACAAGCTGGCCATCTCGACTCTGGAAGATCTGGCCGAAGGTTCGTTCCAGACCGTGATTCCGGAAATCGACGTACTGGACCCGAAAAAGGTCGAGCGCCTGATTCTGTGTAGCGGCAAGGTCTACTACGACCTGTTGGAAAAACGCCGTGCCGAAGGTCGTGAAGACATCGCCGTCGTGCGTATTGAGCAGCTGTACCCGTTCCCTGAGGACGATCTGAACGAAGTCCTGGCTCCGTATACCAACCTCAAGCATGTGGTTTGGTGTCAGGAAGAGCCGATGAACCAGGGCGCCTGGTACTGCAGCCAGCACCATATGCGTCGCATCGTAGGCAATCACGACAAGTCGCTCGTACTCGAGTACGCGGGCCGTGACGCCTCTGCTGCGCCTGCTTGTGGCTACGCGTCGATGCACGCCGAGCAGCAGGAAAAACTGCTGCAAGATGCCTTCACTGTTTAACGCCTTCGCGCACCTGAAACCGAATTTAAGGAACCACTGATAATGGCTATCGAGATCAAAGCCCCCACTTTCCCGGAATCGGTTGCCGATGGCACCGTTGCCACCTGGCACAAGCAACCGGGCGAAGCCGTCAAGCGCGACGAGCTGATCGTCGACATCGAGACCGACAAGGTTGTGCTGGAAGTGCTGGCCACCGCTGATGGCGTACTGGGCGCTATCGTCAAGAACGAAGGCGACACCGTTCTGTCCGACGAAGTTCTGGGCTCCATCGTTGAAGGCGGTGCTGCTACCGCTGCTCCTGCTGCCGCCGCTCCGGCCGCTGCCGCTGCTGCCCCGGCTGCCGCTGACGGCGAAGACGATCCAATCGCCGCTCCTGCCGCGCGCAAGCTGGCTGAAGAAAACGGCATCAACATCGCTTCCGTTGCCGGTACCGGCAAAGGCGGTCGTGTGACCAAGGAAGACGTGGTGGCTGCCGTTGCCGCCAAGAAAGCCGCTCCGGCTGCCGCGCCTACCAAGGCTCCGGCTCCAGCCGCTGCTGCTCCAGTCTTCGCTGCCGGCGATCGCGTCGAGAAGCGCGTACCTATGACCCGTCTGCGGGCCAAGGTTGCCGAGCGTCTGGTTGAAGCCCAGTCGAACATGGCCATGCTGACCACCTTCAACGAAGTCGACATGACCGAAGTCATGGCTCTGCGTTCGAAGTACAAGGACCTGTTCGAGAAGTCCCACAATGGCGTGCGCCTGGGCTTCATGTCGTTCTTCGTCAAGGCCGCCACCGAAGCGCTGAAGCGCTTCCCTGCGGTCAACGCTTCGATCGACGGTTCCGACATCGTCTACCACGGCTACGCCGACATCGGTGTTGCGGTGTCCAGCGACCGTGGCCTGGTGGTTCCGGTTCTGCGTAACGCCGAGCTGATGAGCCTGGCCGAAATCGAAGGCGGCATCGCCACCTTCGGCAAGAAGGCCCGCGACGGCAAGCTGTCGATGGAAGAGATGACCGGTGGTACTTTCACCATCACCAACGGTGGTACTTTCGGTTCGATGATGTCGACCCCGATCGTCAACCCACCGCAAGCCGCTATCCTGGGCATGCACAACATCCTGCAACGTCCTATGGCGATCAACGGCCAGGTAGTAATCCGTCCGATGATGTACCTGGCGCTGTCCTACGATCACCGTCTGATCGACGGTAAAGAAGCTGTGACGTTCCTGGTGACCATCAAGAACCTGCTGGAAGACCCGGCGCGTCTGCTCCTGGACATCTAAAAAGCAGTTGCAAGCTGCAAGCGACAAGTTCCGAGCCCTTAAGGCAAGGGACTTCAAGCTTGCGGCTTGCGGCTTCTAGCTTGCCGTTAAAAGGAACCTTTTTATGACTCAGAAATTCGACGTAGTAGTGATTGGCGCGGGCCCAGGCGGTTATGTAGCTGCAATCAAGGCAGCACAGCTTGGTCTGACGACTGCTTGCATCGAGAAGTACACCGATAAAGAGGGCAAGCTGGCCCTCGGCGGTACTTGCCTGAACGTCGGTTGCATTCCTTCCAAGGCGCTGCTGGACAGCTCCTGGAAATTCCATGAGGCCCAGGACGGTTTCGCCATCCACGGTATCAGCCACGCTGGCGTGACCATGGACGTACCGGCCATGGTCGGTCGCAAGGCCAACATCGTCAAAGGCCTGACCAGCGGTGTTGCCACCCTGTTCAAAGCCAACGGCGTCACTTCGATCCAAGGCCACGGCAAACTGCTGGCCGGCAAGAAAGTCGAAGTCACCAAGCCGGACGGTTCGGTTGAAGTCATCGAAGCTGAAAACGTGATCCTGGCTCCAGGTTCGCGTCCAATCGACATTCCACCAGCCCCGGTCGATCAGAATGTCATCGTCGACTCCACCGGCGCCCTGGAATTCCAGGCCGTACCAAAACGTCTGGGCGTGATCGGCGCTGGCGTTATTGGTCTGGAACTGGGTTCGGTCTGGTCGCGTCTGGGCGCGCAAGTGACTGTCCTGGAAGCCCTGGACACCTTCCTGATGGCAGCTGACACCGCTGTTTCCAAGGAAGCGCTGAAAACCCTGACCAAGCAGGGTCTGGACATCAAGCTGGGCGCTCGCGTGACCGGCTCCAAGGTCAACGGAGAAGAAGTCGTGGTGACCTACACCGACGCCAACGGCGAACAGACCATCACTTTCGACAAGCTGATTGTCGCCGTTGGTCGCCGTCCGGTGACCACCGATCTGCTGGCTGCCGACTGCGGCGTAACCCTCGACGAGCGCGGTTTCGTGCACGTTGACGATCACTGCGCTACTACCGTACCGGGCGTCTACGCCATTGGTGACGTGGTGCGCGGCATGATGCTGGCTCACAAGGCCTCGGAAGAGGGCATCATGGTTGCCGAGCGCATCAAGGGCCACAAGGCCCAGATGAACTATGACCTGATCCCTTCGGTTATTTATACTCACCCGGAAATTGCATGGGTCGGTAAAACCGAGCAGGCCTTGAAAGCTGAAGGCGTTGAAGTTAACGTCGGCACCTTTCCGTTTGCCGCCAGCGGCCGTGCCATGGCAGCCAACGACACCGGTGGTTTCGTCAAAGTCATCGCCGATGCCAAGACTGACCGCGTATTGGGCGTCCACGTGATTGGCCCAAGCGCTGCGGAACTGGTTCAGCAAGGTGCAATCGGCATGGAATTCGGCACCAGCGCCGAAGACCTGGGCATGATGGTTTTCTCTCATCCGACCCTGTCCGAAGCCCTGCACGAAGCAGCTCTGGCTGTGAATGGCACTGCCATCCACATTGCCAACCGCAAGAAACGCTAAGCAATAATAAGAAACCACGGCGGTTGGCCCGTCGTGAGCCTTGTGCGCAAGACTCACCGCGGAATATCCGCTGGACTCGACCTCTTGAGGTAGCGCCACACACTGGACCGGGGCCCAGGCTCCGGGTTCAGGTGTGGCGCTGGTTTGAGAGTAGCGGTCACAGGTGGTGCGGCACTCAATCTTGAGCGCAGCGCCGAATGCGCAGTACCTAACGAAGACGGTAAAAAGCATGAATCTTCACGAGTATCAGGGTAAGCAGCTGTTCGCTGAATACGGCCTGCCAGTATCCAAAGGCTACGCGGTAGACACCCCGGAAGAAGCAGCAGAAGCTTGCGACAAAATCGGCGGCTCCGAGTGGGTTGTCAAAGCCCAGGTTCACGCCGGTGGTCGCGGTAAAGCGGGCGGCGTTAAGCTGGTTCGCAGCAAAGAAGACGCTAAGGCATTCGCTCAGCAGTGGTTGGGCAAGCGTCTGGTGACCTATCAGACTGACGCCAATGGCCAGCCTGTCACCAAGATCCTGGTTGAATCGTGCACTGATATCGCTAAAGAGCTGTACCTGGGCGCTGTCGTTGACCGTTCGAGCCGTCGCATCGTGTTCATGGCTTCCACCGAAGGTGGCGTGGACATCGAGAAAATCGCTCACGACACTCCAGAAAAAATTCTGAAAGCCACTATCGACCCACTGGTTGGCGCTCAGCCATTCCAGGGTCGCGAGCTGGCTTTCCAGCTGGGTCTGGAAGGCAAGCAAGTTGCCCAGTTCGCCAAGATCTTCGTGGGTCTGGCCAAACTGTTCCAGGATCACGATCTGGCCCTGCTGGAAGTGAACCCGCTGGTGATCAAGGCTGACGGCGATCTGCACTGCCTGGACGCCAAGATCAACATCGACGCCAACGCCATGTACCGTCAGCCTAAGCTGAAGACCTTCCACGATCCGTCGCAGGACGATCCGCGCGAAGCGCACGCTGCCAAGTTCGAACTGAACTACGTAGCCCTGGAAGGCAACATCGGCTGCATGGTCAACGGTGCCGGCCTGGCCATGGGTACCATGGACATCGTCAACCTGCACGGCGGTAAGCCAGCCAACTTCCTCGACGTGGGCGGCGGTGCTACCAAAGAGCGCGTGACCGAAGCTTTCAAGATCATCCTGTCCGACACCAACGTCGCAGCAGTACTGGTCAACATCTTCGGCGGCATCGTTCGCTGCGACATGATTGCCGAAGGCATCATCGGCGCTGTGAAAGAAGTCGGCGTGAAAATCCCGGTTGTTGTTCGCCTTGAAGGCAACAACGCTGAACTGGGCGCTAAAGTACTGGCAGAAAGCGGCTTGAACATCATCGCTGCTACCAGCCTGACCGACGCTGCTCAACAAGTTGTCAAAGCTGCGGAGGGCAAATAATGAGCGTCCTGATCAATAAAGACACCAAAGTTATCTGCCAGGGTATTACCGGTTCGCAAGGTAGTTTCCACACCCAGCAAGCCATCGAATACGGCACCCAAATGGTGGGTGGCGTAACTCCTGGCAAAGGCGGCACCGAGCACCTGGGCCTGCCAGTGTTCAACACCGTGAAAGACGCTGTAGCTGCCACTGGCGCCACCGCCAGCGTGATCTACGTTCCGGCTCCTTTCTGCAAGGACTCGATCCTGGAAGCAGCTTTCGGCGGCATCAAGCTGATCGTCTGCATCACCGAAGGCATTCCTACCCTGGACATGCTGGACGCTAAAGTTAAGTGCGACGAGCTGGGTGTTACCCTGATCGGCCCTAACTGCCCAGGCGTGATCACTCCAGGCGAATGCAAGATCGGCATCATGCCAGGTCACATTCACTTGCCAGGCAAGGTCGGTATCGTTTCCCGTTCCGGCACCCTGACTTACGAAGCCGTTAAGCAGACCACTGACGCCGGTTTCGGTCAGTCCACCTGCGTCGGCATCGGTGGTGACCCGATCCCAGGCTCCAACTTCATCGACATCCTGAAGCTGTTCCAGGAAGACCCGAAGACCGAAGCGATCGTGATGATCGGCGAGATCGGCGGTTCGGCTGAAGAAGAAGCGGCTGCCTACATCAAGGCTCACGTGACCAAGCCGGTTGTTTCCTACATCGCTGGTGTGACTGCTCCTCCGGGCAAGCGCATGGGCCATGCTGGCGCAATCATCTCTGGCGGCAAAGGCACTGCAGACGAGAAATTCGCTGCGCTGCAAGACGCAGGCGTGAAAACCGTGCGTTCGCTGGCAGACATCGGCAAGGCCCTGGCCGAGCTGACCGGTTGGGCTGTCAAGTAAGCCTCGCGCTTAACTGACGCTTCAACCACAAAGGCCACCTTCGGGTGGCCTTTGTGCTTTCTGCCGTAGGAGCCGGCTTGCTGGGAAGAGGCCTTCAGTTGCTGCCTTGGGGGAGGGCTTCGCTGGCAAGCCAGCTCCTATACAAGCCGCGCTGACCTAATTCGGCTTCTATAGGCTTCGGCTCCCAGCATGCTGGCTGGTGTGCGGGGATGGGATTAAGCCCGATGGAAATATAATTTCGAAAATGCGACATCCCAATGTCGCATATCAGAAAATTCTCATTGCGCCGGTGCGTTCGTCTTGCAGATTCGGTAGGCTAGCCGCCTCTTTTTGCGTCTGCTGCCCACAAGGTAACTGCGCGCTAAACGGGTCAGTCTTATACGGATTGACAGCATTTCCCTCACCCATAAGGGAAATCCCTCTCTAAATTCCGATTCAGTAGTGTGGTATTTCCTTAATGAAAGTGTTGAAAGGCCAGGACATTCTGGCACTCGGCTTCATGACTTTTGCCCTGTTCGTTGGGGCTGGCAACATCATCTTTCCTCCTATTGTCGGTTTGCAGTCCGGACCCCATGTCTGGATGGCGGCGCTAGGTTTTCTGATCACGGCGGTCGGCCTGCCAGTGATCACCGTGGTTGCCCTGGCCAAGGTCGGTGGCGCCATGGATGCCCTGAGCAGCCCCATCGGTAAAGTCGCTGGCGGTCTGTTGGCGGCGGTCTGCTACCTGGCGGTTGGCCCGCTGTTCGCCACGCCGCGCACGGCCACTGTGTCCTTTGAAGTGGGCCTGGCGCCACTGACTGGCGAGAGCCCGCTGGCGCTGTTCCTCTACAGCTCGGCCTACTTCCTGCTGGTGTTCTTCATCTCCCTGTATCCGGGCCGCTTGTTGGATACCGTTGGCCGTTTCCTGGCGCCGTTGAAGATCATCGCGCTGGCGGTTCTGGGTATTGCAGCGGTCGCGCTGCCAGCGGGTACTGTTGGCGAGGCCACGCCCGAATATGTGGCAGCGCCGTTTTCTCAAGGTTTCATCAATGGTTACCTGACCATGGATACCTTGGGCGCTCTGGTGTTCGGTATCGTTATCGTCAACGCCATTCGCTCGCGAGGAGTCGAGTCGCCTCGACTGATCACCCGTTACGCGGTGATCGCCGGTCTGATCGCCGGGGTTGGTCTGGCCCTGGTTTATATCAGCCTGTTCCGTCTCGGTTCGGGCAGCCATGAAGTGGCCGCCGGTGCCACCAATGGCGCGGCGGTGCTGCATGCCTATGTCCAACACACCTTTGGCTCCCTGGGCAGCGGCTTCCTTGCGGTACTGATCTCCCTGGCTTGCCTGGTGACCGCTGTGGGCCTGACCTGTGCCTGCGCCGAGTATTTCAGCCGCGTAACACCGTTGTCCTATAAGACTCTGGTGGTGATCCTCGCGGTCTTCTCGCTGTTGGTGTCGAACCTTGGCCTGACCAAGCTGATCGCCTTCTCGATCCCGGTACTGACCGCCATTTATCCACCGTGCATTGCCCTGGTGGCCCTGAGCTTCTGCAAGGACTTCTGGCGGGACCAGCGGCGTATCGTTGGCCCGGTGATGCTGGTGTCTTTCGTGTTCGGTCTGATCGATGCGCTCAAGGGGGCCGGCCTGGCCGATGGTTTGCCTAGCCAGCTGGCCCACTTGCCGTTGAGCGAGCAAGGCCTGGCCTGGCTGGTGCCTTCGGTGATCGTCCTGGCGGTTGCGGTGATTTTCGACCGTATTCTGGGCAAGCCGGCCCAAGCCCTGGCTTGATCTGCCGCTGATGGCTCTGGATCGCCACAAGCGATCCATGAGCGCCAAGGAAAATGCCTCGTATCCATCGATACGGGGCATTTTTTATGGGGCTTGGGCGGTGTCTTTTTCCTCGGCGTGGCGTCGAAGCAGTGTCCTTGTCTTTTGCCAACGCCTTACAGGAATTTGCATGTCGTTTGTCCAAGCCAACCTGATTCATCTACTGGCCGCTCTGTGGTTCGTCGTCTGCTGGGGCGGCTATACCCGCTATGCCACCTGGAAGGGCCGGGACACGGCATGCCTGGCCAGTGTCCTGCACCTGTACCGCGAGGACTGGATGCGTCGCATGCTGCTGCGGGACAACCGTATCGCCGACGCCAGTGTGATCGGCAACCTGGAGCGCAACGCTTCGTTCTTCGCTTCCAGTACCCTGATCATCCTGGCAGGCATCCTCACAGTGCTCGGTGCATCGGAGCGCGCGGTGTCGCTGCTGGCGGACATTCCGCTGGTGCAGCAGGCGTCCCAGGGCATGTCGGAGATCAAGTTGCTGTGCCTGGCGCTGGTGTTCGTATATGCCTTTTTCACCTTCAGCTGGTGCATGCGCCAGTACAACTTTGCGGCGGTGCTGGTGGGGTCGGCGCCGATGATCGGCGAGCGACATGTCTCCGAACAGGAGCGCAAGGCGTTTGCTTTGCGGGCAGCCCGGGTGATTTCCATGGCGGCCAACCAGTTCAACTTCGGGCTGCGTTCCTACTATTTCGGCATGACCATGCTGGCCTGGTTCGTCAGCCCCTGGTTGTTCATGCTGATGAGTGCAGGCGTGGTGTTCGTCCTGTACCGGCGGGAGTTTCATTCCGACGTACTTGACGTCATGGTCTATACCCCGACTGAACAGCCTTTGGCCGATAGCTCCAAAGACGCAGTCTGAGCGGGGAGGGCTGATCGATTGATCTGTTGCCCGGTTAAAAGGAGTTGGCCAATGAGTAAGCTGCGTGCCCTGATGTGCCTGTGCCTTTCATTCATTTTGTTGTCCGGTTGCCGGGTGCAAACCCTGTATCTGAATGGCGACGCCCGTGGCCAGGTGGTGGATGCATTGAGCGGCATGCCGATCGCCGGGGCCAGGGGCACCTTGTGTGGGGCGCAGTTCCTGACTGGCGAGGACGGACGCTTCCAGGTCGAGCAGGCAACCGACTGGGAGCTGGTGATGGTGCTGGCCGGCCGCGCGCCCCAGGACACCCCGCACCCTTGCTACATGAGTATCACCGCGGTCGATTACCAGACTCGCCAGTGGTTGGCACCCTTTACCGCCCACTACGACTTTCCCATCAGGCTATTGCCCGTATCCAGTTCCTTGCGCTATGGGTTGGAGACTTCAGCCAGTGGAGTGTCTGGACACCCGTTGCAGGCAGAGCCGCTCCAGAATGAGTTGTTCCTGGAATCAGGGTATTGAGCGTCAGGGCTTAGTTATCTATTCGACAACTAAATACCGTTGTATTGAGCTGTTGTTTTGCAGATAAGAAAAAGCCCGCACTTGGCGGGCTTTTTGGTGTTGCGCTAAAACCGACTTAGTTGGTTTTAGGTGCTGCTTCCTTGGCGCTTTCTTCAGCAGCGGCCTTGTTGGATTCAGCCTGATCTTTGGCGGCTTCGGCGTTTTCTTTCGCTGCCTCGTTCACTTTATCCTGAGCTTCGTTCATTTTTTGTTGAGCTTGCTCAGCATGTTGGTTGGCATCTTGAGCTTTGTCCTCGGATTTTTTGTCGCAGGCAGCCAGACCGAGGGAAGCGGTCAGCATCAGGGCAATAGCTAAAGTCTTACGCATGGGGTGTTTCTCCTTAGTGAAGATATCTACTGGCCTTTCGATCATGGCCTTGTGATTTAAGTTCCTTGAGGGTCACAGATATATTAAGTATTCGTTTCACGGAACTTTTGTCTGCTTCATTCAATGCACATTCCTGACAATAACAAGAGGCATAAGCCATGGTGCAGAACCCAATTTTCGAGCGTGCGACGCGCTTTCTTTCCGCTCTGCGCCACTGTCAGGTGCTGGATATCAGGGTACACAGCGCCTCGGTGGAAGGCATGACTCTGACCTTGCCCTACAGCCCGCAGATTGTCGGTGACCCGCAAACCGGGATCATTCATGGCGGCGCCTTGACCACGCTGATGGACAGCGCCTGCGGCATGGCCACGCTTTGTGTGCTGCCGGAGTTCGAAGTGTGTCCGACCCTGGACCTGCGCATAGACTATATGCATCCGGCGATGCCTCATCACGACGTGCACGGCTTTGCCCAGTGTTACCGGGTCACCACTGACGTGATCTTCACCCGTGGCTTTGCCTATCAGGACGATCCCGAACGCCCCGTGGCCCACGTGGTCGGTACCTTCATGCGCATGGGCAAGGGGCTCAAGGGCAGTCGTGGGTTCGCCGGCTCCATCAAGGGAGAGCGGGCATGAGCGTGGGTCTTGCAGGGTTGTTGGAGCAGGCTCGTCAGCAGGGCGATTACGCTGCGTTGCTGGAGCAGATTCCCTACGCCAGATTGATCGGCATCGAGTGCACGCCGCTGGGGGATGAGCTGCTGTTTCGCCTGCCGGCCAATAAGGACAATATCGGCAATCCTCTGCTGCCGGCCCTGCACGGTGGGGTGATTGCCGGTTTCATGGAGCTGGCGGCAGCCTTGCATTTGCTGATTCTCACCGGCTCGCCCGGCGTGCCGAAGATCATCGATTTTTCCCTCGACTACCTGCGTGCCGGACAGTTTCGTGACACCTTCGCTCGCTGCCAGGTGTGGCGGCAGGGGAGGAGGGTGGCCAACGTCGCCATCACGGCCTGGCAGAGCACCGCCGACGAGCCAATTGCTACCGCCCGGGCACATTTCAAGATTGAAGAGAGTCTCGCCCCTTGAAATCCAGTCAGCTACCCCCACTTCCATGTCATCCCGCCGCTCTCCGCTTCCGGAGCGCGACCACAGCCATCTGATTGGAGTTTGATGACCATGAGTGTGGAAACTCAAAAGGAAACCCTGGGCTTCCAGACCGAGGTGAAGCAACTGCTGCACCTCATGATCCATTCGTTGTATTCCAACAAGGAAATCTTCCTTCGCGAATTGATCTCGAACGCCTCTGACGCCGTCGACAAATTGCGTTTCGAAGCCCTGTCCAAGCCCGAGTTGCTGGAAGGTGGCGCCGAACTGAAAATCCGTGTGAGCTTCGACAAAGACGCGAAAACCGTCACCCTCGAAGACAACGGTATCGGCATGAGCCGTGAAGATGTCATCACTCACCTGGGGACCATCGCCAAGTCCGGCACTGCTGATTTCATGAAGAACCTCACCGGCGACCAGAAGAAGGACTCGCACCTGATCGGTCAGTTCGGCGTGGGTTTCTACTCCGCGTTCATCGTTGCCGACCAGGTTGAAGTGTTCAGCCGTCGTGCCGGCCTGCCGGCCAGCGAAGGCGTGCACTGGTCGTCCAAGGGCGAAGGCGAGTTCGAAGTAGCGACCCTCGACAAGGCCGAGCGCGGTACCCGCATCGTCCTGCACCTCAAATCCGGTGAAGACGAGTTCGCCGATGGCTGGCGCCTGCGCAACATCATCAAGAAGTACTCCGACCACATCGCGCTGCCGATCGAGTTGCCCAAAGAAGCCGCTGCCGCCGAAGGCGAAGAGAAACCGGCGTTGGAGTGGGAAACCGTCAACCGCGCCAGTGCCCTGTGGACCCGTCCGCGTACCGAGATCAAGGACGAGGAATACCAGGAGTTCTACAAGCACATCGCCCATGACTTCGAGAACCCGCTGAGCTGGAGCCACAACAAGGTCGAAGGCAAGCTGGAGTACAGCTCGCTGCTCTACGTGCCGGCCCGTGCACCGTTCGATCTGTACCAGCGTGAAGCGCCGAAGGGCCTCAAGCTCTACGTACAGCGCGTGTTCGTCATGGATCAGGCTGAGTCCTTCCTGCCGCTGTACCTGCGCTTCATCAAGGGCGTGGTGGATTCCAACGACCTGTCGCTGAACGTCTCGCGGGAAATCCTGCAGAAAGACCCGATCATCGACTCGATGAAATCGGCACTGACCAAGCGCGTCCTCGACATGCTGGAAAAACTGGCGAAGAACGAGCCAGAGCAATACAAGGGCTTCTGGAAGAACTTTGGCCAGGTGATGAAGGAAGGCCCGGCCGAAGACTTCGCCAACAAGGAAAAGATCGCCGGCCTGCTGCGCTTCGCGTCCACTCAGGGCGACGACGGCGAGCAGAACGTGTCCCTGGCCGACTACCTGGCTCGCGCCAAGGAAGGTCAGGACAAGATCTACTTCCTCACCGGCGAATCCTACGCTCAGGTGAAGAACAGCCCGCATCTGGAAGTCTTCCGCAAGAAAGGCATCGAAGTGCTGCTGCTCACCGACCGTATCGACGAGTGGCTGATGAGCTACCTCAACGAATTCGACGGCAAGAGCTTTGTCGATGTGGCGCGTGGTGACCTGGACCTGGGCAACCTGGACTCGGAAGAGGACAAGAAGGCTGCCGAGGAAGTCGCCAAGACCAAGGAAGGCCTGGTGGAGCGGATCAAGACCGCCCTGGGCGAGAGCGTCAGCGAAGTTCGGGTTTCCCACCGCCTGACCGACTCCCCGGCGATCCTGGCCATCGGCGAGCAGGACCTGGGGCTGCAAATGCGCCAGATCCTTGAAGCCAGCGGGCAGAAGGTTCCGGATTCCAAGCCGATCTTCGAGTTCAACCCGACTCACCCGCTGATCGAGAAACTCGACGGTGAGCAGAGCGAAGAGCGCTTTGGCGACCTGTCGCACATCCTCTTCGATCAGGCGGCCCTGGCGGCCGGTGACAGCTTGAAAGACCCGGCGGCCTATGTGCGCCGACTGAACAAGCTGCTGGTTGAACTGTCGGTTTAACCACGTTGCAAGAAAAACCCGCTTCGGCGGGTTTTTTCATTCTGGTGTTCCTCTACTGGAGAAGCTGAGTCATGAGTCAAATCACAGTGCGTTCCGTGGTCTATCAGATCGATGGCCAGCCCTATGAAGGTCGACTGGCCTTCGATGCCGCCCATCAAGGCGCGCGCCCGGGGTTGCTGATGGCGCCGAACTGGATGGGCGTCAGCGCCGGCGCGGAGAAGATCGCCGAGGCGGTGGCGGCCAAGGGCTACGTGGTACTGATCGCTGATCTGTATGGCCAGTCGCTGCGTCCCAGCGATGCCAGTGAGGCCGGGGCCGCGATGATGCCGCTCAAGGATGACCGGGCGCTGTTGCGCAAGCGCATGCAGGCGGCCTTTGCGGCCTTGCAGAGTCAGGGCGAAGCAGCGGTGGACACTTCCAGGCTGGCCACCTTCGGTTTCTGCTTTGGCGGCTGCTGCGCCCTGGAGCTGGCCCGCAGTGGCGCGCCAGTGAAGGCGGCGGTGTCGTTTCACGGCACCCTGGACACCCCCAACCCTAGCGACGCGAACAATATCAAGGGTTCGGTACTGGTACTGCACGGTGCGGCGGACCCGTTAGTGGCCAAGGAGCAACTGCCGGCCTTCGAGGCGGAAATGGATGCGGCGGGTGTGGACTGGCAACTGGTCAGCTATGGCGGTGCGGTGCATTCCTTCACCGATACCCACGCCAATGTACCGGGCAAGATGATGTACGACGCCAAGACCTCGGCGCGGGCCTTCGCCACCATGCATTACCTGCTGGACGAAGTTTTCCGCGGCTGACCTGTCGCCCCTGATTCCGGAGCTGGCTTGCCAGCGAAGGCGTCAGTGAGAGCAACGCCAGACTCACGGGCCTGTTCGCCGGCAAGCCGACTCCTAGCGATCAGTGGCGGGCGGGTGGCAATTCGATGCGCTCGCTTTCTCCTGGCACCTGTGGCCAATCCCCGGCCGCCCAGCGTTGCCGCGCCTCCTCGATACGCGCCGGATCGCTGGCCACGAAGTTCCAATTGATCCGGCGCGGACCGTCCAGGGGCGCGCCGCCGATCAGCACTGCGTGACAATCGCTTTCGGCGAACAGCGTGGCGTTCTCCCCCTCCGGCAATACCACTAGCGCGTGCACGGGCAAAGGCTCGCCGTCCAGTTGTGCCGCGCCGTCCAGTACATACAGCGCGCGCTGCGGGTGCTCGGTGGGAATCAGCAGGCTGGTGGCGGTCTGCAGTCGCAGTTCGGCGTACAGGGTGGGGGAGAGTACCGGCACCGGCGATTCCAGGCAGAAGCCGCTGCCGGCGATCATGCGGATGCTCACCCCCAGGTTGTCGCTCACCGGCAGGCTGCTGGCCGGGTGATGGCTGTAATGCCCCGGGCCTTGCTCCTGCTCTTGGGGCGAGGCCAGCCAGACCTGCAGGCCGTGCATGGCGAACCCCTGGGCCAGCAAGGGGGCTGGCGTGCGTTCGACATGGGCGATGGCGCTGCCGGCGGTCATCCAGCTGACGTCTCCGGCCTCCACGATCTGGTCGGAGCCCAGGCTGTCCTTGTGCTGGATCTGCCCGGCGAACAGGTAGGTCAAGGTGGACAGGCCGATATGCGGATGTTGGCGGATATTCATGCCCTTGCCCGGCGGGTAGCGGGTTTCCAGCATATGGTCGAAGAACACGAAAGGCCCGACACTGCGGCACTGGGCCGAAGGCAGGGGGCGCAGGATGGGCTGGCCTTCAACGTCCTCGGCACGGGGACGGATCACGAGGGGTGAGTTCATGGCGGATTCCAGGCTGATGGGGTTATGCCCGGGAGCATAACCCGCGTGTGCCAGCCTTGCCGCTATTGGCTGAAGGCGCCTTCGGACAGGTGAGTCTCGATGCTGACTTCGCTGGTGGTCATCAGCTTGTGGATCGGGCAACGGTCGGCCACCCGGTGCAACTCCTCACGCTGGGCGTCGGTGAGCACGCCCTTGAGGGTCAGCTTTACATGCAGGGCGTATTTGCCTTGCGGCTCCTGGCTGTTGTCGTGCTTGAGCTCCACCGTGACCCCGGTCAGCGGGATGTTCTTCTTCTGCGCATAGAGCTTCAGGGTCAGGGCCTTGCAGGCCCCCAGGGCGGCATCGAAGTAGTCATGGGGCTCGGGGGCGGTGCCTTCGCCACCGGCGTACTGGGGCAGGTCGGTGAACAACTGGTGGTCATCCACCTGGATGCTGTGGCGGAAACCTTCGCTGGACTCGGTATTGACGGTAATGGTCATGGCAAACCTCAGGCAGTGATGAATATCGGATCAGGCTGTAAAGGTGCTGAAGTTATAGAGCATGGGGAGCCACAGGCGTTCCCCTTTTTTCTGAACCTGCTGCTGGGGTGCAGGGTCTACCCGGCTGCAACCCTTTGGAGACGCTGCGGTGTACTGGAATCATTTATACGGAACCTGCCTTGGAGCGTTGCTGATGCTGCTGCCCGGCGTGGCGGCCCAGGCACGGGATTACCGCTACAGCGATGCTCACTTGCATTACGTGGACTTCTTCCAGGAATCCGCGGGCATGGATGCGTTGCTCGAGGCCATGGCTGACAACCGTATTGAACAGGTGATGATTTCCGGAATTCCGGTGGCCAAGAAATGGCACGAGGATGAACCCAAGCGTCCACGCTATTACGCCGGTGATGATGCTGATGCCTACTGGTACAGCGCCACCGACGTGCTGGTGGCGGCTGCGGTTAAGCAACTGCCCCCTGAGCAGCGTCAGCGTTTTCATCCCTTCCTGTCCGGTTTCAATCCCAATGACAAGAACTCCGCGGCGCATATCCAGCGCATGCTCGACCTTGATCCGGGGCTGTGGCAGGGCATCGGTGAGGTCTTCACCCGCCATGACGACCTCACGGCCTTGACTGCCGGAGACACGCCACGGGCCAACAACGAGGCGATGACCAAGGTCTATCACCTGGCGGCGGAGAACGACCTGCCGGTCATGCTGCATTCCAACATCACCTCCAAGCGCGAACGCAACCCGCTGTACCTGGCAGAAATCGAAGCGCCGCTGCGCAATCACCCCCATACGCGCTTTATCTGGGCCCACGCTGGCACCAGTGCCGAGATCCATCGTCACCAGACCCGCCTGGAATTCTTGCTGCCGACCCTGACGCGGCTGCTGGAGAGCTACCCCAATCTGTACATCGACCTGTCCTGGAGCCTGCTCACGCCCTATCTGCTGGATGAGCAGGGCAACCCCAGCCAGGCCTGGCTGCAGTTGGTGGAGCGCTTCCCGGAGCGCTTCATGCTCGGTTCGGATGTGGTTGGGCGCTTCAACAAGCTGGGGCGCGAGCTGCACAGCTTCGATGTCTTCCTCGATGCCTTGCCGGAGGAGGTGGCGCGCAAGGTGGCCCATGACAATTTCCTCGCCATCCTTCCCGCCAAAAGTCGCCCCTAGCAGGCCCCAGTCTGTCATCAGCCTGTCACGCCTGCTTCATAAGCTCGCGCCATCTCAATCAAGGAGCGTGATATGCACCTCACTCGTTTAAGCGCATTGGCGGCGCTGATGATCTTCACTGGCCTGGCCAGTGCCGAAGTCCGTGTTGAAGGACCGGTGGAATACGGCGTGTTCGAAGGGCCCAAGGCCGAGCTGCAATCGGGGGAGCGGGTGCTGCGCCGCAGCAACGAGAAGATCCAGCAAACCTCGGTGGTGCCCGCCAAGCTGGGGACCAAGTTCGGTATGCGTTACCAGTTGCTGGGCAAGGTGGCCGAGGATCAGCCCCTGACTCTGCTCTACCTGACTCCGGGCATCCGTACCCCGGACGGGGCGCGCCACGACAAGTTCGAGATCACCCAGAAACTGGTACCCAATGCACCTCAGGATGTGATGGCCTACGAATTCACGGAGAACCATGAAGTGGTGCCCGGCGAATGGCACTTCATGGTCTTTCAGGGCGACCGTTTGTTGGCAGAACAGCGATTTTCTGTGCGCTGAATCGTTTTACGCCCAAGTATTGGAGTGCTAGGGCGTTTTGATATCACGTTTTTGTCTTACGCAATTTTCCAACGGCCCGATACCGTCTAAGAGCACCCTGCTGCAAGTTCTTGCAGCGCTCTAGGAAGGAGCCAGAGGAATGAGCCTTAGAAGTCTCAATATCGCGCCGCGCGCAGGCCTGGGTTTCGGCTTGCTGGCGCTGATGGTGTTTGCCCTCGGGGCATTCGCCCTGATGCAGATGGCCAATATGCGCCAGCAGTCCGATGAAGTGGAAAGCAACTGGCTGCCCAGCGTCATGTTCGTCGGTGACATGAGTCAGGACCTGCTGCGCATCCGTGCCCTGACCCTGCGTCTGCTGATCAATCGCGACCCGCAAGCGCTTGTCCAGAACGAAAAGAAGATCAACGACATCAAGACTGGCCTGGGGGTTGCCCAGGGGCGCTATGAGTCATTGATCGTGCTGCCCCAGGAACGGGTCCTGTTCGATCGTTTCAAGGCCATTGAGAAGCAGTACCTGCAGCGCCAGGCCCAGGTCATGGCCTTTTCCAGCCAGAACCAGCTGGAAGAGGCGATCAAGGTGGTCAATGGCGAAATGAATCAATTGGCCGATGAAATGGCGGCGACCCTGCATGAACTGGTCGAGTTGAACAAGCAGAGCGCGACCCAGGCCACGGACCTGGCCCAGGCCGTGTTCAGCAAGTCGCGGGTCTGGGTGGTGGGCATGATCGCGGTGGCGGCGCTGGTGACCATTGGCCTGGCATTGTTGCTGACCCGCAGCATCGTCCTGCCCCTGGCCCAGTCCCTGAGTGTCGCCGAGGTGGTGGCCGGCGGCGACCTGACGGGTGACATCACGGTGGTTGGCAAGGATGAGCCGGCGCGTCTGTTGCAGGCGCTCAAGGCCATGCAGCACAGCCTGCGGGAAACCATCCGGCGCATTTCCGACTCTTCCAGCCAGTTGGCCTCCGCCTCGGAAGAGCTCAGTTGCGTGACCGAGGATGCGACCCGGGGCCTGCATCAGCAGAGCCTGGAAATCGAGCAGGCGGCCACTGCGGTGAATCAGATGACCGCCGCGGTGGAGGAGGTGGCCAGCAATGCCGTGGCCACCTCCGAAGCCTCTCGGGAGTCGGACCGGATCGCCCAGCATGGGCGTGAGCAGGTGCATCAGACGGTGCTCTCCATCGAGTTGCTGGCCGAGGATGTGACGACCAATGCCAGCCAGGTGGAAGAGCTGGCACAGAAGGTCTATGGCATCAGCAAGGTGCTGGATGTGATTCGCTCCATCGCCGAACAGACCAACCTGCTGGCACTGAACGCGGCCATCGAGGCTGCGCGAGCCGGGGATGCCGGGCGCGGGTTTGCCGTGGTGGCGGATGAAGTGCGGGCCCTGGCCCATCGGACTCAGCAGTCGACCCAGGAAATCGAGCAGATGATTGGCGGGATCCAGCAAGGCACCGACCAGGCGGTCAGTTCCATGCAGCACAGCAACAGCCGGGCCCGCTCGACCCTGGAAGTGGCCAAGGCGGCAGGTCAGGCGCTGGAGGAAATCGCTTCGGCCTTCACCCTGATCAACGAGCGCAATATCGTGATTGCCAGTGCCTCGGAGCAGCAGGCCGCGGTGGCGCGGGAAGTGGATCGCAATCTGATGAACATCCGCGATCTGGCGTTGCAGACCTCGGCGGGGGCCAACCAGACCAGCGCCGCCAGCCAGGAGCTGTCGCGGCTGGCGGTGGATCTGAACACCATGGTGGCGCGCTTCTCGGTGTGAGGCGCTTTCGCTGGCAAGCAGGCTCGTGCAGGTTGCTTGGGCGTCGGCTTACCGGCGAACGCCAGGCGAAAAAAAGCCCCGAACCAGTCGGGGCTTTTTCATTCGGCGAAGCGGCGGGGCTTACTTGCCCTGCCAGCGTTTCAGCACCAGGGTAGCGTTGGTGCCACCGAAGCCGAAGCTGTTGCTCATCACGGTGTTGATGGTGGCGTCTTCGCGAGTCTTGGTCAGGATCGGCATGTCGGCCACTTCCGGGTCCAGCTCGTCGATGTTGGCCGAACCGGCCATGAAGTTGCCTTCCATCATCAGCATGCAGTAGATCGCTTCGTGAACGCCGGCGGCGCCCAGGGAGTGACCCGACAGGCTCTTGGTGGAGCTGATGGCTGGAGCTTTGTCGCCGAACACTTCACGCACACCCTTCATCTCGGCAACGTCGCCGACCGGAGTCGAGGTGCCGTGGGTGTTCAGGTAGTCGATCGGTGCGTCGACGGTGGACATGGCCATCTGCATGCAGCGGATTGCGCCTTCGCCGCTTGGAGCCACCATGTCGTAGCCATCGGAAGTGGCGCCGTAGCCGACGATTTCCGCGTAGATCTTCGCGCCACGGGCCAGAGCGTGTTCCAGTTCCTCGACCACCACCATGCCGCCACCGCCGGCGATGACGAAACCGTCACGCTTGGCGTCGTAGGCGCGGGAGGCTTTTTCCGGGGTTTCGTTGTACTGGGTGGACAGGGCGCCCATGGCGTCGAACAGGAACGACTGGGTCCAGTGCTCTTCTTCACCGCCGCCGGCGAAGACGATGTCCTGCTTGCCCATCTGGATCTGTTCCATGGCGGTACCGATGCAGTGAGCACTGGTGGCGCAGGCAGAAGCGATGGAGTAGTTCAGGCCCTTGATCTTGAACGGCGTGGCCAGGCAGGCGGAAACGGTGCTGCTCATGGTCCGCGTTACACGGTACGGGCCAACGCGCTTGACGCCTTTCTCGCGCAGGATGTCCAGTGCTTCCATCTGGTTCAGGGTCGAAGCGCCGCCGGAGCCGGCGATCAGGCCGGTGCGGGGGTTGGACACTTGCTCTTCGCTCAGGCCGGAGTCGGCGATGGCGTCTTTCATGGCCAGGTAGGCGTAAGCCGCTGCGTGGCCGACGAAGCGATAGATCTTGCGATCGATCAGTTCTTCAAGATTCAGGTCAATGGAGCCGGAAACCTGGCTACGCAGACCCATTTCGGCATATTCCGGGTTGAAGCGGATGCCAGGGCGACTTGCACGCAGGTTAGCGGAGACGGTCTCTTTGTCATTGCCCAGGCACGAAACAATGCCCAGACCAGTGATAACGACGCGGCGCATGCGGATAACCCTTAGAAGTTGTCAGTTGAGGTAAACACGCCGACCCGGAGGCCTTCGGCGGTATAGATTTCGCGGCCGTCAACGCTGACCGAACCATCGGCGATGGCCATGTTCAGCTTGCCCTTGAGCACGCGCTTGATGTGAATGTTATAGGTGACTTTTTTCGCGGTCGGCAGTACCTGGCCGAAGAATTTCACTTCCCCCGAACCCAGGGCGCGGCCGCGGCCCGGCAGGCCTTGCCAGCCGAGGAAAAAACCGACCAGTTGCCACATGGCATCCAGGCCCAGGCAGCCCGGCATCACCGGATCGCCCTCGAAGTGGCAAGCGAAGAACCACAGGTCTGGAGTGATATCCAGCTCAGCGACCAATTCACCTTTACCGTACTTGCCACCCTCTTCGCTGATATGGGTGATGCGATCCACCATCAGCATGTTGGGGGCGGGCAGTTGCGCGTTACCTGGGCCGAACAGCTCACCGCGACTGCAGCGCAGCAGGTCTTCCCGAGTAAAGGCGTTTTGTTTGGTCATGCGAGCTCCTCAATAGTCCCGTGCGGCAGGGTTGGGCAATCTTCCCGGCCGATCGAAGCGTTCATGCCTCGAGCCGGCAGCCTACTCATAGACTATTGCGTTGTAGTGAAAGTCACAGCGCAAAGGGCATGAATGTACACTTGTGCACTGAAATTTTTTTTGAGGGCCTTTTCGGGGCCCGTCGGGTGCCTAAGACTGCCGCACTTTCGCCCGTCACGCCAGTCGCACCTGTTGGAAAATAGCCTGTTACTGCACCCAACGTTGGAGAATTTGCTGCAGATCAGCCCGCTTGAACGGCTTGGCCAGGTAGTCGTTCATGCCCGCCGCCAGGCAGGCTTCGCGGTCGCCCTGCAAGGCGTTGGCGGTCAGGGCGATGATCGGTAAATCAGCGCAGCCGGGCAGTTGGCGGATCTGCCGGGTGGCTTCGTAGCCGTCGACCAGTGGCAGTCGGCAGTCCATCAGAATGGCCTCGAAAATCAGGCTTTCGGCGCTGCGTACCGCCTGGGCGCCGTCGGTGACGATGCTGACGGTGAAGCCCAGGCTGCGCAACATGGCCTGGATCACGGTCTGGTTCACCGGGTTGTCCTCCACCAGTAGCACGTTGCGGCCTTCGCCCTGGTGAGCGGCTGTGTTCACTCGCGGCGCCAGCACGGGCAGGCTTTGCTGAAACAGCGCCAGGGGGATTTCCAGGGTGAACACCGAGCCCTGGCCTTCCTCGCTCTGGGCCCGCAGGGTGCCGCCCATGCGTTCAGCCAGGGTCCGGGCGATCGGCAGGCCCAGGCCCGTGCCGCCGTAGCGTCGGGAAATCGAGCTGTCGGCCTGCTGGAATGCATCGAACATCAGTTCCAGGCTGGCCGGGCTGATGCCAATCCCGCTGTCGCGCACTGAGCAGGTGAACCACAGGAGTTCGTGATCCAGGGTCTGCCACTGGGGCTCGATGGTGACGCTGCCTTGTTCGGTGAACTTCAGCGCGTTGCCGATCAGGTTGACCAGGATCTGGCGGATTCGCGTCGGGTCGCCCTTGACCTGCAGCGACTCCATGCCCGGCGGCAGCTGCAGTTGCAGGTCCAGGCCTCGTTGCAATGCGCTGTGCTGGAAGGCCTGGGCGCAGCTGCTGATCAACTCGGCGAGGTTGAACGGAATGTGTTCCAGCTCCAGGGCCGAGCGTTCGATGCGCGAGAAGTCGAGGATGTCATTGATCACCTTCAGCAGGTGCTCGGTGGACTCCGAGGCCAATGCCGCGTACTCGCTCTGCTCCTGGGTCATCTCGGTGGTTTCCAGCAATTGCAGCATCCCCAGTACGCCGTTCATCGGGGTACGCAGCTCATGGCTCATCATCGCCAGGAAGTCCGATTTGGCCTTGTTCGCCCGCTCGGCATCTTCCCGGGTCTGGATCAGTTGTGACATTGCCTGTTGCTGCTCACGGCTGGCCAGTTCCAGGCCGGCGGCGAGGTTGTTGATATGTCGCGCCAGATTGCCCAGCTCGCCGTCGTCGACAATCGGCAGCGGCGTCTTGAAGTCGCCCTCCTGAATCGCCTTCACCGCGTGGCCCATGGCGCTGATGGGTTGCGCCAGGCCGGCTGCCAGGCGTCGGGCCAGGAAGAAGGTGAAGAGCAGGGCGAACAGGGCGAGAATCCCGGCCTTGAGGAGGATTTCCTGTTGACGCTGGCTGAAGGCGTCATTGGACATGCCGACAATGACCCGCCCCAGGTAACCGTCGCCCTGGGGGCTCAGGCTGGCGGGATCATTCTGCAGAAAGTCGTTGTGCACCTGAATGCGCTGCAAGCGCACCGGCGCCTGGAAGACCTTGATCTGCTGGGCATGGTTGTGACTGGCGGACGGCTGCTCGACATACACCAGGATGTTGTTGGCACTGTCCTGGACTTCCAGAAAGTGCACATGAGGCGTGGCCAGAGTGGCTTGCAACAGGCTTTCCAGGCCCTCGTTGTTGCCGGAGATCACCCCGTACTCAGTGGCCGGGGCCAATTGGTTGGCGATCAGTTGGCCGGTATGGTTCAACTCCTGGCGCAGATCCTGGAGACGCACGAAGGTGAAAAAACTGATCAGCAGCAGAGTCAGGAGCAGGGCCGGGCCCAGGCTGATGAGCTGAGTGCGGGTCTGGATATCCCACCGGCGACGCAATGTCATGGGCGTTTCTCTCCTTCACTCAACTGGTGCGCGACGGCTTGCGGGTCGATTTCCTCGATGCCCAGGGAGCGTGCCACCTGTGGATTGCTCAGTACTTTGAAGGCTGCCGGGTACAGCTCCCTGGGCCAGTGGGCTGGTGCTTGATCCAGCAGGCTGTCCAGGGTCTGCAGCCAGTCCTGCTGGTCGCTGTAGGTGCTGGCCAGGCTGCCGGCCCTGACGAAGCCGGCATTGGGCCCGATCAGCGCCTGTTGCCGGGCGTAGCTGCTCAGCAGCAGGTTCTTCACGGTTTTCGGGTTGTACAGCTTGGGGTCGTCCAGGCCCAGCAGCACCTGGCTGTTGCGCAACAGGTTCTGCAGCGGGCGGCTGTCATTGGTGCTGTCCCAGGGTTCGGCGACGATTTCCATGTCCATGGATTGCGCTGCGTCGCGCAGTTCCCTGAGCAGGAACTGGCTGTCCTCGCTGTACAGCACGCCGATCCGGCGCACCTGGGGCAGCACCTTGTGGATCAGCCGCAGTTGGCGGCTCAAGGGCGGGTCGCTCCAGAGCAGGCTGAGTTTGGGGTGAGGCGCGCCTTGCAGGCGCTGCTGGGCCTGCAGGCGGCTGATCCGCAGGACCAGGGTGGCCGGCCCTTGCGGGTCTTGCAGGCGCCAGTCGAGGCTTTGCAGGTCCAGCAGGATCAGGCGCGTGGCTGCGGGCAGTTGGCTCGGTGCCGGCAGTTGTGCCAAGGGCACGAAGCGCACCTGATCCTGAGGCCGCTGGGTGGCCAGTTCCTCGGTGAAGGTGTGCACGCTGTCGCTGCCTTCACTGGCGGTCAGCAACACGTCGGCTGCTCGCAGCGGAGTCGCCAGCAGCATGCCCAGGAGGATCAGGCAGATACCGAGACAGCGATGAATGCCCAGGGCCTTCCAGGGCCCGCGCTGGCCCATGCTAGAACTCCAGCTCGGCACTGAGGTAGGCCACGTGCCGTGAGTCGTAGAGGTTGTCGGCGAAGGTGGTGGGCTCATGGTCAAGCCGCTGTTGCAGCGTGCCTGCCAGTTCCAGGCTGGCCTTGCCCAGGGCCAGGCGCTTGGCGATGCGGGTGTCGATGCGCTGGAAGCGGTAGCCGTTGAGGGCGTTGTCACCATAGTAGAAGAG
The DNA here is from genome assembly GCF_030718165.1 of Pseudomonas sp. LPH60. NCBI lineage: Bacteria > Pseudomonadati > Pseudomonadota > Gammaproteobacteria > Pseudomonadales > Pseudomonadaceae > Pseudomonas > Pseudomonas sp. LPH60. The sequence continues at coordinate 171,288 of NZ_JAVAJH010000001.1, forward strand.
GGCGCTGGACCAGCCCTGGCCCCAATTGCGCAGCCAGCCGGCAGAACCGCTGTTGCTGGCGGTCAGGTGCTGGTCCAGGCGATTGCTGGCTTGCGCGTGGACATAGGCGTAGGTCAGGCGCAGGCGGTCGGCGCGGCTCAGTTGCCAGTCCAGCTGGCCCTCGGTGCCGGAGAAGCGCGCCGAGTTGTTGTTGCTGGCGATGTACTGGTTGTTGCGCAGCGGTTCGCTGATCATTCCGCTGATTTCGTCGTAGAACAGCTTGATGTCCAGATTCAGTGCCTGGTCGCTGAAATAGCCGTTGTAGCCCAGCTCCCGAGAGCGCATGTGCTCTTGGTCAAGATTGCCGGGGCCACGGGTCCTGACGAAGTACTGGGCGCTGTTCTGGCCATAGACCGGAGCGCTCAGGCCGGTGACCCGGTAGCTCCAGTTGACGTTGTTCTCGAACATGTCCGCAGAGCGGATGGCTTCCGAATACACCGCGCGCAGCCCGTGGCGCGGGTTGATCAGGTAGTTGACGGCGATCCGTGGCGTCAGCGAGTTGCCGGTCAGCTGGGTGTCTTCGTACATAGCCCCGCCCTGGATCAGCCAGTGTTCGCTGGCCCGCCACTCCAACTGGCCGAACAGGCGCCAGGTGGTGTCGTCGAGGGTGCCGTTGAAGTAGGTTTCGGAGTCGGCCCGGTCGTAACGATAGTTCATGCCGCTGACCAGCCGCAGGTTATCGCTGAGGCTCAGGGTGTCCTGCAACTCCAGGTCGTAGCGGGTCTCCCGGGCGCTCTGGTCGATATTGCCGCAGACGGTTTGCTTGCCGCCGGCGCTCCACTGGGTGAGGACCTGCTGGGCTATGGCCTGCTCGGCGGGAGATCCCGGGGGCGGGGTACCGGCATCGCTGAAACCTTTGATGCCGCGCGCCAGGCGCTCGGCGTAATTCGGATTGATTTGCCACAGGCGAGTCAGCTCGGGGCTGAAGGAAATCGCCGCGTCACAGGCGCGCCAAGTCTGCTGGCGATCCCAGTGCTGGGCCGAGCCCTGGACATAAAGGCTGTGCTGCGGATTGAGTTCCAGGTTCCAGCGCAGTGACCCGGCGTAGTCCTTGGCCACCACATCGGAGTTGTTGCCCTGTTGGGACACGCCATAGAACACCGGCTTGTAGGTATAAGGCCGCTGATTAGTCCCTTCCTTGGCGTTCAATTGCCAATCGATGCTCTGCTGTTCATTGAGCATCTGGCTCACCGACAGACTGACACGATTCAAGCGCCTGCTGTCGCGGTAGTCCGAACCGTCGAGGCGGCTGTCGAAGCCATCGTCTTCCTGCCCCGACAACGAAAGCCGCAGGTCGCCGCTTTCCCAGCCAGTGCCCTGGCTGGCGTACCAGTCGTTGATGCCGCGCTGGCCCCTGGTCACCTTGAAGCGCGTGCCGTGGCTGTTGGCGGGTGAGCGGGTAATGATGTTGACCACCGCCATCAGCGCGTTGGCGCCGTAGCTGACGGTGTTGGGGCCGCGAAACACTTCGATGCGCTCGATGTCTTCCATGGCTACCGGAATATCGCTCCAGTCCACCGTGGCCAGGCCCGCGCGATACACCGAGCGCCCATCGATCAGTACCTGCATGCGCCGGGCTTCGCTGGCGTTGGTGCCGTGGTAGTTGACCGTGGCCTGATTGCCGCTGATGGCGCCGACCATCATCCCCGGCACCAGGCGCAGCAGTTCGCTGATGTCCCGAGCGCCGCTGGCCTTGATCAGTTCATTGTCGAGCACCGTCATGCTGCCGGGCACTGCGGCTGGGGATTGCTTAAGGCGCGTGGCGGTGAGGACCTCGGGCAGGGCGCTGCCATCCATGAACAAATCGTCGGCCAGCGCTGGATAGCCGAACAACATGCCCAGCAGCAGTGACAGACGAAGAGGTGAGGGGCCAATGGACACGGCACAGCCTTGAATCTTGAAAGATGGCGCGCATGTTAACCGAGAAAGTCGAGTTTTCCAGTCGATAAGCCCGACATTCCCCGAATGAGTCCACCCGTTCCCGACAGATCGTCTGAATGGCCGCTGGGGCTGGTGGTGGGAAAACCGCCCCGTATAATGCCGCCATCGCCACTGCTATGGATAAACGGATTGCATATGACACAACAGCGCCCTATTGCGGTCCTGGGAGGCGGAAGTTTTGGTACCGCCGTGGCCAATCTGCTGGCCGAGAACGGTCACCCGGTGCGGCAGTGGATGCGAGACCCCGAACAGGCCGAGGCCATTCGGGTCAATCGCGAGAATCCGCGCTATCTCAAGGGCATCAAGATTCATCCGGCGGTGGAGCCGGTCACCGATCTGCTGGCCACCCTGAATGACAGTGACCTGTGCTTTGTCGCCTTGCCTTCCAGCGCCCTGCGCTCGGTACTGGCCCCCCACGCACAACTGTTGAGCGGCAAGATGCTGGTCAGCCTGACCAAGGGCATCGAGGCCCAGACCTTCAAGCTGATGAGCGAGATCCTCGAGGATATCGCCCCGCAAGCGCGGATCGGCGTGCTCTCTGGGCCTAATCTGGCCCGCGAAGTGGCCGAGCACGCCCTGACCGCCACCGTGGTCGCCAGCGAAGACGAAGAACTGTGCCAGCGGGTCCAGGCGGTGTTGCATGGCCGGACGTTCCGCGTCTATGCCAGTGCCGATCGTTTTGGCGTGGAGCTGGGCGGAGCGCTGAAGAACGTCTACGCGATCATCGCCGGCATGGCGGTGGCCCTGGGCATGGGGGAAAACACCAAGAGCATGCTGATTACTCGCGCGCTGGCGGAAATGACCCGCTTTGCCGTGAGCCAGGGTGCCAACCCCATGACCTTTCTCGGTCTGGCGGGTGTCGGTGACTTGATCGTCACCTGTTCCTCGCCCAAGAGCCGCAACTATCAGGTGGGCTTTGCCCTGGGCCAGGGCCTGAGCCTGGAAGAGGCGGTGACGCGTCTTGGCGAAGTGGCGGAGGGCGTCAATACCCTCAAGGTGCTCAAGGTCAAGGCTCAGGAGTTGGGGGTCTACATGCCGCTGGTAGCCGGGCTGCACGCGATCCTGTTCGAAGGGCGTACGCTGAATCAGGTGATCGAGCTCTTGATGCGCGGCGAGCCGAAAACCGACGTCGATTTTATCTCCACCAGCGGATTCAACTGAGTAGCACAGGAGCCAGACATGAACGATACGAATTCCGAAGCCAAATACGAATCCATCCTCCTGCGCGTGCTGTGGATGCTGGTGTTCGTGATGGTGTGGCAGTTAGCGCAGTTCCTCCTTGGCGCCCTGGTCCTGGTGCAGCTTGTTTATCGGTTGATCTACGGCGCACCCAATGCCGGCCTGATGAACTTCGGTGACAGCCTGAGTCAGTTCCTGGCTCAGATCGGCCGTTTCGGCAGCTTCCATACCGAACAGAAGCCCTGGCCGTTCTCGGATTGGCCAACCCCACGAGCACCTGAAGGGGAGGCTCCCCATAGCGTGCCGCCAGCGCCCCATCCGGTGCGCGATGAGGAGCCCAAGCTGTGAAACTGTGGGTCCTGCGCCATGGCCAGGCCGAATCCCACGCGCCCACCGATGCCCAACGCAATCTCACCGCCCACGGTCGTGAGGAAGTGCTGGGCAGCGCCGCGCAACTGATTGGCCAGCCCATCAGCGCAATCATCGCCAGCCCTTATGTACGAGCCCAGCAAACGGCCCAGCTGGTACGCGAGGCCCTGGGGTTCGAAGCAGAGATCCGCACCGTGTCCTGGCTGACGCCGGAGGCCAATCCGCTGCAGGTGCTGCAGCAACTGGACGGTGCGGACAATCTGCTGCTGGTCAGCCATCAACCCCTGGTGGGTAGCCTGATCGGCCTGTTGCAGCATGGCCATCTGCGTGATCCCCAGCCCATGAACACCGCCAGCCTGGCGGAGCTGGAAGGCGACTGGCCTCTGGCGGGGCTGATGACCCTCAACGGCGTCAAGCACCCTTGATGCTGGCGGCGGCCAGGGAATCCCCTGGCCGTCATGACCTTTTGCCCCCGCTCGGTATCGGGTCGTGATCCGCTACATTTCTTAACTTGCAGCGCTCCTTTGTGCGTGGAATAGTCAGCCAAGCAAGTGCTTGGTTGGTGTCGCGAACAGAATAAAAACAAAGGAGCGAGTCATGGCTGCTGCTTTTCGTTTGCCGCTGCAAGTGTTCTACGAGCGCGAAGCTCGTCATCCCCAGCAACGTTTCCTGGTGCAGCCCAGCGCCGGAGGGCAGGTGCAGGCGTTGAGCTGGTTCGACGTCGGCCAGCAGGCCCGTCGTGCCGCCCAGTGGCTGCGGGAACGGCAGCTGGCTCCTGGCAGCCACATTGCAATCATTGGCAAGAACTCTGCGCACTGGATCATCAGCGACCTGGCGATCTGGATGGCCGGGCATGTGTCGGTGCCGCTGTATCCCAACCTCACAGCCGATTCGGTGGCCCAGGTGCTGGAGCATTCCGAGTCGGCCCTGGCCTTCATCGGCAAGCTCGATGATTGGCCGGGCATGGCCCCGGGATTGAAACCCGGGTTGCCCACCATCCGTCTGCCGCTGGGCCCCGAGGGGCATTTCGATTTCGACTGGGAACAGGTGCAGCGTAGCCAGCCCCTGGCGGATAGTCCTTGCCCGCCTGCGGATCAACTGGCCACCATCATCTACACCTCCGGCACCACCGGCCTGCCCAAGGGCGTGATGCACAGTTTCGGCAACCTGGGCTTTGCCGCCAGCCACGGCGTCGGGCTTTTCGGCCTGGGCCCCGAGGATCGGTTGCTGTCCTACCTGCCGTTGTGTCATGTGGCCGAACGCATGTTCGTCGAGATGGCGGCGATCTACACCGGGCAGACCGTGTTCTTTGCCGAAAGCCTCGACACTTTCCTGGTTGACCTGCAGCGGGCCCGGCCCACTGCGCTGTTTGGCGTGCCGCGGATCTGGACCAAGTTCCAGATGGGGGTGTACAGCAAGGTGCCGGCCAAGCGCCTGGATTTTCTTTTGGGCCTGCCTTTTATCGGCAGGCGCGTCGGTCACAAGGTGCTGGCCGGATTGGGGCTCGACGCATTGCGCGTGGCCTTGTCGGGCGCGGCGCCGGTACCTCAGACCCTGTTGCATTGGTATCGCCGCCTGGGCCTGGACGTGCTGGAGGTCTACGGCATGACCGAAAGCTGCGGTTATTCCCATATCGGGCGGTCCGGGGAGCATGTTCCGGGCTGGATCGGCCGGCCCTGTCCGGAGGTCGAAGTGCGTATCGATGAGGCGGGGGAGGTCCAGGTGCGCAGCGGGGCCACCATGCTGGGGTACTACAAGGACCCGCAGAAAACGGCGGAAACCATCACCGAGGATGGTTTTTTGCGCACGGGGGACAAGGGGGAGCAGGATGCTGCCGGCAATTTGCGCCTGACTGGCCGGCTCAAGGAAATCTTCAAGACCAGCAAGGGCAAGTATGTGGCCCCGGCCCCCATCGAGAATCGCCTGGCGGTGCATGCCCATATCGAGCAGGTGTGTGTGGTGGGCGATGGCTTGAGCGCGCCCCTGGGGTTGTGTGTGCTTTCGGCGGCCGGCTTGCAGGCTGCTGGCGGCAGCTCCCGGGAAGGGCTGCACAGCAGCCTGGAAAGTCTCCTGGTTCAGGTCAACGGCAGTCTGGACAAACACGAGCGTTTGCATCGGCTAGTGGTGGTCAAGGACAACTGGGCCGTGGAGAACGGCTTTCTGACCCCGACCCTGAAGATCAAGCGCAATGTGATCGAAGCCACCTATGGCGCCAGTTTTCAAACCTGGAGCGAGCGTGGCGAAGCCGTGCTGTGGCAGGATTGATCGACAAGAACAACCCGAGAGAAGGAAGCGGCGATGAGTCTGTGGCGTACCACTCCGAACATCGAACAACTGAACGCAATCCAGAAGAACACCATCGGCGAAGTGCTGGATATTCGCTTCGAGTCCTACGATGAGGAGTCGTTGACGGCGAGCATGGTCATCGACCATCGCACCCACCAGCCCTATGGCCTGTTGCATGGCGGCGCGTCGGTGGTGCTGGCGGAAAGCGTCGGCTCCATGGCCAGCTATCTGTGCATCGATGCCAGCCAGTTCTATTGCGTGGGCCTGGAGATCAACGCCAACCACCTGCGGGGCTTGCGCAGCGGTCGGGTGACAGCGGTAGCCAGGGCCATTCATATCGGGCGCACTACCCATGTCTGGGACATCCGCTTGAGCAGTGATGAAGGCAAGGCCAGTTGCGTCTCGCGCCTGACCATGGCCGTGGTGCCGCTGGGACAGAAACCGCCGGTGGCTTGAAGCAACGGGTCATAGGCTGAGCCCGGGTGTCAGCATTCCTGTCCGTTACGGTCATTGCCCTGGTACGGGGCCTTGCGGACAATCGTTGTTGGTTTGGTGGATGGATGAGTCGGTATGTCGCAACAGGTGTTTTTCGCTCACGCCAATGGGTTTCCCTCCGGGACTTACGGCAAGTTGTTCGCTGCCCTGGCGCCTGAGTTCCAGGTCAGCCATTTGCAGCAGCACGCCCATGACCCGCGTTTTCCGGTGGACGATAACTGGCGCAGCCTGGTGGACGAATTGATTCACCACCTGCAACAGCAGGCCCAGCCGGTATGGGGCGTCGGCCATTCATTGGGCGGGGTGTTGCACTTGCATGCGGCCTTGCGTTGTCCGGAACTGTATCGGGGCGTGGTCATGCTCGATTCCCCGGTGCTGACCCGGGCCGATCAATGGGTGATCCGCGCCGCCAAGCGGTTTGGTTTCATCGACCGCTTGACTCCCGCCGGGCGCACCCTGGGACGTCGTGAGGAATTTGCCGATATCGAAGCGGCCCGCAGCTACTTCTCGCGCAAGACCCTGTTTCGCGCGTTCGATCCGGACTGTCTGGACGCTTATTTGCAGCATGGCCTGCAGCAAGTGGGCGACCGCCTGCGGTTGCGCTTCGATCCGGCTACCGAGATCAGCATCTATCGCGGCGTGCCCCACACCAGCCCTGGCAGCGCCCGCCAGCTAAAGGTGCCCCTGGCGGTGGTGCGGGGGCAGCAGAGCCGGGTGGTGATGCGTCATCACACCAGTGCAGTGGGGCGCATGCCCCATGGGGAGTCGCTGACCATGCCCGGCGGCCACATGTTTCCTCTTGAGCGGCCCACTGCCACGGCGGCCTTGCTCAAGGAGCTGTTCAGCCGCTGGGACGATCGCCAGCAACGGAGTTGTGCATGAGCCATACCGTCGAGGAAGTGCGCCTGAGTCTGCCCCACATCGAACTGGCGGCTCATCTGTTCGGGCCCGAGGACGGTTTACCGGTCATCGCCCTGCACGGCTGGCTGGACAACGCCAACAGCTTTGCCCGGCTGGCGCCCAAGCTCAAAGGTCTGCGTATCGTTGCCCTGGACCTGGCCGGCCATGGTCATTCCGGGCATCGCCCCCTGGGGGCCGGCTATGCCTTGTGGGACTACGTGTACGATGTGCTGCAAGTCGCTGAACAGCTGGGCTGGAAGCGTTTCGCCCTGATGGGCCATTCCCTGGGGGCGATCGTATCCCTGGTGCTGGCGGCCGCGCTGCCGGAGCGGGTCAGCCATCTGGCCTTGATCGACGGGGTCATTCCACCGACCGCCAAGGGCGAGGACGCCGCCGAACGCCTGGGCATGGCCCTGCAGGCGCAAATCAACCTGCAGGACAAGAGCAAACCGGTCTACAGCACCCTGGAGCGGGCCATCGAAGCACGGATGAAGGGATTGGTCGCGGTCAGTCGCGAGGCGGCCGAACTGTTGGCCCAGCGTGGCCTGATGCCGGTTGCCGGTGGCTACACCTGGCGCAGTGACAGTCGCCTGACCCTAGCCTCGCCGCTGCGGCTGACCGAGGAACAGGCCATGTCCTTCGTCCAGCGTGTCAGTTGTCCAACTCAATTGGTGGTAGCGGCCGATGGCATGTTGGCCAGGCATGAAGCGCTGTTGCAGCGTCTACCCTTTAGCCGTGAGCAGCTGCCAGGCGGCCACCATCTGCATCTCAACGATGAGACCGGTGCCAGCTTTGTCGCAGACTGTTTCAATCGGTTTTTCGCCGTTCCTTGACTTGACGGGGTCAACTGTCGAGGCTGGGCGGGTTGAAATGGGAGACAACCATGATAGATCTGTACACCGCTGCGACCCCCAATGGCCACAAGGTTTCCATCCTGCTCGAAGAGCTCGGCCTGCCCTATACCGTGCACGCCCTGAGTTTCGACAAGCGGGAGCAAAAGGCGCCAGCGTTTCTGAAGATCAATCCCAATGGACGTATTCCGGCCATCGTCGACCGCGACAATGGTGATTTCCCCGTGTTCGAATCCGGCGCGATCCTGGTGTACCTGGCCGAGCGCAGTGGCCAGTTGCTGCCCGCCGACCCCAAGGGCCGCTCCATCGTCATGCAATGGCTGATGTTCCAGATGGGCGGGGTGGGGCCCATGCAGGGCCAGGCCAACGTATTCTTCCGTTATTTCCCGGAAAAGCTCCAGGGCGCCATCGACCGCTACCAGCATGAAACCCGGCGCCTGTACGAGGTGCTCGATACTCGTCTGCAGCAGGTCGAATACCTGGCCGGGGACTACAGCATTGCCGACATCGCCACCTTCCCCTGGGTGCGCGGTCATGAATGGTCCGGTGTCTCGGTACAGGGATTGCCGGCCCTGCAGCGCTGGATGGCGGCCCTGGAGGCCCGGCCTGCGGTCCAGCGCGGCTTGCAGGTTCCGCAGCGCAATGATGACGCCAGCGTCATCAAAGGCGCCCAGGCCATGCTTATCCGATGAGAGTGTTCATGCGTTCAATCAGTGCTTTGAGCTTGGCCTTGTTAAGCTCGCTGGCGCTTGCCGCCGATCTGCCGGGCAGTCATGACCTGCCTTTGGTTCCCCGTCTGACCGACGCACAAATCGTCGACTACCGCCCCGAAGTGGAGCAGGAGCGCGTCTACCCCTTGGGGTCGGTCCGCAGGATCAGCGGCCAGCTGCGTTTTGACGGACAGGTCAATGCCAGGGGCAAACTCACCGCCATTACCTACCAATTACCCGCCGAGCGCACCTCCAACGAGGCCTTCACCCTGGCCCGGGAGGCCCTGCAGAAGCAGGGGGCCGAGCTGTTGTTCTGGTGCCAGGCCAGGGATTGCGGCGAGAGCAGCCTGTGGGCCAATCAAGTGTTCGGCAACGCCAAGCTGTACGGCGCTGATGAGCAGCAGGCCTATCTGCTGTTGCGCCTGGCGGAGCCCCAGGAGAACACCCTGGTGGCCTTGTATAGCATCACCCGGGGTAATCGCCGGGCCTACCTCCATGTGGAACAGTTTGATGCTGCAGCGCCTCTGGGCGACCTGCTGCCCACCTCGGCGACCTTGCTACGGCAACTGAAGGACACGGGAAAACTGGATCTGCCAAAACTGACGGACCCCCAGCCCGTCTGGCTCAATCTGCTCTCTCGGGGCTTGAATCTGGACACCACGATGCGGATCAGCCTGTCCGGCAAGCAGGCTGAAGCCTGGCGCCAGGCCCTGATCAGCCAGGGCGTGTTGGCCACGCGCATGGAGACCGGCAACACCGAAGTGAGCGGCTTGCACGTCGAGCGGCTGCGTTAAGCTGTTTCAGGCGGCCCGCATTCGCGGGTTCGCCTACTCTTCTCTGATTCTTCTTGCGCGAGACATTTCATGCCCAATAACGATCGCCTGCTGGTGCAGATCCTGCTCCTGGTGTTGTTCGGTGCCAGCTTCTGGGTGATGGCGCCTTTCTGGTCGGCGCTGTTCTGGGGCGCGGTGCTGGCCTTTGCCAGCTGGCCTCTGATGCGATTGCTGACCCGTTGGCTCAATGGCCGCGAATCCCTGGCCGCAGCGTTGCTGACCCTGGGCTGGATGGTCCTGGTGGCGGCGCCCCTGGTCTGGCTGGGCCTCAACCTGGCGGACCATGTGCGCGATGCCACGGCCTTTATCAAGGACGTGCAGGTGGACGGGCTGCCCGAGGCTCCCGCCTGGCTCGGTGGCTTGCCATTGGTCGGAGAGCGCTTGGTGGCATTGTGGGACAGCATCGACCAGCAGGGCGCGGCCTTGATGCTGGCGGTCAAGCCGTACCTGGGGCAGGTGGGCAACTGGTTGCTGGCCCGCAGTGCGCAGATTGGCGGGGGCATTCTTGAGCTGACCCTGAGTATTGTCTTCGTGTTTTTCTTCTACCGCGACGGTCCGCGCCTGGCGCTGTTCGTGCACAAGCTGCTGGAGCGCCTGATCGGCGACCGGGCCGGGTATTACATCGAACTGGTGGCCGGCACTGTGCAGCGGGTGGTCAACGGAGTCATAGGCACCGCCGCGGCCCAAGGCGTGCTGGCGCTGATCGGCTTCCTGATTGCCGGCGTTCCCGGGGCGCTGGTGCTGGGTATCGTCACCTTCCTGCTCAGCCTGATTCCCATGGGGCCGCCCCTGGTATGGATTCCGGCTACGGCCTGGCTGGCCTGGAAGGGCGAATACGGCATGGCGGTGTTCCTGGGAATCTGGGGCACCTTCATCATCAGCGGCGTCGACAACGTGCTCAAGCCGTATCTGATCAGTCGCGGTGGCAATCTGCCCCTGGTGATCGTGCTGCTGGGCGTGTTCGGCGGCCTGATTGCCTTTGGCTTTATCGGCCTGTTTATCGGGCCGACCCTGCTGGCGGTGGCCTACAGCCTGCTGCTGGACTGGAGTGCCAGCCAGGCCCGGGCCCAGGAACCGCGCTGACGTGCGGATTGCCGCTCCCCGAGGGAGCGCAAGGGGCCAACAGACGGCGACGTTGACGCTGCTGTCGGGGGTCAACTGATACTGCTTGCTGAGGTTGGCGATCATCTTGCCCAGGGCTTTGGCGATGTTGGCCTACTGGGTTTGGGCGTCGCTGTCCTGGGTACTTGAGTTTTGTACCCGTCGCTACACAAGGCGCTCAGGGGCGGGGCAGGTGCAATACTGCAGTCAGGCCGCCGCCCGGGGTTTCGTCCAGCAGCAATTGTCCCCCCATGCGCTCCGCCGCCTCGCGGGCAATGGTCATGCCCAGGCCAACGCCGCCGGAGTTGCGGTTGCGCGAGCCTTCGAGGCGGAAGAAGGGCTCGAACACGGCCTCACGCTTGTCGGCGGCAATCCCCGGCCCGTGATCGATGACCCGGATCAGCAGCTGCTCACGGTTGTCTTCCAGGGTCAGGGTGGCCTGCCCGGCATAGCGCAAGGCGTTGTCCAGCAGGTTGTTGAGGCAGGACTGCAGGGCCATCGGCTGTACCAGCAGGGGCGCGCAATGGCCTTGGGCCTGGACGTCGGCGCCCTGGTCCTGGGCGTTCTCGCACAGCGACTCCACCAGTGCCTGCACATCCATCCATTGCGCCGCCTCGCTGGTGCGCTGTTCATGCAGATAGCTGAGGGTGGCATCGAGCATCTTGATCATGTCGTCCAGGTCCTGGCGCATTTGCCCTTGCAGCTTGCTGTCCTCGATCTGTTCCAGGCGCAGCTTGAGGCGTGACAGTGGCGTGCGCAGGTCATGGGACACGGCGCCGAGCATGCGCCCCCGTTGCTGAACCTGTTCCTGTATGCGTTTTTGCATCTGGTTGAAGGCGCTGGCCGCTTGTCGCGCTTCCCGGGGGCCGACTTCTTCCAGGGGCGGGCTGTCGAGGTTTTCACTCAGGCGTTCCGCGGCATCGCTGAGGCGCTGGATGGGGCGCGATAGCAGCTTGGCGCCGTACCAGGCGGCGATGATCAAGGAAATGAACTGGAAAGTCAGGGGCACCAGCGGGCCACCGAACCAGGGCCGTGGCGGGCGTCTCGGGAAATGCTGCGGCTGAGCTGGAGGCTGGCCATTGCCGAGCGTCGCCGACTCAGGGGGCGGCGGCGGTGGGGGCGGCGGCCCGTAATGGTGAAACCAGAAGAACGCCAGCAGGTGGGCGAGTACGATCGCGATCAGCAGGACGCCGAACAGGCGGCCGAACAGCGTATCGAAACGCCCACGCATCAGCCGATATCTCGGGCGTCGAACAGGTAGCCCTCTCCGCGCACGGTCTTGATCAACTGCGGCGATTTCGGATCATCCCCGAGCTTCTGCCGCAGACGCGAGACCAGCAGGTCGATGCTGCGATCAAAGGCTTCGATGGAGCGTCCGCGGGCGGCGTCCAGCAGTTGTTCGCGGCTCAACACCCGGCGCGGGCGCTCGATGAATACCCACAGCAGGCGGAACTCGGCATTGGACAGCGGCACCACCAGCCCATCGGCCGAGATCAGCTGGCGCAGGACGCTGTTCAGGCGCCAGCTGTCGAAGCGAATATTGGCTCGCTGTTCGCTGCGATCATCACGGACCCGACGCAGGATGGTCTGGATTCGCGCCACCAGCTCTCGGGGTTCGAAGGGCTTGGCCATGTAGTCGTCGGCCCCCAGTTCCAGGCCGATGATGCGGTCGGTGGGTTCGCAGCGGGCGGTGAGCATGAGGATCGGAATATCCGATTCGGTGCGCAGCCAGCGGCACAGGGACAGGCCGTCCTCCCCGGGCAGCATCAGATCCAGTACCACCACATCAAAGTGTTCGGCCAGCAGGGCCTGGCGCATTGCTGTTCCGTCGGTGACGCCACTGGCATGGATGTTGAAGCGCGCCAGGTAGTCGATCAGCAGTTCGCGGATCGGTACGTCGTCGTCGACGATCAGGGCCCGGGTGTTCCAGCGCTTGTCATCGGCATTGACTGCTGCTTTGGAGTCGTTGAGAGGGGCTGGAGTGTTGTGCATGGGGCGTTCATCTGCCAGGTAGGCTTGCCGCCACTAGAAGGTGACGGCGGGGTTGTGGCTTCAGCATAGGCGTCCGGCCCGAGGGCTGGAAGTGCTGTTCGAGGGTATTGCGGCTGGGGAGGGTAGCGTCGGGGGTTGTTGCTGACGTGTCGTCAGTGTATCCGGCTTGATACAAAGTCCGCGCCTCCCGGGGGATTTGTCGGCCGGATCGGCATTCGCGACCACCGTTGAGGATGTTTTACCTTTCATCGGGTCCCGGACCGCCGCGGCTTGCGCTACAATCCGCGCCGATTTCGACTTGCCTGAGAGCCCCTTCATGTCCGCCTGCCAGACTCCTATCATCGTCGCCCTGGATTTCCCCACCCGTGACGCCGCACTGAAACTGGCCGATCAACTGGACCCGAAACTGTGCCGGGTCAAAGTCGGCAAGGAACTGTTCACCAGCTGTGCCGCCGAGATTGTCGGGACCTTGCGTGACAAGGGTTTCGAAGTGTTCCTGGACCTGAAGTTCCACGACATTCCCAACACCACCGCCATGGCGGTCAAGGCTGCTGCGGAAATGGGCGTGTGGATGGTCAACGTGCATTGCTCCGGCGGCCTGCGCATGATGGCTGCCTGCCGCGAGGTGCTGGATCAGCGCACAGGTCCCAAACCGCTGTTGATCGGCGTCACCGTGCTCACCAGCATGGAGCGTGAAGACCTGGCCGGTATCGGCCTGGACATCGAGCCCCAGGAACAGGTCCTGCGCCTGGCCGCCCTGGCGCAGAAGGCCGGCATGGACGGCCTGGTGTGCTCGGCCCTGGAAGCCCAGGCACTGAAGAGCGCCCATCCGACCCTGCAACTGGTGACTCCGGGGATTCGTCCGGCGGGCAGCGCCCAGGACGACCAGCGGCGGATTCTGACCCCGCGTCAGGCTCTGGACGCAGGCTCCGATTACCTGGTGATTGGTCGTCCCATCAGCCAGGCGGCCGATCCGGCCAAGGCCCTGGCCGACGTAGTGGCCGAACTGGCCCTGTAACACGCCTCCTCTTGCAGGAGCCGGCTTGCCGGCTCCTGCAGGTCAGACCTTCAGTACCAGCTTGCCGAAGTTCTCACCGCTGAACAGCTTGGTCAGCGTTTCCGGAAAGGTCTCCAGGCCTTCGACAATATCCTCCTTGCTCTTGAGTTGCCCTTTGGCCATCCAGCCGGCCATTTCCTGTCCGGCGGCGGCGAACTGCGAGGCGTAGTCCATCACCACGAACCCCTCCATGCGCGCACGGTTGACCAGCAGCGACAGGTAGTTGGCCGGTCCCTTGACCGCTTCCTTGTTGTTGTACTGGCTGATGGCGCCACAGATCACCACCCGGGCCTTGAGGTTCAGGCGGCTGAGCACGGCATCGAGAATGTCGCCGCCAACGTTGTCGAAATACACATCGACGCCTTTGGGGCACTCACGCTTGAGCCCGGCGTGCACGTCTTCGCTCTTGTAGTCGATGGCGCCGTCAAAACCCAGTTCGTCGATGAGGAATTTGCACTTGTCCTGGCCGCCGGCGATGCCCACCACCCGGCAGCCTTTGATCTTGGCGATCTGCCCGGCGATGCTGCCCACTGCGCCTGCCGCACCGGACAGCACCACGGTGTCACCGGCCTTGGGCGCGCCGACATCCAGCAGGGCGAAATAGGCCGTCATACCGGTCATGCCCAGGGCTGAAAGGTAGCGCGGCAGAGGGGCCAGCTTGGGGTCGACCTTGTAGAAGCCCCGGGGCTCGCCCAGGAAATAGTCCTGCACACCCAGGGCACCATTGACGTAATCGCCGACTGCGAATCCCGGGTTGTTCGAGGCAATCACCTGGCCCACCCCAAGGGCGCGCATGACCTCGCCAATCGCCACCGGCGGGATATAGGACTTGCCTTCATTCATCCAGCCGCGCATCGCCGGGTCCAGGGACAGGTATTGGTTCTTCACCAGAATCTGCCCCGCTGCCGGTTCGCCGACGGCGACCTGCTGGTAGGTAAAGGTCTCGCGGGTGGCTGCCCCGACGGGACGTTTGGCGAGCAGGAACTGGCGATTGGTCAGGGTGGTCATGACAGGCACTCAAGGGGTGAATGAAGCTCTAGTTGATAGACCCTCAAGGACGTTGTCGCAAGGTTTGCCAGTCCAGCGAATGGGAGCCAATCCAGTGTGGTGATGTAGAGAGGGGGGCGTTCATCACCAGCAGGCATAAGACCTCAACCGGCCTTTTGATAGTGCTGACGCGACCATGGCCGGCTGTGGCTAGATTGGATTGGGTAGCTGACCCGTACTTGATCGAGGATCTTTGCAATGAGCATGACGTTTTCCGGCCAGGTGGCCCTGGTGACCGGCGCGGCCAACGGTATCGGCCGGGCGACTGCCCAGGCATTCGCCGCAGAAGGTTTGAAAGTGGTGGTGGCGGATCTGGATGTGCTCGGAGGCGAAGAGACGGTGGCGCTTATCCAGGCGGCTGGAGGCGAGGCGCTGTTCGTGTCTTGCAACGTCACCCGGGAGGCGGACGTGCAGAACCTCATGGCCCGGACAATCGAGGCTTATGGCCGTCTGGACTATGCCTTCAACAATGCCGGGATCGAGATCGAGAAGGGGCGCTTAGCGGAAGGCTCCCTGGATGAGTTCGACGCCATCATGGGGGTCAACGTCAAAGGGGTCTGGTTGTGCATGAAATACCAGCTGCCGCTGCTGCTTGCCCAGGGCGGCGGCGCGATCGTCAACACCGCTTCGGTGGCTGGCCTGGGCGCCGCTCCGAAGATGAGCATCTATGCGGCGTCCAAGCATGCCGTGATCGGCCTGACCAAGTCTGCGGCCATCGAGTACGCCAAAAAGAAGATTCGGGTGAATGCCGTCTGCCCGGCAGTGATCGACACCGACATGTTCCGCCGGGCCTATGAGGCTGACCCGAAGAAGGCCGAATTTGCCGCGGCGATGCACCCGGTGGGGCGTATTGGTAAAGTCGAGGAGATTGCCAGTGCGGTGCTCTATCTGTGCAGTGATGGTGCCGCTTTCACCACTGGACACGCCTTGACTGTCGACGGCGGCGCCACGGCCATCTGAATGCAGGCTCGGGCCTTGGCGCGACAGCCCGCCGGGGCCCGACGGAATCGACCTCCAGTGTCCTGAAAACGACCTCGGCGTAGCTTTTTGCCATTATTCCGACGTCAGAGACTTGTGCGTCGGTGCACGCCGTTGCGACCCTTCGCAAAGACAAAATGGCCTTATTGCCATTGGGGATAGTAAGGGGACTGCGCACCATGACTTCGGCCGCGAGTGGACGTTTTGCCAACCTGGGCATGGCAAAGAAACTGGGTATCGGTTTTGCCCTGGTGTTGCTCTTGACGGCCCTGGTGGCCGGCATCGGCGTTTGGTCCCTGCAAACCGTCAGCCAGCGTTTCGATGGCCTCAAGCAGATGTCCCAGCTCAACAGTGGCGTGCTCAAGGTGCGACTGCTGGAGCAGGACTATGCCTTGCACGGCGACAGCAAGACGGTGGACAGCCTGCATGAAAGCCTCGATGCATTGTTGCTCCTGGCCCAGCATCTCAAGGGGCAGTCGACCGCCAACCAGTCAGTGATGGGGGAGGTCGAACTGGCGCTGGCGGACTACCGCAAGGCCTTCGATGAATTCGTCGAGCTGACCCAGGCCAAGGACCTGGCCCTGGAAATGGCCAGTTGGTCGGTGTCCAGTGTGGCCAACAACCTTGATGTGCTGCAGGCCGGTCTGGCGGATGACGGTGCCTATACGCTCAAGGATTCCCTGGGCAAGGAGGGCGCGGAGTTCATCGAACAGGCCAATCAGATCAGCCAGGTTTCGCGCCTGATGCTGCAAGCCATGAACGAAGCTCGGGTGCGCCTGGACCAGAATCGCAAGGGGGATGAGCAAGGCAGTGCCGAGCAGGGCAATATCGAGCAGGCCGAGCAGGCCCTGGCTCAAGCCGAGCAGTTGAAGAGCGCAGTCAAGGATGCGGGCTACCAGACGGTGCTCAACGAGGTCGCTGGGCACATCGGCAACTTCAGCGAAAAACTCAACGAATACACCGGCCTGTTGGCTCGGGAGCAACAGGTCTATCAGACGTTGCATGAGCGCGCCGCCCAGGTGATGGAACGGGTCGACCAGGCTTATGCCGCTGAAGATCTGTCGATGCAGGGGGAGCTGGAGAAAAACACCCTGCTGATCATCGGCTCCTCGGCCTTGGCATTGCTGGTGGGGCTGCTGGCGGCCTTGAGCATCACTCGCCTGATCGTTCGTCCGCTACGCAGTGTGATGCATGTGGCCCAGCAGATCGCGGCGGGGGACCTGAGTGCCACGGTGGTGGTCACCCGGCGTGACGAGATCGGCCAGTTGATGCAGGCGATGCAGCAGATGGGCAGTGGCCTGAGCGGTATCGTCAGTGGCCTGCAGGCCGGGATCGAACAACTGGCCAGTTCGGCGCAGTCACTGTCCTCGGTGACCGAGCAGACCAACCTTGAAGTCAGTACCCAGAAGGAAGAAACCGAGCAGGTGGCCACCGCCATGAATCAGATGACCGCCACGGTGCACGATGTGGCGCGCAATGCCGAGCAAGCGGCCCAGGCCGCCCAGGCGGCGGATGACAAGGTGGAGAGTGGCCAGCAGGTCGTGCGCCAGAGCATGCAGCGCATCGAGCAGTTGGCGGATTCCGCGACCCGGGCCAGCAGCGGCATCGAGAGCCTGAGCGCAGAGATCGACAACATCGGCAGCGTGCTGGATGTCATCAAGAGCGTTGCCGAGCAGACCAACCTGCTGGCCCTCAATGCCGCCATCGAGGCGGCAAGGGCGGGGGAGCAGGGCAGGGGCTTTGCGGTGGTGGCCGATGAAGTGCGGGCCTTGGCCAAACGTACCCAGCAGTCCACCGAGGAGATCGCGCGTCTGGTGACGGCATTGCATGCGGCTGCCGATTCTTCCGTGCAGCAGATCCAGAGCAGCGGCGAGCTGGTGAAGCTGGCGGTCAGCGATGCCCTGCAGACTGAAAGTGCCCTGGGCAGTATTGCCGCGGCGGTGTCGTTGATTCAGCAGATGAACCAGCAGATTGCCGCTGCCGCCGAACAGCAGAGTTCGGTGGCTGAAGAGATCAATCGCAGTGTCACCAGCATTCGTGCCAGTGCCGATCAGTCTTCCCTGGCCATGCAAGGCAATGCTGCGTCGAGCATCGAGCTGGCGCAGTTGGGTGTGGAGTTGAAGGGGATGGTGGGGCATTTCCGCTTGTAGCGGCGAAGAGGGCGCTGTTGCATCGAACCCCTGCCTGGCGCTGGATGCACCAGGCAGGGGTTTTTCATATCAGTCGTAGATGGCTTTCTTCTTCCAGTCGGCGTCGGCTTCCACGGTCTTCAGGCCTTGGGTCAGCTCGTTGTCCTCGTCTGGCGCGGGCTCCAGGGTCGATAGCACCATGGCGTTGGCACGGGCCAGGAGTTTGTCCAGGTATTCCAGCTGTTCCTTGTAGACCGCCGGGTCCGGTTGCTTGCGCAGGTATTGCACGCCGCGCTCGAAGGCCAGGCGGGCCTGGCCCGGCTGGTTCTGTTGCAGGGCGTATTGCCCCAGGTTGTTGAAGAACTCGATATGCAGCAGCACCAGGATATGGCGGATCTCCTTGATCCAGCGCTTGGCTTCATTGGGTTGCAGGAAGCCATCGTGGGCGGCACGGGTGACCTGGCCGTGCATGGCCTCCAGCAGGAAGCGAACATCCTTGGCCTTGGCTTCGGTCTGGATCGGCGACGGTGGATTGTTCACCGGAATCGATTCGCCCTGACCGATCAAGGTATTGAGCTCGGCCTGACGTGCCTTGAGGGCGGTGTCTGTCTTGTCGAGGTTGAGCATGCGCTGCACAACGTTGAGTTCCAGTCGTGTCAGCAGCAGCTTGAGGGCCGGTGTCATGAACTGGCCGGGGAAGGTTTCGGTGATCTCGCCGCAGCGGCGCAGGCGATCATTGAGTTCGACTTTGGTGCGGGCCTTTTCCAGTTTGTTGTTTTCCACCACATGGTTCATGTAGCCAATGGCGATCAATAGTGCGATCCCGGCTATTACCAGCAGGGTGATCATGAGTGGTGTCACCGTTAAAACCTCGTTATAGGATTCGCGTGCGAGTGTAGTGGCTTGGCATTTAGACGCATAGCGCCGCTCGACGAGCCGGGCATGAGTTGTGCTGCTTATATAGGTATAGAACCACCAGGGTGAGCCCCAGGTTCAAATTGCCATCACCGGCTGCGGGGGACTATAGCGTCTTGTCGAGTGCCAGAATATAGGCGTCAAAGCGCGGACGGCAGAAAAGCTCGAAGTGAGCCTAAAACCACTCCGAAGTCATTGATTTAAATAAAATTATATCTGGGGGTTGACGGCCTCCCAAAGCATCCATAGAATGCGCGCCACTTTCAACGGAAAGCAAAGCGCGAAACGTTGAAGGTAGTGAATGTTGTAGCGTGTCCCCTTCGTCTAGTGGCCTAGGACACCGCCCTTTCACGGCGGTAACAGGGGTTCGAGTCCCCTAGGGGACGCCAATGCGGGAATAGCTCAGTTGGTAGAGCACGACCTTGCCAAGGTCGGGGTCGCGAGTTCGAGTCTCGTTTCCCGCTCCAATTTTAAACGGCACTGCTTTCGGGCGGGGTCGAGTGAAACCAGAACCAAGTCTTTGGATGAGGTTCTGGACACCGAAACACACACCATGTGTTCCGGGTAGCGTGTCCCCTTCGTCTAGTGGCCTAGGACACCGCCCTTTCACGGCGGTAACAGGGGTTCGAGTCCCCTAGGGGACGCCATTTGCGGGAATAGCTCAGTTGGTAGAGCACGACCTTGCCAAGGTCGGGGTCGCGAGTTCGAGTCTCGTTTCCCGCTCCAATTTTAAACGACACTGCTTTCGGGCGGGGTCGAGTGAAACCAGAACCAAGTCTTCGGATGAGGATCTGGGCACCGAAACACACACCATGTGTTCCGGGTAGCGTGTCCCCTTCGTCTAGTGGCCTAGGACACCGCCCTTTCACGGCGGTAACAGGGGTTCGAGTCCCCTAGGGGACGCCATTTGCGGGAATAGCTCAGTTGGTAGAGCACGACCTTGCCAAGGTCGGGGTCGCGAGTTCGAGTCTCGTTTCCCGCTCCAAATTCACAAAAACGCCGCTCACTGAGCGGCGTTTTTGTTTGTCTGCGATTCAACGCTTCGTCCAGCCGTGGACAAAAAAAGGCCCGCCAGTCAGACGACTGTGCGGGCCTTTGTCGTGGGTCGCTTACAGCGACAGCAGCAGGCGTCCGGCGAACAGCAGCAGGATCAGCCCCATACAGCGCTCGAACCAGTGCCCCAGGCGCATGAACAGCAGGCGGACCCGGGTGCTGGAAAAGAACAGCGCGACGATGACGAACCACAGGGCGTTCACCAGGCACATCCAGGCGCCATACAGCGCCTGAATGCTCAACGGCGTGGTGGCGCTGACCAGGGTGGTGAAGATCGCCAGGAAAAACAGGGTCGCCTTGGGGTTGGTGGCGTTGGTCAGGAAACCGGTGATAAAGGCTCGCAGCAACGTCTGCTGCGGCTCATCCGGCGCGGTGTCGCCTGGGATGCTGGTCTTGGCCTTGCTGCGCAACAGGCTGACGCCCAGGTACAGAATGTAGGCCGCGCCCAGCAGCTTGGCGGCGCTCAGCAGCCAGGGCGTAGCGTGCATCAGTGCGCCGACCCCCAGCAGGGTGTAGAGCACATGCACCGAAATGCCGGCGCCGATTCCCAGGGCGGTACAGACACCGGTCATTCGGCCAAAGCGCACGCTCTGGCGAATGGTGACGGCAAAGTCCGGGCCTGGGGCGACCACGGCAAGAAAGTGAACGACGGCCAGGGCAAGAAATTCCCCAAGATAATTGGACAGCATGCGGACTCCGCAAGGCAGGAAGGTGGGTAAAAGCGTGGGTGGCTCAGCCGAGGCTGTAGCTGACTGAAAGGGTGCCTTTCTTCTCTGCGACCGAGTCGATGATCACCCGTCCCAGCTGTTGCAGGTGCCGGACGTGAGTGCCGCCGCAACCGTAGGCGGGCAACTGGCCGAAGCTGATCTGGCGCGATCCGGCGGCCAGGGAAATATGCCGGGGAAAATCCTCGCTGATCCATCGTGCGAGGGCGTTCTGCACCCGGGCGCAGTCGATTGCCTGAGGCTGTTCGCCGGGCTTGAACGACACCCGTCCCTCGTTCGGCCAGTGATGAGCCTTGATCGGTATCCAGCCCAGGCTCTGTACGAAGTGGCCAATCAAGTGTCCGGCGGAGTGCATGCGGCTGTTGAACAGGCGCTGCTCTTCATCGACGCGAGCTTCATGGCTTCCCGGCGTCAGCGGCTGGGTCAGGTAATGCACGATCTGCTCGCCTTCCTGGGTGACTCGCAGCACGCGGGCCTCGCCAATCCAACCGGTGTCGCTGGGTTGGCCGCCACCCTGGGGATGAAAGGGTGTGGCGCGCAAGGTCGCGGCGAACAGATCGTCCCGGGGCACGCAGGTCAGCAGTTCTACTGGGGCAGTCAGCAGGTCGTGTTCGTAGTACAGGCGAAGCGTCATTTCTCAAACCCTGGAACCAAGTGTTTTTTTATTATGAGGCTTGGGTAATTGCGTGATAATCCGTTCAAAACTCAATGGACTATTGCGTCATGAGCATAAATCTCCCCCTGCCTTTGCTGGCAGAAATGGCCATCTTCGTCAGGGTCGTTGAAACCGGCAGCTTTTCCGAAGCGGCGCGTCAGCTGGGTTCCTCGCCGTCAGCGGTGAGCCGCAGCATCTCGCGGCTGGAGAAGGCCCTGGCCACGCGCCTGCTGCAACGCACCACCCGCAAGTTGCGCTTGAGCGACGGCGGCGAAGAGGTTTTCAAGCGCTGCAGCGAGATGGTCAGTGCGGCCCGTTCGGTCATGGAGATCAGCGGACAGTTCACCCACGAGGCCGAGGGCGTGGTGCGGGTCAGTGTGCCCAAGGCAGTGGGGCGCTTCGTGGTGCATCCCCATATGCCGGAGTTTCTTCGGCGCTACCCGAAGGTGGATGTCGAACTGCTGCATGAAGACAGGGATATCGACCTGATTGAAGACAATGTCGACCTGGCGATTCGCATCACCGATCGCCCGCCGCCAGGTTTGATTGGTCGTCAGTTGTTGCGCATTGATCACCTGCTGTGTGCCACCCCGCAGTATCTGGCGCAGCAGGGTACGCCGCAGCATCCTCAGGACCTGCGCCAGCACAGTTGCATCTATCTCGGGGAAACCCCCAGCGATGCGCGGTGGAAGTTCACCCAAGGCGGCAAGGCGGTGACTGTTGGTGTGCGCGGGCGTTATGCCGCCAACCACACGGGTGTGCGCCTGGATGCGGTGCTGCAGCATCTGGGCATTGGCAGCCTGCCGTATTTCACCGCGCGTCATGCTCTGGAGCAGGGGCTGATTGTCCAGGTGTTGCCGGAGTGGACCTTTCTTGCGTCCTATCACGGCGGTGCCTGGCTCCTGCATTCGCCAACCCGCTACCTGCCGCCCAAGCTGCGGGTCTTCATCGACTATCTGGTGGAGTGCCTGGCTCGGGAGCCGACCTTGAACCGCCCCGGCAAAGCCGAACGCATCTTGTAGAAACTGTCGGCTTGCCAGTGAAGATGCCTTTGAGGGCGATGCAAAAACCCAAGGGCCTCTTCGCCGGCAAGCCGGCTCCTACGAGGACGACGCGATAAGGCGGGGATAAAAAAAGGCCCGCCGGAAAAGCCGGGCGGGCCTTGGTTGCGCGAGGCGCGGCAATCAGTGCTTGCTGTCCTGGGCGGAGAGCGCCAGCAGCTGTTTTTCCTGGTTCCAGTCGAAGGGCTCGTCGTTCTGCTCGGCTTCGAAGCGGCGTTCTTCCAGGGCCTGGTACAGGTCGATTTCTTCATCGGGCATGTAGTGCAGGCAGTCACCGGCGAAGAACCACAGCAGGTCGCGCGGCACCAGATGAGCGATCTGCGGATAGCGCTGCATGATCTGGCACAGCAGGTCCTGGCCCAGGTACTGGCTTTCGATCGGGTCGATCGGCAGCGAGGCGCGCAGTTCATCGAAGCGCTCCAGGAACAGCGCATGGCTTTCTTCGGGAACCTGTTCGGCTTCTCCCACCGCCACCAGGATGCTGCGCAGGTGGTCCAGGAGGACGAGATGATCGGCGACGACGTTGGACATGACAGGGTCCTCAAGAGCAAAACGGGCGCGGGAGTATATAGCCCTCGCGCCCGGTTTCATAATCGACCTGTCCCCAGGGGCCCGTTTAGCGGGTCTTGCCCTCGCTCAAGGTCAGTTCCTCCTTGGCGAAATCATCCACGTCGATGACTTTGCGTCGCGCCGCTTCGGCGTCTCGCAGGCTCTGGGCTTCGGCCGCTTGCAGCACGCCGGCGTCCAGGGCCGCATCGATGGGCGACTCGCCCGCCGCCGGTTTGACCTGGCCGCTTTTCAGCGCTTCGTGGAGTTTTTTCTGCAGCGGACGGGTCGCGCTCAGCAGGTCGCAGGCGTGCAGCAGGGCGCCTACCGGATCGTCCGTCGATTGCGGGCGATAGCAGCCGGCGAGCACCGCTTCCAGGGCCGGGTCGCCTTGGGCGCGGCCAATGATCGCCGCCACTTCGGCATCCAGGCGGTCCGACGGCCCGGTATGGCGACGGCCGAAGGGGAACACCAATACCCGTAGCAGGCAGCCGAACACTCGGCTGGGGAAGTTGCTGAGCAACTCGTCCAGGGCGCGTTCGGAGTGGCCAAGGCTTTCTTCCAGGGCCCAGGCCAGCAGGGGCCGCAAGTACTCCGGTGAATCCAGATCGTGATAGCGCTTGAGCGCCGCCGAGGCCAGGTACAGGTGGCTGAGCACGTCGCCCAGGCGCGCCGACAGGCGCTCGCGGCGCTTGAGCTCGCCCCCCAGGAGCATCATGGACACGTCGGCCAGCAGGGCGAAGGCCGCAGCCTGGCGGTTCAGGGCGCGGAAGTAGCCTTGGCTGAGCTTGTCTCCCGGGTTTTGTTCGAAGTGGCCCAGGCCCAGGTTCAGCACCAGGGTGCTGGCGGCGTTGCTCACGGCAAAACCAATGTGCTGCAGCAGCAGGGCGTCGAATTCCTGCAGGGCCTGGTCATGGTCCTCGCGTCCGGCCAGGGCCATTTCCTTGAGCACGAACGGATGGCAGCGGATGGCCCCCTGGCCAAAGATCATCAGGTTGCGCGAGAGGATATTGGCGCCTTCCACGGTGATGAAGATCGGCGCGCCCTGCCAACTGCGGCCCAGGTAGTTGTTGGGCCCCATGATGATGCCCTTGCCACCGTGCACGTCCATGGCGTGGCTGATGCACTCGCGTCCGCGCTCAGTGAGGTGGTACTTGAGAATGGCCGACAGCACCGAGGGTTTCTCTCCCAGGTCCACGGCGTTGGCGGTCAGCATGCGCGCGCTGTCCATCAGCCAGGCATTGCCGCCGAGGCGGGCCAGGGCCTCCTGAATCCCCTCGAAGGCGCTGAGGGGCACATTGAACTGCTCCCGTACCTGGGCGTACTGGCCCGTCACCAGGCTGGTGAACTTGGCGGCGCCGGTGCCCACCGCCGGCAGGGAGATCGAGCGTCCCACCGACAGGCAGTTCATCAGCATCATCCAGCCTTTGCCGAGCATTTCCCGGCCGCCGATCAAGTAGTCCAGGGGAATGAACACGTCCTTGCCGGAATTGGGGCCGTTCATGAAGGCCGCGCCCAGGGGCAGGTGGCGGCGGCCGATCTCGACCCCCGGGGTATCGGTGGGGATCAGCGCCAGGCTGATGCCCAGGTCTTCCTCGTCCCCCAGCAGGTGATCCGGGTCGTGGGCCTTGAAGGCCAGCCCCAGCAGGGTGGCCACCGGGCCCAGGGTGATGTAGCGCTTTTCCCAGTTCAGGCGCAGGCCGAGGGTTTCCTCGCCTTGCCATTGGCCCTTGCAGATGATGCCGGTGTCGGGCATGGCTCCTGCGTCGGAGCCTGCCAATGGGCCGGTGAGGGCGAAGCAGGGGATGTCGTCACCACGAGCCAGGCGCGGCAGGTAGTGGTTGCGTTGTTCTTCGGTGCCGTAATGCAGCAGCAGTTCCGCCGGGCCCAGGGAGTTGGGGACCATGACCGTGGAGGCCAGGTCGCCGCTGCGGGTCGCCAGCTTCATCGCTACCTGAGAGTGGGCGTAGGCGGAAAAACCCTTGCCGCCGTACTCCTTGGGAATGATCAGGGCAAAGAAGCCATGTTCCTTGATATGGGTCCAGGCCGCGGGCGGCAGGTCCATGTGCTGGCCAATCTGCCAGTCACTGACCATGGCGCAGAGTTCTTCGGTGGGGCCGTCGATAAAGGCTTGTTCTTCATCGGTCAACTGGGCCTTGGGGTAGGCCAGCAAGGTGTTCCAGTCCGGGCGGCCGCTGAACAGCTCGCCGTCCCACCACACGGTGCCGGCGTCGATGGCGTCGCGCTCGGTCTGCGACATCGGCGGCAGGACCTTCTGGAACCAGGCGAACAGCGGTGCGCTGAAGTACTTGCGTCGCAGGTCCGGTAGCAGCAAAGGCGCGGCGACGGCCGCCAGCACTACCCAGAAAACCAGCAACAACCAGCCGGGTGCTCGGCTGAAGGCGCCCATGGCCAGCACGAAAACGGCCACTGCACCCAGGGCGGGCAGAGGGGCAGTGCGGCGGTGCGCCAGGTAGGCCACTCCAACCAGCAGAACCAGTATCCACAACAACAGCATATTCAATCCTCCATGAAACCAGGGGCCAAATCACCTTCAGAGCTTAGTCGGCCTCCGACAAAGCGGGTGATCGGTGCGGTGCGAGTACAGCGCTAGGCTTTGCCGTCGAGCCAAGGCTGGCAAACCCGGTCCGATTGGATCGAGCCGACCCTGACCTTTGGCCGAAACGTCGTTATCGCTGGGGCGCACGCCTCGATAGACTCCAGGCTTCGCTCGGAGGTTTTGCCCATGCACGAGTACCTGCGTCCCAGCCGCTTCATCGATAGTGACCACCCTGCAGTGGTGGAGTTCGCCGAATCTCATCGCGGTGCCAGTGGTGATCCGCGACAGCAGGCGGTGAGCCTGTACTACGCCGTGCGTGAGGCCGTGCGCTACAACTTCTATTCCTTCAGTCGCGATCCCGAGACCTTGCGAGGCAGCCATGCCCTGGCCAGCGGCGAAAGCTATTGCGTGCCCAAGGCCACTTTGCTCGCCGGCTGCGCAAGGCATTGCGGGATTGCGGCGCGTATCGGTCTGGCGGATGTGCGCAATCATCTGTCGACGCCCCGTCTGCTGGAGTTGCTGCGCAGCGATGTGTTTGCCATGCACGGCTACACCGAGTTGTACCTGCACGGACGCTGGGTCAAGGCGACGCCGGCGTTCAATCAGAGTCTGTGCGAGTTGTTCGACGTGGCGCCGCTGGATTTTGACGGTGTGCAGGACAGTGTTTTCCACCCCTTCAACCGCCAGGGTGACCAATCCATGGAGTACCTGGTGGACCATGGGCGCTTCGCCGATGTGCCGCAGAGCCTGTTCTTTGGCCACCTGGAAAAGTGCTACCCCCATCTGTTCAGTGAGCAGAGCCCGGGGTTGCTGGGGGGCATGCACGGCGATTTGAGTCGCGGCTGATCAGGCGTAGACTGCCCCGGCATTCATTACTGAGGGATGGTCATGCTGAAGATCTGGGGTCGCAAGAACTCGTCGAATGTCAGGAAGGCGTTGTGGTGCGCTGAAGAATTGGCGCTGGCCTATGAGTCCCTGGATGCCGGCGGTGCCTTCGGCGTAGTGGACACCCCGGAATATCGGGCGCTGAACCCCAATGGGCGCATCCCAATGATTGAAGACGATGGCTTCGTGCTCTGGGAGTCCAACAGCATCGTGCGTTACCTGGCGGCCCGGCATGCCGCCAATAGCCACTGGTATCCGGCCGATGTGCAGGTCCGGGCCAGTGCCGAGAAGTGGATGGACTGGACCACCTCGACCTTCGCCGAACCGTTCCGGCAGTTGTTCTGGGGCGTGTTGCGTACTCCCGCGGCGCAGCAGGACTGGCAACAGATCAATGCCGCCAAGGCCACTTGCGCCGAGTTGCTGGCCCGGGTCGATCAGGTGTTGGCTGGGCAGCCCTATCTGTCGGGAGAAGAAATCGGCGTGGGCGATATCCCGCTGGGCAGCTTCATCTATGCCTGGTTCGAGATGCCCATCGAGCGGCCTTCGATGCCTCATCTTGAGGCCTGGTACCAGCGCTTGAAGCAGCGTCCGGCTTATCGTCAGGCGGTGATGACCGCGTTGACTTAATACCCACTATCGATACGCGTGACTGTACTTGCGTGGCCTCGACCCGCAACATGGCGAGCGCCTGGCGTCGTTGCAATCCAGCCAGGCTGCCCTCACTTATACAATTCCCTCTTCTTGGTGCATGAATCCGATATGAGTTCCGCTCTGTCCATCCGGCAGCTAACCAAAACCTACGGCAACGGTTTCCAGGCCCTGAGTGGTATCGATCTGGATGTCGCCGAAGGTGACTTTTTCGCCCTGCTTGGTCCTAACGGGGCCGGTAAATCCACCACCATCGGCATTCTTTCGACCCTGGTGAACAAGACCAGCGGCACCGTGAATGTCTTCGGTCACGATTTGGATCGTGAGCCTGCGGCGCTCAAGCGCTGCATCGGCGTGGTGCCGCAGGAGTTCAACTTCAACCAGTTCGAGAAGACCTTCGACATCGTCGTCACTCAGGCCGGCTATTACGGCATTCCGGCGAAGATCGCCAAGGAGCGGGCCGAGCAGTACCTGACCCAGCTCGGCCTCTGGGACAAGCGCGATGTGCCTTCGCGTTCCCTGTCCGGTGGCATGAAGCGCCGCCTGATGATCGCTCGTGCGCTGGTGCATGAGCCGCGCCTGCTGATCCTCGACGAACCCACTGCCGGGGTCGATATCGAGCTGCGCCGTTCGATGTGGAGCTTCCTCACCGAGCTTAATCAGAAAGGCATCACCATCATCCTCACCACCCATTACCTGGAAGAGGCTGAGCAGCTGTGCCGCAACATCGGCATCATCGACCACGGCACCATCGTCGAGAACACCAGCATGCGGCAGTTGCTGGGCCAGTTGCATGTGGAAACCTTCCTTCTCGATCTCAAGCACGATCTCAGTGTGGCGCCGCAGCTGGCGGGCTACCCGACCCGGCTGGTGGACAGCCACACCCTGGAAGTCCAGGTGGACAAGGCTGTGGGGATTACGGCGCTGTTCGGTCAACTGGCCCTGCAGAACATCGAGGTCTTGAGCCTGCGTAACAAAACCAACCGACTTGAGGAGTTGTTCGTGTCCTTGGTGGAGAAGAATCTGTCGAAGGTGGCGGTATGAGTTCTGAGTTGAAACCCAATCTGGTGGCGCTCAACACCATTGTCTATCGCGAGGTCCGACGCTTTACCCGGATCTGGCCACAGACCCTGCTGCCGCCGGCCATTACCATGGTTCTGTACTTCGTCATCTTCGGTAATCTGATTGGTCGGCAGATCGGTGATATGGGTGGTTTCACCTACATGGAGTACATCGTGCCGGGGCTGATCATGATGTCGGTGATCACCAACTCCTACGGCAACGTGGTGTCGAGCTTCTTCGGCAGCAAGTTCCAGCGCTCCATCGAGGAATTGATGGTGTCGCCGGTATCGCCCCACACCATTCTCATCGGCTACACCCTGGGTGGGGTCCTGCGGGGCTTGATGGTGGGAATCATCGTGACCCTGTTGTCGTTGTTCTTCACCAAGCTGCAGGTGCATCACTTGGGTGTGACCGTGCTGGTGGTGGTGCTGACGGCAACCATCTTCTCGCTGTTGGGCTTTATCAACGCGGTGTTTGCGCGCAACTTCGACGATATCTCGATTATCCCGACCTTCGTGCTGACGCCCCTGACCTACCTGGGCGGAGTGTTCTACTCGATCAATCTGCTGCCGCCGTTCTGGCAGACCGTGTCCCTGGCCAACCCGGTGCTGCACATGGTCAACGCCTTCCGTTTCGGCATTCTCGGGGTTTCGGACATCAAGATCAGTGTGGCCATCACCTTCATGCTGGTGGCCACCGTGGTGCTTTATATCGGTTGTGCCCGACTGCTGGTCAGTGGCCGCGGCATGCGTCAGTAAACGCCGTGATGGTGTACTGAAAACGGCCTCCTTTGGGAGGCCGTTTTCGTTTGTCATCGCCGCTGTTGCTTGCGTCTGTGCCATTGGCGGCCGACCCACCAGCGCCAGTAGAGCATGGTCAGGCAATAGGCCAGGGCTCCCAGCACCAATCCGGCCACCACCGAGCCGAGAAGGAAGGGTTGCCACAGGGTACTGAGCTGGCTGCTGATCCATTCCCAGGTCAGTTCGTCGGGCAAGGTGCGCGTCGGCACATTCATCAGCCAGGCGCCCAGTTGATAGGTGCAGAAGAACACCGGCGGCATGGTAATGGGGTTGGTCAGCCAGACCAGGCTGACGCTGATGGGCATGTTGCTCCGCAGCCAGATGGCCAGTACCGCGGCCAGCAGCATCTGCATCGGGATCGGGATAAAGGCGGCGAACAGGCCGACAGCCATGGCTCGGGCCACCGAGTGCCGATTGAGGTGCCAGAGGTTGGCGTCATGCAACAGGGTGCCAAGAAAGCGTAAGGACTTGTGTTCCCGGATGCTGACCGGATCTGGCATGTAACGTTTGAATAAGTGCCGGGGCATAAGGCTTCTCGGTCAGGTCAGACGAGGATTATGACTGGATTCTAGCCAGCGCAAATTCAGACATTGTGACAAATGATAAAGCCGCGCCTGCGATCCTCGGCTAAGCCAAGACTAGGAACTGCCAAGGATGGGCTGATGGATGGTTACAGGGATGCTGGCCCTGGCCGCAGGACTGCTGGCGCTGGGTTTCATACCGGTGCTGCCGCCCGGCTGGTTGTTGCTGCTGATGGCGATAGGGGGGCTGATGTTGCTGCCTTTTCGTACACATCCGGTGGCATTTTTTTTGTTCGGTTTGGCCTGGGCCTGTGCATCCGGGCAATGGGCGCTGGATGATCGCCTGCCCCAGTTCCTGGATGGGCAAACCCGCTGGCTGGAAGGGCGGGTGGTCGGCTTGCCGGAACCGGGGGCGGGCGTGGTGCGCTTTGAGCTCAAGGATGCCCAGTCCCGACGAGAGCGCCTGCCGCGGCGAATTCGCCTGGCCTGGCACGGTGGGCCACCTGTCAATAGCGGCGAACGCTGGCGCCTGGCGGTCAAGCTGCGGCGTCCTGCCGGTCTGCTCAATCTTCACGGTTTCGATTACGAAGCCTGGCTGCTGGCCCGGCGCATTGGGGCCGTCGGCACAGTCAAGGATGGGCAACTGCTGGCGCCGGCACGCCACGCCTGGCGTGATGGGCTGCGCCAGCGTGTACTCGCGGTCGAGGCCCACGGCCGCGCCGCAGGCCTGGCGGCATTGGTGATGGGCGACGGTTCGGGGCTGACGCGGGAAGATTGGCAACTGTTGCAGGACACCGGCACGGTGCACCTGATGGTGATATCCGGACAGCACATCAGCCTGCTGGCCGCAGTGATCTACCTTGCAGTGGCAGGGCTGGCTCGTTACGGGCTTTGGCCCGCGCGCTGGCCCTGGCTGCCTTGGGCCTGCGCCCTGGCCTTTGTCGGGGCGCTGGGCTACGGCCTGCTGGCAGGGTTCGATGTGCCGGTGCAGAGGGCCTGCGTGATGGTTGCGCTGGTGCTGCTCTGGCGCTGGCGCTTTCGTCACCTGCGGGCTTGGTGGCCCTTGTTGCTGGCGTTGAATGCAGTGCTGTTGTTCGAGCCCCTGGCCAGCTTGCAGCCAGGGTTCTGGCTGTCCTATGCCGCGGTGGTGGTGCTCATCTTCACCTTTGCCGGGCGCCTGGGTTCCTGGCGTTGGTGGCAGAGTTGGACCCGCGCCCAGTGGTTGATGGGTATTGGCCTGTTGCCCCCCTTGCTGGCTCTTGGCTTGCCCATCAGTCTCAGTGGTCCGCTGGCCAACCTGCTGGCGGTGCCCTGGATCAGTCTGCTGGTCCTGCCCCCGGCCTTGCTGGGCTGTCTGTTGTTGCCTGTGCCATATGTGGGCGAGGGCCTGTTATGGCTGGCGGGTGGCCTGCTGGATGGGCTGTTTCGTTTACTGGGGGCGATGGCCGGATTTTGGCCAGCCTGGGTGGCGCCGTTGATCCCCCTTTGGGTTTGGGGCCTGAGCAGCTTGGGCGCGCTGTTGTTGCTGTTGCCCAAGGGCGTGCCACTGCGGGTGCTGGGTTGGCCGTTGTTGCTGTTGGCAGTCTGGCCTCCCCAGGACCCTGTACCCGAGGGCGAGGTGGAGATCTGGCAGCTGGATGTGGGGCAGGGGTTGTCGTTCATCCTGCGTACCCGTGATCACGCGATGTTGTATGACACCGGTGCGCGAGTCGCGGATTTCGACCTGGGGGAGCGAGTGGTGCTGCCGACGCTGCATAAACTTGGCATTCGACGGTTGGACTTGATGCTGCTCAGCCACGCCGATAACGATCATGCCGGAGGCGCCCTGGCAGTCCAGCGCGGGATACCGGTGAGCCAGGTGCGCAGCGGCGAGCCTGAGGCCTTGCCGGCTGCCCTGCAGTCGGCCCCCTGTGATAGCGGGCTGAGCTGGCACTGGAATGGCGCTCGCTTCACGCTGTGGCAGTGGGCGGGGGCGGCAGACGGCAACCAGGCTTCCTGTGTGCTGCTGGTCGAGGCCGGCGGCGAACGCCTGCTGCTCACCGGCGATATCGATGTCCATGCTGAGCGTGCCTTGCTCGACAGTCCGCTGGCGGTTCGCATTCACTGGTTGCAGGCGCCCCATCATGGCAGCCGTACCTCATCCTCCATGGCCTTGCTCCGGCGGCTGGCGCCGAAGGCGGTGCTGATTTCCCGGGGGCGGGGCAATGCCTTTGGCCATCCTCATCCCCAGGTGGTGGCGCGCTACCGGCAATTGGGCATGGTGATTCATGACAGTGCCGAGCAAGGTGCACTGAAGCTGCGGCTGGGGACTTTCGGCCAGCCTGAAAGCCTGCGCCAACAGCGGCGCTTCTGGCGCGAATGGCCAGCAATGCCTTAAATAACCGTGGGTTATTAAAGCCCCTGAGCATGCGACATCACGGTCTTCGGTGCGTCCAGCCCCTATG
This sequence comes from Pseudomonas sp. LPH60, assembly GCF_030718165.1. NCBI lineage: Bacteria > Pseudomonadati > Pseudomonadota > Gammaproteobacteria > Pseudomonadales > Pseudomonadaceae > Pseudomonas > Pseudomonas sp. LPH60. The sequence goes on from NZ_JAVAJH010000001.1 coordinate 203,070, forward strand.
TTAGAGTGGCGCACTTTTTCGAGGGGACTGTCACTGTGTGGGAATTGGTCAAATCCGGCGGCTGGATGATGTTGCCGATCATTCTGAGTTCCATCGCGGCTGTGGGCATCATCGCCGAGCGTTTGTGGACCCTGCGGGCCAGCCGAGTCACCCCGCCCCATTTGCTGGGCCAGGTCTGGCGCTGGATCAAGGACAAGCAACTCAATAAGGAGAAACTCAAGGAACTGCGTGCCGATTCGCCCCTGGGAGAGATCCTGGCAGCGGGCCTGGCCAACTCCAAGCATGGTCGCGAGATCATGAAGGAATGCATCGAGGAGGCGGCAGCCCGGGTCATTCACGAACTCGAGCGCTACCTCAACGCCCTCGGCACCATCGCCGCCATGGCGCCCTTGCTGGGCCTGCTGGGTACGGTGCTGGGCATGATCGATATCTTCAGTTCGTTCATGGGGTCGGGCATGACCAGCAACGCTGCAGTGCTTGCCGGTGGTATTTCCAAGGCACTGATCACCACTGCCGCCGGTTTGATGGTGGGTATTCCTTCGGTGTTCTTCCACCGTTTCCTGCAACGCCGGGTCGATGAGCTGGTGGTGGGCATGGAACAGGAAGCGATCAAGCTGGTGGAAGTGATCCAGGGCGACCGCGATGTCGACCTGGCTGAGGGCAAAGCGTGAAATTCCGTCGCAAACCCCGGGAAACCGTGGACATCAACCTTGCTTCGTTGATTGACGTGGTGTTCATCCTGCTGCTGTTTTTCGTCGTTACCACCACCTTTACCCGGGAGACCCAACTGCGGGTCGATCTGCCGGAAGCGGTCAGCGGCTCGCCCGCCGAAGACCAGCAGGTCAAGCAGCTGGATATCGCCATCAGCGCTGATGGCGTGTTCTCGGTCAACAATCAGGTGCTGCCGAAGAATGACCTGGCGACCCTGATGGACGCCTTGCAGAAAGAGTCGGCGGGAGACACCAACCTGCCGCTGTCCATCAGTGCCGACGGTAAGACTCAACATCAAGCGGTGATCACTGCCATGGACGCGGCCGGCAAGCTCGGCTTCAGCCATTTGCGCATGACCACCGTCGAGGCGGCGCCGGCACCCTGATGGCACTTTCTGATCGTCTGCTTGCCGCCTGGTACAACGGCCATCCTGCGCTGAAACTGCTGCAGCCCCTGGAATGGCTGTACCGCCGTGTGGTGGTGGGCAAGCGCCAGCGTTTCCTGGCAGGCGAGGGGGCGATCTATCAACCGCCGGTGCCTTTGATCGTGGTGGGCAACATCACCGTCGGAGGTACTGGCAAGACGCCGTTGATCCTGTGGTTGGTGGAGCACTGCCAGCGCCTTGGCCTGCGGGTCGGGGTGGTCAGCCGTGGCTATGGCGCCAAGCCGCCGCAACTGCCCTGGCGAGTGACGGCCGACGACAGCGCCACCGTGGCTGGTGATGAACCGCTGCTGATCGTTCAGCGCTGTGGCGTGCCGCTGATGATCGACCCGGATCGCAGCCGCGCGGTGCAGGCCTTGCTGGCTGCCGAACCGCTGGATCTGATTCTTTCCGACGACGGCCTGCAGCATTACCGTCTGGCCCGTGATCTGGAGCTGGTGCTGATCGACGCGGCCCGCGGCCTGGGCAATCGTCGCTGTTTGCCGGCCGGCCCGCTGCGTGAGCCGGTGGAGCGTCTGCACAGTGTCGATGCCCTGCTCTACAACGGCGCCTTTGATGATCGCGCCGACGGTTTTGCCTTCCATCTCAAGCCTTCGGCGCTGGTCAATCTGCAGAGCGGCGAACGTCGCCCGGTGGAACACTTCGCGCCAGGGCAAGCGGTGCACGCGGTGGCCGGTATCGGCAACCCCCAGCGTTTCTTCAATACCCTTGAAACGCTACACTGGCGGCCTGTCCCCCATGCATTTGCCGATCACGCCCAATACAGTGCGCAGGCCTTGGCCTTCACCCCGTCATTGCCGCTGGTCATGACCGAAAAAGATGCGGTCAAGTGCCGTGACTTCGCGGCAGCCGACTGGTGGTACCTGGCGGTGGACGCCGTGCCGTCCGCAGCCTTCATCGCCTGGTTCGATACCCAGCTGATGCGCCTGCTGCCTGATCGTCTGTTGCCTTAATCGCTTTTATCCAGGGAAACCTCATGGACACCAAACTGCTCGACATCCTGGCCTGCCCGATCTGCAAAGGCCCTCTCAAACTCAGCGCCGACAAGACCGAGCTGATCAGCAAGGGCGCCGGCCTGGCCTACCCGATTCGCGACGGCATCCCGGTGATGCTGGAAAGCGAGGCCCGTACCCTGACCACCGAAGAGCGCCTGGACAAATGAGCAGCGCTTTCACCGTGGTCATCCCGGCGCGTTTCGCCTCCACCCGTCTGCCAGGCAAACCCCTGCAACTGATCGCCGGCAAGCCGATGATCCAGTGGGTCTGGGAGCAGGCCTGCAAGAGCAGCGCCGAGCGAGTGGTGGTGGCCACCGATGATCAGCGTATCGTCGAGGCCTGCCAGGGCTTTGGCGCGCAAGCGCTGCTGACGCGGGAAGACCACAATTCGGGTACCGATCGTTTGGCGGAAGTCGCGGGCAAGCTCGGCCTGGCGGCGGATGCCATTGTGGTCAACGTCCAGGGTGATGAGCCGCTGATTCCACCTTCGGTGATCGATCAGGTGGCGGCCAACCTGGCGGCCCATACCGAAGCGCGCATGGCTACCCTGGCCGAGCCGATCGAGGACGCACAGACTCTGTTCAATCCGAACGTGGTCAAGGTGGTTACTGACCTCAACGGCCTGGCCCTGACCTTCAGTCGCGCCCCCTTGCCGTGGGCCCGGGATGCCTTTGCCAAGAGTCATGATCAGTTGCCGGAAGGCGTGCCTTATCGCCGACACATCGGTATCTACGCCTACCGTGCAGGTTTTCTCCATGACTTCGTCAGTTGGGGGCCGTGCTGGCTGGAAAACGCCGAGTCCCTGGAGCAGTTGCGTGCCCTGTGGCACGGCGTGCGCATCCACGTTGCCGATGCCCTGGAAGCACCTCCCACTGGCGTCGATACCGCTGAAGACCTTGAGCGCGTTCGGCGCCTGCTGGAGGCGTGATGCGGGTTCTGTTCGTCTGCCTGGGCAATATCTGCCGCTCGCCCACCGCCGAAGGCGTGTTGCGCCATAAGTTGCAAGAAGCCGGCCTGGGTCATCAGGTTCAGGTCGCGTCTGCCGGCACCAGCGACTGGCACGTTGGCAAGGCGCCGGACAAGCGCAGCCAGCAGGCGGCCTTGCGGCGCGGCTACGACCTTTCTGCGCAACGGGCGCAGCAGGTTGGCAGTGCCGATTTCGCCGTGTATGACCTGATTTTCGCCATGGACCAGAGCAACCTGCGCAACCTCAAGGCTCTGCAGCCGGCTTTGGGCAAGGCCGAGCTGGATCTGTTCCTGCGCCGCTACGAGGCGCCGCTGGATGAAGTGCCTGACCCGTATTACGACGGTGAGCAGGGCTTCGAGCAGGTGCTGGACCTGATCGAGGATGCCTGTGATCGGTTGGTGATCGAACTGAAGGGGCGGTTATGAGCCTGGACATTCAATCCGATGTGTCCCTCAAGCCGTTCAACAGTTTCGGGGTCGAGGTCAAGGCGCAGCGGTTCGCCCAGGCCCACAGCGATGACGACGTACGCGAGGCCCTGGCCTATTGCGCCGATCAGCAGTTGCCACTGCTGGTGATCGGCGGCGGCAGCAACCTGCTGCTGACGACGGATATCCAGGCACTGGTGTTGCGCATGGCCACCCGTGGGATTCGCTTGCTTAGCGATGACGGGCTGCGGGTGGTGGTGGAAGCCGAGGCTGGCGAAACCTGGCATCCCTTCGTGCAATGGACCCTGGACCAGGGCTTGTCCGGGCTGGAGAACCTCAGCCTGATCCCCGGCACCGTCGGCGCCGCGCCGATGCAGAACATCGGTGCCTATGGTGTCGAGATCAAGGACGTGTTTGTCGGTCTCACCGCCCTGGATCGGCAGACCGGCGAACTGCGGGACTTCGACCTGGCCCAGTGCCAGTTCGCCTACCGCGACAGCCTGTTCAAGCATCAGGCCGGCCGCTGGCTGATTCTGCGGGTGCGTTTTGCCCTCAATCGTGTCGATCATCTGCATCTGGAATACGGTCCGGTGCGTCAGCGCCTGAGTGAGCAGGGCATCGAACAGCCGACCGCCAGGGATGTCAGCCGGGCGATTTGCAGCATCCGCAGCGAGAAACTTCCGGACCCGGCGGTGCTTGGCAATGCCGGCAGCTTTTTCAAGAACCCGGTGGTGTCGGCGGTGCTGGCGGCGCAGATCAAGCAGTCGCATCCGGGGTTGGTGGGTTATCCCCAGGCCGACGGGCAGGTCAAGCTGGCGGCTGGCTGGCTGATCGAACAGGCGGGCTGGAAAGGCTTTCGCGATGCCGATGCCGGTGTGCATCGCCTGCAATCCCTGGTGCTGGTGAACTACGGTACGGCCACAGGCTTGCAACTGTTGGAGTTGGCCCGGCGCATCCAGCGCGATATCGCCGAGCGCTTTGGTGTCGAGCTGGAGATGGAGCCGAATCTGTATTGAGGCAGCTCTTGAACTAAGCTCAGCGCTTGAGTCCAAAGCCTTGCACGGTTTACACCCTGCAAGGCTTTTTTATGCATGACGACTTAACTTAGCTTGCTAACAATGTGAGTATTTGTCGTCGCCAAAGGCCCGGTGAAGCCCCGTCTTCACAAGAGAGCCCGATTAGCCTGAGCCGATCTGCGCGCACCGCAGCCGCGCTGCTGCGTGGCAGATGGCTCGACCCCATCACCTCATAGAATGCGGGCGTGCCCATGATTACCCTGAAGCTCAACGGTCAAGATCATCCACTGGACGTCACCGAGGACATGCCACTGTTGTGGGCCATCCGCGATGTGGCGGGTTACAGCGGCACCAAATTCGGCTGCGGCATGGGCCTGTGCGGCGCCTGCACCGTTCATATCGACGGTGATCCGGCGCGCAGTTGCATCACCCCGGCCGGCTCGGTGCTGGGCAAGAACATCGGCACCATCGATAACCTGCACAACGATCCGGTCGGGCAGGTGGTGCAGCAGGCCTGGCTGGATACAGCGGTGGCCCAGTGCGGTTATTGCCAGGGCGGACAGATCATGTCCGCCACTGCATTGCTCAAGATCCATCCCAATCCCAGCGACGAGCAGATCGAGGAGGCGATGCTCGGCAATATCTGTCGTTGCGGCACCTACAACCGGATCAAGACTGCGATTCGCCAGGCAGCCAACCATCTGCAGGAGGCCAAGGCATGAACCACCTACCCAGTGATTTTGCCCTGAGCAACCTCAGTCGCCGGAGTTTTCTCAAGGGCGTGGGTGCAACCGGGGCCCTGGTGCTGGCGGCCAGTTGGGGCTGGCAGAAGGCGTTTGCCGAAGACCAGAAGTTCGGTGCCGACGGCATGCCCCATGGCTGGGTCGACGATCCCAAGGTCTATGTGAGCATCGCCAGTGACGGCAGCGTGACGGTGATCTGCAACCGTTCGGAGATGGGCCAGGGGGTGCGGACCAGCCTGAGCATGGTGGTGGCTGATGAGCTGGAGGCCGATTGGGCTCAGGTCAAGGTCAAGCAGGCGCCCGGGGACGAAGCGCGCTTTGGCAACCAGGACACCGACGGTTCGCGCAGCATGCGCCATTGGTACGAGCCCATGCGTCGTTGCGGCGCCGCTGCGCGAACCATGCTGGAACAGGCCGCCGCCGAGCAATGGCAAGTACCGCTGAGCGAGTGCCGGGCGCAGTTGCACAAAGTGGTTCACCAACCCAGCGGGCGCGAACTGGGCTATGGCGCTCTGGCCGCAGCGGCGGGGGCTCTGGCGGTGCCGGCCCGGGACAGCCTGCGGCTGAAGCAGGCGTCGGAGTTTCGCTATATCGGTAAAGAGGCGACCCGGGCCATCGACGGCGAGGACATCGTCAATGGTCGTGCGGTGTACGGCGCCGATGTGCACTTTGAAGGCATGCTGTTTGCGGCAGTGGCGCGGCCCCGAGTCTATGGCGGCAAGGTCAAGTCCGTGGATGACAGTGCAGCGCTGAAGGTGCCTGGGGTGATCAAGGTCATGCCCATCGATGGCCGCCCGTTGCCTTCCGAGTTCCAGCCCCTGGGCGGTGTGGCGGTGGTGGCGAGCAACACCTGGGCGGCGATCAAGGGCCGCGATGCCTTGAAGATCGAGTGGGACGATGGAGTCAATGCCGGGTACAACTCCATCGAATATCGCAAGGAGTTGGAGGCGGCTGCGCAAAAGCCGGGCAAGGTGGTGCGCAGCACCGGCAACCTGGATGAAGCCCTGAGTGGTGCGCAGAGCAGCCTGGAAGCCACCTATTACCTGCCGCACCTGGCCCAGGCGCCCATGGAGCCGATGGTGGCCGTGGCGCGCTTCATGGATGGCCGTTGCGAGGCCTGGGCGCCGAGTCAGGCGCCTCAGGTCACCCGCGAGCGGATTGCCGAGCGCCTGGGCATCGGCTTTGATCAGGTCACGGTCAATGTCACCCTGCTGGGCGGCGGCTTCGGACGCAAATCCAAGCCGGACTTCATTCTTGAAGCGGCCATCCTGGCCAAGGCGTTTCCCGGCAAGGCGGTGCGGGTGCAGTGGACCCGGGAGGATGATATCCACCACTCCTACTTCCATACGGTGTCGGCGGAGTACCTCAAGGCCGGGTTAAGCGAGGACGGCATGCCTGCCGCCTGGCTGCATCGCACCGTGGCGCCTAGCATTACCGCGTTGTTTGCCCCGGGGATGAACCATGAAGGCGCCTTCGAGTTGGGCATGGGCTTCACCAACATGGCCTATGCGATCCCCAATGTGCGCCTGGAAAACCCCGAAGCTGCGGCCCATACCCGGGTAGGTTGGTATCGCTCGGTGTCGAACATTCCCCACGGTTTTGCCATTCAGAGTTTTGTCGACGAACTGGCCCACAAGGCGGGCCAGGACCCACTGAAGTACCAGCTCAAGCTGTTGGGGCCGGACCGTCAGATCGATCCGCGAACCCTGAGCGAAGAATGGAATTACGGCGAGTCCCCTGAGCGTTACCCGATCGATACCGGGCGCATGCGCGCGGTGCTGGAAACCGCGGCCAAGGCCGCCGGGTGGGGGCGCTCGCTGCCCAAGGGGCGTGGCCTGGGGTTGGCGGTGCACTACAGCTTCGTGACCTATGTGGCAGCGGTGATCGATGTGGAGGTGAAGGAGGACGGCACGCTGATTGTGCACAAAGCTGATATCGCCGTGGATTGCGGTCCGCAGATCAACCCTGAGCGTATTCGTTCGCAGTTCGAGGGGGCTTGTGTCATGGGTCTGGGCAATGCGGTGCTGGGAGAGATCAGCTTCAAGGACGGTAAGGTGCAGCAGGACAATTTCCATATGTATGAGGTGGCACGCATGTCCCTGGCACCGAAAGAGGTGCAGGTGCATTTGCTGACTCCGCCGGGCGAGGTGCCGCTGGGAGGCGTTGGTGAACCAGGTGTACCGCCCATTGCGCCGGCCCTGTGCAACGCCATCTTCGCCGCCACCGGCAAGCGCATCCGCAATCTGCCCGTGCGCTACCAGCTGCAGGGTTGGCAGCAGGCGGGTGCCTGATGGACAGCGTCGACCTGAATGTCCTGCGCAGTGTTCTGGAGTGGCGCCGCGCCGGGCGCACGGTGGTGCTCTATAGCGTGGTGCAGACCTGGGGCAGTGCGCCCCGGTTGCCGGGTGCCATGTTGGCCTTGCGCGACGATGGGGTGGTGATTGGCTCGGTATCCGGTGGTTGTATCGAGGACGACTTGATCACGCGCCTGGCGGATGGGCGCTTGTCCCTGTCCGGGCCGCCGGTGCAGTTGCTGACCTATGGTGTGACCCTGGAGGAGGCGGCACGTTTTGGCCTGCCTTGTGGCGGCACCTTGCGCCTGACCGAGGAGCGGGTTGGCGATCCTTCCTGGGTCGCCGAGTTGCTGGAGCGCTGCGAAGCGCACCAGATCGTGGCTCGGGAATTGAACCTGAGTAGCGGCCAGGTGCTGCTCAAGGCGGCGAGCAAGACGGATGAGCTGGCGTTCGACGGGCTCACTCTGCGGGCGATCTATGGGCCGCGCTGGCGTCTGTTGCTGATCGGCGCCGGGCAGCTTTCCCGTTATGTGGCGCAAATGGCCCGTCTGCTGGACTTCGAGGTGCTGGTCTGTGATCCGCGCCAGGAGTTCGTGCAAGGGTGGGAGGATCAGGATGGGCGCTTTGTCGCCGGCATGCCCGACGATGCAGTGCTGAGTATCAAGCCCGATGAGCGCACGGCGGTGGTGGCGCTGACTCATGATCCGCGTCTGGATGACATGGCCCTGCTGACGGCACTCGATTCCCCGGCGTTTTATGTCGGAGCCCTGGGGTCTCGGGTCAACAGCCAGAAACGTCGGGACAACCTGGCGCTCTTGGGATTGTCAGCGCCGGCCATCGAGCGTTTGCATGGCCCGGTGGGGTTGCACATCGGCAGTCATACGCCGGCGGAGATTGCCTTGTCGCTGATGGCGGAGATCGTGGCGATCAAGAACGGCATTGAGCCCTTGCAGAAGAAGCCGTTGGCCCGAGTGGCCGAGGCGACCACATGATTGCCCCGCCTTGCGCCGTCATCCTGGCGGCGGGGCAGGGCAGTCGTTATCGAGAGGTGGCAGGGAGCGATCAGGATAAGTTGCTGGCACCTTGCAGAGGTCGCGATGGTGTATTGCGACCGGTGCTGGAACAGGTGCTGGTCAACCTGCCGGTGGAAATGCATCGGCGAGTGCTGGTCACGACGCCGGGACGGCCGCAGGTGGCGGAACTGGCGCAGGCTTATGGCTGCCAGGTGCTGTTGCTGGATTCCCTTGGCATGGGCCAGAGTCTGGCGGCGGCAGTGGCTGCTAGTGCCGATGCCGGTGGTTGGGTGATTTTGCTGGGGGATATGCCCTTTATCTTGCCTGGCACCATAACGCGGGTAATCGAGGCGTTGACCGAGGAGGCCATCAGCGTGCCTCGGCTGGGTGACGATCTGGGGCATCCGGTGGGGTTTGGTCGGGCTTATGGCGCCGCATTGCAAGGCTTGTCCGGTGATCGCGGTGCCAAGTGCCTGTTTGCCTCGGGCAAGGTGGTCGAGGTGTCAGTGACCGACCCGGGAGTGGTATGGGATTTGGATCGACCCGAGGCGCTGGTCTATCGGGAGCGCTGAATGGCAGGCATGAAAAAGCCCCGCTCGGTTAACCGGGCGGGGCTTTTTCATTGCCGATGGAGTCAGACGAGAGGTTTAGGCTCGTGCTGTTTCTCCTCGGTGTGGGCTACGTGCTCAACGGCGTGCTCGACGTTGTGCGGAGCCTCTTCCACTGCTGGGGCAGCTTGCTCGACCGCAGGTTCGGCGACAGGCGCAGGTGCTGCTTCGGCTGCTTCGACAGGCGCTGGAGCGGCCTCGACGACCACTGGCGCTTCTACCGGAGCGGGTTCGGCAGCGACCACGGCTTCAACCGGGGCAGCTGCGGCAGCCAGTTCGGCTTCCTTCTGCAGACGCTCGGCTTCACGCTTGCGACGACGCACTTCGCGCGGATCGTTTGGTGCGCGACCGTTGCTGGTCAGGGCGCTGGCAGGAGCGGCCTCGATCACTGGAGCGGGTGCTTCGGCAACCACAGGGGCGGCAACCGGAGCAGGCTCTTCGGCCTGGGCTGGTTGCTGGGCGACCACTGGCTGTTCGACAGCTACAGGCTCAGTTGCAGGCACTGGAGTTTCCTGAGCCGGCTCGATGGCCTTTTCTTCAGTCACTGGCGCTGGGGCTACAGGTTCTGCCACAGGCTGCTGGGCAACCACTGGCTGTGCTTCCACAACCACGGCGGGTTCGGCAGCGACTTCAACCTGGGCGGGTTCTGCAACAACCGGAGCTGCTTCGGCTACTGGAGCAACTTCAACCGCTGGAGCTGCTGGAGCTTCCACTGCAGTGGTGGCTTCAACAACAGGCGCTTGCGGAGCCTTTTCTTCAACCGCGGCCGTAGCACGTTCGGCTTGCTGATGCGCTTCGGCTTCAGCGTTGGCGCTGATGGCGGTGCTGGCAACGGCAGCGGTAACCGCGAGGCCGGCAGCCAGGTCGGCGCTGCTCGGCTCTTCGCCGTTCTCTTCCGAGCCTTCGATCACATTGCCGTTGGCATCGCGCTGACGTTCACGACGATTGCTGCGACGACGCTGGCCGCGGGAGCGACGACGTGGACGTTCGCCTTCGGCGTTGTCCTGGCCTTCTTCCTGCAGTTGCTCTTCGTTCGGCAGCACTTCTTCTTCGCTGGCGGCAGCGGCTTGAGCCTGCTCGGCGCGTGGTTGGCGCTCTTCACGTGGTTGACGCGGCTGGCGCTCTTCACGTGGCTGGCGAGCTGGACGCTCTTCAGTCACAGCAGCGGCGGTAGCGGCGGCTGCAGCCGGAGCGGCATCCAGAGGTTCACGCAGTTCGCGAACACGTTCTTCACGCTCGCCACGTGGCTTGCGGTCCTCGCGAGGGGCGCGTGGTTGACGTTCTTCACGAGGTGCGCGTGGAGCGCGTTCTTCGCGGGCTACGCCTTGTACTTCTTCACGGGCTTCACGAACTTCCCGTGGCTGACGCTCTTCCCGTGGTGCGCGTTCTTCACGCGGAGCACGTTCTTCGCGCGGCTTGCGTTCTTCATCGCGGCGACCGTTACGGTTGCGGCTCTGTTGGCGGCCGTTGCGACGTTGTTCTTCGTTGCTGCGCGCAGGACGTTCGGTCACTGGCTTCTCGACCACAACTGGAGCCGCTGGCTCTTCCTTGGTGGCGAACAGGCTGACCAGGGACTTCACCAGGCCTTTGAACAGGCTCGGCTCGGCAACAACCGGAGCTGGAGCGGCAACCGGTGCAGGGGCTTCGGTTGGCACTGGTGCGTTGGCGCGGGCCGGAGCGGTCTTCACTGCGGCTTCCTGGCGAACCAGGGTACGGGTGGCGGCGGTTGGCTGAACTTCTTCGGCTTCGGCAGCGGCAGCGGCGATTTCGTAGCTGGACTGGTTGGTGTTGGCTTCCGGGCTGTCATCGCGCAGGCGCTGAACTTCGAAGTGCGGCGTTTCGAGGTGATCGTTCGGCAGGATGACGATGCGGGCACGGGTGCGCAGTTCGATCTTGGTGATCGAGTTGCGTTTTTCGTTGAGCAGGAAGGCGGCGACCGGAATCGGCACTTGGGCGCGAACTTCGGCGGTGCGGTCTTTCAGGGCTTCTTCTTCGATCAGGCGCAGGATCGCCAGGGACAGCGACTCGACGTCACGGATGATGCCGGTGCCGTTGCAGCGTGGGCAGACGATGCCGCTGCTTTCACCCAGGGATGGGCGCAGGCGCTGACGGGACATTTCCAGCAGGCCAAAGCGCGAGATGCGGCCGATCTGCACGCGGGCGCGGTCGGCTTCCAGGCATTCGCGGACTTTTTCTTCCACGGCGCGCTGGTTCTTGGCTGGGGTCATGTCGATGAAGTCGATGACGATCAGGCCGCCGATATCACGCAGGCGCAGTTGGCGAGCGATTTCTTCCGCTGCTTCCAGGTTGGTCTGCAGGGCGGTTTCTTCGATGTCGCTGCCTTTGGTGGCGCGGGCCGAGTTGATGTCGATGGACACCAGGGCTTCGGTCGGGTCGATGACGATGGAACCGCCGGAAGGCAGTTCAACCACGCGCTGGAAGGCGGTCTCGATCTGGCTTTCGATCTGGAAACGGTTGAACAGCGGCACGCTGTCTTCGTACAGCTTGATCTTGCTGGCGTACTGCGGCATCACCTGGCGGATGAAGGTCAGGGCTTCGTCCTGGGCTTCAACGCTGTCGATCAGCACTTCGCCGATGTCCTGGCGCAGGTAGTCGCGGATCGCGCGGATGATCACGTTGCTTTCCTGGTAGATCAGGAATGGCGCGGAGCGATCCAGCGATGCTTCTTTGATGGCGGTCCAGAGTTGCAGCAGGTAGTCGAGGTCCCACTGCATCTCTTCGCTGCTGCGGCCCAGGCCGGCAGTGCGCACGATCAGGCCCATGTCGGCAGGAGCTACCAGGCCGTTCAGCGCTTCACGCAGTTCGTTGCGCTCTTCGCCTTCGATGCGGCGGGAGATGCCGCCGGCACGTGGGTTGTTCGGCATCAGTACCAGGTAACGGCCCGCCAGGCTGATGAAGGTGGTCAGGGCGGCGCCCTTGTTGCCACGCTCTTCTTTTTCGACCTGGACGATGACTTCCTGGCCTTCGCTCAGGACGTCCTTGATGTTGACGCGGCCTTCGGGGGCTTTCTTGAAGTATTCGCGGGAGATTTCTTTGAGGGGCAGGAAGCCGTGGCGCTCAGAGCCGAAATCGACAAAGGCAGCCTCAAGGCTTGGTTCGATACGAGTGATGCGGCCTTTATAGATGTTGGCCTTTTTCTGCTCGCGTGCACCGGACTCGATGTCCAGATCGTAGAGGCGCTGGCCGTCTACCAGGGCAACACGCAACTCTTCGGGTTGAGTTGCGTTAATCAGCATTCTTTTCATGTAGTACCGTCGGTTTCCGGGCTGCCGGAAACGGCGTTCGGCACACACGACTTCTCACGGTCGGTGTCAGGTGCGTCAGGAGTGGTTGACCACTCGAGTGTCTAGCGAGGTTCGTCCGAATAACTAAGAACGAAGTCGCGACTCACGCGTCCTGCTTGCTGTGGTGACTAAGGCACCGCTTAAGCAAAAGTCTGTCAGGAGGAGGAATCAACCGGCGACTGTGGACGAGATGAAGCGTCTTGAATAAAGCCTAATGCTACACAGTCCGACGGTTGTGCATCTCCACCCTACACGTATCCCTGATAATTCGGGTGCTGCCGCGCGCAGAATCCGCAGCGGGTTGGCATTTACCGTGAACTCCGAAAGGGGAGGTCACGCATCATGGCTAAAGGCGTTGTTTCCGTAACCTTCGCTCGGGGTTGTCTGTCGCCGACTGCACTTTGTGAACTGGCCGTTAATCGCTGCGTAAAAGGCGAGTGATAACTCTGCTTTCTACGGGTTTCAGGCCTCATGTCACCTGCGCTTGTTACAACGTCAGACTCTTCCGGTATGTAGCGAGAGCTGCGTAGGACGGCCTTGCGTCCTTATGAATTGCGTTGGTCAGGGCCGGCTAGTTGCCGCTGTTCCGCTGTCCAGCCGCTTTTGGCGGCGTTCGCGACTATAGCAGCAATCATTAAGTGCTTCAAATCCATAAAAAATTGTTATCATTCGCGCCATGACGACTACTGCCCCCTCGACCCCAGGCGTTCAAATGCTTGAGGTCTCGCCGGAATATGCCGGCCAACGAATTGATAACTTCCTTCTCGCTCGGCTCAAAGGCGTGCCCAAGACCTTGATTTATCGCATTTTGCGCAAAGGCGAAGTGCGGGTGAACAAGGGGCGGATCAAGCCCGAATACAAGCTGCAGGCGGGTGATGTGGTGCGCGTGCCGCCGGTGCGCGTGCCTGAGCGCGATGAACCGGTGCCGCTGGCGCAGGGTTTGCTGCAGCGTCTTGAGGCGTCGATCGTCTTCGAAGACAAGGCCCTGATTGTGATCAACAAGCCTGCAGGCATTGCTGTGCATGGCGGAAGCGGCCTGAATTTCGGGGTAATCGAAGCCTTTCGTCAGTTGCGCCCGGATGCCAAGGAGCTGGAGCTGGTGCATCGCCTTGATCGCGATACTTCTGGCCTGTTGATGATCGCGAAGAAGCGCAGCATGTTGCGCCACCTGCATGCCGCTTTGCGCGGTGATGGTGTGGATAAGCGCTATATGGCGCTGGTTCGTGGTCACTGGGCTACTGCGCTGAAGCAGGTGCGGGCGCCGTTGCTCAAGAGCAATCTGCGCTCAGGCGAGCGCATGGTGGAGGTGAACGAGGAGGGCAAGGAGGCCTTGACGGTGTTCAAGGTGCTGCGCCGCTTCGGTGAGTTCGCCACTATGGTCGAGGCCAAGCCGGTCACCGGGCGTACGCATCAGATTCGTGTGCACACCCTGCACGCCGGGCACTGCATCGCTGGCGACAGCAAATACGGCGACGATGATTTCACTCGTGAGATTCGCGAGTTGGGCGGCAAGCGCCTCTTTCTCCATGCCTATATGTTGACGGTGCCGCTGCCGGATGGTGGTGAGCTGAAGTTGCAGGCCCCAGTGGACGACATGTGGGCCAAAACCGTGGAGCGCTTGAGTGCACCCTGATTACCAACTGCTGATCTTCGATTGGGACGGCACTCTGGCTGACTCCATTGGTCGGATTGTTGAGTCGATGCACGTATCTGCCGATCGATCCGGTTTTCCTCGGCGTGATGATTTTGCCGTCAAGGGCATCATTGGGCTTGGGTTGCCAGAGGCGATTCGTACCTTGTATCCGGAAATCGACGACGGCCAGTTGGTCGCCTTTCGTCAGCATTACGCGGAACACTACATCGCGCTTGAGGCTGAGCCTTCACCGTTGTTTGCTGGAGTGGTGTCGTCTCTTGAGGCTTTTCGGGCTGAGGGTTATCGGTTGGCGGTCGCTACGGGCAAGGCGCGCCGGGGCTTGGATCGGGTGCTGAAGTCTCATGGCTGGGAAGAGTATTTCGATATCACCCGGGCTGCCGATGAGACTGCCAGCAAGCCCCATCCCTTGATGCTGGAGGAGATTCTTGCTCATTGCGGTGTTGGGCCTCGGCAGGCATTGATGGTCGGGGATTCGTCCTTTGATCTGTTGATGGCGCGTAATGCTGGCATGGATTCGGTGGCGGTTAGCTACGGTGCTCAGTCCATTGAGGCCTTGCAGGTGTTTGAGCCGCGCCTGTCCATCGATCGTTTTCCTGAGTTGCACGCCTGGCTCAGTCAAGGTGTCGATTAAGTTTTCGTTGGGGTAGCAAGCATGTCTGATGAATGGAAGGCGCCAAGCAAGGCCGGCGCTGAAGGTGGTGACGATAAAAGCTGGCGGTTGTTGGAAAAGACCCTCCTGGCCAGTGTTCAGGAGCAGCGTCGTTCGCGGCGTTGGGGGATTTTCTTCAAGCTGCTGACCTTTGTGTACCTGTTTGTCGCGCTGGCGTTGTTTACTCCGTTGATGACCATGGAGAAGAGCGCCGCTCGTGGTGGTAGCTACACCGCAGTGATCGATGTCACGGGGGTGATTGCCGACAAGGAGTCTGCAAGCGCGGACAATATCGTCGGTAGCTTGCGCACGGCCTTTGATGATCCCAAGGTCAAGGGCATTGTTTTGCGTATCAACAGTCCTGGCGGCAGTCCGGTGCAGTCTGGCTATGTTTATGACGAGATTCGCCGTTTACGGGCTCTGCACAAGGACACCAAGGTGTATGCGGTGATTTCTGATCTCGGTGCTTCTGGCGCTTATTACATTGCCAGTGCTGCTGATCAGATCTATGCCGACAAGGCGAGTCTGGTGGGCTCCATTGGGGTTACGGCTGCCGGTTACGGTTTTGTCGGTGCGATGGAGAAGCTGGGGGTCGAGCGCCGTACCTACACCTCTGGCGAGCACAAGTCGTTCCTTGATCCGTTTCAGCCGCAAAAGCCTGAAGAGACCCAGTTCTGGCAAGGTGTGCTGGATACAACTCATCGTCAGTTCATCGCCAGCGTCAAGCAGGGGCGTGGCGAGCGTCTCAAGGACAAGGAGCATCCTGAGCTGTTTTCCGGGCTGGTCTGGTCTGGTGAGCAGGCACTGCAGTTGGGCTTGATTGACGGCCTGGGCAGCACCAGTTCGGTGGCGCGGGATGTGATCGGCGAGAAGGAAGTGGTGGATTTTACTGTTCAGGAGTCGCCTTTCGATCGTTTCTCGAAGAAGCTGGGCGCCAGCGTGGCTGAGCAGATCGCCATGTGGATGGGCTTTCAGGGGCCAACCTTGCGTTGACTTCGGGGGGGTAAAAAGCCGGCCGCAGTGCCGGCTTTTTAGTGTCTGCTCAGGGCACTTCCACGCCTTCGGCCAGTAGCATGTCCACCAGGCGGATCAGTGGCAGTCCTATGAGGCTGGTGGCATCGCTGCCGACGGTGCTCTGGAACAGGCTGACACCCAGGCCTTCGGCCTTGAAGCTGCCAGCGCAGTCGAAGGGCTGCTCTGCGTGCAGGTAGCGTTCGATGCGGGCGCTGTCGAGGTGGCGCATGTTGACCGTAAAGGGGATGCAATCCACCTGGCATTGGCCGCTCTTGCTGTTGAGCAGGGCTAGGCCGGTGAGGAAGGTCACGCTCGCGCCGCTGGCGTCCAGCAACTGCTGGCGGGCCTTGTCGAAGGTGTGAGGCTTGCCGATGATGCGCCCCCCTAGTACCGCTACCTGATCCGAGCCGATGATCAGGTGTGCCGGGTGGGTGGTTGCCAGGGCGCGGGCTTTTTCCTCGGCCAGGCGCTTCACCAGCTCTATGGCGTGCTCGCCTGGGCGGTGGCTTTCGTCAATGTCAGGAGAGCTGCAAGTGAAGGGGAGTTGCAGGCGAGAGAGCAATTCTCGGCGGTACACCGAGCTCGAAGCTAGTAATAAAGGCAGCATGCGCATCTCCTGGGGTGGGGCGGGAATTCTAGCGGGGCTCGCAAGTGACGGACAGGGCTGAATTTCCTTTGACATGGCCGGGGGCATCCCTATAATGCTGCGCCTATGTTGAATGACCCGATTCCACCTCACGTTGACCCGCGCAAATTGGCTGACCGTGGCACCACCCTTCAAGGTGAACTGCTGCTGGCCGATTTGGAGAGACTCTGCGACCCGCTTTCCGACAATGTCGGTACGGTGCAGGCTAAATTCGTTTTCGAGCGTGACGAGCGTAAAGCTGTAGTTATCCACAGCTCCATCGACGTCGAAGTCAAAATGGTTTGCCAGCGTTGTCTTGAGCTGGTCACCCTGCCGATCCACAGCGAGTGCAGTTACGCCGTGGTGAAGGAGGGTGCGAATACCCAGTCGTTGCCGAAAGGTTATGACGTGCTGGAACTGGGCGAAGATCCTTTGGATCTGCAGGCGTTGGTCGAGGAAGAGCTTTTGCTTGCCTTGCCCATCGTGCCTGCTCATCATCCGGAAGAATGCCAGCAGCCGGCGGGGCTCGATGAGCCCGAACCGAGCGAGGACGAGGTAACGCGGTCCAACCCGTTCAGTGTATTGGCGCAGTTAAAGCGTGACCCAAACGTTTAGGAGTTAATCAATTATGGCTGTTCAGCAGAACAAAAAATCCCGCTCTGCCCGTGACATGCGTCGCTCCCACGATGCTCTCGAGGCTAGCACCCTGTCCGTAGAAAAGACCACCGGTGAAGTTCACCTGCGTCACCACGTATCGCCAGAAGGCGTATACCGTGGTCGTAAAGTGATCGACAAGGGCGCTGACGAGTAATCCTTGTCCGCTCAAGTCATCGCGATTGACGCAATGGGCGGGGACTTCGGTCCCCGCAGCATTGTTCAGGCCAGTATTGCTTGCCTGTCTGCTACCCCCTCGCTGCACCTGACCCTGGTCGGTCAACCCTCCCTACTTGAAGAGCTGCTCTCCGGTCATTCGGCCGTGGATCGCGCACGCCTGACGATTACTCCGGCAAGCGAAGTGATTGCCATGGACGAGAAGCCTGCCCAGGCATTGCGTGGCAAGCCTGATTCGTCGATGCGGGTGGCGCTCGAGTTGTTGCGGGATGAAAAGGTCCAGGCTTGTGTCAGTGCAGGTAATACCGGGGCGCTGATGGCTCTGTCGCGTTACGTGCTCAAGACCCTGCCCGGCATCGATCGTCCGGCGATGGTGGCTGCCATTCCCACTCAGCGCGGCTATTGCCAGTTGCTGGACCTGGGGGCCAACGTCGATTGCAGTGCCGAGCACCTGTTGCAGTTCGCAATCATGGGGTCGGTTGCGGCACAAAGCCTGGGCATCGTGCGGCCAAGAGTGGCGTTGCTGAATATCGGTACCGAAGACATCAAGGGTAATCAGCAGGTCAAGCTGGCGGCGAGTCTGCTTCAGCAGGCGCGAGGGCTGAACTACATAGGCTTCGTTGAAGGTGACGGGTTGTATCGCGGCGAGGCGGATGTGGTGGTGTGCGACGGTTTTGTCGGCAACATCCTGCTCAAGTCCAGCGAGGGGCTGGCCACCATGATTGCTGCTCGTATCGAGGCATTGTTCAGACGCAATCTGCTATCCCGCGCCGTAGGTGTACTGGCCTTGCCGCTGATGCGGCGATTACAGGCGGACCTGGCGCCGGCTCGGCACAATGGTGCGAGCTTTCTCGGGTTGCAGGGAATAGTGGTGAAAAGCCACGGTTCTGCGGGCGTTCAGGGGTTTCAGAGTGCGATTCAGCGTGCATTGATCGAAATCCAGGAAGACCTGCCGCGACGCCTGCATGGGCGCCTTGAAGATCTGTTGCTTTAGGCGTTTATCCTGTGGAGTGCTTAAATGTGACCGCTCAGTTCAATTGGCCATCCAACTGTCAGTTTCTTGCGTCCACCGCGGTGTGACGTCAATTCTCCGACGACAAGATCATTAGGGGCTTGTTACATGTCTGCATCCCTCGCATTCGTCTTTCCAGGACAGGGCTCGCAGTCCCTCGGCATGTTGGCCGAGTTGGGCGCGCAGTACCCACTGATCCTCGACACCTTCAAGGAAGCCTCCGATGCTCTGGGTTACGACCTCTGGGCTCTGACCCAGCAAGGTCCCGAAGAGCTGCTCAATCAAACCGACAAGACTCAACCGGCCATCCTCACCGCCTCCATCGCCCTATGGCGTGTCTGGTTGGCTGAGGGTGGTGCGCGTCCGGCCTTCGTCGCGGGTCACAGTCTGGGTGAATACAGCGCTCTGGTGGCCGCTGGCAGTCTGACTCTGGCCGAAGCGGTCAAGCTGGTCGAGCGTCGTGGTCAGCTGATGCAGGAAGCCGTGCCGGCAGGTCAAGGCGGCATGGCGGCCATTCTTGGTCTGGACGACGCCGATGTCGTGGCGGCCTGTGCAGAAGCTGCGCAAGGTGAAGTGGTTAGTGCGGTGAACTACAACTCCCCGGGCCAGGTGGTGATCGCTGGTGCCAAGGCGGCGGTGGACCGTGCTATCGAGGGTTGCAAGGCGCGCGGAGCCAAGCGCGCCATGCCATTGCCGGTCAGCGTGCCGTCCCATTGCGAGCTGATGCGCCCTGCGGCTGAGCGTTTCGCTGAATCGATTGCTGCGATCAACTGGCAGGCACCGCAGATTCCGCTGGTACAGAATGTCAGCGCCGCCGTGGCGGCCGACCTAGATACTCTCAAGCGCGACTTGCTGGAACAGCTGTACAAGCCTGTGCGCTGGGTCGAGTCGGTGCAGACCCTGGCGAACCAGGGCGCCACCCAGCTGGTGGAATGCGGTCCGGGCAAGGTCCTGGCCGGTCTCAACAAGCGCTGCGCCGAAGGCGTGTCGACCTCTAACCTGAATACCCCAGATGCTTTCGCTGCCGCTCGTGCAGCGTTGGCCTGAACTAGGAGAAGCTTGCATGAGTCTGCAAGGTAAAGTTGCACTGGTGACCGGCGCCAGCCGTGGGATCGGCCAGGCCATCGCGCTTGAGCTGGGGCGTATGGGCGCCACCGTGGTGGGTACTGCCACTTCCGCATCGGGAGCCGAGCGCATCGCCGCTACCCTCAAGGAAAACGGCATTCAAGGCACCGGCCTTGAGCTCAATGTCACCAGCGACGAGTCCGTGGCTGCGGTTCTGGCCAGCATCACCGAGCAGTTCGGTGCGCCGGCGATCCTGGTGAACAACGCCGGTATCACTCGCGACAACCTGATGATGCGCATGAAAGATGACGAGTGGTACGACGTGGTCGATACCAACTTGAATAGTCTGTATCGCCTGTCCAAGGGTGTTTTGCGTGGCATGACCAAGGCTCGTTGGGGTCGAATTATCAGTATTGGCTCTGTTGTGGGTGCCATGGGCAACGCAGGCCAAGTAAACTACGCCGCCGCCAAAGCCGGTCTGGAAGGTTTCAGCCGTGCCCTGGCGCGTGAAGTGGGTTCGCGGTCGATCACTGTGAACTCGGTTGCTCCCGGTTTTATCGATACCGATATGACCCGCGAGTTGCCGGAAGCACAACGTGAAGCCCTGCTGACGCAAATTCCGCTGGGTCGTCTGGGTCAGGCTCAAGAGATCGCGCAAGTGGTCGCTTTTCTGGCATCCGACGGTGCGGCATACGTTACTGGGGCTACAATCCCGGTCAACGGCGGGATGTATATGTGAGTCAAATGTGACGGATTGCTTCAAAAAAATGTCATACGAGCTGTCTAAAATCCGTTATAAAGCTGCAATCAATTTATAGGCAGATGGCCAAAGGGTTTGAGGGATGAAGCTTTCAGTTGAAAAGCTGAAAAGCCTTTCTATACACTTACCCACTGGCCAGCTGCCTGAATTTGTCCATTAGGAGTGAAAACAAGGTATGAGCACCATCGAAGAGCGCGTCAAGAAAATCGTTGCTGAGCAACTGGGCGTTAAAGAAGAAGAAGTTGTGAACACCGCTTCCTTCGTTGAAGACCTGGGTGCCGACTCCCTTGACACCGTTGAGCTGGTGATGGCTCTGGAAGAGGAATTCGAGACCGAAATCCCTGACGAAGAAGCTGAAAAGATCACTACCGTTCAAGCAGCTATCGACTACGTTACCAGCCACCAGGCTTAATCGTTTGTAGTCGTCTTTTGCTGTCATGGAAAAACCGCACTGCCGTTACGGCGTGCGGTTTTTTCTTTAGGCCTGATACAAAGTGTCGTCATTAGAAAAAGGAGAGTGCTGTGTCGCGTAGACGCGTCGTAGTCACCGGTATGGGTATGTTGTCGCCACTGGGTACGGATGTACCGAGTAGCTGGCAGGGCATTCTGGCTGGCCAAAGTGGCATTGGTCTGATCGAACACACCGACCTTTCTGCCTATTCCACCCGTTTTGGCGGCTCGGTAAAGGGCTTCAATGTCGAGGAGTACCTGTCGGCCAAAGAGGCCCGCAAACTCGACCTGTTCATTCAATACGGTCTGGCGGCCGGGTTTCAGGCGGTGCGTAACGCCGGCCTGGAAGTCACCGATGCCAACCGCGAGCGCATCGGTGTGGCCATGGGGTCGGGTATTGGCGGTTTGACCAATATCGAAGAAACCAGCCGCATCCTGCACGATTCCGGCCCACGGCGGATTTCTCCGTTCTTCGTGCCCGGTTCGATCATCAATATGATTTCCGGCTTCCTGTCCATCCATCTGGGTGCCCAGGGGCCGAACTATGCCATTTCTACTGCCTGTACCACTGGTACCCACTGCATCGGCATGGCCGCGCGCAACATTGCCTACGGCGAAGCCGACGTGATGATTGCCGGTGGCGCCGAAATGGCCGCCTGTGGCCTGGGTATGGGGGGCTTCGGTGCGTCCCGTGCGCTGTCGACTCGCAATGACGAGCCGACCCGTGCCAGCCGTCCGTGGGACAAGGGGCGTGATGGCTTCGTGCTGGCCGACGGTGCGGGTGCCCTGGTTCTTGAGGAGCTGGAGCACGCCAAGGCTCGTGGCGCCACCATCTACGCTGAGCTGATCGGCTTCGGCATGAGCGGTGATGCCTATCACATGACGTCGCCACCCGCCGATGGCGCCGGTGCCGCTCGCTGCATCGCCAACGCCTTGCGTGACGCCAAGCTCAATGTCGATCAAGTGCAGTACATCAACGCCCATGGTACTTCGACTCCGGCCGGTGACCTGGCGGAAGCCGAAGCGATCAAGAGCGTGTTCGGCGAGCATGCCTACAAGCTCGCGGTCAGTTCCACCAAGTCCATGACCGGTCACCTGCTGGGTGCTGCCGGGGCGATCGAGGCGATCTTCAGCGTACTGGCAATCAACAGTCAGGCCGCGCCGCCCACCATCAACCTGGATGAACCGGATGAGGGGTGCGACCTCGATTTCGTGCCGCACACTGCGCGCAGCATGGACATCGATGTGGTGCTGTCCAACTCCTTCGGCTTTGGTGGCACCAACGGCTCCCTGGTGTTCCGCCGGTTCTCCGAGTAATGCATAGCTGGGTCGACGGTCGGCCAGCTGACGCGCTGTCGCTCAGGGACCGCGGCCTGGCCTATGGCGATGGTCTGTTCGAGACCATCGCTGTCCGATCCGGGCAACCGCAACTGCTGGAGCGGCACTTGCAGCGTCTGGCCGAAGGCTGCCGACGTCTGGCGCTGAGCGCGGATCAGGCGCTGATTCGCGACGAAGTGCTGGCCTATGCGGCGGCCCTGGGGGAGGGCGTGCTCAAGCTGATCCTGACCCGGGGCGATAGCCTGCGAGGATATGCCGCCGATCCTGCAGGTGCTGCGCGGCGGATTCTCCAGGGCGGGGCCTTGCCGGCTTATCCGGCGGCTCATGCCGATCAGGGGGTTGTGCTGTTCCCTTGCGTCACGCGTTTATCCGAGCAGCCGCTGTTGGCCGGCCTCAAGCATCTCAATCGCCTTGAACAGGTTCTGGCTCGCGCTGAATGGAGCGATCCCGAGCACGCCGAAGGCTTGATGCTCGACGCTGCCGGACGGGTGATCGAAGGTGTATTCAGCAATCTGTTTCTGGTCAGTCAGGGGCGTCTGCTGACGGCTGATCTGAGTCGCTGCGGTGTGGCTGGAGTGATGCGCGCTGAAATTTTGTTTCAGGCCGAGTCACAAGGCATCCCCTTTGAAGTGACGGATATCAGCCTTGATCAACTGCAACAGGCGGACGAGGTCTTCGTCTGCAACAGTGTCTACGGCATTTGGCCAGTGCTTGGCTGCGCCGGGATGAGCTGGTCGGCGGGTGCGCTCACCCGTAAACTGCAGGGCATTACCCGCGCACTACTGGATGCTTGATTCGTGAGACGTAAATTTCTGCTCCTGCTGGAAACCGGACTGGTCCTGGCAGGTCTGCTGCTGGGCGTGAGTGCCTGGAAACTGCACTCGGCCCTGGAACAACCGCTGAACCTGAGTCAGGAGCAACTGCTCGATGTTCCCGCCGGTTCCACGCCCACCGGAACCTTCAATCGTCTGCAGGCTGATGGCGTGATCCAGGACGCGTTCTGGCTGCGCCTTTACTGGCGCTTCAACTTGCCGGGGCAGCCTTTGCACAGCGGCGAGTACCGCATGACACCGGGCATGACTGCCGAAGGCCTGATCGGTCTCTGGCAGCGAGGCGAGGTGGTGCAGTACAGCCTGACCCTGGTGGAGGGCTGGACCTTCCGTCAGGTGCGCAGTGCCCTGGCCAAGAGCGACAAATTGCAACAGACCCTGACCGGTCTCAGCGACAGCCAGGTGATGGAGAAGCTCGGACACGGCGGCGTGTTCCCCGAGGGGCGTTTCTTCCCCGATACCTATCGTTTTGTGCGCGGCATGACCGATGCCGAGCTTCTGGAAAAAGCCTATGACCGCCTGGACGATGTACTGGCCAAGGAGTGGAGCAGGCGGGCTGATGATGCGCCTTACAGTGATCCCTATCAGGCGCTGATCATGGCGTCGCTGGTGGAAAAGGAAACCGGCGTGCCCCATGAGCGTGGACAGATCGCGGGGGTCTTTGTACGGCGCATGCAGATCGGCATGCTGCTGCAGACCGATCCTACCGTGATCTATGGTCTAGGTGAGCGCTACAACGGCAAGCTGACCCGGGCACATCTCAAGGAAGCCACGCCCTATAACACCTATGTGATTGCCGGGTTGCCACCCACGCCGATTGCCATGGTCGGGCGCGAGGCGATTCATGCCGCTCTCAATCCGGTGCCGGGCAAGAGCCTGTATTTTGTTGCCCGAGGTGACGGCAGCCATGTGTTCTCCGATGATCTGGATGCCCATAACAGCGCCGTGCGCGAGTTCCAGCTCAAGCGTCGCGCCGACTATCGTTCCAGCCCGGCGCCAGTAACTGCTCCGGCCGCTCCCGAAGCCGAGAGTTCGGCGCCGGCAGTTGCGCCTCAGGCGGCGCCGGACAGCTCGCCACCAGCGTCACCCGCGCCGGCTGCGGCTCCGGTGGAGCCCGAACCCGCGCCGAAACGCCCGCAATGACTTTGATTAAGGACTGCCTGTGACTGGCTTGTTTATTACCCTGGAAGGCCCGGAAGGTGCCGGCAAAAGCACCAACCGCGAGTACCTCGCCGAGCGTTTGCGCGCTGCAGGCATCGAAGTGTTGTTGACCCGCGAGCCTGGTGGCACGCCCCTGGCTGAACGGATTCGCGAAGTGTTGCTGACTCCGGGGGAGGAGGTCATGAGCGCCGATACCGAGCTGCTGTTGGTGTTCGCGGCCCGCGCCCAGCACTTGGCCTCGGTAATTCGCCCGGCACTGGCCCGGGGCGCGGTAGTGTTGTGCGACCGCTTCACCGACTCGACCTACGCCTATCAGGGGGCCGGTCGTGGCCTGAGCCTTGCGCGCATCGCTGCCCTTGAGGATTTCGTCCAGGGCCAGCTGCGCCCGGACCTGACCCTGGTGTTTGACCTGCCAGTGGACGTTGGCCTGGCCCGGGCCAGTGCCCGTGGCCGGCTGGATCGCTTCGAGCAGGAAGGCCAGGCGTTTTTCCAGAAGGTGCGTGAGGCTTACCTGAAGCGTGCTGAAGCTGCTCCGCAGCGTTATTTCCTGGTGGATGCGGCGCAGCCACTGGCGCAGGTCCAGCAGTCCCTGGATGCCTTGCTGCCACAATTGCTGGAGCGCGCCCGTGGCTGAGGTCTTTCCCTGGCAGGACGGCCTCTGGCAACAGTTGGCGGGGCGCGCGCAGCATGCTCACGCCTACCTGCTGCACGGCCCGGCGGGAATTGGCAAGCGGGCCCTGGCTGAGCGCCTGATGGCGCGCTTGTTGTGCCAGCGCCCCGACGGGCTGGATGCCTGCGGTCAGTGCAAGTCTTGTCTGTTGTTGCAGGCGGGTAGTCATCCAGACAATTACGTGCTGGAACCCGAAGAGGCGGACAAGGCGATCAAGGTCGACCAGGTTCGCGAGCTGGTGAGTTTCGTGGTCCAGACTGCGCAGCTGGGCGGACGCAAGGTGGTGCTGATCGAGCCTGTGGAGTCGATGAACATCAACGCCTCCAACGCCCTGTTGAAAAGCCTTGAGGAGCCTTCAGGCGACACCGTGCTGTTGCTGGTGAGCCATCAGCCCAGCCGGCTGTTGCCCACCATCAAGAGCCGTTGTGTGCAGCAGGCGTGCCCATTGCCCAGCGCGGCAATGAGTCAGCAGTGGCTGTCCCAGGCCTTGCCTGAATGCACCGAGGAGGAGCGGTTGGAGCTGCTGACCCTCGCGGCGGGATCGCCGCTGGCTGCCGTCGGCTTGCAGGCCCAAGGGGTGCGTGAGCAGCGGGCGTTGGTGGTAGAGGGGGTGAAGAAGTTGCTCAAGCAGCAACAGTCGCCAGCCCAGTTGGCCGAGGCCTGGAATGCCATCCCCTTGTTGCTGCTGTTCGATTGGTTCTGTGACTGGTCGAACCTGATCCTGCGCTACCAACTGACCCAGGACGAAGACGGGCTGGGGTTGCAGGACATGCGCAAGGTGCTGCAGTACCTGGCGCAAAAGTCCGGCCAGGACAAGGTGCTGGCGATCCAGGACTGGATCCTGGTCCAGCGGCAAAAGGTTCTGAGCAAGGCCAACCTCAATCGCGTGTTGCTGCTGGAAGCGCTGTTGGTGCAATGGTCGGCGTTGCCTACCCAGCGCTGACAGGCTGCGCCTAGAATCAAGCCTGTATCCGGCCGGACTGTGCAGTCCGGCCCTTTCATTTATCGGATGTAGTTGCAGTCTCTTATGCTCGTAGATTCCCATTGCCACCTTGATCGTCTCGACCTTGCCGCCCACGACGGCTCACTGGATGCCGCGCTCGATGCCGCCCGTCAGCGCGGTGTCGGGCATTTTCTGTGCATTGGCGTCAGTGCCGACAACGCGGCGGACGTCAAAGCGCTGGCCGAGCGTTATGACGACGTCGATTGTTCGGTGGGGGTGCATCCGCTGGATGTGCAGCCGGGGGCGGCTCCGGCGCTGGACTGGTTGCTGGATGAATTGAACCATCCGCGAGTGGTGGCTATCGGCGAAACCGGCCTGGACTATCACTACGAGCCGGAAGCGGCCGAGTTGCAGCAGGAGTCCTTCCGTTTGCACCTGCAGGCCGCGCAGCAGACTGGCAAGCCGGTGGTCGTGCATACCCGCGGTGCCCGGGCCGATACGCTGGAGCTGTTGCGTGAAGCTGCATTGCCCAATGCCGGCGTGTTGCATTGCTTCACCGAGGACTGGGACATGGCCAAGGCGGCTCTGGACCTGGGGTTCTATATTTCTCTGTCGGGCATTGTCACCTTCCGCAATGCCGACGCTTTGCGCGATGTGGCGCGGCAGGTGCCTGCCGATCGCTTGCTGGTGGAAACCGATTCACCTTATCTGGCGCCTATCCCCTATCGCGGCAAGCCCAACCTGCCGCAGTACGTACGTGAAGTGGCGGAGTTCCTGGCAATGTTGCGGGGCGAAGCCTATGACGCCTTTGCCGAACAGACCACAGCCAACTTCAAACGTCTGTTTCCCCTGGCGCGAGTCAAGGGCGAGGCCTGAGTCGCCGGTGTGTGGAAGAGCAAATTTCAGGCAAAAAAAACCCGGGTTCTGGGGGGTGAATCCGGGTTAAGACCATTAGGAGTAAAACTAAGGCACGCGGTCCTTCGGTACCTTGATCGGCGTTTCACTTGGGGGAGATGTCCCGCCGACAATTCAAGTATTGATCACTATTGCATTCAGTCCAGTTGCTCCTGTTCGTTTTTTAAACAAATTTGGAATACGAGCGCTTCGGTTGAGTTCTCATTTGCGGTGTTTTGGGGCTTATTTCGTTGAAAATCCAAAAAAATCAGTCTGTTTGCGCAAAATTTGCACGAATTTGACGGTTTTCACCCTTCGGTAAACACACAAGCTGTTGCAGTTTTGTTTCCCGAGAAGCCTGATCCCCATCAATGGTATCGATACATTCAGACCTTTCACCTGTCCTGGATGGAGCTTTCAAGGCTTATCGGTAACATTTCCTGATGATGATAAAGGCAACACTTCTGCGAAGCAGTGAAGCAATTACGACTCATTGCGGTATTTTCGTCGAGTGTGGGGCTGAGGTCGGTATCGAGACCCGATTACAGAAAAATCGAGACTTTACGGTCTGATACGAGGCTTTACAGCTGTCGATGTTTTCTATTTGAACCGCTTGCCGGCCCCGTATTCACTGGATTTTCCGGACGCTTGCGACTCATCTGTGTCTTTTCGTCTCGAGGGCTTTTACGTCAGAAACAGTGGCAACGACGGATGATCCGTGCATTTTGGCGCAAGTTAGGCATAATACGCGGCTTCGATTTTGACCCCGAACAGACCTTTTCTTATGCAAAAAGAACCTCGTAAGGTCCGTGAGTTTCGTCGCCGTGAGCAAGAAATTCTCGATACCGCGCTCAAGCTGTTCCTCGAACAAGGTGAAGACAGTGTCACCGTCGAGATGATTGCGGATGCCGTGGGTATCGGCAAAGGGACCATCTACAAGCATTTCAAGTCCAAGGCGGAGATCTACCTGCGCCTGATGCTCGACTATGAGCGGGATCTGAACGAGTTGCTGCACTCTGCCGATGTCGACAAGGACAAGGAGGCTCTGTCTCGGGCCTACTTCGAGTTCCGCATGCGCGATCCGCAGCGCTACCGGTTGTTCGACCGCCTGGAAGAGAAGGTGGTCAAGGGCAATCAGGTGCCGGAGATGGTCGAGGAACTGCACAAGATCCGTGCTTCCAACTTCGAGCGCCTGACCCTGCTGATCAAGGGGCGAATCAGCGAAGGCAAGCTGGAAGACGTGCCGCCTTACTTCCACTACTGCGCTTCCTGGGCGCTGGTGCACGGTGCCGTGGCGCTCTATCACTCGCCATTCTGGAGCAATGTGCTCGAGGATCAGGAAGGTTTCTTCCAGTTCCTGATGGACATCGGCGTGCGCATGGGCAACAAGCGCAAGCGTGACCCCGACACTTCCAACAGCTGAGGCATTCGCCCGTTGTATTGCGCCATCGGGTAACTGTATGGCGCGGTGTCCGAGGAATATACTCAGGCATGGGACTTGCTAAAACCTGATTTTTGAGTCAGGTTTTGCCGGTTCTCCCTTCTTACGCCGGAGTCATCCATGATCGTTGATCGTCAAGGCAGGCGCTTTCGCAACTTGCGGATCAGCCTGACGTCTGCCTGCAACTACGCCTGTACCTACTGCGTGCCCAACGGCAAGCGGCTGGTGGCTGCCCAGGATGAGTTGTCGGCCCAGGCGATGGCCCGGGGCGTGGCGTATCTGATCGAAGCAGCCGGCATCGAGCGTTTGCGCATCACCGGCGGTGAGCCCCTGGTCAGCCCCAAGCTGGAAGCTTTCATGACGGCGGTGGGGCGGATGGATCTGGAAGACATCAGTCTGACCACCAACGGTCAGTTGCTGGCGCGCAAGCTGCCATTGTTGCTGGAAGCAGGGATCCGTCGAATCAACGTTTCTCTCGACACTCTGGATGCCAAGGCCTTTCGCAGCATCGCCCGCGGCGGGGATCTGGCCACTGTGCTCGATGGCATGCAGCAAGCCCGTGCGGCGGGGTTGAAGATCAAGGTCAACATGGTGCCGTTGCGCGGACAGAACCTGGACCAGGTCATGCCGTTGCTCGATTACTGTCTGCAGCAGGGCTATGAATTGCGTTTCATCGAGTTGATGCGCATGGGCCACCTGGCCAGTGACGGCAATGCTTTCCTGCAGCAGTTTGTCAGCCTGCAGCAGTTGCTGGACCTGATCGGCCAGCGCTACGACTACCTGCAGGCCGACGCGCCACTGGATGCCACGGCCGTGCGCTACGAGATTCCCGGGCTTGGCCATTTCGGAGTGATAGCCAACGAGAGTGTGCCGTTCTGCCGGACTTGCTCGCGCCTGCGACTGTCTTCCACTGGCTGGTTGCACGGCTGCCTGTCTTCGAGCAATCGTCACTATGTTGGCGATCTGCTGGACAAGCCGCGCCATCAAGCTTTGCCGGCCCTGCAGCGCCTGTTGGTCAAGGCCTTGGGAGACAAGCAGGATGTGGCCTTCTCCGGCGGAGCCACGGTGATGAAGATCATCGGTGGCTGATGCTGATTTTCCGTGAGTTTCCTTCAATCGCGTAGCTGGCGCGGAAGCTGCATCCCGTGGCCATTCGCCGGTTTTCCGTCACCGGATTTTGGAGGGTAGGATGCGTAGCCTGGTTTTGCTGCTGGCCTTTTTGGCACTTGGCGGCTGCATGAATGTCAGTGATATGGGCGAAGGGGTGCGTTATCACCTGAGTGACGCCGGGGTGCTCGACCACAGTGATACCCGCCGTACCAGCTCATTCCGCATTCAGCCGGATTCGTTCATTTTCATCGCCCAGGGGCCTTTCGCTCCTCCAGGCAGCGCGTACCCGCGGCCCAACGTGGTGGCGGAGGAAGCCTTCAACGGCTTTATCGAATATTTCCCCATGGTGCGTCGCGCCCGAGCAGCCGAAGGCCTCAACGAAGCCATGGCCGAAGCCCGGGAGCTAGGAGCGCACTATCTGCTTTACGCCCGTTTTGCCAAGGCGGATGACCGCATCGGCAACTCCGATGAGTGGCTGGATCAGGAAGCCGTGGACCGCCTGGGGGTCGATACCAGTACCATCCAGATCATGCTGATCGAAACCAGTACCCAGTATCTGATCGATTCGGCACGTATTCGCAGTCGTGGCGGTTTACTGACGTTCCACGACAACAAGCCCCAGGATCTGCTCGGCCCACCCTTGCAGCAATACGCGCGCGGTTTGCTGGGCTTGAGTGACTGATTGATTGAGGAGAGCGGTATGAGTGGTCCAGGCAAGGCCAACGACCTGTTGGCGCAGATTCCCAAGGCTGAGAAGGGCCTGCCGCCGGTCCACTTGTGGAACCCCGATTTCTGCGGCGATATCGACATGCGGATCGCTCGTGACGGTACCTGGTATTACCTGGGCACACCCATCGGCCGCAAGCCCATGGTCAAGCTGTTCTCCACGATCATCCGCCGTGATGGCGACCAGTACTTTCTCATCACTCCGGTTGAGAAAGTGGGGATCAAGGTTGATGACGCACCTTTCGTTGCCGTGACCCTGGAGGTCGAAGGGCAGGGCGAAAACCAGGTGTTGCGCTTCACTACCCAGGTCGATGAACAGGTGGTTGCCGGCGCTGAACATCCCCTGCGCGTGGTGATCGATCCTCAGACCCAGGAGCCTGCGCCCTATATCCTGGTTCGACACAATCTTGAGGCGCTGATCCATCGCAACGTCTTCTACCAACTGGTGGAACTGGCTCAGACGCGCACCCTTGAAGGCCAGAACTGGCTGGGAGTGTGGAGTGGCGGAACGTTTTTCCCCATAGGTCTTGAGCCTTAGACGGACGTTTCAAGCCGGTGTAAAAAGATATTTCTTGCTCTTGATCCGATCTTTCATGTATCAACCGGACATGATCAAACATGTCCGATTCGATAAGAAAACAAGAGTGGTCGACGAGCTGATCCGGCGCATTGAAAGCGGTCTCATGGAAGACGGCTTCCAGCTTCCGGGGGAGCATCAGTTGGCCGAAGAGTTCGGTGTCAGTCGCGGCACCTTGCGTGAGGCCCTGGCTGAGCTCAAGCGTCGCAACTACATCGCCACACAGAGCGGCGTCGGCTCCATTGTCACCTTCGATGGCGTGGCCCTGGACCAACATCACGGTTGGGCCCAGGCGCTGGCCGACAGTGGAGCGCTGGTCAATACCGAGGTGTTGCGCCTGGAGGCGATCTGCCGTCCCGAGCTCAAGCACCGCCTGGGCACTGACCAATTCATTGCCCTGGACCGCCGTCGCCGCAGCACCGAGGGGCGGGTGCTGTCTCTTGAGCGCTCCCTGATCCCTGCATCCGGCGAGCTTGAAGGCCTGCCGCGGGTTGGCCTGATCGATGATTCCCTGACCATTACCCTGGCCGCCTACGGCTATATCGGCGAGCGTGGCGATCAGTGGATCGGCGCCGAACCCTTGAATGCCGAAGACGCCGAGCTGCTGGGCCGTGCTCCCGGAGAAGTGTTCCTCAAGGCCCTGCGCACTACCTATGACCGCCAGGGACGCTTCATGGAACAGGTGGAGAGCCTGTTGGACCCGCAGCATTTTCGCCTGCACCTGCAATTTGGAGAGTCAGGGTGAGCCAGCTCCGGCGGGCGCTTGGCGCTTTTTATGGATTGGCCTTGGGCGACGCCTTGGGCATGCCGACCCAGTCCCTGAGTCGTGAACAGATCCAGCAACGCTTCGGCGCTATCGGTACCCTGGAAGATGCCGGCCCGGACCAGCCGATCGCGGCGAACATGCCTGCCGGCTCCATTACCGACGACACTGAACAGGCGATCCTGGTGGGCCGCCTGCTGGTCCAGGGCCAAGGCCGTATCGCTCCGACCGCGCTGGCCAGCAGCCTGATTGAATGGGAGGCTGCGATGCAGGCCAAAGGCTCCCAGGACCTGCTCGGACCTTCCACCAAGCACGCGATTGAACTGATCCTCGCCGGTCACTCGGTGGAAGAGGCTGGCCGCTACGGCACCACCAATGGCGCCGCGATGCGTATCACGCCAGTGGGCATCGCCAGCGATGTTGCCCACCCCGATCGTTTCATCCAGGCGGTGGTCCAGGCCTGCCAGGTCACCCACAACACCAGCCTGGGCATTGCCAGTGCGGCAGCGGTGGCGGCAGTCGTGTCTGCCGGTGTCAATGGCGCTTGCCTGGCGGACGCTTTGCCCCTTGGGAGGCAGGTTGCCTGGCAGGCACAGGCGCAAGGTTACTGGGTCGCCGGTGCCAGTATTGCTGCGCGCCTGGAGTGGGCTGCCACTCTGAGCGTGGATGGCGACAAGCAGGGGTTTGCCCGGATGCTCTATGAGCTGGTGGGGACCTCGGTGGCGTCCCAAGAGTCGGTGGTAACGAGCTTTGCCCTGGCCTGGCAAGTGGCGCTTGGTCATCTGGAAGCCTTCGAGGCCTTGTGCATGGCTGCCAGCCTGGGGGGCGATACCGACACAATCGCCGCGATTCTCGGGGCCATGCTCGGCGCCTGCCTTGGGCTGGAGGCGTGGCCCAGGGATTTGATCGACCGGGTGCAGCAAGTCAATGAACTGGATTTGCAGCCGCTGGTACAAGAGCTGCTGGCTCTGCGCTGAGCCAGCTTGCTCTGAGAACACCCATGGCTATGGAAAGCTAAAAAACACGGCCAGGAATGCCGGGATGTTCAGCGACTTCCGAAATTGCCAATAACCACAACGATGGCAACAGGAGCCTTATTCATGAGTTCATCGACCGCCGGGTCTGGTGTCGGACAACTGGAAACCCGTGGCATCGAGCCGGTCCCGGAAGCGGAGTGCAACGGTCATCCTTTGCAGCTGTTCTGGGTCTGGTTTGCGGCCAATATCAGCATCCTCGGGTTGCCCCTGGGGGCGACCCTGGTGGCGTTTCGCGGCCTGTCGATCTGGCAGGTGGTGCTGGTGGCGGTCCTGGGCTCGGTGGGATCGTTCGCCGTGGTCGGGCTGATATCCGTGGCCGGCCGTCGTGGCCGGGCGCCGAGCCTGACCCTGTCTCGGGCCATTTTCGGTGTGCGCGGCAATATCGGTCCCACCCTGGTGTCCATGCTGTCGCGAGTCGGTTGGGAAACGGTCAATACCACCACCGCAGCCTTTGTTCTCCTGTCCTTGAGTTCGATCCTGTTCCACACCCCGGCCTCGGCCAAGGACGCGCCACTGTTGACCCTGCTGTTCATCGCTATCTTTGTGCTCATGACGCTGAGTGTGTCCGGTCTGGGCCACGCCACGTTGCTGGTGATCCAGAAGTGGGCCACCTACGGATTCGGCGCGCTGAACGTCCTGGTGGGCGGCTTTCTCTGTGCCACCATCGACTGGACCGCAGTGTTCAATGCCTCCCCTGCGCCCATGAGCGCGATGATCATCGGCGTCGGCACCATGGCCGCAGGCACCGGGATCGGCTGGGCCAGCTCTGGGGCGGACATGTCCCGTTATCAGCAACGTTCGGTCACTGCCGGGCGCCTGGTGGCCTCGGCGGCCTTCGGTGCCGGTATTCCGCTGGTGCTGCTGATCACTCTGGGAGGCTTGCTGTCGGTCGGTAACGATCATCTGGCCTCAGCGGTGGACCCGATCATTGCGATCCGCGACATGCTGCCAACCTGGATGGCCGTGCCTTACCTGATCGCTGCCTTCGGCGGTCTGCTGTTGTCCAACAACCTGTCGGTGTATTCCGCCGGTCTCACCGCGCTGACCCTGGGCCTCAAGGTCAAGCGGGTCTACGCAGTACTGGTGGACATCGTGGCGATCTTCATGGGGTCGATCTACTTCATGTTGATCGCTGACAGTTTCTACGGCCCCTTCATCAGCTTCATTTCCCTGCTGGCGGTGCCGATCACGGCCTGGGTGGGAATCTTCGTGGTGGACTTGATCCATCGCCACTACTACAGCGCCGATGATTTATTGAATGTGGGCCCGAGCAGCGCCTACTGGTATCAGGGCGGCATCGAATGGCGGGCCTTTGGTGCCTGGGTGCTGGCCATCGTCCTGGGCTTCTGTTTCACCAGCATTGGCACCACGGTCGAGGACGTCTGGTTCACGGGACCATTGGCCGATTCCTGGCTCGGGCATAACGGCCTGGGCTGGATCATCACCTTCCTGGTGGCCGGCGGCGTCTATGGCGTGCTGGGCGGCGCCCGTGACCGGCGTCGGGCTTTTGTCGAGAATGCCAATGCCTAGATTGCTCCACAGTGGCCAGGTGATCGTCGATCTGGTGATGGCCGTTGATCGACTGCCGGAGTCTGGCGGTGATGTGCTGGCGCAGTCGGCCAGTTTCGAGGCGGGTGGCGGTTTCAATGTCATGGCGGCAGCCGCGCGCAATGGCCTGCCGGTGGTCTATCTCGGTCGTCACGGCCAGGGGCGCTTTGGTGATCTGGCACGGCAGGCGATGCAGGCCGAAGGCATCCAGATGAGCCTGGAACCCAGTCTCGGGGCCGACACGGGTCTATGCGTGGCCTTGACCGAAGCCTCTGCCGAACGCACTTTCATTTCCCATATAGGTGCCGAGGGCGAACTGACGGTCGAAGACTTGGCGCAGGTCCAGGTGAGAGCGGGGGATTACCTTTACGTCAGTGGCTACAGCCTGCTTCAGGCGAGCAAGGCCAAGGCCCTGGTCGACTGGGTGCTGGCGTTGCCAGTCTCGGTGCCTTTGATGTTCGACCCGGGGCCGCTGGTGGGCTCGCTGGATTCTCCCTTGATGGCGGCTTTGTTGCCACGTATCGACATCTGGAGCAGTAACCGGGTCGAGGCCCTGCGCTTGAGTGCCAGCTCGGAAATGGTCGAAGCCGTGCAGCGGCTGGGCTCAATGTTGTCGTCCAAGGCCATGCTGGTACTGCGTGACGGTCCCCGAGGTTGCTGGATCAATCAAGAGGGGCGTGCTGTGCTGGTGCCGGGATTCAAGGTCGAGGCAGTGGACAGTAATGGTGCCGGTGATGCCCATGCCGGTGTCTTTGTCGCCGCGCTTGCTGCGGGTCATGAGCCGCAGGCAGCGGCCCGTCGGGCCAATGCGGCGGCGGCCATCGCGGTGACCCGCCGTGGCCCGGCCACCGCGCCGTGCAGCGCGGAAGTGGACGCAATGTTGCGGGCCTGATGGACCGTCACCAGCCTTGCGCAGCGCCAACTGGATTGAGCCGGCGCCGGGTGTTACTGACTGCTGCCCTCTGAGCCTGAGCCGCCGGTGGTGGTTTTCGATCCGCTACCGGTCTTGCCATTGTCCGGAGTCGTGGCATCCAGGGTGCCGGCGCCGCCCTGGCGGCCGTTGTCGTTGCCCTGGATTCGCGGGTCGGTGCCGGTGGCCGGCGGCAGCGAGCCTTCGTCCATGGCCGGTGGGTTGATGTTGATCTTCGGTGTGCTCTGGGGGGCGGGGGATTGCGGGCCTTCTACCGGATTGGTGGGGCCTGTGGTGCCCGCCAGGGCGGCGCTGGACAACAGTCCGGCCAGGGCCAGGGCTGAGAGTTGGACCTTGATCATGGTGTCGCCTCCATTGTTAGAGTCGTTACCTGATATTGGTCTGCCCTGGCGTGGGGTTGGTGCCGGATGATCGACGAACGGCGCTACGGGTTGTGGGCGATACGCAGTTGGAGCGCTCGGCGCCAGCCCAGGCGGCCGAGGCTGATCAGCCAGTTCAGCAGAGCAATAGCCAGTACGGTGAACAGCAGCGCCTGCATGCCGGCCTCGACGATGATCCGCCCGGCCAGCCAGGGAAAGCCGAATACCCCGACAAAATAGGACAGGCTGAACAACAGCAGTGCTTGCGAGGTGCTGCCGGCAGGTGCTTCGTTGGCGGCCAGGCCGTTGATCACTGAATACGTCAGGCCATAGCCAATCCCCAGTATCACTGCGGCCAACAGGTAGCTGGCGCTGCTGTCGACGACAAACAGAAACAGCAGGATCGACACCACCATCAGCCCCGATAGCAGGCAGGATGCGCGATAGGGGTCACGCTTGACCACGATGCCGGCGATCAGCATCCGGCTGGCGATGGCGGCGCTCATGAACCCGAGGAAGAACAGCGAGTAGTCCACGCCTCGGGATACACCGTAGCTGGTCTGGAAACTCGACAGCCCGCCGAACACACAGCCACCCAGGCCCACCATCAGGATTGGCCACAGGGCCCTGGAAGACAGTACGCGTGCCGCACCGCTCCTGGTGATCCTGGCCGCTGAAGTCCCCAGATGATTGGGCTGGCGACTCAGGCGGGCGCCCAGTCGCCAAAAGATCAGCACCCCCACCAGACTGGCTGCCGCAGCAATGAAAAAAGCACTGGTCACGGGATAGCCCAGCGCGCTGGCCAGGCGTCCCAGCAGCGGCCCGGAACCGATGCCGGTCATCATGCTGCCCGACAGCAGGGCGAAGTAGCGGGCTCGTTGCGCGGGCTCCACCAGCATCGCCACGATGATTGGCCCCAGGGTGTAGAACACTCCCCAGCCCAGGCCCAGGGTCAGGCCGAAGAGCAGCAGGGCGTGGCCGAACCCGGGGGTCAGGGCAAAGCCCAGGCTGGCCAGGGCCAGCAGGCAGCCGAACAGCGCCACCGAACGTGCGGCGCCAAGCCAGTCCGATAGGTGCCCGGAACCGATCACCGCGACGAAGGTGCTGAGCATCGCTGCCGAAATCACGCTGCCGGCGTCGTGCTCATTGCCGCCGCGGCTGCTGATCAGCAAGGACAGGAGAAAGGTCGATCCGTAAGACAGTGACAACAGATAGCTGCCCAGACAGAACAACCCGAACAATGGCCCTGGCCCCCTGGATTTCTGCATAGCCCGCACGGACATGAAAACTCCTCTCTTATGCTTGTAGTCGTGGAGGGCTTTCTAGCATGGCCTTCTGCGCTGTTTGTTCTGATCCTGCAGGCCTCAGGGTTAGCCGACAGCGGAGTAAGCCGCGAGCCGGGGAATCAGCTTTGCGCGTAAATGGCCGTGCATGTATTTCGGCTGTCGTTCTAATATGGCCACCTGATTCTGCCTAGAGAACCGTCGATGACCGTCGTAATCCGTCCTGCACTGCCCAGCGATGCCCCACAGATTCTTGCTTTCATCACTGAGCTCGCCGACTACGAGCGGGCTCGTCACGAAGTGATTGCCGGCGTCGCCGATATTGAGCGCAGCTTGTTCAGCGAGGGGGCTACGGCCCACGGCCTGATCTGCCTGCGTGACGGCGTGCCGATTGGCTTTGCGGTGTTTTTCTTCAGTTATTCCACCTGGCTGGGCAGCAACTGTCTGTACCTGGAGGATCTCTACATCACCCCGGAACAACGCGGTGGCGGGGCGGGCAAGCAACTGTTGCGGCATCTGGCACAGATCGCCTGTGACAACGATTGCGGACGCTTCGAATGGAGTGTGCTGGAGTGGAATGAACCGGCGATCCAGTTCTACAAGTCCCTGGGCGCCCAGCCTCAGGAGGAGTGGGTCAAGTACCGCATGGACGGCGAAGTACTGCGGGCGTTCGCCCGGGGCTGACGACAGCCCCCATGGGCTGGCGCCAGCTGGCCCGTGCCGGAGCCGGCTTGTCGGCGAAGGCGTATTGCGTGGAGCGCCTCCTCGGGACAAGCCGGGCCGTCATGGCATCGAGATTCAGAGCTTCAAGGTCGCCATGTCGATCACGAAGCGATACTTCACATCCCCTTTGATCATGCGCTCATAGGCCTGGTTGATCTGACGAATATCCAGCATCTCGATGTCGCAGGTGATGCCGTGCTCGGCGCAGAAATCCAGCACCTCCTGGGTCTCGGCAATGCCGCCGATCAGCGATCCGGCCAGCACGCGACGGCTCATCACCAGCTTGCCGGCGTGCAGTGCCGGGTCCACCGGCTCGATCAGGCCCACCAGGATGTGCACGCCGTCAAAGCGCAGGGTGTCGAGGTAGGGATTGAGGTCGTGGGGCACTGGGATGGTGTCCAGGAGGAAGTCGAAATGCCCGGCTACCGACTGCATCTGCGCCGCATCGGTGGATACGATCACATGGTCCGCGCCTTGGCGGCGGGCTTCTTCGGCCTTGCTCGCCGAGCGGGTGAACAGGGTCACTTCGGCCCCCAGGGCCTTGGCGAACTTGATGCCCATGTGGCCCAGGCCGCCCATGCCGAGAATCCCCACTTTGTCGCCAGCCTTGACGCCATAGTGCTTGAGGGGCGAGTAGGTGGTGATGCCGGCACAGAGAATCGGTGCTGCGCTGGCCAGGTCGAGTTTCTCCGGGATGCGCACGACAAAGTGCTCGCTGACCACGATGCTGTCGGAGTAGCCGCCCATGGTGTTGCTGCCATCGACCCGATCCGGGGTGGCGTAGGTCATGGTCGGACCTTCCAGGCAGTACTGTTCCAGATTCGCAGCACAGGCTTCGCAATGACGGCAGGAGTCCACCATGCAGCCGACGCCCACCAGGTCGCCGACCTTGTGCTTGCTGACGTTGGCGCCGACGGCGGTGACCTTGCCGACGATCTCGTGGCCCGGCATCAGCGGGTACACGGCGATGCCCCATTCGTTGCGGGCCTGGTGGATGTCGGAGTGGCAGACGCCGCAGTAGAGGATCTCGATGGCGACGTCGTCCGCGCGTGGGCTGCGGCGCTGGAAGCTCATGGGGGCGAGGGGAGTGGTGGCCGATTGGGCGGCATAACCGATGGCGGTGTACATGAAGAACCTCGCAAAAGCGCTGACAAGTGAGGCGGTGCATTCTCGGCGTCGAGCCTGAGGGCGGCCATGGCGATTCCTCGGCATGTCATGCCTATTCCTCCGGTATTGGCGGTTTTTGCGCGGCATTGGCCAGCAGACCTGCGATGATGTTCTCATCCCTTTTTTCGTGAAGTTTTCTGCATGCTGCTGACCCGTCACCTTGACGCCAATGCCACCCTGGTTTCGCTGATCCAGCCCCTTGCCAGCCGAGATGGTTTCGTTGCCACCGCCTTGCCTGGGGTCCAGGTGCTGCGGGCCAGCTGTGATGTGGCGCGAGGTCCACAGATCTATGAACCGAGCCTGATGATCATTGTCCAGGGCAGCAAACTGGCCTACCTGGGCACGCGGACCCTGGAATACGGCGCCGGGCACTACCTGATCCAGGCCTTGTCGGTGCCCTTCGAGTGCGAAACCTTCGCCTTGCCCGATGCACCGCTGCTGGGGATTTCCATTGCCATCGACCGGGCAGTCCTGAGCGAGCTGGTGCTGGCCATGGGGATCGCCGAAGGCCGGGCGGCTTCGGCGCAAACCCTGGAATCGATGACCTCGGCGGTGCTTGACGACGTCATGCGTGGTTGCGTGGAGCGCCTGCTGCATTGCCTGCTCGATCCTCTGGAGTGCAAGGTCATGGGGGCGTCCAGGGTGCGCGAGCTGCTCTTTGCTGCCCTGCGCGGGCCTCAGGCCGATGCGTTGCGGGCACTGGTGGAGCAGCAGGGGCAGTTCGCGCGGGTCGCGGCTTCGCTCAATCATCTGCACGAGCATTACACCGAGCCGTTGAACGTCGAGACCCTGGCCCGCTGCGCCAACATGAGCACGTCGACCTTCCACGAGCATTTCAAGCGCAGCACCCTGCTGTCGCCAGTGCAGTACCTCAAGCGCCTGCGGTTGCTCAAGGCCCAGCAGTTGCTGGTGGGAGAAGGGCTGGGTGTGGCCCAGGTAGCGCATCGGGTGGGTTACCAGAGCACCTCGCAGTTCAGTCGCGAGTACAAACGCTACTTTGAGCGTAATCCCGGGGATGAGCGGGCCGTAGCTCTGTAGATGCTGTTCGTAGGCGCTGGCTTGCCAGCGACGACGCCTTTGGGTCGGTACAAGGCTTGAGGGGCTCTTCACCGACAAGTCGGCTCCTGCCGGAGGCTGTGCCGGCAAATCCCGGGCATGAAAAAGGCCCCCATAAAGGGGGCCTCTTGTGTACCGCGGCGACTTACATGTTCGGGTAAGTCGGGCCGCCGGCACCTTCCGGAGTGACCCAGGTGATGTTCTGGGCCGGGTCCTTGATATCGCAGGTCTTGCAGTGCACGCAGTTCTGGGCGTTGATCTGGAAGCGCTTCTCGCCGTCTTCCTGGGTGATCACTTCATACACGCCGGCTGGGCAGTAACGCTGAGCAGGCTCGTCGTACAGCGGCAGGTTGCGGCCCAGAGGGATGCTCGGGTCGGTCAGCTTGAGGTGGCAAGGCTGTTCTTCTTCATGGTTGGTACCGGAGATGAACACCGAGCTCAGTTTGTCGAAGCTGAGTTTGCCGTCGGGTTTGGGGTAGTCGATCTTCGCGCAGTCCTTGGCCAGCTTCAGGCAGGCGTAGTCCGGCTTGGTGTCGTGCAGGGTGAAGGGCAGCTTGCCACCGAAGATGTTCTGATCCATCCAGTTGAAGCCGGCGCCGATGATCGGACCGAACTTGTGCATGGCCGGACCGAAGTTGCGGCTGGCGAACAGCTCTTCATACAGCCAGCTGGATTTGAAGGAGTCGACGTAGCTCTTCAGCTCATCGGCACCTTCGGAGCCGGCGAACAGCGAGTCGGCCACGGCATCGGCGGCGAGCATGCCGGACTTCATGGCGGTGTGGCTGCCCTTGATCTTGGCCACGTTCATGGTGCCCAGGTCGCAGCCGATCAAGGCCCCGCCCTTGAAGACCATCTTCGGCAGCGAATTGATACCGCCCTTGGCCAGTGCACGGGCGCCGTAGCTGATGCGTTTGCCGCCTTCCAGGTACTGCTTGAGCACCGGGTGATGCTTGAGGCGCTGAAATTCGTCGAACGGCGACAGGTAGGTGTTGGCATAGGACAGGTCGACGATCAGGCCCACCACGACCTGGTTGTTTTCCAGGTGGTAGAGGAAGGAACCGCCGGTGTTCTCGTTGCTCATGATGTCCAGCGGCCAGCCGGCGGTGTGGACCACCAGGCCCGGTTGGTGCTTGGCCGGATCGATTTCCCAGATTTCCTTGAGGCCGATGCCGTAGTGCTGGGCGTCGGCGTCGCTGTCCAGGTTGAAGCGCTTGATCAGTTGCTTGCCGATATGGCCGCGGCAGCCTTCGGCGAACAGGGTGTACTTGCCGCGCAGTTCCATGCCTGGGGTGTAGAGGCCATCTTTCGGCTGTCCTTCACGGTCGACACCCAGGTCACCGGTGATGATCCCGCGGACCACGCCGTTTTCGTCGATCAGGGCTTCCTGGGCGGCGAAGCCCGGGTAGATTTCCACGCCCAGGTTCTCGGCCTGCTGGGCCAGCCAGCGGCACAGGTTGCCCAGGGAAATGATGTAGTTGCCTTCGTTGTGCATGGTCTTGGGCACAAAGAAGTCTGGAACCTTGGTGGAAGTGTCGCCGCTACGCAGGACATAAATGTCGTCGCGGGTGACCGGGGTGTTGAGCGGGGCGCCCAGTTCCTTCCAGTCCGGGAACAGTTCATTCAGGGCCCGAGGCTCGAACACGGCACCGGAAAGGATGTGAGCACCGACTTCGGAGCCTTTTTCAACCACGCAGACGCTGATTTCCTTACCGGCTTCAGCGGCCTTCTGCTTAAGGCGGCAAGCGGCGGACAAGCCTGCGGGGCCGGCACCGACGATGACCACGTCGAATTCCATGTATTCGCGTTCCACTAGGCTATCTCCTACTCAAGGCTCAACGGTTTTTTCTAATTGGAGGTTTGGCGTTGCATCCGCGCTTTCTCCCATTACAAATGGGGGGAGAAGGGGAGGATGGCCGACCTTTCTCTCTGGGCGGCGCATTATATCTACACCACTCTCAGCGTCCAATACAAACGTTTGTTTGAATTTGCCGCAGCCCAGATAAATCAAAGAAGCGCGGCTTATAAACGGCTATTTTGCCGTATTGACCGGAAAAGGCGTTCCGGTCAAGATACGGTCGGTTTTGCGCTCGCCGTAGGCTGACTGTTGGTTTCAAGAGCACCTCTAAAGACAGGGCAAAGGCAATAAAGGTGACGCACCGCGCAACTTGAAAGTGCGCAGTCTACACGCCGCGATAATGAATGACTCGTCGGTCACCACTGACGAACGGTCATCACCCCGTGAGCAAGGTCAACCTGATGTACGCCAGCGTTTTTGGAGGTGCCCTTGTGCCGATGAGCATCAACCGCCAGGTTCTCGCCTAGGCGACTTTCTTTTCACCGGAGAGTAACGAGGAATCCATGAAGGTTCTTGTAGCTGTCAAACGAGTGGTCGACTATAACGTCAAGGTTCGCGTCAAAGCGGACAACTCCGGCGTCGACCTCGCCAACGTCAAGATGTCGATGAACCCTTTCTGCGAAATCGCAGTGGAAGAAGCCGTACGCCTGAAAGAGAAAGGTGTAGCGACTGAAATCGTCGTCGTCTCCATCGGTCCTGCTACTGCTCAAGAGCAACTGCGTACCGCCCTGGCACTGGGTGCCGATCGCGCAATCCTCGTCGAGTCCGCTGAAGAGTTGAACTCCCTGGCTGTGGCCAAGCTGCTCAAGGCTGTGGTCGACAAGGAGCAGCCACAGCTGGTGATCCTCGGCAAACAGGCCATCGATAGCGACAACAACCAGACCGGCCAGATGCTGGCGGCCCTGAGCGGTTACGCTCAAGGCACCTTCGCCTCCAAGGTCGAAGTGTCCGGCGACAAGGTCAACGTCACTCGCGAAATCGACGGCGGCCTGCAGACCGTTGCGCTGAACCTGCCAGCCATCGTCACCACCGACCTGCGTTTGAACGAGCCGCGCTATGCGTCTCTGCCAAACATCATGAAAGCCAAGAAGAAGCCGCTTGAAACGCTGACTCCTGATGCTTTGGGTGTTTCCACCGCCTCCACTAACAAGACCCTGAAAGTCGAAGCGCCGGCTGCACGCAGCGCAGGTATCAAGGTCAAGTCGGTGGCTGAACTGGTCGAGAAACTGAAAAACGAAGCGAAGGTAATCTGATCATGACTATCTTGGTAATCGCCGAACACGATAACAAGGCGCTGGCTCCGGCCACCCTGAACACCGTTGCCGCCGCCGCCAAAATCGGTGGTGACGTTCATGTACTTGTAGCCGGCCAGGGCGTTGGCGCGGTGGCTGAAGCCGCTGCAAAAATCGCTGGCGTGGCCAAAGTGCTGGTGGCGGACAATGCCGCCTACGCTCACCAACTGCCGGAAAACGTTGCGCCGCTGGTGGCCGAGCTGGGTGCTGGCTACAGCCACATCCTGGCTGCCGCTACCTCCAACGGTAAGAACATCCTGCCGCGGGTTGCCGCTCAGCTGGACGTTGACCAGATATCCGAGATCATCTCGGTCGAAAGCGCTGACACCTTCAAGCGTCCGATCTATGCCGGTAACGCCATCGCTACCGTGCAGTCCTCGGCTGCCGTGAAAGTCATCACCGTGCGGGCTACCGGCTTCGACGCCGTTGCTGCTGAAGGTGGTTCGGCTGCGGTTGAAGCCGTTGGCGCTGCTCACGATGCCGGCAAGTCGAGCTTCGTTGGCGAAGAACTGGCCAAGTCCGATCGTCCTGAACTCACCGCTGCCAAGATCGTCGTTTCCGGCGGCCGTGGCATGCAGAACGGTGACAACTTCAAGCACCTGTACGCCCTGGCCGACAAGCTTGGCGCAGCGGTCGGCGCCTCCCGCGCAGCCGTGGACGCAGGCTTCGTGCCCAACGACATGCAGGTCGGCCAGACCGGCAAGATCGTCGCGCCACAGCTGTACATCGCCGTCGGTATCTCCGGCGCGATCCAGCACCTGGCAGGCATGAAGGATTCCAAGGTGATCGTTGCGATCAACAAGGACGAAGAAGCTCCGATCTTCCAGGTGGCCGACTACGGTCTGGTGGCGGACTTGTTCGAAGCCGTACCTGAGTTGGAGAAGCTGGTCTAATCCGGCGGCTTCACTTATAAAGAGCCCGG
Organism: Pseudomonas sp. LPH60; assembly: GCF_030718165.1. Classification (NCBI taxonomy): domain Bacteria; kingdom Pseudomonadati; phylum Pseudomonadota; class Gammaproteobacteria; order Pseudomonadales; family Pseudomonadaceae; genus Pseudomonas; species Pseudomonas sp. LPH60. The sequence continues at coordinate 246,275 of NZ_JAVAJH010000001.1, forward strand.
CCCTTTGGCCGGGCTTTTTTTGTCTGTTTTTTGTTGGGGAGAATTTCGCCATGGATCTGCGCCGCATGAGGGGCTGGTCAGCGCTGTTGGGTCTGGCGTTGTTGCCATCGCTGTCGATGGCTGCGGGCAAGTGCGAACGCCTGGTGGTCACCGGCAGCCCGGATGCACCACCCTACCTGTGGCGCGATCCGCAGAATCCCAAGCACCTGATAGGGGCCAGTGCCGATCTATTGCAGCATGTGGCGGGAGAGTTGGGGCTCAAGATCGAGTTGCTGTACGCCGGCAAACGTTCCGAGGCCTTGGATGAAGTGCGCAGTGGGCGCATGGATCTGCTAGCCGACGCGCCCCTGACCTTGAACGAACTGGAGTCCCTGGACTACATCCATCCGGCCCTGGTGCAGAACGACTACCTGGTGTGGACCCGCAAGGACTCCACACTGAGCTACACCCAGCCGTTGGATCTTGTCGGCCATCCCGGCGCGGTATCGGAAAAGGCCAGGCTGACCCAGCCCTTTCAGGCTATGGCCAAGGAGCATCTGCAACTCAAGCCTTTACCGAATCTGACCCAGGTTTTCCAGACCTTGCTCCTGGGGGAAGTGGACTATGTTCTGGCGCCGCGTTACGCGGGCATGGCCATGGCCCAGTCCTTGGGGATGGCGGCGGATCTGGTGCCCTTTCCCCAGCCTGTCGACAAACCGGGGCTGTTCCTGGCCTTGTCCCACAACTCCGCCTGCAATGATCCATGGTTGCGCGGACAGTTGGCAAAAAAGATGACAGAATTGCCCGCGTCCGGTCTGACGGAGGCCTTGCTGCAGCGCAATCTGGAGCGCTGGAAGGCCCAGTTGCAGCAACCCGTCAGCAGCCCAAAACCGTAGGAATCACGTGTGACTATTCGACCTCTTTTCGCTGCCCTGGCCCTGTTGGCCTTGGCGGGTTGTGCAACCGATCCGGCGCCCAACGAGCAGATGCGCCTTACTGCCCAGGCCCTGGAACAAGCCAAGGCCGTGGGGGCTTCGGCCGAGGACATGCCTGAGTTGAAACTGGCCGAAGACAAGTTCGCCCGTGCCCAGGGCAATATGCAGGATGAGTCGTACAAGAAGGCGCGGATGCGCGCCGAGCAGGCCGAGCTGGATGCGCGTCTGGCAGAAGCCAAGGTCCTGACTCAGAAAAGCCAGGAGCAGGTGAATGTGCTCAATACCCGCATTACGCGCCTGCGCAAGCAGTTGGGAGACGCCCAATGAGCCTCTCTATCCGTATCTTCGGCGGCGCTGTGCTGTTGGCCTGCGCCGGTCTCTATGGCTGCGCCGGCCAGCACAGTGAGGAGGCCTTGCAGCAAGCCGGCAACGACTTCCAGAAGGTCAAGGAAGACTCCAATGTGCTGCGTATCGCGCCCAAGGACGTGATACGTGCGGGTGAGTCCCTGGCTCGCGCTGATCGTCTGTCGACCTACTGGGGCAGCGGTGGCGACGTGGAGCACTATGCCTACCTGAGCCGTCGTTACAGCGAAATCGCCCGTGAGCACACCGAACAGGCGCTGAATCAGGAGCGTGCGGCCAAGCTCGAGCTGGAGCGTCAACGTCTGCAACTGGCCCTGCGTGAGGCCAAGTTGCTGAGTGTGCAGCAGCAGGGCAAATGGCTCGAGGAGCAGATCATCAGCCTGGCCACCACCCAGACCGATCGTGGTCTGGTGATGACTCTGGGAGACGTGCTGTTCGACACCGGTGAAGCCGAGTTGAAGAGTTCGGCGAACCGCACGGTGCTCAAGGTGGTGCAGTTCCTCCAGCTGAACCCTAAGCGCGTGGTGCGCATCGAGGGCTACACCGATAACACCGGGGAGCGTCAGAGCAACCTGCAGCTGTCTCGCGATCGTGCCCAGGCGGTGGCCGATGTGCTGGTGGACCTGGGAATCGACGAAAAGCGTGTCCATGTCCAGGGCTATGGTGACGAGTACCCAGTGGAAGCCAATGCCTCCGAGCGGGGCCGGGCGCAGAACCGTCGGGTGGAAATCGTCTTCTCCGACGACAAGGGCCAACTCGGCGCTGCTCGCTGAAACACTGATCCTTTTGCCCCTGAAAAGCCCGACGCCTCGCAAGCGTTGGGTTTTTTTATGTCTGAGGGTGTCGCAAAAACTCGACAGTTCTACTTTTCACTGCCCTGTGTCCTCGACTATTGTAGAAACTGTCCCAGTACACTTCTAAACTGTGCCGGTATTGTTTCACACAAGAATAAAACGCCGTGAAATCGAGTGCTGCGCCATGACCAATCTCTTGCTCTATCAACGTATCGCTCAGCAACTGGCTGAGGATATTCGCCGTGGTGTCTACCAGCCGGGGGAGCGCGTACCGTCGGTGCGCAAGATGAGCTCGCAGCTCAATGTCAGCCACGCCACGGTGCTCCAGGCCTACGCCAATCTGGAAGATCAGGGACTGATCCGCGCGCGTCCCCAATCGGGTTACTACGTGCACCAGACCCCGGCTCTGACCGCGCCGACCCCGGATATTGCCCGGGTCGAACGTCCAGGACTGGTCACGCGCAGCAGCATTATTCAGCAGGTGCTGGTGGAGTCCCGTCGCGAGGGAGTGTTTCCCCTGGGGGCGGCAGTGCCCAGCGTTGACTATTTGCCGGTGCGGGCGCTGCACCAGCAATTGGCCAAGGTCACGCGTTTTCACAGTCCGCGGGCGTTCAGCTATATGTTCAGCCCGGGATTCGAGCCCTTGCGGCGTCAGGTGGCGATTCGCATGCGCGATGCCGGGGTCGTGGTCGACCCTTCGGAAGTGGTGATTACCCACGGATGCGTCGATGCCTTGCAGATGTCCCTACGGGTCCTGACCCGGCCGGGTGATCTGATCGCCGCGGAATCGCCGACCTATTACGGGCTGCTGCAATTGGCGGACCTACTGGGGCTCAAGGTCATCGAGATTCCCAGCGACCCCTCTACGGGCATGAGCCTTGAGGCCCTGCAGCTGGCGGCCAACCAATGGTCGATCAAGGCCCTGGTACTGACTACGCGCCTGAGCAACCCCCTGGGTGGAACCATGCCGGAGGAGCGGCAGAAGCAACTGCTGCGCCTGGCTTCGGACTTCGATATCCAGGTGGTCGAGGACGATATCTACGGCGAGTTGATGTTCGAAGTGGGGCGCACCAAGGCCCTCAAGGCCTATGACCGCCTGGACCGGGTGATCTACTGCTCAAGCTTCTCCAAGACCCTATCGCCGGGAGTGCGTATCGGCTGGATGATTGCTGGCAAGTATCAGCAGGAGATCCAGCGCCTGCAGACCTTCAGTACCCATTCCGCGTGCAGCGTGACGCAGATGGGGGTTGCGGCGTATCTGGAGAACGGTGGTTATGACCGTCATTTGCGCTACATCCGCCAGGAATACCGCAAGAACCTCAGCGCCTTTCAACTGGCGGTGCAGCAGCATTTTCCGGAAGGTACGCAGATTACCCGGCCCAACGGCGGGTTCATTCTCTGGGTCAGCCTGCCGGGACGGGTCAACACCCAGGAACTGCACGTGCGGGCTTTGCAGCAGGGCATCAGCATCGCTCCGGGGTTGATCTTCAGTAACACCGAACAGTTCAACCACTGCGTGCGCCTGAATTGCGGGACACCTTGGAACCGCGAGGCCGAGCGAGCCTTGATGACCCTGGGCATGCTCGCCAGTCAGTTATGCCAAGAAGCGTCCGGCGGATTCTAGACAGTGCGGTCCCATGCTTGTCATGGGGCTTGCAACAAGCGAGCATAGGGCACCTTTTGTCGATCTACCTGCCTTTATGAAAGCCTTTTTTCCTGCCATCTGGTTGAGTGCTTGCCTCTTGGGAGTCGTTGCGGCGCCTGTCCAGGCGGCCTCGACCCCGGATAAACCGGCTGCCAGCGTTACTCATTCAAGCAAGGCCTCCAGCACCAAGCAGGCGCCAGCGAGCAAGACCAAGCCGTCCGCCAATGCCAGCAAAGCCCAGCCCAAGAAAAAGACCAAGCCTGCGCCCAAGAAGGCCAAGTCCAAGTGGGCCTATCAAGATATCAACACACCTCTGGCCAGCCCCAAGCTCGACTTGAGCCTGCCACCGGAAATGGTCAAGCACTTGCAGCCTGTGGGAGCGCTGCCGCTGCCCAAGCGCGAGCCTCTGCTGCCGCAGATGTTTGGCGAGAAGCCCAAGGACAGCAGTCCGTTCCAACTCAACGGTCGATTGCTCAGCAACGAAATGCAGCTGCAGTTACGCAACGAGGAGCGTCGGGATATCGAGGGCGCTGCCCTGGATTTCGAGTTCAAGCAGTAAATTCATCAACCACTCTGTGACCGAGTTGACCGGCACTTTGTCGGAGACTGATCAGTCACGCACGGTTGTGCGTCAAATCCGTTCTTTGAGTAATTTTAAACGGCTGTTTTAGCGGTTACTCTTGTCCGGCCTCATTCAACACTATGCTTGTCGCGAGGAGCTTTTCGTCATGAACTGCCGTGAAGGTTGTGGCGCTTGCTGCATTGCCCCTTCTATCAGTACGCCGATTCCCGGAATGCCCAATGGCAAGCCGGCGGGAGAACGTTGCCTGCACCTTTCTGTCGAACACCTGTGCGGTCTTTTCGGCAGGCCGGAGCGGCCAGCGGTTTGTGGGGCATTTCAGGCGGATCCTGAGGTGTGTGGCGAAAGTCGAGAAGACGCCATCCGTTTGCTCGGTTGGTGGGAACAAGTGACGGCTGCTTAGTTTTAATGAACGGAACTTCAACAATAAGGAATAAGACAATGGGTTCGCTGCATCGAATTGCTGTGCTCTGTGGTTTAACCGTGCTGCTGTCGGCAACGGCCCACGCCGAAGATTGGCAAACGGCCAAGGATGAAGACGGCATCAAGATTTCCTTGAGTGAAGTGGCCGGTTCCAAATACAAGGCCTATCGCGGCGTCACCACCATGAAGACCTCCATCGCCAAGCTTCGCGCGCTGCAGGAAGACGTGGCCGGTGCCTGCTCCTGGATTCATGAGTGCAAGAGCCAGAAGCTGCTCAAGCATGAGGGCGATCAAAGCTGGACCTACACTCAGTTCAATACCCCCTGGCCAGTGACTGCCCGTGACTCGGTGCTGCACATTACCTCCAGCGAGGCCGCCGATGGCAGCCTGACCCGTAAGCTGGAAGGCGTGCCCACCTACATTCCCGAAGAGAAAGGCTTCGTGCGTGTGTCCCAGGTTGAGGGTTACTGGAAGTTTGTGCCCAAAGGGGCCGATCAGGTGGAAGTGACCTACCAGGTGCATACCGAGCCGGGTGGCAGCGTGCCGTCCTGGCTGGCCAACAAGTTCGTGGTGGACGCGCCCTTCAACACTTTGAAGGCGCTCAAGGCCCGTGCCGAAAAGCCGTAATCGGCTGATTGTCCACGGGATTCATCAAGGCCGCCTCCGGGCGGTCTTTTTATTGGTTTGTTCCCGCCAGCACTGTGGAACGTTTGCCTCGCACTCAAGGTCGAGATGCTGTAGGTCCACTCATGGGGCTATCAAGGAGGCGTTGATGCAAAAGTGGCAAGTCACTTTCGTGGATGATCATGGCGTCCAGTCCGTCGAGCAGTTCGATTGCGAGCAGCAACCGACGTTGGAACGCGCCGCACAATTGGTCCGGGCCAGGTTGCTGCCAGTGAGCGCCGAACTGGATCTCAATGATCTGGATGGGCGCACCGATGCCCCCACCCTCAAGAGCTTGAAAGAGCACAACAGCATTCAGATTCTCAGCATTACGCCGATGTAATGAGAGCAGAGAGGGCTCCGACAGCAATTTCTGGCGTCGTCCAGGTGTTGGCGCTAATCTGCAAACGAGATCAGCGAATTCTTCGCTAAGCTCTGATCTTGTCAGCTCCATGCTTGTTTCCTGACGACCCGCCCCGGGTCGTGATGTCGGTCACTTTTGGCCGGCGGGTCGGGAAGCACGGAAAGTCTATCCATCGGTTTGAGGAGGACGTTTCATGAGCACAGCCTTTCAAGAAGACCTCAGCAGCAGTGTGTTGCGCCGCATGAAAGAAGGCGGTTTTGACTTTTCACGATTCCATCCCATCGAGTTCTACGCCATTTTCCCGGATGAGGAGCGGGCACGCAGGGCGGCAGGGCAGTTTCGCGGTGAATCCTTGAATGCCCAGGTCAGCGTGCGTGACGACGGCGCCTGGTATCTGGAGTTGAGCAAGGTGATGTACGCCACCCATGGCGGCATCGGGGATTTTGAACAGGACTTCGAGGCAGTGGTCGAACCCCTGGGCGGTATCATTGAAGGCTGGGGGGTGAAACAGGAGATCCGTGGGCGTCTGTTATAGCTAAGGTTGTGTGCATCGAGACTGACAATTGGCTGACCTGCGGGTCGGCCAATTGTGTTTTCAGGGGCCGCAAAGGCAAAAAAAAGCCACCCGATAGGGTGGCTAAAAGGGAAGACCGGTCAGGAGAGGGAACCGGTCGGGAGAGCCCGGACCCGGTTGTCATCGGCGTCATCAAGGTTGCAGCAGCAACTTCATCAGGCTTGGTGAAGTGTTTGCTCGATGGGGCGATTATCCCCGTGTGTCCCCCGGCGGTGAAATCAACTCTGACTATGCTGGTGATAGCCAAAACCTGCGCCTGGCCATTACGTACAAAGGAAGGGCAGCGGCTTCGCGCAGCGAGGGTAGACACGCCAGGTTGCGGCCTGTCCTCGCCGATCGCGAAACCCGTGTGGTGTCCGGTGGTCTTACTCGTGTGGCCCTGCGTGAAGGCTCCCTGGTGGTGAACTCCTCCCAGGTTGGCGGCACCAAGGACACCTGGGTAGTGGAGGATTAAGGACGCCTGCCATGTTGAGTCGAACCGCTTCAGACCTGTACTGGATGTCCCGTTATCTGGAGCGCGCGGAAAACCTCGCGCGGATGCTCGACGTCAGCTATTCGCTGTCGCTGATGCCCCAGGATGGGCACGGTGACGGCCTGCACGAACTGGCCATGCCGCTGTTGATCACCGGCACCCTTGAAGACTACCAGGCTCGCCATGAGACGCTGCTTGCCGAGCGGCTGTTGCAGTTCTTTGCCCTGGATGCTGCCAATCCGGCCAGTATCTACAGTTGCCTGGGTTCGGCCCGGGCCTGTGCCCACGCGGTACGCGGGCGGATCACCGCCGATATGTGGGAAAACGTCAACGCCACCTGGCTGGATATTCAACAGATTGCCCGCCAAGGTCTCAGTACCTACGGCATGAACCGCTTTTGCGAATGGATCAAGGAGCGCTGCCACCTGTTTCGCGGAGCCTCCTACGGCACCATCATGCGCAACGATGCCTTCCGGTTTATCCGCCTGGGCACCTTTATCGAACGGGCCGACAACACCCTGCGCCTGCTGGATGCACGCTACGAGATGACTGGCGACCAGGTTGATGCGGTCGGTGACGGTACCGCCCGTGCGTATTACCAATGGAGCGCCTTGCTTCGCGCCCTGTCGTCCTTCGAGGCCTATACCGAGATCTACCGCGAAGCTCCCGGAGCCCGGCATGTCGCCCAGTTGCTGCTGTTGCATGCCGACGTGCCGCGCTCATTGCGCGCCTGCACCGAAGAGATCGACCAGATCCTCGCCAGCCTGCCAGGGGACAACGGGCTTCCGGCCCAGCGTCTTGCGGCGCAGATGAATGCGCGTCTGCGCTGCATCGGCATTGATGAAATTCTCGACGAGGGCCTGCATGCCTGGCTGACCGACTTCATTCCCCGGGTGCGCCAGTTGGGCGATGCCATTCACCGTGCCTACCTGGAGGCGGCGTGAGACTCTCCACCAGCCACGCAACCGCCTATCGCTACCAGCACCAGCATCCGGTACGAACCAGCACCCACTACTTGAGCCTGACGCCCCACGACAGTGAGCGCCAGCAGGTGCTCGCCTGAGCGAGGCTGATGAAGCGTTGCGTGAATTTGCCAGTCAGCAATGCGCAAGGCGCTGTGATCGTGCCGCTCTGGTCGAGCTGATGCAGGGCTTAACCAGCTCATGGCCTACACATTGAGGGCAATGGATGTGGCTACCTGCGCGGCCGAGGCTTTCGCCGGGGCGGTGCCGGCGAACACATGCATACCAGGATGGTGCAAGCAGCAGTCACTTCTGCAAGCGCCGGCTCGCTGGCGAAAGGGACTCAAGGAATCTGCTTGCGCCCCGCCATATGCCGGAGGTACTCCAGCAACAATTCCAGCTCCCCATCCGGCAGGACGCTGTTGCTGAACCCAGGCATTTTCGCCTGGGGCCAGCGCCTCAGGCTTTGCGGATCGCGGATATAGCGCTTGAGAAAATCACTGCCGAAATACTCGGTGGGGTTATAGGGAATGTTCAGGTCCGGTCCGAACTGAGAGTCGCCAGCGCCATTGAGTCGGTGGCAGGCCAGGCAGTTTTTCTGGAACAGGGCGAACCCTTGGTTGACTGGATCATCGACCGCCAGCTTCGGGTCCGGGCCCAGGGCCGGGAAACGCTCCGCCACCGGCGCCAGGCGCTGAATGCGTGCAACCTGGAATGGCCATTGCTCGGGGCTGATGTGCCCGGCCGCAGGATTGCTCCATACCAGGTAGAAAGGTCCGGCGCTGGGCTTGTCCGCTGCCAGTGACGGCCAGGGTTTGTCAGGGTCCTCAATGGCCAGCCAGGCCTGGGCGCCCTTGCGATTGAGCAGGGGCGCGGCGTTCAACTCTGCGGCAAAGCCGTCCAGAGCCACGGCTTGCAGATGGTCCTCGGCCTTGAGGCCCTTGAGCAGGGCCGCCATGGGCACGGCTCGGTACTGCATCTCGCGCTTGTAGGACACATCGTCCTTGATGCGGATGTCCCGGGCTTCGGGGTGCTTGAGCAGTTCTTCGGTTTGCCAGGTGCGGCTGTCTGAGCCCAGGTCGATCAGCAGTTGCGCAGCGTGTAGCGGACTGCTCGACAACAGAGCAGCGCAAAGGATGAGAGCTTTCAATTGATGTCCATCGGATCGTCGTCAGTGGGTTCGTCGCCGGGGAGTACATCCTCTGGTTGCGACACATGGTCGAACAGGGCAGCCCGGAGTTTTTCATGGTTACCGCCGTTGACGATACCGAAATGGTCGCGTTTGACCAGGGTATCTTCGGCTTCCAGGGCATGCTGGCCAGTGTCGCTTTAGCTCACCACCGTGGCGTTGGGGGCCAGCACCACGTTGCGCAACTGCTGGGCCAGGCCCTCGGCACCGATGCTGTTAACGTCCTCCAGTTCCTCGGGAAGACTGGCACGCAAAACTGTCCCCCGGTAGGAACCGGGGGGCGATTTTCTATCTCGTTGGTCGAGCAGCCACAGATCAGCCGATCACTTTGGTGAGGTTCGGCAAGATCAGCAGCAGTGTGGTTGCAAAGAGAATGAGCCCCGCCTGGCGTACTTTCGAATGTTTGAACATGGCTGAATGCCTTTTGTTGTTATTCCTGAGCATCTATGCACGCCGGTCGCTGTTTTTTTACGATGAGCCGGCTATGTGTCCTTTTTCTGATCTGTCCCGGCGCAGAATCCGTCTGGGACTTCCTACAGTTTCTACCTTAGGGGCCTTGAATCCTCTGGCTTAGATCCAATTCGTATGAAGTTATAGCTGCACTTTCTGAAAAAGCTATAAATCCGCCCGCATACCGCGTGGCCGCCCTTTGGCTAGACAGCTCGCGACCCTTCATCGGTGGATCGCTTAGCTGCCTACCGTTCGTCTGAGCGTCACCGTCAAGGCGGCTGAGCGCATCGGTCATTGAATCCGTCGCTGCCGCGCCTAATGTGGGAGCTCGACATTTCCCCCCTGGATAGCGGTTCGAGGACGTCATGACCCAAGCTTTGATATTCGATGCGTTACGCACGCCCCGTGGCAAAGGCAAGGCTGATGGCGCCTTGCACAGTGTGAAACCGGTGAATCTGGTAGCCGGCCTGTTGCGGGCCCTGCAACAACGTTGCGAGCTGGACACCAGCCAGGTGGACGACGTGGTCCTGGGCTGCGTGACCCCCATCGGCGATCAAGGGGCCGATATCGCCAAGACCGCCGTCCAGGCAGCGGACTGGGATGTGAGCGTGGCGGGGGTGCAGATCAATCGCTTCTGCGCCTCGGGGCTGGAGGCGGTCAACCTGGGCGCGATGAAGGTGCTCTCGGGCTTCGAGGAACTGGTGGTGGTCGGTGGCGTCGAGTCCATGTCGCGGGTCCCCATGGGCAGTGATGGCGGCGCCTGGGTACTGGACCCAGAGACCAACATGCACAGTCATTTCACGCCCCAGGGGATAGGTGCCGACCTGATTGCGACCCTGGAAGGTTTCTCTCGCGAGGACGTCGACCGCTTTGCCCTGCAATCCCAGCAGAAGGCTGCCCGTGCGCGCTCCAGCGGTGCCTTCGGCAAGTCCCTGGTGCCGGTTCAGGACCAGAACGGCATCGTGCTGCTGGACCATGACGAGTTCATTCGTGCCGATTCGACCCTGGAAGGCCTGGGCAACCTCAAGCCGAGTTTCGAGATGATGGGGCAGATGGGCTTCGACGCCACTGCGCTGCGGGTCTACAGCCATGTGGAACGCATCAACCATGTGCACACCCCGGGCAACAGCTCAGGAATCGTCGACGGTGCGGCGCTGATGCTCATCGGCTCGCAAGCCAAGGGCCGGGAGCTGGGACTCAAGCCCCGGGCGCGGATCGTTGCCACTGCGGTGACCAGCACCGATCCCACCATCATGCTTACCGGCCCGGCACCGGCCACTCGCAAGGCCCTGGCCAAGGCCGGGCTGCGAGTCGAGGACATCGACCTGTTCGAGGTCAACGAAGCCTTTGCCTCGGTGGTGCTCAAGTTCATCAAGGACATGGCCATCGATCCGGCCAAGGTCAACGTCAACGGCGGCTCCATCGCCATGGGCCATCCACTGGGCGCCACCGGTTGCGCAATTCTCGGCACCTTGCTCGACGAGCTGGAAGTCCGGCGCCAGCGCTATGGCCTGGCCACCCTGTGTGTCGGCGGCGGTATGGGTATCGCCACCATCATCGAACGCCTCTGAGCCCCGACTTCAAGGAATTTCCTTCATGACCGATGCCATCCGTTACGAAAAGGGCCAGGACCAGATCGTTGTCCTGACCATCGATATGCCGGGCCAGAGCGCCAATACCATGAACGCGGTGTACCGCGATGCCATGGCCGCTGCCGTGGCCCGGCTGCAGGCCGAACAGGATTCCATTGCCGGGGTGATCATTACCTCGGCGAAAAAGACCTTCTTTGCCGGTGGTGACCTCAATGAGCTGATCAAGGTCGGCAAGCCGCAGGCCAAGGCCTTTTACGACATGGTGCTGACCCTCAAGGGCCAGTTGCGTGCCCTGGAGACCCTGGGCAAGCCCGTGGTCGCCGCGATCAACGGCGCCGCCCTGGGCGGTGGCTGGGAGATCTGTCTGGCCTGCCATCGCCGAATTGCACTGGACGACAAGTCGCTACAGATCGGTCTGCCGGAAGTGACCCTGGGCCTGCTGCCCGGTGGCGGTGGCGTGGTGCGCATGGTGCGCATGCTGGGCCTGGAGAAGGCCTTGCCTTATTTGCTGGAGGGCAAGAAAGTGCGTGCGCAGCAGGCGCTGCAGGCTGGCCTGATCGACGAACTGGCGACAGACCGCGACGACCTGCTGGCCAGGGCTCGGGCCTGGATTCAGGCCAACCCGGCCGCCAGGCAACCTTGGGATGTGCGCGGTCATCAGATTCCCGGAGGCACGCCGGCGAACCCGAAAGTGGCGCAAATGCTGGCCATCGCCCCGTCGATCCTGCGGAACAAGACCCAGGGCTGCTTCCCGGCACCGGAGAAGATCCTCTGCGCCGCCGTTGAAGGCGCCCAGGTGGACTTCGACACCGCGCAACTGATCGAGACCCGCTACTTCACCGAGCTGACCACCGGCCAGGTGGCGAAGAACATGATCGGCACCTTCTGGTTCCAGCTCAACCAGATCAATGCCGGCGGTTCACGTCCTCAAGGCATAGCGCCGCAGACCACGAAAAAACTCGGGGTACTCGGTGCCGGGATGATGGGCGCGGGGATTGCCTACGTCAGTGCCGTCGCAGGCATCGAGGTGGTGCTAAAGGATATAAGCCGCGAAGCGGCGGAGAAGGGCAAGGCCCACGCGGCAGCGTTACTGGAGAAAAAAGTCGCGCGCGGACACATGAGCAACGAGCAGCGCGAGGCAATCTTGGCGCGGATTCTCACCACGGCTGAAGAGACCGACCTGGCCGGCTGCGACCTGATCATCGAAGCCGTATTCGAGGATCGAGAACTCAAGGCCAAGGTGTCCAGGGCTGCCCAGCAGGTGGTCGGCGCGGACGCCGTGATTGCCTCCAACACCTCCACCTTGCCCATTACCGGGCTGGCCACCGCAGTACCCAATCCGGACAAGTTCATCGGTCTGCATTTCTTCAGCCCGGTGGAGAAAATGCCTCTGGTGGAAATCATCAAAGGGGCGAAGACCAGCGATGAAACCCTGGCTCGAGGTTTCGACTTCGTCCTGCAGATCAAGAAGACCCCGATTGTGGTCAATGACAGCCGCGGTTTCTTCACCTCCCGGGTGTTCGGTACGTTTACCAACGAAGGCATCGCCATGCTGGGCGAAGGCATCGCGGCACCGATGATCGAAGCCGAGGCGCGCAAGGCCGGGATGCCCGTCGGACCGCTGGCAATCTCCGATGAGGTTTCCCTGAGCCTGATGAGTCATATTCGCCAGCAGACCACCAAGGACTTGCAGGCCGAAGGCCGGCCTGCCATCGAGCATCCGGCATTTGCCGTGATCGATTTGTTGCTCAACGAATACAAGCGAGCGGGCAAGGCTGCCGGAGGCGGCTTCTACGACTACCCGGCCGGCGGCCAGAAGCACCTGTGGCCACAATTGCACACGCGCTTCTACAAGGCCGACGGGCAGATCTCGCCCCAGGATGTGCGCGACCGCCTGCTGTTCATCCAGGCCATCGAAACCGTGCGCTGTGTGGAGGAGGGCGTGTTGCAGTCCACCGCTGACGCCAATATCGGCTCGATCTTTGGTATCGGTTTTGCGGCCTGGAGCGGTGGCGCCCTGCAGTTCATCAATCAGTACGGGGTGCAGGATTTCGTCGCTCGTGCGCAGTACCTGGCGGAGCAGTACGGCGAGCGTTTCACTCCGCCGACGCTGCTTCTGGAAAAGGCCCGCCAGGGCCAGTTGTTCTGACGCAGACATGCAGTAAATGACCCGCCCCGGGGCTTGCCTTGCCGTGGTATTTCAAGGCAGGCTCTGGGGTGTTCATTATTGCCATCGCCTTGTCAGGAATTTTTTATGTCGCTACGCATCTGCATTCTTGAAACCGATATCCTGCGTCCCGAACTGGTCGATCAATATCAGGGTTACGGGCAGATGTTCCAGCGTCTGTTTTCCCAGCAGCCCATCGCCGCCCAGTTCAGCGTCTACAACGTGGTCCAGGGCGAGTATCCCGGCGATGAGCTGGAGTTCGATGCCTATCTGGTGACGGGCAGCAAGGCCGATTCCTTCGGTACCGATCCCTGGATCGAAACCCTCAGGACCTATCTTTTGGGTCGCTACGAGCGCGGCGACAAGCTGTTGGGCATCTGCTTTGGTCATCAGTTGCTGGCGTTGCTCCTGGGGGGCAAGAGCGAGCGGGCGGTTCAGGGCTGGGGCGTGGGAACCCACAGCTACAAGTTGGCGGCCAAGGCCCCGTGGATGAGCCCGGTGGTGGAGGAACTGACCCTGTTGATCAGTCACCAGGACCAGGTCACCGCGTTGCCGGAAAATGCCACGGTGATCGCCTCCAGCGATTTCTGCCCCTTCGCGGCCTACCACATCAACGACCAGGTGCTGTGCTTCCAGGGGCATCCCGAGTTCATCCACGATTACTCCCGGGCCCTGCTGGATCTGCGCCAGGAGTTTCTCGGCGAGCAGATCTACCAGAAAGGCGTGGCCAGCCTTGAGCACGATCATCACGGCACCACCGTTGCGGAGTGGATGATGCGCTTCGTCGCTCACAAGCCTGAAGCCGCCTGAGTGCGCCCGTGGCCCTGCCGCAAGGGCAGGGCCATCGTCCCTCAGAGCCAGCCTGAGCGCTTGAAGCTGGCCCAGAGACCGACACAGCCGACACTGATGAAGCCTAATACCCCAAAGTAGCCGTAGTGCCAGCTCAGTTCCGGCATGTTCTGGAAGTTCATCCCGTAGATCCCGGCTACCGCTGTTGGAAACGCCAGGATCGCCGCCCAGGCGGCGAACTTGCGTTGCACGATGCTTTGCCGGGAAGCCTCCAGCAGCACGCCGATCTCGATGGTCTGGCTGGCGATGTCGCGCAGGGTCGACAGGTCTTCCATCTGCCGAGTGACATGAATCTGCACATCACGGAAGTACGGGCGCATGTTCTTGTCGATGAACGGAAAGCTGAGCTTCTGCAACTCCTCGCTGATCTCCACCATGGGCGCCACATAACGGCGCAGGCGCAGCACGTCGCGGCGCAGGCCGTGAAGGTTCTGGATATCGCGCTCGTTCAGTGAGTTGCTCAGCACATTGCGTTCCAGCTCGTCGATTTCCCCGTGGATGGCCTCGCTGACCGGCTGGTAGTTCTCGGTGACGAAGTCCAGCAAGGCATAGAGGACGAAGTCTTCGCCGTGCTCGAGCAACAGTGGGCGCGCCTCGCAGCGCTGGCGGACATAGCCGTAGGAAGCCGATTGGCCGTTGCGGGCGGTGATGATGTAACCGTTGCCGGCAAAGATGTGGGTTTCGATGAACTCCAGCTTGCCGTCGGTCCGCACGGGGGAGTAGGTGACGATGAACAGTGCGTCGCCGAAGGTTTCCAGCTTGGGCCGACTGTGTTTCTCCAGGGCGTCCTCAATGGCCAGTTCGTGCAGGTTGAACTGGCGCTGCAGATTGGCCAGCTCGTGGGCATTGGGTTCTTCCAGGCCGATCCAGACGAAGTGGCCGGGTTTTGCGGCCCAGGCAGCCCCTTCGTCGAGGCTGATATCAGCGACTTTCTTCCCGCCGCTATAAACGGCGGCAGCAACAACTCTACCCATGGTTGCGGTTCACTTCTTCTTATCAATGGTGGCGATGACAGATCAGCAGCAGCTTAGCCTGCAATGCAGCATCAGAGTCACTGGCGCAGCTTGAGTTCGGCGACAAATAAAAGCCCGCACGAGGCGGGCTTGGTGGCGTCACAGATGGGCCGGCGGTTTCAGGCCGCTTGCAGTTGGCGATCCATGTCGGCAATGCACTCGCGCATCTGCTCGCGGCACTGGGCAATCAGCAAGGGCATGTCGTCCATGGTCAGCCCGGCCGTGGGGATAGCCGGCAGCGAACGGATAAGGATCTTGCCACTGTTCCAGCGGTTCAGGTGCATGTGCTTGATGTAGCTGCTGACGCACACCGGCACGATCGGCACGCCGGCGGCGATGGCCATCTGGAAGGCGCCTTTCTTGAAGGGCAGCAGGTCTTCGCCGAAGTTGCGTGTGCCCTCCGGGAAGACCCAGATCGAGGTGTTCTTGTGCTGCAGGGTCTGGGTGGTGGTGAGCATCGAGCGTCGGGCCTTGTGCGGGTTGCCGCGATCGATCAGAACATTGCCCGCCAACCAGAACAGTTGGCCGAACAAAGGCACCCATTTCAGGCTCTTCTTGCCGATGCACACGGTGCGCCGTGGTACCACGTTGCCGAACACGAACAGGTCGTAGTTGGACTGGTGGTTGGCGATGATCACGCAGCTCTCGGGTTTGTCCATCAGTGGCCCGACTTCGGCTTTGACCCTCAGGCGCAGAATGCACATCGCCGGCCAGGCGTAGAGGCGGGCGCACAGGCGGCTGTTGTCGGGGTTGAACGGGCGGCACAGTCCCAGCAGCAGGCCCAGGCTGCCGGCCAGGATAAAGTGCAGGCCCATCAACGACATGCGAAACAGATACAGCATCTAAACGGCCCACCGGGGACAAAAGGTGGCGCAGTGTACGGATGTGCACTGTTTTCGGCAATTACCGTTCTCAGCCGGGAGATGGGCGATGTTTAAGGGCATGTTTCCGACTGCGATGGCTGGCAGCAGTCTAGAGCGGTGGGCGCTGGGTGTTCAGGCCAATGCAAAAAGCCCGACACGCAGGTCGGGCTGGATCGGGGAAGGCAGGTGTTTTAGCCCAGGTGTTCCTGATCCTGGATGATGGCGTTGTCCAAAGTCTCCAGCAGCGCCTTGCGCACTTTCAGCTTGGTGTTCTTGTGGGCCAGCATGTTGATTTTCTTCAGTTGACGCGCGGCAGCCAGGGCGGCGCCTTGCAGTTCCTCGGCGCTCACCACCTTGTCGAGGAAGCCGGCATCCACAGCACTCTGGGGATCGAACATCTCGCCATTGATCACCGAGCGATGAAAGGCCGAGCGCCGCAGACGGTCACGGGCCAGCTCGATCCCCGCGTGGTGCATGGTCATGCCGATCTGTACTTCATTGAGGCCGATGCTGAACGGCCCGTCGACGCCGATACGGTAGTCCGCCGACAGCAGCAGGAACGCGCCCTTGGCCACAGCGTGGCCGGGGCAGGCGACGATCACCGGGAAGGGGTGGGACAGCAGGCGGCGAGCCAGGGTCGAACCCAGGGTCACCAGCGCCACGGCTTCTTTGGGGCCGGCAGTCATCACTTTGAGATCGTAGCCACCGGAAAGAATCCCTGGCTGACCGGTAATGATCACCACTGCGCGATCGGCCGTTGCTTGATCCAGCGCGGCATTGAAAGCGGCAATCACGTCCGGGGAGATGGCATTGACCTTGCCATTGCTCAAGGTCAGGGTCGCGATACCGTCTTCGAGATGGTAGGAAATCAACTCACTCATGACGCAATTCCTTGTATTGAAGTGCAGCAGAAGTTACCCACCACGATAGATCTGGTAAAGCGCCGTGACTGACTGGTGAGTCAGGCTTGGGACCTGACATCGGCCTGTATGGCGCTGCGGGTAACGGGTGGTTTCTTCTATATAGCTGTAGGCAAGGCTGGAGAATGGCCGGTTTGCCTTGTCGTCGATGGAGGGCGAAGCCCCTTCAAGCAGGGATCGGCCTTAAGCGCATGAAAATTCTGAAAAAAAAGTTTGCCATCTGAAAAGCTATCGACTACATTAGCGCGCCTCGACAGACTGAATCGGTTTGAAGAGATACGGTGAAGTGTCCGAGTGGCTTAAGGAGCACGCCTGGAAAGTGTGTATACAGGAAACTGTATCGAGAGTTCGAATCTCTCCTTCACCGCCACATTCTACAAACACAAACCCCTGATTTTCCTAGAGAAAGTCGGGGGTTTGTGGTTTTTGGCGTCTGAATAATCTCCCTCTGGGACCCGCATGGGGCCGTTGGGTGTTTTTCAGTGGCGTCGGGTGGATAACAACTGGTTAAGCGTTGCCCCCTTGTGCAGTGAATGAGCTGTATATATCTCGGCGAAATGGCCGAGGTCGAATTCACTGAGCGTTGTCCGCGGCAGCATACACATGGAAAGGTATTTTGTAGCTCAAGTCCCATTTCGAAGACGCAACAAGGGTTGCCTCTAAACCAGAAGCAATTGTCTGCTGGCGAGGGCTATTGCCGGGTAAAAAGTATGAGGGCGTCTGTATCTTCGAAGTCGTGTGTGGCTGGGCTGACAGGCTCTGGTGCGTGCTGACTGCGTAAGTCGCGCACCAGGCCTGTCAGAATAGTTACCACTGGCCGCTTATGAGACAGCCGACGATTTCCCAGCCGCTGTATTCCCACCAGGAATATCGATCATCAGAGCAACTACTGGCCAGGCTGGCCATCTGGATTTCGCCAGTTGTCTGATGGGGTCCGAAAGGAGTGTCAACTGAGGCTGTCATCTGATTGACGGTCTGGGGAGCCTTGATCGGGGCCTGATGCACGGAGGCGTTCGCGACAGTTGCGGTGAAAGCGAGCGTCGCGGAAACGGCCAGAACAGTTATGGAATTTTTCATGTTCGAATCCTTTCAGTTGGCTGATATGCGGCTTATGCATAGCCTGACCTGCCTTTATCAGTAATCCGAACAGATCGGGCACGCGCGTAATGTGACGCCATGAAAGCCTACCACCGCGCGACCTCCTGTTCAGTCGCTCAACAGCACTATTGACAAGCTGGTAATGGTCTGGATTTTTCTCATGGAAAGAGCTGCCCAAGGGTTCGAATTTGACGAGCCTGGTGTAGATGCTCTCCCTGAAAATGTCTCCATTTCTAGACTTGTACGCCACCACTTCATAAGGCAATTGGATGCCAAGCCCCCGCTGATTTCTGAATGGACGTGCTGCCATATCAAGCGGTCGTCGGGTTCATGAGCCCGGAAATGTGCTCTGGATCATTTTTTCCTCTGATGCCTTGCCACTCGTCGGCACTTGTCTGGTTTGGAGGGCAGGTCGACAAATGACTGGCTAGTCTGAATTTCCGTGACGGTCAGTATTTTCCAGGCAATCAGGAGCTTGCCGGTACTGATCGGTTGTTGGAGGGAGCTGGGATATGAGGAGTCTTGCCTATATCGAAGACAACGGGGATGAGTTCCCAATCAACAACTTGGTGCGTTGCGGTCAGGCCGCATTTGAAGTCGAAGAACAATCCCGAGTCAGTAGCAGAAAGAAAACTGCGCCGCTGCCGGTAGCCAGTAATACCATGTTCTTTCCCAAGGCAACGCCAAAGAGAAAGTGATTTTAAGTTTTGAGTGCCCCGTTAGATACGGGGCTTTTTATTGCCCGCAAAATGTTAAATCTGGATGTCTATCAGGATTGATAGTTGTAATCCGAAAAGATGGGTGATTTGAGAGAGGTCCAGATATTGCCAATAGTCCTGTTGGCGATAAAGTTTCCCGTTTGCACCGCGCGATACTCTGTGATGGGTTTTCTGTCGCGCTGCTAGAGCTGAGGGCTGGTCGCCAAGCAGCCCGGTCCATTTGCGGTGGTTGGTTGAGGTCATAACTTTCTTGTCATTGTTTGTGTATTAATCTTTTTTTAGATTTTGGGTAGTCGTATTAATTGTTTGTCGCCAGTGAGATGGCTTAAGTAAAGAGAGATCCTTTGTGTTTTTGGGAAATCTCTTATCTCAATTGGCTATAACTGGCGATATGTTCCTTATCCCGATTCAAACGGGGCTGCGCATCCAGCGATGATGCCTTTATATGAAAAGCGATAAGGAAATAAACGTGAAAGCTATTTTCAAACTCCTCGCACTGTCCACTCTCGTAGCCGCAGCCACTGGTTGCACCAGCTACAACATCAGCCAGCCATCGTCGCCCATCGATAGCCAGGTCAAGGCTGACCTGAAAGCAGATGTAGCAGTGGGCGAGGCAATCTCGGGCCAGTCGTCGGTGAATATCCTCTTTGGTTTCCTGCAGTTTGGTGGCGATAGCCAGTTTGCTGATGGCGTGACCTACGGTGGCGATACTGGCGGCGGCCTGGGTGGTCTGGGCCTGGATCCAGTGAGTGCGGTCAAGTCGGCTGCTGCCTTCAAGGCAGTCAAGTCTTCCGGTGCCGACCTGATCGTGGCTCCACGCTATGAAGTCAGCGAAGAAAACTACTTCGTCTTCAAGAAAGTCTCGGTCACTGTCAAAGGCAACAAGGGCAGCATTCGCAGCATTCGCTGAGATCACTGTTGCCAGTGAGCGATCAGGCCGTTATCGAAGCAGTGGCGGGGTAGCCAACCAAGGGGCTGGCCTGTATTGATCGGCTTCGAGCATCTTCAGAAGGTGAACTGAAGATGTTGGCAGGATGGGAAATTGTGTGATCCGCGTCTGTTGCTCCCAGTCGCGGGTACTTTTCACAGAATCTTCACATCTGCCTGCGTACGCTCAAACCATCCGTTAAAAGCAGTACCCCTAGCCCGTTCCCCAGCGGGCTTTTTTTTGCGCGACGATAAAACTCTTTTAGAATCCGCGGTCCAACCCACCGGAGAGCAACCGGGTGTTGCCGTTACGCTCCGCAGCGGGTGGCGCGCGCTGGGCTTTTGTGTCAGTTCGACAGTCTTTTTTTGAGGTTCAAGTCATGCGTTCAACTTTACCTGCCCTGGTTGTAGGACTTCTGCTGGCTCAAGGTGCGATGGCTGGCGATGGCACTGCCGCCATTGGTGGTGGTCTTGGCGGTGCACTGGGCAATGTGGTCGGGCAACAGCTCGGCGGCAGCACCGGGGCGGCTATTGGTGCGGGTGTGGCCGGGGCGGCCGGTAGTGCGGCGGGGGCGCGCAAGGGCAGTCGGACCAAGGCTGCGATTGGCGGTGGCCTGGGCTCGGCTGGTGGCTCGCTGATCGGCAATCGCCTGGGCGGCAGCACTGGGTCCACCGTGGGTGCCGGCATTGGTGGTGCAGCGGGTGGGGCCCTGGGGAGCAGCATGGGGCACAAGAAGCGTCATTGATTTAGGCTCTCGTTCAAAAATAGCCCGGCCCCGCGCCGGGTTTTTTGTGCGCGTTGCCCAGGGCTTCGCCATACTTGATGCAGCCCGTCCCGCTGTTTAAGGAGAGGATCATGCCCCGTGAAATGCCCGCTAATGTCGAGCCCGGCCCAGCGACACCGTTGGTGATCAACGACCCGGGGAATGAAGATCCCGGCTCCTTGATGGATGATGCGCTGGTGCCACTGCAGGAAGGGCCTGAAGAAGGAGAGAGCGAGCTCGATCCTGGCGACTGAAACTATCCCGCCTCTCGCACTCTGTGCCTTGCCCCTCGGTTGCTCCTGACCCAGCCCCGCCGCTATGCTGCTGAATCCTTTAATTGACGCGTTGCCGAACATAACGGGCCGTACCTGAGCCGCTCCCTGGAATGTACTTTTGCTAACGGATCAGATGCGATGAATGCACAGTTGAATGATTTGGGACCGATCAAGGCGGTCATTTTCGATATGGACGGTCTGCTCCTGGATACCGAAGGTATCTACACTGAGATCACGCAGTTGATCGCCGAGCGTTATGGCCGCACCTACGATTGGACCATCAAGCAAAACATCATCGGACGCGGTGCCGCCGATCTGGCGCGTTACGTGGTCGAGGCCCTGGACCTGCCCATCAGCGCCGAAGAGTTCCTGGTCATGCGCGAGCCCTTGATGCGTGAGCGCTTTCCTCGAGCCGAGGCCATGCCGGGGGCTCAGCAACTGGTACGCCATTTGAAGCAGCACCAGGTGCCAATCGCAGTGGGCACCAGCTCGTCGCAGAAGTCCTTCGGCGAGAAAATCACCCGCCATGGCGATTGGTTTGCGCTGTTCGACACCATTGTCACCGCCGATGACCCGGAAGTGACGGCGGCCAAGCCGGCGCCGGATATCTTCCTCACCGCGGCCCGGCGCCTGGGGGTAGCCCCAGGGGAGTGCCTGGTGTTCGAGGACTCGCCCTTCGGCGTGACGGCTGCCAAGGCCGCAGGGATGCGGGTGCTTGCGGTGCCCGATCCGGCCATGGCGGATAGCAAGTTCGCCCACGCTGACGGGATTCTGCGCTCGCTCACGGGGTTTCAGCCCGCCGTCTGTGGTTTGCCGCATCTGGTGTGGGCCTGAGGTCGCAAGGAAACGGGTAGGGAGAAAGGAAGGCGTTGCCAGTCGGTTCGCCCTCTGCGGCAGCCGTTGGCGGATGCCGCGCAAGCAACCGGGCCACCCGCTACAGGTGGCCCGGTTTTTTTTTGCGTTGACGGATCAGGCGCTGAAACCGCCGTCGATGCTCAAGCTGGCGCCAGTGATGTAGGCCGCTTCGGGCCCGGCGAGATAGGCCACGAAGCCAGCGATTTCTTCGGCGCGGCCATAGCGACGCACGGCCATGAGATCCAGCAGGCTTTCGGCAAAGGCGCCGTCGGCCGGGTTCATGTCGGTGTCCACCGGGCCGGGCTGGACGTTGTTGATGGTGATGCCCCGTGGTCCCAGGTCCCGCGCCAGGCCTTTGGTCAGGCCCACCAGCGCGGCCTTGCTCATGGCGTAGGGACCGCCACCGGCGAAGGGCATGCGCTCGGCATTGGTGCTGCCGATATTGATGATGCGTCCGCCTTCGCCCATGTGCCGCGCAGCCTCCTGGGTGGCGATGAATACGCTGCGGATATTGATGGCCAGGGTCTGGTCAAAGTCTTCCAGCTTGAACTCGTCCAGCGGGGCCATTGCCAGGACCCCGGCATTGTTGACCAGGATGTCGAGGCCGCCGAAGGCCTGGGCGGTACGTTGCACGGCCTCCCGAATGGCGTCGGCGTCGGCGCTGTCGGCCTGAATGGCCAGGGCCTTGCCGCCCTTGGCGATGATGCTGTCCTGAAGGGTCTGGGCCTTGCTCGCGGAGCTGACATAGGTGAAGGCGACGCTGGCGCCTTCGGCGGCCAGGCGCTCGACGATGGCGGCGCCAATACCGCGGGAACCGCCTTGGATCAAGGCCACTTTGCCGCTGAGGTTGTGCTTGCTCATGTGTTTCTCCAGAGATTCAAGGTCGGGTTGCCTTGTGCTTGGCGTCGAGTATCGACTGCTGATTGGCCGCTGTGTAGCGGGTAATTCCTATACTCTGTGTAAACCAAAAGTATGGAATGGTCGGTGATGGAAGCTTTCGGCAGTATCGAATGTTTTGTCCGCAGCGCTGAAGTCGGCAGCTTTGCCGAGGCGGCGCGACGCCTGGGATTGACCCCGGCCGCGGTGGGGAAGAGCGTAGCCAAGCTGGAGGCGCGGGTGGGTGTGCGTCTATTCCAGCGCAGTACCCGGCGTTTGACCCTGACCGAGGCCGGACGCTTGTTCCTGGCAGAAGTCAGCGACAGCCTGCAGACCATCCAGAATGCCGTGAGCAGCCTGTCCACCGTCCAGGGGCGCCCGGCAGGCACGCTCAAGGTCAGCATGGGAACGGTATTTGGCTGTTTTTACATCGTGCCGATGCTCGCAAGCTTCCTGCAGCGTTACCCGGATATCCAGCCGGACTGGCATTTCGACAATCGCCAGGTGGACCTGATTGGCCAGGGCTTCGATGCCGCCATCGGTGGCGGTTTCGAGTTGCCACAAGGGGTGGTCGCCCGGCGCCTGGCACCGGCCCATCGGGTGCTGGTGGCCAGCCCGGCCTATCTCGCGGGGCGAGCGCCGATCCGTGATCCGGAGGACCTGCAGCATTGCCGGGGGATCCTGATCCGTTCTCCGCAGACCGGCCGCATCCGTCCCTGGCAACTCAGCGGGCGCGGCGGTGGCGTGCGCCCTTTGGAGCTCAAGGCCAGCATGACCATGAGCGATTCCGAAGCCGCCTGCGTGGCGGCCGCCCAGGACCTGGGGTTGGCCCTGGTGAGCATGCCGTTTGCCGTCAACTACCTGCGTTCCGGCGCGCTGCAACGGGTCTTGCCGGATTGGTACGTCGATGATGGCTACACCTCGATCTACTACGCCGAGCACAAGATGCTCCCGGGCAAGACCCGGGCTTTTGTCGACTTCGTCATCGAGCAGTTCGCCGAACAGGGCCTGGCGCAAACCTTCAGCGCCCTGTAGGCGCCGTCTGGCTGGCAACCCCGGGCGCTGGCTAACTCAGCGCCCCAAACGCAGCGGCCAGCCAACCACCTTTTTCGGTCGCGGCGTCGCATAGGTCCGCACCTTCGAGGTGGACAGCCCCAGGCGTACCAGGGACTCGGCGATGGTCACCGCCGCCGTGACCCCATCCACCACCGGCACTCCGGTGCGCTGGCGAATCTGTTCATCCAGCCCGGCCATGCCGCCACAGCCCAGGCAGATGACCTCGGCCTTGTCCTGGGTTACCGCCAGTTCGGCCTGGTGCACGATGGACTCCACCGCCCGCAGCGGGTCTTCCTCCAATTCCAGCACCGCGAGGCCGCTGGCTCGTACCGAAGCGCAGCGCTCATAGAGGCCGGACAGCTTGAGCCGGTCCTCGATCAGCGGCACGGTGCGATCCAGGGTGGTTACCACCGAGTAGGCATGGCCGAGGAACATCGCGGTGCTGGCGGCGGCGTCGGTGATGTCCACCACCGGCACATTCAGCAACTCCTGCAGGCCCTCGCGGCCGTGCTCGCCGTAACCGGCCTGGATCACTGCGTCATAGGGCTGGTCGTAGGCCAGCACCCGATCCATCACGGCGATGGCCGCCAGGTAGCTTTCGAAGTTGCCTTCCACCGATTCGGCGCCGAAGTAGGGGGTCAAACCGACGATTTCCGTTCCCGGTGCCGCCACGCTTTGCGCCTGGCGGGCGATGGCCTGGGTGATGGAGTCGGTGGTGTTGACGTTGACCACGAGAATGCGCATGGGGGTTCCTTGCTGGTTGGGCAGTTCAAGGCCCGGCGCACCGGGCCGTTCAGGTTCAATGACTGATGTTGTCCACGGCGATGGATTCGCCGCTGACATCGGCGTACCCGGGTTGGCGCTTGGCGATGATCAGGTACAGCAGGCCGGCGATACCGGCACCGATCAGCCAGGAAAACGGCGAGACGCTGGCAAAGCCCGGCACCAGGGCCAGCACAATGGCAATCAGCGCCGCGGGCACGAAGGCCGCCACCGCCCGCAGATTGACCCCGCGGCTGTAGAAGTACGCGCCTTGCGGGTCTTCGCTGTACAACTGCGGCACGTGGATCTGGGCTTTGCGCAGGATCCAGTAGTCCACCATGATCACCCCGTACAACGGGCCGAGCAGGGCGCCCAGGCCGGAGAGGAAGTACACGATCACCAGCGGGCTGTTGTACAGGTTCCACGGCAGGATCAGCACCGCCAGCGCCGCACTGATCAGCCCGGCGCGGCGGAAGGTCAGGTACTTGGGGGCCAGGTTGCTGAGGACGAAGGCCGGGGCGACGAAGTTGGCCATGATGTTCACCGCCACGGTGACGATCAGGAAGGCCAGGCAGCCCAGCACCAGAAACAGCGTATTGGGGATCGAGGCGATGATCTGGGTCGGGCTTTCGATGACCTGGCCGTTGATCTGGAACTGCGCGCCGCACAGCAGCACGGTGATGGTGGCAAACACCAGGATGTTCACCGGCAGGCCCCAGAAGTTGCCGACCTTGATGGTCTTGCGGCACGGCGAGGAGCGCGCGAAGTCGCAGAAATTGAGGATCAGCGTGCCGTAGATCGCCAGCCACAATGCGCCGCCGGCGAAGATCTGCCGCCACATTTCTCCGCCGGTCAAAGGTTCGCGGATCGACCAGGCAATCTGCCCGTCGGCCTGGGTGTACATCCACCCGGCGAGGCAGGCCACGGTCAGCAGAATGATCGGCCCGGCGAAGGCTTCGTAGCGGCGGATCATCTCCATGCCGTAGGCGAGGATCACCAGTTGCACCAGCCAGATCACCACGAAACAGGCCCAGCCCAGGGTCGAGAGGCCGAGGATCGAGTTGTGGTCGTAGTCGGCGAACCCCGGATGAATGGCCGTGAGCAACACGCGAAATACCACCGAGGCCAGGTAGGTCTGGATGCCGAACCAGGCGATGGCGATCACCGCGCGGATCAGTGCCGGTATCTGCGCGCCATGGATGCCGAAGCTGATGCGGCTGATCACCGGGAACGGCACCCCGGTCTTCTGTCCCATGTAGCCGGACAGGTTCATGAAGAAGTACACCAGCGCCGCGCCTATTCCCAGCGACAGGAGGATCTGCCAGCCACCCAGGCCCAGGGCGTAGAGGCCGATGGCAAAGGAGTAGTTGGCGATGTTGTGCACATCGTTGGTCCACAGGGCAAAGATGCTGTAGCCACCCCAGCGCCGGCCTTCGACCTTGGTTGGCGCCAGGTCGCGGTTGTGCAGGCGCGGGCTGAGGATGACGCTGTCCGGGTCGGTTGTGGCGATGGGCTGTTGCAGGTGGTGCGAGTGCGGCGAGGAGGGCAGATCCAGTGCGATGTTGTTGGAAGGGCTGGTGTGCATTCCGGCGGCTCCTGATTCCGGCCCCGGATGACTGTGCTTGAGCGCAAGGCTCGACAATCTTCGTCGCAGGGGTGGAATCACTGGGTTCTGGGCATCTGCAGCTTGAGTCGTGGATCAGGCGTGCGGACGGTTAGTGTATGTATGTTTTGCTATTTTTGTATACAAAACATAGGTCGACTAAAGCCACTTCTGTGCCAGTTTTGAAACTATGAAATCGGCTGCTGATTTCGTTTTGTTATGGTCTGCTCCTAACTGTATGAAAAAGATGGATTAAAAATTGACCGTTTGAACAGGTATTTATTTTTCGGCGGATGCGATTGGCTGTCGTATGAATGTTGACGGCAGAAAGGACTGTCACTTTTTGGGGCGGAGGGTGCTGAAAGTGCACACATAAATGGCACCCTTGGTGACATTTATGTGTACAGGTTTTGCGGGTGCGTCGGTTGGCGTTCCGTTTGCCGGCGAACGCGTCCTCAGGGCGAGGGGCTTTCGCCGGCAAGCCGGTTCCAGGGGAGAAGGGGGAGGGTCAGGCTTTGCTGATGAGGTTGCCGGCGTGCAGGCCGCATTCCTTCTGGGTGGCTTCTTCCCACCACCAGCGGCCTTCGCGCTCGTGCTGGTTGGGTAGTACCGGGCGGGTGCAGGGCTCGCAGCCGATGCTGATGAAGCCGCGCTCATGCAGGCTGTTGTACGGCAGTTCGAGCATGCGGATGTAGCCCCAGATCTCTTCGCTGCTCATCTGCGCCAGCGGGTTGAACTTGTACAGGGCGCGCTCTGGCGTGGAGAAGGCGCTGTCGATCTCCAGCACCGCCACCTGGCTGCGGGTGCCCGGGCTCTGGTCGCGGCGCTGGCCGGTGGCCCAGGCGCTGACGGTGGACAGTTTGCGTCGCAGCGGTTCGATCTTGCGGATGCCGCAGCATTCGCCGTGGCCGTCTTTGTAGAAGCTGAACAGGCCCTTTTCCTTGACGAAGGGTTCGAGCTTGCTGTGGTCCGGCGAGATCAGTTCGATGTCGATCTTGTAGTGTTCGCGCACCTGATCGATGAAGCGGTAGGTTTCCGGGTGCAGGCGACCGGTGTCCAGGCTGAACACCTTGACGTTCTTGTTCAGCTTCCAGGCCATGTCCACCAGCACCACATCCTCGGCGCCGCTGAAGGAGATCCACAGGTCGTCACCGAACTGGGCAAAGGCCAGCTTGAGAATGTCCTGGGCGGATTTGTTGGCATAGGTCGCGGCGAGTTCAGCGACGTCGAACGATGGGGTCATCAGGGCGGTTTCCTACAGGTCGGTGGCGCTGTGCGCTCTATAGGGGGGCGATCTTAACAAAATCCACCCGGCCCTGGCGCGCTCCTCTGCGTTGCGCCTGCGCAGGCGAATCGCTAGAGTTCGGCAGTCCTTTTGCTCGCTCAACTTCAATAATCAGAACCAATGGGAGTGTCTTGTGGAAATTGCCTGTCTCGATCTGGAAGGTGTCTTGGTCCCGGAAATCTGGATCGCCTTTGCCGAAAAAACCGGGATTGAATCCCTCAAGGCAACCACCCGGGATATTCCCGACTACGACGTATTGATGAAGCAGCGCCTGCGGATTCTCGACGAGCACGGCCTGAAGCTGTCCGACATCCAGGAAGTGATCGCCACCCTCAAGCCCCTGGACGGCGCGGTGGAGTTCGTCAACTGGCTGCGCGAACGTTTCCAGGTGGTGATCCTCTCCGACACCTTCTATGAGTTTTCCCAGCCCTTGATGCGCCAGCTGGGTTTCCCGACCTTGCTGTGTCACCGCCTGATCACCGATGACGCTGGTCGGGTGACCGGTTATCAGCTGCGCCAGAAGGACCCCAAGCGTCAATCGGTGCTGGCCTTCAAGAGCCTGTACTACCGGGTGATCGCGGCGGGGGATTCCTACAACGACACGACCATGCTCGGCGAGGCCGATGCCGGCATCCTGTTCCATGCCCCGGACAACGTGATCCGCGAGTTCCCGCAGTTCCCCGCGGTGCACAGTTTTGCCGAGCTGAAGCAGGAGTTCATCAAGGCTTCCAACCGCACCTTGAGCCTGTAAACCGCACCTGTAGCCGCTGCCGCAGGCTGCGACAAGCCCCGCAGGGGCTTCGAGGCCTCAACAGCGGCGCCTGCTTCGCAGTCGATCGCAGCCTGCGGCAGCGGCTACAGGGGTTCAGAGCCCCTGCAGCGTTTCCAGCAGCACCCGCACCTTGGTGATGGATTCCTGGTACTCCGCCTGCCAGTCCGAATCCGCGACGATTCCGCCACCGCCCCAGCAACAGATCTGCCCGCCCTTGGCCAACAGGCTGCGGATGGCGATCGAACTGTCCATTTCCCCGCGCACATCCAGGTACAGCAGCGAGCCGCAGTACAGCGCCCGTCGCGTGGGCTCCAGTTCGTCGATGATCTGCATCGAACGGATCTTCGGCGCGCCGGTGATCGAGCCGCCGGGGAAGCTGCCGGCGATCAGGTCCAGGGCGTCCTTGTCGTGCGCCAGCTCGCCGGTCACGCTGCTCACCAGATGGTGCACGTTGGGGTAGCTTTCCAGGCTGAACAGCTCCGGCACGCGCACCGAGCCGGTGCGGCAAGTGCGCCCCAGGTCGTTGCGCAGCAGGTCGACGATCATCAGGTTTTCCGCGCGGTCCTTGGGGCTGGCCAGCAGCTCGGCGGCGTTGGCGGCGTCTTCTGCGGCGTCCCGGCCCCGGGGACGAGTGCCCTTGATCGGCCGGGTTTCCACCCGGCCCTGGCTGACATGAACGAAGCGCTCCGGCGACAGGCTAAGCACCGCGCCACCGTCCGGCAGGCGCTGAAAACCGGAGAAGGGCGTCGGACAGGCCGCGCGCAACGCGCAGTAGGCGACCCAGGGATCGCCCTGGTACTGGCCGCGAAAGCGCTGGGCGAAGTTCACCTGATAGCAGTCGCCGGCCTGGATGTAGTGCTGGATGCGCTGGAAGGCCTGGCGGTAATCCTCGGCGCTCAGATCAGGCTGCATGGCGCTGGTCAGCTTGAATGCCGACTGCGACGCGGGCAGTGGCTGGTTGAACAGCTGGATCAGGCGCTGGCGTTCGGCGGCGTCCAGGCTGGGGTGGAACAGCAGTTGGCTGGTACCCGTCTGGTGGTCATTGATCAGCGCCCAGCCATACAGGCCAAAGCGCGCGTCCGGCAGGTGCAGGTCATCCCGGGCCTGGCTCGGCAGGCGCTCCAGATGCCGACCGAAGTCGTAGCTGAGGTAGCCGATCAGGCCGCCGGCGAAGGGCAGCTCATAGGGCGCCGGGACCTCGGCCGGGCCCAGCTGCTGCAGGTTGTGCCGCAGACGCTGGAGGAAGTCGCCGCCACGTTCGTCGTCGGCCACTGTCAGCTCGGCCAGTGGCCAGGCACTGAGCAGGTCATAGCGACCGCGCTCGGCACTGGGCCGGCCGCTGTCCAGCAGCACGGCACCGGGGGCGTGTTCGATTGCCGCGAAATACTCGGCGGGGTTGGCGCGATAAGGAAGCGGGTGTACGGAACAGGTCAACATGCGGGGCAAATCAGCCATCGGAGCGCGGTTGGCGATTGTATGCCTGTGCAGGAATTGCTCCTAGAGGGTATGTCGGTGATTGCCTGATTCAGGGCGCATTCACCGACCTGTAGCCGCTGCCGCAGGCTGCGAAAATTGCCTTCGTACCTCGCGGCAGCCGTTATCAGCCTTCCACCGGCGGAATGTGGCCGAACAGCTCCTGGGCGAAGCGTACTCGCTCTTCGACGGTTTCCTTGATGCCCCGGGCCTTGAGTTGCTCAAGGTGGGCTTCAATCGCGTGGGTACGCTGGGTCAGGCCGCAGTCGTTGGCGATCTGGATATTCAGCCCTGGCCGGGCGTTGAGCTCGAGAATCAGCGGGCCCTTGTCCTGGTCCAGCACCATGTCCACGCCGATGTAACCCAGGCCACAGAGCTCGTAGCAGCCGGCTGCCAGCTTCATGAAACCGTCCCAGTAGGGCAGTTGCACGCCGTCCACGGCGTTGGTGGTGTCCGGGTGCTTGGTGATGATGTTGTTCAGCCAGGTGCCGCGCAGAGTCAGGCCGGTGGCCAGGTCGACACCGACGCCAATGGCGCCCTGGTGCAGGTTGGCCTTGCCCCCGGACTGGCGGGTTGGCAGGCGCAGCATGGCCATCACCGGGTAGCCCATGAGCACGATGATGCGGATGTCCGGCACGCCTTCGTAGCTGATGCTCTTGAAGATCTGGTCGGGGGTCACCCGGTATTCGATCAGTGCCCGGTCGCGGTGGCCGCCCAGGGAATACAGGCCGGTGAGGATGCTGGAGATCTGATGCTCAATCTCCTCATGGCTGATGATCTTCCCGGACACCGTGCGATAGCGGCCTTCGAAGCGGTCGGCGATCACCAGGATGCCGTCACCACCGGCGCCTTGCGCCGGCTTGATCACGAAGTCGTTGCGCCCACCGATGATCTCGTCGAGCTTGTCGATTTCCTTCTCGGTGGAGATCACCCCGTACAGTTCCGGCACATGGATGCCGGCCTTGATCGCCCGCTCCTTGGTGATGATCTTGTCATCGACGATGGGGTACAGGCTGCGCTTGTTGTACTTGAGCACGTAGTCGGCATTACGCCGGTTGATGCCCATGATTCCCCGCGCTTCCAGGGCTTTCCAGGTCTTCCACAGGCCGAACATCAGGAGTCAGCCTTGACGAAGGCTTTGAAACGCACGAGCTCCGTCAGGCGGTAGCCGCGGTAGCGCCCCATCGCCAGCATGAAGCCCACCAGGATCAGCAGCATTGCCGGGAAGGTGAAGACGAAGTACGTCAGCTCCGGCACGCTCATGATCAGGTGCGCCAGGGAGGCGGCGAACAGGGTGCCAATGGCGACTTTCATCGCGTGGCCGCCGCCACGTTCTTCCCAGGTGATGGACAGGCGTTCGATGGTCATGGTCAGGATCACCATCGGGAACAGCGCCACCGACAGCCCGCGCTCCAGGCCCAGCTTATGGCTGAACAGGCTGATGGCGGCGATCAGCACCACGACGAAGGTCAGCACCACCGACAGCCGCGGCAGCATCTGCAACTTCAAGTGTTCCAGATACGAGCGCAAGGACAGGCCCAGGGCGGTAATCACCGTGAACAGTACGATACCGAAGCCCAACTGGGTCTCGCGGAATGCCAGGGCGATCAGCACCGGGGTGAAGGTGCCCAGGGTCTGCAGGCCGATCAGGTTGCGCAACACCAGGATCACCAGCACGCCGATGGGGATCATCACCATGATCATGAAGGTCTGCTGGGTCTGCAGCGGCAGGCCGTACAGCGAGTATTCGAGGAAGTTGGCGTCGGTGTTCTCGTCGGTCAGCTTGGCCAGGCGAATGGCGTTCATTTCGCTGTTGTTGAGGCTGAAGGTGACGTTGGCCTTCTTGCCGCCATCGACGGTGATCAGGTTGTCATCGCCGGTCCACCACAGCAGGCGGTCGCTGGGCATGCCCTGTTCGCCGGTTTCCGGGTTGAAGTACAGCCAGTCGGTGCCGTTGAAGCTGCGCAGCCAGAGTTCCGGGGTCTGCGGCTGATCGGCCACCAGGCGGATGGTGTGGACCTTCTCCATCGGCACGTGGGCGATGGACAGCAGCAGCTCGACGATCCTGGCCTTGTTGGCGCTGGAGGGGTCGCCGGCCAGCAGCAGCTTGGCGTTGTCGTCATTGGCGTTGTTGACGCGCTTGATGGCTTCGCTGATGAAGGTCTCGACGTCCGCCGAGTGCTGGCGGATTGGCGCCAGCAGGGCTTCGGCGGCGATCTTTTCCGCGCCTTCCACGGCCATGCTGTCGCGGAAGGTCGGGCCCTTGACCTTGGACTTCTCGGCGCTGTAGCGCTTGGTCAGCACCAGGCGGTAGTACAGGGTCTGGTTGCCCTTGGCCCGGCGTGCCGACCAGGTGACCTTGCGGTTGCCGTCGACGCGGTTGACCGCCACCCCGTAGTTGTTGGAAATGAAGCTCTCGTTGAGGCTCACGTAGTCGCGGCTCAGGGGCGGCACGAACATCTGGATCTTGATCGGGTCCTTGCCGTTGGCGACGAACTCGACCTTGGCGTCGATGTTCCACAGATCGTCGGTGGCGTCTTCGGTCACCGGAATGCCGAGCACGAAGATCTGATAGGCCGTGATCGAAATGCCCAGCACCACCAGGATGGCGATCAGGACTTTCAGATGAAGGGTAAGAGAGCGCATTGGAATTACTCTGCGGTATGAGCGTCGGTGGCGCAGGCGGGTTTGCCAGCAGCGTATTTAAGACTGGGGTCGACCAGCGCATCGAAGCGTTTCAGCGCTTCGGAGCCAATCAGCAGCGGGTATTGGAAAGTGCTGCGGTCGGTCAGGTTCACTTCGATGCTGCGCAAGGCACTGCCCATGCAGACATCCAGAGCGATCACCGGGCGCGCGGTGTAGTTCTTGTCCTCATCGGGATCATAGTCGCCGGCGCGGCGCTTGATCTTGCTGACCCGGGCCAGGGGCCGTTCGATGGGGTGGGAATGGGCGGTGTCGATGGCCAGGTAGAAACGCACCCAGGACTCGCCATTGCGCTTGAAGCGCTTGATGTCGCGGGCACTTAAGGACGCAGTCTTGGCGCCGGTGTCGAGCTTGGCAGCAACTTCCAGGTCGATACCTGATAGATGCGCGTACTCGTTCAAACCGTAGACCGTCTTGCCGGCGGCGGCACTGAGACCGGGCAGGGCAGGCAGACAGAGGAGTAGGGGAAGGGCCTTGAGTCTCATAGATCCTGATGGGCTTGGGTTCTTCAGTTCAAGGCGACCGGCATTGCTGCGCAAGCTCCCTCGTATGCGTGTCATAAAAAGATGACAGGCCAATGCGGGCAGCATTCTAGCATGCTGGTTTTATGGCGCCAGCGTCGGGGGCGGGCCTTTTGTCTCGTTTGGGTGCAAAGGGTTATTAGACGATTGTCGACAATCTCAATTTTTCCTTTGACTGTTTTGGGGGTATTGGCTAGTTTTTGCCTCATTGATTTTAAAGGTGTCGACAATATGTTGGGTCAACTGGAACATCCGCTGCCGACACAGGACGATTCTGAGACCCTGTCCGAAAACGTCTTCCGGCGCATCCAGGCCGCCATCGTCAAGGGCGAGATCGCCCCGGGCAGCAAGATCTCCGAGCCTGAGCTGGCCCGAACCTACGGCATCAGTCGCGGCCCGCTGCGCGAAGCCATCCACCGCCTGGAAGGCCAGCGCCTGTTGGTGCGTGTGCCTCATGTCGGGGCCCGGGTGGTATCCCTGAGTCACGCCGAGCTGATCGAACTCTACGAAATCCGCGAATCCCTGGAGGGCATGGCCTGTCGCCTGGCGGCGGAGCGCATGACCAGCGAGGAAATCGACGAATTGCGCCGGGTGCTCGATACCCATGAGCGCGATGCGGCGTTCCAGGCCGGGGTCGGCTACTACCAGCAGGAAGGGGATTTCGACTTCCACTACCGGATCATCCAGGGCGCGGGCAACCGCACCCTCACGCAAATGCTCTGTGGCGAGCTGTATCAGTTGGTGCGCATGTATCGCATCCAGTTCTCCGCGACCCCCAACCGCCCGCACCAGGCCTTTGCCGAACACCACCGGATTCTCGACGCCATTGCCGATCGCGACGGCGAACTGGCCGAGCTACTGATGCGCCGCCACATCGGCGCCTCGAAACGCAACATCGCGCGTCACTACCAGGACAGCGCCCATCAGACAGCCACTCCACGAGGTGAGTCATGAGTTCCAACAAGAGCACTCCAGGCCAGCGTTTCCGCGATGCGGTCGCCAGCGAACAGCCATTGCAAGTGGTGGGCACGATCAACGCCAACCACGCCCTGCTGGCCAAGCGCGCCGGCTTCAAGGCGATCTACCTGTCTGGCGGCGGGGTCGCCGCCGGTTCCCTCGGCGTGCCTGACCTGGGCATCACCGGCCTCGACGACGTCCTCACCGACGTGCGCCGCATCACCGACGTCTGCGACCTGCCGCTGCTGGTGGACGTGGACACCGGCTTTGGCTCCTCGGCCTTCAACGTGGCCCGCACTGTCAAGTCGATGATCAAGTTCGGCGCGGCGGCGATCCACATCGAGGACCAGGTCGGCGCCAAGCGCTGCGGTCACCGTCCTAATAAAGAGATCGTGTCCCAGCAGGAAATGGTCGACCGCATCAAGGCTGCGGTGGATGCTCGCACCGACGACAGTTTCGTGATCATGGCGCGTACCGATGCTTTGGCGGTGGAAGGCCTGGAGTCGGCCCTGGAGCGCGCCGCGGCGTGCATCGAGGCCGGTGCCGACATGGTGTTCCCGGAAGCCATCACCGAGCTTGAGATGTACAAGATCTTCGCCGACCGGGTGAAGGCGCCGATCCTGGCCAACATCACCGAATTCGGCGCGACCCCGCTGTACACCACCGAACAACTGAAATCCGTGGATGTTTCCCTGGTGCTGTACCCGCTGTCGGCGTTCCGCGCCATGAACAAGGCGGCGGAAAACATCTACACCGCGATCCGTCGCGACGGCACCCAGCAGAACGTGATCGACACCATGCAGACCCGCATGGAGCTCTACGAGCGCATCGACTACCACAGCTTCGAGCAGAAGCTCGACGCGCTGTTCGCGCAGAAGAAAGGTTGATTCGCGAACCACGAACAAACCGTTGATGAAGTTGCCAAGTCCCTAACAAATTCAAGATTGGAGAGAGCAATGGCCGAAGCAAAAGTATTGAGTGGCGCAGGTCTGCGCGGCCAGGTGGCCGGGCAAACCGCGCTGTCCACCGTGGGCCAGGCCGGTGCCGGGTTGACCTATCGCGGCTATGACGTGCGCGAACTGGCGGCCGATGCGCAGTTCGAGGAAGTGGCCTACCTGCTGTTGTACGGCGATCTGCCGACCCAGGAACAGTTGGCCGCCTACAGCGCCAAGCTGAGCAAGCTGCGGGACCTGCCTCAGGCGCTCAAGGAAGTGCTGGAGCGGATTCCGGCCCAGGCCCATCCGATGGACGTGATGCGCACCGGTTGCTCGTTCCTCGGCAACATCGAGCCGGAGAAGGACTTCTCCCAACAGCATGACGTCACCGACCGCCTGCTGGCGGCCTTCCCGGCGATCATGTGCTACTGGTACCGCTTCAGCCACGAAGGCGTGCGCATCAGCTGTGTCAGCGACGAGCAGACCATCGGTGGCCACTTCCTGCACTTGCTGCACGGCAAGAAGCCCAGCGACTTGCACGTCAAGGTGATGAACGTCTCGCTGATCCTTTACGCCGAGCACGAATTCAACGCTTCCACCTTCACCGCCCGGGTCTGTGCCTCGACCCTGTCGGACCTGTACTCGTGCATTACTGCAGCCATCGGTTCGCTGCGCGGCCCGCTGCACGGTGGTGCCAACGAGGCAGCCATGGAACTGATCGAGCGCTTCCAGAGCCCCGAGGAGGCGACTGCCGAGTTGCTGCGGATGCTGGAGCGCAAGGACAAGATCATGGGCTTTGGTCACGCGATCTACAAAGACAACGACCCGCGCAACGAGGTGATCAAGGGCTGGTCGAAGAAGCTCGCCGACGAAGTGGGCGACAAGGTGCTGTTCCCGGTATCCGAAGCCATCGACAAGACCATGTGGGAGCAGAAGAAACTCTTCCCCAACGCCGACTTCTACCACGCCTCGGCGTACCACTTCATGGGCATTCCCACCAAGTTGTTCACGCCGATCTTCGTGTGTTCGCGCCTGACCGGCTGGGCTGCTCATGTGTTCGAACAGCGTGGCAACAACCGCATCATCCGTCCAAGCGCCGAGTACATCGGCGTTGACCAGCGCAAGTTCGTGCCAATCGAACGCCGCTGACCGGGAGGGCGCCGGCATTGTGGCTTGAATGAACCACAAACCTGTAGGAGCGAACTTGCTCGCGATAGCGATGGATCAGCCGACAGCAATGTCGGATCTGATTCAGTCATCGCGAGCAAGCTCGCTCCGACAAGGGATAGATGTCCATTCAACACGGTGCCAGGCGCTCCCTTTGAAACTACCGTGATCGAGTCCCCTGACCATGAACACTGAATTTCGCAAGACGCTGCCCGGCAGCCAGCTGGACTACTTCGACGCCCGTGCGGCGGTCGATGCGCTTCAGCCAGGCGCTTACGACAGCCTGCCCTATACCTCCCGCGTGCTGGCGGAGAACCTGGTGCGTCGCTGTGATCCGGCGACCCTCAAGGCGTCCCTGGGCCAGTTGATCGAACGTCGTGACGACCTGGACTTTCCCTGGTTCCCAGCCCGCGTGGTGTGCCATGACATCCTTGGCCAGACTGCGTTGGTGGATCTGGCCGGCCTGCGCGACGCCATCGCCGACCAGGGCGGTGATCCAGCGCTGGTCAACCCGGTGGTGCCGACCCAGTTGATCGTCGACCACTCCCTGGCCGTGGAGTGCGGCGGCTTCGATCCGGACGCCTTCGACAAGAACCGCGCCATCGAAGACCGGCGCAACGAAGACCGTTTCCACTTCATCAACTGGACCAAGAAAGCCTTCAAGAACGTCGACGTGATCCCGCCGGGCAACGGCATCATGCATCAGATCAACCTGGAGAAAATGTCCCCGGTGATCCAGGTGCGCGACGGGGTGGCCTTCCCGGATACCTGCGTCGGCACCGACAGCCACACCCCCCACGTGGACGCCCTGGGTGTGATCGCCATCGGCGTCGGCGGCCTGGAAGCCGAGAACGTCATGCTCGGTCGCGCTTCGTGGATGCGCTTGCCGGAAATCATCGGCGTCGAGCTCACCGGCAAGCTGCAACCGGGGATCACCGCCACCGACATGGTGCTGGCGCTGACTGAGTTCCTGCGCAAACAGAAAGTGGTGGGGGCCTGGCTGGAGTTCTTCGGCGCAGGCGCCGCGG
Organism: Pseudomonas sp. LPH60; assembly: GCF_030718165.1. Classification (NCBI taxonomy): domain Bacteria; kingdom Pseudomonadati; phylum Pseudomonadota; class Gammaproteobacteria; order Pseudomonadales; family Pseudomonadaceae; genus Pseudomonas; species Pseudomonas sp. LPH60. The sequence continues at coordinate 282,848 of NZ_JAVAJH010000001.1, forward strand.
CCCTGACCCTGGGCGACCGAGCCACCATCTCCAACATGGCCCCGGAATACGGCGCCACCGCGGCGATGTTCTACATCGACCAGCAGACCATCGACTACCTCAAGCTCACCGGTCGTGAAGACGAACAAGTGCGTCTGGTGGAGAGCTACGCCAAGCACACCGGCCTGTGGGCCGACAGCCTGAAGAGCGCGCGTTACGAGCGCGGCCTGCAGTTCGACCTGTCGTCGGTGGTGCGCAACATGGCCGGGCCGAGCAACCCCCACGCCCGGGTCGCCACCCGCGACCTGGCGGCCAAGGGCATTGCCGGGCAGTGGTCCGAAGTGCCGGGGCAGATGCCCGACGGCGCGGTGATCATCGCCGCCATCACCAGTTGCACCAACACCAGCAACCCGCGCAACGTGATTGCTGCCGGCCTGCTGGCGCGCAACGCCAACAAGCTGGGGTTGACCCGCAAGCCGTGGGTCAAGTCGTCCCTGGCTCCAGGTTCGAAAACCGTGGCCATGTACCTGGAAGAAGCCGGCCTGGGCCATGAACTGGAACAGCTGGGCTTTGGCGTGGTGGCTTTTGCCTGCACCACCTGCAACGGCATGTCCGGCGCCCTGGACCCGGTGATCCAGAAAGAGATCATCGATCGCGACCTGTACGCCACCGCCGTGCTGTCGGGCAACCGCAACTTCGACGGGCGCATCCACCCTTATGCCAAGCAGGCGTTCCTGGCTTCGCCGCCGCTGGTGGTGGCCTACGCGATTGCCGGCACCATCCGCTTCGATATCGAGAAGGACGTGCTGGGCCTGGATGCCGACGGCCGGGAAATCCGCCTCAAGGACATCTGGCCGAGCGACGAAGAGATCGACGCCGTGGTCAAGTCAGCGGTCAAGCCGGAGCAGTTCCGCAAGGTCTACATCCCGATGTTCGCCATCCACGAAGACACCGGCCCGAAAGTCGAGCCGCTGTACGACTGGCGCCCGCAGAGCACCTACATCCGCCGTCCGCCTTATTGGGAAGGGGCGCTGGCCGGGGAGCGCAGCCTCAAGGGCATGCGCCCGCTGGCAGTGCTGCCGGACAACATCACCACCGACCACCTGTCGCCGTCCAACGCCATCATGCTCGACAGTGCGGCCGGTGAGTACCTGGCGAAAATGGGCCTGCCGGAAGAGGACTTCAACTCCTACGCGACCCACCGTGGCGACCACTTGACCGCCCAGCGTGCGACCTTCGCCAACCCGAAACTGTTCAATGAAATGGTCGAGGAAAACGGCAAGGTCAAGCAGGGCTCCCTGGCGCGCATCGAGCCGGAAGGCAAAGTGACGCGGATGTGGGAAGCCATCGAAACCTACATGCAGCGCAAGCAGCCGCTGATCATCATTGCCGGCGCCGACTACGGCCAGGGTTCGTCCCGCGACTGGGCGGCCAAGGGCGTGCGCCTGGCGGGCGTGGAAGCCATCGTCGCCGAAGGCTTCGAGCGCATCCACCGCACCAACCTGGTGGGCATGGGGGTGCTGCCGCTGGAGTTCCTCGCGGGCACCGACCGCAAGACCCTGGGCATCGACGGCACTGAAACCTACGACGTGATCGGCGAACGCACGCCACGGGCGCAGTTGACCCTGGTGATCAACCGCCGCAACGGCGAGCGGTTGGAGGTGCCGGTTACCTGCCGCCTCGACACCGCCGAAGAAGTGTCGATCTACGAGGCGGGTGGGGTGCTGCAACGCTTCGCCCAGGACTTCCTGGAATCGGCCGTAGCCAGCTAAGCAACGTACCGGGGGCGGGCCGCAAGGCACCGCCCCCGGTCATTATCGGGACCTGAAATTCATGGCATTTGTAGCGCAAATCAAGATTCCCGCCACCTACATGCGTGGCGGCACCAGCAAGGGTGTGTTCTTCAACCTGCAGGACCTGCCCGAGGCCGCGCAGTTGCCGGGCGCGGCCCGCGATGCCCTGCTGCTGCGAGTGATCGGCAGCCCCGATCCCTATGACAAGCAGATCGACGGCATGGGCGGTGCCACCTCCAGCACCAGCAAGACGGTGATCCTGTCCAAGAGCATCAAGGCCGATCACGACGTCGATTACCTGTTCGGTCAGGTGGCCATCGACAAGGCCTTCGTCGACTGGAGCGGCAACTGCGGCAACCTCTCGGCGGCGGTCGGCTCCTTCGCCATCAGCAGCGGCCTGGTGGACCCGGCGCGCATTCCGCAGAACGGCGTGGCGGTGGTGCGCATCTGGCAAGCGAATATCGGCAAGAGCATCATCGCCCACGTGCCGATCACCAACGGCGAGGTTCAGGAAACCGGTGATTTCGAGCTGGATGGGGTGACCTTTCCGGCGGCCGAAGTGCAGCTGGAATTCCTCGATCCGGCGGCCGAGGAAGAGGGCGCCGGTGGTTCGATGTTCCCCACCGGCAACCTGGTGGACGACTTGGAAGTCCCCGGTGTCGGCACCTTCAAGGCGACTCTGATCAATGCCGGGATTCCGACGATCTTTGTCAACGCGGCGGACATCGGTTATCGCGGCACCGAACTGCAGGGCGACATCAATGGCGACCCCAAGGCCCTGGCGATGTTCGAGACCATCCGCGCCCACGGTGCCCTGCGCATGGGGCTGATTCAGCACCTGGACCAAGCCGCCCAGCGTCAGCACACGCCGAAAGTGGCCTTTGTGGCGCCGCCGGCGGATTACCAGGCTTCCAGCGGCAAGGCGATCAAGGCCGGGGACGTCGATCTGCTGGTGCGGGCCATGTCCATGGGCAAGCTGCATCACGCGATGATGGGCACCGCCGCGGTGGCCATCGGCACCGCGGCGGCAATTCCCGGGACCCTGGTCAATCTGGCGGCCGGTGGCGGTGCACGCAGCGCGGTACGTTTTGGTCACCCTTCGGGCACCTTGCGCGTCGGCGCCGAAGCCACTCAAAGCGGCGCTGACTGGACCGTGGTCAAGGCCATCATGAGCCGCAGCGCCCGAGTGCTGATGGAAGGCTGGGTGCGAGTGCCTGGCGACAGTTTCTAAGCAGAGCCACGCTGGCGTGGTGGTGGGGCTTGCTCCCTCGCCACCACCGCCAGTCGTGATGTTGTTATTGAATCGCTGAGCAGGCGCAGACCTGCCATGCCGTTATTGACCTGTACCTGAGGAATCACCGCCACCCACAACCTTGCAACAGGAGTGAAGCACTCATGAGCGCCAACGTTGACCTGAACAACCGTCCCGATTACGACCCGGTTTTGCGGGACATTGCCGACTATGTCCTGGACTACGTCATCGACTCCCGGGAAGCCCTCGATACCGCCCGCAATTGCCTGATGGATACCTTGGGCTGCGGCTTGCTGGCCCTGCGTTTCCCTGAATGCACCAAGCACCTGGGACCGATTGTCGAAGGCACGGTGGTGCCCTTCGGTGCCCGGGTTCCCGGCACCAGCTATCGTCTGGACCCGGTGAAGGCGGCCTGGGACATCGGCTGCATCGTGCGTTGGCTGGATTACAACGACACCTGGCTCGCGGCCGAATGGGGGCATCCCTCGGACAACCTCGGCGGCATTCTCGCGGTGGCCGACCATCTCTCGCAAAAGCGTGTGGCCAATGGTGAAGCGCCGTTGACCATGGGCGATGTGCTGCGAGCGATGGTCATGGCCCATGAGATCCAGGGGGTGATGGCCCTGGAAAACTCCTTCAACCGGGTCGGTCTCGATCATGTGCTGTTGGTAAAGGTGGCCTCCACAGCGGTCTGCGCCAAGTTGATGGGCGCCAACCGCGAGCAGTTGCTGGCGGCGCTGTCCCATGCCTTTGTCGACGGCCAGGCGCTGCGGACCTATCGTCATGCCCCCAATGCCGGTTCGCGCAAATCCTGGGCGGCGGGCGATGCTTCAAGCCGTGGGGTGCGCCTGGCGGACATCGCCCTGCGTGGCGAGATGGGGATTCCCGGCGTCCTGACGGCGCCGCAATGGGGCTTCTATGACGTGCTGTTCAGTCACACCAACAAGGACCTGGCGTTGAAGCCCGAGGCGCAGCGCTGTTTCAGCCTGCCGCAGAAGTACGCCAGTTACGTGATGGAAAACGTACTGTTCAAGATCAGCTTCCCAGCGGAGTTCCACGCTCAGACCGCCTGTGAAGCGGCGGTGACTCTGCATCCCCTGGTGCGCAATCGCTTGCCCGAGATCGACCGGATCGTCATCACCACCCATGAATCGGCGATCCGCATCATTTCCAAGGTCGGCCCCTTGGCCAATGCCGCCGATCGTGATCATTGCCTGCAATACATGACCGCCGTGCCCCTGGCGTTCGGTAACTTGGTGGCCGAGCACTATGAAGATGATTTTCACGCTGCGCATCCGATCATCGATCAGTTGCGGGGCAAGATGGAGATCGTCGAAGACCCGCGTTACACCCGGGAATACCTGGAGGCCGACAAGCGCTCCATCGCCAATGCCGTGCAGGTGTTCTTCAAGGACGGCTCCAGTACCGAGCAGGTGGCGGTGGAATATCCCATCGGTCACCGTCGTCGCCGCGCCGAAGGCATTCCATTGCTGGAGGACAAGTTCAAGGCCAATCTGGCCACGCGCTTCACCGCCCAGCGTTCGACGCAGATTTTCCAACTGTGCAAGGACCCAGCACGCCTGGAGGCAACACCGGTGCATAGGTTCGTCGATCTGCTGGTGATCTGAGGCAACCTTCTCCCTTTGTAGGGACGAGCTTGCTCGCGATGAATGTCAGTGATGACACCGGTTCGCCGGGCGGCCCCGGCGTTCCGATGGGCTTGGTGAGCAAACTCGCCGCTACTGAGTTCCTTTAGTCTTGGGCAGGTGTTCTGGACAGCCATTTATCCAATGGCAATTTGGTGATGGCAAAGCCGCCGAGCAGGGTGGCGGAGTACAGCAGCAAGTCCCGGGACAGGCTCTGTCCTTCGTACCAGGCGCCGATGATCACCGCGAACACCGGGAAAATGATGAACACGAAGGACAGGATCACCGGGTTCAGTCGCTTGAGCAGGAAGAAGTAGACAATGAACCCGCCCACCGAAGCGGCCAGCCCCAGATACAGCAAGGCGCCCCAGGAACGCGGGCTGATGGCGGCAAAGTCCGGTTGCTCAATCCCCAGCCCCGTCAGGCACAGCAGTAAACCGGCGATGCCGATTGGCAAGGTGTTGTAGGTGATGACACTGATGGCGCTGCCGTGTTTCTTGGTGACCACGTAGCACAGTGCATGCAGCAGCGCCGCGCCGAGAATCGCCAGTACCCCCGACAGTTCGTTGTGATCGCTGAGCAGGCCCTGGCCGCGGATGATCTGGAACAGGCTGGCGAAGCCGACAGCGATGCCCAGCAGTTGTGCCAGATGAATCTTCTCGCGCAACAGCAAGGCGGAAAAAATCAGGATGAACACCGGCATGCAGCTGAACAGCAGCGCGGTCAGGCCCGAGGAGACGTGGACCTCGCCGTAGTTGAGCAAGGTGTAGGGCAGGCTGAAGTAGCACAGGGTGACGAACAGCAAGAAACCGCGGCTGCCTTTGGGAAACATCAGTGGTTCGCGGCGCAGCCAGGCAAAGCAGGCGAACAGCGGGAAGGCGATCAGAAAGCGCAGCCCGGCGGCGGTCAGCGGCGGCACGCTCTCCACGGCAATCTTGATGCCCAGCCAGGTGGTGCCCCAGCTCAGGCAGACAATCAGGAACAGGGTGCAGGTCACCAGCGTGGCGAGCCACTGGCGCGATGACACAGGCGTGTTAGGTGCTGCCGTGAGGGTGTTCACACTGACATTCCTTTCGTGATTGGCAATTGACCCCTATATTTGGCGAGTCATTTCCGGTGATTGAACCTGTAAAGCACGTTATTGGGGTAAATGATGGCTGTCAAAGTAAGTATTGACATGGTGTCAATGTTGCGTTCCGCGTTGCAGGAGGGCTCGGGACCCAAGTACAAGCGGCTGGCAGAGGCCCTGGACCAGGGCATCGAGCAAGGCCTGCTGGCGCCCGGTAGCAAACTGTCTCCCCACCGGCTGCTGGCCGATCAACTGGGCGTGACCATCGGCACCATCAGCCGTGCCTATGCCGAACTGGAGCGCCTGGGGCAGGTGGTGGCGCGGGTCGGTGATGGTACGTACGTGCGTCAGGACGGTTTGCAGCGTCAGCGCGACACCGGCTTTCGTCATGTGGGTGCGGAGTCGCCCGAGCTGTTCGACATGAGCCGCAACACCCATATCCCCGGGCCGGAGAGCCGTTTCATCGCCCAGAGTCTGCGGGCTTTGGCTGACGATCCTCAGGGGTTGCTGGAGGTGGCTCGCTACAGTCCGGAAGCCGGGCTGGCGCGCTATCGCGAGGCCGGCGCCCGCTGGCTGAGCCAAGAGGGATTGCAGGTTGATCCCCAGCAGGTCATTTGCGTCAACGGGGCTCAGCACGGCTTGCATGTCGCCTTGCTGGCGCTGCTCAAGGCCGGGGATACCCTGGCTACCGAACACCTGACCTATCCGGGTCTGATCAGCACTGCACGGATGCTGGGGATCAAGTTGCTGGGGCTGTCCATGGATGAGCAGGGGCTGTTGCCCGAAGCGCTGGAGGAGGCGTGCCGGCATCACCGGCTGGCGGCCCTGTATTGCACGCCGACCTTGCAGAATCCCAGCACGGCGGTGCAGTCCCCGACGCGGCGGGAGGCCATTGCCGAGGTCTGTCGGCGACACAATCTGTTGATTCTTGAAGACGAAACCCATGCCGTGCTGATGGATCGGCGCCCGGCGCCGTTGGCGCATTTTGCCCCGGAGCGCACGGTCTTGATCAGCAGCCTGAGCAAGGCTGTGGCGGCTGGGTTGCGGGTCGGTTTCCTGTGCGGGCCGCCGCCACTGGTGGGACGATTGGCCGCAGCGCTGCGGGCAACCTGCTGGATGGCCACGCCGTTGGTCCTGGAGCTGGCTGCCGGGTGGATCGACGACGGTATTGCCGAACGCCTGCGTCAGCAGCAAATGGCCGAGATCACTCGCCGCAAGGGGCTGGTGGCGGGTTTGCTGCAAGGGTTGGAGTGGCGCAGTCCGCAGGCATGCCCGCATTTCTGGATTCAGGTTCCCGAGCCCTGGCGGGCCTCGGAGATCGAAGCGCATCTGAAGCAGCAGCACTATCTGGTGGCCACGGCCGAGGCCTTTGCCGTAGGCCAGGCAGGGGTGCCGCAGTTCATTCGTGCCAGTGTCTGCAATACCACGGCCGATGATCGGAAACTGACTGAGGGCTTTGCTGCGCTGGCTGCGGCGTTAAGCCAGGAGCCTGGATTGCCGGGGTGGTGAGACGCTGAAGGCGGTGTGGATGTGGCAAGGGTGCGTCCTTGCCACATCGGATCGGCTGAAGTGGCGTCGATGCTTACTTGAAGCGCCGCTCCACGCCTTTTTCCACGAGGATCTTGGCCGAGATCTCCTCCACCGAGAAATGCGTGGAGTTGATGTGGGGAATGTTTTCGCGGCGGAACAGATTTTCCACTTCACGCACTTCGAACTCGCACTGGGCGTAGCTGGAATAGCGACTGTTGGGCTTACGCTCGTTGCGGATCGCGGTGAGCCGGTCCGGGTCGATGGTCAGGCCGAACAGCTTGTGCTTGTGGGCGCGCAGGGCGTTGGGTAGTTGCAGGCGCTCCATGTCTTCTTCGGTCAGCGGGTAGTTGGCCGCACGGATGCCGAATTGCATGGCCATGTACAGGCAGGTCGGGGTCTTGCCGCAGCGCGACACGCCCACCAGGATCAGATCGGCCTTGTCGTAATAGTGAGTGCGGGCACCGTCGTCGTTGTCCAGGGCGAAGTTCACCGCCTCGATCCGTTCCATGTAGTTGGAGTTATGGCCAATGGAATGGGACTTGCCGACGGAGTAGGAGGAGTGCTCGCTGAGTTCCTGTTCCAGGGGAGCGAGGAAGGTCGAGAAGATGTCGATCATGAAACCATTGGAGGTGGCGAGAATCTCACGAATGTCCTGATTGACGATGGTGTCGAAGATAATCGGCCGATAGCCGTCTTTTTCGGCGGCTATATTGATTTGTTGTACCATGGCCCGCGCTTTTTCCATGCTGTCGATATACGGCCGCGTGAATTTGCTGAAGGTAACGTTTTCGAACTGCGCCAACAGGCTCTGGCCGAGGGTTTCCGCTGTGATGCCGGTACCGTCGGAGATAAAGAAAGCAGATCGTTTCATTTGCGGCTTGGGCCTTAAGCTAGTGACGATTCTTGGATATGATAGGCGCGATTTGTCGGCCGGGAATGGCCCGCATTCTCACTTATTTTCCAGGTCCAGGCCATATAGCGGGCAAACGCTCCAAAGAGCAGCCGGCTTCTGAGCTTTTCCAACACAGTTAGTGGAGAGATCACCTTGGTAGAGTACGTAGTTTCCCTCGATAAGCTCGGCAAACACGATGTTGAGCATGTGGGGGGCAAGAACGCATCCCTGGGCGAGATGATCAGCAACCTCGCAGGTGCGGGCGTATCGGTCCCTGGTGGCTTCGCCACGACAGCTCAGGCTTATCGTGATTTTCTTGAGTTGAGCGGTCTGAACGACCAGATCCATGCCGCCCTCGATGCGCTGGATGTCGATGACGTGAATGCCCTGGCCAAGACCGGCGCGCAGATCCGTCAATGGATCATGGAAGCCGAGTTTCCCGAGCGCCTGAACACCGAAATCCGCACCGCTTTCGCCGCTTTGTCGGCGGGCAACCCGGACATCGCCGTAGCCGTACGTTCCTCGGCTACCGCTGAAGACTTGCCGGACGCCTCCTTCGCCGGCCAGCAGGAAACCTTCCTCAACATCCGTGGCGTGGATAACGTGATTCGCGCGGCCAAGGAAGTGTTTGCTTCTCTGTTCAACGATCGCGCCATTTCCTATCGCGTGCATCAGGGTTTCGACCACAAGCTGGTGGCCTTGTCTGCGGGTGTGCAGCGCATGGTCCGTTCGGAAACCGGCACCGCCGGCGTGATGTTCACCCTCGACACCGAGTCGGGCTTCCGTGACGTGGTATTCATTACCGGCGCCTACGGCCTGGGTGAAACCGTGGTTCAGGGTGCGGTCAATCCGGACGAGTTCTACGTCCACAAGAACACCCTTGCAGCCGGTCGTCCGGCCATTCTGCGCCGCAACCTGGGCAGCAAGGCGATCAAGATGATTTACGGCGATGAAGCCAAGGCCGGGCGTTCGGTGAAGACCGTCGACGTGGACGCGGCCGATCGCGCGCGTTTCTGCCTGACCGATGCGGAAGTCAGCGAGCTGGCCAAGCAGGCGATGATCATCGAGAAGCACTACCAGTGCCCGATGGACATCGAATGGGCCAAGGACGGCGACGACGGCAAGCTGTACATCGTCCAGGCCCGTCCGGAAACCGTGAAGAGCCGCACCCAGGCCAATGTCATGGAGCGCTACCTGCTCAAGGAAACCGGCACCGTGCTGGTGGAAGGTCGTGCCATCGGCCAGCGCATCGGCGCTGGCAAGGTGCGGATCATCAAGGACGTTTCCGAGATGGACAAGGTCCAGCCGGGCGACGTGCTGGTCTCCGACATGACCGACCCGGACTGGGAGCCGGTGATGAAGCGCGCCAGCGCCATTGTCACCAACCGTGGCGGCCGTACCTGCCACGCGGCGATCATCGCTCGCGAGCTGGGTATTCCTGCGGTGGTCGGTTGCGGCAACGCCACCGAGCTGCTGAAAGACGGCCAGGGCGTGACCGTTTCCTGCGCCGAGGGCGACACCGGTTTCATCTTCGAAGGCGAACTGGGCTTCGACATCAAGAAGAACTCTGTGGATGCCATGCCGGAGCTGCCGTTCAAGATCATGATGAACGTCGGTAACCCGGATCGCGCCTTCGACTTCGCCCAACTGCCCAATGCCGGCGTGGGCCTGGCTCGCCTGGAATTCATCATCAACCGCATGATCGGCGTGCACCCCAAGGCGCTGTTGAATTACGCCGGGCTGCCGCAGGAGATCAAGGACAGCGTCGACAAGCGCATCGCCGGTTACCACGATCCGGTGGACTTCTATGTCGACAAGCTGGTCGAGGGTATCAGCACCCTGGCGGCAGCGTTCACGCCGAAGAAGGTCATCGTGCGTCTGTCGGACTTCAAGTCCAACGAGTACGCGAACCTGATCGGCGGCAAGCTCTACGAGCCGGAAGAAGAAAACCCGATGCTGGGCTTCCGCGGTGCTTCGCGTTACATCAGCGAATCCTTCCGTGACTGCTTCGAGCTCGAGTGCCGCGCGCTGAAACGCGTGCGCAACGAGATGGGCCTGACCAACGTCGAAATCATGGTGCCGTTCGTGCGTACCTTGGGCGAAGCCAGCCAAGTGGTTGATCTGCTGGCTGAAAACGGCCTCAAGCGTGGCGAAAACGGCCTGCGCGTGATCATGATGTGCGAACTGCCATCCAACGCCATCCTGGCTGACGAGTTCCTCGAGTACTTCGATGGTTTCTCCATCGGTTCCAACGACCTGACCCAGCTGACCCTGGGCCTGGACCGCGACTCCGGGATCATCGCCCACCTGTTCGACGAGCGTAATCCGGCGGTCAAGAAACTGCTGGCCAATGCCATTGCCGCCTGTAACAAGGCTGGCAAGTACATCGGCATTTGCGGCCAGGGGCCTTCGGACCATCCGGATCTGGCCAAGTGGCTGATGGAGCAGGGCATTGAAAGCGTTTCGTTGAACCCGGACTCGGTGCTGGAAACCTGGTTCTTCCTGGCTGAAGGCCAGGGCGCGGCGTAATCGGTGAACGAAGAGCCGGTCGCTCGTGAGGCTGGCCGGCTCTTGAAGATTCAAGCAGGGCGTGCTTCTTCTGGATGCCGCCCTTTTTTGTGCAAGAAGAATATGCAAAGCAGCAGCAATCTATTTCCCGTCGCCTTGATCAGTGCCGAGCGTCGAGGCGACCTCAGCGAAGATGTCTATCGCTTGAAACCCGGCAACAGTCCGGACAGCTCCGTAGAGCTGGCGGTGACCCGCCTGGGGCTGGCCGATGAGCCCGAGGCCCGGGGTGTGCCTGTGGTCTTGCTTCACGGCAGTTTTTCCAACCGGCGTTTCTGGTACTCGCCCAAGGGCATTGGCCTCGGGGCCTATCTGGCCCGAGCGGGCTTTGATGTGTGGATTCCCGAGATGCGCGGTCACGGTCTGTCGCGACGCAATGCCGATTACCGCAAGAATCGGGTGGCTGACTACGCGCGTTACGATCTGCCGGCGATTGCTGCCTTCGTTCGTGAGCAAAGTGCGCAAATACCGCACTGGATTGGCCATTCCCTGGGGGGGACCACCCTGGCGGCGGCTTTGGGCGGGCAGTATCTGGGGGATGCGGGGGTGGCTTCGGCGGCGTTTTTCGGCACCCAGGTCAGTCGCACCTACTGGCCGCTGAAAATTCCTATGGTGGAGTGGGGCGGGCGCCTGGTCATCAAGCGTTTTGCCCAACTCTCTGGTTCCCGGCTCAAGCGCGGTCCGGAAGACGAGCCCATTGGCCTGGCCTTGGAAAGCATGCGCTGGCATGGCCTGTTCGGTCGTTTTGGCGATGCTGATAAGGATTGGTGGGCAGGGCTAGCGGAGGTTTCAGTGCCGGTGCTGGCGGTCAGCGCAACCGGGGATCACCAGGACCCGACCTGGGCCTGTCGCAAGTTGTTCGATCAGTTGGCCAGCGAGCAGAAACAATTTGTCTGCCTGGGGCGTGAGCTAGGGTTCAGTAGCAATTTCGGTCATGTCGAGATGTTGGTGAGCAAGCCGGCGCAGACTGAGGTCTGGCCGTTAGTGGAGCGCTGGCTCAAGGATCAGCACACGCCGTTGCTGGTTTCAGCGCCCGAGCAGGTGGCTGCGGTCTGATGCGAAGGCTCTGAGAAGGGCATTTCGCTCGATAACGCTTGCGGCTAAGATATGACGCATTGTGCTGTTTTGGTCACATTCAGTTTTTGAGTCGACTTTCCGTTCCAGTGAGACGGCTGCAAAATACGCGACAGGCCGACCAGCTTCTCAGGCACTGTGGGTTAAACATCTGCCGCTTGAGCTCGTATTTCCAAGGCAGCCCTGGAATTTGCCGATACCTTCGATCGTGTTCTTTCTGCTACAGGAGTTTCTCGATGAACCATTACCTCACTCCCGACCTGTGCGACGCCTACCCGGACCTGGTACAGGTGGTTGAGCCCATGTTCAGCAACTTTGGTGGTCGCGATTCCTTTGGTGGGGAAATCGTCACCATCAAGTGCTTCGAAGACAATTCGCTGGTCAAGGAGCAAGTCGAACTCAAGGGGCACGGCAAGGTACTGGTGGTTGATGGCGGTGGTTCCCTGCGTCGCGCGCTGCTGGGCGACCTGCTGGCCGAGAAGGCGGCGAAAAATGGCTGGGAAGGTCTGGTGATCTACGGTTGCATCCGCGATGTGGATGTCATCGCGCAGACTGACCTCGGTGTCCAGGCCCTGGCCAGCCACCCGATGAAGACCGACAAGCGTGGCATTGGTGATCTCAATGTGGCAGTGACCTTTGCCGGTGTGACTTTCCGTCCGGGCCAGTATGTCTACGCCGATAACAACGGCGTGATCGTGTCGCCGAGCCCGCTGAAAATGCCTGAATAAGTAGTTGGCCTGACAAGGGATGAGGATGTTCGAGGAAGAAAACGCGCAATGGGGGCTGGTGCATGCCCTGGTGCTGGATGGTGAAGGTGGTGCGCGTTCGATAGCCCGGACTGAGCTTGACGATCTGCAGCTACAGGCCCATGAAAGCCTGTGGCTGCATTGGGATCGCAGTCATCCACAAACCCAGACCTGGTTGCGCCGCTCCAGCGGCTTGAGCGAATTCAGCTGTGATCTGCTGCTGGAGGAAAATACCCGGCCGCGCTTGCTGGCCTTGCCGGAGTCGGAACTGCTGCTGTTTCTGCGGGGCATCAATCTCAATCCGGGAGCCGAGCCTGAAGACATGGTCTCGGTGCGCATCTTTGCGTCCGCGCAGCGGGTGATTTCTCTGCGCTTGCGGCCTTTGCGGGCCACCGATGAGCTGTTGGTGCAACTGGCCGAGGGCAAGGGGCCGAAAACCGCCGCCGAGCTCCTCCTCTATATGGCCGAATACCTGACCCATAAAGTGCAGGATCTGGTCAGCGATCTCTCTGAAGTGGTCGATGCTGAGGAAGAAAAGCTAGATGCCGACGAACGGTATACCCCGGAGCATGGGAGTATTTTGCAGATCCGTCGCCGGGCTGCCGGACTGAAGCGTTTCCTGGCGCCGCAGCGGGATATTTTCTCCCAACTGAGTCGGATAAAACTGCCCTGGTTCGCCGTCGATGATGGTGATTATTGGAATGAACTGCACAACAGCCTTACCCGTTACCTGGAAGAGCTGGAGTTGACTCGAGAGCGCGTGGGGCTTGTGCTGGAGGCCGAAGACCGGCGCTTGAGCGTACGCATGAATCGAACCATGTATCGCTTCGGGATCATCACCGGGATCTTCCTGCCCATGAGTTTTCTCACCGGTCTTCTGGGGATCAACGTCGGCGGCATTCCGTTCTCCGCCAGCCCTTACGGATTCATCATTGCCTGCCTGCTGCTGGTGTCTGTGGCCCTGGGACAATGGTGGTTGTTTCGCCGTTTGCGCTGGGTGTGATGATGCGTCATGTGACCCGAATAAATCTGATCGCGTCTTTTCCAGACATCACCCGAGGTGCGTATGCACGATCCGTTTGAACAGTCTTTGCGTGACATGCTCAAAGCTTCGCCATCGAGCCGCGATGACGATGCCTGCCTGGGCCGCGTACTGAAAACCGCCAACCGCCAGGTTGGGGCGGGGGATCTGTTCAGCCTGCTGGGCCGCTGGCTGCCGGCGCTGATGATCGCCTTGAATAACGGATCGGCCCATATCGCGCCGGTTTCCCGTCGTAAATCTTCTGCTCGCACTGCTGATAAGGCTGATTGAATATGGAACTTGATCTCTGGACGCAGAGCCTCGTCACGGCGATGACTGCCTTGTGGACCAAGGTAGCGAACTTCATTCCGAACCTGTTCGGCGCGCTGGTGGTGCTGTTGCTGGGCTTCGTGGTGGCCAAGCTGCTGGATACCCTGTTGTCGAAATTGCTGGCCAAGCTGGGCCTGGATCGCCTGATGGGCGGTACCGGCTTGACCAAATTGCTGTCCCGCGCGGGCTTGCAAGTACCGATCTCGACCTTGATCGGCAAGATCGTCTACTGGTTCGTTCTGCTTATTTTTCTGGTTTCTGCTGCTGAATCCCTTGGCCTTGAGCGAGTTTCGGCTACGCTCGACATGCTTGCGCTGTATTTGCCGAAGGTTTTCGGTGCTGCGCTGGTGCTGTTGGTGGGGGTTCTGCTGGCGCAATTGGCCAACGGTCTGGTGCGCGGAGCGGCGGAAGGTGTAGGCCTCGATTACGCCAGTGGCCTGGGACGGATTGCCCAGGGGCTGGTGATCATCATCAGTATTTCCGTTGCGATCAGTCAGTTGGAGGTCAAAACCGACCTGCTCAACCATGTGATCGTGATCGTATTGATTACCGTTGGTCTGGCCGTTGCGCTGGCGATGGGTTTGGGAAGCCGGGAAATTGCCGGACAGATTCTTGCGGGAATCTATGTGCGTGAGTTGTACCAGGTTGGGCAACAAGTACGTGTTGGTGAGGTCGAAGGCCAGATCGAAGAGATCGGCACGGTTAAAACTACATTGCTGACCGAGGAGGGTGAGCTAGTCTCTCTGTCCAATCGGATCTTGCTGGAGCAGCATGTAAGTAGCCGCTAACCCGGCAAACCCTGCTAATGTATGCCGCCGCAAAATGCCCTCATCGGGCTGCGGCGGACATTGACCTGACTGTCGGCACGACTCGTTTTGAATAAAACCCAATCGCTATCCACGCGCTATGACCCCCGTGAGCTCTCTGATGAGGAGTTGGTTGCGCGCTCACATACGGAGCTGTTTCACGTAACACGCGCCTATGAAGAGTTGATGCGACGCTATCAGCGGACCCTATTTAATGTTTGTGCGCGTTATCTAGGGAACGATCGTGATGCGGATGATGTCTGTCAGGAGGTGATGTTGAAGGTGCTGTATGGCCTTAAGAACTTTGAGGGCAAATCGAAGTTCAAGACATGGCTATATAGCATCACGTACAACGAATGCATCACGCAGTATCGCAAGGAGCGGCGCAAGCGTCGGTTGATGGACGCTTTAAGTCTTGACCCCCTCGAGGAGGCCTCTGAAGAGAAGGCGCCGAAACCTGAGGAGAAGGGCGGACTTGACCGATGGCTAGTGCATGTGAACCCGATTGATCGAGAGATTCTGGTGCTACGATTTGTCGCAGAACTGGAGTTTCAGGAGATCGCGGACATCATGCACATGGGTTTGAGTGCTACAAAAATGCGTTACAAACGTGCTCTTGATAAATTGCGTGAGAAATTTGCAGGCATTGCTGAAACTTAGTTCGGCGCAAATATCTCTTACGTCTAGGTGAGTTCTGATAGACTTACCGCCGAGTTGTCCCCCGGTATGTGGGACTGCTTTACAATCACCAGATGGGGATTTAACGGATGAAACTGAAAAACACCTTGGGCATTGCCATTGGTTCTATTGTTGCCGTGACTTCGTTCGGCGTTCTGGCGCAAGGCCAAGGCGCGGTCGAGGGTGAACTGTTTTACAAAAAACAGTACAACGACAGCGTTAATCACGTTGAAGACGGCTTCAACCCAGGCGCATCGATCGGTTACTTCCTGACCGACGATCTGTCGTTGAACGCCACCTACGACAAGACCAACCACACCCGTTCTAACGACGGTACTGGTAACCAGAAAATCAAAGGCGACAACTTCGGCCTGAACGCTCAGTACCACTTTGGTACCGTGGGTGACGCTCTGCGTCCATACGTTTCCGGCGGTGTTGCTCACAAGAGCATGACCAACGTGATCGCTGACGGTCACAGCGGCCGCGACCAGTCGACTTTCCTGACTGCAGGCGCTGGTGTTAAGTACTACTTCACCGACAACCTGTTCGCCCGTGCCGGCGTTGAAGCTGACTACAAGCTGGACAACGGCAAGTGGGACTACGCTCCTACTATCGGCCTGGGTGTGAACTTCGGTGGCAGCGGCGGCAAAGTCGCTCCAGCTCCAGTTGCTCCAGCTCCAGCTCCTGAGCCAGCTCCAGAAGCTCCAGTTGCTGAAGTTGTTCGTGTTGAGCTGGACGTTAAGTTCGACTTCGACAAGTCGGTCGTTAAGCCTAACAGCTACGCTGACATCAAGAACCTGGCTGATTTCATGAATCAGTACCCACAGACCACCACCGTTGTTGAAGGTCACACTGACTCCGTCGGTCCTGACGCTTACAACCAGAAGCTGTCTGAGCGTCGTGCAAACGCCGTTAAACAAGTTCTGGTCAACCAGTACGGCGTTGGCGCTAACCGCGTTCAATCCGTTGGTTACGGTGAGTCCCGCCCAGTTGCCGACAACGCAACTGAAGCTGGTCGCGCAGTTAACCGTCGCGTAGAAGCATCGGTTGAAGCTCAAGCTAAGTAATTAGCCTTGTAGCTTGGAAAAACCCGGCCTAGGCCGGGTTTTTCTTTGTCTGCGATTTACCTGGCCCAGAGGCGCGCTCAGGCTTGGCACGCAGAGGCTTGGACAGCGGACTCAGTGGCCGCCACTGCACCGATCACCAGGATCGCCGGGCTCTTCAACTCGAAGCGCAGGGCATCGCGCTCCATCCCCGCCAGATCGCTGCGGCATTCCCGCTGTTCAGGCAGCGAGGCATTTTCAATCATCGCCACCGGCGTATCGGCTGCCAGACCGCCGTCACGCAAGTGCCCGGCAATCTCCGCCAGCTTCGCCACCCCCATGTAGATCACCAGGGTCGTACCGCTTTGAGCCAGAGCCTGCCAGTTCAGGCTGCTGTCATCTTGAGTGTGGGCGGTCACCAGGGTCACGCCCCGAGCCACGCCTCGCAGGGTCAGGGGAATATCACAACGGGTTGCACCCGCCAGCCCCGCGGTGATGCCATTGACCAACTCCACCTCGATCCCACGCTCCTTCAGCCACTGAGCTTCCTCGCCACCTCGCCCGAAAATGCATGGATCGCCACCCTTGAGGCGCACCACGCAGCGCCCTTGCCGGGCATAGCGCAGCATCAGGCGATGAATGAAGGCCTGGGGCGTGGAGCGACAGCCACCGCGCTTGCCCACCGGGATGACCCGCGCTGTGGGGCAATGGTCCAGCACCGCGCTGTTCACCAGATCATCGATCAACACCACATCGGCTTCGCCAAGGGCGCGTACGGCCCTGAGGGTCAACAGCTCGGGGTCTCCAGGCCCTGCACCTACCAGCCAGACTTTTGCGCTCATACGTTTTCCTCACACAGGGATGGCGGCGACAGGTTGCACCGGAGCCGCCAGCAGGCGCTTGATCTCCGGCACGCAGGAGCCACATTGGCTACCGCAACCCAGTTGTTGTTTCAGTTGGTCGAGATTCAGGCCTTCAGCGATACCGGCACAGACCGCCCGGTAGCTGACGTTCTTGCAGTTACACAGGGTCCGCTCCCGTTCCCCGCCCAGGCCGCTGGCCCCCGGCGGACTGCTCATCGGTGCCAGCAACCAGCGTCGTAGTTGCTCATCGGCGCGCCCCTCGAGCCACAGTTCCTGCAGCCAGTGCTGGGCCAGGGTTTCGCCGGCCAGGCGAATCGCGGTGATCCGCCCTTGTTCGATGCGCACCCGCTTGCCGATGGCCCGACGCGGATCGTCATAGGCCAGCACCGGCCCAGTTTCGAGCCCCAAGTGCTGATCGATGAGCTTGAGCAATGCTGGCGGCGGTGCTTCCTGGTGAGCGGCCCGAATCACCAGGGCCGGACGTTCGCGACCGGTCAGGCTCAGGCTGACATAGGCAAAGGCTTCGCACAGGGGGCGCAGAGCCCTGAAGTGCGCCTGCACGTCGCCTTCGATCAGGGCAAACAATTGCCAAGGCAGTTGCACCGGCTCCAGGCGCACGCCGCTGTGTTTGAGTTCCGGCTGTTTGGACAGAGGGTCAAAGGCCGGCTGAGTAACGACATTGATCCCGCCCTTGAGGAAGCGATCCCCCCAGTGCATCGGCACAAAGGCCTGGCCGGGACGCACGCTGTCATCGCTGCTGACGGCGACGATCACACTGCCACGGCGGCTTTTCAGGTTGACCAGATCTCCCTCCCGTAGCCGCTGGCGCCGCAGTTCGTCCGGATGCAGGCTCAGCAGTGCTTCGCTGACATGGCCGAACAGCTGCGCCGCGGTGCCGGTGCGGCTCATGCCGTGCCATTGGTCCCGCAGCCGACCGGTGATCAGGGTCAGGGGAAAGCGGGCATCGCGCTGTTCCTTGGCGGGCAGGTAAGGGTCGCAGACAAAGTGCGCACGGCCACTGGCGGTGGGAAAACGCCCATCCCCATACAAGCGCGGCGTGCCCTGTGTCGCGCCGCTGGGGAAGGGCCACTGCTGGGGGCCGAGACGGTCGATCAACTGGTGACTGAGGCCGGACAGGTCCAGATCGCGGTCCTGGGTCAGGCCTTTGTACTCATCGAACAGCTGGGCTGGGGAGTCGAAGTCGAACAGGCTCGGCAGCCCGGGCCGCAGGCGTCGCTCCAGACGTTGGGCGAAATCCACGGTAATGGCCCAATCAGGCCGTGCCTCACCGGGTGCGATTACCGCCTGACGCACATGAGAAACCCGCCGTTCCGAGTTGGTCACTGTGCCTTCCTTCTCGCCCCAACTGGCGGCAGGTAGCAGCAGGTCGGCAAAGGCCGCGGTTTCCGTGGTGGCGAAGGCTTCTTGCAGGACCACGAACGGGCAGTGCTGCAGGGCCGCACGCACCGCGTTCTGGTCCGGCAGCGACTGCGCCGGGTTGGTACAGGCGATCCACAAGGCCTTGATGCGACCGCTTTGCAGCTGTTCAAACAACTCGATAGCGGTCAGTCCGGGGCTGGCTGGCACCTGTTCCACTCCCCAATAAGCGGCGACCTCAGCGCGATGTTGGGGATCGGCAGCTTCCCGGTGCCCGGGGAGCAGGTTGCTCAGACTGCCGGTTTCGCGCCCGCCCATGGCATTGGGCTGACCGGTGAGGGAGAAGGGCCCCGCACCCTTTCGGCCGATTTGCCCGGTGGCCAGGTGCAGATTGATCAGCGCACTGTTTTTTGCGCTGCCGGCGCTGGACTGATTCAAGCCCATGCACCACAACGACAGGAAACAGGGCGCCGTTCCTATCCATTGGGCGCACAGCTGCAGTTGCTCAAGGCTGATACCACAGAGTTGCGCCACCATCGCCGGGGTGTAGTCGCGGACCAGCACCTTCAGCTCGGCCAGGCCCTCGGTGTGTTCGCGGATGAAGTCACGATCGACCCAGTCCTCCCACAGCAACAGGTGGAGAATCCCGTGGAACAGTGCGACATCGGTGCCGGGGAGGATCGCCAGATGCAGGTCGGCCAGATCGCAGGTGTCGGTACGACGCGGGTCGATGACGATGACTTTCATGTCCGGACGCTGGCTTTTCGCGTGTTCCAGGCGCCGAAACAGCACGGGATGGGCGTAGGCCATGTTACTGCCGACGATCACCACGCAATCGCTGTGCTCCAGGTCCTCATAACTGCAAGGCGGCGCATCGGCCCCCAGGCTGCGCTTGTAGCCCACCACCGCCGAGGACATGCACAGCCGGGAATTGCTGTCGATATTGTTGGTGCCCACCAGGGCCCGGGCCAGCTTGTTGAAGGCGTAGTAGTCCTCGGTCAGCAGTTGCCCGGAGACATAGAACGCCACGCTGTCCGGGCCATGCTCGGCGATGGTCTGGGCGAACACCCCGGCGGCATGCTCCAGGGCGCTGTCCCAGTCGCAGCGGCTGCGAGCCAGGTCCTTGCCCAGGCGCAGTTCCGGGTACAGGGCACGGGCGTTGCGGTCGCCGGTCAAATGCAGGCTGGCGCCCTTGCTGCACAGCTTGCCGAAGTTGGCCGGGTGCGCCGGATCGCCGCTGACCCCGAGGATCTGCCGGCCGTCATGCTCGATCAGCACACCGCAGCCGACCCCGCAGTAGCAACAGGTCGAGGCCGTGCTCTGCAGCTTCATCAGCCGGCATCCCGCAGGGCCAACTGCACCCGGCCACTTGCCACCCGCGCCGGATGGTGATGGGCGCAGCCGGTGTCCGGGGCCTGGGCTTCGCCGGATTCCAGGTCGATCTGCCAGTTGTGCAGTGGGCAGGCCACGCGCTTGCCGTAGATCAATCCCTGGGACAGGGGGCCGCCCTTGTGCGGACAACGATCGTCGAGGGCGAAGACCTGATCGTCGCTGGTACGAAAAATCGCGATATCGCCCTTGGGGCCCTTGATGATGCGCGAGCCCAGGGCATTGATCTCTTCCAGGGCGCAGATATCCAGCCAGTTCATGCCGGCACCTCCAGTTGTTTCACGGGGATCGACTCGTACTCTTTTTTCAGCTGCGGCTCGGCCAGGCGCTGCTGCCACGGGTCTTGCTCGAAGGAGAGGGAGAACTGCAGGCGCTCGTTCAGCGCCTTGCGCCGTTGCGGGTCTTCCAGCACGGCCTTTTTCACGTGCTCCAGGCCGACCCGTTGCAGGTAGTGCACCGTGCGTTCGAGGTAGAAGGCCTCTTCGCGGTACAGCTGGAGGAAGGCGCCGTTGTATTCGCGGACTTCTTCGGCAGTCTTGAGCTTGACGAAAAACTCTGCCACCTCGGTCTTGATCCCGCCGTTGCCGCCGATGTACATCTCCCAGCCCGAATCGACGCCGATGATGCCTACGTCCTTGATCCCGGCTTCCGAGCAGTTGCGCGGGCAGCCGGAGACCGCCAGCTTGACCTTGTGCGGCGACCACATGTTGAACAGGTCGTGTTCCAGCTCGATTCCCAGCTGGGTGGAGTTCTGCGTGCCGAAGCGGCAGAACTCGCTGCCGACACAGGTCTTCACGGTGCGGATGGATTTGCCATAGGCGTGGCCGGACGGCATGTCCAGGTCTTTCCAGACTCCGGGCAAGTCTTCCTTGCGGATGCCCAGCAGGTCGATGCGCTGGCCGCCGGTGACCTTGACCATGGGCACCTGGTACTTGTCGGCGACATCGGCGATGCGTCGCAGCTCGGACGGATTGGTCACGCC
Organism: Pseudomonas sp. LPH60; assembly: GCF_030718165.1. NCBI lineage: Bacteria > Pseudomonadati > Pseudomonadota > Gammaproteobacteria > Pseudomonadales > Pseudomonadaceae > Pseudomonas > Pseudomonas sp. LPH60. The sequence continues at coordinate 303,883 of NZ_JAVAJH010000001.1, forward strand.
CCCCCACATCCGCGGCACCACCGAGTAGGTCCCATCCTTCTGGATATTGGCGTGGGCCCGCTCGTTGATCAGCCGCGATTGCGGATCGTCCTTGGCTTCTCCCGGCCAGGTGGAGATCAGGTAGTAGTTCAGCGCCGGGCGGCAAGTGGCGCAACCGTTGGGGGTACGCCAGTTGAGGTAGCTCATGGTGCCGGCGACGGTCAGCAGATGCTGGTCGCGAATGGCCTGGCGGATCTGCCCGTGGTTCAGGTCGCTGCAGGCGCAGATGGCTTTTTCGCTTTTTGGTTTGACGTCCGCCGCGCCGCCCACGGTGTTGATCAGGATCTGCTCCACCAGTCCGGCACAGGAGCCGCAGGAACTGGCGGCCTTGGTGTGCTTCTTGACCTCGTCGACGCTGAACAGCCCCTGTTCCTGGATGGCCTTGACGATGGTGCCCTTGCACACGCCGTTGCAGCCGCAGACTTCGGCGCTGTCGGCCATGCTCATGGCCTTGTCCTGGCCCTGGTGGCCGACATCCCCGAGGGCCTGCTCGCCGAACATCAAGTGATCGCGGATTTCGCCAATGCCGTGCTGTTCGCGGATCTGCCGGAAGTACCAGCCGCCGTCCGCCGTATCGCCGTACAGGCAGGCGCCCACCAGTATGTCGTCCTTGATCACCAGCTTCTTGTACACCCCGCCAATGGGGTCGGAGAGGGTGATGGTCTCGGTGCCGTCGCCGCCCATGAAATCCCCGGCGGAAAACAGATCGATGCCCGTGACCTTCAATTTGGTCGAGGTCACTGAGCCTTGGTAGCGGGCAAAGCCCAGTTGGGCCAAGTGGTTGGCGCAGACCTTGGCCTGTTCGAACAGCGGCGCCACCAGGCCGTAGGCGATACCGCGGTGACTGGCGCACTCACCGATGGCGTAGATACGCGGGTCGAAGGTTTGCAGGGTGTCGTTGACCAGAATCCCACGGTTGCAGTGCAGGCCGGCCCGTTCCGCCAGCTCGGTGTTGGGGCGGATGCCGGCGGCCATCACCACCAGGTCGGCGGGGATGATCTCGCCATTCTTGAACTGCACCGAGCCGACCCGGCCATTGCCGGCATCGATCAGGGCCTGGGTCTGTTCGCACAGGCGAAACTTCAGGCCACGGCTTTCCAGGGCGCCTTGCAGCAACTGGCCGCTGGTCTGGTCCAGTTGCCGTTCCAGCAGCCATTCGCCGATATGCACCACGGTCACGTCCATGCCCCGCAGCTTGAGGCCGTTGGCAGCTTCCAGGCCCAGCAGGCCGCCGCCGATCACCACCGCATGCGTGTGAGTCTTGGCCGTGTCGATCATCGCCTGGGTGTCGGCAATGTCGCGATAGCCGATCACCCCCTGCAGGTCCTTGCCGGGAATCGGCAGGATAAAGGGTGTGGAGCCGGTGGCGATCAGCAGGCGGTCGTACTCGGCTTCGCTGCCGTCCTCGGCGATCACCCGGCGCTTGATCCGGTCGATTTCCACCACTTTGCGATTGAGCAGCAGCTTGATGTTGTGGTTCAGGTACCAGTCCAGGTCGTTGAGGGCGATGTCCTCGAACGTCTGTTCACCGGCCAGCACCGGCGAGAGCAGGATGCGGTTGTAGTTGGTGTGGGGTTCGGCACCGAACACGGTGATGTCGTACAGCTCGTCGCTCAGTTTGAGCAACTCTTCCAGGGTGCGGACCCCGGCCATGCCGTTGCCGATCATTACCAGTTTGAGTCTTTTCATGGGCTTCTCCGGAGCTCAGGCAGGTTCAGTGCGGCCTGGCTCGAAAAACTGCGCGCAAACAAAAAAGGCGTCCCGTCAGTGGCCTGACGAGGACGCCTTTGTCCGATCCCGTTCTCTCGGGAAGCCTGCCTTCGTCGTTGAAGGCCGGGCTTTATGTCTGTTGTCCGCTCTCATGCAGCGCTTGTGCCAAGTTGCCGAGGGCGCGGTTTTATGGGGCTCCGATGAAGATTCTGCCCTGGCCGAGTTCGGCTGTTGCACCGAATCGAGGCGTCACGCCCTCTTTCGGCTCTTTGCGGCGGCTGCTGGGGGCGATGAATGGCCTGGGGGATCGCCAAGCAAGGTCCTGCGGAGCGTTTCGCAGCCTCGCTATGGCTCGACAGCGGCTACACCTGTTGCCAATGCCGAAGGGGGTTGTAGCCGCTGCCGCAGGCTGCGAACGGCTCCGCAGGAGGCGCAGGTGGGGCTGAGGAGGCTGGAGGTTATCGGGAGATTGAACGGCTGTGCCCGCCACCTGTTGGCTTCAGCGATGCAGCAGTGCCAGCAGCAATATCAGGTTGACTAGCAGGGCGAGCAGGGCAAGGCCGCGCCAGACCTTCAGCGGCTCTCGTTCCAGCAAGGGGCGCGGCCGCAGGCTCAGGCTGCGGCGTTCACCCTGTTCCAGCACCAACAGCCATTCTTCGGCGGTTTCATAGCGCTGGGCCGGGTCGGCACAGACCCCGCGTTCCAGGCTTTGCTCCAGCCATTGCGGCAGATCCGGGCGGTAGCGGCTGGGGGGAACAGCAGCGGTGAAGCGCGGGCGCTGGAAGGCTTCGATCTCGCCATGGGGGTAGTGCCCGGTCAGCAGGTAATACAGGCTGACACCCACCGCATAGAGATCCTGTTGCGGGCTGGGAGGTTCGCCGGCGAAGGCTTCCGGGGCGATATAGCTCGGGGTGCCGGGCAGCAGGTGCGCCAGGTCCGCCGACAAGCCCGGGCAGTAGGCCAGGCCGAAATCCAGAATCCGCAGTTCGCCATCGTCTCCCAGCAGCAGGTTGTCCGGCTTGATGTCGCGGTGCAGGATCTGCCGGCGGTGCAGCAGGCCAATGGCTCGCAGCAGGCGCTCGGCCAGGGACTGCCACTGGTCCAGGGGCAGGGGGCCGTTGTAGCGAAACAGCTGTTGCAGGGTGCGACCGGGGTATTCGCGCATCAGGTAATACAGGTGCTGGCGCGCAGTGCCACCGTGCACCTGGGGGAAATACCGCCCGGCAACGCGGCGCAGCAGCCATTCCTCGGACAGCAGCCCCTGGCAGGCCGCCAGGTCGTTGTGCAGGGCTGCCGGCAGGGTTTTCAGCAGCCAGGCCTGGTGCTGTTCATCACGCACGCGGTATAGCAGCGATTGCTGGCTCTGGCTGACCAGGCTCTCCACCTGCCAGCCTTCGAAGCGTTGCCCGGGTTTCAGCAACGGCGGCAGGGGCCATTGTTGCAAGTGCAGCAGGGCATCGCCGAGGCTGCTTTCGCCAAGCGCGTCGACCCGCACCAGCAGCGCGCTGGCATTGTCCTGACTACCGGCCAGGTGCGCTGCGTTGACCAGGGTCTGTGTTGCGCTGTCCAGGTCGGGCTGGTCCCGCAGAATGGCGGCGATGGCGCTGTCGCCCAGGGTGGCCCAGACCCCGTCGCTGAGCATCAGGAAGCTTTCGCCCTGGCGCAGTTCGCCATCGAGGAAGTCCAGTACCAGATGCTGGTCCAGGCCCAGGGCGCGCTTGAGCACATGCTGCATGCCCGGCTGGTCCCAGACATGGTCCTCGCTGATGCGTTGCAACTGCTGTTGGTGCCAACGGTAGACCCGGCAGTCGCCGACATGGGCCAGGGTAAAGCGCCGGCCCCGCAGTACCAGGGCGCTGAGGGTGGTGAGCAGGGGCTGGCCGCCGCCGTTGGCCTGGAGCCAGCGGTTCTGGGCGCTCAGCAGGCGTTCCAGGGCCTGGGCCACGGCCCAGGTTTCCGGGGTGGCGTAGTAATCCAGGGCCAGGGCCTGCAGGCTCGAACGCGCTGCCAGGCCGCCGTCGGCACACTGACTGACGCCATCGGCGATGGCGAACAGCAGGCCCTTGCTCGCCGCCAGATCCGGCGCCGGGGTGACCCGGCGCAAGGCGTCCTGATTTTCCGCCCGCGGTCCGGTGGCGCTGGCCTCGGCATGGCTCAGTTGCAGGCCCATGGCGCGCTCAGACCCGTGCCGCAGTCACGGCGGCGGAGCCCCAGGTGGTTCTCCAGCGGCGCTTGACCCCGTGCAGGCCGAACCAGGCCAGGACCCCGAGACTGGCGAACAGCCACAGTGCCAGTTGATAGCTGCCGGTGCTCTGCTTGATTGCGCCCATGCCTGCCGCCAGGGCGAAACCGCCGATGCCGCCGGCCATGCCGATCAGCCCGGTCATGACCCCGATTTCCCGACGAAAGCGTTGCGGTACCAGCTGGAACACCGCGCCATTGCCGGCGCCGAGGCCCAGCATGGTGCAGACGAACAGGGCCAGAGCAGCGTAGGAACTGGGCAGGTTGAATCCCACGGCGGCGATGCAGACCACCGCCACGCTGTACATCGCCAGCAAAGTGCGGATACCGCCGAAACGGTCCGCCAGGGCGCCGCCCAGAGGGCGCATCAGGCTGCCGCCGAAGACACAGGCGGCGGTGTAGTAGCCAGCAGTCACCGGGCTCAGGCCGTACTGGTCGTTGAAATAGCCGGGCAGGGCGCTGGCCAGGCCGATGAATCCGCCAAAGGTCACGCTGTAGAAGAACATGAACCACCAGCTGTCGCGGTCCCCCAGGGCCTTGAAGTAGTCGCCCATGGATTTGGCCCGTGGCCGCTCGGGGGCGTTCTTCGCCAGCCAGGCGAACAGCACCAGTGTCAGGAGCAGCGGGATCAGGGCGAAGCCGAAGACATTGCTCCAGCCGAAAGCCGCTGCCAGCACCGGAGCGAGCAGCGCGGCGAACACCGTGCCGGAGTTGCCGGCACCGGCGATGCCCATGGCCTTGCCCTGGTGTTGCGGCGGATACCATTGGGAGGCCAGGGGCAGGGCCACAGCGAAGGAGGCGCCGGCCATGCCGAGGAATACCCCCAGTAGCAAGGCTTGCTCATAGCTGTGTATGCCCAGCTTCCAGGCGCCGAACAGCGCGCCGATGACAATCACCTGGCCGATCAGGCCGGCGGTCTTGGGCGACAGGCGATCGGCCAGCAGGCCCATGATGAAGCGCAGCACTGCGCCGGCGAGGATCGGTGTGGCCACCATCAGCCCGCGTTGCTGGGGGCTCAGGTGCAGGTCGGCAGCAATCTGCACCGCCAGGGGGCCCAGCAGGTACCAGACCATGAAGCTCAGGTCGAAATACAGAAAGGCTGCGAACAGGGTCGGGGTGTGGCCGGATTTCCAGAAGCTTGAATTCATCGCGCACCTCAGCTGATAAGAGTCGTTGGAGTCGTCATGAGCTTGCAGGTGGAGCGCCGCTACGGCCGCGCCACCGACCCCGGTCAGTGGGGCCAAAACGAAAAAACGTCGGCACCCGGCTCGTTGTGGCGAGCAGGGTGCGCGACGTCTTTGTCGTAGGTGGGGCAACCGCCGTTGGTTACCGTTGTGGATTTGATAGCAAGAGCCGAGCCAACCGGCGGCCATGTTGGCTGGCATGGGCAGGCTCGCTGTAGGAGCTGGCTTGCCAGCGAAGGCGCCCTCAAGACTGGCACAAGGTTCAGAGGCCTATTCGCCGGCAAGCCGGCTCCTACGGTGCGCAGGTCAGCCCAGCAGTTCCTGCATGGCGATGATCTGTTCCGCGACCTGGATCAGCTTCTGCTGCTTGCCCATGGCCTGACGGCGCATCAGGGTGTAGGCCTGTTCTTCGTCGCAGTCCTTCATCTTCATCAACAGGCCCTTGGCCAGCTCGATGCGCTTGCGCTCGGCCAGTTGCTGGTCCCGGGCCTGGAGTTGCGCGCGCAGGGCCTGGTCGCTTTCAAAGCGCGCCATGGCCACGTCGAGGATCGGTTGCAGGCGCTGGACCTGGATGCCCTCGACGATGTAGGCGCTGACCCCGGACTTGATCGCCTGGCGCATCACCCCCGGATCGTGTTCATCGGTGAACATCACGATGGGCCGGGGTTGATCGCGGCTGACCAGCACCACTTGCTCCATCACATCACGGCTGGGTGACTCGGTATCGATCAGGATCACGTCCGGGCGCACCGTTTCGACGCGGCCCGGCAGGTCGATGGTCAGGCCGGATTCGTCAATCACCTCGAAGCCGGCTTCGCTGAGGGCGGCCTTGAGCCTTCCGACTTTTTTTGCGGTGTCGTTGATCAGCAGGATACGCAGCATGTTCGCGGACTCCGGTCAGCGCTGGGCGGCAAGGGCAGGGCTGTCGTTGAGGGCATGCAGGCGGAAGCTGCGGGCATAGGCGGCAGGCTCAGAGCCGTCCCACACCTTGCCATCGATCAACTGGCTGCTGCGCATGTCCGGGCCCGAGGTGGTGATGCCCAGCGCGCTGGCGGCTTCGCGATAGAGTTCAAGCTGCTGCACGTGGCGAGCGACGCCCAGGTAGTCCGGGTCTTCCCGCAGCAGGCCCCAGCGCCGGAACTGGGTCATGAACCACATGCCGTCGGATAGGTAGGGCAGGTTGACGGCGCCATGGTGGTGAAAGCGCAGCGCGTGGGGGTCCTGCCAGCGATTGCCCAGGCCGTCGGCGTAAGCCCCCAGCAGCCGCGGCTCGATGCAGTCCAGCGGTGCATTCAGGTAATCGGCGGCGCTCAGCAACTGGGCGGTGCTGCGGCGGTTTTCCGGACTTTGTTCGATAAAGCGGCTGGCCTCGAGGATCGCCATGACCAGGACCCGGGCGGTGTTGGGGTATTGCTCGACGAAGGCGCGGGTGCAGCCGAGGACTTTTTCCGGGTGGTCCGGCCAGATTGCCTGGCTGGTGGCCAGGGTGAAGCCCTGATCCTGCTGCACTGCACTGGCGCTCCAGGGTTCGCCGACGCAGAACCCGTCGATGCGCCCGGCCTGCAGGTGAGCCACCATCTGCGGCGGCGGCACCACCACGCTGTCGACGTCTCGCAGCGGGTGGATGCCCTGGCTGGCCAGCCAGTAGTACAACCACATGGCGTGAGTCCCGGTGGGGAAGGTCTGGGCGAAGGTCAGTCGTGCCCGGCTTTGGTGCACATGGTGGTCCAATGCTTCAGGGCTGGTCACTTTGAGGGCTTGCAGTTCCCGGGACAGGTTGATGCTTTGGCCATTCTGGTTCAGGCCCATGAGCACCGCCATGTCGCAGGGATGGGTCCCGCCGATGCCCAGGTGCACGGCGTAGATCAGGCCGTACAGGCTGTGGGCAGCGTCCAGTTCGCCACTCACCAGCTTGTCCCGCAGCCCGGCCCAGGAACTCTGGCGCTTGAGGTTCAGGGTCAGGCCGTAGGGCTGGGCAAAGCCCTGGGTGGCGGCGACCACCACCGAGGCGCAATCGGTCAGGGCCATGAAGCCCAGGTTGATGGCGGACTTTTCTGGGGCATCGCTGCCGTTGACCCAGGCCAGTGCGCAGTTGGGGTGTTCAGTCATGGCTTGGCACCTTGCATAAAAAAGCGTCGTACCCACTGGCCAGGCAAAGCCTGTGTGGGTGACGACGCCGTTGTCCTTGAACCTGGGCCGCCATTGGCCCAGGTCTGATGAGCAAGTGGGTGCAAGGCATATGCCATTGTCGGGGATTTCATTCTGCGCCTCGCCTGCAAGCCCTGGGCGCGGCTATAATCGGCGCCTTATTTCGCCGCCAACCGAGTTCATCCCGCCCATGTATACCCTGGCCCGCCAGCTGTTGTTCAAACTCTCCCCGGAAACCTCCCACGATCTGTCCCTGGACCTGATCGGTGCGGGCGGGCGTTTGGGCCTTAACGGTCTGTTGTGCAAGGCGCCGGCGCAGTTGCCGGTGCAGGTCATGGGCCTGGAGTTTCCGAACCCGGTGGGCCTGGCTGCCGGTCTGGACAAGAACGGCGCCGCCATCGATGGCTTCGCTCAACTGGGCTTCGGCTTTGTCGAGATCGGCACCGTCACTCCGCGTCCGCAGCCGGGCAACCCCAAGCCGCGGATCTTCCGCCTGCCTCAGGCCGAAGCCATCATCAACCGCATGGGCTTCAACAACCTGGGGGTCGATAATCTGCTGGCGCGTGTGGCCGCCTCCCAATACAAGGGCGTGCTGGGGATCAATATCGGCAAGAACTTCGACACCCCGGTGGAGCGGGCGGTGGACGACTACCTGATCTGCCTGGACAAGGTCTATGCCCATGCCAGTTATGTCACGGTCAATGTCAGCTCGCCCAATACCCCGGGCTTGCGCAGCCTGCAGTTTGGCGAGTCCCTCAAGCAGCTGCTGTCGGCTCTGAGCCAGCGTCAGCAGGAGCTGGCGAGCATTCATGGCAAACGCGTGCCCCTGGCGATCAAGATCGCGCCGGACATGAGCGATGAGGAAACCGTTGAAGTGGCTCGGGCCTTGCTGGAAACCGGCATGGACGCGGTGATCGCCACCAACACCACCTTGAGTCGCGAAGGCGTCGAAGGTATGGAGCACGGCGATGAGGCAGGCGGCTTGTCCGGCGCGCCGGTGCGCGACAAGAGCACCCACACTGTCAAGGTCCTGGCCGCTGAACTGGCCGGTCGCTTGCCGATCATTGCCGTGGGCGGCATCACGGAAGGCAAGCACGCGGCTGAGAAGATCGCCGCGGGCGCCAGCCTGGTGCAGCTGTATTCGGGCTTCATCTATAAGGGGCCGGCGTTGATTCGCGAGTCGGTGGATGCCATCGCGGCCATGGGCCGATAAGAACGGGCGCCAGCGCGGCCATAAAAAAGGGCTCCTCGAAGGAGCCCCTGGGCCGAAGCCCGCCGCCCGGATGGGGCGTGCGTGGTTAAGTCGTCATCTATTCAAGTTGTAGGTGTCGGAATGTGCCCTGATCAGCCGACAGCGCGAAGTTCGTTGAGTCTGTGGATGCCCGCAGTGCCAGTCATACCGTCCCAGTTGTCGCCGCGTCCTTCTCGCCAGCCGTTAATCCAGGCTTGGCGTACCGACGGTAGAGTAAATGGGCAAAGCTCACGGGACTTGCCATTAACGCCATACTGATATCCGCGTAAAAATGCTCTTTCCAACGGATCACGCTTTAGTCTTCTCATAGGGTGTTTCCCTCACTTGTTGACTGTCTTATGTCCCGTCGACCTTCTTCTGAGGTCGGGCAGATTGTCTCTGCCGTTGGTGCTCGCTGCCGGCGTGGCGAGCCTTGATGTTGACGCCATTGCGGCGTCAACCTGTGTTGAGTTCTAACCAATAGGTCACAGCAAGTGAATGATCGTTTTGTCATAAGGACGTAACGATAATGCTGTCCAGGCCATAAGCCGGGACGGGTTTTTTAGCTTGTTTGCCAGGCAAAGCCCGCTGTGATCAGCCTCTCACTAGATGATGAGGTTAATGCTTTAGTGAGAATGTCGAACGGTTGCACTCAACTACTATTCGACGAAGGGTCGACTTATGTCATTTTGTTGCCCTGACTTTTTTATCTGTCCCGGCCTCTAAGCTTTTTTGCCCTGCAAGAAAGCCTGTCTGCCGGGGTGGGACGGCACAGTTTCGTGCCACACGAGCGCTCTTGAAGAAAAGCGCTTGATTGAAAACCGAACGGGCGATGCGTTGTCCGTTCACTTATTGCTAAAGGCCCTGGTACTCCCATGTCGGATCGTTACGAACTCTTCCTCACCTGCCCCAAAGGCCTTGAAGGCCTGCTGATCGAGGAAGCCGTCGGGCTTGGCCTTGAGCAAGCGCGTGAGCACACCTCTGCCGTGCGCGGCATGGCCGACATGGAGACGGCCTATCGGCTGTGTCTGTGGTCGCGCCTGGCCAACCGGGTGCTGCTGGTCCTCAAGCGCTTTCCAATGAAGGACGCCGAGGACCTTTACCACGGCGTGCTCGACGTCGACTGGCAGGACCACATGCTGGCCGATGGCACCCTGGCGGTGGAGTTCAGCGGTCACGGTTCGGGCATCGACAACACCCACTTTGGTGCCCTGAAGGTCAAGGACGCCATTGTCGACAAACTGCGTACACCCACCGGCGAGCGTCCTTCGGTGGACAAGCTCAATCCGGACCTGCGCATCCACCTGCGCCTGGATCGCGGCGAAGCCATCCTGTCCCTGGACCTGTCCGGCCACAGCCTGCACCAGCGCGGCTATCGCCTGCAGCAAGGCGCCGCGCCGCTCAAGGAAAACCTGGCGGCCGCGATCCTGATCCGTTCCGGCTGGCCGCGCATCGCCGCAGACGGCGGAGCCCTGGCCGACCCGATGTGCGGTGTCGGCACCTTCCTGGTGGAAGCGGCGATGATTGCCGCGGACATCGCTCCCAACCTCAAGCGTGAGCAGTGGGGCTTTACCGCCTGGCTCGGCCATGTGCCGGCGCTGTGGCGCAAACTGCATGATGAAGCACAGGCTCGGGCCCAGGCCGGACTGGCCAAGCCACCGCTGTGGATTCGCGGCTACGAGGCCGATCCACGATTGATCCAGCCGGGTCGCAACAACGTCGAGCGCGCGGGCTTGAGCGACTGGATCAAGATCTACCAGGGCGAAGTGGGGACTTTTGAACCGCGTCCGGACCAGAACCAGAAGGGCCTGGTGATCTGCAACCCGCCCTACGGCGAGCGTCTGGGTGACGAAGCCAGCCTGCTGTACCTCTACCAGAACCTCGGCGAGCGCCTGCGTCAGGCCTGCCTGAACTGGGAAGCGGCGGTGTTCACCGGTGCCCCGGACCTGGGCAAGCGCATGGGCATTCGCAGCCACAAGCAGTACTCGTTCTGGAACGGCGCCTTGCCGTGCAAGCTGCTGCTGATCAAGGTGCTGCCGGACCAGTTCGTCACCGGTGAGCGACGCACCGCCGAGCAGCGCCAGGTGGAACGCGAGCAGGCCCAGGCCGCTGCAGACGAGCCGCCGGTGCGCCAGTACAACAAGAATGGCAACCCGATCAAGCCGGCTCCTGCGCCGGCGCCGGTGGTCGAGCAGGCCCGTCTGAGCGAGGGCGGGCAGATGTTTGCCAACCGCCTGCAAAAGAACCTCAAGCTGCTGGGCAAATGGGCCAAGCGCGAAGGTGTCGAGTGCTATCGGGTCTATGACGCGGACATGCCGGAATACTCCCTGGCCATCGACCTGTACCAAGATTGGGTGCACGTCCAGGAATACGCGGCGCCCAAGTCGGTGGACCCGGAGAAGGCCCAGGCGCGTCTGTTCGATGCCCTGGCAGCGATTCCCCAGGCACTGAACGTGGATAAGAGCCGGGTGGTGATCAAGCGTCGCGAGCGCCAGAGCGGCACCAAGCAATACGAGCGCCAGAGCGCCCAGGGCCAGTTCACCGAAGTTCGCGAAGGCGGGGTCAAGCTGCTGGTGAACCTGACCGACTACCTGGACACCGGGCTGTTCCTCGACCATCGGCCGATGCGCATGCGTATCCAGAAAGAGGCGGCTGGCAAGCGTTTCCTCAACCTGTTCTGCTACACCGCCACCGCCAGTGTGCACGCGGCCAAGGGTGGAGCCCGCAGCACGACCAGCGTCGACTTGTCGAAAACCTACCTGGACTGGGCGCGACGCAACTTCTCCCTCAACGGTTTCTCCGACAAGAACCGTCTGGAGCAGGGTGATGTGATGGCTTGGCTGGACAGTTGCCGTGACGAGTTCGACCTGATCTTCATCGACCCGCCGACCTTCTCCAACTCCAAGCGCATGGAAGGGGTGTTCGACGTGCAGCGTGACCAGGTGCAGTTGCTGGACCTGGCCATGGCCCGTCTGGCGCCGGGTGGCGTGCTCTACTTCTCCAACAACTTCCGCAAGTTCCAGTTGGACGAGAACCTCGCCGCGCGCTATCAGGTCGAGGAGATCACGGCGAAAACCATCGACCCGGATTTTGCCCGTAACAGCAAAATTCACCGTGCTTGGAAAATCAGCGCCCGCTGATGGCCGGATAAGTCCCCAACGCCCGTTTTTTCGGGCTTTGGGGGCTGTTTAGCGCTGGTCAAATTAGTGGCTAATAGCTATAACTCACACCAAGTCCGGATGACACCCAAACTCGCTGGCGTGATGAGTTCTACTTATGCCGTTGCATGTGGTACGCCCGAAGATCCTGGGTTTCATTAGTGAAGAAGTCTCTGCCTGGCTAGTGGCTGTGCTGGTGTTGCTTGCGGGCGGCATTCTCACCGGGCTGCTGGCCTGGTCCACTTACAACTCGAACAAACAGCAACTGCGCCAGCGCTTCCAATTGCTCGCCAGTGAACGCTACAGCCGTATCGAAGAGCGCTTTCAAGACCAGGAGCAACGCCTGGACGGTCTGCGGCGTTTCTTTGTCAATTCCGACCTGGTGACCCGCCAGGACTTCGATGGTTACGCCAAGCCTCTGCTGCGCCACACTCAGGCCTATGCCTGGGCGCCTCTGGTGAGTCGTGCCCAGCGGCCGGCGTTCGAACAGGCGGTGCGGGATCAGGGGGTGGCGGGGTTCACCATCCTGCAATTGAACGCCAGCGGCCAGATGGAGCCCGCCGGTGAGCAAGAAGACTTTGCGCCGATTCTGTACAGCCAGACGCAAAGCCCCCTGGGGTCGCCCCTGGGGCACGACTTGCTGGCCCAGCCTCAGCGCCGGGCTACTCTGGAGCGGGCCAGGGAGCTCAACGGCCTGGCGGTTTCGCCGCCTTTGCACCTGGTTGCCGTGGACCCGGCCTATGCCCGGGGCGTGCTGCTGGCGGCGCCGGTCAGGCGCCCCCAGGACAGCCCCTTGCCCGAGGCCAGGCCTTACGGTTATGTGCTGGCGGTGATCAGCCTGCGGCAACTGGTGGCGGACGGCTTGCCAGTGCCGGCCAGCGACAATTTGTCGGTGCGCATTCTCGATCTGTCCACCGAGGGCCAGCACGAGGTGCTCTATGAATCGAACAACCCGCCGATCGCCAGTCACCTGATGGCCAGCCGTCTGTTGCGCCTGGCGGACCGGGATTATCAGGTTGATATCCGCCCCAGCGCGGCGTTCCTGCATGCCAACCAATCTTCCCTGAGCAGCCTGGTGATTCTCGGTGGCTTGCTCAGTCTGCTGCTCAGCGCCTTGCTCTATGTGCTGGTGAGTCAGCGGCAACGGGCCTTGGCCCTGGTGGAGCAACGCACGGGGGAGCTGCGCAGTCGCGAGCAGGAATTGCGCGGCACTCACAGTCAGTTGCGCTGCGTGCTCAATGCCGCGACCCAGGTGGCGATCATCGCCACGGACCTGCGTGGTGTCATCAGTACCTTCAATGCCGGGGCCGAGCAGATGCTCGGCTACAGCAGCAGTGAAGCGGTAGGCCACCTGACCCTGGAAAGCCTGCACCTGCCCCGGGAGCTGGAAAGCTGGGCTCAGAGCCTTACCCAGCGCTATGGCAAGGCCATTCCAGTGTCCCGGGCCATGCTGGTGGAAGAAGGCCTGGCCGGTGGCCACGAGGCGCGAGAGTGGACGCTGGTCAGGCGTGACGGCAGCCACCTGCAAGTGAACATGCTGGCGACCCCGGTGCTGGATGATCAGGGGCTGTGGATCGGCCACCTGGCCATCTGCATCGACATCACCGAGCGCAAGCGGGTGCACGAGGCCCTGGCGGCCCGGGACCGCCTGTTGAAAAGGCTCAGTGCCCATGTTCCCGGAGGGATCTACCAGTTCAAGCTGGATGCCGAGGGACACGCGAGCTTCACCTATGCCAGCGATGGCATACGCGAAATCTACGAGATCGAGCCGCAGGTGTTGCAGGAGGATGCCGAGGCAGTGTTCGAGCGTATCCATCCTGAGGATGTGCAGCGGGTGCGCAAGTCGATCCAGGTTTCCGCCAAGCAGCTCAGTCCGTGGCGCGAGGAGTATCGGGTCTGCCTGCCGCAACGGGGGCTGCGCTGGATGCGTGGCGCGGCGACCCCGGAAAGCCTGCAGGGCGGCGGCGTGCTCTGGCACGGCTATATCTCGGACATTTCCGACCTCAAGCGGGTCGAGGAAGAGTTGCGTGCGTTGTCAGTGACTGACTCCCTGACCGGCATTCACAACCGGCGCTATTTCCAGGAGCAGTTGCAGAGCGAAATGCAGCGTCTTGAGCGTGTTGGAGGCGAGATGGCGGTGATCATGCTGGATATCGATCATTTCAAGCGGATCAACGACCAGTACGGACACGGCGTCGGGGATCAGGTATTGCGGGGGCTCTGTGTCCGCATTGGTGGGCGTCTGCGGCGTACCGATGTGTTCTGCCGTCTCGGCGGTGAGGAGTTCATGGTGCTGTGTCCGGGCACCAACGCCCAGCAGGCGCTGATCCTGGCTCAGGAACTGTGGCAGGGACTGCGCAGTTCGCCGATCGAGCCGGTGGGCAGTGTCACCGCCAGTTTCGGCATTGCCAGCTGGCGCGAAGGCGAGGGTGCGGACGGTTTGTTGTTGCGGGCCGACTCCGGGGTCTATGCCGCCAAGCAGGCCGGACGCGATCGAGTCCAGCCAGAGCTGCCCTGATCGCTGACAGCGGCGGAGCGGGTCCGCCACTGTCGCAACAGCGAGTTAGAGAACGGATGCGCTGGTGGCCAGTTTTGGCTGGCGATACAGATCCAGCAGCACCTGATCCAGCACCGAAGAGGCGCCGAAGGGGCGCGGATCGTTGAGGATCGCCACCACCGCCCAGGTGTTGCCATTGTCATCGCGGCTATAGCCGGCGATGGCGCGCACGGTGTTCAGGGTGCCGGTCTTGATGTGGGCCTCACCGGACATGGCGGTGCGTTTCAGGCGCTTGCGCATGGTGCCGTCCATGCCGGCAATCGGCATGGAGCTGATGAACTCGGCGGCGTAGGGGCTCTTCCAGGCCGCTTGCAGCAGGCCGGCCAGTTCCCGGGCGCTGACCCGTTCGGCACGGGACAGGCCGGAGCCGTTTTCCATTACCAGATGCGGCGCGGTGATGCCTTTTTTCGCCAGCCACTGGCGCACCACACGCTGGGCCGCCTTGGCGTCATCGCCGTCGGCTTCATTGCGGTACTTGGCGCCCAGGCTCAGGAACAGCTGCTGGGCCATGGTGTTGTTGCTGTATTTGTTGATGTCGCGGATGACCTCCGCGAGGTCTGGAGAGAAGGCACGGGCCAGGACCTTGGCATCCTTGGGTACTACCGCGAGGCGGTCCTTGCCCTGGATGCTGCCGCCCAGTTCGCTCCAGATCGCCCGCACCGCACCGGCGGTGTAGGTGGCGTGGTCCAGCAGCGACAGGTAGGTCTGGGAACTGCAGCCATCACCCAACTGGCCGCCAACGGTGACGATCACGCTGCCATCGGCCTGGGGCACGGGGTTGTAGCGAACGTCGCCGGTGCACTGCTTGGTGTTGACTGCCTTGACCTGATTGTCGATGCGGATCTTGGCAATCGGCGGCTCTACCGACACCAGCACCCGGCCGGAGTCATTGCGGGCGACGAAGCGCAGGGCCTTGAGGTTGACCATCAGCGCGTCGGGCTTGACCAGGAACGGCTTGTTCTCGTCGTTGCCGTCGTCATTGAACTCAGGCAACTGCGGTTGCACGAAGTAGTTGCGGTCCAGTACCAGGTCGCCGGTGACTTGCTGCACGCCATTGGCCCGCAGGTCACGCATCAGCAGCCAGAGCTTCTCCATGTTCAGCTTGGGATCGCCGCCGCCCTTGAGATAGAGATTACCGTTGAGAATGCCACCGCTGAGGGTGCCATCGGTGTAGAACTCGGTCTTCCACTGGTGGGTCGGGCCAAGCATTTCCAGGGCCGCGTAGGTGGTCACCAGCTTCATGGTGGAGGCCGGGTTGACCGAGACATCGGCGTTGAAAACCGTCGGCGTGCCAGGGCCGTTCAGGGGAATCATCACCAGCGACAGGGCGTTGTTCGGGAGCTTGCTGGCTTTGAGGGCTTGTTGAACCTTGGGGGGCAGGGTGGTGTTGACCGGAGCCGCAGAGACAGGAAATGCCAGGGGAAGAAAAACACTGGCAAGCAACAGAGGACGCAACGATTTGATCATATGAAGTGGAACCCTGCAGTCGAGGGGAAAAAAGGCGAGGGCATGCAGATAAAATCCCTCAGTGATCATGAAAGTGTCGGCATTATGCCCCAAGGTATAGCGGCTTGTGCCGTGCCACGGGCCGCCGTGGCGGTATTTTTTTTACCAATGGCGGTCCCGCATCCTCATAGAGTCAGGCAATCGCCCGCCTAAACTGGTAAAGTGCCGCCCGTTATTACTTATGAGGATTGTTCCATGGCCACTAACCGTTCCCGCCGTCTGCGCAAAAAACTCTGCGTAGATGAATTTCAGGAGCTGGGTTTTGAGCTGAACCTGGATTTCAAAGAAGATCTGGCTGAAGAAGCTATTGACGCTTTCCTCGACGCGTTCCTCAAAGAAGCGATGGAAGCCAACGGTCTGGGCTATGTTGGCGGCGATGACTTCGGTCTGGTTTGCCTGAGCAAGCGCGGTTCCGTCAGCGAAGCACAGCGTGCAGCTGTTGAAGCCTGGCTCAAAGGCCGTACCGAGCTGACCAGCGTTGAAGTCAGCCCGCTGCTGGACGTCTGGTACCCGGACAACGCGATCAACCCAGTCGCGTGATGTCATGTGTGAGCGGCCCGTCCGGGCCGCTCATGCGTTGCTGCCCTCCCTGGGCGGCCTTTCGAATTTCCCCTGTGTTCCTTGTCTCTGTGCGGGCTTGCCAGGGAGATGCTCGTGGGCGCCGTTCGCCGGCAAGTCGGCTCCTACAGTGGGTGCTGTCTTGGGTAGGAACAGGTAGGCCGGCGAAGTTCTTCAGGCATTGCGCCCATTCAGAATCATCAAGGTCACGACCCCAGCGACAATTCCCCAGAACGCCGAGCCAATGGAAAACAGCGTCAGCCCCGAGGCCGTCACCATAAAGGTGATCAGCGCCGCTTCTCGCTCCTTCACTTCACTCATGGCGATGCTCAAGCCGTTGATGATCGAGCCGAACAGCGCCAGGGCGGCGATGGACAGCACCAGTTCCTTGGGCAAGGCCGCGAACAGCGCAGCCAGGGTGGCGCCGAAGACCCCGGCGATGCCATAGAAAACCCCGCACCACACTGCGGCGGTGTAACGCTTGCTGCGATCTTCGTGGGCGTGGGGGCCGGTGCAGATCGCAGCGCTGATCGCCGCCAGGTTGATGCCGTGGGAACCAAACGGCGCCAGCAGCAACGAAGCCAGCCCGGTGGCGGTGATCAGTGGCGAGGCCGGGACGTTGTAGCCGTCGGCGCGCAGCACCGCGATCCCGGGCATGTTCTGCGAGGTCATGGCGACCACGAACAGTGGAATACCGATGCTGATGGTGGCCGCCAGAGAAAAGTGCGGCGTGGTCCAGACCGGCGTCGCCACTTCCAGGTGGAAGCCACTGAAGTCCAGCAAGCCCATCAGCCCGGACAGTGCAGTGCCGATCAGCAGGGCCGCGAGAACGGCATAACGTGGCGACAGGCGCTTGACCACCAGGTAGGTAAGGAACATCCCCAGTACCAGACCGGTGCGGTGTTGGGCCGCCACAAAGATTTCACTGCCGATCTTGAACAGGATTCCCGCCAGCAAGGCGGCTGCCAGGGATGCCGGGATCTTTTTCACCAGGCGCTCGAAGCTGCCGGTGAGTCCGCAAATGGTCACAAGGACCGCGCAAGTGATGTAGGCGCCAATGGCTTCGCCATAGGTCACCCCCGACAGGCTGGTGATCAGCAGGGCAGCGCCGGGTGTGGACCAGGCGATGGTGATGGGGGTGCGATAGCGCAGAGACAGGCCGATGCTGCACACCGCCATGCCAATGGAGATGGCCCAGATCCAAGAGGAGATCTGACCGCTGGTCAGGCCGGCGGCTTGTCCAGCCTGAAACATCAGTACCAGTGAGCTGGTGTAGCCGGTCATCATGGCGATGAAGCCGGCAACGATGGCGGAGGGCGAAGTGTCCGCGAGGGGGCGTAATTGCGCGGGGGTGGCATCGGACATTACTGCTGTTCCTTGTTCTTGAAAGACGCAAAACCCATACCCGGCGAACGCTGCTTGCAGCCTGAGCAAGCAACGAGCCGGTAATAGGGTTCAAGGTTCAAGCCTAAACTTAAAAGCAACTTTGCATTGCAATACAGCCGTGACTACAAATAGCCGTACAGTCGTTGAATAAGTGGTGGGGCCGATAACACTTTTTGCTAGTGATCCCCAGCGGTTGTGTACAATGTGCCCCTGTTTTAACGCGATACTTGCCAGCGACCCACCGTGGCGTATTAAAGTCACGCCGAAATCGCCGCAGTCCTCCCGACCCGAGTGCCCATGAACGAACAGTTGCAACCTCTCAAGAAACAACCGCGAGCAGGCAAAGCCGGTCGCAGCGGAACCCAGGACGATATTGTCTACGCGCACATCTTTGAGGCCATCCTCGAGCAGCGCCTGGCGCCCGGCACCAAGTTGAGTGAAGAGGCGCTTGGGGAAATATTCGGAGTCAGTCGGACCATCATCCGTCGTGCATTGTCGCGGCTGGCCCATGAAGGCGTAGTCCTGTTGCGGCCCAATCGGGGGGCGGTGGTTGCCAGTCCGAGCGTCGAGGAAGCCCGTCAGGTCTTTCTCGCCCGGCGTCTGGTGGAGCGAGCCATTACCGAGCTGGCGGTCCAGCATGCCACCGCCGAACAGCTGCTGGAGTTGCGGCAGATGGTCAACGAGGAGCGCGACAGCTTTTCCCGAGGCGATCGTGGTGCCGGTATCCGCCTGTCCGGGGAGTTTCACCTGAAGCTGGCGGAAGCTGCGAAGAATGCACCGCTGATCAGCTTCCAGCGTAGCCTGGTGTCCCAGACGTCGCTGATCATTGCCCAGTATGAAAGCGGCAACCGCTCCCACTGCTCCTACGATGAGCACACCCAACTGATCGACGCCATCGAGGCCCGGGACGGCGAGCTGGCGGTGAACCTGATGATGCATCACATGGATCACATCGACAGCAAGCTCAACCTCGACGAGGAAAGCGCCTCGGATGACCTGCATGCGGTGTTCTCGCACCTGCTGCAGACCAAGAAGCCGGGGCGGCCGACGGCCAAGCTGTAAGCTTCGATCAGACTGAAAATCCCTCGCTGCGTAGCCCTATGCAGCGGGGGATTTTTGTTTGGCGGCGGGTCTGCCTGCTGATCAGGAAGATTGTTTTAAATTTTAATTAATATTGTATACAGTGCCTGCTTCGAGGCTCACGGCCGGCAATCCGTGCGCCTCTGGTCCTGCGAAAGGAGCCCGCGGCATGATCGGCAGAACGCTACGCATTCATTCTTCCGCCATCCATTACTTCGACATGGTTCGTCGCTGTCATTCGATCCGCGAAGCTGCTCGGCGCCTGAATGTCGCGTCTTCGGCGGTGAACCGGCAGATCCTGAAGATCGAGGATGAAATCGGCGCGCCCTTGTTCGAACGCCTGCCGGGCGGCCTGCGCCTGACCCTCGCGGGAGAGGTCATGAGCCGTCATGTCAATCTGGTGCTGCAGGACCTGGAGCGGGTGCGCCTGGAGTTCGATGCTCTGCGTGGCCTCAAGAGCGGGCATGTGGAGATTGCCGCTGTGGAAGGCGCGACGGTGGATTTGCTGCCCTCGGTGCTCAAGCGCATGCGCGATCTGTATCCACAGGTGACCATCGGCGTCACGGTGCAGGGCTCGCAATCCATTCCCCAGGCCTTGATCAACAGTCGTGCGGACCTGGGCCTGGCGTTCGCCTTGCCCAGGGCGCCGGAGATCCGCCCGTTGAGCGTCGGTCATTTTCGCCTGGGGGCTCTGGTCAGTCCCGATCATCCCTTGGCCGAGCGGGGCAGCGTCAATTTCGCCACCTGCGCCGAGCACGGGCTGATCCTGGCCAAGAGCGAGCTGTCGATCCATCACTTGCTGGCGCCGTTGCACAAGCGCCTGGGGCTGTTGGACAAACCGCCCTTGCAGAGCAACTCCATGGAGCTGGCGCGGCAGATGGCCCGGCACAACATGGGGGTGGCCTTCCAGACCCGGGTCGGGGTCGAGGGCGACCTGAGCAAGGGCGAACTGGTGCATATCCCGCTGAGCGATCAGGGAGGTATCTACAGCGACCTGGGGCTCTATGCCCGCAGCGGTCGCGATCTGCCCAGCGCGGTGGAGGCGCTGGCGCATCTGCTTGGCGAGGAGATCGCCATTCGCGAGCGGGCCGAGCGCGCTTTCGGCCAGCTAACGCTCTGAGTCCATGGTTGTGGGCGGCTGTTGCCGTTTTGGCAGCGCGCTGATCGATATTCTGTGCTTTGGGGCCTGTGGCGCTTGTGCCGATACTGCGTGTGGATGGCAGCCAGCGAAGCTGCCTTACGCCACACCGCCACAGGACATAATAAAAATGAAAAAGGCATTACAAGGCGCAACCCTGCTGATGACACTGATCGGAGCAGGGGAAGCAGCCGCCCTGGAGTGGATGAACAACAGCGTCGGCTTTCGGTACGGCAAGGAGTTCACCAACCCGAACAATCCGCACTACATCAGCAAGCGCATCTACAGTTTCACCCACGCCAGTGGCTACCAGTACGGCAGCAACTATCTGCACCTGGACCTGCTGCTCTCTGATAGCGACGATCCGCGCAAGGGCACCCACAAGGGCAGCAGCGAAGTCTATGGCGTCTATCGTCACCAGCTCTTCGCGTCCCGGGTGTTCGATACCCCCTTGGGCACCGGCCTCGTCAAGGACTACGCGCTGACCCTAGGCTTCGATGCCAGTCGCAACAACAACCTGGGTTCGGCCAAGAAACGCGCCCTGGTCTTCGGTCCGACCCTGAAATTCAACACCGTCGGCGTGCTGGACCTGAGCTTGCTGTACTACAAGGAAAACAACCATTCCGGCATCCCCGGGGCCAAGGACCCGGATCACACCTTCGACGATACTTACATGCTCAACCTGGCCTGGATGCGTCCCTTCGAAGTTGGCAGTCACGTCGCCAAGTTCCAGGGCTTCGTCAACTACACCGGGGAAAAGGGCCACGACTACAACTATCGTGACACCGCAGCGGAAACCCTAGTGCGGACGTCGCTGATGGTGGCCGTGTTGCCCGGCAAGAACGTCAAGCCCAACCTGTACCTGGGTGTTGGCTACGAGTACTGGCACAACAAGTTCGGGGTGGACGGTGGACGGGGTACGCGGACCACGGCGCCGACCTTGAACATGGAAGTGACGTTCTAGATCTGCACCTGATCGCCTGGGACTCAGGCATGAATAATCCCCCGTTCGATGTTCCGCGAGCGGGGGATTTTTCGTTTGCGGGGTTAGCGCTGGTGGACTGGCTGGCCGGCGGCGTAGGTCTGCAGCACGGTGCGATCGTCCCCCAGGGTCATCAGTACAAACAGGGTTTCAGCGATGCTGTTGGCCTGCTTCAGGCGATAGCTGAGCAAGGGAGTGGCGTGGTAGTCGAGGACCACGAAGTCGGCGTCGGTGCCAGGGTGCAGAGTGCCGATTCGCTCCTCCAGGCGCAGGGCGCGGGCGCCGCCCAGGGTCGCCAGGTACAGGGACTTGAACGGGTTCAGGCGTGCGCCCTGTAGCTGCATGACTTTGTAGGCTTCGTTCAGGGTCTGCAGCAGCGAGAAACTGGTGCCGCCACCGACGTCGGTGCCCAGGCCGACATTGAGTTTGTGTTTTTCCGCCATGGGCAGGTTGAACAGGCCACTGCCGAGGAAGAAGTTCGAGGTTGGGCAGAAGGCCACGGCCGAACCGGTTTCCGCCAGGCGCGCACATTCGTCATCGCACAGGTGCACGCCGTGGGCGAACACCGAGCGTTCCCCCAGCAGTTGATAGTGGTCATAAACGTCCAGGTAACCCTTGCGCTCCGGGAACAGTTCCTTGACCCATTCGATCTCCTGCAGGTTTTCACTGATGTGAGTCTGCATGTAGAGATCGGGATACTCGGTCAGCAGTTTGCCGGCCAGGGTCAGTTGTTCCGGGGTGCTGGTCGGGGCGAAACGCGGGGTCACTGCGTAGTGCAGGCGCCCTTTGCCGTGCCAACGTTCGATCAGTTCCTTGCTTTCCAGGTAGCCGGACTCTGCGGTGTCGGTCAGGTAGTCCGGGGCGTTGCGGTCCATCATCACCTTGCCGGCGATCATCCGCAGGTCGAGTTTCTCGGCGGCGGCGAAGAAGGCGTTGACCGACTGTGGATGCACGCTGCCGAACACCAGCGCGGTGGTGGTGCCGTTGCGCAGCAATTCCTTGATGAAGATGTCCGCCACTTCATCGGCGTGGGCCTGATCGGCGAACTGGCGTTCACAGGGGAAGGTGTAGGTGTTCAGCCAGTCCAGCAACTGTTCGCCATAGGCACCGACCATGCCGGTCTGGGGCAGGTGGATGTGGGTGTCGATGAAGCCCGGGGTGATCAGGGCATCGGGGTAATGATTGATCTCTACATCGGCGGGCAGGCCGGCAAGCAGTTCACTGGCGTGGCCGAGGGCGCTGATCCGGCCGTCCTCGACCACCAGCAGGCCGTCTTCGAAATACTCGTAGGAGGCTTCGATTCCGACTTCGGCCGGGTCGGCGATGCTGTGCAGGATGGCGGCACGGTAGGCTTTGCGAGTCAAAGGCATGGTCGTTCTCAGTGTGTGGCGTGTCAGTTCGAAGTCTGGCTGCGGCGCGAGACCGGCAGCAGCTTGGCAATGGGTTCGGCGCTGGCGCTGGACTGGCCGAAATGGGCGTTGTAGGTAGCGATGATCTCACCGGCAATGGAGATGGCGATTTCCACGGGCAACTTGCCTTTGACTTCAGCGAGCCCCATCGGGCAACGCATGCGCTGCAAGGTGGTTGCGTCGAAACCGCGATCGCGCAAGCGGTGCTCGAACTTCACCCGCTTGGTCTTCGAGCCGATCAGGCCGAAATAGGCAAAGTCGTTGCGCTTGAGCAGGGCGGCGGTCAACTCCAGGTCCAGTTGGTGATTATGGGTCATGACGATGCAATAGCTGCCAGGTGGCAGGTTATCGATTTCCTCCACCGGTTCTTCGCTGACGATCTTGCTCACGCCCTGGGGAATCTGTTCGGGGAATTCCTGTTCCCGGGAATCGATCCAGCGTACCCGGCACGGCAGGCTGGCCAGGAGTGGCACCAGGGCGCGGCCGACGTGGCCGGCACCGAACACGGCGATTTGCGCTTGCACCTGGCCCATGGGTTCGAACAGCAGCACCGTGGCGCCGCCGCAGCACTGGCCGAGGCTGGCACCGAGGCTGAAGCGCTCCAGGTGGGTGGCCTGCTGGCCGCTGGCGAGCAGGTCACGGGCGATCTGCATGGCCTTGTATTCCAGGTGCCCGCCACCGATGGTGTCGAAGGCCTGGGTGGCGCTGACAACCATTTTCGAACCGGCATTACGCGGCGTTGAGCCAAGCTCCTCGATAATGGTCACCAACACGCAGGGTTCACCCTGGGTCTGCAGGTCGGCGAGGGCGCTGATCCAGTTGTACATGTTCACCTCGACATCTTGGTGGTCTGTTCGGGCTGCTTCGGCGGCAAGCCAGCTCCTACGGGCGCGGTGCAGGAGCGGGCTTGCCCGTGAAGGCCGTTACAGCGGCGCCAGCTCGACTTGCTGATCCGCGGCCCTGGTCACCTGCAAGCGACGCATCTGCTCGCAGCCCCACAACACTCGCTCCGGTGTCGCCGGGGCATCGATCTGCGGTTGATGGCGGTAGTCTCCAAGGCTGGCCACTGCGTCCTTGATGGCGCACCAGGCAGCGATGCCAAGCATGAACGGCGGCTCGCCCACGGCCTTGGAGTGGAACACCGTGTCTTCCGGGTTCTTGCGGTTCTCCACCAGCTTGACCCGCAGGTCCAGGGGCATGTCGGCCACCGCCGGGATCTTGTAGCTGGCGGGACCATTGGTCATCAGCTTGCCTTTGGCGTTCCACACCAGTTCTTCGGTGGTCAGCCAGCCCATGCCCTGGATGTAACCGCCTTCCACCTGGCCGATGTCGATGGCCGGGTTCAGCGAGGCACCGACGTCGTGCAGGATGTCGGTACGCAGCATCTTGTACTCGCCGGTCAGGGTATCGACTATCACCTCGGCGCAGGCTGCGCCAAAGGCGAAGTAGTAGAACGGCCGACCCCGAGCCTGACTGCGGTCGTAGTAGATCTTCGGGGTCTTGTAGAAACCGGTGCTGGACAGCGAAACCTGGGCGAAATACGCCTGCTGGATCAGTTCCTCGAAGGTCAGGATATGGTCGCGGACCCGTACGTGGCCGTTGTGGAATTCCACATCCTCTTCGCTGACCTGGTACTTGCGCGCGGCAAACTCCACCAGGCGCGACTTTATGGTCTGCGCCGCGTTCTGCGCGGCCTTGCCGTTGAGGTCGGCGCCACTGGATGCCGCGGTCGGTGAGGTGTTGGGCACCTTGTCGGTGTTGGTGGCAGTGATCTGTACCCGCTCGATGTCCACCTGGAACACCTCGGCCACTACCTGGGCCACCTTGACGTTCAGGCCCTGGCCCATTTCGGTGCCGCCGTGGTTCAGGTGGATGCTGCCGTCGGTGTAGATGTGGATCAGCGCGCCGGCCTGGTTGAGGAAGCTGGCGGTGAAGGAGATGCCGAACTTCACCGGGGTCAGTGCCAGGCCCTTTTTCAGGATCGGGCTGTTGGCGTTGTACAGCCGGATGGCTTCGCGACGCTCGGCGTACTGGCTGCTGGCTTCCAGTTCGGCCGTCATCTCTTCGAGCATGTTGTGCTCGACGGTCTGGTAGTAGTGGGTGACGTTGCGTTCGGTCTTGCCGTAGTAGTTGGCCTTGCGCACCGCCAGCGGGTCCAGGTGCAGGTGGCGGGCGATGGCGTCCATCACCTCTTCAATGGCGACCATGCCTTGCGGGCCGCCGAAACCGCGGTAGGCGGTGTTGGAGGCGGTGTTGGTCTTGCAGCGGTGGCCGTTGATGGTGGCATCGCCCAGGTAGTAGGCGTTGTCGGAGTGGAACATCGCCCGGTCGACGATGGACGCCGAGAGGTCCGGTGAGCAGCCGCAGTTGCCCGCCAGTTCCAGCTGGATGCCGTGCAGGCGGCCGTTGCTGTCGAAGCCCACGTCGTATTCGATGTAGAACGGGTGACGCTTGCCGGTCATGAGCATGTCTTCGACCCGGGGCAGGCGCATCTTGGTGGGCTGGCCGGTGAGGCGGGCGATCACCGCGCACAGGCAGGCGGGGCTGGCGGCCTGGGTTTCCTTGCCGCCGAAGCCGCCGCCCATGCGCCGCATGTCCACCACTATCTTGTTCATCGACACGTCGAGCACTTCCGCCACCAGTTTCTGCACTTCGGTGGGGTTCTGGGTCGAGCAGTAGACGATCATGCCGCCGTCTTCGGTGGGCATCACCGAGGAGATCTGGGTTTCCAGGTAGAAATGCTCCTGGCCGCCGATATGCAGCGTGCCCTGGATGCGGTGTTCGGCGTTGGCCAGGGCGCCGGCGGAATCGCCGCGCTGGTGAGTGTGGCTGTCCAGCACGAAGTGGCGTTTGCGCAGGGCTTCCACCACGTCCAGCACCGGCTCCAGGTCCTCGTACTCGATGATCGCGGCCATGGCCGCCTTGCGCGCGGTTTCCAGATCCTTGGCGGCCACCGCCAGCACCGGCTGGCCGACGAACTGCACGGTATCGATGGCCAGCAGCGGGTCGCCGGG
Source organism: Pseudomonas sp. LPH60 (assembly GCF_030718165.1). NCBI lineage: Bacteria > Pseudomonadati > Pseudomonadota > Gammaproteobacteria > Pseudomonadales > Pseudomonadaceae > Pseudomonas > Pseudomonas sp. LPH60. The sequence goes on from NZ_JAVAJH010000001.1 coordinate 329,224, forward strand.
CAGCAGCGGGCCGATGTCCTTGAGGCCGGGAATGTCTTCATGAGTAATGGCGATGCGCACGCCTTCGAAGGCGTAGCAGGGGCCGGTGTCAATGCTGATGACTTTGGCGTGGGCTCGGTCCGACAGTCGCGCGTAGACGTGCAACTGGTTGGGGAATTCCAGGCGGTCGTCGATGTACAGCGCTTCGCCGGACACGTGTTTGTCGGCGCTGTCGTGCTTGACGCTGCGGCCAACGCCCGTGGTCAGGTCCTGGTGAAACAGGGCCGTCAGTTCGGCTTGAGTCTTCTCGACTTTGTGATGATTAGACATAAGCGGTCACCCGGGTCTCGATGTGCGGTGTTTGCAGTTCGATGAAGTACTTGCGCAGCAGGTTCTGCGCACTCAGCAGGCGGTATTCCTTGCTCGCACGGAAATCCGAAAGCGGGGTGAAATCCTCCGCCAGGGCCGCGCAGGCGCGCTCCACCGTGGACAGGTTCCAGGGCGCGCCAATCAGTGCGGTTTCACAGCTCTTGGCTCGTTTCGGGATCGCCGCCATACCGCCGAAGGCAATGCGAGCATCGCTGACCACGCCGTTTTCAATCTGCAGGTTGAATGCCGCGCAGACCGCAGAGATATCGTCGTCCAGGCGCTTGGAGACCTTGTACGCACGGAACAGCCGTTCGGCGCTGGCCCGGGGCACGATGATCTTTTCGATGAACTCGCTGTCCTGACGGGCCGTGACCCGGTAATCGATGAAATAGTCTTCCAGGGCCAGGGTGCGGCGTACTTCACCCTTGCACAGTACGATCTGCGCACCCAGGGCGATCAGCAGGGGCGGTGAGTCGCCGATGGGCGAGGCGTTGCCGATATTGCCCCCCAGGGTGCCCTGGTTGCGGATCTGCAACGAGGCGAAGCGCTGCAGCAATTCGCCGAAGTCCGGGTACTCGGCGCGCAGTGCGTCGTAGCAGTCGGTGAGGGCCGTGGCCGCGCCGATCTCCAGGCGATCGTCGAAGCGTTCGACGCGCTTCATCTCGGCAATGTTACCGACGTAGATCATCACGGGCAGGGTGCGGTGGAACTGGGTGACTTCCAGGGCCAGGTCGGTGCCACCGGCCAGCAGCCGTGCCTGGGGGTAGGCGTCGTAGAGGTCGGCCAGGTCGGCCACGGTCAGCGGCACCAGGCAGCGCTTGTCGCCACTGTTGAGTTCACCGGTGTCCTTGGGCGCGATGGCCTTGAGGCGACTGATGGTCTCGGTCTGGCGGGCGTCGAACTGATCGCTCTGCTGGCCGCAGCAGGCCTGTTCGGCAGCAGCGAGGATCGGCCGGTAGCCGGTGCAACGGCACAGGTTGCCGGCCAGGGCCTCATGGGCCTTGTGGGCGTCGGGTTCACTGCTGTTCTTTTGCAGGGCGAACAGCGACATGACGAAGCCCGGGGTGCAAAAGCCGCATTGTGAACCGTGGCATTCGACCATGGCCTGCTGCACGCTGTGCAGTTGGCCATGGTGCTTGAGGCCTTCGACGCTGATCAGCTGTTTGCCGTGCAAGGAGGAGACGAAGGTCAGGCACGAGTTGAGGCTGCGATAGCGAATGGATTCGCCGCCCTGGGCATCCACCTGCAACTCGCCCACCACCACGGTGCAGGCGCCGCAGTCGCCGCTGGCGCAGCCTTCCTTGGTGCCGGGTTTGCCCAGGTGCTCGCGCAGATAGTTGAGCACGGTCAGGTTTGGGTCCAGGGCGTGCTCGCTACGGAGTTCCTGGTTGAGTAAAAACTGGATCACGGAAGGCCTCGCAGACTCTTTATTGTTGTTAAGCGAACTGAGCTGAATTTAGTCATGTCTGACTTTTCGGTCAATGATTTTCTGACCTTTGGGTCAGGAAATTTCTGTGCTCAACATTTCAAGTATGAACGGCATTTGAGAAACCCTTGAATCAACATCAATCTGCTTGTTTCATGCCAAATTCCCCTGTCGGAGCACTCCGCGATGAGGTAGCAATTGCGCTACACTGCGCCGCTTGTGCCGATTAAAGATTTTGAAGGAAAACCATGACGTTCAAGGCGCCGGACAGCCTCGCCGAGCAGATTGCTCACCACCTCGCCGAACGTATCATTCGCGGGGATCTCAAGCCTGGAGAGCGCATTCAGGAACAGAAGGTCACCTTGGCCCTCAATGTCAGTCGTGGTTCGGTCCGCGAGGCCTTGCTGATTCTTGAGCGCCGCCATCTGATTGCCATCCTGCCGCGCCGTGGTGCCCACGTGACCGAGCTCACCGAGCACAAGGTCCGCAGTCTTTGCACCCTGATGAGCGAGTTGTACATCCTGCTGGGCAACTGCGTGGCCAGTGGCTGGGTGCAGCAGAGCGACATGACGCCGTTCCTGCAGATCCAGCAGCGTCTGGAGGGTGCCTACGAGCGCCAGGACATCCGGGCCTTCGTCGAGGACAGCTTCAGCGTGATGCGCGCGGCCTATCCTTTTGCCAACAACCCTTACCTGCAGGAAACCGTCGAGAATCTGCAGCCGGCCATGAGTCGTGCCTATTACCTGGCACTGGAGCAGCGCAAGGCGTCGATGAGCGAGTACCTGGAGTTGTTCGAGCAGTTGCTGGCCGCAGTGCTGGCCCGTGATCTGGAGCAGATCCGCCAGGTGTTGACGGCCTACGCCCAGCGCAGCAGCGATCTGGTGGTGTCTGCGTTGGCGGATGCTTAAGCGTGCGACTCAAGTGCATCAAGCTGGCGGGGTTCAAGTCCTTCGTCGATCCGACCACGGTGAACTTCCCCAGTAACATGGCGGCGGTGGTGGGGCCCAATGGCTGCGGCAAGTCGAATATCATCGACGCCGTGCGCTGGGTGATGGGCGAAAGCTCGGCGAAAAACCTGCGTGGCGAGTCGATGACCGATGTCATCTTCAATGGCTCCACCAGTCGCAAGCCGGTGAGCCAGGCCAGTATCGAACTGGTGTTCGACAACTCCGACGGCACCCTGGTGGGCGAATACGCGGCCTACGCCGAGATCTCCATTCGCCGCAAGGTCACACGCGACAGCCAGAACAGCTATTTCCTCAACGGCGCCAAGTGCCGCCGTCGGGACATCACCGACATCTTCCTTGGCACCGGCCTGGGGCCACGCAGCTACTCGATCATCGAGCAGGGCATGATCTCCAAGCTGATCGAGGCCAAGCCCGAGGACCTGCGCAACTTCATTGAAGAAGCCGCGGGCATCTCCAAGTACAAGGAGCGCCGGCGCGAGACGGAAAACCGCATCCGCCGCACCCATGAGAACCTCGCCCGCCTGACCGATCTGCGCGAAGAGCTGGAGCGTCAGCTGGAACGCCTGCATCGCCAGGCCCAGGCCGCCGAGAAGTATCAGGAATACAAGGCCGAGGAGCGCCAGCTCAAGGCGCAACTGTCGGCTCTGCGCTGGCAGGCATTGAATGAGCAGGTCGGCCAGCGCGAGTCGGTGATCGGTAGCCAGGAAGTCAGCTTCGAGGCCCTGGTGGCTGAGCAGCGCAATGCCGATGCTGCTATCGAACGCTTGCGTGACGGTCACCATGAATTGTCCGAGCGCTTCAATCTGGTGCAGGGGCGCTTCTATTCGGTGGGCGGCGACATTGCCCGGGTCGAGCAAAGCATCCAGCACGGCCAGCAGCGCCTGCGGCAATTGCAGGATGATCTCAAGGAAGCCGAGCGTGCGCGCCTGGAGACCGAGTCACACCTGGGCCACGACCGCACCTTGCTGGCAACCCTGGGGGAAGAGCTGGCCATGCTCGAGCCCGAGCAGGAGGTCACTGCAGCCGCCGCCGAGGAAGCCGCCGCGACCCTGGAAGAAGCCGAAACCACCATGCACGGCTGGCAGGAGCAATGGGACGCCTTCAACCTGAGTTCCGCCGAGCCGCGGCGCCAGGCGGAAGTGCAGCAGTCGCGCATCCAGCAGCTCGAAAGCAGCATGGAGCGGCTGGCCGAGCGTCAGCGACGCCTGGGGGAGGAGCGCGAATTGCTCTCGGCCGACCCGGAAGACGCGGCGATCCTCGAACTCAACGAACAATTGGCCGCCAGCGAAGCAACTCTGGAAGACCTGCAAGCCAGTGAGGAATCCCAGGTCGAGCGCCTGGAGCAACTGCGTCAGCAATTGCAGCAGGCGACCCAGGCCCAGCAGCAGGCCCAGGGTGAATTGCAGCGGCTCAATGGCCGCTTGGCGTCTCTGGAGGCCCTGCAGCAAGCCGCGCTGGACCCGGGCACCGGTACTGCACAGTGGCTGCGTGAACAGCAGTTGGCCGAGCGTCCGCGCCTGGCCGATGGCATGCAGGTGGAGGCGGGCTGGGAGCTGGCGGTGGAAACCGTGCTTGGCGCCGATCTGCAAGCGGTGCTGGTGGATGATTTCACCGGTATCGATCTGGCCGGTTTCCAGCAAGGCGACCTGCGCCTGCTGAGCCTGCAAGACGATGCGCTGCGCATGCCCGGCAGCTTGCTGGACAAGGTGGAATCCACGGTCGATCTGTCGCCCTGGCTGGGGCAGGTCAAACCGGTGGAAAACCTCGAACAGGCCCTGGCCTTGCGTGGGCAACTGGCAGCCGGGCAGAGCCTGATCAGTCGCGACGGCTACTGGGTCGGCCGGCATTTCCTGCGGGTGCGGCGGGCCAGCGAAGCGGAAAGTGGCGTGCTGGCGCGAGGCCAGGAAATCCAGCAACTGACCCTGGAGCGCGATGAGCGCGAAGCCAGTGTCGAAGCCCTGGAGAGTCAATTGCTCAACCTGCGGGCCCAGCAACGTCAGCAGGAGAACGGTCGCGAACACTTGCGTCGCCTGTTGCAGGATGAGGCTCGCCAGCAGGGTGAATTGAAAGCCAAGCTGTCCGCCGGCAAGGCCAAGGCCGAGCAGTTGAATCTGCGTCGTACCCGCCTCGATGAGGAACTGGTAGAGCTCGGCGAGCAGCGTGAGCTGGAGCATGAACAAGTGGGCGAGGCGCGCCTGCAATTGCAGGAGGCCCTCGACAGCATGGCCCTGGACACCGAGCAGCGTGAGCTGCTGTTGGCCCAGCGCGACAGCTTGCGCGAGCGCCTTGATCGGGTGCGCCAGGAAGCACGCCAGCACAAGGATCACGCTCATCAATTGGCGGTGCGCATGGGCTCCCTCAAGGCCCAGCACGATTCCACGCGTCAGGCCCTGGAGCGCCTGGAGCTGCAGTCCGAGCGCCTGACCGAGAAGCGCGAACAGCTCAGCCTCAACCTGGAGGAGGGCGAGGCACCGCTGGAAGAACTGCGCCTCAAGCTCGAAGAGCTGCTGGAAAAGCGCATGACCGTAGATGTCGAGCTCAAGACCGCGCAGATCGCCCTGGAAGATGCCGATCGCGAACTGCGCGATGCCGAGAAGCGCCGTAACCAGGCCGAGCAGCAATCCCAACTGATCCGCGGCCAGCTCGAACAGCAACGCATGGAATGGCAAGCCCTGACCGTGCGCCGCAAGACCTTGCAGGAGCAGTTGCTGGCCGATGGCTACGACCTGGACGGCGTGCTGGCGACCCTGACCGGGGAGGCCAGCGAGCAGGCCGCCGAAGAAGAGCTGGAGCGCATTGCGGCAAGAATTCAACGCTTGGGCGCAATCAACCTTGCGGCCATCGACGAGTATCAGCAGCAGTCCGAGCGCAAGCGCTATCTGGATGCCCAGGACGCCGATCTGGTGGAGGCCCTGGAAACCCTGGAAAACGTGATTCGCAAGATCGACAAGGAAACCCGCAATCGATTCAAAGATACCTTTGATCAGATCAACGGCGGTTTGCAGGCACTCTTTCCAAAAGTTTTCGGTGGCGGCAGCGCTTATTTGGAACTGACGGGCGAAGATCTACTCGATACAGGGGTAACGATCATGGCGCGTCCTCCCGGGAAGAAGAACAGCACCATTCATTTGCTCTCGGGGGGCGAAAAGGCATTGACTGCCTTGGCCCTGGTATTCGCCATCTTCAAGTTGAATCCGGCGCCATTCTGCATGCTCGATGAAGTTGACGCGCCGCTGGATGACGCTAACGTTGGACGCTATGCAAGATTGGTTAAAGAGATGTCGCAGACTGTGCAGTTCATCTATATCACCCACAACAAGATCGCCATGGAAATGGCCGATCAGTTGATGGGGGTGACGATGCACGAACCCGGTTGTTCGCGCCTGGTAGCCGTGGATGTCGAGGAGGCGATGGCGATGGTGGACGCTTGAGTCCGTGCGACTAAGGCGACTATTGGACGGCAAGCCGGGGGATTTTTCCCATTACCAAGCTGGCCAATCGACATATTGGCCGTAACCGTTGCGACAGACGGTGTAAAGTTGCCTTTGGTCGTGCTAGTTTAATGTCAATTTTTCCTATGCGTGGGCAAAACGCCATTCAGAACATAGAGTTGGCGCCACGTTTTAAAGCGGTTTGCAGATTGTAAACCCCTTATTTTTCAGCATTTTTTATAGAGGCACGGGATTACATGGAAATCGGTCTGCGCGAGTGGCTGATCGTCATCGGCATTATTGTTATCGCCGGTATTCTTTTTGATGGCTGGCGGCGTATGCGCGGCGGCAAGGGGAAGTTGAAGTTCCGTCTTGATCGAAGTCTTTCCAATCTGCCGGACGATGAAGGCAGTGCCGAACTCCTGGGTCCGCCTCGGGTGCTGGATACTCATAAAGAACCGCAACTGGACGAGCACGATCTGCCGTCGGTGAGCATGCCTGCCCGCGAGCCTCGGGATAGTTCTTCGTCCAAGCGCGGCAAGCGTGGGGGCGAGCCTCATCAGGGTGACCTCAATCTGGACCTGGATCTGGATAGCGGCCCAAGCTTCAGTAGCCGCGACGATGACTTCCCGGCGGATGAAGGCAAGGCTGCCAGTCACAGCGACAAGGAACAGCCGCAGGCCGAAGAAGTGCTGGTGATCAGTGTGATCTGCCGCGACAGCGCCGGTTTCAAAGGCCCGGCGCTGTTGCAGAACATCCTTGAAAGTGGCCTGCGTTTTGGCGAGATGGATATCTTCCACCGCCACGAAAGCATGGCGGGCAATGGCGAAGTGCTTTTCTCCATGGCCAATGCGGTCAAGCCCGGCGTGTTCGATCTGGATGATATCGATCACTTCAGCACTCCGGCGGTGAGCTTCTTCCTCGGCTTGCCTGGCCCGCGTCACCCGAAGCAAGCCTTCGACGTGATGGTGGCGGCGGCGCGCAAGCTGTCCCAGGAGCTCAATGGCGAACTCAAGGACGACCAGCGCAGCGTGCTGACTGCCCAGACCATCGAGCACTACCGCCAGCGTATCGTCGAATTCGAACGCCGCGCTCTGACCCAGAAGCGCTAAGCTTCCACAGTCAGTTCCTCTCGCAGGAGCTGACTGTGCAGGAACTGGCTTGCCAGCGAAGCCCACGCCCCCATCTTCAGATCGAGCAGCCTAGGCTGCTCTTTTGCTTTATGAGAGAACCCCCATGACCGCCGCTGAAACCCGCATTCTTGAGCTGCGCGCCGAGCTGGACCAACACAACTACCGTTATCACGTACTGGACGAACCGAGCATTCCGGACGTCGAGTACGACCGCCTGTACCACGAGCTCAAGGCCCTGGAGGCCGAGCACCCGGAGCTGGTCACCAGTGACTCTCCAACCCAGCGTGTGGGCAGCGCGGCGCTCTCGGCCTTCACCCAGGTGCGCCATGAAATCCCCATGCTCAGCCTGGGGAACGCCTTTGAAGAAGTCGACATGCGCGAGTTTGATCGCCGGGTCAACGAGGGCCTGGACCTGCCGGCGGGCGATCTGTTTGGTGGCGGTGCGGCGGTGGAGTACAGCTGCGAGCCCAAGCTCGACGGCCTGGCAGTCAGCCTGCTGTATCAGGATGGTGTGCTGGTCCGTGGCGCCACCCGTGGCGACGGCACCACCGGTGAAGACATCAGCGTCAACGTGCGTACCGTGCGCAACATTCCGCTCAAGCTGCAAGGCAGCGGCTGGCCGGCGACCCTGGAAGTGCGCGGCGAAGTCTTCATGTCCAAGGCCGGTTTCGAGCGCCTGAATGCGGCGCAACTGGAGTCGGGCGGCAAGACCTTCGCCAACCCGCGCAATGCGGCGGCGGGTAGCCTGCGCCAGCTGGATTCGAAGATCACTGCCAGCCGGCCGCTGGAGTTCTGCTGCTACGGCCTGGGCCAAGTCAGTGCCGACATTGCCGACACGCATATCGGCAACCTGGAGCAACTCAAGCAGTGGGGCATGCCCATCAGTCGTGAGCTGCGCCTGGCCAAAGGGGTTGATGAATGCCTGGACTATTACCGTGAGATCGGCGAGCGGCGCAATGCGCTGCCCTATGAGATCGACGGTGTGGTGTTCAAGGTCAACAGCATCGCCTCTCAGCGTGAACTGGGCTTCCGTGCTCGGGAGCCGCGTTGGGCCATTGCCCATAAATTCCCGGCCATGGAAGAGCTCACCGAGTTGCTGGATGTGGAATTCCAGGTCGGCCGTACCGGCGCCGTGACGCCGGTGGCACGCCTGAAGCCCGTCAAGGTGGCGGGAGTCACTGTGTCCAACGCTACCTTGCACAATATGGATGAGGTGGCGCGCCTGGGGCTGATGATCGGCGACACGGTGATCATCCGCCGCGCCGGTGACGTGATCCCGCAAGTGGTGCAGGTGGTCGTTGAGCGTCGCCCTGAAAACGCCCGGCCGGTACAGATTCCGCAAAGCTGCCCGGTCTGTGGCTCTCATGTCGAACGCACGCAACTGGTCAAGCGCAGCAAGGGCCGGGAAACCGTCAGCGAAGGCGCGGTGTATCGCTGTGTTGGTCGTCTGGCCTGCGGTGCCCAGCTCAAGCAGGCGATCATCCACTTCGTTTCCCGTCGAGCCATGGACATCGAAGGCCTGGGGGACAAGACCATCGAGCAACTGGTGGACGAAAAGCTCATTGCTTCGCCTGCGGATCTTTATCAGCTCAAGTACGAACAGATCATCGATCTGGAAGGTTTTGCCGAGGTTTCCAGCAACAAGCTGCTCAAGGCCATCGAGGACAGCAAGCGTCCGGCCCTGGCTCGCTTCATCTATGCCTTGGGTATTCCTGATGTGGGTGAGGAAACCGCCAAGGTCCTGGCCCGTTCCCTGGGAACCCTGGAACGGGTCCAGCAGGCTTTGCCCCAGGTGCTGACCTACCTGCCGGATGTGGGGCTGGAAGTGGCCCACGAGATTCACAGCTTTTTCGAAGACAGTCATAACCAGAGCGTGATTGGTGCCTTGCTGGCCGAGGATCAATGCGGCCTGGTGTTACAGGATCAGGGTGAGCTGGGGGCAGAGTTTGCCGCCAGCACCACGCTGGGCGGCATGCTCGACAAGCTTAATATCCCCTCGGTGGGGCCGGGTGCGGCGCAGAAACTGGCCGACAAGTTCGGTTCCCTGCAGGGCGTGATTGCGGCTGACTGGCTGGATATGCGCCAGGCCCTGCCGGAGAAGCAGGCCAAGTCGGTGCGGGAGTTCTTCGACAACCCGGCCAATGCCCGGTTGGCCCAGGCCATCGAAGAGCAGCTCAAGGCCTTTGGCATGCATTGGCAGAGCGAGAAGAAGGTGGTCGAAGGCCTGCCGTTGGCTGGCAAGACCTGGGTGCTCACCGGCTCCCTGGAGTTGATGAGTCGCGATGTGGCCAAGGAAAAGCTGGAAAGCCTGGGGGCCAAGGTGGCGGGGTCCGTTTCGGCGAAAACCCACTGCGTCGTCGCCGGCCCCGGAGCCGGCTCCAAACTGGCCAAGGCCAATGAGCTGGGGCTCAAGGTCCTGGATGAAGCGGCCTTTGTCGCCTTTCTCGTCGACCACGGCATCCCCATCCCCGCGTGATCCTTGGGAGCCGGCTGGGCAGCGATGGTTTCGCCGGCAAGCCGGCTCCTGACAGGCCGAGGGAACGATGAGGCAGCCAGGATGATCTAGTCTTGGCAAGCCCCAGGGAGGATGCGTCATGTACCGTTTCTTCGAGCAGCTCAGTTCCCGGATCGCCGCGCCCTTCGTCGGCGACCGCTCACGCAACAGCAAACTCTGGTCATGCCGCTGTGGGCAGTCGCTGTTCTTTCGCAACAGCCAGTGCCTGGCGTGCTCTGCCTTGCTCGGTTATGCGCCGCAATCAGGCTGTCTGTCGTCCCTGCAGCCAGGGCCCGCCGCCGGGACCTGGGTGCTGGATGCCGAGCCTGAGGCGGGAACCTTCAAGCGCTGCGCCAACCTCGATACGCCCGCCGCTTGTAACTGGCTGCTGCCGGCCCACCTGACCGGCAATCTGTGCGTAGCCTGCAGCCTCAACCGCACGATCCCCGACTTGTCCGTCCCGGAGAATCCTGAGCGCTGGCGCAAAGTGGAAATCGCCAAGCGCCGCCTGGTCGCCCAACTGATCGCCCTCGGGCTGCAAGTGATCCCCAAGAGCGACGACGAGGAGCGGGGCCTGGCTTTCGACTTCCTTGGTGTTGATCTTGAGGGAAGGACGCCGATTACCGGGCATGCCAATGGCCTGGTCACCCTGGATATCAAGGAAGCCGATGATGCCCATCGCGAGCGGGTGCGGGCGCAGATGCACGAACCTTACCGCACCCTGCTTGGGCACTTTCGCCATGAAGTGGGGCACTACTACTGGGATCGGCTGATTGCCAACAGCCCCTGGCTGGAGTCGTTTCGCAGCTTGTTCGGCGACGAGCGCTACAGCTACGCCGAGGCTCTGGAGCAGCACTATCAGCAGGGCGCGCCAAACGGCTGGCAGCAAAGTCACGTCAGCGCCTACGCCACCATGCACCCCTGGGAGGACTGGGCGGAAACCTGGGCTCACTACCTGCACATGATGGACGCGGTGGACACCGCCCTGGGCTTTGGCATGAGTGCCCGCGACGTCGATCTCGACTACCAGCCTTTTCCCCTGAACAGCCTGTACGACCCGCAGCATCCTGGCGGACCGGCGTTCCTGGCCTTCGTCAACGCTTGGATCGAATTGGCTGGCATGCTCAACGAACTGTCCCGCAGCATGGGCCAGCCGGATTTCTACCCCTTCATCCTGTCGCCGGCGGTGATTGCCAAGCTGCATTTCATTCATTTGGTGATCCAGCAAGAAGGCGGCCGCGCCGACGAAGTGCTGTCCCTGGACTGACTCCACCGTCCTTCAGGCGGTGGGGGAAGGCTTTTACCCAGAGGTGTATCCAAGTGCTTGAAGCTCATCGGATTTTTTAATCTGCAACGAGCGGTTGTAAGTTCAACTCAGATAGGTACAATGGCGCGGCTCGCCGTCAGGCGAACGTCGTTATGGTGACCCCATCGGTCCCCCCGCAACGATTACCCGTGAACCTGGTCAGAGCCGGAAGGCAGCAGCCACAGCGGGAACATTGTGTGCCGGGGTGTGGCTGGTGGGGTTGCCTCCATAACGCTTCTCGTTGGTCCTCAGCGAGATTGATCAAAATTCTTAAAGCACCTGAAAGTCTTCGAAGCCGCGCAGCATCCCTGTTGGCGTGTTTTTTGTCGTGCGCCCGATTTCTGGTTCGCTAATCCCTTGTCCAGCAAGCCCGTGCGGTTCGTTTCTGGAATATCCAACGCCTTTGCATCAAGGAGTGGTCATGGCGCTTACCAGTAAGATTTCCCTCTATGACGATCAGTGGCCTGGTGCATTCAGCGCTGAGAAGGGGCGCCTAGCCAAAGGTTTCGGTTGCGAACTGATAGCGGTACATCACGTGGGTAGCACGGCTGTGCCTGGGCTGGCGGCCAAGCCGGAAATCGATCTTCTGGCAGTGGTCGTGGAGCATCGGGATGAGGTTGCGCGCAACGCCTTCATGGCGACCCTGGGCTATGTCCGGGGCAGTGATCTGTCCCCGGGGCATCACTTTTACCGCCGCGATGTCGAGGGCGTGCGCACCCACAAAGTGCATGTCTGCATCTGTGGTCATGAGCAGGTCGGGCGCATGCTGCGTTTTCGTGATCTGTTGCGTCAGGACAGCGGCATCCGTCAGCAGTATCAGGATCTTAAGCTTCGGCTTGAAGCCGGCAATCGCGAGGGCATTGGCGAGTATCTCGCGCAAAAGGCGCCCTTCATCGATGCGGTGATGGATGGCCTGTCGCAGTGATGCGCGCTGGCTAGATCGCTGCCCGCAGTTCTCGGGGCGAAAGCCCGTAATGTTTGCGAAAGCGCACCGCAAAGCGTGATGCCGAGGCGTAGCCGCTGGCTGCGGCGATTTCACCGATGGGGCGTGGCGTGGTTTGCAGCCACTGCAGGGCCAGGCCCAGCCTGACGTTCTCGAGGATGTTGCTGAAACTGTCGTTCTCGTTCGCCAGCTGGCGACGCAATGTGGAAGCCCCAAGGTTCAGGCGCTCGGCGACGCAGGCTACTGTCCAGTCCCGCGCCGGGTTGCTCATGAGGATCTGTTGCACCCGTTCGCACAGTGGGTCGTGACGATCCAGTAGCAATGGGCCGGCCCAGCCGCCAAGGGCCAGGGCCAGCAGCACCGCTTCGCCGTAGTGGCTGCGCAGGGCGTCCGGTGCATCGCTGGCAATGCACTCCAGCAGGTTGTCCCAGGCCAGGGCGGTGTGCCGCTCCAGGGGGACGCAGAGGTCCGCGCCGCTGCGCCCGGGACGGGTAATGATCTGCTGGCGGTAGCGCAGGCTGAACGCCCGCAAGGCCGGTGCAGGAAAGGTCACGACATCGGCGATGTAGTGACCCTGCGCGCCCGGATAGTTGCTGATGCCCACTTCGCGTCCCGCCGGCAGCAGGATCAGGTGCTGGCCGCCCACGCGCATCTGGCGGTCGTCCCACTCCATGCGTTTCTCGCCCTGGCGCACCCGGCACAGAGCACTGACGAAAATCGGTACCCGTTGCAGGACATGGGCTTGCCGGGCGCGGATGACGCAGGTGTCGATACGGCTTTCATGATGCAGCAGGCCGGCAGGAGCATTCATCGTTACTAGCGTCCGTAAGTAGCGGTCAGTGTGGTCTTGGCCAAGGCGTTGGCGTTGAGCATGTAGCCCACCAATGCACCGCTGGCCTGGGCATCGAGGGGCAGTTTATCCACCTTCAATGCCCAGACGGTGAATTGATAGCGATGCGGTTTATCGCCCACTGGCGGGCAGGCGCCGCCAAAGCCGGGTTGGCCGTAATCGGTACGCCCCTGAATGGCGCCGGGCGGCAGTTGCTCGCCGTTGGCGCTACCGGCGCCCCTGGGCAATTGCTGGGTGGACGTCGGGAGGTTGACCAGGGTCCAGTGCCACCAGCCGCTGCCGGTGGGGGCGTCCGGATCATAAACAGTGATGGCAAAGCTTTTAGTACCCGGTGGGGCATTCTTCCAGGACAGTTCGGGAGAGGTGTTGCCGCCTTCGCAGCCAAAGCCCTGGAACACTTCACGAGGGCTCAAGGGGTGGCCGTCGCTGATGTCGTGGCTGCTGATGCTGAACTCGGCGGCGTGGGCGCCAAGGCTCAGACCCAAGGAAAGCACGCTGAGTAAAAGTCGGTTTTTCATGAGGGGCTCGTCTGGGTGTTGGTGATGAAAGACGAGTCTATTGGCCGGCTGAGTCCGTTGTTGTGCCGGGGCGCTCGTGCATTGTGCCGAAACGCTCGCCGGCTTGCCGGGAAAGGGCGTCATGCTCCCAGCTGTTCCCGCAACAACTGGGCAAACGCATCCCGTGCGCTGTGGCGCTGCACGTCCTGGTGCCAGACAAAGCGGTTGTCCACCGGCAGCAGGTCGCTGAAACGCTGCACGTTCAGGGTCGCCGATTGCGAATAGCGCTCCAGCACGCCTTCCGGTATCAGCGAGACGCCGGCACCGACACTGACGCAGCCGATAATGGTGCCCCAGCTGGCATACCCAGTAATGGGCAGGTTCAGGCCGTGCCTGGCGAGCCAGGTTTCCAGGGCGCGGCGATAGGGGCAGCCCGGTGGCCACATGAACAGATTCTGCCCCTGCAAATCGCTGGCGCTGCGGATGGCGGCGGTGCCTGCACTGGAGATCAGCACCAGTGGCTCGTGGTAGAGCACGGTTTGCTGAAGCTTGGGCGGCAAGGTATCGATGGCCACCAGGGCGCCGTCGATACGCTGGTGTTGCAGTTCTTCAAAGAGTTGCGACCAGGTGCCGGTTACCAGTTCCACGTTCACTTTGGGGTAGCGTCGGTGGTATTGCGCCAGCAGCGGTGGCAGGCGGCCGCCAGCGCAGGACTCGATCGAGCCCAGGCGCAGCAATCCGCTGGGCTCCGCCTGGCTGTCCACGGCGCGTTTGGCTTCGTCGACCAGAGCCAGGATTCGCTCGCTGTAGCCGAGGAATATTTCCCCGGCCGGGCTGATCTTCAGGCCGCGCCCGACCCGGGTGAACAGCGGGGTCCCGAGCTCGTTCTCCAGCTGCTTGAGGCGGTTGGTGATGTTGGAGGGCACGCAATGCAATTGCTCGGCTGCGCGGGCAATGCTGCCGGAGCGGGCCACGGCTTTCACCATCTTCAGTTGGGTCAGTTCCATTGCTCATTTCCAGTGATGGGTGGCGTTAGTATCGGTTAGTTGTGGTGAGTTATGGGGGGCGAGAGACTGCGTTTCTTCTTATTGTCTGGATGCCTGTGCCGTGAAGCGCTTACCTGGGTTCAAGTCATTGCTGGCTACCGCTGCGGTCATTCTGTGCTGGGCCTATTCACCGGTGGGTATCCATATTGGCCTTGAGGGCTACAGTCCGGGGCATCTGGCGCTGCTGCGCTTCCTGATCGCTTCGCTGTTCATGGCGGCAATGGCAGTGGCGTTGAAAATATCCCTGCCGCGCTGGCGTGATCTGCCTTGGCTGCTGGTGCTGGGTTTTTTTGCTATCACCCTGCATCACGTCAGCCTCAATTATGGTCAGCAGGGCTTGAGTGCCGGCGCGTCGAGCGTGCTGGCGCAGTCGGCACCGATCTTCAGCACGCTGATCGCCTTCTTCTGGCTCAAGGAGCCGGTCAGTGGTTGGCGCTGGGGCTGCGTGGGGGTGGGTTTGCTTGGAGTGGTGCTGGTGGTGGCGGCCGACAAGGGGCTGGGCTCGGTCGAACCGCGCGGATTGCTGGTGTTGTTGGCGGCTTTTTCCTGGGGGTTGTACTTCGTTTTGCAGCGGCGCTTTTCCGGGCACTATGGCGTGTTGACCACGGTGTGCTGCATGGTTTGGGGCGGCACGTTGTTGTTGTCGGTGTACGCACCCGGGTTGCCCGAGGCGGTGGCACAGGCGTCGTGGCGGGTAAATCTGGCGGTGCTGTTGCTGGGGTTGTTTCCCAGTGCTTTGGCCTATCTGGCCTGGGCTTACGTATTGGAGCGGGTGGAGGTCAGTCGGGCATCGATCGCCATGTATCTGATTCCGCCGGTGGCGATGCTGCTGGCTGCGATGGTCCTGGGAGAGCGGGTGCAATCTTCTGTGGTGCTGGGGGCGGCCGTGGTGCTGGGCAGTGTGATGGCCATGCAATTGGAAGGGCGTTGGCGGCTGCGGGCCTTGCCGGCGAAGGAGCGAGATGTGTAGGTAAAACAGGGTGGTTGATGAGTTGCAACGCCCCCTCATCATGCGGGAGGCGTTGCACCTTGCAGTCAGCCTTTTTTCTTGAACAGCCGGCCGGCGAACGCGGCAAGTGCGAGCACGCCGATGACAATGAACTTCTTGCCGGCCAGGAGCAGTACCCCCAGCTTGGCGAACAAGCCAGCCTTGCTGGCCAGGCCTCCGGCCACCAGGGCGGCCAGGCCGTAGGACGCCAGTTTGTCGGTGCTTGGGTTGTAGTCGGCGTAGCGGTTGCCGTCGGTGAAGTTGGTGAAGGCCAGTACCTTGGGAATTTCGCGCTTGATAGTTGCCAGGTCGTCCATGGAGGCGACCGCGTTGAGTTCCAGCACGCCTTCGCGTCCCAGCACCCGGATGCTGTAGTTCAGGGTGTGGCTCTGGGCGCCTTCAGCCTTGAGTTCGCGGGCCCAGTACATCTTGTGGGATTGCGCGTCATAGCTTGGCTGTTCGGCCCAGCCCAGCAAGTGGATGGCGCCATAGCCCTGTTCCTTGCGTTGCTTATTGTCTTCCTCGTCCGCTTCCTGCATTTGCTTGAGCAGGTCCTGATAATCGATTTTCGCCGCGTCGTCATCGGAAATGTGGCCGTCATTCTTGTAGCTGATGATCACGCCCCAGCCTTCGGCGGACAGTGGGCTGACTGCGCTGGGCACGATCATGCCCAGGGTGGTGAAGCCGGGCGGGTTGCCCCAGCCCTCGGTCAGCAGCTTCTCGGTGTCCTTGGGGTTGAGGTAGTAGAACTCCTGGCTCAGGTCGAGGCTGGCGATATCACCGGGCAGCTTGACGTTGCCGTGGCGTGGGGAGAGCGAGGCGAGAAACTGTTCGGCGGTCTGGGGTTCGGCGTCCTTGTTCTCGTTCGGCGCGGCGGCAAAGGCAAGGAGGGGCGTGGCGCAGAGGACGGCCATCGCCATGAGGAGGCGCAGGTACTTCATCGTATTCCCTTACAAATTGTGACAAGTCGGAGGGGAGGATAGCGATGAGTGTTGGAGGGCTCAATGAGGTGTTTCTAGTAATCTCTCAGCGTTGGCGGGGAAGGCGCTGGTATAGCGCCTCTGTTGGGGCATGGATTCAGTCGGCAGTGAGATAGAGCACGCGCAAGCGATGTCCGTCCGGATCAAGGGCGAGCAGGGTGTAGCCGAAGTCCATCTGGGTGGGGGGCTGGGCGATGGTCATGTCCAGCGCCTGCCAGCGGCGATGCAATTCGTCCACGGCTTCTCGACTGTCCACGGCCCAGCCCAGTTCGCCGCCACCACCGGTTGATTGGGCGCTCGGTTCAACCGTGTGCCGGGACCAGAGGCCGAGCTTGATCCCCGAGTCGAGGATGAACAGGGCGAAGGATGGGGATGATTCCACCGGCTGTTTGTCCAGCAGGCGGCTGTAGAACTCTGCACTGAGGGGCGGGCTGTCCACATAAAGCAGGAAGTAGGTGTTATTGATCATGACGACTCCAGGGGCCTTTGGGCTGTGCTGTGGGCACAAGCTTATGGGCTGGGTCTGTCAGTTCCTGTCAGGAGTCGTGGATTAAAAAAGAGGCCAACTTATCAGGGGTGATAAGCGTGCCTCTTCTCGTTGATTTGTTGCGGGGCTCAAGGCTTGGACAAGGCCTGGTCTACCGCTGCTATCAGCTTTCCCAGATCCTTCGGGGTGGCTTTGTGAATGACACCGAACAAATAAGCCCGCTGTTCCTCTTCGTCGCCCAGATCGGCGAAGAAGGCTTTCAGCTTCACTCCCAGTACTTCGGCTAGCAGAAATAGAGCTTCAACGCTGGGGGTGTAGGTGCCGGTTTCGAAGCGGCTGATGGTTTTTGGGTCAAAACCGGTTTTTTCACCTAGTTCAGCCTGAGTAAGCCCCGCTACCTTTCGATAACGCTTGATGGCTGCACCCAAACTTGAAATTTGCATCGCTCAATTCCCATTTAGAATCAAGAACTTAACGATAAATATTGGCATTAGACAACACCATGATTCATCACCTTGCTTTGCAAAATGTGATGCATTTCGTAGAATCGGCGCTTCGGACAGGTATTTGGTGATCTAGTTTCAGAGGGCAGGTTTATGAAACAAGAAATCATTGCATTTCCCTTGTTCACCTAAACCGAGGACTTGGCAGAGGCTCGACCGTCTCGTAAATCCCGCCAACGCACCGTCCGCCGTCCCCCACCTGACGCCTTATCTGATCCTAGTTGATCTTCGTCGAATCGACGGTCAACTGCCGCGCAAACCGCTGTACGGCCGCAATCAGGGCGATCCTTTCGATTGAGTCGTACCGCCAGGAAAGTACATTTCGAATCAACCTGTTGCCGGCTTCCCGGTGCTGTTGATCGCAGGCTGTCTATGGAGTTCTAAAGTGCGTCTCAATTTGCCGGTCACCTCTGTTGAGCAGACCTTTCCCGACCAGCAGCGGCTCATATCCGCCACCGATACCAACAGCCACATCACCTACTGCAATGCCGAATTCGCCGCGATGAGTGGTTTCAGCCAGGCCGAGCTGATTGGCAGCACCCATAACCTGGTGCGTCACCCGGATATGCCGGCGGCGGTGTTCGAGTCGATGTGGGGGTATCTCAAGGCAGGGCAGAGCTGGATGGGCGTGGTGAAGAACCGCTGCAAAAACGGCAATTTCTACTGGGTCAGCGCCTATGTCACGCCCATCCTCGAAGAGGGTCGACTGGTGGGTTATGAGTCGGTGCGGGTCAAGCCGACCCGGGAGCAAGTGAACCGCGCTGAAATTCTCTATGCGCGATTGCGTGCTGACAAGGCACCGGTCTCGGCCTGGCGGCACCTGGAGGCAGCAGCCAGGCCATTGCTGTTGCCGGTTGCGGTGGCGGTGGGTTGCCTGGCGGCGTTCACCTGGTTGCCGACGCTGCTGGCCCAGGGGCTGACGGTCACGGGATTCGTGGGGGTCGGGCTGATGGCCCAGCGCCGTTTGGGGCAGCAGCTCAAGCAGATTGTCCGTAGCACTCCAAACACCTTTGCCGATCCGATCTGTGCCCTGGCTTACAGCGACGCGCTGGGACCGGCGGCGCAGTTGCAACTGATCCTGGCCAGTGAAGAGGCGCGGCTGAAAACCGCCTTGACCCGACTCAGCGACCTGGCTCGACAGATGGCTACGGCGGCGGCCGACTCCAGTCAGTTGTCCAGCCGCACTGAGTCGGCGCTGCTGGAGCAGCGAGCGGAGACCGACATGACGGCCGCTGCCATGACCCAGATGGCCGCTTCGATCACCGAGGTTGCCGAACACGTACAGCACACTGCCAGTGAGGCTCACACTGCCAACCTGCTGGCCCAGCAAGGCAGCCAGGTGGCGGGCACTTCCCGTGACGCCATCCAGTTGCTGGCCCGCACTGTTACCCAGATCAATCAGGCGGTGGGTGACCTGGCCGGGCAGACCCAGGACATCATGGTGGCGGCGAGCATGATCCAGGCGATTGCCGACCAGACCAACCTGCTGGCCTTGAACGCAGCCATCGAAGCCGCTCGGGCCGGAGAGCAGGGGCGCGGGTTTGCCGTGGTGGCCGATGAGGTGCGCGCCCTGGCCGGTAAGACTCGTGAGTCCACCCAGCAGATCCAGGGCATCATCCAGAGCCTGCGGGCCGGTGCCGATGAGGCGGTGCAGATCGCCAGCCTGGGCATCGAGGAAGCCGAGCAAGGGGTGCAGCAGGTCTTGCAGGCGCAGCAAGCCTTGCAGGGCATAGGCGCGGCGGTGGAGCGTATCACCGACATGAGTCAGCAGATGGCTGCGGCGTCCCAGGAGCAGTCCCATGTAGCGGAATCGGTTTCCGAACAGATCAACAGTGTCGCCGCCACGGTGCAGCGCACTGCCGAGAATGCCAGTGCCGGAGTCGTTCGCGGCGCGGAGCTGGAAAACATCTCTTCCGGGCTGCGTGCCTTGGTCGAGCGGTTCAACCGCTAGCGACAGTGAGTTCGACTCATGGATGAGAAATACCGCAGGGCCGTCGATGCCGCCGCCATCTTCTCCGAGACAGATCTCGGCGGTTGCATCACCTATGTCAACGACCTGTTCTGCCAGATCTCGGGCTACAGCCGTGAAGAGCTGATCGGAGCCAATCACCGGATGCTCAGTTCGGGTCTGCATCCACCGGAGTTCTTTACCGAGCTGTGGCAGACCATCATCCAGGGGCGGGTGTGGAAAGGTGAGATCTGCAACCGTGCCAAGGACGGCAGCCTGTACTGGGTCGACAGCACCATGGTGCCCCTGGTGGATCAGCGCTCCGGCAAGGTGATGCGCTATGTATCGATCCGCTTCGATGTCAGCGAGAAGCGTCAGTTGCTGCATTCGCTGCAATGGCGGGTTGGACATGACGTGCTCACTGGTCTGCCCAATCGGGCCTTCCTTTCCGACCTGTTGCACCAGGCGCTGGACTTCTCCCGCCAGGAGAATATTCCCCTGGCGGTATGCATGCTCGATCTGGACGGTTTCAAGGCGGTCAATGATGGCTACGGTCACGCCTGTGGTGACCTGCTGCTGGTGGAAGTGGCTGCGCGCCTGCGTTCGATCATCAGGGGTGAAGATGTGGTGGCACGCCTGGCCGGAGACGAGTTCGTGCTGATCCTGCGTTACGTCAGGGACATGCTGGAGCTGCGGGCGGCACTGCAGCGGGTGTTGGCGACCATTTCCCAGCCGTATTCGATCCAGGGCAAGGACATCAATGTGTTTGCCAGCATTGGGGTGACCCTGTTTCCCACCGACAACCATGATGCCGATACCTTGCTGCGCCACGCCGACCAGGCGATGTACGTGGCCAAGCAAAGCGGACGCAATCGCTTCCACCTGTTCGATGTCCTGCGTGATCGTGAAGTGATGGTCACCTACCAGACGGTGGAGCACGTGCGCCAGGCGCTGAACAGCGGCGAGCTGCAGCTGTATTTCCAGCCCAAGGTCAACATGCGCAGCGGCGCGGTGGTGGGGTTTGAAGCCATGTTGCGCTGGCAGCACCCGCAGCGCGGGATGCTGGGTTCCCAGGATTTCCTGCCTCAGGTGGAAGAGACCGACCTCATCGTCGATATCGGCGAGTGGGTCATGGATCAGGTGATGAGTCAGCTGCAACGCTGGCAGGCGGCGGGCCATGTCTGGCCGGTGAGCCTGAACGTCGCGGCCCGGCATTTCCAGCGCACGGATTTTGTCGAGCGGCTCAAGGGGATGCTCGATCGCTACCCGGATGTGTCACCCGTCTTGCTGGATCTGGAGATCGTCGAGTCGGTGGCCATCGACAATATCCAGCGAGTCAGCGATTGCCTCGATGCCTGCCAGGGCTTTGGTGTGCAGTTTTCCCTGGGGGACTTCGGTACTGGGCATTCGTCCCTGAGCTACCTCAAACGTCTGCGTACCCAGACCATCAAGATCGATCGATTGTTTGTCCGCGACATGCTTCACGACCAGGATGACCAGGCCCTGATTCAGGCTCTGGTCGGGCTGGCCCGGGCGTTTGGCCGCCAAGTTGTGGCCGAGGGCCTGGAAAGCCTGGCCCATGGTGAGCGATTGATGGCCCTCGGATGTGAGGTGGCCCAGGGTGAGTTCATTGCTGCGCCCATGCCCGCTGACGCCGTGCTGGAGTGGGTAAGCAACTTCGAGCCGCCGCTGTCGTGGCGGTGCGGCACGCTTCAGGGCGACACGGTGTCGGAGGCCTGAGCGCCGGTCTGTGGGTCGACGTAGCGCTGGACGATGGCCTCGATCTCGCCGGACATCTTCATCTTCAGCAGGGTCCGCAGAATTCGCTGGGCCGGCACTGCCGGGTCATTGCGCACGTAGCAGCCCACGGCTTGCTCCTGCAGCAGCGCGACGCGGTGCAAGGGGTTGCCGGAGGACTGGGTCTTGTTGAACCAGTCCAGGGTCCACTGGCTGGCGATAGCGTACTGGTAGCGTCCTACCTGGAGCTTTTGCAGGACTTGCTCCTCGTTGCGGGCATCGTCACGAATCAGCTGGGCGCTCTCGAACAGGGGTTGCAGCGAGGTGTAGGTGTAGCTCAGTACGGTGCCGATGTGCTGAGTGGGCAACTGCTGCGGGTTGATCGGCTCATGATGGTAGCGGTTACTGACCAGCAGGTTGCGTTGCACGAACAGCGGCACGCTCCACAGGTAATCCCCGGACAGGTTCGGCAGCCAGGCTTGTGCGGCGAAGCAGCGCACGTCGACTTCGCCCTGGGCCATGGCGTTCTGCACCCGGGCGCGAGCCAGGACGTGGAACTCGGCACGGGTGCCCATATGCCGGGCGAGGCTGTTCATGGTGTCGTAAAGGATGCCGGCGGTGGGTTGCTCGCCATCGACCTCGATGGTCGGCATGGCCCAGCTGTCGGCGATGACAAAGCGTAAAGGCGCTTCGGCGGCTTCCAGGCTGGTGCTCAAGAGTAGCAGGGCGCTCCAGGTCAAATGCATACGGTCTCCCACGGTTCCAACGACCGAGCAATCCTTTGCGAAATGCAGCTTAGACAGATTAGACGAGCGCGCCGGATGCAATTTCGCCCTTGCTCCGCTAGCATTACCGGCTTCCGCTTTCCAGTTGCGACGGTTTTCGATGAGTTATCAGGTTCTTGCACGTAAATGGCGTCCGCGCTCGTTCCGCGAAATGGTCGGCCAGACCCATGTGCTCAAGGCTCTGATCAATGCCTTGGACAGCCAGCGGCTGCACCACGCCTATCTGTTTACCGGCACCCGCGGGGTGGGCAAGACCACCATCGCGCGGATCATTGCCAAATGTCTGAATTGTGAAACAGGCATCACTTCCACGCCGTGCGGCACCTGTTCGGTGTGCTGCGAGATCGACGAAGGACGCTTCGTCGACCTGATCGAGATCGACGCCGCGAGCCGGACCAAGGTCGAGGACACTCGTGAACTGCTGGATAACGTGCAATACGCGCCGAGCCGCGGGCGCTTCAAGGTCTACTTGATCGACGAAGTGCACATGCTTTCCAGTCACTCGTTCAACGCCTTGCTCAAGACCCTCGAAGAGCCGCCACCCTACGTCAAGTTCATCCTCGCAACCACCGACCCGCAGAAGCTGCCGGCGACCATTTTGTCCCGTTGCCTGCAGTTCTCCCTGAAGAACATGACCCCCGAACGGGTGGTCGAGCACCTGAGCCACGTGCTGGGTGTAGAGAACGTGCCGTTCGAAGACGACGCATTGTGGCTGCTGGGCCGCGCCGCCGACGGCTCGATGCGTGACGCCATGAGCCTGACCGATCAGGCCATCGCCTTCGGTGAAGGCAAGGTCATGGCCGCCGACGTGCGAGCGATGCTCGGCACCCTCGATCACGGCCAGGTCTATGACGTTCTCCATGCCCTGATCAATGGTGACGCCAAGGCGTTGCTGGAGGCTGTGCGCCATCTGGCGGAGCAGGGCCCGGACTGGAACGGCGTGCTCTCGGAAATTCTCAACGTGCTGCACCGGGTAGCGATTGCCCAGGCGTTGCCCGAAGGGGTCGACAACGGTCATGGCGATCGTGACCGGGTACTGGCTCTGGCCCAGGCGCTGCCGGCTGAAGACGTACAGTTTTATTACCAGATGGGCCTGATCGGCCGTCGCGACCTGCCGTTGGCGCCGGACCCGCGAGGGGGCTTCGAAATGGTCCTGCTGCGGATGCTGGCCTTCCGCCCAGCGGACACCGCCGATGCACCGAGACAGCCGCTAAAGCCAGTGGGGATCAGCCAGGCCACAGTTGATTCCGCCCAAGCCGTGGCGGTACCAGCACCTGCTGTGCCTGTGGCTCCCGTTACTCCTATTGCCAGCGCGCCGGTCGCATTGGCTGCCGCTCCGGCTCCGATTCCAGCTCCGCCGGTCGCGCCTGTACCTGTCGCGCCGCCGGTTGCCGAAGCGGTTGCCGTCGAAGCGGTTGACGTCGAGCCTGAGCCGGTGGCCGCCGAGGAGGTGGTCGACCTGCCTTGGAACGATCCGGTAGTGCCGCAGATCGAGCAGCAACCAGCTGTTGAACCGGTGCTGGAAGTGGTGGCCGAACAGCCCGAGCTGACGCCAATGCCAACTCCAACGCCCGACAGCGTGGTGCCGGATGCGCCGGAGTGGGTCAGTGCGCCGGTGCCCGAGCCGAGCGTGGCCGAGGTCGACGCTGCCACCCCGGGCATTGATCTGGACGACGAGCCGCCCCTGGACGAGGACTACATCGAGCCGGACATGGATTCGGCCTACAGCTACCTGGACGAGTTGGCCAGCGAGCACGTCGCCGATCCGGCCCCGGAGCCCGAGCCCGAACCTGCTGCCAAGCCGGCCACCGGCCTGGCCTTGGAGTGGCTGCAACTGTTCCCGAAACTGCCGATTTCCGGCATGACCGGCAGCATCGCCGCCAACTGCACCCTGATGGCCGTAGAGGGCGACAACTGGCTGTTGCACCTGGACCCGGCCCACAGCGCACTGTTCAACGCCACTCAGCAGCGCCGGCTCAATGACGCGCTGAACCAGTACCACGGACGTACCCTGACCCTGACCATCGAGCTGATCAAGCCCGAGCAGGAAACCCCGGCCCAGGCGGCTTCGAGGCGTCGGGCCGACCGTCAGCGCGAGGCGGAGGACTCGATCCACGGCGATCCGTTCATCCAGCAGATGGTCCAGGAGTTCGGCGCCGTGGTGCGCCAGGATACTATTGAACCTGTCGAGGCCCTGGCCGCTCAGGGTTGATCACTTAAAGGGCGCCGGACCCTGGGTCGGGCGCTGTTTCAATCCCCGTACTTTGAGGTAATTCCCATGATGAAAGGTGGCATGGCCGGCCTGATGAAGCAGGCCCAGCAAATGCAAGAAAAAATGGCCAAGATGCAGGAAGAACTGGCCAACGCTGAAGTCACCGGCAAGGCTGGCGGCGACATGGTCACTGTGGTCATGACCGGTCGTCACGACATCAAGCGTGTGAGCATCGACCCGAGCCTGCTGGCAGGCGTCAGCGAAGATGACCGTGAAGTGCTGGAAGACCTGTTTGCCGCTGCGGTCAATGATGCCGTGCGCAAGATCGAGTCCAACAGCCAGGAAAAAATGTCCGGCATGACTGCCGGCATGCAACTGCCTCCAGGCATGAAGCTGCCGTTCTGAGTCGCCCAGGCGCTTCGGATGGACGCAAAAAGCCAGGCCTTGAGCCTGGCTTTTTTTATCCTGTCGATAAGCACTGCGCTGTTCGTGGGAGCTGGATTGCGGGCGAAGGCTGCCGCCGATCCGTCTGTAGAAACATCGAACGCCACGGCCCTCGCGGGGTCTGCACCCTATACAGTCCTTTCCAACCCTCGATACAGGAGTGTCTGTGATGTCGCAAACATTGACCCTCAACCAGCGTGTGGTGCTGGTCTCTCGTCCCCAGGGTGCACCGGTCCCTGAGAACTTCCGTCTGGAGCGGGTCGCCTTGCCGGAGCTGGCGGACGGCCAAGTCCTGCTGCAGACCCTCTACCTGTCCCTGGACCCCTACATGCGCGGCCGCATGAGTGACGCGCCGTCCTACGCCGCACCGGTGGAAATCAATGAAGTCATGACCGGTGGCGCGGTGAGTCGGGTCGAGCGTTCGCTGAATCCGAAGTTCCAGGAAGGCGATCTGGTCGTGGGGGCCACTGGCTGGCAGAGCCACTGCATCAGTGATGGTCGTAACCTGATTCCGGTGCCTTCCGGCCTGCCCAGCCCCTCCATGGCCTTGGGCGTGCTGGGTATGCCAGGTATGACTGCCTACATGGGGCTGATGGACATCGGTCAGCCCAAGGCCGGGGAAACCCTGGTGGTGGCTGCGGCGTCCGGCGCTGTGGGCTCGGTGGTAGGGCAGGTGGCCAAACTCAAGGGGCTGCGGGTGGTGGGTGTGGCCGGTGGCGCGGACAAGTGCCGCTACGTGGTCGAGGAGCTGGGTTTCGACGCCTGCATCGATCACAAGAGCGCCGATTTTGCCGCTGAGCTGGCCCAGGCCTGCTGCAAGGGCGTGGACATCTATTTCGAGAACGTCGGTGGCAAGGTGTTCGATGCCGTGCTGCCCTTGCTCAATCCCAAGGCGCGCATTCCCTTGTGCGGGTTGATCGCCCAGTACAATGCTCAGGAACTGCCGCCAGGCCCGGACCGTCTGCCGCTGTTGCAGCGCGCCTTGTTGACCAAGCGGGTGCGGATCCAGGGCTTTATCGTCTTCGACGACTATGGTGACCGGCATCCAGAATTCATCAAGGCCATGGCGCCCTGGGTGCGCGAAGGCAAGGTCAAGTTCAAGGAAGATGTGGTCGAAGGCCTGGAGCAGGCGCCTGAAGCCTTCATCGGCCTGCTGGAGGGGCGCAACTTTGGCAAGCTGGTGGTCAAGGTTGCCGCACACGCGAGTATTTGACGCTACCCTGAGGCGCGGGTATAAACCGCGT
The DNA here is from genome assembly GCF_030718165.1 of Pseudomonas sp. LPH60. Lineage (NCBI taxonomy): Bacteria > Pseudomonadati > Pseudomonadota > Gammaproteobacteria > Pseudomonadales > Pseudomonadaceae > Pseudomonas > Pseudomonas sp. LPH60. Next base: position 354,994 of record NZ_JAVAJH010000001.1, read on the forward strand.
CTCGTCGTTTTGTCGGACCTTTGCCCATGAGCTTCAGCCCCCTGATTCGCCAACTGATCGATGCCCTGCGCACCTTGCCGGGCGTGGGTCAGAAAACCGCCCAGCGCATGGCCTTGCAGCTGCTTGAACGTGATCGCAGTGGTGGTTTGCGCCTGGCCCAGGCCTTGAGCCAGGCCATGGAAGGGGTGGGGCATTGCCGTCAATGCCGGACACTGACTGAAGACGAGCTGTGCCCGCAGTGTGCCGACCCGCGTCGCGACGACAGCTTGCTCTGCGTGGTGGAAGGACCGATGGATGTGTACGCGGTGGAACAGACCGGCTATCGCGGTCGATATTTCGTGCTCAAGGGGCACTTGTCACCGCTGGACGGTCTAGGGCCCGAAGCGATCGGTATTCCGCAGTTGCTGGCACGGATCGAGGAGCAAGGGAGCTTCAGCGAAGTGATCCTGGCCACCAACCCGACCGTGGAAGGCGAGGCTACTGCGCACTACATCGCCCAACTGCTGACCAACAAAGGCCTGATCACTTCGCGTATTGCCCACGGCGTGCCTCTGGGGGGCGAGCTGGAGCTGGTGGACGGCGGCACCCTGGCCCATTCCTTCGCCGGTCGCAAACCCATAGCGCTTTAACGCGGTAGGAGCCGGCTTGCCGGCGAAAGACCCGCCACACATTTTCTTGAAAACCAAGCAAGCGCTTGGTAAGTTCCCTCGACCCTTCAGAGGAGCTTGCCGATGTCTGCCTGCCAGGAATACTTCGACCCCAGCCACCAGTTGGTCCGTGACAGCGTGCGACGTTTCGTCGAACGGGAAATTCTCCCCGAGATCGATCAGTGGGAGGAGGCTGAAAGCTTCCCCCGCGAGCTGTATCTCAAGGCCGGTGCGGCAGGGATTCTGGGGATCGGCTATCCCGAAGCCCTGGGGGGCAGTCACGAAGGTGACCTGTTCGCCAAGATCGCCGCCAGTGAAGAGCTGATGCGCAGCGGTTCCGGCGGCCTGGTGGCAGGGCTGGGTTCCCTGGATATCGGCCTGCCGCCCATCGTCAAATGGGCTCGACCCGAAGTGCGGGACCGAGTGGCACCCCAAGTGCTGTGCGGCGAGAAAATTTGCGCTCTGGCGGTGACGGAGCCCAGCGGCGGCTCTGACGTGGCCAACCTGCAAACTCGCGCCGTGCGTGATGGCGATCATTATCGGGTCAGTGGCAGCAAGACCTTTATCACCAGCGGCGTACGCGCCGATTTCTACACCGTTGCGGTGCGTACCGGTGAGCCCGGTTACGGCGGCATCAGCTTGCTGCTGATCGAAAAGGGCACGCCGGGCTTCACCGTGGGGCGACAGCTGAAAAAGATGGGCTGGTGGGCCTCGGACACTGCCGAACTGTTCTTTGACGATTGCCGGATACCGGTGGGCAACCTGATCGGTGCCGAGAACATGGGCTTTGCCTGCATCATGGGCAATTTCCAGAGCGAACGCCTGGCCCTGGCGCTGATGGCCAACATGACGGCGCAGATGGCTCTGGAGGAAAGCCTGAAGTGGGCCCGCGAGCGCGAGGCGTTCGGCAAGCCCATCGGCAAGTTCCAGGTGCTCAAGCATCGTCTGGCGGAGATGGCTACGGCTCTGGAAGTCTCGCGGGAGTTCACCTATCGCCAGGCGGCGAAGATGGCCGCCGGCAAGAGTGTGATCAAGGAAATCTCCATGGCCAAGAACGTTGCCACCGATACCGCCGACCGTATTACCCATGATGCGGTGCAGATACTCGGTGGCATGGGCTATATGCGCGAGAGCCTGGTGGAGCGCCTGTATCGCGACAACCGTATTCTCTCGATCGGCGGCGGCACTCGCGAGGTGATGAACGAAATCATCAGCAAGCAGATGGGTCTGTAGAAACCTGCTTGCTGGTGAATACGCGGGTAGATCCTAGCGCTCAGTCAGCGAGAACTGCGTCAGGCAGAAGGTTGGGATGCCCATGTCTTCCAGTTTCTGCGAGCCGCCCAGCTCCGGCAGGTCGATGATGGCGGCGGCCTCGTAGATCTTCGCCCCCATGCGCCGTACCAGATTGGCCGCGGCGATCAGGGTGCCGCCGGTGGCGATCAGGTCATCGAACATCAGTACCGAATCGCCTTCGCACAGACTGTCGGCGTGGACTTCGAGAAAGGCTTCGCCGTATTCGGTCTGATAGCCCTCGGCGAGCACGTCCGCAGGCAGCTTGCCCTGTTTGCGAAACAGGATCAGCGGCTTATTCAGTTGGTAGGCAATGATCGAGCCGATCAGGAAGCCCCGGGCATCCATGGCACCGATGTGGCTGAAGTCTTCTTCGACATAACGCTGGGCGAAACTGTCGGCTACCAGGCGCAAGGCCCGGGGAGACTGGAACAGAGGGGTAATGTCGCGGAAGATCACGCCCGGTTTCGGGAAGTCGATGACAGGGCGGATCAGGGATTTGATGTCGAAGGAATCGAAGGCCATCTTCAGGTGTCCTGGCGGGCAAATAGGCCGCGCCAGTATACCCGCGACCGAGCGGCTTGGCTCAGTCGCAAGTGCTGTGGTTCAGCCGTCTACCGAGCCGCCGGCCAGGGCGCAGAGCTGGATCGGATCGAGGATGTGCACTTCCTTGCCTTCGGCGGCAATCAGTTCGTTCTGTTGGAAACGGGTGAACACCCGGGATACGGTTTCCACCGCCAGGCCCAGGTAGTTGCCAATTTCGTTGCGCGACATGCTCAAGCGGAACTGGTTGGCCGAGAAGCCTCGTGCGCGGAAACGTGCGGAGAGGTTGACCAGGAAGGTAGCGATGCGCTCGTCTGCGGTCTTTTTCGACAGCAGCAGCATCATCTGCTGATCGTCACGGATTTCACGGCTCATGACCCGCATCAACTGACGGCGCAGTTGCGGCAGTTGCAGAGCCAGTTCGTCGAGGCGTTCGAAGGGAATCTCGCACACCGAGGTGGTTTCCAGGGCTTGTGCCGAAACCGGATGGCTTTCGGTATCCATGCCGGACAGCCCCACCAGCTCGCTGGGGAGGTGGAAACCGGTGATCTGTTCTTCGCCGCCGTCACTGAGGCTGAAGGTTTTCAGGGCACCTGAACGCACGGCATACACCGAGTCGAAGCCGTCACCCTGACGGAACAGGAATTCGCCTTTTTTCAATGGGCGGCCACGTTTGACGATTTCGTCCAGCGCGTCCATGTCTTCCAAATTCAAGGAAAGTGGCAGGCACAGAGGGGCCAGGCTGCAATCCTTGCAATGGGCCTGGTTATGAGCGCGCAGTTTAACTGGCTCGGACATTCTAGAATCCTTGTGGGAAAACACACATAAGCCGTAAGGGTAACTCACGGGAGGAGGTTCCGGCCAGTCCGTGCCGTATTGATTGTTAGTCGTAAAGCATTCCTTTTATGAGTCGATAACCAGTTAACAAAGTTAACTTGGAGAGCTGAAACTATGTCCTCTGTTGGCGGTATTACTAATGGCAGCAACAACTTGCAGCTACTTTCAGAGACCTCGAAAGGCAGTGATGACGATGAACTAAGGAACTCTCCATTAGTTGCTGAATCGGTGATCGGAGAGGGCGTCAAAGTGTCGCTGTCGGGCGTTGGATTGCAGAAATCCTCCAGTGCTGCGGGCGATGACCGTGACATCGAGGAAAGCGGCCTGCCCGAAAATATTCAACAACTCCTCAAAATGATCAGAAAATTGCAACAACAGATTGCCGAAAAGCTTGCCCGGCTTCAGGCAGTCATGGCCGACAAACACCTGAGCCCTGAAGAGGCCAAGGCGAAGGTTGCCAGCTTGCAGTCTGCCCTGGCGAGCCTGAACAGCGGTTTGCTGACCGCCAATGCCTCCCTGGCCAAGGCGATGAAAGAGGCAGGTCTGAGCCCCGAGCAGGTGATGAAGGCCGCTTCCCTGATCATGAAGTCCTAGATCACCCGGGAAAAACGCTGGCGATTCTGTTGGCCCAGGTATGCATCGAAGATCATGCACACCGAGCGCACCAACAGGCGTCCTGCTGGAAGTACGATAATCGCCTCGGCGCTGAGTTGAATCAGGCCATCTTCGGCCATCTCCTGCAGATCCGGCCATAGTTCGTTGAAGTAGCCACGAAAGTCGATATTGAATGCTTTTTCTATATCTTCGAACTTAAGACTAAAGTTGCAGATCAGTTGTTGAATAACTTCGCGGCGCAGACGGTCGTCGGTGTTGCATACCAAGCCACGACTAGTGGCCAGTTGTGCACCCGCCAAAGCATTTTGATACTGGGTCAAGTCACTGCTGTTCTGGCAGTAGAGATCCCCGATCTGACTGATGGCCGATACTCCCAGCCCAATCAAGTCGCAATGACCATGTGTGGTGTAACCCTGGAAGTTGCGTTGCAGGGTCGACTCCTCCTGGGCGATTGCCAACTCGTCATCGGGCAGGGCGAAATGGTCCATGCCGATGTAGCGATAACCAGCTGCGGTCAATTGCTCGATGGTGCGTTGCAGCATTTCCAGTTTCTCTGCCGGAGCCGGCAGCTCATTGCCATTGATCCGCCGTTGCGGCATGAAGCGCTCGGGCAGATGGGCATAGTTGAAGACTGAGAGGCGATCCGGTTGCAGGCTGATCACTTCTTCCACGGTGCGGGCGAAGTGCTCTGGTGTCTGCTTGGGCAGGCCGTAGATCAGGTCGATGTTGATGGAGCGAAATTGCAGGGTACGGGCCGCTTCGATCACGGCCCGGGTTTCCTCCAGGCTCTGCAGGCGATTGACCGCCCGTTGTACCGCCGGGTCCAGATCCTGCAGGCCAATGCTGACCCGATTGAAGCCCAGCTCCCGGAGCAGGCCCATGGTGGACCAGTCGGCTTCCCGGGGGTCGATCTCGATACCGTAATCCCCGGAATCATCGTCCAGCAGGTTGAAGTGCTTGCGCAGCAGCGCCATCAGTTGGCGCAGCTCATCGTGATTGAGAAAGGTCGGGGTGCCGCCGCCGAAGTGCAACTGCTCGACCCGCTGGTTGGGCGCCAGGTGGCAGGCGATCAGTTGCATCTCCTGTTCCAGGCGTTGCAGGTAGGGCAGGGCGCGGCTGCGATCCTTGGTGATGACCTTGTTGCAGGCGCAGTAGTAGCAGATGTTGGCGCAGAACGGGATGTGTACGTACAACGACAACGGGCGCTGGGCCTTGCGGCTGTCGCGCAGGGCGTGCAGCAGATCGAAGGCGCCGACCTGGCTGTTGAATTGCACCGCGGTCGGGTATGAGGTGTAGCGTGGTCCCGCCAGGTCATAGCGGCGGATCAGATCTGTGTCCCAACGAATGGCGTCGAGCATGCGGGAATTCCCCCGGATAGGCTGGCAGTGTTCGCGAGTCTAGGGGGTTAGGGCTGCGGCCATCTTGATTTGTATCAAGGGTGTTCGGGAGCCGCTGAGGTAGCGCCGACGGGGCGTGCAAGCCCTGTAGTCGGGCACTTTCCTGGGATCAGTGGCCCATCAGCCAGTGCTGGTGAGGACCAGGCAGGGTCCAGATGCCGAACAGCATGACCAGCAGCCCTCCGGCCATGCGCACGCTGCGACGGCGCAGCAGGGCGGTGACCCGTTCTGCCGCGAGGCCCGTGGCCAATAGCACAGGCCAGGTGCCGAGGCCGAACGCCAGCATTAGCAGAGCGCTGTCCAGAGCGTTGCCCTGGCTCGCCGACCACAGCAGGGTGCTGTACACCAAGCCGCAAGGCAGCCAGCCCCAGAGCGCACCCAGGAGCAGTGCACGAGGCAGGCTGGAAACTGGCAGCAGGCGGTTGGCGACAGGCTGGATATGCCGCCACAGGCCCCGTCCAAGGCCTTCGATGCGGGTCAGGCCGCTCCACCAGCCGGCCAGGTACAGGCCCATGGCGATCAACAGCAAGCCAGCCAGTACCCGCATGAACAGCGCCACCGGGCTGCTGGCCACGGCCCAGCCAGCCAGGCCCAGCAGCAGGCCGGCCAGGGCATAACTGAGGATGCGCCCCAGGTTGTAGGCCAGTAGCAGGCGGAAACGCCGGCTGCGTTGCTCCTGGGGAATGGCCAGGGTCAGAGCGCCCATCAGGCCGCCACACATGCCCAGGCAATGCCCTCCACCCAGCAAGCCAAGGATCACCGCCGAAACCAATAGGGGAGCCAGCTCAAGCATGAGGTGGTTCCGCTTTCTTGACCGGCTCGGCGTCGTTGCCTGGCTGGCCCTTGGCTTCGTCCACCGCTGCGGTGTGGCTAGGGTCTTGATCGTCGAACAGGATGCTGTGGGCCGGGCCGTCGAGGTCGTCGTACTGACCGCTGTCGACGGCCCAGAAGAAGATATAGATGGCGATGGCCACGATCAGCAGGGCGGCCGGAATCATCACATATAGAGCTGGCATCTGGACTCCAGGCCCGGCGGCTCAGGCCGGCAACAGGCGGGTTTCGGGGGCGCCGGCGCTGTCGGCTGACCGCGGCATGCGGGTCAGGCGCAGGGCATTGAGCACCACGGTCAGGGAACTGATGGACATGCCGATTGCAGCCCAGACCGGAGTGATCCAGCCCAGGGCGGCGAACGGCAGCATCAGGCCATTGTACAGCCCGGCCCAAAGCAGGTTCTCGATGATTACCCGGCGGGTCCGGCGGGCCAGGCTGAAGGCCTGCACCAGTGCGTCCAGGCGGTTGGACAGGAGCACTGCATCGGCGCTGGTTTTGGCCAGGTCGGTGGCCGAACCCATGGCCACGCTGATGTCGGCGGCGGCCAGCACCGGCACATCGTTGACCCCGTCGCCGAGCATCAGCACTTTGCGGCCCTGTTGATGCAGCTGTTGCAGTACCTGCAGCTTGTCATCCGGGCGCAGGCCACCACGGGCCTCGTCGATCTGTAGTTCGGCTGCGACGCTGGCCACCATCGGTGAGCTGTCCCCGGACAGTAGCAGGGTATGCCAGCCGCGAGCCTTGCAGGCGGCCAGGAGGGCTGGGGCGTCGCTGCGCAGCCGGTCATCGAGCACCAGCCAGGCGAGGGCACCCTGGCTGTCACCCAACAATAGCCACTGGCCGGCTTCATCGGGCATCGAGGGCACCGGGCAACCGCTGAGTTCGCAGACGAATGCCGGCTGGCCGATGCGCAAGCGCTGTGTGCCCACCAAGCCTTCCAGGCCCAGCCCCGGGCTGCTGGTGACCTCTTCGGCCGCTACTGGAGCACGGCCGAAAGCCCGGGCAATAGGGTGCTCGGAGCGGTTCTCCAGGGCGGCCGCGAGGCTCAGGCAGTCATCGCTGGACAGCGGCCCCAAGGGGCGAATGGCGCGCAGTGCCAGGCGTCCTTCGGTGAGGGTGCCGGTCTTGTCGAAAATCACCGTGTCGATCTGGTTCAGGCCTTCGAGCACATGGCCGCGGGTCAACAGCAGACCGAGCTTGTGCAGAGTGCCGGTGGCGGCGGTCAGGGCCGTTGGGGTGGCCAGGGACAGCGCGCAAGGGCAGGTGGCAACCAGCATGGCCAGGACGATCCAGAAGGCGCGCGAGGCATCCAGTTGCCACCACAGCAGGCCGATGGCTGCTGCAGCGATCAATGAAAACAGCAGGAACCACTGGGCCGCGCGGTCGGCGACCTCCGCGAGCCGCGGTTTCTCTGCCTGAGCCCGATCCAGCAGGCGGACGATGGCGGACAGCCGGGTGTCCTGGCCCAGGGCCTGAACCTCCACCGTCAGCGCGCCTTCGACGTTCAGGGTGCCGGCAGTGACGCTATCTCCCAGGCTGCGTGGTTGCGGCAGGTACTCGCCGGTGAGCAGGGATTCGTCGATGCTCGACTGGCCGTCGAGGATCTTTCCATCGGCCGGCAGCACCGCGCCAGGATGCACCAGTACCCGGTCGCCCAGGCGCAGTTCGGTGAGCAGGATGCGTTCACTCTGGCCGTCCTGGCCCAGGCGCAGGCAGGAGGCAGGCAACAGGTTGACCAACTGCGCTGTGGCCGCTGCGGTGCGTTCCCGGGCCCGACGTTCCAGGTAGCGGCCGGCGAGAAGGAACAGCGCGAACATGCCCACAGCGTCGAAGTACAGTTCGCCGACACCGCTGATGGCGGTCCAGATTCCTGCCAGGTAGGCCCCGCCAATGGCCAGGGACACCGAGACATCCATGGTCAGGTGACGGGTGCGCAAGTCGCGCATGGCGCCCTTGAAGAAAGGTGCGCAGCTGTAGAACACGATGGGAGTGGTGAGGAACAGTGCGACCCAGCGCAGGATGGTGTGCAACTCCGGGCTCAGGTCGATATTGAATTCCGGCCAGGTGGCCATGGTCGCCATCATGGCCTGGAACCACAGCAGTCCGGCGACCCCCAGCTGGCGCAGGGCCAGGCGGTTTTCGCTGGCCAGTTGCTCGGAGGCGCGGTCCGGCTGGTAGGGGTGGGCGGCGTAGCCGATGTGCCGCAGTTCGCTGAGAACCTGGCTCAGGGGCAGTTGGCTATCGGCCCAGCGCACATGCAGGCGGTGGTTGGAAAGGTTGAGGCGGGCCTCGACCACTGCTGGCAGGCTGCGCAGGTGTTTTTCGATCAGCCAGCCACAGGCGGCGCAACTGATGCCTTCCATGAGCAGTGTGGTTTCCGCCAGCTCGCCTTCGTGGCGGACAAAGGGCTGTTGCACGTCGGCACGGTCGTACAGTGCCAATTCGTCCAGCAACTGCACAGGCAAGGCTTCGGGGTTGGCCGAGGCTTCACTGCGGTGGCTGTAGTAATGCTCCAGGCCCCCAGCAACAATGGCTTCGGCCACCGCCTGGCAGCCCGGGCAGCAGAACTCCCGAGGCTCGCCGAGCACGACGGCGGTGAACCGGCTGCCAGTGGGAACCGGCAGGGCGCAGTGGTAGCAGGGCAGTGGCGTGGTCATCGGCGGTCTTTGTGGTCGGGAAAAAACTCATCGCCGGCCAGTCGCCTGCAACCCGGGTGACGGGGAGGGCGGCGGGCCGGCGATGGACGACAGGTGTTGTTCAGTTCAGGTCTTCCGCCCCTTGCAGCGGCTCATCGCCCAGCAGCAGGTCTTTGTCGTGGCTGACTTGTTCCTCTTCGAACATGCGCCAGGTCTTGTCGCCTTCGACTCCCAGCAGCTCGACGAAGCGCCGGCCTTCGACCTGATCGCTCAACTGGCCAATGTAGCGACCTTGTTCGGTTTCGCTGCGGGTGAGGGCGATCTTGCGGTCTTTCTCGGGCTGGGTCGGCGAGATCAGGTTCAGCTCCAGGGTCTTGGGCTGGCTGTTACCGCTCAGGCGCAGTTCCACTTCGCCGGTCAGTTCGTCGAGGTGCACGTTGGCGCGCATCTTCAGGGTCTGGGCCAGCAGTTCACGGTCCAGGGAGCGGTTGATGCCCTTGCCAGCCTCGTAGTAGTTGTCGTTGACCAGGTTGTCCGGGTTGTTCACGGCAATGGTCACCATGGACAGGGTCAGGGTCACCGAGCAGGCGAGGATGCCAATGATGATCCAGGGCCAGAGGTGTTTGTACCAGGGGCTGGTGGTGGTAGCTGCGGGCATGATCACTTCTCTTGGCTCTTAACGAATTTGTGGGCCGATGAACCGGCTCTTGGCTTCAACGTGGACGCTGTCATCGTCGGCATCCTTGAGGATGAACTTCACCTCGTTGGTGGTCGATGGCAGTTGCTCTGGAGCGATGGACAGTTCCACTGGCATGCTGACGATATCGCCGGCCTCCACGTGGATCTCGCGCTTGCCTTGCAGCTTCAGGTCCGGCAGGCCAGCGGCATCGAGCACGTAGGTGTGGTCGCGCTGGTCCTTGTTCATGATCTTCAGGCTATAGACGTTTTCGATCCGGCCTTCTGAGTTTTCGCGGTACAGCACCCGGTCCTTGCTGACATCGAAGCCCACCAGCGAGCGCATGAAGAACGCGGTGACCAGCAGGCTGATCATGGCCAGTAACACCAGGGCGTAACCGATCAGGCGCGGACGCAGTTTATGGGTTTTCTGTCCGGAGAGGTTGTGTTCGGTGGTGTAGCTGATGAGTCCGCGTGGGTACTCCATCTTGTCCATGATGCTGTCGCAGGCGTCGATACAGGCGGCGCAGCCGATGCATTCGATCTGCAGGCCATCTCGGATATCGATGCCGGTGGGGCAGACCTGGACGCACATGGTGCAATCGATGCAGTCGCCCAGACCCTGGGCCTTGTAGTCGGCGCCCTTCTTGCGTGGGCCACGGCTTTCACCACGGCGCGGATCGTAGGACACGATCAGGGTGTCCTTGTCGAACATCACGCTCTGGAAGCGCGCATAGGGGCACATGTAGATGCACACTTGCTCGCGCAGCCAACCGGCGTTGCCGTAAGTGGCCAGGGTGAAGAAACCGACCCAGAAGTACGACCAGCCATCGGCCTGGCCCGTGAAGAACTCGATGACCAGTTCGCGGATGGGCGAGAAGTAGCCGACGAAGGTCATGCCGGTGGCGAAGCCAATCAACAGCCAGAGGCTGTGCTTGCTGAGTTTGCGCAGGAACTTGTTGGCGCTCATGGGCGCCTTGTCCAACTTGATGCGCTGATTGCGGTCGCCTTCGGTGACTTTCTCGCACCACATGAAAATCCAGGTCCAGACGCTCTGCGGGCAGGTGTAGCCGCACCAGATACGTCCGGCATAGACGGTGATGAAGAACAGGCCGAAAGCGGCAATGATCAACAGTCCCGAGAGCAGGATGAAGTCCTGGGGCCAGAACGTGGCGCCAAAGATGAAGAACTTACGTTCCGGCAGGTTCCACCAGACGGCCTGGTGACCACCCCAGTTGAGCCACACGGTGCCGAAGTACAGCAGGAATAATCCGGCGCCGCCCAGCATGCGCAGATTGCGGAACAGGCCAGTGAAGGCGCGGGTGTAGATTTTTTCCCTGGAGGCGTAGAGGTCGACGCTGTTGGTCGCGTTTTTGGCAGGCGGGGTAACGTCTTGTACGGGAATCTGGTTGCTCATCATTGCATCCCACGGCAGTGGAAAAATGCCTCGGCCAGTACATGCCGGCCGGGGTCAAAAGGGGTGTTGCAGTGGCGCAATGATACGCCTGTAGCTCTAGCGCAAGGGTGCGACCTTTGGTCGCGTTGGGGGAAATCAACTGATGGTGTAATGACTTGAATCAATTGACTTACGAATTATGGACCCATTTGCAGGCGGCGCCGTTCAATTCTTCCAGGGAGTGATCAGGCGGACTCCGCAGGCCTCAAAGTCCTTCTTGTTCTAGAAATGTTACTACCGGGTTGCCGGGAAGGGTGATCCACCGTCGAGCACCAGCCGATGCAAGGCGCAAACAAAACGGCCCCGTCAATTTTCATTGGCGGGGCCGTTGGGTATTGCTTTCAGGCGTCGGTCTTACTCGGCGTCGGCCTGCTTGTTACCGTGGGACAGGCTGTAGACATAGGCGGCCAGCAGGTGAACCTTGTCATTGCCTTGCAGTTGTTCCTGGGCAGGCATCACGCCCTGACGGCCATGACGAATGGTCTGCTGCAGTTGGGCGAAGCTCGATCCGTAGATGAAGGCTGCCGGGTGAGTCAGGTTCGGGGCGCCCATGGCCGGTGTGCCTTTGCCTTCCGGACCGTGGCAGACCGCGCAGTTGGCGGCGAACAACTTCTGACCATTGACCGGGTCGGCCTTGATGCCTTCCGGCAACTTGCGGCCGTCGAGGTTGGTCAGGACATAAGCGGCAACGTCACTGACGCCCTGTTCCTTGATCACGTCCACCCAGGCCGGCATCACCGCGTGGCGACCGCCCATGATGGAGGCCTTGATGGTTTCCGGCTCGCCGCCCCAACGCCAGTCGGCGTCAGTCAGGTTAGGGAAGCCATAGGCGCCCTTGGCGTCGGAACCGTGGCAGACCGAGCAGTTGGACGCGAACAGGCGACCGCCCATTTTCAGGGCTTGCGGGTCCTTGGCCACTTCTTCGATAGGCATGGCGGCGTACTTGGCGAAGATCGGACCGAACTTGGCGTCTGACTTGACCATTTCCTTTTCCCACTCATGCACACCGGTCCAGCCGGGCTGGCCGTTGGCAAACGGGGTCTGCTTCTCGTTATCGAGGTAGTTGTAGCCCGGCAGGACGCCTTTCCAGTTGCCCAGGCCCGGGTACAGCACCAGGTAACCCAGGGCGAAGACGATGGTGCCGACAAACAGCATGAACCACCACTGTGGCAGCGGGTTGTCGTACTCCTCGATCCCGTCGAAGGAGTGGCCGACCGTCTCGTCGGTCTGCTCGGTGCGCTGGCCCTTGCGGGTCGACAGCAGCAGCCAGGTCAGGGCGAAGATGGTACCCAGACTGAGGACTGTGACGTACAGACTCCAGAACGTAGTCATTCTTTGTTACTCCTAGAAGCTTGCTCGACGTGCTTGATGGCGTCGGGATCATCCGCGAACGGCAGCAAGGTCGCGTCTTCAAACTCGGACTTGCGCTTGGGGCTGAACACCCAGAGCGCCAAGCCGATGAAGGCCACCATCACAACAAGGGTGCCCAGGCCACGAATCATCCCGATATCCATCTAGATCACCGTTTGCTTTTGATGATGGTGCCCAGGCCTTGCAGATAGGCCACCAGCGCGTCCATTTCGGTTTTGCCCTTCACAGCATCCTGAGCGCCGGCGATGTCTTCGTCGGTGTAAGGGACGCCGAGTGTGCGCAAGACTTCCATTTTCTTCGCGGTGTCTTTGCCGTCGAGCTTGTTTTCTACGAGGAACGGATAAGCCGGCATCTTCGACTCGGGGACCACGTTGCGCGGGTTGTACAAGTGCGCACGCTGCCAGTCATCGGAGTAGCGGCCGCCGACACGGGCCAGGTCCGGGCCGGTACGCTTGGAACCCCACAGGAACGGGTGGTCCCAGACGCTTTCACCGGCCACCGAGTAGTGGCCATAGCGTTCGGTTTCAGCGCGGAACGGACGGATCATCTGCGAGTGGCAGCCGACACAGCCGTTGGCGATGTAAACGTCGCGACCTTCCAGTTCCAACGCGGTGCGCGGCTTCATGCCCTCCACCGGCTTGTTGGTAACGTCCTGGAAGAACAGCGGGACGATCTGGGTCAGGCCGCCGATGCTGACGGCGATGACCATGAAGAAGGCCAGTAGGCCAATGTTCTTCTCGACTACTTCGTGCTTCATCAGTGAGCTCCAACTACAGCGATCTGAGCGGCGGCTTCAGCTTCAGCCGGGTTCGAGGCGCGAACGGTGCGGAACACGTTGTACGCCATGATCAGCATGCCGGCGGCGAAGAACGCACCGCCCAGAGCGCGGACGATAAAGCCCGGGTGACTGGCTTGCAGCGCTTCGACGAAGGAGTAGGTGAGGGTGCCGTCATCGTTGATTGCACGCCACATCAGGCCCTGGGTAATGCCGTTGACCCACATCGAGGCGATGTAGAGCACGGTACCGATGGTGGCCAGCCAGAAGTGGGTGTTGATCAGGCCGGTGCTGTGCATCTGCTGACGACCGAAGACTTTCGGGATCAGGTGGTACAGGGCGCCGATGGAGATCATTGCTACCCAGCCCAGAGCGCCAGCGTGTACGTGGCCGATGGTCCAGTCGGTGTAATGCGAGAGCGAGTTGACGGTCTTGATCGCCATCATCGGACCTTCGAAGGTCGACATGCCGTAGAACGCCAGGGACACCACCAGAAAGCGCAGGATCGGGTCGGTGCGCAGCTTATGCCAAGCACCCGACAGGGTCATCATGCCGTTGATCATGCCGCCCCAGCTGGGTGCCAGCAGGATGATCGACATGGCCATGCCCAGGGACTGGGCCCAATCCGGCAGTGCGGTGTAGTGCAGGTGGTGCGGACCGGCCCAGATGTACAGGGTGATCAGCGCCCAGAAGTGCACGATGGACAGGCGATAGGAGTAGATCGGACGCTCGGCCTGCTTGGGTACGAAGTAGTACATCATCCCCAGGAAGCCGGTGGTCAGGAAGAAGCCCACGGCGTTGTGGCCATACCACCACTGGATCATGGCGTCAGTCGCACCGGCATAGGCCGAATAAGACTTGAAGAAGCTGACCGGCAGGGAGGCGTGGTTGACGATGTGCAGCATCGCGGTCACCACGATGAAGGCACCGTAGAACCAGTTACCGACGTAGATGTGCTTGGTCTTGCGCTTGGTGATGGTGCCAAAGAACACCAGGCCGTAGGTGACCCAGACGATCGCCAGCAGGATAGCCAGGGGCCATTCCAGTTCGGCGTATTCCTTGGTGGTGGTGTAACCCAGTGGCAGGGTCACGATCGCGCCGACGATCACCGCTTGCCAACCCCAGAAGGTGAAGGCCGCAAGGCTGTCGGAAATCAGTCGCGTCTGGCAGGTTCGCTGCACGACATAGTAAGAGGTGGCAAACAATGCACATCCACCGAAGGCGAAGATCACCAGGTTGGTGTGCAGCGGGCGCAGGCGTCCAAAGGTCGTCCATGGCAGATCGAAGTTCAACTCCGGCCAGACCAGTTGCGAGGCGATGAAGACACCGAGCCCCATGCCAAGGATCCCCCAGACCACCGTCATGATGGCGAACTGGCGGACTACCTTATAGTTATAAGCAGTCGGACTGATTGCTGTGCTCATTCTAAGGTTCCACGGTTTGGGTGTTTTATTAGGGATAAAAATCGGCCGCAAGTATGGAGAAAGCAGGGGGTCATTGCAACGCGCCATGACCTGGGTCAATGCGTTCCATGCCTGATTCTGCGGCCTTTCCCTATGCCGAGTAGGGACAAAAATTGCCCTCGGACAAAATGTCGCAGTGGACAAAAAACTTGGGGTGTCAGGTCAGTTGTAACCGGGTGTGTGGAAGTCCGCGGATCAGCTGACAGGTGGTAAGCCAGTCGACAGCCGGTATAAACCAGCCTTTGCGGCCTGTCATCGAGCGAAAGCTTCGAACGTCAAGGATACCGATGGCCTGTGACCGGTCATTGCCAGTCCACTTCGGGGCAAGCTTAGACCTGATTCGGATCAGTGCAAAGGCGGTGGGGGAGAGGGGTGCGACACTTGGTCGCAAAGAGGCAGGAGGGAAAGCTTCAAGCGGCAAGCTGCAAGTGAAATCTCGCAGCTTGCCGTTGATCTTTTACTGGTCGCTTTCTGCTTGTGGCTTGTTGCTGTTGTGGTGGGAGAGGCTGTACACGTAGGCGGCCAGCAGTTGCACCTTGTCATTGCCGAGCAGTTCGCTCTGCGCCGGCATATGACCCTGGCGACCGTGGCGGATAGTCTGCTGCAGTTGCGCCAGGCTGGTGCCGTAGATGAAGCCGGCAGGCTGGGTCAGGTCGGGCGCGCCCATGATCTGGGTGCCCTTGCCGTCGGCGCCGTGACAGGCCACGCAGGTGGTGCTGAACGCTTGCTGCCCGGCCACCAGGTCGGCGTCGCTGTCCGCTGGCAGGGGCAGGCCGGCCAGTTCGTGACGGACATAAGCCGCTACGTTCTTCACGCCTGCTTCCTTGAGCACTTCACCCCAGGCCGGCATGGCCGCCATGCGGCCGCCCATGATGGTGGCCTTGATGGTGTCGGCGCTGCCGCCCCACCGCCAGTTGTCGTCCGCCAGGTTGGGGAAGCCGAAGGCACCCTTGGCGTCAGAGCCGTGGCACACCGAGCAGTTGGACGCGAACAGGCGTCCGCCCATCTTCAGTGCTTGTGGGTCCTTGGCCACTTCTTCCACGGGCATGGCTGCGAATTTGGCGAAGATCGGCCCAAATTTCACATCCGCCTTGGCCATTTCCTTTTCCCATTCCTTGGTCTGGGTCCAGCCGTCTTCATAGCCCGGCAGAATGCCTTTCCAGTTGCCCAGGCCCGGGTAGAGGATCAGGTAGCCCACGGAAAACACCAGGGTCCCGGCGAACAGCAGGAACCACCATTGCGGCAGGGGGTTGTCGTACTCCTCGATGCCATCGAACGCGTGGCCCATGGTCTGGTCCACGCTGCCCTTGGTTTCACCCTTGCGGGTGCCGACCAGCAGCCAGGTCAGGCCGATCAGGCTGCCGATGGTCAGTACGCAGATCCACGTACTCCAGAAGGTGGTCATGGCCGAATGCTCCTTGTTGCAGGCTCTTGAGGTTGAGCGTCATCAGTTGTATTGCCGGCCGGTGCCGCACCCGGCATCGGGTCGTCGGCGAAGGGCAGCAGGCGTGCCTGGGCAAACTCGGGATTGCGTTTTGAGTTGAACACCCAGATCGACAGACCGACGAAGGCGATCATCACCACCAGGGTCCCGAGCCCGCGGATCATGCCGCTATCGAGTTCAAAACCCATGGCTCACCTCTTGCTCTTGATCGCAGTGCCAAGCACTTGCAGGTAGGACACCAGGGCGTCCATCTCGGTCTTGCCCTTGAGCGAGGCGGTGGCCCCGGCGATGTCGTCGTCGGTATAGGGCACGCCGAGGGTGCGCATGACCTTGAGCTTGGTTTCGGTATGGCTGCTGTCCACCGCTGCTGTCACCAGCCACGGGTAGGCCGGCATCTTCGACTCGGGCACAACGTTGCGCGGGTTGTACAAGTGCGCACGGTGCCAGTCATCGGAGTAGCGGCCGCCGACACGGGCCAGGTCCGGACCGGTACGCTTGGAGCCCCACAGGAACGGGTGGTCCCAGACGCTTTCACCAGCCACCGAGTAGTGACCGTAACGTTCGGTTTCAGCGCGGAACGGACGGATCATCTGCGAATGGCACTGTACGCAGCCTTCGCGGATGTAGATGTCGCGGCCTTCCAGTTGCAGGGCGGTGTAGGGCTTCATGCCTTCCACCGGCTTGTTGGTGACGTCCTGGAAGAACAGCGGGACGATCTGGGTCAGACCGCCGATGCTCACCGCGAAGACCATCAGCAGCATCAGCAGGCCGACGTTTTTTTCAATCGTTTCGTGTTTCATGGCGGACTCCTCAGGCCATCTGCGCAGCGGCGTTGACTTCGGCTGGCACGGCGGCACGCACGGTGCGCCAGGTGTTGTAGGCCATCAGGAACATGCCGCTGAGGAAGATCGCACCACCGACCAGTCGCACGATGAAGCCTGGGTGGCTGGCCACCAGGGTTTCGACGAAGGAGTAGGTGAGGGTGCCGTCTTCGTTGACTGCACGCCACATCAGGCCCTGGGCGATACCGTTGACCCACATCGAGGCGATGTAGAGCACGGTACCGATGGTGGCCAGCCAGAAGTGGGTGTTGATCAGGCCGGTGCTGTACATCTGCTCGCGACCGAAGACTTTCGGGATCAGGTGGTACAGCGCGCCGATGGAGATCATCGCCACCCAGCCCAGAGCGCCGGCGTGAACGTGGCCGATGGTCCAGTCGGTGTAGTGGGACAGGGCGTTGACGGTCTTGATCGCCATCATCGGACCTTCGAAGGTCGACATGCCGTAGAACGCCAGGGACACCACCAAGAAGCGCAGGATCGGGTCGCTGCGCAACTTATGCCAGGCACCCGAGAGAGTCATCATCCCGTTGATCATGCCGCCCCAGCTTGGCGCCAGCAGTACCAGGGACATCACCATCCCCAGGGACTGAGCCCAGTCCGGCAGTGCGGTGTAGTGCAGGTGGTGCGGACCGGCCCAGATGTACAGGGTGATCAGTGCCCAGAAGTGCACGATGGACAAGCGATAGGAATACACCGGACGCTCGGCCTGCTTGGGTACGAAGTAGTACATCATCCCCAGGAAGCCCGCGGTCAGGAAGAAGCCCACGGCGTTGTGGCCGTACCACCACTGCACCATTGCATCGGTCGCACCGGCATACACCGAGTAGGACTTGGTGAAGCTGACCGGCAGTTCCAGGTTGTTGACGATGTGCAGGATGGCCACGGTGATGATGAAGGAGCCGAAGAACCAGTTACCCACATAGATGTGTTTGGTCTTGCGCTGCATCACGGTGCCGAAGAACACAATGGCGTAGGCCACCCAGACAATGGTGATCAGGATATCGATCGGCCATTCCAGTTCGGCGTATTCCTTGGAGCTGGTGTAGCCCAGTGGCAGGCTGATAGCCGCCAAGAGGATGACCAGCTGCCAGCCCCAGAAGCAGAACGCGGCGATTTTCGGCGCGAACAACTGAGTCTGACAGGTGCGTTGCACCGAGTAGAACGAGCTGGCAAACAGTGCGCAGCCGCCAAAGGCGAAGATCACCGCGTTGGTGTGCAACGGACGTAGACGGCCGAAGCTGGTCCACGGTAGGTCGAAGTTGAGTTCAGGCCAGACCAACTGGGCAGCGAGAAAAACCCCGAGCCCCATGCCGACGATGCCCCACACCACCGTCATAATGGCGAATTGGCGGACCACCTTGTAGTTGTAGGCGGTACTGATAGAAGTGTTCATGGTTCCCCATCCACGGTTCAGCTGAAGTGAAAGCGACTGCGCACGGCAAGGCGCGCTCACTTCGTCTGGAGTTATAGGCAGACTAAAAGCGAGGCAAGCATGAGCAATGAGCACAAGGCCAGTATTGACGGGGATCAATGGGCGCAGTGCGTGCGAAAACGGGGCTGGTTATGGGAGGTCGCCGCTGTTGCCAGCCCGTTGCAGGCTCCGACCCTGATCCTGGCCCATGGTGCCGGCGCGCCGATGGACAGCGGCTTCATGAACGACATCGCTGTACGCCTTGCCGGGCATGGGGTGAACGTCTTGCGCTTCGAGTTTCCCTACATGGCCCAGCGGCGCCTGGATGGCGGCAAGCGCCCGCCCAACCCGGCACCCAAACTCCTGGAGTGCTGGCGCGAGGTGCATGCCTTGGTGCGACCTTATGTCACTGGGGTTCTGGCGGTGGGCGGCAAGTCCATGGGCGGACGCATGGCCAGTTTGCTGGCCGATGAATTGGCTGCCGATGCCCTGGTGTGCCTGGGCTATCCCTTCTATGCCACCGGCAAGCCGGAGAAGCCGCGGGTGGCGCACTTGGCCGAGTTGGCGACGCCGAGCCTGATCGTGCAGGGCGAGCGTGACGCCCTGGGCAATCGCCAGGCGGTCGAAGCCTACTCACTGGCACCGAGTATCGAGCTGTATTGGCTGACGGCCGCTGATCACGATCTCAAGCCCCTGAAGGCCTCCGGTTGCACCCATGAGCAGCACCTGGAGTCTGCGGCGACCAAGGTCGCTGCGTTCCTGCAAGCACTGGCCTGATCCTGTAGGTGCGGGCTTGCTCGCGAAGCGCTCACCCGGCCCTCGAATTGGTATCGCGGCGTAGATCTGTCGCGAGCAAGCTCGCTCCTGCGGCTGTTGGGCGAGTTCGCAGGCATAAAAAAACCGCAAGCCGGTGCTTGCGGTTTTTTTGTCGCCGGCCCGGGAGCTTAGCGGTTGAAACGCTCCACCAGCGAGTACTGGGTGTGGGCGGTGCGGGTCAGGGCTTCGCTGAGTTCGGCCGAGTGCTGGGCCTGCTCCGAAGTCTGGTCCGCCAGTTGCGCGATGGTGCTGATGTTGCGGCTGATCTCTTCGGCCACCGAGCTTTGCTCTTCGGTGGCGGCAGCGATCTGGGTGGTCATGTCGGTGATGTTGGCCACCGCTTCACTGATGCCCACCAGCGCCTGGTCGGCTTCCAGCACTCGCGCCACGCCTTCTTCGGCCTGACGGTGACCGGCGTCCATGGTTTGCACGGCGGTGGCGGCGGTTTGTTGCAGCTTGGCGATCAGGGTGTGGATCTGCCCGGTGGACTCGCTGGTGCGCTGGGCCAACTGGCGCACTTCATCGGCGACCACGGCAAAGCCGCGGCCCATTTCCCCGGCGCGTGCCGCTTCGATGGCCGCGTTCAAGGCCAGCAGGTTGGTCTGGTCGGCGATGCCCTTGATCACATCCACCACGCCGCCGATCTCGTCGCTGTCCTTGGCCAGCTGGGTCACGGTCAGGCCGGTTTCGCCCACCACCACTGACAGGCGCTGGATGGCTTCGCGGGTTTCCCCGGCGATGTCCCGGCCACGACCGGTGAGGCGATTGGCTTCCTGAGTGGCGTCGGCGGTGCGTTGTACGTGGCTGGCCACTTCCTGGGTGGTGGCAGCCATCTGGTTGACTGCGGTGGCCACCTGCTCGGTCTCTACCCGCTGACGTTCCAGGCCGCTGGAGCTGTTGTGGGCCAGGGTGTCGGACTGGCGAGCCTGCTCGTTGAGGTGCTCGGCGGTGTCCTGCAGGCGGGTCAGGCAGGTCTTCAGGCGCGCTTCCTGGCTCAGGATCGACATTTCCAGGCGTGCCTGGGCGCCGCGGCTGTCGGTGTACATCTGGGCGATCAGCGGGTCGGAGGTGGTCTGCTCGGCCAGGCGCAACAGGCGCTTGAGGCCGCGTTGCTGCCAGCTCAGGCCCAGCAGGCCCAGCGGCACCGAGAGCGCCGCAGCCAGGGCAAAGCCCCAATGGGAGTTGAGCCAGGCGCCGATCATGAAGCTCAGTTGGCTGACCAGAATGAAGGGCAGCCAGTCCTGCAGCACCGGTAGCCACTTGTCACGCTTGGGAATGGCCGACTTGCCGGAGTTGATACGCTGGTAAAGCGCTTCGGCGCGGCGCACTTGTTCGGCGGTGGGCTTGACCCGTACCGATTCGTAACCCACCACCTGGTTGCCTTCGAACACCGGAGTCACATAGGCGTTGACCCAGTAGTGGTCGCCGGTCTTGCAGCGGTTCTTGACGATGCCCATCCATGGCAAGCCTTGTTTCAAGGTGCCCCACATGTGCGCGAACACTGCCGCTGGGACATCAGGGTGACGGACCAGGTTGTGCGGCGCGCGAACCAGTTCTTCACGGGAGAACCCACTGATCTCGACAAAGGCATCGTTGCAGTAGGTGATCACGCCTTTGGCGTCGGTGGTGGAAATCAACCGTTGTTGAGCCGGGAAGGTACGTTCGCGCTGAGTGACAGGCTGGTTATTACGCATGGTTTTTCAATCCGCAAGGCTTTGATGGGTTGTCGGCCGCTTCAGCCGATTATTGAAATTATTTTTCAATAATCGGCGCTGGGTCTCATTAGGCAGAAGCTGTCGCTTGCAAAATGCGCCACCGAGGTTCCGATGGCGTTGGCGAGGCGTTAATCATTGATCTTCTTCCTTGATAGTCAATTGTCCTGAAGTACTGGTTTGGGCAACTTTTCGCTGGGTTATCCGGCGAGCATCGGATAGCTGAACAGGCCGAAATGCAGCAGATTGAGACCGAAGTGCGTAGCAATTGCCGCACCCAGCCCCCCAAAGCGATAGGCCAGACCGTAGCCGACCCCGGCGATGGTCGCCAGTAGGGTCCATTGCCAGCCAGCACCCAGGTGTACCAGGCCAAATAACAGGGCCGCACACAGCAGTGCCAGGTTCTCACCATAGGGAAGGGCCTTGAATTTACGGCTCAGGCCGCCCTGGATGTAACCCCGGAACAGTGCTTCCTCCACCAGGGTGACCAGCAACAGATTGTTCAGCACCCACAACCAGGCCTGATCCGGCCATTTCGGCGCCCAACTGATGATTCCCAGCAGCAATGCTCCGCCCAATGCGGCGATTGCGCACAACGTCAGGGCCAGAACCGTTGCGTAGAGCGACAGACGTAGCGAGCGCCGACCGACGATCCAGGGGCAGACCAAGAGCAGCCAGAAGCCGATCAGCGGTTTGTCCTGATTCAGGTACATGGAGAAGGGCACGGCGTCGTCGGTAAAGCGCTGCGGGTCGATGGCCCGGCCGTTGTAGAAGCCTGGCAGCCAGTGCATGGCCAGAGCCAGGGCGAGCACCACGAACAGGCCGTGGCCCAGGTATTGGCCGATGCGGCTGCGTTGCTGGCGTACGGCAAATCCGGCGCAGAGCAGCAGGAAGATCGAGAGGGCGGCCAGCAGCCCCAGTTGCCCGTAGCTCAGGGCCAGTGCGTAGCCAATAGAAAGGAGTGCCAGATACATCCATGGCAAAGCGGTCATGTGGAATCCTTGTTGCAAAAGAAAGAGGTATTGCAGAAACGTTGTTCAGCGGCGGATCTGTAGTCGCCATTGCGACCGGTGAGTCAGCTTTGGCGGGCGGCAAGTATAACCAGCTGAGTTTTGTTCGACAGACCGACGAAAAACACCGCCCTGAGGCGGTGTTTTATTTCGTGGTGGATCAGGATGCAATCAGTTGGCGCAACACGTAGTGCAGGATCCCTCCGGACTTGAAGTACTCGACTTCGTTCAGCGTATCGATGCGGCACAGCACCTCGATTTTCTCCTGGCTGCCATCCTCACGGGTGATCACCAGGGGCAGGTTCATCCGCGGGGTCAGTTCCACGTCGCTCAGGCCGAGGATGTCCAGGGTCTCCTTGCCGGTGAGTTTCAGGCTCTTGCGGTTCTGGTCGAGCTTGAACTGCAAGGGCAAGACCCCCATGCCCACCAGATTGGAGCGATGGATGCGCTCGAAGCTTTCGGCGATCACCGCCTTGACCCCCAGCAGGTTGGTGCCCTTGGCGGCCCAGTCACGGCTGGAGCCGGTGCCGTATTCCTGACCGGCGATGACCACCAGCGGCGTGCCCGAGGCCTGATATTTCATGGCCGCGTCGTAGATCGGCATTTTCTCGCCGCTGGGGATGTAGAGCGTATTGCCGCCTTCTTCGCCGCCGAGCATTTCGTTGCGGATGCGGATGTTGGCGAAGGTGCCGCGCATCATCACTTGGTGATTGCCCCGACGCGAGCCGTAGGAGTTGAAGTCCCGGGGTTCCACGCCCTTGTCCCGCAGGTAGCGCCCGGCCGGGCTGTCGGCCTTGATGTTGCCGGCGGGAGAGATGTGGTCGGTGGTCACCGAGTCCCCCAGCAGCGCCAGCACCCGTGCACCGTTGACGTCCTTGATTTCCGGCAGGGGGCCGGCAATGTCGTCGAAGAAGGGAGGGTGCTGGATATAGGTCGAGTCGTCCTGCCAGACATAAGTGGCCGCCTGTGGCACTTCAATGGCTTGCCATTGGGCGTCACCGGCAAACACCTCGGCGTATTCCTTGTGGAACATCCGTGTGTTGACCTGGGCCACGGCCTCGGCGATTTCCTGGCTGCTGGGCCAGATGTCCCGCAGGTACACCGGCTGGCCATCCTTACCTTGACCCAGCGGTTCGCTGCTGATGTCGATACGTACCGTGCCGGCCAGGGCATAAGCCACCACCAGGGGCGGGGAAGCCAGCCAGTTGGTTTTGACCAGGGGATGCACCCGGCCTTCGAAGTTGCGGTTGCCCGACAGCACCGAAGCCACAGTAAGGTCGGCTTGCTGGATGGCTTTCTCGATCGGTTCCTGTAGCGGGCCTGAGTTGCCGATGCAGGTGGTGCAGCCATAGCCCACCAGATCGAAGCCCAGTTGGTCCAGGTAAGGCGTAAGTCCGGCGGCTTTATAGTAGTCAGTCACCACCTTGGAGCCTGGAGCCAGCGAACTCTTGACCCAGGGTTTGCGCTGCAGGCCCTTTTCCACGGCTTTTTTGGCCACCAGGCCTGCCGCCATCATCACGCTAGGGTTGGAGGTGTTGGTGCAGGAGGTGATGGCGGCGATCACCACCGCGCCGTTTTTCAGGCGATAGGTCTGGCCTGCATCCTGGTAGTCGGCTTCGCCCACCAGGTCGGCATTGCCCACGGCGACACCGCCGCCGCCCTCGCTTTCCAGGCGACCTTCTTCCTTGCTGGTGGGCTTGAACTGCAGGTCGAGGAAGTCGGTGAAGGCTTGGGCCACATTGGGCAGCGCAACCCGGTCTTGTGGCCGTTTGGGGCCGGCGAGACTGGCCTCCACGGTGCCCATGTCCAAGGCCAGGCTGTCGGTGAACACCGGCTCCTTGCCCGGCAGGCGCCACAGGCCCTGGGCCTTGCTATAGGCCTCCACCAGTTTCACCAACTCGGCAGGGCGCCCGGACAGGCGCAGGTAATCCAGGGTGATGTCGTCCACTGGGAAGAAGCCGCAGGTGGCGCCATATTCCGGGGCCATGTTGGCAATGGTGGCGCGGTCTGCCAGGGGCAGGTCGGCCAGGCCATCGCCATAGAACTCGACGAACTTGCCCACTACGCCCTTCTTGCGCAGCATCTGGGTCACCGTCAGCACCAGATCGGTGGCGGTGATGCCTTCCTTGAGCTTGCCGGTGAGTTTGAAGCCGATGACTTCCGGAATCAGCATCGACACCGGCTGGCCGAGCATCGCCGCTTCTGCCTCGATCCCGCCCACGCCCCAGCCCAGCACGCCGAGGCCGTTGATCATGGTGGTGTGGGAGTCGGTGCCCACCAGGGTGTCGGGGAAGGCGTAGGTGCGGCCATCCTCGTCCTTGGTCCAGACCGTGCGCCCCAGGTATTCCAGATTGACCTGGTGACAGATGCCTGTGCCCGGCGGCACCACGCTGAAGTTGTCGAAGGCGCTCTGGCCCCAGCGCAGGAAGGCATAGCGTTCGCCGTTGCGCTGCATCTCGATGTCGACGTTCTGTTCGAAGGCGCTACTGCTGGCGAACTTGTCCACCATCACCGAGTGGTCGATCACCAGATCCACCGGGGACAGCGGGTTGATCCGTTGTGGATCGCCACCGGCCTTGGCCATGGCAGCGCGCATGGCGGCCAGGTCAACCACGGCGGGCACACCGGTAAAGTCCTGCATCAGGACGCGAGCGGGTCGGTATTGGATCTCCCGGTCGGAGCGACGCTCCTTGAGCCAGGCGGCGAGGGCCTTGAGGTCGGCGCCGGTGACGGTCTTGTCGTCTTCCCAGCGCAGCAGGTTTTCCAGCAGGACTTTCAGCGACATGGGCAGGGCGTCGATATCGCCCAGGCTCTTGGCGGCGTCCGGCAGGCTGAAATAGTGATAAGTCTTGTCGTCGACTTTTAGGGTTTTAAGGGTTTTCAGGCTATCGAGGGATGGCATTGAATGAC
Organism: Pseudomonas sp. LPH60; assembly: GCF_030718165.1. Lineage (NCBI taxonomy): Bacteria > Pseudomonadati > Pseudomonadota > Gammaproteobacteria > Pseudomonadales > Pseudomonadaceae > Pseudomonas > Pseudomonas sp. LPH60. The sequence goes on from NZ_JAVAJH010000001.1 coordinate 379,675, forward strand.
TCCTTGTGGCCCGCACGGCTACGGGCCTGTGATACGGACAGAGGGTTAACCTAGCTCTGTTTGGGGCTTATAGCTAATCACTGGACTCCTGGGGTCAGTCCAAGGTTCCGAACTCGGTTATGATGCGCCGGTTTTCGTGACAGGCTTTGCTACAGGGCAGGTTTGCGCATCGATTCGTCGCCATTTGCCCAGGAGATTCAATGAACACCCTGTTTATCCATTGCCGGCCCGGTTTTGAGGGCGAAGTCTGCTCCGAGATCGCCGACCACGCGGCTCGGCTGAATGTCGCCGGCTACGCCAAGGCCAAGCCCAGCACTGCCTGCGCCGAGTTCATCTGCACCGAGGACGATGGCGCCCAGCGCCTGATGCAGGGGCTGCGCTTTGCCGAACTGATCTTCCCCCGGCAGTGGGCCCGCGGCGGCTTCATCGAGTTGCCGGAAACCGACCGCATTAGCGTGATCCTGGCCTACCTGGCCGGCTTTCCCCAGTGCGGCAGCCTGTGGCTGGAGGTGGTGGATACCAATGACGGCAAGGAATTGTCGAACTTCTGCAAAAAGTTCGAAGGTCCGCTGCGCAAGGCCCTGAGCGCTGCCGGCAAGCTGGTGGAGGATGCCGCCAAGCCGCGCTTGCTGTTGACCTTCAAGAGTGGGCGTGAAGTCTTTGTCGGCCTGGCGGATGCCGGCAACTCGGCCATGTGGCCGATGGGCATTCCACGCTTGAAGTTCCCCCGGGAAGCGCCAAGCCGTTCGACCCTGAAACTGGAAGAGGCCTGGCACCACTTCATCCCCCGGGATCAGTGGGATGAGCGTTTGCACAGCGACATGACCGGGGTCGATCTGGGTGCGGCGCCAGGGGGCTGGACCTGGCAGTTGGTCAATCGCGGCATGCTGGTGACCGCCGTCGATAACGGCCCTATGGCTGAAAGCCTGATGGACACTGGCCTGGTGCAACACCTGATGGCGGACGGCTTTACCTTCAAGCCGCGACAGCCGGTGGACTGGATGGTCTGCGACATCGTCGAGAAGCCGGCGCGCAACGCCGCACTTCTGGAAACCTGGATCGGCGAGGGCCATTGCCGCGAGGCCGTGGTCAACCTGAAGCTGCCGATGAAGCAGCGTTATGCCGAAGTGAAGCGTTTGCTGGAGCGGATTGAAGAGGGCTTCAAGGCGCGGGGAATTCGGGTGGCGATTGGCTGCAAGCAGCTGTATCACGACCGCGAGGAAGTGACCTGCCACCTGCGGCGCCTGGATGTGAAAAAGCCCAGATCGGCGTAGCCCTCGTCATAGCGCCGGATGCCCCGCAGGAGCCCGCTTCTACATAAGTAGGTTCCTGGGCGTGGGGTGTTGTGGCGACGCCCGCAGGAGCCCGCAACTGATGACCCGATGGCACCATTGCGCGACAATGGCCGCCTGTTTCAGGAGTGAACCATGAGTCAAATCATCGATACGCCGGTTGACGGCACCCTCGACGCCACCGGCCTTAATTGCCCCGAGCCGGTGATGATGCTGCACCAGCACATTCGCGACCTGCCCGCAGGCGGGCTGCTGAAGGTGATCGCCACCGACCCTTCCACCCGCCGCGACATTCCCAAGTTCTGCGTGTTCCTCGACCACGAACTGGTGGCGCAGCAGGAAGAGGCCGGCACCTACCTCTACTGGATTCGCAAGAAGCTCGATTAACCCGCCGAACGGCCGATGCGGATCTGCTTGCGCGCACTGCGTGTCAGGCGGATCAACAGCATCAGCGCGGCGCAGGTCAAGCCGGCAATCAACCCCTCCCACAGACCGCTCGGGCCCCGGGCCGCTCCGAACCAATCGGTCAGGCCCAGGGCGTAGCCCACCGGCAAACCAATCCCCCAGTAAGCGAACAGGGTCAGGATCATGGTCACCCGAGTGTCCTGATAGCCGCGCAGCGCGCCAGCGGCGGTGACCTGAATGCCATCGGAAAACTGGAACAATGCCGAGTACACGATGAGCATCGAGGCTACCTGGATCACCATCGGGTCGTTGGTGTAGATCGAGGCGATGGGTTCACGCAGCAGGTACATCAGGCTTGCCGACAGGCAGGCGTAGGCCAGTGCCGCGCCCATGCCGACTCCGGCGCTGAAGCGTGCGTCGCGCGGTTGCTGACGGCCCAGAGACTGGCCGACCCGTACTGTTACGGCCATGGCCAGGGAGTAGGGGATCATGAACATCAGGGCGCTGACGTTGAGGGCAATCTGGTGTCCGGCCACTACCGTGGCACCCAGGCTGCCGATCAACAGGGCGATGACCGCGAAGATGCTCGACTCGGCGAACACCGCGATGCCGATGGGCAGGCCGACACTCACCAGGCGTTTGATCACCGCCCATTGTGGCCAGTCGAACCGGCTGAACAGCTGGATCTTGCGATAGGCCGGTGCCCAGTGAACCCAGCCGGCCATGCCCAGCATCATGGCCCACATCACGATCGCCGTGGCCCAGCCACAGCCGACGCCGCCCATGGCCGGCACACCGAAGTGGCCATAAATGAAGATGTAGTTGATGGGGATGTTGAGGGCCAGGCCACAAAGCCCGATGACCATGCTCGGCACTGTGCGGCCCAGGCCGTCGCTCAAGCAGCGCAGCACGTAGTACAGCGCTACAGCCGGCAGGCCGCTGGCGATGCCGTGCAGATAACCCATGCAGGGCTTGATCAGTTCCGGATCAACCTTCATCAGGTGCAGTATCGGTTCGGCGCTGATCAATATCAGCGTGGCCGAGAGGCCCGTCACTACCGCCAGCCACAGGGCCTGGCGCACCACTGGACTGATCTCGTGCAGCTTGCCGGCACCAAAGCGCTGGGCCACTTTGGGTGTGGTGGCCAGCAGGGTGCCGGTCATCAGCAGGAACACTGGAATCCAGATTGAGTTGCCCAGGGCTACGGCCGCGAGATCCCGCGGACTGACCCGACCGGCCATGACGGCATCGACAAAGCCCATGGCGGTGGTGGCCACCTGGGCAATCATGATGGGCAGGGCCAGTCGCAGCAGGTCATGCAGTTCGCGGCCAACCCGTGCAGGGCGGCTGGTGGCTGGGGTGATGGGGGTGTCGGTCACGGAATTCACGGGGCGTAGCGTCCATAGGCGTGTTGCGCGGGACGCGACAGTCTACGCGTTGACACTCTGGTCAGGAAAAAATCCAGTGTTGTGGATTTGTAATGGCCGGCCGCGGGGAAATGAGCGCTCGACCTTAAGCCGCGCTGGCTCGGCCTGTCATCTGCGCCTACACTGCGGCTCCGCACGAGGAGCCAGCCATGTTGATTGTTGCCGACGAAAATATTCCCCTGATCGAAGAGTTCTTTGCCGGCTTCGGCGAGATCCGGCGTTTCCCCGGGCGTGCCATTGATCGGGCGACCGTGGAGCAGGCGGATGTATTGCTGGTGCGCTCGGTGACTCAAGTCGATCGCCAATTGCTGGAAGGCAGTCCGGTGCGGTTTGTCGGCACCTGCACCATCGGCACCGATCATCTGGACCTGGATTACTTCCAGCAGGCGGGTATCAGTTGGTCCAGTGCGCCGGGCTGCAATGCCCGTGGCGTGGTGGATTATGTACTGGGCAGCCTGTTGACCCTGGCCGAGATCGAAGGAGCGGACCTGGCTCAACGCTGTTACGGCGTGGTGGGGGCTGGTGAAGTCGGCGGACGCCTGATCAAGGTCCTGCGCGGTCTGGGTTGGCAAGTCCTGGTCTGTGACCCGCAGCGACAGGCGGCGGAAGGCGGCGACTACGTCAGCCTGGAGCAATTGATCGAGCGTTGCGACGTCATCAGCCTGCATACGCCACTGGCTCGGCATGGCGAGCATGCCACCTGGCACCTGCTGGATCGCCAGCGCTTGAACCAGCTCAAGCAAGGTACCTGGCTGATCAATGCAGCCCGTGGCCCGGTGGTGGATAACCAGGCACTGCGTGAAGTGTTGCTGCAGCGTGAGGATTTGCAGGCGGTGCTGGATGTCTGGGAAGAGGAGCCGACAGTGGATCGCGAGCTGGCGGACCTGTGCGTGCTGGCCACGCCCCATATCGCCGGCTACAGCCTGGATGGCAAGCAGCGTGGCACGGCGCAGATCTACCAGGCCTACTGCCGCTTCCTCGGTCAGGCCGAACAGGTCAGCCTGGCCACCTTGCTGCCGGCGCCCTGGGTGCCGCAAGTCAGCCTGAATGCCAATGCCGATCCGGCCTGGGCCCTGGCGATGATCTGCCGGGCGGTGTATGACCCGCGCCGTGATGATGCGGATTTTCGCCGTAGCCTGTCGGATGATGTCGCCCAGCAACGCAGCGCCTTCGACGGCCTGCGCAAGCATTATCCGGAGCGTCGCGAGATTGACGGGCTGCAGGTGCGGATTCAGGGTGATTCGCCAGCCCTGAGCCAGATCGTTCGGGCCCTGGGCGCCAGCGAAGTCTGAACCCGTTCAAGCAGTATTGCGCGGGCATAAAAAACCCGGCCGTCTGGCCGGGTCAAGAGGACATGAGGCTGATTGTCAATCTTGCCGAGCAGGCTTGACCAGTCGCTTTTCCAGCTCGCGGCAGGCGTTCTGGATCATTTCTTCAGTAATAGGTACTTCGCGACCCTGGGCGTCGATGATGGCACACCCCAGAGACTGGTTCGGCTGGGTACGGATTACTTGAATCTTGTCATTGCTGCTGTGTTGCAAGGACATGGCCTGTCTCCTCATCAGGTTGTGTGCTTACTCTAGAATGGCCGGGTGACCAAGCTGTTACAGACCGCCGCAAGGGCTGGCCCGGCGACTTCACTCCAACAGAAATGCCCGGGGAGTGCCAGCCACGGATTAGACCGATAATCTCTAGGCGCTAGTGTCAGCGGTCATAATCAACCTGACTCATTGTGATTTAGCAAAGTTCCTGCGAATTCCTCTCGTTGCCGCCGCTGCAACGGGTCAGTCGCCGGTGCGTCAATGGATTAACTGCATGCTCTCTTCTCGTCACCGCCGGGCGTTGCATCTGGCCAGCCGTTTTATTGCTCCCTACCGTTGGCAGGCGCTCGGCGCCCTGTTGGCATTGATTGTTACTGCGGGCATCACCTTGTCCATGGGGCAGGGGATTCGCCTGTTGGTGGACCAGGGGTTCATGACCCAGTCCCCGCATTTGCTGAACCAGTCCATTGGCCTGTTCCTGCTGCTGGTCCTGGCACTGGCGATAGGCACGTTCGTGCGTTTCTATCTGGTGTCCTGGATCGGCGAGCGCTGCGTGGCGGACATCCGGCGTCAGGTGTTCAATCACCTGATCTACCTGCATCCCGGCTTCTACGAGAACAATCGCAGTTCGGAGATCCAGTCGCGGCTCACGGCGGACACCACCTTGCTGCAGTCGGTGATCGGTTCTTCGCTGTCGTTGTTCCTGCGGAATGCCCTGATGGTGTTGGGAGGGATCGTCCTGCTGTTCGTCACCAACCCCAAGCTCACCAGCATCGTGGTGGTGGCCTTGCCGCTGGTGCTGGTGCCGATCCTGATTTTCGGTCGCCGGGTGCGCAGCCTGTCGCGCTTGAGTCAGGACCGGATCGCCGATGTCGGCAGCTATGTGTCCGAGACGCTGGGGCAGATCAAGACGGTCCAGGCCTACAACCACCAGGCCCAGGACGAGCAGCGCTTTGCCGTGACGGTGGAGCAGGCCTTCGATACCGCGCGCAAGCGTATTGTCCAGCGCGCCTGGCTGATCACCCTGGTGATCGTCCTGGTCTTGGGCGCGGTGGGGGTGATGCTCTGGGTAGGAGGCATGGATGTGATCGCCGGGCGTATTTCCGGCGGTGAGCTGGCGGCTTTCGTGTTCTACAGCCTGATTGTCGGTAGCGCCTTTGGCACCTTGAGTGAGGTCATTGGCGAACTGCAGCGCGCTGCCGGAGCTGCGGAGCGGATCGCCGAACTGCTGCGGGCGGAGAACATTATCCAGGCGCCCAGTAGCGGTCTGGTGAGCTTGCCGGCACGTGTGCAGGGCGATCTGGAGTTGGACGGCCTGAGCTTTTCCTATCCGTCAAGGCCGGACCGCTACGCCGTCGATGGCCTTAGCCTGAAGGTTCAGGCCGGAGAAACCCTGGCGTTGGTCGGGCCGTCGGGGGCAGGCAAATCCACCCTCTACGATCTGCTGCTGCGTTTCTACGACCCGCAGCAGGGGCGGATATTGCTGGATGGGGTGCCCCTGACCCAGCTCGATCCGCTGGATCTGCGGCGCTGTTTTGCCCTGGTGTCGCAAAGCCCGGCGCTGTTCTACGGCAGCATCGAAGAGAACATCCGCTATGGCAATCCTGGTGCCACCCTGGCCCAGGTCCAGGAGGCGGCGAAGATCGCCTATGCCCACGAGTTCATCGAGCAGATGCCAGAGGGTTATCAGACTCACCTGGGGGATGGCGGGCTGGGACTTTCTGGCGGACAGCGGCAACGCCTGGCAATTGCTCGAGCGCTGTTAGTGGATGCGCCGATCCTGTTGCTGGATGAGGCCACCAGCGCCCTGGATGCGCAGAGTGAGCATCTGATTCAGCAAGCCTTGCCCAGTCTGATGAAGAACCGCACCACCCTGGTGATCGCCCATCGCCTGGCCACGGTGAAGAATGCCGACCGGATTGCGGTCATGGATCAGGGCAGGCTGGTGGCGGTAGGTACTCATCAGCAACTGATCGCCAACAGTCCTCTCTATGCGCGATTGGCGGCCCTGCAATTCAACGACGGCCCTCAGGCATCTGCGTAGGAGCCGGCTTGCCGGCGAAAGCGGCCATCAAGCTGGTGCCGAGTCCGAAGGCCTCTTTGCCGGCATGCCAGCTCCCGCAATGGGTGGCCGCCCAATAAAAAGCCCGCATCGCTGCGGGCTTGTAGAAGGCTGGCCTCACTGATCGTCGAAGTAGCGCTCATGCCAGTCCACCAGCGGCTGCGGTGAGTTGAGCTTCTGGCCGTAGATCACCGAGTAGGACAGCACGTTCTGCACATACTGGCGGGTTTCGTCGAAGGGAATGCTTTCCACCCACACGTCGAAACTCAGGTGGTCGGCGCCCTTGAGCCATTGCCGCACCCGTCCAGGACCCGCGTTATAGGCCGCAGATGCCAATACCCGGTTGCCGTTGAACTGGCTGTGGACCTGGCTCAGGTACGCCGCGCCCAATTGGATGTTCTTGTCCGGGTCCAGCACTTGCTGGGGAGAGGCCAGGGGAATACTGAACTTGCGCGCGGTTTCCTTGGCGGTACCAGGCATCAGTTGCATCAGGCCGCTGGCGCCCACGTGGGAACGGGCATCGTCCATGAAGGCGCTTTCCTGGCGGGTGATGGCGAACACCCAGCTGGAATGCAGGCCGCGGACCTTGGCTTCGCGCACCAGGGTGTCGCGGTGAGCCATGGGGAAGCGGATGTCCAGGTCATCCCAGTACTGGGCCTGGCTGATGGTGCGAATGGCCGGGAAGTACCATTTCAGGTCGTAGGCCAGCCTGGCCTGGGCCACCATTTCGTCACGGTTGAAGTGCCGGCTGACGTGGTACCACTCACGGCGCCCATCAACGATCTGGCCCCGGGCATGGAATTCCAGGGCGCGACGCACGCCCGGAGTGTTGCGCACTTTGTTGATGACTGCCTGGCTCAGCATCAGCGGCTGGTTGTTCAACTGATAAGGGGCCTTGGCGTGATCCGCGGCGAGGAATCCGTAGAAGTCACGCTCCCGGGCCAGGCCTTTGAACAGCGCCAGGGCCTGGGGATTCTTCGGCTGGGCCAGTTCCAGGCTGCGCGCCTGCCAGTAGCGCCAGCGGTTGGTGCTGGCCAGGTCCTGAGGCAGCTTGCGGGTCAACTGGTAGGCATCTTCCCAGCGCGCCAGACGCAGTAGCAGGCGCAGGCGCCATTCGGAGACGGTGTTGTCCCGCAGCTCTGGGTCGTACTTGGTCATGACGTCCAGGGCGCGGCTGTCGAAGCGCCGGGCCAGGGTCAGGCCGATTTCGCGGGCAATGGCCACTTTTTCGTCACGTGAGAAGTGCATGCTGCTGGCATAGCCGTCCAGCAGGGCCATGGCCTTGTCCGGGTCCTGGCGAGCCAGTCGGCGCAAGCCGAGGCCGACCACGTCGGACATCGCCTCATCGGCGGGCTGGAAGCGCGAAGGCTGGCTCAGCAGCTCCGGCTTTTGTGCCACGTCCACCAGCAGACGGCCCTGGGGCGCGAGGGTGGTCATGCTCTTGACCAGGCTGTTGGCCAGGGGGTAGTTGCGGGCTTCGGCCGCCAGCTTGGCCCGCTGCCAGCGCTTCTGTTCGGTCAGTTGGCCTTCAGCGGCCCATTGGGCGAACAGCGCGTCACAGGCGGCCGGTTGGGATTTGCCGGTCAGCCAGAGCTTTTCGGTAGCGGCGTAGCCCTGCGCCTTGAGGTTGTGGCCCAGTTGGTACTGGCCATTGAGGCAGTCCAGTTCGGTGAAGTTGAGTTTCGGGTCGTAGTACCGGGTGAAGGTGGCCCAGTCGCCGCGTTCCGCCAGCCAGCGCAGCCAGCGCAGTTTCATCCAGTTGGCTTGAGGCAGGTCGCCATGTTCGGCGAGGAATTTCTCGATCTCGGCGTTGCTGGCGGATTTCAGCCGGGCAGTCAGCTCGTCATAGGCCAGGTAGGGTTCCAGCGGGTAGTCGCGCAGCGCATCGGCGTAACGGAAGTAGGGGCCGGAATCACCCTTGGCCAGGGCGCGCTTGGCTTCATCGTAATACTGGCGTTGTAGAGTCAGGTCTGCCGCCTGGGCGGATTGGACGGCTGCGGCGGTGAGAAGCAGGCAAGATAAAACACTGAAAAGGCGACTGCGCATGAGACATCCGGGCAGAGAAATCATGACAAGTGCCGACAATGCCAACACTGATTGTTCACTAGCTTAGCCTTTTGCCAGCAACCGGTGAAAGCTTTGCCGAGCCCTTGGCATCAGTTGGCAACAAAAGTGCCTTCGGGGTTGCCGGTGGCGAAATAGCGGGCCTTCTGAGGGCGCAAGTCAGGTAGAATGCGCGCCCGGTTTTTGGAGAAGAACATGACCCTGCTCAAATTCAGCGATGTGTCCCTTGCTTTCGGCGCCATGCCGTTGTTGGACAAGGTGTCCTGGCAGATCGCCCGTGGTGAGCGGGTGTGCATCATCGGCCGTAACGGTACTGGCAAATCCAGCATGATGAAGCTGGTCAAGGGCGATCAGAAGCCCGACGACGGCTCCGTATGGCGCGCACCCGGTCTGAAGATCGGCGAATTGCCTCAGGAACTGCCTGTGGCCGACGAGCGGACCGTGTTCGACGTGGTTGCCCAGGGCCTGGACGGTGTCGGCGAGCTGCTGGCCCAGTACCACCACCTGAGCCAGAACATCGTCACCGACGCCGATCTGGAAAAACTGATGCACGTCCAGCACGACCTCGAAGCCCGTGACGGCTGGCGCCTGCAGCAACTGGTGGACAGCACTCTGAGCCGCCTGCAACTGCCAGCCGACAAGACCCTCGCCGAGTTGTCCGGTGGCTGGCGGCGTCGCGTGCTGTTGGCGCAGGCCCTGGTATCCGAGCCGGATCTGCTGCTCCTCGACGAGCCGACCAACCACCTGGACATCGGCGCCATCGCCTGGCTGGAAGAGGCGCTGAAGGATTTCCAGGGCGCGGTCCTCTTTATTACCCACGACCGTTCCTTCCTGCAGAACCTGGCCACCCGCATCCTCGAACTGGATCGTGGCGGCCTGATCGATTGGAACGGCGACTACGCCAGTTTCCTGGTGCACAAGGAAGCCATGCTGGCGGCGGAAGAAACCGCCAACGCGCTGTTCGACAAGCGCCTGGCCCAGGAAGAAGTGTGGATTCGCCAGGGTATCAAGGCCCGGCGTACCCGTAACGAAGGCCGCGTGCGTGCGCTCAAGGCGCTGCGCGTGGAGCGCAGTGAGCGTCGCGAGCGTACCGGCAAGGCCAACATTCAGCTGGAAACCGCCGACAAGTCTGGCAAGCAGGTAATGGTGCTGGAGAATGTCAGCTTCGCTCACCCGGACGGCCCGTTCCTGGTCAAGGACTTCTCCATGGTCCTGCAGCGCGGCGATCGCATTGGCCTTCTGGGCGCCAACGGCACCGGCAAGACCACCTTGCTCAAGCTGATGCTCGGCGGTCTGGTGCCGAGCAGCGGCAAGGTGGAAGAGGGCACGCGGATCGACGTGGCCTACTTCGACCAGTTGCGCCACCAGTTGGACCTGGAAAAGACCGTGATCGACAACGTTGCCGAAGGTCGCGACTTCATCGAGATCGATGGCCAGAGCCGTCACGTGCTGAGCTACCTCGGTGATTTCCTGTTCAGTCCGCAACGTGCCCGTACGCCAGTCAAGGCCCTGTCCGGCGGTGAGCGTGCCCGTCTGTTGCTGGCCAAGTTGTTCAGCAAACCGGCCAACCTGCTGGTGCTCGACGAGCCGACCAACGACCTCGATGTGGAAACCCTCGAGCTGCTGGAAGAAGTGTTGCTGACCTTCCAGGGCACCGTGCTGATGGTCAGCCACGACCGGGCCTTCCTCGACAACGTGGTGACCAGCACCCTGGTCTTTGAAGGCGAAGGCAAGGTTCGCGAGTACGTTGGCGGTTATCAGGACTGGTTGCGCCAGGGTGGCTCGCCGCGGCTGCTGGGGGTTACCGAGAACAAGTCCGGCAAGGCCGAACTGAATTCCGCCGTGGTTGCGCCGGTGCAAGCCGCAGCGCCAGCCCCCGTGCAAGAGGCTCCGGCGAAGAAGAAGCTCAGCTACAAATTGCAGCGTGAGCTTGAGGCGCTGCCGGGGCAGATCGATGCCATGGAACAACAGATTGCCGGGGTCGAGGCGGAGATGGCTGATGCCGGTTTCTATCAGCGCCCGGCGGCTGAAACCGCTGCGGTCATTGCCCGGCTGGAGCAGTTGAATGCCGAGCTGGAGCAGATGGTCGAGCGCTGGGCCGAGCTGGATGCCTGAGTGACCGGTGTTTGATAAAAAAGCCCGACTTTAGCGTCGGGCTTTTTTTCGGAGCAGTGACCGGTCTGGTAACTGTCGGGTGAGGGCTTAGCGTTTGGCCAGGTGCACAGCCAACACGTCACACGGTGCGCCGTGCAGGACGTCATTGGCGGTGGAGCCCAGCAGCAGGGCCAGGCCATGACGGCCGTGGCTGCCCACCACAATCAGATCGCATTCCTGTTCCTTGGCCAGGTGATGTATTTCCTGGCGCGGTTGTCCATAGGTCAGGTGACTGTATTCCTTGGTCAGCTCCGGGTACTTGTGGATCAGCCGGTCCAGGCGTTCCCTGGCCTGATCGAACTGTTGCTGCTGCAGCTGCGAAAGATCCATGGGCACGTCACCGCCGAAGGCCATGGCCATGGGTTCGACGATGTGCACCAGGGACAGCTTGGCTCCATTGCTCACCGACAGCTCGCGAGCACGGTGGATAACAGGATCGCACTCTTCGGTTAAATCTACGGCGACCAGAATATGGTGGTAGGACATGAGGCGCTCCTCCTGAGGATTGCAATAGCTTCAAGTATGGCTGGTTTCAAGCGGGTTGGTTCCACCCAGGCCCCGCTCATCTAAAAATCGAGAGTACTGATATGACGGTCTGGATAGTGGTGTCAATCCTTGCGGTGGTTCTGAGCCCGTTGGCGTGGCTGCGGCCCTCGCGCCGCCAGAGCGGCTTGATCGCCCTACGCCTGGAGGCGCGGCGCATGGGGTTGGCCATGCAACTGGCGCCCCAGGAATGGCCGCACTGGTTGGGGCAGGAGCCGCCCAATCCTTGCCCGCAATACCACCGGCCGAGGCGCAGCGCACAATCGGCTTGCTGGAGTTACTGGCAGATAGCCCCTGGTAGCTGGGTCAACCAGTGGCGTGAACCCTGTGTCGATGAGTTGCTGCTCCAGCATCTGCAGACCTTGCCGCCAGGGGTCTTCAAGGTTGAAGCGGACAAGCAACTGATCGCCCTGTACTGGAGCGAGCGCGGCGAGGCCAGTGTCTTGCAGGATATCGCCTCGGTGCTCAAGGCCTTGGCCTGAAGTCATGGGGGAGGGCGCCCGCGGCAATCGTGGGCGTTTGGCAATAAAAAGCCCGACTCAGCATCGGGCGGGATGGCCAGGCAGGCCGGTAATCTCGTTTGAGCCACCCTGGGGTGGCTTCTTGCTGTCTGGGCTGTGCCCCTATTTGATAAAACTTTCTGACCTTTTCTTCAGATATATCTCCAGCTTAGTCGCTATCGTTCCCTGTGGGCTGACGATTTAGGGCGATTTTTCTAAATATTGATCCTATGAATGGCGATGAATGCAGGGGTGTGTTGATCATCTGGGGAGCAGTGAAGTGACCGCAAAGTCGCGTTTCAAACAGCGTTTTGTACGATTGACAATTGCCGGATTTTCCCTGAATGTGGCGTACCCAAATCAAACGGGCGTATGAAATGAGCGTTTGTATCTCAGGCGGCTCTATACAGAATCCCGACTATCGCGTTGGCGGGTGTGCCTGGCGGATTGGCGTTAGCATCGACGGTGACGTTAGTGCCAAGCCAGAAGTCAGCGTCCGACGTGTACTGTTCAGCTTCCATATCGTGGAGATCAGTTGATGATTTACGAAGGTAAAGCCATCACGGTTAAGGCTCTTGAAAGTGGCATCGTCGAATTGAATTTCGACCTCAAGGGTGAGTCCGTCAACAAGTTCAACCGTCTAACCCTGAATGAATTGCGTCAGGCTGTTGACACCATCAAGGCAGATGCTTCGATCAAGGGCGTGATCGTCAGCAGTGGCAAGGACGTATTCATCGTCGGCGCCGACATCACCGAGTTTGTCGATAACTTCAAGCTGCCGGATGCCGAGCTGGTGGCAGGTAACCTCGAAGCCAACAAGATCTTCAGCGATTTCGAAGACCTCAACGTGCCGACCGTTGCCGCGATCAATGGCATCGCCCTGGGCGGCGGCCTGGAAATGTGCCTGGCGGCGGACTACCGCGTCATGGCGGCCAGCGCCAAGATCGGCCTGCCGGAAGTCAAGCTGGGCATCTACCCGGGCTTCGGCGGTACCGTGCGTCTGCCGCGCATCATCGGTGCCGACAACGCCATCGAGTGGATTGCCGCCGGCAAGGAAAACCGTGCTGAAGACGCGCTGAAAGTCGGTGCCGTCGATGCTGTGGTTGCTCCCGATAAACTCAAGGACGCCGCTCTGGCCCTGGTTAAGCGCGCTATTTCCGGCGAGTTCGACTACAAGGCCAAGCGTCAGCCGAAGCTGGAAAAACTCAAGCTCAACGCCATCGAGCAGATGATGGCTTTCGAAACCGCCAAAGGTTTCGTCGCCGGTCAGGCAGGCCCGAACTACCCGGCGCCTGTTGAAGCGATCAAGACCATCCAGAAGGCCGCCAACTTCGGCCGCGACAAGGCTCTGGAAGTGGAAGCCGCCGGCTTCGTCAAACTGGCCAAGACCTCTGCCGCACAAAGCCTGATCGGTCTGTTCCTGAATGATCAGGAACTGAAGAAAAAGGCCAAGGCCTACGATGAGATCGCCAAGGACGTGAAGCAGGCCGCAGTACTCGGCGCCGGCATCATGGGCGGTGGCATTGCCTACCAGTCGGCCTCTAAAGGCACGCCGATCCTGATGAAGGACATCAACGAACACGGTATCGAGCAGGGTTTGGCGGAAGCTGCGAAACTGCTGGTCGGTCGCGTTGATAAAGGCCGCATGACTGCCGCGAAAATGGCTGAAGTGCTCAACGGCATTCGTCCAACCCTGTCTTACGGGGACTTCGGTCACGTCGACCTGGTGGTCGAGGCGGTGGTCGAGAACCCTAAGGTCAAGCAAGCGGTATTGGCTGAAGTCGAAGGTCAGGTCAAAGAAGACACCATTCTGGCGTCCAACACTTCGACCATCTCCATCAGCCTGTTGGCCAAGGCACTCAAGCGTCCGGAAAACTTCGTCGGCATGCACTTCTTCAACCCGGTGCACATGATGCCTCTGGTGGAAGTGATCCGCGGCGAGAAGTCCAGCGAGCTGGCCGTTGCCACCACCGTTGCCTACGCCAAGAAAATGGGCAAGAACCCGATCGTGGTCAACGACTGCCCGGGCTTTTTGGTCAACCGCGTTCTGTTCCCGTACTTCGGCGGTTTCGCCAAGCTGGTCAGCGCCGGTGTGGATTTTGTGCGCATTGACAAGATCATGGAAAAATTCGGCTGGCCAATGGGCCCGGCGTACCTGATGGACGTGGTCGGCATCGACACCGGTCACCACGGTCGTGACGTGATGGCTGAAGGCTTCCCGGATCGCATGAAGGACGATCGTCGTTCGGCCGTGGACGTACTCTACGAAGCCAAGCGCCTGGGCCAGAAGAACGGCAAGGGTTTCTATGCCTACGAAACCGACAAGAAGGGCAAGCAGAAGAAGGTCGCTGATCCGTCGGTGCTGGAAGTGCTCAAGCCAATCGTCTACGAGCAGCGTGAAGTCACTGACGAAGACATCATTAACTGGATGATGATCCCGCTGTGCCTGGAAACCGTTCGTTGCCTGGAAGACGGCATCGTCGAAACTGCTGCCGAAGCTGACATGGGCCTGGTCTACGGTATTGGTTTCCCTCCATTCCGTGGTGGTGCGCTGCGCTACATCGATTCCATCGGTGTTGCCCAGTTCGTTGCCCTGGCCGACCAGTACGCCGATCTGGGCGCGCTGTACCACCCGACCGCGAAGCTGCGTGAAATGGCCAAGAACGGCCAGAGCTTCTTCGGTTAAGCGCCCACACTAGAGCGAGAGTGAACATATGAGCTTGAATCCTAGAGACGTCGTGATTGTCGACTTCGGTCGTACTCCGATGGGCCGCTCCAAGGGCGGCATGCACCGCAACACCCGCGCCGAAGACATGTCGGCGCACCTGATCAGCAAACTGCTGGAACGCAACACCAAGGTCGACCCGGCGGAAGTCGAGGACGTGATCTGGGGCTGCGTCAACCAGACCCTGGAACAGGGCTGGAACATCGCGCGCATGGCGTCGCTGATGACCCAGATCCCTCACACCTCGGCCGGCCAGACCGTCAGCCGCCTGTGCGGCTCCTCCATGAGCGCACTGCATACCGCTGCGCAAGCGATCATGACCGGGAACGGTGATGTGTTCGTGGTGGGCGGCGTCGAGCACATGGGGCACGTGAGCATGATGCACGGTGTCGATCCGAACCCGCACATGTCCCTGTACGCGGCGAAAGCCTCGGGCATGATGGGCCTGACCGCCGAGATGCTGGGCAAGATGCACGGCATCACCCGTGAGCAGCAGGATGCCTTTGGCGTGCGTTCCCACCAGCTCGCCCACAAGGCGACCGTGGAAGGTAAGTTCAAGGACGAAATCATCCCGATGCAGGGCTATGACGAGAACGGTTTCCTGAAACTGTTCGACTACGATGAAACCATTCGTCCCGAAACCACCCTGGAAAGCCTGGCGGCCTTGAAGCCGGCGTTCAACCCTAAGGGTGGCACCGTGACTGCCGGTACTTCGTCGCAGATCACCGACGGCGCTTCGTGCATGATCGTGATGTCGGCCCAGCGTGCCCAGGATCTGGGCATCCAGCCGTTGGCAGTGATCCGTTCCATGGCGGTGGCGGGTGTGGACCCGGCGATCATGGGCTATGGTCCAGTACCGGCCACGCAGAAAGCCTTGAAGCGCGCAGGCCTGAGCATCAACGACATCGACTTCTTCGAGCTCAACGAAGCTTTCGCTGCACAGGCTCTGCCAGTGCTGAAAGATCTGAAAGTGCTCGACAAGATGAATGAGAAGGTTAACCTGCACGGCGGCGCGATCGCCTTGGGTCACCCGTTCGGTTGCTCCGGTGCGCGTATCTCCGGGACCCTGCTCAACGTCATGAAGCAGAATGGCGGCACCTTCGGTGTGTCCACCATGTGCATCGGCCTTGGCCAGGGCATCTCGACCGTCTTCGAACGCGTTTAAGCGTTGGGTTGATGGAAGCCGGGGCCCTGTGCCCCGGTTTTTGTTTTTCTGAAGATTTATTTGTTTTTATTTTGAAAAAAATTGCACGAGGGCCAGAGCATGCAGTTACAACCCGGGCTCTATCAGCATTACAAGGGGCCGCAGTACCGCGTTTTCAGCGTGGCGCGGCACTCGGAAACGGAAGAAGAAGTAGTGTTTTACCAAGCCCTGTATGGGGATTACGGTTTTTGGGTGCGACCCTTGAGCATGTTCCTGGAGTCGGTCGAAGTTGACGGCGAGCAGGTCCCACGCTTTGCTTTGGTGCAGGCCGAACCCAGTCTTTTTTCACCGACGTAAGTGCAGGTCGCGCAGTACCCTGCGCTTGACCTCACCTTGTTGCCACTATATATAGCGGGGCCGCGTCAGGCGCCAACCGCCTTTCACTTCTCGAATTCAGGAATTTTCTGATCCATGGGCAAATCGCTGGTCATTGTGGAATCCCCGGCTAAGGCCAAGACCATCAACAAGTACTTGGGCAACCAATACGTGGTGAAGTCGAGTATCGGCCATATCCGAGACCTGCCCACCAGCGGTTCGGCGAGCGCCGCCAAAGAGCCAGCCGCCAAGCGTGGCAAGGCCGCTGCGGGCGAAGCCCCGGCCTTGTCGCCGAAGGAAAAAGCGCGCAAGCAGCTGGTTTCACGCATGGGCGTCGACCCCGAGCATGGCTGGAAGGCCAAGTACGAAATCCTTCCCGGCAAGGAAAAGGTCATTGAAGAGCTGCGCCGCCTTGCCAAGGATGCCGACACCATCTATCTCGCAACGGACTTGGACCGCGAAGGGGAAGCCATCGCCTGGCACCTGCGGGAAGCCATCGGCGGTGACGACAGCCGCTACAAGCGCGTGGTGTTCAACGAAATCACCAAGAAGGCGATCCAGGAAGCCTTCTCCCAGCCCGGCGAGCTGGACATTCATCGGGTCAACGCTCAGCAGGCCCGTCGCTTTCTTGATCGCGTGGTGGGCTACATGGTTTCGCCGCTGCTGTGGGCGAAGATTGCCCGTGGCCTGTCCGCCGGTCGTGTGCAGTCGGTAGCCGTGAAGCTGGTGGTGGAGCGCGAGCGCGAAATTCGTGCCTTTATCCCGGAAGAATACTGGGAAGTACACGCTGATCTGGGCACCGCCAAGGGCTCGAATGTGCGTTTTGAAGTGGCCCGTGAAAACGGCGAGGCCTTCAAACCGCTCAATGAAACACAGGCCATGGCTGCCCTGGAGAAGCTCAAGGCTTCGGCCTACAGCGTCGCCAAGCGCGAAGACAAACCCACCAGCAGCAAGCCGTCGGCGCCATTTATTACCTCCACCCTGCAGCAGGCCGCGAGCAACCGCCTGGGCTTCGGGGTGAAGAAGACCATGATGATGGCCCAGCGTCTGTATGAGGCTGGCTACATCACCTATATGCGTACCGATTCCACCAACCTCTCGGCTGATGCCGTGGCGATGGCGCGGACCTATATCGAAGACGAGTTCGGCAACAAGTACCTGCCGGCCTCGCCCAACGTCTACAGCAGCAAGGAAGGGGCCCAAGAGGCGCACGAAGCGATTCGTCCGTCCGACGTGAACACCCATCCAAGCAAACTGTCGGGCATGGAACGTGACGCTGAGCGGCTCTACGAGCTGATCTGGCGCCAGTTCGTTGCTTGCCAGATGCTGCCGGCGCAATACCTGTCCACTACCGTCAGCGTGGCCGCTGGCGACTTCGAGCTGCGCGCCAAGGGCCGTATCCTCAAGTTCGACGGCTACACCCGGGTCATGCCGCAGATCAGCAAGCCAGGTGATGACGATGTGCTGCCGGACATGGCGCAGGGCGAAGTGCTGAAGTTGATCAAGCTCGATCCAAGCCAGCACTTCACCAAGCCGCCGGCGCGCTATTCCGAAGCCAGCCTGGTGAAGGAAATGGAAAAACGCGGCATCGGTCGTCCTTCGACCTATGCGGCGATCATTTCGACCATTCAGGATCGCGGCTACGTAACCCTGCACAACCGTCGGTTCTATTCGGAAAAGATGGGTGACATCGTCACCGAGCGTCTCTCCGAAAGCTTCTCCAACCTCATGGACTACGGCTTCACCGCCGGCATGGAAGAGAACCTCGATGACGTGGCCCAGGGCGAGCGCGACTGGAAGAACGTCCTTGACGAGTTCTACGGCGACTTCAAGAAGAAACTCGAAGTGGCCGAGGGCGCTGACACCGGCATGCGCGCCAACCAGCCGGTGATGACCGATATTCCGTGCCAGACCTGCGGTCGGCCGATGCAGATTCGTACCGCTTCCACCGGCGTGTTCCTGGGTTGCTCGGGCTACAGCCTGCCTCCGAAGGAGCGATGCAAGGCCACCGTCAACCTGGTGCCGGGCGATGAGATCGCTGCGGACGACGAGGGCGAATCTGAATCCCTGGTACTGCGCGGCAAGCACCGTTGCCCGATCTGCAGCACGGCGATGGACGCTTACCTGCTGGATGAAAAGCGCAAGCTGCACATCTGCGGTAACAACCCGGATTGCGCTGGTTACGAGATCGAAGAGGGCAGCTACCGGATCAAGGGCTATGAAGGCCCGAGCCTGGAATGCGACAAGTGCGGGAGCGAGATGCAGCTCAAGACAGGCCGTTTCGGCAAGTTCTTCGGTTGCACCAATCCGACCTGCAAGAACACTCGCAAGCTGCTGAAAAGCGGCGACGCGGCGCCACCGAAGATGGACCCGGTGAAGATGCCTGAGCTCAAGTGCGAGAAGGTCAACGACACTTACATCCTGCGCGATGGTGCTTCGGGTCTGTTCCTGGCCGCCAGTCAGTTCCCGAAAAACCGTGAAACCCGCGCGCCGCTGGTGCTGGAGCTGATCCCGCACAAGGACGAAATTGATCCGAAGTATCACTTCCTTTGCGAAGCGCCGAAAAAGGACCCGGACGGTCGTCCGGCGGTGGTGCGCTATAGCCGCAAGACCAAGGAGCAGTACGTACAGACCGAGGTTGATGGCAAGCCGACCGGCTGGCGTGCGTTCTACGACGGTGGTACCTGGAAGGTCGAAGACAAGCGCTAAGCACTGTTTGTTTCGAGGGGCTTGCTCCTCGATGTAGCGCTGTACAGGGCCGCATGATTCCGTTGGGAGTCATGCGGCCTTTCTTTTGCCTTGCGGTGCGCGGGAGTGATCCTTGAAACTGTGCCGTCCGCATTCGGTTCTCTTCTTGTAGTGGAGGCTGCCTACATGGCCCACGAGCTCTATACCCGTACCAATCAGAAAATCTACTTTGCCGGCCTGGCCCTCGAGTCCCTGGCCCGGGCCGAAGAGGGGCGGGCGATGAATGCCCAGGCACAGGTTCAGGCCGGGCGCGAATCGGTGCTGTTCCACCTGTACGGTGCCTTGCTGGGGCTATGCCACGAAATTGCGGGGTTCTACCGGCTGCCGCAGGCCAATACTGCGCGGGTCGAGCAGATCCTTAGCCGTGAAGTGCTGGATAGCATTGCGATTCCCGAGCTGGCGGAGCTGGTGGAATTGGCGCAGAGCCCGCAGACCTGGCTGGCGCAACTGCTATCCGCTTACAGCGAACTCTTTCAACCGCCGCGAGCACCACACAAGCCCAAGGGTGATGTGACCCAGCCGCTGATCGTGGCGGTCAATCTGGACGAGGAAGAGTCGGAGCAGGAACTGAGCCGGGAAGAGTTGGAAAGTTGGCGGCAGAATCTCAAGGCCCTGGCCATTCGTTTTCGAGATGGCTTGAACGAGTGTTGAGCCTGAGCGTCGCTTGATGCGCGACGCGTTTAATTGATCAAGGAAGATTTATGTTGTTCTTCTTGCGTGACCAAGCGCTAGTTCGCCTGCTGAGCGATTGCCAGATGCGAGTCATCAACGCTCAGTCCAAGGCGGATCTGCTGGAGGTGCTAGACCGGCTGGAGATATTCCCCGGTGGCCTGGAGTTCGATCATGTGCAGTCAATAACGCTCCTGGTGCTGGCGTTTGCCGCGCTAGCGGCTAGGTTGTTGATGGATGGCATGGGCGGAATGTTCTGGGTGTTTGTGGCTCTTTGTTTCTTCAGCTACCGGGTCAGCAAGGGCGTCTCTGGGGCGTTGACGGATCTGGCGGCGAGCATTACCCGCAAGTGCATGATGTTGGGCAACGACTTGAGCGAATTCGACAGCAGTGCCGACTGGCACCTGAAGAGACTGGACAACGAGTTCACCGATTACCAGCGGGGCAGCGAGATTGAGCAGCGCCGTATCCTGGACTCGCTCCAGGGGGGGTATCGAGGAGAGCGGCATTCGCTGGCATTCGAGTATCACCATCTACGATATGTGATCTCCAGTCGCGAACGTGAGGCCAGCGGAGGCTTCAGGACGGTTTACACGAACTACCACCGCTACAGTCTGGTGGTGGATTTCCCTTGGGTGAGAGAGATTGCGGTTCGGTCCAGCCCCTTGGAAATACCGCTGTCTGGACAGCCCTTCAAGACCGACCGCGACGATTTCAATCAGACCTTTGTGCTGCGCGGCATTGACCCCGCCCGTTGCGAGCGCTTCGCCACGCTTGCGACGCTGGATCTGTTGATGGCGCTTTCGCGCCAGCTCCATGGGGTCAATCTGGAGTTCTCCAGCCAGGGACGGCTCTGCCTGAGCTTCAACAATGAAGACATCATGGCTTATGCCGATCCGGGGTTGCTGAGTGATCTGGCGGTCTTTCGTGAGCGGATCGAGGCTGGCATCGAGTTGCCAAAGTTGTATCCGTTGTTGGCGCAGATAGAGCGGTTGGCCCAGCAGCACGACGGTCATGTTGTTACTGCTGTCGTTCCACAGACTTCTGAATCCGGCGAATTGAGCAAGGAAGAATGATGCAGTTTCTCAAGCATGATGCCGAGCTGGTCCGCTTGTTGGCCAACTGCGACGCGGAAGTTGCGCGCGCCAGGTCAAACGAGGATTTGCTGAAGGTTATCGACAAGCTCCGCACTTTCAAAGGTGGGTTGAAATTCGATCATGCCCAGCCCCTGGTGCTGTTGATGCTGGCTATTGCTGCAGCCGTGCCTGCCATGGTTGGTGTGATCCCGATGGTGTTTGTCGCGGCGTGCCTGGGTTTTGCCAGTCTGTACATCTGGATGAGCCGTAAGGCGGCCTTTGACGAGTTACCGAAGAAGATAGCCCGTAAATGTTCGTTCCTCAGTAATGGTCTGTGGGACCCGGGTGGATCAGCTGATGAGCGTTTCAGGCAATTGAGCAGTGAGTTTGATGACTATGACCGTGGCAATGACAGTCGTCGTATCGAGGCTTCGGCCAAGGGGGTCTATCAGGGAGCTCGGCACGAGCTGTCTTTTGTCTTTCACCACCTGCGTTATGTGAACTCTCATATCAAGAAAAAATCCGATGGCGAGTCCGAGCGGGTGTATGAGAGCTTCGATCGCTTCAGTCTGGTGGTGGAGTTCCCCTGGGTGAGGGGCGTGGCAGTGCGCAGCAATCTCCCGGATAAAAAAATTACCAGGCGCAAGGTCTTCGAGACTACCTTCGATGACTTCAACAGGACTTTCATGTTTTGTGGTGAGAGTGAGCTGGCTTGCGCAAGGTTCGCAACGCCCACCACCCTGGTTTTCTTGCTGGGTCTTTGTCGGCAGCTGAAGAATGTGAATCTGGAGTTTTCCAGTCAGGGGCGCTTGTGTCTGAGCTTCGATGATGCCGAAGTCATGGCCTATCAGGCCCCGGGAACCCTTGAGGACCTTCCGGGCTTCTACGCAAAGATCAAGCAGGGGCTTAAATTGCCGAACCTTTTTCCGGTTCTGGCCCTCGTGCATGAGTTGGCGGAGTTGCAGGACAACAATTTCGAGCTTCCGCTGACAGTCACCGATGATATGGAGCAGTAGGGTATGGAATTGTTGTTATTGATTGCGATTGTCTTGGGTGTTCTTGCCTATGTGCATTACAACAAGATCGTCAGCGCTTATAACCGCGTGCAACGGGCCTGGTCAGATGTGCTCACCTACCAGAGGCAGAAGATCAAGGTGCTGGATGTGCTTGAGCCGCAAGTGGCCGGTTTTCAGGATTACGAAAGCCAGTTGCTGGAGAAAATAGTCGGGCTCCGTAGCGCTATCACCAGCTTGCCATCTGTGGCGGATGGCGAGGCGTTGAAGTCGGTGGATCGGGAGACCAAGGCGTTGCTGGGAGGGTTGAACCTGGCGTTTGAAGCCTATCCCGAGCTCAAGTCTGCGGAGCTGATGAACAACCTGATGCGTGAGGTAGCCGAGCAGGAGGGCAATGTCAGCGGCGCCATTACCCTGTTCAATCTGAATGTGGAGCATTTCAATAACAGCATTCAGTTGTTTCCCGGCTCGCTGGTTAATCGGTTGACCCTGAAAAAGTCACTGGTCACGCCGTTTTCCGACAGCCAGGCGTCGGCGGGTTTTGAATACAAGCCGAATTTCTGAGGGGCTCTGCTGCGCCTCTTTGGCGGGTTCGGCTTAGGGGGCATCGGGTGGAGAAGGGAAGGTGGCGCGTCGAGCAGTGGCTGCTGCCATGCAAGATCCTGAGCGAGGTGGGGGTTATGACTGATATAATCCCCGCCTTTCGTGGAGACCAGACTTTTATGCCAACGTCCTTTCTAGAAATTGTCGAATTGCCAGACGGTCGTATTGAGCTGCGCAGAGCTGAGGACGAGGGTTCTCTGGTTACTTTGGATTTTTCCGAGGATGCCAAAGTCTTTTTGCAAGGTCAGCATGTGGAAGTGGCCAAGGCCATGTTGAGCGTCGGCGTGCAGATGGCCGGACGCTTGGTTGAAGGTGAAATCGACAAGGAAGACGGTCCGCGGGTTCTCCACTAAACCCGTTTATCGGTTTTCTTCCGGTTATTCGTCATATTTGTTTCGGCTTCTCAATCCTGGAGAAGCCTCGCGTCATTCAAGCGCATTTACTGTGACTTCCCGGTATTTATCCCAGGCGAATATTCAGGCTTTGCGCATCACCCGTGCGTGCGGCACTGATCAATTGTTGCCGAGCACTGCCGCTTAGCGGGTTCAGCCAACTGACCACGGTATGGCTGCGGCCCAGTCTTAAGGCTTCACAAGCGAGCTGCTGCGGGCTTTGATTACCCCGTGGATGCAGCAGCAGGATGCGCTCGCGATTCAGTCCAGCCTCCCGCAACCAGCTTTGGGTCAGGCTGGATGGAGGGGCGATCAGGGTCAGCCAGCGGGCGTCCTGATCCTGACTCAGCTCCCTGAGGATGGGGGCCAGAAGGTTCAGGCAGTTCCCGGTGGCGCCGCGCAGCGACAGTTCACTGAAGGCTTCTGGATCGTTGTTCCAGGGCGATTCGACCGCTTCCTTGAGTACGGGCGCCAGTGGCTGGGCCAGGAACGCTTCGAACAGTGGTAGTTGTGCTTGCTGTGGTGTCTGGGGGAACTGCATGGAGCCTCCTTTAGCGGCGAATGACGCCGACACTCAAGCCTTCGATCACCAGTTCCTGATCTTTCAGGTTGACTTCGATAGGGGCAAATTCCGGATTCTCGGCGATCAGCCAGACCTTGCTGCCTTCGCGCTTGAAGCGCTTGACCGTGACTTCATCGCCGATGCGCGCTACTACAATCTGGCCATTACGAGCTTCGCGGGTGGTATGCACCGCGAGCAAGTCGCCGTCGAAGATGCCGATGTCTTTCATGCTCATGCCTTGGACCCGAAGCAAGTAGTCGGCGCGAGGATTAAAGAAGGTCGGGTTAATGTTGCAGGACTCTTCGATGTGCTGTTGGGCGAGAATAGGGGCGCCGGCGGCGACACGACCAATGATGGGTAGCGAGTCGTCGGTTTTGGCTTCAAAACCGGGGATGCGAATGCCGCGAGAGGCTCCTGGAGTCATCTCGATAGCGCCTTTGCGGGCCAGAGCCTTGAGGTGTTCTTCGGCGGCATTGGGTGACTTGAAGCCCAGCTCCAGGGCAATTTCGGCACGGGTGGGGGGATACCCGTTGTCTTCGAGGCAGCGTTTGATAAAAGCCAGAATCTCAGCTTGGCGTGGCGTCAGTTTTAGCATGTCGATCGCTCTGTCTTTTTATACAGTGACTGGGATTATATACAGTGAGTGTCACTTGGCAATCCTCCTTTTTCTGGGGGCTACCGGGCGGTCGTCATCCTGATGCTGGAATCCGTTGCCGAAGGCTGGCTACAGAGGTCGGTAGGTATGATTAAATAGCGCGCCGTATGGCCTCTGCAGAGGCCGGCAGGCTTGACATTGCAGAGCCTGAAACGTATGTTTCAAACAAGTGTTTGTCAGGCGGAGTAGCCATGGCCCAGTCGGAAACCGTTGAACGCATTCTCGATGCTGCCGAGCAGTTGTTCGCGGAAAAAGGTTTTGCCGAAACCTCGTTGCGGCTGATCACCAGCAAGGCCGGGGTCAACCTGGCGGCAGTCAACTATCATTTCGGTTCCAAGAAGGCGTTGATCCAGGCAGTGTTCTCGCGCTTCCTTGGACCTTTCTGCATCAGTCTTGATCGCGAGCTGGAGCGGCGGCAGTCAAAACCGGACAGCAAGCCGAGTCTTGAGGAACTGTTGGAAATCCTCGTCGAACAGGCGCTGGTGGTGCAGCCTCGTAGTGGTAACGATCTGTCGATCTTCATGCGTCTGCTGGGACTGGCCTTTAGTCAGAGCCAGGGCCATTTGCGGCGTTATCTGGAAGACATGTATGGCAAGGTATTCCGCCGTTATATGTTGCTGGTTAACGAAGCGGCGCCGCGTATTCCCCCCATCGAGTTGTTTTGGCGTGTGCACTTCATGCTGGGTGCTGCGGCCTTCAGCATGTCTGGTATCAAGGCGCTGCGTGCCATTGCCGAGACCGATTTCGGGGTCAATACCTCCATCGAGCAGGTGATGCGGCTGATGGTGCCGTTCCTCGCCGCCGGCATGCGTGCCGAAACCGGGGTCACGGACGAAGCCATGGCTAGCGCTCAGCTCAAGCCGCGTAGCAAGTCGGCCCCGGCAGTCGCCAAGGCTTGACCTCACGGGTGGGCGCGACAGCTTACATCCGCTAAGCTAGCCGCCCATGCCGATTCCCGTTTTTACCCCTGTGCTTTCCTCTCGTCGATGTCGATCGGCTCGGCTGTGTCCCTCGCGGATACGGCCTTGTCTGCGTCGCCAGGAAGCCATCGCTGATGGCGCGCGTATTTGTGATTAAGGAAATTTTATGACCGTTGGCCTGCAAGGCTCCTTGATGGTGGACGTCGCCGGTACTTGGCTGACGGCTGAAGATCGCCAACTCCTGCGCCAGCCGCAAGTGGGTGGATTGATCATCTTTGCTCGCAATATCGAGCATCCGCGCCAGGTGCGTGAGCTCTGTGCGGCGATCCGCGCCATCCGTCCTGATCTGCTATTGGCGGTGGATCAGGAAGGTGGCCGGGTACAGCGGCTACGCCAGGGCTTTGTTCGTCTGCCGGCCATGCGCGCCCTCGCGGATAACCCGAATGCCGAATACCTGGCTGAACAGTGTGGCTGGATAATGGCCACCGAAGTGCTGGCTGTGGGCCTTGATCTGAGTTTTGCTCCGGTCCTGGACCTTGATCATCAGCGCAGTGCGGTAGTGGGCAGTCGGGCTTTCGAGGGGGATGCGGAGCGCGCGGCGTTGTTGGCCGGTGCCTTTATCCGCGGCATGAACAGCGCCGGGATGGCGGCCACGGGCAAGCATTTCCCCGGGCATGGCTGGGCCGAGGCCGATTCCCATGTGGCGATTCCCAACGACGAGCGCAGCCTGGATGAGATTCGTGCCAAGGACCTGCTGCCATTTGCGCGCCTGAGCAAGCAACTGGCGGCAGTGATGCCGGCTCATGTGATCTACCCGCAAGTCGACCCCCAGCCGGCTGGTTTCTCTCGGCGCTGGTTGCAGGACATCCTGCGCGGCGAGCTGCAATTTGACGGGGTGATCTTCAGTGATGACTTGTCCATGGCCGGCGCTCACGTGGTGGGGGATGCCGCGAGCCGGATCGAAGCCGCTCTTGGTGCCGGTTGTGACATGGGCCTGGTGTGCAATGACCGTGCTGCGGCCGAGCTGGCATTGAGCGCGGCGCAGCGCCTGAAAGTGCAGCCGTCGCCGCGCATTGCACGGATGCGTGGTCAGGCGTTTGCCAGTGTCGAGTACAAGCAGGACCCTCGCTGGCTCAAGGCCCTGGAGGCGTTGAGGGCTGCTCAGCTGATTGACTGAGGACGCCGGACTAATGGGCACCAGGAGCAAGTCCCGGGTGCCCATATCGGGTCAGCGGCCGGCTTTGTTGTCTGGCAGCGGGGCGAACAGGGCTTCGATGTCTTCGCTCTGCAGTTTCCAGTCGCCGGCCTTGCGTCCGTCCAGTACGCCTGCCGCCAGGTCCGACTTCTCCTGTTGCAGGAGCTGGATCTTCTCCTCCACGGTGCCCCGGGCAATGAGCTTGTAGACGAACACCGGCTTTTCCTGGCCGATGCGGTAGGCGCGGTCGGTAGCCTGGCTCTCGGTCGCCGGGTTCCACCACGGATCGTAGTGGATCACGGTGTCGGCCTCGGTCAGATTCAGGCCCACGCCGCCCGCTTTGAGGCTGATCAAAAAGATCTGCAGCTTGCCGCTCTGGAAATCCCGCACCGGCGTGCGCCGATCCCGGGTCTGGCCGGTGAGCAGGGCGTAGGCGATTTTGCGTCGTTTGAGCTCGGCTTCGATCAGGCTCAGCATCGAGGTGAACTGCGAAAACAGCAGAATGCGCCGGCCTTCTTCGAACAACTCCTCAAGCATCTCCATCAGGCTGTCGAGTTTGCCCGACGAGCTGCCCCGTGCCGGGGGCGAGTCGTTGACCAGGCGCAGGTCGCAGCACACCTGGCGCAGCTTGAGCAGCGCTTCGAGGATGATGATCTGGCTGCGCGCCACGCCCTTGCGGGTGATCTCGTCGCGGACTTTCTTGTCCATGGCCAGGCGCATGGTTTCGTAGACATCACGTTGCGCCTCGTTGAGCTCGACCCAATGGATGATCTCGGTCTTGGGCGGCAGCTCGGTGGCCACCTGCTCCTTGGTGCGGCGCAGCAGGAAGGGTTTGATCCGGCCGTTGAGGTGCTGCAGGCGCACTTCGCTGGCGTGCTTTTCGATCGGCACCCGGTAGTCGCGGTTGAAGCTCCTGGCATCGCCAAGCCAGCCCGGCAACAGGAAGTGGAACAGCGACCAGAGTTCTCCAAGATGGTTTTCCAGGGGCGTGCCAGACAGGCACAGGCGCTGCCGGGCGTTGAGTTCGCGTGCGGCTTGGGCGGCCTTGCTCGACGGGTTCTTGATGTACTGCGCCTCGTCGAGGATCAGTACGTGCAAGGGCTGCGCGGCCAGCAGTTCAACATCCTTGGGCAGCAGTGCATAGGTGGTCAGCAGCAGGTCGTAGTCGGCCAGTTGCGCGAAGTGTTTCTTGCGTCCCGCGCCATACAGCGCCAGAACCTTGAGTTGCGGGGTGAAGTGCGCCGCTTCGTCCAGCCAGTTGGGAATCAGGCTGGTGGGCATGACCACCATGCAAGGGCGGTCCAGGCGGCCGGCGTTTTTCTCGCTGAGGATATGGGCCAGGGTCTGCAGGGTTTTGCCCAGGCCCATGTCATCGGCGAGGATGCCGCCCACTTCCAGCTGGCGCAGGGACTGCATCCAGCTCAAGCCTTCCTGTTGATAGGGGCGCAGGGTGGCATTCAACCCTTCTGGCACCGGCGCCGAGTAGTCCTTGATGTCGCGCAGGCGCTGGGCAAAGGTGCGGATATGCTCGCCACCCTCCCAGAGCAGCGGCAGGTCCTGCAGTGGGTTCAGGCGTGTGGCATCGGCACTGCTCAGGCGCAGGGCGGTTTCCCCGGGCTCATGCAGATAGAACTCACCCAGGGTTGCCAGCACCGGTTTCAGGCGGCCGTAGGGCAGTGCCACTTGCAGCGGGCCGTGCAAGGAATTGGGTCGGTTGGGAATGTTCACCAGGATCAACTCATCGTCACGGCGCCTGGCCAGGCGTTCCGGGTTGAGGAGTTCGGTGTGGGAGCGCATCAGGTTAAGTAGGATCGGCAGCAGGCTCAGGCGCTCGCCATTGACGATGATCCCCAGTTCCAGGTCGAACCAGTCGCGCCCTGGCGCTTCGTCGACGCTGGCGTACCAGTCGTCCACGGCTGTCAGGTCGAAGCCGAAGCCTTCGTCGATCTGCAGCTCCCAGCCCTGGTTGCGCAGCTTGGGCAGCTCATTGAGGGTGAAGGTCAGCCAGGCGCTGTCGTTGACCATCTCGAACAGCTCGCCGGCGCTTTCCGGTAACGCCTTGCTCTGCCGGGTGGCGATCTTGAAACCCAGGTTTCGCAGTTGCTCGCGCCAGCCTTGCTCACGCTCGGGGTGGCGCTTTATACGCAGGGTCTGATGCTCCTGGCGGATGATCACATCGGCATACTTCTGGCCGCTGACGTGTTCGCCCATGTAGTTGAATGACAGTGCGGCGCGGTGCTGAATATAGCGCTGCATCTTGCCGTTGCGTGGTTCGAAAGCGCTGAATTCGATGCTTGCCAGCCACAGGCGCGGCACGGGTTGCACATCCTCCAGCAAGTGCTGTGGCGGCGCGGCGGGGCGGCGGCTGTCGAGGACAGCGGAGAGTTTCTCCAGCAGCTCGGCATCCTTGGCGGCGGCGGGGAAGGCCAGGGTTTCTTCCACTTGCAACAGCACGGCGGCGATGTGTTTGCAGTTGCTGCGGACCGGGCAGGTGCAATGAGCGTCGATCAGCAGCAGGTTGCCCTTGCTCGATTCTCGCAGGCTGATGTTCTGCCGATAGACATTGCCACCGGAGCCTTCGCAACTGGCAGTGATAGCGCTGTCTGCGGCAGTCACGATGCGCACGCGTCTTTCCAGGGCGTAACGCCGGCCACGCTCCAAGGTTTGTTCCTTGAAGCGATTGACCCAGGACGGGGCCAGGGGTTTGGTCAGGGGCGGGGTCATAGGGACTTCGATCAGTCCGGTATTTCAGTTGGAGCAGGGCGCGGCGCCGGTGCGGTGAGCGAGGTGATCTTGATCAGCAGCGCCAGGTGGCCGTTGTCCAGGTAGTTGAGCTGACCGTTCTTGGTGTGGCTTTGCTGCTTCAGGCGTTCGCTGCGGGTGACCAGGCCATTGCTGTCGATCTGGTTGATCCAGAAGTCTGCGTCCACATCGGTGAAGCGCCCGAGCTTG
Source organism: Pseudomonas sp. LPH60 (assembly GCF_030718165.1). NCBI lineage: Bacteria > Pseudomonadati > Pseudomonadota > Gammaproteobacteria > Pseudomonadales > Pseudomonadaceae > Pseudomonas > Pseudomonas sp. LPH60. The sequence continues at coordinate 408,692 of NZ_JAVAJH010000001.1, forward strand.
AGGTTCAGGGTGCCCTCGATGGGGAACTGGCCGAATTGCTCCGGCCCGTCGCTGAGGGCCACCTTGACCGGGGTTTCCCCCAGGGTCTGCTGCCAGGCCTTGTGCAGCAGCACGCTGTAGTTGCCGCTGGCGTTGAGCTTCTCGACGATCCCGCCCAGGGACGGGGTGCGCTGGCTGTCCGGGCTCAGGTGTTGAGCGCCGGCGGCCCAGTCTTCCGGGGCAGCACGGCTGAGGATCTGCGGCTCGGCATTCTGCCGTACAAGGATCATTTCCACCTGGTACAGGTCGTCGGCAAACGCCATCGGCGCGATCAGAGTCAAGAGCAGGGACAGGGAGCGGAACAGGCGCATGGGGCGTCCTTCAAGCAGTTTTCGGGGTGAGGCGTTCAAACAGCGCCTCCAGTGTATTAAAGCGCTCTTCCGGGCGCTCCATCGGCACCATGAACTTGAACAGGGTTGCGCCTTCGAATTTGTAGCGTTTGGGCTGGCTCTGAATCAGTTTGATCAGTGCCAATGGGTCCACCGGCGTATCCGCGGCAAACTCGATGCGCCCGCCTTGCGGGCCGCCATCGACCTTCTTGATCCCCAGGGTTTCGGCCTGGAGTTTGAGCAGGGTCAGGCGGACCAGGTTCTTGGTCGGCTCCGGCAGCAGGCCGAAGCGGTCGATCATCTCCACTTGCAGGTCCTTCAAGCCGTCCTCGTCGGTCGCCGAGGCAATGCGCTTGTAGAGGATCAGGCGGGCGTGGACATCCGGCAGGTAGTCCTCGGGAATCAGTGCTGGCAGGCGCAGGTTGATTTCCGGGCCGCCGCCCAGGGGCTGGTCGAGGTTCGGCTGTTCGCCCTTGCGGATGGCCTTCACCGCGCGCTCGAGCATCTCCATATAAAGGGTGAAGCCCACAGCCTGGATCTGCCCGCTCTGGCCGTCGCCCAGCAGCTCGCCGGCGCCGCGAATCTCCAGGTCGTTGGTGGCCAGCACGAAACCGGCCCCCAGGTCCTGGGTATTGGCGATGGCTTCCAGGCGCTTTTCAGCGTCCGGGGTGATTTGCTGGCGCGGGGGTGTCAGCAGGTAGGCATAGGCCTGGTGGTGACTACGGCCGACCCGACCGCGCAACTGGTGCAACTGGGCCAGGCCGAACTTGTCGGCGCGCTCGATGATGATGGTGTTGGCGCTCGGCACGTCGATCCCGGTCTCGATGATGGTCGAGGCGATCAGCACGTTGAAGCGCTTGTGGTAGAAGTCGCTCATCACCTGTTCGAGTTCGCGTTCGCGCATCTGCCCATGGCCGATGCCGATCCGTGCTTCGGGCACCAGTTCGGCCAGGTCGGCGGCGCATTTCTCGATGGTTTTCACGTCGTTGTGCAGGTAGTACACCTGGCCGCCACGCAGCAGCTCACGCAGCAGGGCCTCTTTGACCGTGCTCTTGTTCTGCTCCATGACAAAGGTGCGCACCGACAGGCGTCGCGCCGGCGGCGTGGCGATGATCGACAAGTCGCGCATGCCCGAGACGGCCATGTTCAGGGTTCGCGGGATCGGCGTGGCGGTCAGGGTGAGGATGTCGACTTCGCTGCGCAGGGCCTTGAGCTGTTCCTTCTGGCGCACCCCGAAACGGTGTTCTTCGTCGATGATCACCAGCCCCAGGTTCTTGATCTTCACATCGTCCTGCAGCAGTTTGTGGGTGCCGATGACGATGTCGATCTTGCCTTCGGCCAGGTCCGCCACCGCGGCGTTCACTTCCTTGGCCGACTTGAAGCGGCTCATCACCTCCACGGTCACCGGCCAGTCGGCGAAGCGGTCGCGGAAGCTGTTGTAGTGCTGTTGGGCGAGCAGGGTGGTGGGCACCAGGATGGCCACTTGCTTGCCGCCGTGGACCGCAATGAAAGCGGCGCGCATGGCCACTTCGGTCTTGCCGAAGCCGACGTCGCCGCACACCAGGCGGTCCATCGGCTTGCCCGAGAGCATGTCCTCGCGCACCGCTTCGATGGTGCTCTGCTGGTCCGGGGTTTCCTCGAAGGGGAAGCCGGCGCTGAAGGTGGCGTAGTCGGCCTTCGGATCGGCGAAGGCGTAACCTTCCCGGGCGGCGCGCCGGGCATAGATGTCCAGCAGCTCGGCGGCCACATCGCGCACTTGCTCGGCGGCCTTGCGCTTGGCTTTCTGCCAGGCTTCGGAACCGAGGCGGTGCAACGGCGCCAGGGCGTCGTCGCTGCCGGTGTAGCGGGCGATCAGGTGCAGGTTGGCCACGGGCACATAGAGCTTGGCGCCCTCTGCGTATTCCAGGGTCAGGAACTCGGCGGCCTGGTTGTCGATCTCCAGGGTCGCCAGACCCAGGTAGCGGCCGACACCGTGGTCGATATGCACCACCGGCGCGCCTTCGCGCAGCTCGGTGAGGTTCTTGATCACTGCATCGTTATTGGCGTCGGCGCGTTTTTCCCGGCGCCGACGCTGCATCACCCGCTGGCCGAACAGTGGACTTTCCGCCACCAGGGCCAGGGCCGGGTCGTCCAACACCAGTCCCTCGTCCAGAGGGGCAATGGTGATCGCCAGGCGCTCCTTGCTGGCGACGAAATCCGGCCAGCTGTCGACGGTCTTCGGTCGCAGCTTGAGGCGTTCCAGCAGCTCCAGCAGCACTTCCCGGCGGCCGGCGGATTCGGCGGTGAACAACACCCGGCCGGGGAACTCGTCGAGGAAGCCCGAGAGCGCCGCCAGCGGCTGGTTGGCCTTGGCCTCGATGGCCAGGTTGGGCAATTCGTGGGCCGGGAAACGCTCGCGGCCGACGCCGGTTTCGATGTCCTGCTGGCTGGCCACCACCCGTGGCCAGTTTTTCAGGCGGGCGAAGCAGTCTTCCACCGGCAGGAACAGTTCCGCCGGAGGCAGGAGCGGGCGCGATGGATCGACGCGGCGCTCTTCATAGCGGTTGCGTACATCGTTCCAGAAGTTTTCCGCGGCCTGTTCGATGCCCGGCAGGGAGAACACTTGGGTGTCCTGGGGCAGGTAGTCGAACAGGGTCGAAGTATCTTCGAAGAATAGCGGCAGGTAGTACTCGATACCGGCCGGGGTAATCCCGCTGCTCAGGTCCTGGAAGATCGGGCAGCGGCGGAAGTCCACGTCGAAGCGCTCGCGAAAGCGCGCCTTGAAGCGAGTCACTGCTTCTTTCTGCAGAGGGAATTCCTTGGCCGGCAGCAGGCGCACCGAGTCGACCTTGTCGATGGAGCGCTGGTTCTCCGGATCGAAGGTGCGCAGGGTCTCGATTTCGTCGTCGAACAGGTCGATGCGGTAAGGCAACTTGCTGCCCATGGGGAACAGGTCGATCAAGGCGCCGCGCACGGTGAATTCGCCGTGCTCATAAACTGTATCGACGTAGCGGTAGCCGCTGGCCTCCAGGCGCGTGCGCATCTGTTCCACATCGAGCTTCTGGCCAACGTCCAGTACCAGGCTGCTGCCCAGCAGGAACTGGGTTGGCGCCAGGCGGTGCAGGGCGGTGGTGATGGGCACCACCAGTACGCCGTGCTCCAGCTCCGGCAGCCGGTAGAGGCTGGCGATGCGCTGGGAAATGATGTCCTGGTGCGGCGAGAACAGGTCGTAGGGCAGGGTTTCCCAATCGGGGAAATGCAGCACCGGCAGATCCGGTGCGAAGAAGCCCAGCTCCTGTTCCAGCCGGTCAGCGCTTTGGCTGTCGGCGGTCAGCAGGAGGGTAAAGCGCTTGGCGGCGCTGGCGGCTTCGGCGATGGCCAGGCTCAGGGCGGCACCGGGCAGGTTGCCCCAATGCTGTTTACCGGCGGCGGCAGGGAGTAGCGGTAGACGCAGGACGGGCACGGACGGTCAAGCTCCAAGCGTTGCGACGAAAGTCGGTAATTGTAACGGCCCCGGGTGGCCACTGTCAGTGGCTGATGCGTCTATTACGCCGGTCAGGGCAAATGTAGTGGCTATGACAACAAAATGTGCTTTTTTGGTGGAAATGTAGTGCCGAATTTGCTCGGTGTTACGGAGGGTTACATACAGGTTGCTTGGCTGTCCAAAAAATTGACGCGGCTGGAAGCCGCGGTTTTACTGGCCTCCAGCATAGTGGTGTTTTTTTGCAAGGGCTTTTTGTTACGTTCCGCACGACAGGCGCGCATTGCTACGAGAGGGACTCGGCGTCATAATGTAGCCCCTTTTTTCTGCCCCTACATGTGGAAGGTTCCCGTGACTCAGAAGCCCGACCAGTGTCTTGGTGAATGGATCGACCGTGAAGCACTCGCAGAAGCGATGATTCCGCTTATCGGTCAGCTCTACCGCAATAACAATGTGGTGAGCTCGATCTATGGCCGCAGCCTGATCAACCAGTCTGTCATCGCGATTCTCAAGGCTCATCGCTTTGCTCGCCATCGCTCCTCCGACGACAGCGAACTCTCCGTCCACGAAACATTCCCTCTGCTTAAAGCAATGAGCGAGCTCAAGCTCGGCGCAGCTTCGGTAGACCTGGGCAAGTTGGCGTTCAAATTCCGTAACGAAGGCAATGGCCGCAGCGCCGAGCAGTTCGTTCGCGAAGAAATGGCTGACGTGGTTGGCCAGCAAAACGCTTCGGCCCGCAAAGGCACTGACGTTGTCCTGTACGGCTTCGGTCGTATCGGCCGTCTGCTGGCGCGCATCCTGATCGAGAAAACCGGTGGTGGCGACGGCCTGCGTCTGCGCGCCATCGTGGTGCGCAAAGGCGCCGAAAACGACCTGACCAAGCGCGCCAGCCTGCTGCGTCGCGATTCGGTACACGGTTCGTTCAACGGCACCATCACCATCGACGAAGAAAACAACACCATCACCGCCAACGGCAACCTGATCCAGGTGATCTACGCGAAGAACCCGACCGAGGTGGACTACACCCAGTACGGGATCAAGAATGCGCTGCTGGTGGACAACACCGGTGTATGGCGTGATGCCGACGGCCTGGGCCAGCACCTGACCTGCCCGGGTATCGACCGCGTGGTTCTGACCGCGCCTGGCAAAGGCAAGCTGAAGAACATCGTTCACGGTATCAACCACAACGAAATCACTGCTGACGACAAGATCGTGTCCGCCGCTTCCTGCACCACCAACGCCATCGTGCCGGTGCTCAAGGCGGTGAATGACAAGTTCGGCATCATCAACGGTCACGTTGAAACCGTTCACTCGTACACCAACGACCAGAACTTGATCGACAACTTCCACAAGGGCGATCGCCGTGGCCGTAGCGCCGCGCTGAACATGGTGATCACCGAGACGGGTGCTGCTACCGCTGCTGCCAAGGCCCTGCCTGAGCTGGCCGGCAAGCTGACCGGTAACGCGATCCGCGTTCCAACGCCAAACGTGTCGATGGCCATTCTCAACCTGAACCTTGAGAAAGCCGCCACCCGTGAAGAGATGAACGAGTACCTGCGCTACATGGCGCTGCACTCCGATCTGCATAAGCAAATCGACTTCGTCAATTCGCAGGAAGTGGTGTCCACCGACTTCGTGGGTTCGCGTCACGCCGGTGTTGTCGACGCTGAAGCGACCATCGTTCAGGACAACCGCGTTGTTCTGTACGTCTGGTACGACAACGAGTTCGGTTACAGCTGCCAGGTTGTGCGCGTGATGGAAGACATGGCGGGGGTCAACCCGCCAGCATTCCCACGCTAAGCGACTGCTGAAATGAAAACGCCCCGACTTGTCGGGGCGTTTTTGTTTGTGGCTTTCGCCTGCGAGGCCGGCGTCATTTGTAGGTGCCAACTTGTCCGCGCTGTTGGCTGTCAGGCGCTGCCAGCCGCCTGCGCTGTACGCAGTTCGTGGCGGTTGCCACGGAACAGCACCAGTGTCGCAATCAGCCCCAGCACCGCCGCGCCGCTGAGCCAGATGCCCGGTGCCGCCTGGTTGCCCAGAACGTGGATCAGGTAGGTGCAGGCCGCCGGGGTAAAGCCGCCGAAGGTTGCGGTTGCCAGGCTGTAGGCCAGCGAGAAGCCGGTGGTGCGCACTTCCACCGGCATGATTTCAGTCAGGGCCACCACCATCGCGCCGTTGTACGAGCCATAGAGGAAGGACAGCCACAGCTCGACGATCAGCAGGTGGCTGAAGCTGGGGTTGGCCACCAGCCAGGACAGCGCCGGGTAAGCGGTGAAGATGGCCAGGATGGTGGCGCCCAGCAGCAGCGGTTTACGACCGATGCGGTCCGACAGCGAGCCCATGACTGGCAGCCAGAAGAAGTTCGACAGGCCGATGCACACAGTCACCAGCAGGGCGTCGAAGTCCGACAGGTGCAGCTCGGCCTTGCCAAAGGTCGGGGTGTAGGCGGTGATCAGGTAGAAGGACACGGTGGTCATCACCACCAAGGCCATGCCGGCAATGACGACTCCGAAGTTCTGACTGATGGAGCGGATGACTTCCTGCAGGGTGGGGCGATGTTTGCGGGCCTGGAACTCGGGTGTTTCCTCGAGAGAACGGCGGATCATGAAGATTGCCGGAACAATCATGCAGCCCACCAGGAACGGCGCGCGCCAGCCCCAGTCACCCATTTGTTGGGGGCTCAGCCAGTGGTTCAGACCCACCCCCAGCAAGCCGGCAAACACCACGGCCGCCTGTTGGCTTGCCGATTGCCAGCTGACGAAGAAGCCCTTGCGACCCGGTGTCGAGATCTCGGCCAGGTACACCGACACGCCACCCAGTTCCACGCCAGCGGAAAAGCCCTGCAGCAAGCGACCCAGCAGCACCAGCAGTGGAGCGGCGACGCCGAGAGTGGCGTAGCCCGGCACGCAGGCAATCAGCACAGTGCCCGCGGCCATCAGTACCAGGGTAATGATCAGGCCCTGGCGGCGGCCGTGACGGTCGATGTAGGCGCCGAGGAAGATCGCTCCCAGTGGACGCATCAGGAAGCCGGCGCCGAAAGTGGCCAGGGACAGCATCAATGAAGCGAAAGCGCTGTCGGCCGGAAAGAAGGTCTTGGCGATTGCCGTGGCGTAGAAGCCATAGACCATGAAGTCGAACATCTCGAGAAAGTTGCCGCTGACAACGCGAAAGATCGCCTTGCCGTTGCCCGTGGTCGTGGACATTTTTTCACTCACTTTGGCTGTTTTGTTAGCAATCCCTGGTCAGTACTCGTCCTCACTGCAAAGGTGGGGCGCGAGGCAGCACGCTGAACAGTTTTGTAACAATATGTGTGCTGGTGGCGTCAGGCAACAAAAACTCTTGGGTGCTGCGCGATGGCTCTGGGTCGAGCTTCTGGTGCCGGCCAGGCTGGCAGGTCTGGCGCGCATGCCGCATCCGCCTGTCGCATAATGGCCATTTGCGCTGTCAGCTCGCCCTCTGGGGCAATTGATCTGGAGGGGAATCGTGTCGGGAGGGCGATGGTGGTGGAACGCATTGTGGGGTGCGATGGCGCTGTTGGCGGGCTGCGGTGGCGATCGCCTGCACAGCGTCTCCGGGCCGACCATGGGCAGCACCTACTCCGTTCAGTACGTGCAGCGCCCCGGCGTGCCGGATGAGTCGCGGGTCAAGGCCGAGGTCGAGCAAATCCTGGCCGAGGTTGATCGGCAGATGTCCACCTACCGCAGTGACTCGGATATCGAGCGTTTCAACGCCTTGCCCGGCAACAGCTGCCAACCGATGCCTGAGTCGGTGTTGCACTTGGTGCGAGTTGGCGAGCAGCTGTCCCGGGACAGTGGCGGCGCCTTTGATCTGACGGTGGAGCCGCTGCTCGACCTCTGGGGCTTTGGGCCTCAGGGGCGAGAAGAAAAAATTCCCAGTGCGTCAGCCCTGGCCGAGGCTCGGCAGCGGGTCGGACATGGGCACTTGCATATCGAAGGCCTGGAGCTGTGCAAGGATGCGCCGGTGGAGGTGGACTTCAACAGCCTTGCCGCCGGTTACGCAGTGGATCGCATCGCCGCGCGGCTTGCGCAGTTGGGGATCGACAGTTTTCTCGCCGAAGTCACTGGCGAGCTCAAGGCCGTGGGCCGCAAACCGGACGGCGCGCCCTGGCGTATCGCCCTGGAGGAGCCGCGGGACGACCAGCAGGTGGCCCAGCGGGTGATCGCACTGGACGGCTATGGTGTATCCACGTCTGGCGACTACCGTAATTACTTCGAGCAGGACGGCCAGCGCTATTCCCATACCTTCGATGCCAGGCTCGGCAAGCCCATCACTCACAGGCTGGCGTCGGTGACCGTGATTCATCCTTCGGCACTCATGGCCGATGGCCTCTCTACGCTGTTACTGATTCTTGGTCCCGAAGCAGGCTGGGACTACGCACAAAAACACCGTATCGGCGCATTTTTTGTGATGCGTGCCGATAAAGGCTTCGTCACACGTAGCAACCCGGCGTTCGATGCGCTGTTGGCCGGACCAAAACAATAACCAGGCACGCTGTTGTGAATGCTGTAGTGCAGGCAAAAGTAGCCTACGACGCGACCAAGGGTTAATGTGCGCGGCGTTGACGCTTCTATAGACTGTGCCCGGGTTCGTAACCGAGCCAAATTGATCCTTCATGCCGCTGGCCGCGGCATGATTTAGCCGGAGATGCCAGAAGGGCATCTCGGCCTGTTCTGAGGAGTACGCATGGCTGTCTACAACTACGACGTAGTGGTGCTGGGCTCGGGCCCCGCTGGAGAAGGTGCGGCAATGAACGCCGCGAAAGCAGGACGCAAAGTGGCGATGGTCGATAGCCGTCGCCAGGTCGGCGGCAACTGCACCCACCTGGGTACCATTCCGTCCAAGGCCCTGCGTCACTCGGTCCGGCAGATCATGCAGTTCAACACCAATCCGATGTTCCGGGCCATTGGCGAGCCGCGCTGGTTCTCCTTCCCGGACGTGCTCAAGAGCGCCGAGAAGGTCATCTCCAAGCAAGTGGCTTCGCGCACCGGCTACTACGCCCGCAATCGGGTCGACGTGTTCTTCGGCACTGGCAGCTTCGCCGACGAGCAGACCGTGGAAGTGGTTTGCGCCAATGGCGTGGTGGAAAAACTGGTAGCCAAGCACATCATCATCGCCACCGGTTCGCGTCCTTATCGCCCGGCGGACATCGATTTCAGTCACCCGCGTATCTACGATAGCGACACCATCCTCAGCCTTGGCCACACCCCGCGCAAACTCATCGTTTACGGCGCCGGGGTCATTGGTTGTGAATACGCCTCGATCTTCAGTGGTCTTGGGGTGTTGGTGGAACTGGTGGACAACCGCGGCCAGTTGCTCAGCTTCCTGGACTCGGAGATTTCCCAGGCCCTGAGCTACCACTTCAGCAACAACAACATCACCGTGCGCCACAACGAGGAATACGACCGCGTTGAAGGTGTGGACAACGGGGTGATCCTGCACTTGAAATCCGGCAAGAAGATCAAGGCCGACGCCTTGCTCTGGTGCAACGGCCGGACCGGCAACACCGACAAGCTGGGCATGGAGAATATCGGGGTCAAGGTCAACAGCCGCGGCCAGATCGAAGTCGACGAGAACTACCGCACCTGTGTGCCGAACATCTACGGTGCCGGTGACGTGATCGGCTGGCCAAGCCTGGCCAGTGCCGCCCATGACCAGGGACGCTCGGCCGCCGGCAGCATCGTCGACAATGGCAGCTGGCGCTTCGTCAACGATGTACCGACCGGGATCTACACCATTCCGGAGATCAGCTCGATCGGCAAGAACGAGCAGGAGCTGACCCAGGCCAAGGTGCCTTACGAAGTGGGCAAGGCGTTCTTCAAGGGCATGGCCCGTGCGCAGATCGCCGGCGAGCCGCAAGGCATGCTGAAGATCCTGTTCCATCGGGAAACCCTGGAGGTCCTCGGCGTGCATTGCTTCGGTTACCAGGCTTCGGAAATCGTCCACATTGGTCAGGCGATCATGAGCCAGCCGGGTGAGCACAACACCCTGAAGTACTTCGTCAACACCACCTTCAACTACCCGACCATGGCCGAAGCCTATCGGGTAGCAGCGTACGACGGCCTCAACCGGCTTTTTTGAGCGGCTCCGGCCGGTGGCCTGAGCCGGCCGGGGAGACCGATTTCAGTAATTCTCGAGGGTGGCGCTGGCCAAACCGGGAAAGTCTGTAATCAGGCTATCTACGCCGAAGTCGGCGAGCCTGCGCATCAGCGCGGGCTCGTTGACCGTCCACACTGACACATGCAAGCCCTGACGCTGCGCCCTTTGCAGTCGCTCCGGGGTGCACAGGGTCCAGTTCAGCGCAAGAATCTCGCAGCCATAGCTCTGGGCGACCTTCAAGGGGTCGAGCCAGGCGTATTCGGCTACCAGTCCGCGAGACAGGTCCGGGGTCAGTTCGACCGCCGCTTTCAGCACTTCCCGCGAGCTTGAGGTCACGGTGACCTTGTCCAGCAGGCCGAAGCGTTGGGCCATTTCCCGAATCGCCAGCACTGTCGTAGCGGCGCGGGTGCGTGAGGCGCTCTTGACTTCCAGCTGCCAGTGCTCGAAGTCGCATTTCTCGAACAGCTCTTCCAGGCGCGGAATAGGGCAGGGGCTGACCCAGCCCGGGCCGCCTTTGCGTGCGTCGTAGGTCACCAGTTCGGCGGCGGAATGCTCCACCACCTTGCCGCGCCGGTCAGTGGTGCGCTTGAGGGTCGGGTCGTGAATCACCATCAGCTCGCCGTCCATGGACAGGTGCAGGTCGAGCTCGCAGCGGCGCACGCCGTGCTTGAGACATTCCTGAAAGCTGGTCAGGGTGTTTTCCGGTGCTTCGCCTTTAGCGCCGCGATGGCCATAGATCAGGGTCACAATTGCTCCTTCACGGATGTTGTTCCTTAAGAGGGGGTCAGGCTTGCGGCTCAACCAGCGGCGGGGTCTGTCTGGTCCCGGGCCATGCGGCGTTGCTGAGCCTGTTTTTGCAGGATGTAGCGCGCCAGCAGTTGGCGCTGGGCATCGGTCAATGCTTCGAATTCGGTGCCGATCTCGAAGGTGCCGAAGCTCTGTGGCTCACAGTGGATGACCCTGGCTCGCAGCAGCAGGCCCAGGGCTTGCGGCATCAACAGCAGTTTCACCGCCAAGTGGCTGCCGCTGGGATAGCTCAGATGGTGGTTGAACTCGATGCCGCCTTCGGAAAGGGTGACCCGCTGCGGCTCGCCGAACTTGCCGAACACGGTCTGCGCCACCACCTGGCTGAGCAGGTCGATGCGTTTGTTCATGGCCTTGAGGTAGCTGGCCAGGGTGCGATCGCGCTCGCTGACCTGGCGCAGCAGGTGCTGTGATTCGAATTCGCTCAGGTGCAGTTCGCTGAGCAGATTGAACAGCGGAGACTCATCCTGCAACACTTCCTTGCTCGCCGCGTCGTGGGCGGACAAGGGGCTAATTTCCAGTGCGATCGTGTCCTCGATACGGTAGTATTCGCGGCGATCTTCTTCATCTAATGTCGACATGGCGAACCCATGGTAGAGGCAGTGGTCTGAGTGTAAAGCTGCTTACCAGGCCCCGCCACAAGGACGTCTTCTTTTCCTCTGCACAAGCCCCGACATGTTCAGACCTCTGTTTGCTTTTATCGGCACGCGTTACACCCGTGCAAAGCGTCGCAATAATTTTGTGTCATTCATTTCCCTGACCTCGATGATCGGACTCGCCCTTGGCGTGATCGTGATGATCGTGGTGCTGTCGGTGATGAATGGCTTCGATCATGAAATGCGCACCCGCGTGCTGGGCATGGTGCCCCACGCCACCATCGAATCCGGTGAACCCATCAGTGACTGGCAAAGCCTGGCCGACAAGGTCAAGCAGAACCCGAAAGTGCTGGCGGTGGCGCCATTCACCCAGATGCAGGGCCTGCTGACCAACAACGGCCAGGTGCAGAAGGTGCTGCTCAACGCCATAGATCCTGGCAAAGAGCGGCAGGTGTCGATCATCGACCATTTCATGCAGCAGGGGCAGCTGGACGCGCTGGCGTCCGGTAGCTTCGGTATCGTCATCGGCGATAAGGCGGCCGCCAAGCTGGGTGTTGGCCTGGGGGACAAGCTGACCTTCGTTGCCCCGGAAGTCACGGTGACCCCGGCCGGCATGTTCCCGCGGATGAAGCGCTTTACCGTGGTGGGCATCTTTCATGTCGGCGCCGGCGAGATCGACGGCTACCTGGGCCTGACCAACCTGGAAGACCTGGGCCGCTTGCACCGCTGGAAGCCGGATCAGGTCCAGGGTCTGCGCCTGAAGTTCGACGACCTGTTCCAGGCCCCGCGCACCGCTTGGGAAATCGCTCAGCAGTTGGGCGAGAACCACTTCTACGCCCGTGACTGGACCCGTACTCACGGCAACCTGTACCAGGCCATCCGCATGGAAAAAGCCATGATCGGCCTGCTCTTGCTGCTGATCGTCGCGGTCGCTGCATTCAACATCATCTCGACCCTGGTGATGGTGGTGAACGACAAAAAGGGCGACATCGCTATTCTGCGCACCCTGGGCGCTACGCCGGGCACCATCATGGCGATCTTCATGGTCCAGGGCACGGTGATCGGTGTGGTCGGCACCTTGATCGGTGCGGTGCTGGGGATGCTCGCAGCCTTGAATGTCAGTGCTGCGATCTCCGCCCTTGAAGGTCTGATCGGCCATAAATTCCTGAATGCCGACGTGTATTTCATCGACTACCTGCCGTCGCAACTGATGGCCGAGGACGTGTTGATGGTCTGCGGCGCGGCATTGGTCCTGAGTTTCCTCGCCACCCTGTATCCAGCCTGGCGTGCGGCGCGCACCCAGCCTGCGGAGGCGCTACGTTATGAGTGAGTTGGGCATGAGTGAAAAAGCAATCCTGAGCTGCCGTGACCTGGGCAAGTCCTACGAGGAAGGTCCGGAATCGGTGGTGGTCCTGTCCGGCCTGCAACTGGAACTGCATCCGGGGGAGCGAGTGGCCATCGTCGGTACGTCGGGCTCCGGCAAGAGTACCTTGCTCAACTTGCTGGGCGGCCTGGATACGCCCTCCAAGGGCAGCGTCTGGCTGGCCGGCGAAGAACTCTCGGCACTGGGTGAGAAGGCTCGCGGTCAACTGCGCAATCGCGCCCTGGGCTTCGTCTACCAGTTCCACCACCTGCTGCCGGAGTTCACCGCACTGGAGAACGTCTGCATGCCGCTGCTGATCGGCCGTACACCGATTCCTGAAGCCCGTCAGCGTGCTACTGCGCTGCTGGAGCGGGTCGGCCTGGGTCATCGCCTGGAGCACAAGCCGGCCGAACTGTCCGGCGGTGAGCGTCAGCGGGTAGCCATCGCCCGGGCCCTGGTGAACCAGCCGGGGCTGGTGATGCTCGACGAGCCCACCGGCAACCTCGACTCGCACACGGCCCAGGGCATTCAGGACCTGATGCTGGAACTCAGCACTTCGATGCGTACCGCCTTCCTGGTGGTGACGCACGATATGAACCTGGCCCGGCAGATGGATCGTGTACTGCACCTGCAAGAAGGTCACCTGGTCGCCATCTGATGCGGCCGCACGCGGTGTCGGCGGCTGGCCCGTTGACACCGGGTCATTAATTTTTCCAGGGTGCCTTGCCCATGTTCAGACCTTTATCGATCTTTATCGGCACGCGCTACACCCGCGCCAAGCGGCGCAATCGTTTTGTCTCGTTCATTTCCATGACCTCGATGATCGGCCTCGCCCTGGGCGTATTGGCGATGATCGTGGTGCTGTCGGTGATGAACGGCTTCCAGCGGGAAATGAGCTCGCGCATCCTTGGTATGGTGCCCCACGCCACCATCGTCGGGGTCAAGCCCATTGATGACTGGCAGCCAGTGGCCGCAGCGGCCTTGAAGAACCCGGAAGTCACTGCGGCGGTGCCCTTCACCGAGATGGAGGGCATGCTCTCCTACAAGGGGGCGATGCAACCGATCCAGATCAGCGGTATCGACCCGGCCCAGGAGGGCAAGGTGTCCATCGTCGCCCAGCATATTGTCCAGGGCAGCCTGCAAGACCTGAAACCCGGCGAGTTCGGTGTGGTGATCGGTGAGATCACCGCTCGGCGTTTCCGCTTGAATGTAGGCGACAAGCTGACCCTGATCGTGCCTGAAGTGAGCACGGCCCCAGGGGGTATCACCCCGCGTATGCAGCGCCTGAACGTGGTGGGGGTGTTCAAGGTGGGCGCCGAGCTGGATGGCTCCATGGGCCTGATCCATATGGCCGACGCCGCAGAGATGCAGCGCTGGCAGCCCAATCAGGTGCAGAGCGTGCGCCTGGCGGTCAAGGATCTGTATGCCGCGCCACAGGTGGCGGTGGATATCGCCAAGGGGCTGGGTGCGGACTTCCGCGCCGATGACTGGACCCACACCCAGGGCAGCCTGTTCAGTGCAATGAAGATGGAAAAGACCATGATCGGCCTGTTGCTGCTGATGATCGTCGCGGTGGCGGCGTTCAACATCATCGCCACCCTGATCATGGTGGTGAACGACAAGGGCGCGGACATCGCAATCCTGCGCACCATCGGCGCCACGCCGCGGCAGATCATGGCGATCTTCATGGTCCAGGGCACGGTGATCGGGATTGTCGGCACCCTGATCGGCGGGGTGCTAGGGGTCATTGCGGCGTTGAACGTGAGCGAGCTGGTGGGCTGGCTGGAGCGGATCAGCGGTCAGCAGATTTTCAGTTCGGATGTGTACTTTGTCAGCAACCTGCCTTCCGAACTGCAGGGTGGGGATGTGGCGCTGATTTGTAGCGCTGGGTTCATCCTCAGCTTCCTGGCCACTGTGTATCCGGCCTGGCGCGCATCCAAGGTCGAGCCGGCTCACGCTTTGCGGTATTCCTGAGGTCCGCTCTCGCCGGCAAGCCGGCTCCTGCCTGATTGGTGAAGGAGCCGGCTTGCCGGTGAACAGGCTCTCAACGCTTGCTCGGCAACTCGATCACGAAGCGTGTCCAGCCCGCTTCCGATTCGCAACGTATCCGTCCGCCATGGGCGCGAATGATCGACTGCGTGATCGCCAGTCCCAATCCTGCATGTTCACTGCTGCCCTCGCGTCGCGCCGGATCTACCCGGTAGAAACGGTCGAACAACCGCGGCAGTACCTCCCTGGCGATACCCTCTCCGCTGTTTTCGATGCTCAGGTTCAAGCCCTGTAGGCTGTCGCTGATCCGTACCTGGACCGATCCTCCAGGAGGTGTGAAGCGCAGGGCATTGTCCAGCAGGTTGGACAATGCCCTGCGCAGCATGCTGCGATCACCGATAAAGCCGGCATGGCCTTCACGGCTCAGGCTGACGTTTGCGTCTTCCGCCAGGGGGCCATAGAACTCCAACAGCATGTCGGTTTCCTCGGCCAGCTCCAGTGCTTCGCATTTCGGGGTCAGCAGTCCATGGTCGGCCTTGGCCAGGTACAGCATGTCGTTGACCAGTTGCGCCATCCATTGCAGTTCCTCGAGGTTGCTGTGCAGGGCTTCGCGGTAGTCCTCGATCGCTCTCGGGCGGGTCAGGGTGACTTGGGTGTGGGTCAGCAGGTTCGACAGGGGCGTGCGCAACTCGTGGGCAATATCAGCGGAAAAGGCCGAAAGGCGTTGGAAGGATTCCTCAAGGCGGCCGAGCATGGCGTTGAAGCTGCTGGCCAGGTCGGCCAGTTCGACGGGCATCTGTTCCTGGGGCAGGCGCTGGGTCAGGGAACTGGCGGAGACTCCTGCGGCCACTGCGCTCATGCGTCGCAAGGGTCGCAGGCCGCTGCGGGCGGCCCAGGCACCAAGCAGGGCAGTGGCCAGGGCCGAGAGCCCTACTGTGAACCAGATCAGGTGCTGCATGCGCTGCAGAAAGTGCTGGTGATGGGTGATATTCAGCAGCAGGGCCAGCTGTGGCGAGTCGGGTTGACCTGGCTTGAGCGGCGCGGAGTAGATCCGGTAGGCCGCACTGTTCAGATTCAGGTTGTGCAGGCCGGCTTCGCTGGGCAAGGAGGCGGGTAGGGCAGGGGCACTGTCGAACCAGAGTCGGCCGTCACTGCCGATAATCCGCAGGGCCAGGTCCGGTTGATGGCTCAGCTCGTCCTGCAGCCGTGCCTGATGCCGGGCAAAATCTCGGGCCTCGGTCACATCCTGCAAGACGCTGCGCAGGGCGATCAGCTTGCTGTCCAGCAGTTGCTGGTCCAGTTCGATGAAGTGGGCTTCGCTGGCGCGACTGAACAGCACCCCTGCAAATAGCGAGACCACGGCGGTGCAGGCGGCGAACAGCAGCGCCAGGCGTGCGCTGAGTGACAGGCGGCGCATCAGGCCGGACGCTCTTCGAGCACATACCCCATGCCGCGTACGGTATGGATCAGCTTGTTCGGGTAATCGTCATCGATTTTCAGGCGCAGACGGCGGATTGCTACTTCGATGACGTTGGTGTCGCTGTCGAAGTTCATGTCCCAGACCTGGGAGGCGATCAGCGATTTGGGCAGGACTTCTCCCTGGCGTCGCAGGAGCATTTCCAGCAAGGCGAACTCCTTGGCGGTCAGATCAATGCGCTGGCCGCTGCGTTCTACCCGGCGGCGGATCAGGTCCAGTCGCAGGTCAGCCAGTTGCAGGCTGGTTTCCTGGGTCATCACGCTACCCCGGCGCAGCAGGCTGCGAACCCGTGCCAGCAGTTCGGAGAAGGCAAAGGGCTTGACCAGATAGTCGTCGGCTCCCAGTTCCAGGCCGTGGACTCGGTCCTCCACGGCGTCCCTGGCGGTGAGGAACAACACTGGGATGTCCAGGCCGGCGCTGCGTACGGCCTGGAGGATCTGCCAACCGTCGCGCCCCGGGAGCATCACGTCGAGAATCAACAGGGCGTAGTCACCGGTCAGCGCCAGGTGCTGGCCGGTATTGCCATCCGCTACCAGCTCGGCATTGAAGCCGGCTTCGCTCAAGCCTTGGCGCAGGTACTGGCCGGTTTTCGGCTGGTCTTCGACGATCAACAGTTTCATGGTGGTACTCGTGGCTTGTGTAACCCGGGCTTTATACCTTGCCGAGGGGCAGGGCAGATCAAGCTGACAAAGTTGTAATCTAGCCGTCAGCTGGCTGGCAGCGCTGGGCCGTTAGAGTTTGCCACATGCTCAATCCTGATCTTGTTGGAGCCTGATGATGAATCTGCAAAACCTGTTGTTGCGACGCCGCTCGGCCCTGGGAGGCTGTCTGATGCTGTTGAGCGTACCGCTCTGGGCTTCACCGGCGGCCTCTTATGACTTCGGCCAGCCGGCCGCGGCCGCCGAGGCCACTCGGGTGGTCGAGGTGGTGATGGGCGATATGTCGTTCAATCCCAAGGTCCTGGAGATCAAGGCCGGCGAGACTGTGCGTTTTGTGTTGATCAACAAGGGGCAACTGCTCCACGAATTCAACCTGGGTAACGCGGCGATGCATGCCGAGCACCAGCAGGAAATGCTCAAGATGCAGCAAAGCGGGATGCTCACGCCTACAGCCATGAAAACCATGGATCACGCAGCCATGGGCCACGGCTCCATGGCGGGCATGGATCACGGCATGCAGCATGACGATCCCAACAGTGTGCTGGTGGAGCCTGGCAAGCAGGCCGACCTGACCTGGACCTTCAGCAAAAGCGGCAGCCTGGAGTTCGCCTGCAATGTTCCCGGGCACTACCAGGCGGGCATGGTCGGCAAGCTCACCGTCAGCCCGTAAGCGTTCGGGGCTCAAAGGCGGGAGCAAAGGCTGGTAGAATCCGCTGATTCTTCAGTCAGGTTTCCGCCATGCATCCCGCAGCCGAACATTCGCCGCTGGGCAAGTCCAGTGAATACGTTTCCACTTACACGCCATCCCTGCTGTTCCCGATTCCCCGGGCAGCAAAATGGGCCGAGCTGGGCTTGAGTGCCGATACCCTGCCGTATAAGGGAGTGGATTTCTGGAACTGCTTCGAATTGTCCTGGCTGCTGCCTTCAGGCAAGCCGGTGGTGGCCATTGGTGAATTCAGTATTCCTGCAGATTCGCCGAACATCATCGAGTCCAAGTCTTTCAAGCTGTACCTCAACTCGTTGAACCAGACCCCCTTCGCTGATCGAGCGACGCTTGAGGCAACTTTGCGTCAGGATCTCTCGGCCGCCGCAGGCAAGCCCGTAGGGGTGCGTATTCGCAGCCTTGGGGAGGTCGAGGCGCAAGGTGTGGTGGCACTGCCAGGCATCTGCATCGACGAGCTGGATATCAGTGTCGACAGCTATGAGCATCCGCGACCTGAGCTGCTGCGTTGCGATGATTCGCAAGTGGTGGAGGAAAGCGTGCACAGCCACTTGCTCAAATCCAATTGCCCTGTGACCAGCCAGCCGGACTGGGGCAGTGTCGTGGTGGAGTACCGTGGCGCGGCGCTGGATCACGCCAGCCTGCTGGCCTATCTGGTGAGTTTCCGTCAGCACTCGGACTTCCATGAGCAATGCGTGGAGCGGATTTTCCTTGATCTGCAGCGGTTGCTCAAACCCGAGAAACTCACCGTCTATGCTCGCTATGTGCGTCGCGGCGGGCTGGATATCAATCCGTACCGCAGTACCGAAACCATGGAGTTCGCTAATCAGCGATTGGTTCGCCAGTAAGCAGAAGCCCCGCAAATGATGCGGGGCTTTGTTTTTATGGGGCGGTGTTATCGAGCGCTATCAGATACCGATGTTGCCCAGGGTCTGGACGATATTGCGCAGGGTTCCGGCGATGGCCGGATGTTCCAGTTCGAAGCGTTCCACTGCCAGGTTGACGCCGTCGGCGAGGCTGGCGTCGTGGGTGCTGGTCTCCAGCTTGAGTTGCAGTTCGATCTGCTGCATCAGTTCCTGCAGATTGGCGCGCTCGGCTTCCGAAAGCGGTGGGTTCTGCTCCAATTGCTCGCGCAGGGTATCGAGTTGTTCTTGCAGTTCGCGGGCAGGCATGGCGTTCTCCCTTTATTGATAGGCACAGGGATGGACCGCGCGTTTGAGGCAAAGGTCCATGCCCACGGCTTAGAGTAATCCACTCCCGGGCACTGTGCATGATCCTGATCAACAGGCTTATGTCAGGGTTTTTCACCTTTGAGCCGGCGCAGTTCGATGTCCGCCAGGCAGGTGTTCAGGTCTCCCAGGTGGTCGATGACCGAGTGCACCCCCAGGCCGAAGAGTTGCAGGGTGGCCTTGCCGCGCTTGAGTTCGCGCTCCTGCTGGCTCAGAGCCTGCCATTCACTAGGCGTAAGGCCGCACAGGGACCCGCAGGAGGCCAGACCTATGGTCCAGAGACCGGCGTTGAGCCCTGACTGCAGAAGTTGCGGTTCGCCGCTGACCAGTACACAACCCTCGAGGCGGGACACCTTGAGGGTCATCAGCGCCTGCCAGCAGGCGTCGGGAGCGGGCCAGGGAGCGGGGGCGGCTGGGGTGGGTTTGATCCAGTCGGGCAGGGCGGCGGCCAGGTGGCTGCTGCTGGCGCAGGGTAGTTGCTCAAGCCAGGCGCAGGGAATGCCCAGTTGTTGCAGATGACGCAAGGTGTCCAAAGCCCCTGGAGTGGTCCGGACCTGTTCCGGGCCAGGGTGCGTGGTGGTTTGCAGGCGCGTGCGCGCACCGAAATCCACCAGGCAGCCACTGAGGCCGAAGAGCACCGCGGTCAATGGCGCTGCAGTCTGGGCTAAGGCATCGGCGTGGGGCATATCAACGTCCTTGAAATTCTTCTCCAGGCTAGCCGGGGAAGATGACATGCAGGTGACAGTGAGGTGAATGCGAACAGGATTGATTGACTGATGCCTCCAGGCTGCTTGCAGTGATGCTGCCTAAACAGGCCTATCCGCTTTATACTCCTCGACCTAACCTCAGGGCATAGCCCCACGAGAGAACAATCCAAGGAGTTTCCTGCTATGCGCTGGAGCCGTTATCTAGTTCCGCTATGTATGAGTGCCGGTGTGACGCTGGCTCCCCTGGCCGCCCAGGCGGCCGAAGAGGACCCGTGGGAAAGCATCAACCGTCCCATCTTCACGTTCAACGACACCCTTGATACCTATGCCCTGAAGCCGTTGGCCCAAGGCTACCAGGCGGTGACGCCGCAGTTTCTGGAAGACGGTATCCACAACATGTTCCGCAACCTCGGTGACGTCGGCAACCTGGCCAACGACATCCTCCAGGCCAAGCCTCGTGCCGCCGGTGTGGATACTGCGCGCCTGCTGATGAACACCACGTTGGGGCTGGCGGGCTTCTTTGACGTCGGTACCCAGATGGGCCTGCAGCGCAATGACGAAGACTTTGGCCAGACCCTCGGCTATTGGGGCGTGGGCAGCGGTCCTTACGTGATGCTGCCGTTGCTGGGCCCTAGCACCCTGCGTGACGCGCCGGCCAAGTATGTGGACAGCTACACCTTGCCTTATCGCTACATGAACGACATCCCTGCGCGCAACATCACCATGGGCGTGAATGTGGTTGATACTCGTGCCAGCCTGCTGGCTGCGGACAAGCTGATTCGCGGTGATCGCTACACCTTTGTGCGCAATGCCTATCTGCAGAATCGTGAATTCAAGGTCAAGGATGGTCAGGTCGAAGACGACTTCTGATCGGGCGACTGTCTTGCAGAAACTGAAAAGGCGGCCATCAGGCCGCCTTTTTCATGGACGGAAGTTTTACTTCATCTTAAGGATTGTAAGCCCAAGTTTCTGGCCGCCACCCTCCTGTGAGTTGACCCAGACCACTTCGGTCTCCGCTTCCAGGCCTCTGAGGGCTGCATGTTCCGAGTCGATACGCACACTCAGTAGGTCGCCGACCTGAAATGAGCGAGGCGCCTGGACCTGCATGCCGCTGCTGGAAAGGTCAATGCAGACCGCTTCTATCACCTGTCCCTGGTGGATCAGCGTGACCTCGGCATCCACCCGCATACGGATGTAATCGCGCTTTTCACTGTAGTCACGCTGGTTCTGATTCATGGGTTCCATCCTGCGATTGAGTTGCGGTTTTAGCGGTTTTTATAACTCCCGGTGATTTGCGGTGTAAAGACGTCAGGCGACCATCGGCATGAGCTTGAAACGCCCCGCGGATGGGAGTACCGTCTGCGCCTTAGAAGGGCACCTCTGATGAGCGGGCGTGCAGGGCTGAAGGTCCTGGCTCCACTTCAGAGTGGCTAGAAAGCGAATCCAGTAGCGTGCGCCAGGCCTTGGGCCAAGCCACCTACGCCAACCTAATTCTGGCGCCGTTTGCCCACATGCAAAAAACCAGTGCCACGCTGCTGATAATCGATGACGACGAAGTAGTACGCGCGAGTCTCGCGGCCTATTTGGAAGACAGTGGCTTCAGCGTACTGCAGGCTGCTAACGGCCAGCAGGGTCTTCAGGTATTCCAGCGCGACAACCCCGATCTGGTGATCTGCGATCTGCGCATGCCGCAGATGGGCGGTCTCGAACTTATCCGTCAAGTGACCGAGTTGTCGCCGCAAACCCCGGTGATAGTGGTTTCGGGGGCGGGCGTGATGAATGACGCGGTTGAAGCACTGCGCCTGGGTGCGGCGGACTACCTGATCAAGCCTCTGGAAGATCTGGCCGTGCTCGAGCACTCTGTGCGTCGAGCCCTGGATCGAGCGCGCTTGTTGCTGGAAAACCAGCGTTATCGAGAAAAGCTCGAAGCCGCCAACCGCGAACTCGAGGCCAGCCTCAATCTGCTTCAGGAAGATCAGAACGCCGGTCGCCAGGTGCAGATGAACATGCTGCCCACCAGTCCCTGGTCGATTGATGAGTTTAATTTCGCGCACCAGATCATCCCTTCGCTCTACCTGTCGGGGGATTTCGTCGACTACTTCCGCGTCGACGAGCGTCGGGTTGCCTTCTACCTGGCTGACGTTTCCGGCCATGGCGCGTCATCGGCCTTCGTCACCGTGCTGTTGAAGTTCATGACCACGCGCCTGCTGTTCGAGTCCAAGCGCAACGGTACCTTGCCGGAATTCAAGCCTTCGGAAGTACTGGGCCATATCAACCGTGGCCTGATCAGTTGTAAGCTGGGCAAACACGTCACGATGGTCGGTGGAGTTATCGACGAGGAGACTGGTTTGTTGACCTATAGCATTGGCGGGCACTTGCCGTTGCCGGTGTTGTACACACCAGACAGTGTGCGTTATCTGGAAGGGCGTGGTTTGCCGGTGGGGCTGTTCAACGAGGCTACCTATGAAGACCACATTCTGGAACTGCCCCCGGTGTTCAGCTTGACGCTGATGTCCGATGGCATTCTGGACCTTTTGCCCGAACCTACACTCAAAGAAAAAGAAGCGGCCTTGCCTGAACGGGTGAGAGCTGCGGGCGGCAGCCTGGATGGCCTGCGGCAAGTTTTTGGATTGGCCACGCTAGGGGAGATGCCGGATGATATCGCCCTGTTAGTGTTGAGCAGGAACCTTTAATGAGTACCGGTAGAATCCAGTTCGCCGAGCAGGACGGCACTTTTGTCCTGAAGTTCATCGGTGAAGTGCGCCTGACCCTGTGTTCGGCGTTGGATGCGACTATTGAGCGGATTTTCACTGCGCTGAATTTCTCGGCGATCGTGATCGACCTCACTGAAACCCGCAGCATCGACAGTACTACTCTGGGCCTGCTGGCCAAGTTGTCGATCCTATCGCGGCAGAAGGTAGGTCTATTGCCCACCGTCGTCACCACCCACGAAGACATTACCCGGCTGTTGCAGTCCATGGGCTTCGATCAGGTGTTCAACATCGTCGATCGTCCGATTCCTTGCCCGGAATGCCTGGCCGACTTGCCTTCCCAGGACCAGTCGGAAGAAGTGGTGCGGATTAAGGTCCTGGAGGCTCACAAGATCCTGATGGGGCTCAACGACTCCAACCGCGAAGCCTTCCACGATCTGGTGAACGCTCTGGAGCGTCACTGACTCGCTGAAACAACATGCGTAAAAAAGGGCGAACCTGTGAGGGTTCGCCCTTTTTGCGTTGGTACTGAGCAATCAGAGCTTGGCAGCCAGCAGGGCTTCGAGTTTTTCCTGGTCACGGGCAAACTGACGAATGCCTTCGGCCAGTTTCTCAGTGGCCATGGCGTCTTCATTGGAGGCCCAGCGGAACTGCGATTCGTTCAGGCTCTGACGGGCTTCGCCGGTCTTGCCCGGGCTCAGCTTGCGCTCTAGCTGGCCAGTGTCGGCTGCCAGCTTCTCGATCAGGTCTGGGCTGATGGTAAGGCGGTCACAGCCGGCCAGTTGCTCGATCTGGTTCAGGTTGCGGAAGCTGGCCCCCATGACTACGGTCTTGTAGTCGTTGGCCTTGTAGTAGTTGTAGATGCGTGTGACCGACTGTACGCCCGGATCATCGGCGCCGGTGTAGTCGCTGCCGTTGGCTTTTTTGTACCAATCGTAGATCCGACCCACAAATGGCGAGATCAGGAAGACTCCAGCTTCGGCGCAGGCCACGGCCTGAGCGAAGGAAAACAGCAGGGTCAGGTTGGTCTGGATGCCTTCACGCTCCAGCTTCTCGGCGGCACGAATACCTTCCCAGGTGGAAGCGATTTTGATCAGCACTCGATCGCGTCCTACGCCAGCCTTTTCATAGAGTTCGACCAGGCGATGGGCGCGTTTGAGCATCGCGTCGGTGTCGAACGACAGCCGGGCGTCCACTTCAGTGGAAATACGACCGGGAATGACCTTGAGAATCTCCTGGCCGACAGCCACGCCAAAGCGATCGCTGGCCAGACCGACATCACCCTTGCAGTCGCTGACGCAAGCGTTCAACAGGTCGGCATAGCCAGGAATGGCTGCAGCCTTGAGCAGCAGCGAAGGGTTGGTGGTGGCATCCACCGGCTTGACCCGGGCGATAGCGTCGAAGTCGCCGGTATCGGCTACCACGGTAGTGATTTTCTTCAGTTGTTCCAGCTTGGAAGTCATGAGCGTGCTCTGTCCTATGGGTCTGATGACATTACCCGAGCGCTGTCAGGCGCTCAAGGGCGCGGAAGGCTTACAACGGCCCCAAGGGCGGAGGCCTGAAAACAGGTGTTTGAATGCTGGGGCGTGATTCAGGTAATTGAGATACCAAAAGCCACATCAGGTTCAACCCGGCTGATGGTTAACGCCCTTCAAGCAGTTGCCCGGCCTGATCCAGCAGGCCCAATGGGTCCTTGGTCTTGTGAATATCCACCGACAACAACTGGCGAAACTTGCGAGCCCCAGGGAAGCCCGTCCCCAGTCCCAGCACATGGCGAGTGATGTGGTGCATCGCGCCACCGCAAGCCAGATGCTCGGCAATATATGGTCGCAGTTGTGCCAAGGCCTCGGCCCGGGAAATGACCGGTGCGGTGCTGCCGAACAGCTGTTGGTCCACCTCGGCCAGCAGATAGGGATTGTGATAGGCCTCACGACCCAACATCACCCCATCAAAGGTCTGCAGATGTTCATGGCAGGCCTCCAGGGTCTTGATTCCACCGTTAAGGATGACTTCCAGTTGCGGGAAATCCGCCTTCAACTGTGCTGCCACGTCATAGCGCAGCGGTGGAATATCCCGATTCTCCTTGGGCGATAGCCCTTCGAGAATCGCGATCCGCGCATGCACGGTAAAACTGGTGCAGCCGGCATCCTGGACCTGGCCGACGAAATCACACAGTTCGGCATAACTGTCACGACCGTTGATCCCGATGCGATGCTTGACCGTCACCGGAATCGACACCGCATCGCGCATGGCCTTCACGCAATCGGCCACCAGCGCCGGATGCCCCATCAGGCAGGCGCCGATCATATTGTTCTGCACCCGATCGCTTGGGCAACCGACATTCAGGTTAACCTCGTCATAACCATGCTCCTGGGCCATGCGCGCGCAGGCCGCGAGGTCCGCCGGGTTACTGCCGCCCAGTTGCAGTGCCAAAGGATGTTCGGACTGGTGATAGCGCAGGAAGCGCTCATGATCACCGTTGAGCAGCGCACCGGTGGTAACCATCTCGGTGTAGAGCAGGGTGTGTTTGGACAGTAGACGCAGGAAGAATCGGCAGTGACGGTCTGTCCAATCCATCATCGGCGCCACGGAGAAACGACGGGAAAAGGTTTGCTGTAAGGAGGCTTCGTTGTTCAAGGACATGAGGTTCTGCTTTGAGACGTTACGGCGGCAAATGAAGCAAGCTTCTTCGCATCGTGAACAAAAGATCTGATAGCGCGGAGTTTATCAGGAAAGCGCAGGGGTAATTTGTTTGTCCCCGGGATGGACGGGGGACGATTGGTGAGTCATCGAGTTACGCCGACTATCTGCCTCAACCGCACCGCAGAGTAGTACCCCACCATTGCGCCGAACCTCAGCCATACCCCCGCGCAAATGCACCAGGAAAGAACCTTCGGATAATCATCACGAAAGAACTTGCCATAGAAGCGGATCATGCCTCGATGTTTATGCCATTCGACGAACAACGGGCGTGAGCGGCTGCAGGCGCCCCAGGCGTGAAAGATTTTTGCCTGGGGCACGAAGCAGACTTTCCAGCCTTCATGGCGAAAACGCATGCACAGGTCCAGGTCTTCGCAGTGCAGGAAATAGCCTTCGTCCCAGCCGCCGACGCTGTCCAGGGCTTCGCGTTTGACCAGCATGCAGGCGCCGGAAATGGCTTCGACGTTGGTTGGTCGGGTCGGCAGGGGCTCGCGGTGCAGGAGAAAGTCGGAAAACAAGCGGGGTGACAGCCAGGCCAGACCCGAGAGGTTGAGGGCGCGAACCACCGCTCGGCGTGGGGTCGGAAAGACTCGGCGACCACCGGGCTGCTCGCTACCGTCGAAATTGCACAGCAAGCCACCTGCCATGCCCAGGTCTTTGGAGTGGCACAAGGCGCCGATCAGACCTTGGAGTGCCCCGGGTTGCAGCACGGTGTCGGGGTTCAGGAACAGGATATGGGGCTGCGTGCACTGTGTGGCGCCGAGGTTGCAGGCAGCGGCAAAGCCAGTGTTGCTCGGGTTGCGCAGGATACTCAGGCGTTTGTCGGCACCGTAGCGGGTCAGCACCCGTTGCAGGCTGTCGTCGTGGGAGGCGTTGTCCACCAATACCAGTCTGCCGACACCCTGTGCCAGCACTGAGGCGACGCACTCTTCCAGCAGAAGGCCAGCGTTGTAGTTGACCACCACCACGTCACAGGATTGCGGCATGGGCCACCTCGAAACGTTTCGTCCAAGAGTTGGCCTCGCGGAACTGCAGGGTATTCGCCAGCGGCTCGCTGAACGCCAGGGCTTGGCGCATCACTTGGGGAATGTCCGTGGCGGTATCGCTGAGAAAAACTCCCGGTGTATGACGGCGAGCACTCATTTCGCCAAAGTCGGTGCTGACCACCGGCAGGCCCAGGGCCCGGTATTCGTAGTACTTGATCGGATCGACAAAACGGGTGATGTCGTTTCTCTTGAACGGAATCAGCCCGACGTCGAATTCGCTCATCGCCGCCAGTGCGGCTGGGTGCGACAGTGCCGGTAAGCAGCGGATGTTGGCGGCTAGGGCCGGAGGTGAGGTGCCGTGTTGCGGGCCTATCAAGCGCACCTCGGCTTCCGGGAAGGCCTGGGCCAGGGCGAGGATGAAGTCCCAGTCGAACCACTTGGCGAGGGTGCCGATGTAGCCGAATACGGGGCGCGTGGCAGGTGCTGTGGATCGGCACAGTGGCAGGGAGGGCAACCGTTCGCTGGCACAGCCATTGAGTAGCAGGCGTGCATTGACCTGCTGCT
This sequence comes from Pseudomonas sp. LPH60, assembly GCF_030718165.1. NCBI lineage: Bacteria > Pseudomonadati > Pseudomonadota > Gammaproteobacteria > Pseudomonadales > Pseudomonadaceae > Pseudomonas > Pseudomonas sp. LPH60. Next base: position 435,143 of record NZ_JAVAJH010000001.1, read on the forward strand.
GCAACCAATAGTGCTGCAGGTTCGAGCAGGAGGTCAGGGCGGTGGTCACGGCTCTGGCCGTTTCGCGCTGGCGTTGCTGCATGGCGCGCCGGGACCAGCCGCTATAGAAAGCCGGTACGTTGTCCATCACGTCGTAGAAACTGCTGACGAAGAGCGGCTCGCGCAGCAACTGCAGGGCCAGTCGCGAGGGCTTGCCGATGCCTAGCTGGGTCGGTCCCTGAGCGAAGTGCCTGACCTGCTGCATCAGGCGCCCCCAGAACAGTCGATTCAACCACCCCGAACCGGGCAAGGGCTCTATCGGCAGGGCTCGGGGACGGATCAGGGTCAACCAGTCGGGCACCGGTTCGCTGGGAGGGGCTGGGGAGCGCTGCAGCAGGTCGCGGGGCACCGGGAGGCGAGTGGGGTAGGGTTCGATCCACAGCACCGGAGCCCGGGTGCTGGCGTGGAACTGTCGAACCAGTTCCTGGGGCCGTTGGGCGAAACTGTGCCAACTGACAGGCGACAGATAGACCAGTTTCATGGCTCCTCCCTGGAGGTGTGCGGGACCCATGGGCGGTTCCATTTGGCTTCATAGAAAGCCTTGTTGCGGTTGAACAGTTGCTGGCGCTGGCTTCCGGACATCAGTTCGAAGGAGGCGGACAGGTGGTGATGAATGAACACGTCCTCGGCGAAGGCACAGGACAAGCCGGCTTGCTCGACCCGGCGGCAGTAATCGTCGTCCTCGAAAAAACCCAGCCCGAAGGCTTCGTCGAGGGGGCCTAGGCGTTGATAGGTTGACCTGGACATCATCACCGCGAAGAAACCGAGGGTGGCGCAAGGCACGCTCAGGCCGGCGTGGCGCCAGGTGTATTGGCGGGCACGGATGGCCATCTCCCGTGAGTCCTGATAGCGGATGTCGATCTTCGCTTCATTGCCGATATTGTTGGTCACCGGTCCGATCAGGCCGAGCCCCGGGTCGCGCTGCAGGTGGCGGCGCAGGGTTTGTGCCCAGCCGCTGGTGACCTGGGTGTCATTGTTAAGCAGTGCCAGGAACTCGCCCTTGGCCAGGGCCAGGCCCTGATTGCTGGCGGCGGCAAAACCCCGGTTGCTGTTGTTGAGAATCAGCGAGTGTCCGCTGTTCGCTGACCAGTGCTGGAGGAATTCGACGCTGCCATCGGTGGAGGCGTTGTCCACGACGATGATTTCCAGTGGCTCGCTCAGGGAATCGGCAGCCAGGCTCGCCAGGCAGTCCCGAGTGAAGGCCAAGTTGTTGTAGGTCACCACTATCACGCTCACCAGCGGTTGAGAGGCAACATTCTCTGTCAGGTTAAGCAGGGCCTGTACCCGGTGTTGCCAGGTTTGCTGCGCGGCGAAGGCCTGGCGTTGGCAAGAAGCAGCGCTGTATCCAGGTTCCTGCAACGCCCGGGCGATGGCATTGATAAACGCGGGCGTGTCCTCGGCGATGGCGACCTGTTGCTTGAATTCGTGCAATTCAGGGAGATCCACCGCCACAACCGGTTTACCGGCGCTCAGGTACTCGTAGACCTTGACCGGGTTGGTGGCCAGGGTTAGCGGTTCGATGCGGAACGGCAGGATGCAGACGTCGAAAGCCTGCAGGTAGGCGGACAGCTGCGCATAAGGAATCTCGCCCGTGAGCTTGATATTGGCGTGGCCCCGCAGGCGCGCGCCGATACCTGCGGTATCTGCGCCAATCAGCAGCACGGTGCAGTGGGCAAAGGCGCTGGCTATGGCAGACACCAGGTCTACGTCGAACCAATGGGCTAATGCCCCGTAGTAGCCGATCACGGGACGTTTTTGCGGATCTTGATAGCGGCGTTTCGTGGGTGTTGAGAAGTAGTCGAAGTCGGCGGCGTTGCGCAGAATCGCTCGCTGCTGTGCAGCTGTCCTTGGCCTTTGCGGGTGCCAATGTTGTTCAAGCCATGCCGAGGCAAACAGCACCACATCGGCTTCGCGGATCAGGCGGCACTCCAGTTGTTGCAACTGCGCGGCGTTGTTGCCAAATCCCTGATGGTGATCCATGCAGTCATAGACCACACGACTGTTGGGCAGCACTCCCGCCACGGGAGCCCAGAACGGGTGCTGGATCAGCGATACCACCTGGGGCGAATTCGCCCAACTCAGGAGTTCACCGATGCTGCGCCGCAACTGCCAGATCAAGGTTTCATCCGGTACTGCGTGGTAAATGATCGGCGCGGTGTGGGCAAAGAGCCGAACTTCGAACAGGCGCCCCGTTTCATCAAGAGGGCGCAGTGTAAAACCGTCGCGAGGGTCATCCTCCAGAGCTGCCGAGATGTAGAACACACGGCGTCCGCCAAGGCTCAACTGCTCGGCCAGCTGTTGCGGGCGCTGGTGTCGAAAATCCCAGTCGATGACGCCCCAGAATACGTAGTCGGGCGCATTCGCCAGCGGCTCCTGCAAGTTGCAAAGTGGAGGTTGAAACAGACTGTCGGCTATTACGTCGCGGTGCAGGGCTCGTCGTACTGATGTCATTTGGCGATAAATTCGACCCAATAGGACGCGCAGAGGATTGGGCAGTGGCAGTCTCCGATAGGTGTTGCGCAGTTGCCTGAGTAGTGCTTTGGGGTCAGGCCGTGGCATTCCCGGTTTCCTTTGGGGCGATAACGTTGCCAATCAGGTTTGCGTGCGCTTTAGCCATGAGGCCCTTCATAGTCATGCAGAGGAGTCTGGTCTGCGGCTGGCCACATCGAGCTCAGAGAGCCGGGACGGTAGAAGGTTACGGTCATGCTGCGGCGTGAGGTCCGGCAGTTGTCCACTACCTGTGATACGGCGTGCCATGAATGTTCGGCACGCACCAGGACGGCAGAGTTACCGACCAGGGGTGGGATCACCGCTACCACATCCGTTGGATCTGCAGAGCCGAGGATGTTCAGGCAGCCACCCTCTTTGATGTTCCAGGATTCGTTGAAATACAGGATATGGGTCACCAGCTTGTCGCTGAGGTCGGGATGAGGACCCAGGCAGGCCTGCGGCCCGTAGTGGAATACATTGATTTCCATGGGGGCTGTGCGCAGGTCCAGGTCGGTCAGTGTCGACATCGCCAGGCGGTAGGCCGCAGAGCTCAGTTCTGTCGCCAGTGCCAGCCATGCGGGGCTCAGGCCTTCAGGGTGGACGATGCGCCCAGTCCCCATTTCCACCAATTGTCGCGCCTGGTACTCATAGTCTTTTTCTCCGCCATATCCATACACTCGCTTGAAGGCGTCATGGGGGTAGGTCGCTGCCAACGCCGCGGCGTCTTGCGCTGTGTACAGGCCATCGATCTGGCCCCAGCGGAAAGGTTGATTGTGCAGTGGCTGTTTGGTGAGCCTCGTCAGATCTAGCATCCTGTTCATCTTCCCAGTAGATGGTTGAAACGGCGTCGAAGGGAACGCAGTGGCGCAGTGATGCGAAAGGAGCTGGAGCGATACACCCGGTCGAGTTCGCCGCAGGCGTGTCCCATGAGTTCCTGTTGCTGGCGCTGTTGTTGTTTCAGTTGCTCCATTTGCTTATGCAGTGCCTCCAGCTCAGCCTGTTTTTCCAGGCATTCCTCACGCCAGTCCAGGCGGGTTTCTTCCAGTAGTCCAGGCAGTGCTTGCCAAAGTCGGTCGATTGACTGGCGGGTGGGGCGGCGGCCCTGGCTGATGAGTTCGGCCACTCGATCCCAATGGCGCTGCAATTGCTCTCGGGCATCGACCAGTCGGGCGCAGGGGGCTCGCCGTACAAGGCGCTCCAGGAACCACTGGGGATCTATCTCTTGCACAGCGTGCAGGGGGTGGATTCCCTCGTAGTCCCGCAGGGCGGTGTACTTGCCCAGGTCCAGGCGGGCCGAGCTGAAGAGGGGGACACCGAAGGCCAGGGCGGTAATCGCCAGGTGGTAACTGTGGCCGATCACGCCTTGGGCGTGGCCGAGGATCTCGGCCAGCAGCAGCGGTGCTGGCCAGGTAGGCAGGCGTACGGCCCTTGGCAGGTCGTCGCCAAGAATCGATTCGTGATCTCCCAGTACCGGGCCGATGGGCAGCAACAGCAGCTGCCACCTTGCAAAGAGCGGGTTGTGGGTTTTCCACAGTTGTAGGAACCCCTCCAGGCCGGCAATCGCATGCACCACCAGGTAGGGCCTGTTCAGTCCGGCCTGTTCACAGAGTTGGCGGTATTCCACGGAGGGCTGCTGCAGGTCGATCAGGTTGGGCAGGCCGAATGCGGTGTCCGGCAGCACCTCGACTCGGGCCTCATCGCTCAGCGCCGACAGGGTGTCTTGAGACAAGGTGTCCCGTACTTGCACGTGGGGGCTCAGCTCCAGGGCCAGTTTGACCAGAGGGACTGCCCAGGTCGGTACGTTGTTGCAGTGCATGCCCGGGGCATTCCAGATCAGCGGTACGTCATGCTGCAGGGCAATCAGTGCGGGGGATAGCCAATAACCCGTGGGATGGTGGATCTGCGGGTCTGGCGGGTAATACCCCGGGGCCACCTGTTTGTCGAAGCGGATGATGAAACCGCCTCCAATCAGTACCCCGTCCAGGGTCTCGATCAGCCGGGGCAGTTCGCTGACCGAGGTGACGTTGTAGGGCCATTGTGGCGTCGTGCGGGTGTTATAGGAGAAGGCATGCAGGTGCACAGTGCCCAGGCGCGCCTGCAACTCGGCGGCGGCGATCAGGGGAAACAGCAGATCGCCGTAGTTGGCCACGTCAAAGGTACCGAAGATCGCTACCTGCCACTCCTTGTCCTTCATGAGTGTTCCTCGGTCGCCCTGATTGTTTGTCCTTCACGGGTGACGGGCTTGATGTGCAAATCGACGATTCCCAGGAAATGCTTGTTGCCCGGCAGAATGTCGAAGGCCAGCAGGGCGACCTGCTTTTCAATCAGTTGTGAGGTTTCTTCGGTCTCGCCATCCATCAGCTTGAGGGTGATGTGGTAGCGCCCGGCAGCCAGGTTGGCCGCGAACTGCAGGCGGATCGAAGCGCGGCGCCAGCCATTCTCGGATGCGCCGCTTTGCAGGGACGCATTGACTCCGCTGATCACCAGCAGCCTGGCCTCCTGGATGGTCAGGCTGATGTTGGGGCGGCTGACGGCGTCGCTGACGAGCGTGTCGATGGCGATCTCGATGCTTTCGCCATGGACAAAGCTCGAGTACAGCGCTCCGGTGTTGCTGAAGACCGCCGAAGTGATGCGTCCTTCATCGGTGCCAAAAGCCATGCCGTGTTCCGGGTTGAGCGCTGTCTTGACCGTGACCTGGATGGCTCCGGCGCTGGCCCAGCGCCGCTGTTCGTCGCGCATGTCCAGCAGGTAGAGCTCGGCCATCGCTTCCGGCGCGCCGCTGGCGCGGATTTCGCCGTTACGCAGATACAGGGCGCGGTTGCAGAAGCGCTTGATCAGGCTCATGTCGTGAGACACGAACAGCAGGGTCATGCCTTGTCGTGTCAGGCGATCGAGTCGCTCCAGGCACTTGAACTGAAAGGAAGCGTCGCCCACGGCCAGGGCTTCATCGACAATCAGGATGTCCGGCTCCACGCATACCGAGACGGCAAAGGCCAGGCGTACCAGCATGCCGCTGGAATAGGTCCTGGTGGGCTGGTCGATGAACTCACCGATATTGGCGAACGCGGCGATTTCGTCGAAGCGCGCTTCGATTTCCGCGCGCTTGAGCCCCAGCACCGCACCGTTCAGGTAGACGTTCTCGCGGCCGGTGAACTGCGGATTGAATCCCGAACCCAGCTCCAGCAAGGCAGCGATCCGGCCGTGGCGGGTCAGGCTGCCGCAAGAGGCGCCCGTGGTGCCGCAAATCAGTTGCAGCAAGGTCGATTTGCCGCTGCCGTTGCGCCCGATGATGCCCAGGGCTTCGCCTTTGCGAATCTCCAGGGAGACCTCTTTCAGTGCCCAGAACTCGCGATAGCGCGGTTTACCGCGAGGCAGCAGCAATTGCAGCAAGCGATCCCGAGGCTGGTCGTAGATCTGATAGCATTTGCCCAGGCCCTGGGTCTTGATCACAGGATCAGAGCACATCGGCAAACCCCTGGCGGGTCTTCTCGAACCACGCGTGTCCGAGAAAAGCCACAGCGCTGGCACCCACCAGTTGGCCCAGCCATAGGCTGATATCGGGGACGACGCCCCAGATCAGCACGTCGCGGGATGACTCGATGACCAGGGTCAGGGGATTCAGATAGAGCCAGTGCTGATAGGCAGTCGGCAGCGCGCTCACGGGATAGAACACTGCGGACAGCAGCATCAGGGCCGACATTAGCACTCCAATGACCTGGCCGATGTCCCGCAGGTAGACCCCCAGGGACGCCAGGAACCATGACAGCCCAAGCGTGAACAGCACCAGCGGCAGCAGTACCAGGGGAAACAGCAAGGTGGTGAACGGTGGCAGGCCGAAGACCAGTAGATGAAAGATCAGCCAGACGATGAAACTCACCAGGGTATGGAACAGCACGGCCCCGAGTATCACGCCGGGCAGGAGGTCCAGGGGGAACACGACTTTCTTCACGTAGTTGGCGTTGCTCGGGATCAGGCCCGGGGCACGGCTGATGCATTCTGAAAACAGGTTGAAGACCATCATGCCGGTGAATACCAGCAAGGCGAATTGGCTTTTCGAGTCGCTGCCGGTGTCCCAGCGCACCTTGAACACCACGCTGAAAACGAAGGTGTATACCAGCAGCATGAGCAGGGGGTTGAGGAAGGACCAGAGCAGACCGGCGATCGATCCGCGATAGCGGCCTGTGATTTCACGCTCGATTAGCGCCAATAGCAGTTCCCGATGGCGCCAGGGCCTGAACATGAAACGGTTAAGCGTGTTACCCCCAATCAACATCCACTCCTTGGTGATCAACTTCCAACACCGCCATACGCACGACCTGAAAGTACTGAGGAGCGGGACGGTGGTTTGTATCGAAGAATTTTATGAGTTGTGTATAGACCAAAAATGCATGGGCCGACGGCGTTTTTGTGAGCTTTTTGATGATTCGTGCCGATCAGTGCAGGCCTGTTGATAAAAGGGGGCGAGGCGGTGGGAGTTTCGCCTGGGGAACTGTGGAAGGTTGCAGACCGGCGGAAACTGTCAGTCGCTCCACCGGTCTTTTTCGAGTACTAGGGACGGCGGGCTGCCAGTTGCTCGGCCAGGCCGTGTGCCTGGCGCGCGGTCGCTTGCCGGGAGGCCTGGTCGATGTCAGGCCCGAGAATGGTTTTCTCCACCACCAGCGAATGCTGGTCGGCAATGCCGATGAAGTTCAGCCAAGCCTCGATGTAGGGTTTCTGGAAATCGAACGCTTGGGCCGGAGTGTTCGACTGGGCTGAAAAATCCAGGCCGCGGGCGTAGCTCACCACCGCTGTCTTGTTGCGCAACAGGCCCTGCAGCCCGTGCTCGGGGTCGAAGCTGAAGAGGATTCCCTGGTGTGATACCAGGTCAATGAAATGCTTGAGCTTGTAGGGAATGCTGAAATTCCACAGCGGCACGGAGAACACCAACAGGTCGGCCTGATGCAGGGGCGCGGCGAGTTCCTGGAGTCGGTCCCACGCGCTTTGTTCGCTAGCGTTCAACGGCTGGCCACCGAGTCGGGCGTACTTGGCGTCCATTGCTGTCTGATCGAGCTCCGGCAGTTCCAGGCTCCAAAGGTCCAGGGTGCTGACTTGAGTGTCGGGAACCTGTTGTTGATAGCGCTGGATAAAACTGCGGGCGATTTCCAGGGAGGCGGAGCGATGTAAGCGAGGCGAGCATTGGATGTGCAGGAGCCGGGTCATGAACGAATCTCTTGGTGGACAGGGATGACCGCTATTGCAACATAGCTGATTTATAAATATAAATTGTCGATCTAAGGCTTATTGATGGCGATATGAAATATGTTCGATGCCTTGCTGCTTCGTACCTTTGTCGCTGTTGTCGATGAACAGGGGTTCAGTCGTGCAGCACAAAAACTGCATTTGACCCAGTCGGCGGTCAGCGGCCATCTGCGGCGCCTGGAACAGCAGGTCGGCAAGCCGCTGCTGCAACGCACCACCCGCTCACAGCAACTGACAGCCGATGGCGAGCGGCTGATGGCCTACGCCCGAGCCATTCTGGCGTTGAATCGCGACGCCTGGACCGAGTTGACCCGGGTGCCGTTCCATGGGCGTGTGGGGATTGGGTTGGCGGAGGATTTCGCCGAGCCCCGTCTGTTGCGCGCGCTACTGGATTTTGCCGGGCAGTTCCCGGGTATCCAGCTCGATGTGCAGGTGAGCATCCCCGGTACCCTCCTGGATCTTCTGGCTCAGGGCAGTTTGCAGCTGGTGGTGGGGTCCTTGTGCGAAACAGCAGCGCCAGGCCAGTTGCTCTGGTCCGAACCTCTGGTCTGGGCCGGGCTGCCACAATCAGTGGCACCCTTGCCTGAGCCTTTGCCCCTGGCGCTGTTTCCTGAGCCTTGTCCTTATCGGGCGGTGGCCCTGGGGCGGTTGGCCAAAGCCGGCATCGCCCAGCGTACGGCCATGCTCTGCAGCAGCAATGGGGCCTTGCGTGCCGCAGTGCTGTCGGGCTTCGCCGTGGCGCCCATGGCGGTCAGTCAGTTGGGAGCAGGGCTGTGTGCACTGGGGGCGGAATACGGTTTGCCGGAGTTGCCTCAGGCCCAGTTCCGGCTGTTTACTGCGTCCGACGCGGACCCGGCCGTTGTGGCGGCACTGACTCAGGTCATCGTCGAATATTGTTCCAGCCGACGATCCGCGCTTTAGGCATCGTCCTCTGCGGCCGATAACCCCTGCAAGGGGCTAGATCGGATGCGGTTGCGAGCGGCCCCTGGCCTGTGTTTGAACGCCATGGAGCCGATGTTTTACAGGATGCTGGTCAGTGAACCGGTCTCGAAAACAACCAGGGATCTGCCGCGTAGTTCAGGCTTTTCCCGTCAGGACGCCCCTTTTGCCTGTCCCCATTTACGACGCTCAACACGCCCCGGGTGGCACCTTGAAACGCTTGCCGCTGCTCAAGGCCGCGGTGGCCTTTATCGCCACGGTGTTCCTGTGCCTGTGCGGTTTGCTCTACCTCCAGCTAGAGCAGTCCTGGCGCCATGACCTGGCGCAGGCAGAGGTCAACTCCACCAACCTGACTCGGGCCATTGCCCAGCAGGCGGAGGACACCTTCATGGAGGCCGACCTGGTGCTGATGAGCCTTTCCGAGTGGATCCAGGCCATCGGCGAGGGGCCCGTGCAGCGACTGCGTCTGCAACAGATCTTTGCTCGGCGGGTACAGGCCCTGGTGCAACTCAGCGGAGTGTTTCTCTATGACAAGCAAGGCCAGTGGGTGGTCAGTTCCTTTAACGATTCGCCTCATGGCAAGGACGTGGCAGATCGTGACTACTTCAGGTTCCACCAGCAGAACGCTTCGCTGCAGGCCCATATCAGTCCGGCGATTCGCAGTCGCGCCAACGGCGAGTGGATCATTCCCATTTCGCGGCGGATCAATGACCAGAACGGGAACTTCCAGGGCGTGCTGATGGCCGGCATCAAGCTGGCTTACTTCGATCAATTCTTCAAAAGCTTCAATATCGATGAGCAGGGCGTGATGTTTCTCGCCCTGTCCGATGGCACCCTGATCGCGCGGCGGCCATTCGAGGAGCGGCAGGTGGGGGCCTCCTTGTCCCGTGGCGAGATTTTCAGCAAGTACCTGCCTGAGGCCACCTCCGGCAACGCCATGATCACCTCGATCGTGGATGGGGTGACGCGCTTGTATGGCTATCGCCAGTTGCAGGCGTATCCGCTGGTGGTGGCGGCGGCCAACTCCAAGGACTCGATTCTCAAGGGCTGGTACGCCTCGGCCTATCAATCCACGGCCATCGTCGCCCTGGTGCTGCTGGGAGTGGGGCTGTTCGGCTGGGTGTTTGTGAGCCAGGTGCGCAACAACGAGCGGATCGAAACCGATCTGCGCAAGGCCCAGGAGGCTTTGGAGGTGATTGCCACCCATGACAGTCTGACCGGTTTGGGCAATCGGCGGCTGTTCGAGCGTTCCCTGGAGATCGAGTTCGGTCGCGGGGCGCGGCAGAGCACGCCGCTGAGCCTGATCATCGCCGACATCGATTACTTCAAGCGTTACAACGATACCTACGGCCATGTGGCCGGCGATCATTGTCTGGCAGAGGTGGCCCAGGCCCTGAAAGGGTGTTGTCATCGCAAGACCGACCTGGCCGTGCGTTATGGCGGGGAAGAGTTCGCGGTGCTGCTACCCGATACCGATATCCACGGTGCCCTGGCCATGGCCGAGCAGATTCGCCAGAGCGTCATGGAGCGCAACATCAGCCATTCCGGTTCTCCAGTGGGGCGCGTGACCATCAGTCTGGGCTGTTACTCCTTCGTCCCTACGGGGCGCGACAGCATCGAAGTCTTCATAGAACGGGCGGATGCAGCGCTGTATCAGGCCAAGGCCACGGGGCGCAACCGGGTGATGGCCCTGGCGGTGGAGAGCGCCGAGGATCTGCTGCAGCGCTCCGACCGTTGAGTCATTGTCAGGCTTTGCAGAAGATCTGATTGGCGCAGGTATTGCCACCAAGCTCATAGGTGGTGGTGCCTGCGGCGTCATGTCCCTGGTCGCGTTAGAAGCCCCGTGCCGAATGATTTTTGAGCCACAGGCAGGACGCTCGCCGCGCCTGGGCGAGGCCACTGGGGCGGTGGCTACTACAGAATCACCGTCAGCTCTTGGCAAGAGCCAATCCCGGGCCAATGCGATAAAAAATATCAGCCGAATCGATTGTTGGAATGCCTCGTTTCTGGCTTATACCTATCGTTGACCTGGCAGGGACCGGTGCTGGACAAGCGGATCGGCACAAGCATCTCCGGAGCCCTGCGCGACACTCATTTCAAGGATTTGTGCATGAGCCAGCCGCACCTGATGAACATTGACCTCTATTTGCGCCGACTGGGTTACCACAGCGCGCCGCCGCCGACCCTGGAAACCCTGCGAGAACTGCAATGGCGACATGTCTGCGAGTTTGCCTTCGAAAGCCTTTCTACCTTGTTGCGCCTGCCGGTGCCCATCGACCTGGGCACGGTGGAACGCAAGATTCTGCAAGAGGGGCGCGGTGGCTATTGCTATGAACTCAATCAGACGTTCCTGGTGCTGTTGCAGCATCTGGGCTATGAGGCGCGTGGCATTACCGGGCGGGTGGTCATGGGCGGGCCGGAGGATGCGCTCACCGCGCGCAGTCACAGGTTGACGCTGTTGCACCTGGACGGGCAGCGCTACATCGCCGATGTCGGCTTCGGCGGCATGGTGCCCACTGCGCCCTTGCTGCTCGATACCGAAGCAGAGCAGGCAACACCCCACGAGCCCTATCGCATTACCGAGCGAGACGGTAGCTACACCCTGCGCGCCAAGGTCATGGATGAGTGGCGGGCCCTGTACGTCTTTGATCTGCAGATACAGGGCGATGTGGACTACGAAATGGGCAACTGGTACGTCTCGACTCACCGTGACTCGCCTTTCCTCGGTCAGTTGAAGGTGGCGCTGATAGGGCCGGGGGTGCGCCGAACCCTGAACAACGGCAGCTACGCTTTGCATCGCGTGGGGCAGCCCAGCGAGCGGCGGCAGATCACTAATGCGGGGGAGCTGATGCAGTTGTTGCGGGACGAGTTTGCCTTGCGTCTGCCGGAGCATCCCGAGCTGTCGCGAGTGCTCGAGCGCTTGCTGGAGGCCTGATCACCACCTGTCGTACCGGGAGCGGGAGCCGAATACGGAAGCACTTCCCGATTAAAATCCCAAGCTGGCGCTCCATAGAATCCACCGGCAAACCGGCAATTTTCTATGGAGAGAATCATGCAGAAAATACATCGATCCACGGTGTCCGGCAGTACCGCAACACCGCTGAGGCGTTTCAAGCAGGGGCTGTTCGCTGCGCTGCTGGCAGTGGTCAGCCTGTGTTCCACCAGCAGCTTCGCGGTCCCCAACCCCGACGGCAACTACAACCTGAGCATGGACGCGCGGGCCGGGTCGCCCTATCCACCGTCCGACAACTACAGTGCCGATCTCAAGACGTCCGGAGTCGGGCCGGCGTTCACGGTGCCGGTGAGTCGACACCACATCATTGCCTACAACCAATTGCGGGATTTCTACATGTCCGTGGTGCAGCGTGGGCACTTGAAGGAGCTGAAGGGTTTCTGGGACGGCTTTGGCGCACGTTTCCTCAGCTATGGCCAGGACAATCGAGTCAACGTCACTGCGCCGGTGGCGGCGGATTATGACCAGGCCAAGACGTTGCTCGAGGAGATCGGTCGGGGCGTGGTGCGGGCCAATGCGGGCGTGCCGCCACGGCCCCTGGGTTGGGACACCTTTCATGGCTTCTACACCTGGATGCCCTGGAACCTGTTTCTCGGTCCGAACGGTCGCAATGATGATCCGGGTGAGCAATTCGAAACCAATGCCCAGTACATCATCAATAACAAGGACACCTGGAACACCATCATCAATGTGCGCGACAACATGCTCAGCTATCAGCGTGACGGCAACGTGAAGACCCTGGCTAACATCAACTCGCAGCTGTTGCGTTTGTCGGCGCGGACCCGGGTCTATCCGCTGGTCAGCGATCAGTGGATTCGTGTCGCACCCAATGTGTACAAGATCCGCGTACCGTCCAACTGATTGGTCTTTTTGTGTGCAGCGAGGGTCGATCCAGCCAATGGATCGGCCTTTTTTTGCGTTGTGTTTCAGCGGGTGGAGTTGGGGAAGAGGATGTCGGCTTGCTGCACAGGTCCTGCCGGCCCGATGTGGGGCGGTGGCTCTGGGGCGGCCATTCAGGCTGGAAAAGGGTGATCCGTACGACCTGAGCGGGGCTTTTTATCGGTGAATCAGCAGGGGGAAGTGCCCGAAGATTGACCGATAAACTGTATACAATCCTATGGACAGTTGTCTTTGTTGTTGCATACAGTGTGCGCATAACAAAAACAGGGAACCCCACACCATGAATACGCCCCAGGTTTCACAGCAACGTCCCGAAGATGAAAATTTGGGTATTGCCGCGAATATGGCTTATGGCCTGCAACACGTTCTGACCATGTATGGCGGTATCGTTGCGGTGCCACTGATCGTCGGCCAGGCGGCCGGTCTGTCGCCAGCGGAGATCGGCCTGCTGATCGCCGCTTCGTTGTTTGCAGGGGGGCTGGCAACCTTGCTGCAAACGCTCGGCGTGCCGTTTTTCGGCTGCAAGCTGCCGTTGGTTCAAGGGGTGTCCTTTGCGGGCGTATCGACCATGGTGGCGATTGTCACCAGCAGCGGCGAGGGCGGCTTCCAGTCAATTCTGGGGGCGGTGATTGCAGCTTCGCTGATCGGCCTGCTGATTACGCCGGTGTTCTCTCGCATTACCAAGTTCTTTCCCCCGCTGGTCACCGGCATTGTCATCACCACCATCGGCTTGACGCTGATGCCTGTGGCGGCGCGCTGGGCGATGGGCGGTAACAGCCGGGCGGCGGATTTCGGCAGCATGTCGAACATCGGTCTGGCGGCCCTCACCCTGGTGCTGGTGCTGCTACTGAGCAAGATCGGCAGCGCGGCGATTTCCCGGCTGTCGATTCTCCTTGCCATGGTCATCGGTACGGTGATCGCGGTGTTCCTGGGCATGGCGGATTTTTCCGGTGTCACTCAGGGGCCGATGTTTGGCCTGCCCACGCCGTTCCACTTCGGGATGCCGACTTTCCATGTCGCAGCGATCCTGTCGATGTGCATCGTGGTCATGGTGACCCTGGTGGAAACCTCGGCGGACATCCTCGCGGTGGGTGAAATCATCCACACCAAGGTCGACTCCAAGCGCCTGGGGGATGGGCTGCGTGCCGATATGCTGTCGAGCATGATCGCGCCGATCTTCGGTTCCTTCACTCAGAGTGCGTTTGCCCAGAACGTCGGGCTGGTGGCGGTCACCGGGATCAAGAGCCGTTTTGTAGTGGCTACCGGCGGCGTGTTTCTGGTAGTCCTCGGCCTGCTGCCCTTTATGGGGCGGGTGATTGCGGCGGTGCCCACCTCGGTATTGGGCGGTGCCGGTATCGTGCTGTTTGGCACCGTGGCGGCCAGTGGCATTCGTACCCTGTCCAAGGTCGACTACCGCAACAACATGAACCTGATCATCGTTGCGACCTCCATCGGCTTCGGCATGATCCCGATCGCTGCGCCGAGCTTCTACGACCACTTCCCCAGCTGGTTTGCGACGATCTTCCACTCGGGCATCAGCTCGTCGGCGATCATGGCGATCCTGCTGAACCTGGCGTTCAACCATTTCACCGCCGGCAACTCGGACCAGCAGTCGGTGTTCGTCGCTGGCACCGAGCGCAGCCTGCGCTTCCAGGACATTGCCGTACTGCGTGAGGGGGACTACTTCAGCGGTGGCAAGCTGCACGATGCCGAAGGCAATGAAGTGCCGCTGGTAGCTGAGGTTTCGGGACAGTCGTCGAATCCGCTTGGGGACGGCTCGGCACCGAGCCATGCTCGAGGCAGTGCGCAAACTACGCACTGAGTGCAATCATTGCGACATTAAAAAACGGCGCCCTGAAGGCGCCGTTTTTTATGGGTGAGTCATTATTCGAGGTTGTCCAGGGGCTCCAGGGCTTGCAGGGCCTCGGGGTTGTCCTTGTACTGCCCGCGCAAGGTTGCGAGCTGGCGATCATGGCCGATACAGACGTCGTTAATGGCTTTCTCCAGTTCGGCCCGACGCTCCTCGTCATACGCCTCCTCGCCGGCAAAGTGCTGGCAATCTTCGTGACGCTGGATAAAGGCCGTGACCTCGGCCGGCAGCTGTGGGCCGCCGTAGTGACCGCCCAGTTGCAGGCGTTTTTCCTCGACCCAGCCACTGTAGTCCTCACCGTTTTTGGCGATGTACATGACTTGGGCCCAGCCGCTGTCGCTGGAGGCGTACACGGTCAGGCCGTCGCCCGGAATCACATAGAGCTTCTGGTTCACGCAGGCGGCATTCGGCCCACTGTGAAAGTGCAACCGTCCTTGGCCTATGACCTTGGCTTCCAGGGGCGGGCGGTACTCGCCGGCTTCCAGAGAGGCGTTGTCGCTCAGGGTGGCGCAATCCACCGTGGAGGCGGCCAGGGCCTGTAGCGGTAACAGAGACAATAGCCCCCACAGGGACAGGAGGCACAGAGGTCGGTTCATTGCACAGTTTTCATCAGGGGATTCGGATGGCGCGATGGTAATGACAAAGAGGCGGCCTGTGAATGTTTCCAGGCCGCCCTTTGAGCAGCGTGACTTACTCCGTGACCTTGCTGAACTGCCCCTGGCGCACCAGGGACAGAGCCATTACCACCACCACGGCGGCGGCCGCCGACAGGGTCAGGGGCAAACCATAGCTGCCGCCGCTCATGGCGGCGCCACTGAGCAGTGGTCCCAGCAGGCTGCCGATGCCCCAGAGCAGACCGGCGCTGGCATTGGCGGTCACCAGATCCGCTCCGCTGAAGGATTGCCCGATCAGCACGATCGCCAGGGTGTAGATGCCGCCCGCCGCCGCGCCGAGGATGACCAGGCTCGGCCAGAGCAGACCGGGGGATTGCATCAACAGTGGCAGGCACAGGCCGATCAGCAGAGCGATGATGCCGCAGCCGAGGTAGATCCCCGGGCGCCCCAGCTTGTCCGAGAGCCAGCCCAGGGGGAACTGGAACGCCGTATCTCCCAGGAGAATGATGGTCACCATCAGTGCCGCCAGTTTGATGCTGTAGCCATGAGTGGCCGCGTACACCGGAAACAGCGACAGCACGACGCTGTCGAAGAAGGCGAAGAACAGTATGCCCACACACAACGCCGGGGCGATGCGGATAAAGCCCAGCACCGAGAAGGTCCGGCTTTCCTCGTGAGGACTTGGGGAGTCTTCCTGGGGCAGGGTCAGCCAGACCACGGCGATCGCCACGGCATAACCGAGGCTGACAATGGCGAGTACGAGCGGCCCCTCGGTGCCCAGCAGTGATACCAGGCCAGGGCCCAGCAGTTGGAAGAAGGTGAAACAGGTGGTGTAGACCGCCACCAAGCGGCCACGGCTGGCGTCTTCGGCCATTTCATTGACCCAGGTTTCCCCGAGAATGATGATCAGCCCGGCCCCAAGCCCCATGGCGACCCGGGCCAATCCCAGGCTGAAGAGGTTGGCGCCCGGCAGTTCCAGGGCTGCCACGCTCAGGGCGCAGAGGCTGAAACACAGCAGATAGATCTGGCGCCGGGTCAGGCGCTGGCACAAGGCATTGACCAGGAAGGCCGAAAGCATCATGCCCGCCGCAGGCAGGGCTGACATGATGCCAATCTGATTGTTCGACGCGCCGGCCTGGTACAGGCGCAGGGCAAGGATCGGCACTGTGGAGCCGATGCTCAGGCCGACAATGGAAATGCCCAGGATCAAGGCAGCTAACAAGGCTTTGTTCATGATCAAGACTCGCGCCTGAAGCGTCAGGCGCTGAAAAATGGAGATGTTGCGGACGCCGCGTGACAGCATCCGCCGAGATACGGGCGAGAGCCGGGCCTGTGCCCTCGGCGTAGGGGCTGGCTGCTGGCGAAGCGGTCATTGAATGGTGCGGCGCACTTCGAGACGTCTTCGCTGGCGAGCCAGCCTCTGCATCGGCGCCAAAGGTGGCGGGGCGGTGCCAGGCTCAATTGCGGTTAGCGACTGCCTTGGTGCGGGGAGAAGGTGAAGGCGAACAGGACGCTGCGGCGGCGACGGTTGATCGCGCAATCATGCTGGGCAACGGCCAGGGTTGCCGAAGGGCTCATCGAGGGGGAGAGGCACGGGGACTGTGCTGGCAGGAACATCGTTGTCTGACTGGCCGGAAAAATAGGCGCACAGCCTACGTCAGGCCATTGCGGCAAGGCAACCAGACCTTTGTCTGAGCCATTCGGCTCGCAAAGCACTTTATCCGCATGTCTGGCTGACATGCGGATCATGGAACTGATAGTGGTTTTTTTCTGCTGATTTGCCAAAAGAGCAGGGCGCTCTTGTTGGGTTTGAGGCAAATCAGTGTAGGAATATGGCTCCACGACCTGGACTCGAACCAGGGACCCAGTGATTAACAGTCACTTGCTCTACCAACTGAGCTATCGCGGAATGCGCCGTATCTTACTGATTCAGAAAGGGAAGTCAACAAGCTGTGAATGTTTTTTTCAGTGCGGCGAGGTTCTGAATGATCTGCTGACATTACTTCAAGGGTTTTATCAGCTAGCGGGGCTGTACGTGATCCGATAGGGGCTACCATGGCTCCCCGGAAGTGGTTTCACGCGCTGCCGGCCTCAAGCCGCAAAGGTACGTTTTTATGATGCGCTTCGATTTATCCCAGGTTCCCACTCATTTTTTTGCATCGCGATGCGAGGTGCTGTCATGAGCATCGAGCAGATCAACCTGCCCAAGGGAGTCGGGCCTCAGGCCGACAAGTTGTGGGATGCCATTACCCAGGCAGCGGCAGCGGCGGATCTGAACCGCGCGGCGGGCAAGGCCGAAGGTTTTGTCCTGGGGCTGGAGAGTGCCAAGGCCATCAAGAGCCAGGTCGCTGAGGCGTTGTACGTGGCCTTTGATGATGCCGCCAGTCAGCGAATGCGTGAACTGGCGGGTTGAGTCGGTTCAGCCGCCGAAGGTCAGGGTGCCCAGCATCAGCTTGGCCATCAGCGATGTGGCTGCCAGTTGCACCAGCCACAGGGCCAGACCACCGAGGAACACGCCGAGGGCGATTTGCAGTACCAGGCTCTTTTCGCGTTTCTGCGAGCGGGGCAAGTAGTGCTCCAGTTCGTCGCGGTCGGCCCGCAGGTCATCGTCTTTCATCTGGATTCTCGATCGGCAAGGGAGGCGTGGCCTCAGTCTAGAGGATGCAGGGGCTGGACTGGTTATTAGCTGAGCGCGCACAAAAAAGGGGAAGCACCATGGCTTCCCCTTTTTGCGCGACGGCCGTGAATCAGATCACCTGGAGGATGGCCTTGGTCACCACGTCGATGTTGTTCTGGTTCAGTGCGGCCACGCAGATGCGGCCGGTGTCCAGGGCGTAGATGCCGAATTCGTTGCGCAGGCGGGTCACTTGCTCAACGGTCAGGCCGGAGTAGGAGAACATGCCGCACTGGCGGCCGACAAAACTGAAGTCGTGCTCAGGGGCGCCTTTGGCCAGCAAGTCGACCATCTGGGTGCGCATGCCGCGAATGCGCAGGCGCATTTCCGCCAGTTCCTGCTCCCACTGGGCGCGCAGTTCCGGGTTGTTCAGCACCGCGGCAACGATGGTTGCGCCATGGGTTGGCGGGTTGGAGTAGTTGGTGCGGATCACGCGCTTGACCTGGGACAGCACGCGAGCGCTTTCTTCCTTCGAGCTGCTGACGATGGACAGGGCGCCAACGCGCTCGCCGTACAGCGAGAACGACTTGGAGAACGAGCTGGACACGAAGAAGGTCAGGCCCGACTCGGCGAACAGGCGCACGGCCGCGGCGTCTTCGTCGATGCCGTCGCCAAAGCCCTGGTAGGCCATGTCGAGGAATGGCACGAGGTTTTTCGCCTTGACCACTTCCAGGACGTTTTTCCAGTCCTGCGGAGTCAGGTCGACACCGGTCGGGTTGTGGCAGCAGGCATGCAGCACCACGATCGATTGGGCCGGCAGGGCGTTGAGGTCTTCCAGCAGGCCGGCGCGGTTTACGTCGTGGGTGGCGGCGTCGTAGTAGCGGTAGTTCCGCACCGGAAAACCAGCGGTTTCGAACAGTGCGCGGTGGTTTTCCCAGCTTGGATCACTGATGGCGACTACAGCGTTGGGCAGCAGTTGCTTGAGGAAGTCGGCGCCGATCTTCAGTGCACCAGTACCGCCAACGGCCTGGGTGGTGACCACGCGGCCAGCGGCCAGCAGGGGCGAGTCGTTGCCGAACAGCAGTTTCTGTACCGCTTGGTCATAGGCGGCAATGCCGTCGATCGGCAGGTAACCACGGGAGGCGTGTTGAGCGGCGCGAATTGTCTCGGCTTCGACAACGGCGCGCAGGAGTGGAATGCGTCCCTCCTCGTTGCAGTACACGCCCACCCCAAGGTTGACCTTGTTGGTTCGGGTGTCGGCGTTGAATGCTTCGTTGAGGCCCAGGATTGGATCGCGTGGTGCCATTTCGACAGCGGAGAACAGGCTCATTTTTACGGCGGCTCTGAATGGAGTTGTGGAGGGACGTGTCGCGCTCCAGCCGAATGCACTAGAGCGGTGCACAAACGGGGAGCTAGTATAGAGGCCATCATCGCGGGGGGCGACAGCCGATTGACCTTTTGCGACAAGTTTTTCGCTTTATTTTTCGACCGTTAGTCTTATTGCAACCTTCCGGGTGTTAACGGGTGTAAGACCTTTACCTTGAAAGCCGTGGTATCTGCCTCCACATCCAGCTCATTCCGGTTTTTTCCTCGGCGACATGGGTCGTACGCGGTGTTTCTCGTTCCTGTACGGTATAGCCGCGCATGAATGATCCCAGAGGTAGATATGTCCGAATTCCAGCTAGTCACTCGCTTCCAGCCCGCCGGCGACCAGCCGGAAGCCATCCGCCTGCTGGTCGAAGGCATCGAGGCCGGACTGGCCCACCAGACCCTGCTCGGCGTGACCGGCTCGGGCAAGACCTTCAGCATCGCCAACGTCATCGCTCAGGTGCAGCGCCCGACCCTGGTACTGGCGCCGAACAAGACCCTGGCAGCCCAGTTGTACGGCGAATTCAAGGCCTTCTTCCCGAACAATGCGGTGGAGTACTTCGTTTCCTATTACGACTACTACCAGCCCGAAGCCTATGTGCCTTCCTCGGATACCTTTATCGAGAAGGATGCCTCGATCAACGACCATATCGAGCAGATGCGCCTGTCGGCGACCAAGGCGCTGCTGGAGCGCAAGGACGCGATCATCGTGACCACGGTGTCCTGCATCTATGGTCTGGGCAGCCCGGAAACCTACCTGAAAATGGTTCTGCACGTGGACCGCGGCGACAAGCTCGACCAGCGTGCCTTGCTGCGGCGCCTGGCGGACCTGCAATACACCCGCAACGATATGGACTTCGCTCGTGCCACCTTCCGTGTGCGTGGCGACGTGATCGACATTTATCCGGCGGAATCCGACCTGGAAGCGATCCGCATCGAGCTGTTCGACGACGAAGTGGAAAGCATCAGCGCTTTCGACCCGTTGACCGGTGAAGTGATCCGCAAGCTGCCGCGTTTCACCTTCTACCCCAAGAGCCACTACGTGACCCCACGGGAAACCCTGCTGGACGCTATCGAGGGGATCAAGGTGGAACTGCAGGAGCGCCTGGAATACCTGCGCTCCAACAACAAACTGGTGGAAGCCCAACGTCTGGAGCAACGCACCCGTTTCGATCTGGAGATGATCCTCGAGCTGGGCTATTGCAACGGCATCGAGAACTACTCGCGCTACCTCTCCGGCCGTCCCGCCGGCGCCGCGCCACCCACTTTGTATGACTACCTGCCGGCGGATGCGCTGTTGGTGATCGACGAATCCCACGTCAGCGTGCCTCAGGTGGGCGCCATGTATAAGGGCGACCGTTCGCGCAAGGAGACTCTGGTGGAATATGGTTTTCGCCTGCCATCGGCGCTGGACAACCGGCCGATGCGTTTCGACGAGTGGGAAGGCGTCAGCCCGCAGACCATCTTCGTCTCTGCTACCCCGGGCAACTATGAAGCCGAGCACGCCGGGCGCATTGTGGAGCAGGTGGTGCGTCCCACCGGCCTGGTGGACCCCCAGGTGGAAGTACGCCCGGCCCTGACCCAGGTGGATGACCTGTTGTCGGAAATCACCAAGCGCGTGGCGGTGGAAGAACGAGTGCTGGTCACCACCCTGACCAAGCGCATGGCCGAGGACTTGACCGACTACCTGGCCGACCACGGCGTGCGCGTGCGTTATCTGCACTCGGACATCGACACCGTGGAGCGTGTGGAAATCATTCGCGACCTACGCCTGGGCACCTTCGATGTGCTGGTGGGGATCAACCTGCTGCGTGAAGGCCTGGACATGCCGGAAGTGTCGCTGGTGGCGATTCTCGATGCCGACAAGGAAGGCTTCCTGCGTTCCGAGCGTTCGCTGATCCAGACCATCGGTCGCGCCGCGCGTAACCTCAATGGCCGGGCGATTCTCTATGCCGACCGCATCACCGGTTCCATGGAGCGGGCGATTGGCGAGACCGAACGGCGGCGTGACAAGCAGATTGCCTTCAACCTGGCCAACGGCATCACCCCCAAAGGGGTGTTCAAGGATGTCGCCGACATCATGGAAGGCGCCACCGTGCCGGGCTCGCGCAGCAAGAAGCGCAAGGGCATGGCCAAGGCCGCCGAAGAAAGCGCCCGCTACGAAAACGAACTGCGTTCGCCCAGCGAAATCACCAAGCGCATTCGCCAGCTCGAAGAAAAAATGTACCAACTGGCCCGGGACCTGGAGTTCGAGGCGGCGGCGCAGATGCGCGACGAAATCACCAAGCTGCGCGAGCGCTTGCTGACCGTCTAACGGCGTTCGATCCCTAAACCGTGGGATCTGCGAGATGGTGATCATGATCCGCGGCTGCCCCAGGGCGCGAATGATCTGGATCTGATTGCGCTGCGGCCCGGCGAAGTCCGGGTTGAGCACTCCGAAAAAGAGGCTCGCCAGCCCGAACAGGCCAAATCCCAGGGCGCGCGGCCGCAATCAAAAAGTGTAAGAAAAATCACTAGCGGGTGAACCTGGCAGATAGCCCGTGGGTGGTAAATGCCAGGCGCTGATATTTGACCATTCATGGGCTCTGCGGCGGCCTGTAGTCGCAACCTTGGCTTAAATGCCCTCCTTACTGGAGCCGGGCCTGGGTCGCCTGTTACCATTCGCCCCCTGTTTTATTCCTCGTTTTTCTATCTTTTCGAGATATGCCATGACCACCGTCCGCACGCGCATCGCGCCATCGCCTACCGGGGACCCCCACGTAGGTACCGCTTACATCGCTTTGTTCAACTATTGCTTTGCCAAGCAGCATGGCGGTGAGTTCATCCTGCGTATCGAAGACACCGATCAGTTGCGTTCGACCCGTGAGTCCGAGCAGCAGATTTTCGATGCCTTGCGCTGGTTGGGCATCAACTGGAGCGAAGGGCCGGATGTGGGCGGTCCCCATGGTCCTTATCGCCAGAGCGAGCGCGGCGAGATCTATCAGAAATATGCTCAGCAATTGGTGGACCTGGGACACGCGTTCCCATGCTTCTGCACGGCCGAAGAGCTGGACCAGATGCGCGCCGAGCAGATGGCTCGTGGCGAGACGCCGCGTTATGACGGCCGCGCCTTGCTGCTGTCCAAGGAAGAGGTGGCCCGGCGTCTGGCGGCCGGTGAGCCCCATGTGATTCGTATGAAGGTGCCGACCGAAGGCGTCTGTGTGGTGCCTGATCTGCTGCGTGGCGATGTCGAAATTCCGTGGGATCGCATGGACATGCAGGTCCTGATGAAGACCGATGGCCTGCCGACCTACTTCCTGGCCAACGTGGTCGATGACCACCTGATGGGCATCACCCATGTGCTGCGCGGTGAAGAGTGGCTGCCTTCGGCACCGAAGCTGATTCTGCTCTACGAGTACTTCGGTTGGGAGCAGCCGCAGCTGTGCTACATGCCGCTGCTGCGCAATCCGGACAAGAGCAAGCTGTCCAAGCGCAAGAATCCGACCTCTGTGACCTTTTACGAGCGCATGGGCTTCATGCCGGAAGCCATGCTCAATTATCTGGGGCGCATGGGCTGGTCGATGCCGGACGAGCGCGAGAAGTTCTCGTTGCAGGAAATGGTCGATAACTTTGACCTGTCGCGGGTATCCCTGGGTGGGCCGATCTTCGATATCGAGAAACTGTCTTGGCTCAACGGCCAGTGGTTGCGTGACCTGCCGGTGGAAGAGTTCGCCAGTCGCGTGCAGACCTGGGCGCTGAATCCTGAATACCTGATGAAGATCGCGCCCCATGTGCAAGGCCGGGTGGAGACCTTCAGCCAGATCGCACCGTTGGCCGGCTTCTTCTTCGCCGGTGGCGTGACCCCGGACGCCAAGTTGTTCGAATCCAAGAAGCTTTCTGGCGATCAGGTGCGGCAAGTGATGCAGTTGATCCTGTGGAAGCTCGAGAGCCTGCGCCAGTGGGAGAAAGACAGCATCACCGCGACCATTCAGGCAGTGGTTGAATCCCTGGAGCTGAAACTGCGTGACGCCATGCCGCTGATGTTCGCTGCGATCACTGGCCAGGCCAGCTCGGTGTCGGTGCTCGATGCCATGGAGATCCTGGGGCCTGACCTTACTCGTTTCCGTCTGCGCCAGGCCATCGACCTGCTCGGTGGCGTGTCGAAGAAAGAGAACAAGGAGTGGGAAAAACTGCTGGGCGCCATCGGCTGACGGCGCTTCGCAGCAGGGGAGCTACAAGGGACTACGGGCTTTTCGACTACGCTTGATTCTCAGGCGCCAGGTCGATTGGTCGCTGGCCAAGTGGGTTCCAGGCGGCTCGCGGCCCCCCGTTTATGGGAGTTGGCACGGGCCGCTAAGGCTGAAAAAGCCAGGGTTTTTGGGGCAGGGCGGTAAGTGGTTGTTATCCCGGCAAATTTTTTTTCAAAATACGGAAAAAAAATTGACAGCCTTCCGATCGCCCCTTAAGATTCGCCCCGTCCTCACCGACGAGGGGCTATAGCTCAGCTGGGAGAGCGCTTGCATGGCATGCAAGAGGTCGACGGTTCGATCCCGTCTAGCTCCACCAAATTTTCAGTTCAAGGTCTGGCCACACCGGCCTTGAATCGATCAGTACTCAGCACTGATCAGTTGTATAGAAGGGTTTGCGTCCCCTTCGTCTAGTGGCCTAGGACACCGCCCTTTCACGGCGGTAACAGGGGTTCGAGTCCCCTAGGGGACGCCAGTTTTACACAAGTGATGTTGCAAGATGTCGCTGCGCCGCGAGGCGAAAATCCGGGGCTATAGCTCAGCTGGGAGAGCGCTTGCATGGCATGCAAGAGGTCGACGGTTCGATCCCGTCTAGCTCCACCAATTTACAGTTCAAGGCCTGGCCACACCGGCCTTGAATCGATCAGGACTCAGCACTGATCAACTGTTAGAAGGGTATGCGTCCCCTTCGTCTAGTGGCCTAGGACACCGCCCTTTCACGGCGGTAACAGGGGTTCGAGTCCCCTAGGGGACGCCAGTTTTACACAAGTGATGTTGCAAGATATCGCTGCGCCGCGAGGCGAAAATCCGGGGCTATAGCTCAGCTGGGAGAGCGCTTGCATGGCATGCAAGAGGTCGACGGTTCGATCCCGTCTAGCTCCACCAATTTACAGTTCAAGGCCTGGCCACACCGGCCTTGAATCGATCAGAGCTCAGCACTGATCAACTGTTAGAAGGGTATGTGTCCCCTTCGTCTAGTGGCCTAGGACACCGCCCTTTCACGGCGGTAACAGGGGTTCGAGTCCCCTAGGGGACGCCACGTTTACCCGCTATGCGGGATTTTTAAGGGTCATTCAATTATTGAATGGCCCTTTTGTTTTTCTGGCGTCCGGCCAACTTTTACTCTCTTCCTCAGCCTGCACTTCTGACCGGCGGTCACACTGACGACTTGCGGAAAATTATTATGAGAATAATATTTTGTCCGTAATATTCGGAGGCAACGATGAACGATAAAAAAGCTCAAACCCGCGAACGTATTCTCCAGGCTGCCAGTTCAGCGCTGATCCAGCGAGGCCCGGCCGAACCGAGTGTGGGGGAGGTGATGGGGGCTGCCGGGCTGACGGTGGGTGGCTTCTATGCGCACTTCGAGAGCAAGGATGCGCTGATGCTTGAGGCGTTCACCCAACTGCTCGCCCACCGACGTGGCTTGCTCGACGAGCTGGACGCAGGTTTGAGTGGTGAGGAGCGAAGGGCGCTGACGGCAGCGTTCTATCTGTCGCGCAAGCACCGCGACTCCACTGAGCAGGCCTGTCCGATTCCGGCATCTGTGGGTGAGCTGGGGCGGCTTCCAGAGAGTTTTCGCAAGGCTTTGAACGAGCATATGGAGCTGATGGTCGCGCAGTTGGCCGCAAGCCCCGAGGATACGGACAAGGCGTTGGCGGATATGGCGTTGATGGTGGGTGGGCTGTCCCTGGCGCGAGCTCTGGGGCCGGGTGAATTGTCCGATCGTCTACTGCGTGCCGCCAAGTCGGCGGTTCTATGACCTGAAGTTCGGTTGCGAGGTGTTGGGCGATGAGCGGATTGAGCTGGATTCGTGGTGTCAATGGCACTCTGGGCTGGGTGGCTCCTCAGTGGGCGGCGAATCGGATGCGCCAGTTGTTCATGACTCCCCGTGAGCTGCCGCCCCGAGAGTGGGAATTGCCCCTGCTGGAGCGTGCTGAGCGTCTGACCTTGCGCTTTGGCCTCTCTGCCTTGCGTTGGGGGCAGGGGCCGACAGTGTTGCTGATGCATGGCTGGGAAGGGCGACCCACTCAATTTGCCAGCCTGATCGAGGCGCTGGTGGCGGCTGGCTATACCGCAGTGGCGCTGGACGGTCCCGCCCACGGCCGCTCTCCAGGGGAGGAGGCCAATGTGGTGCTCTTTGCCCGGGCGATGTTGGAGGCAGCGGCGGAATTGCCCCCCTTGCGCGCAGTGATTGGTCACTCCATGGGCGGTGCCAGCGCCATGCTCGCTGTGCAGTTGGGACTGCGCACCGAAACCCTGGTCAGTATCGCCGCGCCGGCTCGGATTCTTGGCGTTTTGCGAGGTTTTGCCCGCTACATGCGCTTGCCGCCCAGGGCGCGCTCGGCCTTTATCCGTCAAGTGGAGAAGGATGTAGGGATGCGTGCCGCGACCCTGGACGTGGCTCAGTATCAGTTGGAGATGCCTGGCCTGATCATTCATGCCGAAGATGATCGATTTGTACCGGTCAAGGAGTCGGAGTTGATCCACCAGGCCTGGTTCGATAGTCGCTTGCTGCGCTTGAGTGAAGGTGGTCATCAGCGAGTGTTGGCCGATCCCCGAGTGATCGACGCTGTGATCACTCTGGTCACCGGACGCCATCTGCCGGCGCGCCAATCTGCCTGAGCATCCGCTACACTGCCCCGGTCAAAAAAACTGACCGGGAGTTGGGCATGAGTTGGGATCTGGCAACGCCATTCGTTATCGATCTGCAGGTGGTGGCCGAGGATATCGATGGCTTGGGGCACGCCAACAATGCGGTCTACGTGACCTGGCTGGAGCGTTGCGCCTGGCGTCACTCGCAACGTCTGGGGCTGGATCTGGCCGAGTATCGTCGCCTGGATCGGGCGATGGCCGTGGTGCGGCACGAGATCGACTATCTGGCCGCGGCTTATGAAGGCGATGAGCTGCAACTGGCCACCTGGATCGTCGATTGGGATCAGCGCCTGAAGATGACTCGACGTTTCCAGCTGGCCCGTCCGAGCGATGGCAGTACCTTGTTGCGGGCCCAGACCACTTTTGTCTGCATCGAGCTGTCCAGCGGCAAGCCCAAGCGTATGCCCGCCGAATTCCTTGAGGGCTACGGCCCAGCCCTGCAGGGCTCGTGATCACCTTGGCTCCTGTGTGGATACCGTCTTGCCAGCGAAGGCGTGTTCAAGGGCGCTGTCAGGCCCGAGAGTCCATTTGTCGCTAAGCGCAACGCCGCTCGGCCGTTCCTACAAAATTCCTGTTATCGGGTGAAACCCAGTAAACTGGCGGACGTTTTTTCGCCTGATTTTTCGTTGAGTGTGTTTCATGCAAATTGCCCTGGCGCCCATGGAGGGGTTGGTCGACAACATCCTGCGGGATGTGTTGACTCGTGTTGGCGGGATCGACTGGTGTGTCACCGAGTTCATTCGCGTCAATGACCGTCTACTGACGCCTGCCTATTTCCACAAGCTCGCTCCCGAGTTGCTGCAAGGCGCGCACACCGCTGCCGGCGTGCCATTGCGCGTGCAGTTGCTGGGGTCCGATCCGGTGTGCCTGGCCGAAAATGCTGCGCTGGCCTGCGAGCTTGGCAGCGAGGTGATCGACCTAAATTTTGGCTGTCCAGCCAAGACCGTCAACAAGTCCCGGGGTGGGGCGGTGCTGCTTAAGGAGCCCGAACTGCTGAATCAGATTGTCGAGCATGTGCGGCGAGCGGTGCCTGCGCATATCCCGGTCACGGCAAAAATGCGCCTGGGCTTCGATAGCCCGGACGGTTCGCTGGTGTGCGCTACGGCGCTGGCTGAGGGCGGCGCGGAACATATCGTGGTTCACGCACGGACCAAGGTTGATGGTTACAAGCCGCCCGCTCATTGGGAGTGGATTCCTCGGGTGCAGGATGTGGTCAAGGTGCCGGTGTTCGCCAACGGCGATATCTGGAGCGTCGAGGATTGGCGGCGCTGTCGGGAGATCAGTGGCGTGGAGGACATCATGCTCGGTCGTGGGCTGGTCTCGCGTCCGGACCTGGCCCGGCAGATCGCCGCCGCTCGCGCTGGGGAGGAGGTGGTGGAAATGTCCTGGGCCGATCTGCAGCCCATGCTTCAGGACTTCTGGGCCCAGGTGGTGGTGCAACTGACCCCCCGTTCAGCCCCGGGGCGTTTGAAGCAATGGCTGGCCATGCTGACTCGCAACTATCCGGAGGCGGTTGAGCTGTTTACCGCTCTGCGTCGGGAAACCGATCTGGATCAGGTGGGGCGGCTGCTGGGCATGCCCCGCAGCGAAGCGGCGTAAAAAATTCAAAAAAAACCTCTTGAAATGTCAGGAGCGGTCCCTATCTCTTGGGTACGCGACGCCGAATTCGGGTCGCGGAGATAACCACTCGCTGAAAAATCAGGAGATAGACCCATGAGTACTGCATTTTCCCTGGCTCCACTGTTCCGTTCCTCTGTTGGCTTCGACCGTTTCAACGACCTGTTTGAATCGGCGTTGCGCAACGAACCGAGCAGCAGCTATCCACCCTACAACGTTGAAAAACACGCCGACGACCAATACCGCATCGTCATCGCCGCTGCCGGCTTCCAGGATGACGATCTGGAACTGCAAGTGGAGAAAGGCGTGTTGACCGTGAGCGGTGGCAAGCGCGACGCCAATGAAAGTTTCACTTACCTGCACCAGGGCATTGCCCAGCGTGCATTCAAGCTGTCCTTCCGCCTGGCCGACCATATCGAGGTCAAGGCCGCGGCCCTGAGCAACGGTCTGTTGAACATTGACCTGCTGCGGGTTGTACCGGAAGAGGCGAAGCCAAAGCGCATCCCGATCAACGGTGCGCAGCAGCCGGCTCTGCAACACTAAGACCGCTGTAAAAAAAGGGCGCCCTGGTGGCGCCCTTTTTCGTGCCTGTCATTTCAGCAGCTTCTTGAATTCGCTCAGAGGTAGCGGCTGGCTGTGCAGGTAGCCCTGGTACAGATGGCATTCCAGCCCCTGGAGGAATTCCAGTTGCTGTGGGGTTTCCACGCCTTCGGCGATGACCTTCAGGTTCAGGCTGCGGGCCATGGCGACGATGGCCCGGATGATTTCCGCATCGTTGGGGTCGTGGGTGGCATCGCGGACAAATGACTGGTCTATTTTCAGGGTGTCCACCGGCAGGCGTTTTAGGTACGTCAGGGAGGAGTAGCCGGTGCCGAAGTCGTCCATGGCAAAACTGACCCCGAGTTTTTTCAGTCGACGCATCTTGTTGATGGTGTCATCCAGGTTCTGGATCACGATGCCTTCGGTGATCTCCAGCTTCAGCAATGATGAGGGCAGGGCATAGGCAGTCAGGCTGTGTTCGATTCGTTCGACGAAGTCGTTCTGGCGAAATTGCCGAGGGCTGATGTTGACGCATAGGCTGAAGTGGTGCGGGTCCACCAGGCCTTGCTCGATCAGTTGGCTGAAGGCCAGGCAGGCTTCATCGAGAATCCAGGTGCCCACTTCAAGGATCAGTCCGCTGTCCTCCAGCACCTTGATGAACTCCGTCGGTGATTGCGCCCCCAGCTCCGGGTGCTGCCAACGCACCAGGGCCTCGGCGCCGACGATGCGGTTGTCGCGGGCATCCACCTGTGGCTGGTAGTGCACGCTGAATTCGCCGCGGGACAGGGCCAGACGCAGGTCGGTTTCCATGCGCAGGCGTTCGCTGGCGGCCTTCTGCATGGTGTTGTGGTACATCTGCGTGGTGTTGCGCCCGGAGTCCTTGGCGCGGTAAAGGGCAATGTCGGCGCGCTTGAGCAGGTCGGTGGGGGTCGAGCCGTGATCGGGAATCAGCGCCACGCCGATGCTGGGGGTGACCTGCAGGCGCTGGCCGTCGAGGAACATCGGTTCCGAGAGCAGCTCGCGCAGGGTCCCGGCCAGTTGCCGCACCTGTTCACTGACCTCATTGCGCGAGCCTTCCAGGCCGCTGAGCAGCACCACGAATTCATCGCCGCCGAGGCGCGCGACGGTGTCCTCCATGCGCACGCTGGCTTCCAGTCTGGCGGTGATGATCTTCAGTACGGTATCGCCCACCGGGTGCCCCAGGGAGTCGTTGATGTGCTTGAAGTGGTCCAGGTCGAGGAACAGCAGGGCGCCCCGCAGATTGTGGCGCTTGAGCAGAGCGATCTGCTGGCTCAGGCGGTCCATCAGCAGGGCGCGGTTGGGCAGGTTGGTCAAGGGATCGTGGTAGGCCAGGTGGCGGATCTGCGCCTGGGCATTCTTCAGCAGGCTGACGTCCCGGGCCGTCAGCAGCAGGCACGGGGTTTCATTGAGGATGATCGGCTCCACCGAGACCTCTAGGGTGAGGATTTCCCCGCGCTTGTTACGCCCGAGCATTTCCAGGTGATGCACCCGGCCCTTGAGCCTGAGCTCCGCCAGCAGTGTGGCGAGCTGGGCTTCTTCGGCCCAGATGCCGACCTGATACATGGTGTGGCCGAGCACTTCATCGGTGCGGTAGCCGGTCAGGCGGCAGAAGCCGTCGTTGACCTCCAGGTAGCGGCCGGTGTCGCGCTCGGTGATGGTGATGGCGTCAGGACTGGAGTGGAAGGCCTTGGCGAACTTCTCTTCGCTGGCCTTGAGCGCGGCCTCGGAACGCTGTTGCTGGGTGATATCCCGCAGCGTGGTGACGATGCACGGCTGCTTGTCGACGGTGATCAGGCGGCTGGAAATGATGCAGGTCAGTGCCTGGCCGCTCTTGTGGTTGACCACCACTGCCACGTTGTTCAGCGCCTGTTCGCGAATCACCTGTTCGATCCGCCGCAGACGCGGGGCGGGATCTGCCCAGAAGCCGATCTGTTCGGCGCTGCGGTTGATCACATCTTCCGGGGTCCAGCCGAAGGTCTGGGTGAAGCTTGAATTGATCTCGATGAACTGACCGGTTTCCAGCAGGGTCAGGCAGATGGGGTCCGGGCTGACCTGGAACAGGCTGGCGAACTTCTCTTCCGAAGTGATCAGGCGCTGTTCGCGTTCCACCTGTTCGGTGATGTCCAGCAGCGTTCCGGCCATGCGCAGTGGATTGCCCTGCTCGTCGCGATAGAGGCGAGCGCGGCTTTCCAGGTAGCGCGAGCTGCCGTCCGCCAGTTGCACCCGGTAAGTCAGCTGGTAGTTGCCCGCCGGGCCTTCCCGCAGGCTGCGATAGGCATCGCGCATGCTGTCGCGTTCTTCAGTGGGGACGCCCTCGAAAAAGGCTTCGAAGGATTCATGGAAGGGCGCCGGCTCCAGGCCGTGCAATTGTGCGGCCCGGGCCGAGCCATAGAGCATGCCGCTGGGAATGTGCCAATCCCAGGTGCCCAGTTGCGCCGAATCCAGGGCGAGGTCGAGGCGTTCCTGACTGTCTTTGAGGGCTTGTTCGGCTCTTTTGCGTTCGCTGGTATCGAGAAAGGTGCTGAGCAGGTAGGGCTTGCCTTCCAGTTCGATTTTCTGCGCGCTGAGAATGCCGTCGTGGATCTGGCCATTGCTGGCGCGGAACTGGACTTCGAGGCTGGCGGCCTGGCCCTTTTTCTGCACGGCCTTGATCAGTTGGGCGCGCTGTTCGGGATTAACCCACA
Organism: Pseudomonas sp. LPH60; assembly: GCF_030718165.1. Lineage (NCBI taxonomy): Bacteria > Pseudomonadati > Pseudomonadota > Gammaproteobacteria > Pseudomonadales > Pseudomonadaceae > Pseudomonas > Pseudomonas sp. LPH60. The sequence continues at coordinate 465,971 of NZ_JAVAJH010000001.1, forward strand.
GGCCGATCTCCAGGGTAGTGCGGCCTATCACATGTTCGGCGGGCCAGCCGAACTGGCTTTCGAAGTATTGGTTGGCCTCGCTGATCAGGCCATCTTCCAGGCGGGTCAGCAGCACCATGTTGGGGCACAGGTGAAACAGGGTGGCGAAACGTTTTTCCGAGCTGCTGAGGGCTTCCTCCCGCTGGCGTTGGTGGGTGATCTCGCGGATCACCCCGATCATTCGGGGCTTGCCATGCTTGTCCGGTAGCACGCTGCCGTTGATCTCCAGCCAGTGCAGGCTGCCATCGGGCCAGCGAATGCGGTGGTGCATCGCGTGTTCCAGGGGCGCTCCCGCCAGCACTGAATGAAAAGCCCGTATGGTTCTGGCCCGGTCTTCAATGGGGAGCAGATCGAGGTATTCGAGGTTTTCCGGCAGGGGTTGGCGTGGATCGAAGCCAAACAGTGCCTGGGTGCCCCGGGACCAGCTGATCTGTCCGCTTTCAATATCCCAATACCAGGCTCCCAGCCGCGCGCCATTGAGAGCAGCGAGCAACTGCGGTGCGCTTTCCCAGCTTTGCTCCGACTCCCTGGGGTCGACAGCATGGATACGCGGCATGGGTGGAATACGGTCAGCGGGTTTTGGCATGGGTGTCAGGCCTTGAGCTGAGTCATTCGTTTGGCGCGGGATACTCATGACAGTTCGGCTTGGCACGGGCAATACCCGGAAGAGCTATGCCGGGTTCCCTGGCCAATCGACTTGTGCATCCAGTAAGGCCATGAAGGCCCGCGCAGCATTCGACAGCGTCCGTTCGGTATGCAGGATATAGCCTAGCTGGCGTCGCAGTTGTATGCCCGGTAAAGGAATGCGCGCCACTTGATCGTCGAGCATGGTGCGGGGCAGGACGCTCCAGGCCAGACCGATGGAAACCATCATCTTTATAGTTTCCAGATAGTTAGTGCTCATGGCGATGTTCGGCGTCAGGCCTTGGGCCTCAAACAAGCGTTGGACAATATGGTGGGTAAAGGTGTTGCCGCCGGGAAAAACTGCCGGATGCAGGGCAATATCCGCCAGGCTGACCTGGCCGTTGCTGACCAGCGGATGTTCCGGGGCGGCGACAAAGTCCAGCGGGTCGTCCCAGACCGCGGTGGCCTTGATCAGGCTGTGGGGCTCGGGTGCCAAGGTGATCACCGCCAGTTCGGCGCGGCCGTGGAGGATTTCCTCGTAGGCCACCTCGGAATCGAGGAATTGGATGTCCAGCGCCACTTGCGGGTAGCGCCGGGTAAAGGCCCGCAGCAGCGGCGGCAGGCGGTGCAGGCCGATGTGATGGCTGGTGGCCAGGGTCAGGCGGCCGCTGACTTCCCCGGTGAGGTTGGTCAGGGCGCGACGGGTGTCGTCCAGAACGTTGATGATCTGATACGCCCGGGGCAGCAGAGCGCGTCCGGCCTCGGTCAGGCCGACCTCGCGGCCCAGGCGGTCGAACAGCCGCACATTGAGCTGCTGCTCCAGGCCGGCGATACGTTTGCTGATAGCGGGCTGGGTCAGGTGCAGGCGTTCACCGGCGCCGGAAAAGCTGCCGGTCTCGGCGATGGCTATAAAGGCATTGAGGTTGGCCAGGTCCATGGTTGTATTCCAGTTGGTTATCCAAAGCATGAAAAATATGAATTTGAGTTATTTAATCTAACGCCATAGCATCAGCCTCACAAGCCAAGGGGTTATTGATCGGCCGACGGTCAGGGCCCGGGGCATAGAAACAAGCTGATGAGGAATGGTCCGATGGCCGGCAAGACGCTCTACGACAAGCTCTGGGATTCGCATTTGGTCAAGCAGCGCGACGATGGTTCGGCGCTGATCTATATCGATCGTCACATCATCCATGAAGTGACCTCGCCGCAAGCGTTCGAAGGCCTGCGTCTGGCCGGACGCAAGCCATGGCGCATCGATGCCAACATCGCTACCCCGGACCACAACGTACCGACTACGCCTGAGCGCAAGGGCGGGATCGAAGCGATTGCCGATCAGGTCTCCCGGCTGCAGGTGCAGACCCTCGATGACAACTGTGACGAATACGGCATCGTCGAATTCAAGATGAACGATGTGCGTCAGGGCATCGTCCACGTGATCGGCCCGGAACAGGGCGCCACCTTGCCGGGCATGACCGTGGTCTGCGGTGACTCCCACACCTCCACCCACGGTGCCTTTGGTGCCCTGGCCCATGGCATCGGCACTTCCGAGGTGGAGCATGTGCTCGCCACTCAGTGCCTGGTGGCCAAGAAGATGAAGAACATGCTGGTGCGCGTGGAAGGCACCTTGCCCTTTGGCGTGACCGCCAAGGACATCGTCCTCGCAGTGATCGGCAAGATCGGCACCGCCGGTGGCAACGGCCACGCCATCGAGTTCGCCGGCAGCGCGATTCGCGACCTTTCCGTTGAAGGCCGCATGACCATCTGCAACATGTCCATCGAAGCCGGTGCCCGTGTCGGACTGGTGGCGGCGGACGAAAAGACCGTGGCTTATGTCAAGGGTCGTCCATTTGCACCCAAGGGCGCCGAATGGGACTTGGCGGTCGAGGCCTGGAAAGACCTGGTGTCCGATGCCGATGCCCAGTTCGACACCGTGGTCGAGCTCGACGCCGCGCAAATCAAGCCGCAAGTCAGCTGGGGCACTTCGCCGGAAATGGTTTTGGCCGTGGATCAGCGCGTGCCGGACCCGGCCAAGGAAATGGACCTGGTCAAGCGTGACTCCATCGTCCGTGCCTTGAAGTACATGGGTTTGAGCGCCAACCAGGCCATCACCGACATTCAATTGGATCGCGTGTTCATCGGTTCCTGCACCAACTCGCGGATTGAAGACTTGCGTGCCGCGGCGGTGATCGCCAAGGGCCGTAAAGTGGCCTCCACCATCAAGCAGGCGATCGTGGTTCCGGGTTCGGGGCTGGTGAAGGCCCAGGCTGAGTCGGAAGGCCTGGACAAGATCTTCCTCGAAGCCGGCTTCGAATGGCGTGAGCCGGGCTGCTCGATGTGCCTGGCGATGAACCCGGATCGCCTGGAGTCCGGTGAGCATTGCGCTTCGACGTCGAACCGCAACTTCGAAGGGCGCCAGGGTGCCGGTGGGCGCACCCATCTGGTCAGCCCGGCCATGGCCGCCGCCGCCGCTGTCAGCGGTCGTTTCGTCGACGTCCGTGAATTGATCTAAGGAGCGCAGCATGAAAGCTTTCACCCAGCACAATGGTTTGGTCGTGCCTTTGGATCGTGCCAACGTCGACACCGACCAGATCATCCCCAAGCAATTCCTCAAGTCGATCAAGCGCACCGGCTTCGGTCCGAATCTGTTCGATGAGTGGCGCTACCTCGACGTGGGCCAGCCCTACCAGGACAACTCCAAGCGTCCGTTGAACAAGGAGTTCGTCCTTAACGCCGAGCGTTACCAAGGGGCCAGCGTGTTGCTGGCGCGGGAGAACTTCGGCTGCGGCTCGAGCCGTGAGCACGCGCCCTGGGCCCTGGAAGAGTACGGTTTTCGCAGCATCATCGCGCCAAGCTATGCCGACATCTTCTTCAACAACAGCTTCAAGAACGGTTTGTTGCCGATCATCTTGAGCGACGCCGAAGTCGACGAGCTGTTCCAGCAGGTCGAAGCCACGCCGGGTTACCAGTTGCACATCGACCTTGAGGCGCAGACCGTGACCCGTCCCGACGGCAAGGTGTTGAAGTTCGAGATTGATGCCTTCCGCAAGCATTGCCTGCTCAACGGTCTGGACGACATCGGCCTGACCTTGCAGGACGCTGACGCCATTGCCGCCTTTGAGGCCAAGCATCGGGCCAGCCAGCCCTGGTTGTTCCGCGACGCCTGATCACCGGCAGCCAGCTCCTGCGGATTTGTGTTGCAGGAGCTGGTTGGCCAGCGAACGCCGTTCCCCTGATCAAAAGGACCACAGCATGACCAGCAACGCCCATAGCCAGGTGGTACAGAAGCAATTCGGTGAACAGGCCTCGGCCTACCTGAGCAGTGCCGTACACGCTCAAGGCGCCGAATTCGCGCTGCTACAAGCCGAAGTGGCGGGCCGGGGTGCTGCCCGGGTCCTGGACCTGGGCTGTGGCGCCGGTCATGTCAGCTTCCACGTTGCGCCGCTGGTCAAGGAAGTGGTGGCTTACGACCTCTCCCAGCAGATGCTGGATGTAGTGTCGGGAGCCGCGCAGGAGCGTAATCTGAACAACGTCCGCACCGTTAAAGGCGCAGCTGAGCGCTTGCCGTTCGCCGACGGCGAGTTCGACTTCGTCTTCAGTCGCTACTCGGCTCACCATTGGAGCGACTTGGGCCTGGCCTTGAGAGAGGTGCGCCGGGTGCTGAAGCCGGGTGGCGTGGCGGCGTTCATTGATGTCTTGTCGCCGGGCAGTCCACTGCTGGACACTTACCTGCAAAGCGTCGAAGTGCTGCGTGACACCAGTCATGTTCGTGACTATTCGGCTGGGGAGTGGCTGCGCCAGGTCAGCGAGGCAGGGTTGCATACCCGCAGTACCGCTCGTCAGCGTCTGCGCCTGGAGTACAACTCCTGGGTCGAACGCATGCGCACGCCCCAGGTGCTGCGGGCGGCAATTCGCGAGCTGCAGCAGGCAATGGGCAATGAAGTGCGCGAATATTTTGAGATTGAGGCCGATGGTTCGTTCAGTACAGATGTACTGGTGCTGTGGGCCGAGCGATAGAACTTTTCCGGGCGCGCCTGCGGATGCGCCGACAGAGCAAATGAGGAACGCATGAGCAAGCAGATTCTGATTCTCCCAGGTGACGGTATTGGTCCGGAAATCATGGCCGAGGCGGTCAAGGTGCTGGAATTGGCCAATGACAAGTACAGCCTGGGCTTCGAGCTGAGCCACGACGTCATCGGTGGTGCTGCCATCGACAAGCACGGTGTGCCCCTGGCCGATGAGACCCTGGATCGTGCTCGTGCCGCCGATGCTGTGCTGCTGGGTGCTGTGGGTGGTCCGAAGTGGGACAAGATCGAGCGTGATACCCGTCCTGAGCGCGGCTTGCTGAAGATTCGTGCGCAGTTGGGTCTGTTCGGCAACCTGCGCCCGGCGATCCTCTATCCGCAACTGGCCGATGCCTCGAGCCTGAAGCCGGAAATTGTCTCGGGCCTGGATATCCTCATCGTGCGCGAGTTGACCGGCGGCATCTACTTCGGCGCGCCTCGCGGCACCCGTGAGCTGGAAAATGGCGAGCGCCAGTCCTACGACACCCTGCCGTACAGCGAAAGTGAAATCCGTCGTATCGCCCGGGTCGGCTTTGACATGGCGCGGGTGCGTGGCAAGAAGCTCTGCTCGGTGGACAAGGCCAACGTTCTGGCCTCCAGCCAGTTGTGGCGTGAAGTGGTCGAACAAGTGGCGCTGGACTACCCGGATGTCGAGTTGAGCCACATGTATGTGGACAACGCCGCCATGCAACTGGTGCGTGCGCCGAAGCAGTTCGACGTGATCGTCACCGACAACATGTTCGGCGACATCCTCTCCGATGAGGCTTCAATGCTCACCGGTTCCATCGGCATGCTGCCGTCGGCTTCCCTGGATGCCAACAACAAGGGCATGTACGAGCCTTGCCACGGTTCGGCGCCGGACATCGCCGGCCAGGGTGTTGCCAACCCGCTGGCGACCATCCTCTCGGTGTCGATGATGCTGCGTTACAGCTTCAACCTGAATGACGCGGCAGATGCCATCGAGCAGGCGGTGAGCCGAGTGCTGGATCAGGGTTTGCGCACCGGTGACATCTGGTCGGCCGGTTGTACCAAAGTCGGTACGCAGGAAATGGGCGATGCAGTAGTCGCCGCGCTGCGGAATCTGTAATCTTTCGGGCCCACCGCACAGACGGTGGCCCACTTTTGTAAAGGTGTAGTTGCGATGAAACGTGTAGGTCTGATCGGTTGGCGCGGTATGGTCGGTTCCGTGCTCATGCAGCGGATGCTTGAAGAGCAGGACTTCGATCTTATTGAACCGGTGTTTTTCACCACTTCCAATGTCGGTGGCCAGGGGCCGTCGGTGGGCAAGGACATTGCTCCACTGAAGGACGCCTACAACATTGAAGAGTTGAAAACCCTCGACGTGATTCTGACCTGCCAGGGTGGCGACTACACCAGCGAAGTCTTCCCCAAGCTGCGTGAAGCCGGCTGGCAGGGTTACTGGATCGACGCCGCTTCCAGCCTGCGCATGCAGGATGATGCGGTGATCATTCTTGACCCGGTGAACCGCAAGGTCATCGACCAGCAACTGGATGCCGGGACCAAGAACTACATCGGTGGCAACTGCACCGTCAGCCTGATGCTGATGGGCCTGGGCGGCTTGTTCGAAGCCGGTCTGGTGGAGTGGATGAGCGCCATGACCTACCAGGCGGCCTCCGGCGCCGGCGCGCAGAACATGCGCGAGCTGATCAAGCAAATGGGCGCGACCCACGCGGCTGTCGCTGATGACCTGGCCAATCCGGCCAGCGCCATCCTCGACATCGACCGTAAAGTGGCTGAAGCCATGCGCAGCGATGCCTATCCGACCGAGAACTTCGGCGTGCCCCTGGCCGGCAGCCTGATCCCGTGGATCGACAAGGAACTGCCTAACGGCCAGAGCCGTGAAGAGTGGAAGGCCCAGGCCGAGACCAACAAGATCCTCGGTCGCTTCAAGAGCCCGATCCCGGTGGATGGCATTTGCGTGCGTATCGGTGCGATGCGCTGCCACAGCCAGGCGCTGACCATCAAGCTCAACAAGGATGTGCCGATCGCCGATATCGAAGGGCTGATCAGCCAGCACAATCCCTGGGTCAAACTGGTGCCGAACCAGCGCGACATCAGCATGCAGGAGCTGAGTCCGACCAAGGTCACCGGCACTCTGAACATTCCGGTTGGCCGTCTGCGCAAGCTGAACATGGGCTCGCAGTTCCTCGGTGCCTTCACCGTGGGCGACCAGTTGCTGTGGGGTGCAGCCGAACCGCTGCGCCGCATGCTGCGGATCTTGCTGGAGCGTTGATTCTCTAAGCGTTTGAAACAGCCCGCCCCTTGCACAAGGCGCGGGCTTTTTCATGCTCATGTAGCGGACTCGCCCGCGAAGAGTGCTTTAGCCCAACCGGCACTTTCCCCCGCGAATTGCCTCGTCACCCCGTGCCGGGTAAAGTGCCGCTCCCCCCGTTCCGCCTGAGGTAGCACCATGACCCCGTCCTTTGATATTGCTGTTATCGGCGCCACCGGCACGGTTGGCGAAACCCTGGTGCAGATTCTCGAAGAGCGTGATTTCCCCGTTGCCAACCTGCACCTGCTCGCCAGCAGTGAGTCGGCCGGTCACTCGGTGCCGTTTCGCGGCAAGAATGTTCGTGTGCGAGAAGTCGACGAGTTCGACTTTGGCAAGGTTCAGTTGGCGTTTTTCGCCGCGGGCCCTGCGGTGACCCTGAGCTTCGCTCCGCGAGCCACAGCGGCCAATTGCGCCGTGATCGACCTCTCCGGTGCCTTGCCGTCGGCCCAGGCACCCAATGTCGTGCCTGAGGCCAATGCCCAGGCGCTGGCTGGTCTAAAGAAGCCGGTGCAACTGAGCAGTCCCAGTGCTGCGGCCACGGCACTGGCGGTGGCGCTGGCGCCATTGCAGGGCGTGCTGGATATCCAGCGGGTCAACCTGACGGCCAGCCTGGCGATTTCCAGCCAGGGGCGTGAGGCCGTCAGCGAGCTGGCCCGGCAAACCGCCGAACTGCTGAATGTGCGACCGCTGGAGCCGCGTTTCTTCGACCGCCAAGTAGCCTTCAATCTGCTGGCTCAGGTCGGTACGCCAGATGCCCAGGGACACACTCTGTTGGAAAAGCGTCTGGTGAGAGAGTTGCGGGAGGTGCTGGGGCAGCCTTTATTAAAGATTTCTGTCACTTGCATTCAAGCACCGGTGTTTTTTGGCGATAGCTATAGCGTGACTTTGCAGTCAGGTGCCGACGTCGATCTGGCGGCGGTGAATGCGGCGCTGGAGGCGGCTCCCGGCCTGGAACTGGTGGACGCCGGTGATTATCCCACCGCAGTGGGTGACGCCGTGGGCCAGGACGTAGTCTATGTGGGGCGGGTTCGTGGGGGCGTCGACGATTCGGCGGAACTGAATCTGTGGCTGACTTCGGACAACGTCCGCAAAGGTGCGGCCTTGAACGCTGTGCAGCTGGCTGAATTGTTGATAAAAGACCTGCTGTAAAAGATACTTGGCAACAATTTGCAGAATGAATCTAGCTGGGCGCTATGCTTGGCAAGTTGCTGGAGGTGAGTGGCCGTCAGGTGCTCCCGGGGCATGCAGTAAATAATCCCGCGTGGCGGTCGCTCATGATCCCGCGCAGTGCCTTATGGCAGCCGCTACAAAACCTTCTCGCTGGCCGAGGAATGTTCAAACAAAGGATGAGGCTATGGTTCAAGTTCGCAAACTGGTGTTAGCAATAGCGGCCGCCTCGGCGCTGTCCTCCGGTATGGCGCAGGCGCTTGGGCTCGGGGAGCTGACCCTGAAGTCGAGTCTGAACCAGCCTCTGGTAGCAGAAATCGAATTGCTCGATATCAAGGACCTTACTGCTGCGGAAGTGGTGCCCAGCCTGGCCCCGGCAGAAGAGTTCGCCAAGGCCGGCGTCGATCGTCAGGCCTTTCTCAATGACCTGAGTTTTACTCCTGTTCTCAATCCAGGCGGCAAGAGCGTACTGCGGGTGACCTCTAGCCAGCCGTTGTCGGAGCCGATGGTCAAGTTTCTGGTCCAGGTAATGTGGCCCAACGGTCGTCTGCTGCGCGATTACAGCGTGCTGCTGGACCCTTCGAAGTTTTCCCCGCAAACCGCTGCTGCTGCACAGGCGGCACCGGTCAGTGGCCCGGCGGTGAATGCCCCGGTCACTCGGGCCAACAAAATCAGCAAGCCTGAGCAATACACAACTGCGCCTCGTGACACGCTGTGGGAAATCGCCGCAAAGAATCGCAATGGCGCGTCGATCCAGCAAACCATGCTGGCGATCCAGGCGCTGAACCCGGATGCCTTTATCGACGGCAACATCAATCGATTGAAAGCTGGCAGGGTCCTGCGCCTGCCTGACGTGGTGCAGAGCACCGCGTTGCCGCAGCCCAAGGCCATTGCCGAAGTTGCTGCGCAGAATGCTGCCTGGCGTCAGGGGCGTCGCGCTGGTGCACGGAGCCAGCTGCAGGTGGATGCGACTCGTCGTGCGGGTGCCGAAAAGGCGCCCAAGCAGGTCAACACCAAGGACAACCTGAGCCTGGTTTCTGCGGACAGCGGCAAGGCTGGTGGCAAGGGCGTCGCGGGTGATAGCAAGGCCCTGAACAACAAGCTGGCGGTGACTCAGGAAAGCCTGGATGCAACCCGTCGCGATAATGCTGAGCTCAAGGAGCGCATGGCGGATCTGCAGAGTCAGCTGGACAAGCTGCAGCGCCTGATCGAATTGAAGAACAACCAGTTGGCCAAGTTGCAGGCTGAAGGTGCAGCCCCTGTCGCTCAGCCAACAGCGGTGATGCCTGCTGAGCTGGTGGCCAAACCTGAGGCGCCTGCGGCGACGCCAGTGGTTGCGCAAGCTCCAGTCAGTGAGCCAGCAGCCAATCCGGCTCCGGATGTGCCAGCGGCCCAGGCTGACGAAGACAAGTATGGCGACCTGCTGACCAATCCAATCCTTCTCGGGCTGGTAGGTGGCGGTGCGATAGTGGCGGTGTTGCTGCTGTTGCTGTTGCTGGCGCGTCGTCGCAAGGCTCAGCAGGAAGCGGAAAAGCACCTGCGCATGGCGCGGGCGTTGTCCGAGGAAAATAGCGACTTCGCCGAGGAACTGGATCTTCCGGAAGGTAGCTTCGAAGGCCTTGAAGTCCCGCCACCAAGCGTCAAGCTTGCTCCAGCTCCAGCTCCAGCTCCAGCTCCAGCTCCAGCTCCGGTGATGGCGCCAGTTCCGGCGGCGCCGGTTGAGCGAGCCACCGATGTGCTGGGACAGGCGCAGAACCATATCGATGGTGGTCGCCTGAATCAGGCGGCAGCCATTCTTGAAGAGGCGGTCAAGCTCGAGCCGCAGAGCAGTGATCTGCGCCTCAAGCTGATGGAAGTGTATGCGCATCAGGGGGATCGCAGTGCCTTCGTCGCTCAGGAGCGGCAGCTGGTAGCCAATGGCGATAACCACGCTCAGGTCGAGCAGCTCAAGAGCCGTTTCCCGGCGATGGTGGCGGTGGCGGTGGCGGCGACAGCGGGGCTGGCTGCTGCGGCTGTGGCTGCGGAACTGGATGCTCAGTATGTCAAGGAGCTGCTGGATGAGCCTGAGCCCGCGGCGCCTGTGGAAGGTCTGGACGCGGATTTCGATCTGAGCCTGGATGACCTCGAGGCAGCTTCGCCAGCGGTAGTGGCGTCCGAACCTGAGGTTGAGCTGGAGGAGTTCCCTCTGGACGACGACCTGAGCTTTGGTTCGGTTCTTGAGCAGCAGACTGCGGCCCAGGAAAGCCTGGATGATCTGGGGGATTTCGACCTTGATCTCGGAGCGGACCTGCCGGCGTCGACCCAGAGTGACGACGACTTCCTGTTGAGCCTGGAAGACGATCTCAAGGATCTGCCGGCTGGCGATGTGCCTACCGTCACCGAGTCCACGCTGGATGACTTGGATCTGTCGGCGGACTTCGATCTGTCCCTGGCTGATGAAATGGATGCCGCGGCAGAGCCCAAGGACGCCTTTGCCTCCGAACTGGATGATGTCAACGCCGAACTGGATCGTCTGGCCCAGAGTCTGGATCAGGCGGAGCCGGCTACGCCAAGCTTCACGGCTGAAGATGCTGCGGCTGCGCCTGAGGAAGCGGATTTCGACTTCCTCGCCGGCAGCGATGAAGTGGCCACCAAGCTGGATCTGGCTCAGGCCTATATCGATATGGGTGACAACGACGGCGCGCGGGATATTCTGGGCGAAGTGCTCAGCGAGGGTAATGAAGGGCAGAAGAGCGAAGCGCAGGAAATGCTCGCAAGGCTGGCCTGAAACAACCCGATGCTTGAGCAGAACGGCAGCCGATAAGGCTGCCGTTTTTGTTGGTGGCGCTTTTGGCGGTCATTCAGACCAGCAGGTCTTCGTAGAAGGCGCCAAAGGGGCGAGTGGGGTGGGCGATCTGGATTTCCAGGATCCACAGGCCCACTTGTGGGCAGTCGGCGAAGTCCCCCAGGTCTCCAGCGCGATAGATGGCGTGGGGGAAGTCGCTGACCCGATGCCCCTTGATCTCCAGGTTGAGCATCCAGCCCATGGCGCGGGCCTGTTCTTCGGCATATTGGTACAGTTCGGCGCCGGCCACTTGATGGGTTTTCCAGTGATCGTGCACCTGATCGAACAGGCTCTTGGCGGCCGCGGCACAGGCGTGCATTTCCTCGTCGCAACCTACGACGTAAGTCGCTCCACAATCGCCTTCGTGGCGATCCCAGACGACTCCCAGGTCAATGAAGAACAGATCGTTTTCATTCAGCTGGGGGTCGCTGTCGGAGCGTTGCTTGAAGGTCTTAAGGGTGTTGGCGCCAAAACGAATCAGCAGTGGGTGCCAAATACGTTCCATGCCCAGCTCCTGTAATACTTGCAGGCCCATCTCCCTGGCGGTGGATTCGTGCATGCCGGGTCTGATCCGCCTGGCCATTTGCGCGATGGCCTCCCAGGTCATGCGCTTGGCGTGGAGCATGCCTTCCAGGCTGTAGGCCAGGCCCACGGCTTCTTTGTTGGTTGCGATCATTCGTCGGCTCTCGGTCAGGGTGTTTGTTTTTCTACCGCTATGTAGATTGCTATATAGCGATGACCTGGCGGCTGATGCAATCGTTGTCGAGGTGAAGCAATCTGCAACTAAACCGCGGCAGTGCATGGCGTCTGCTCCCGCCAGCCTTATAATGAGCGCCTTTGCGCATATCAGCAGGCTGTAAGTTCTTGGCAAATATAGATAACCCGGCCGCCGAAATGGCGGCCGCAGGCTTTTCCCGCATCGCTCTGGGTGTTGAATACAAGGGATCGCGCTATCGCGGTTGGCAGCGTCAGGCTTCTGGTGTGCCCAGCGTCCAGGAAACCCTGGAGAAGGCCTTGTCCAGGGTCGCGGATTCTCCCGTGGTGGTGGCTTGTGCGGGGCGTACCGATGCCGGTGTGCATGCCTGTGGTCAGGTGGTGCATTTCGATACCCAGGCCGTGCGCTCGATGAAGGCTTGGGTCATGGGGGCCAATATCAACCTGCCTCATGACATCAGTGTCAGTTGGGCTCGTGAGATGCCAGCGCATTTTCATGCTCGGTTCAAGGCGATTGCCCGGCGCTATCGCTATGTGATCTACAACGATCAGATCCGTCCGGCCCATCTCAATGAGGAGGTCACTTGGAATCACCGGCCGCTGGATATCGAACGGATGGCCCAGGCTGCCGCGTTTCTGGTGGGGACCCATGATTTCAGTGCGTTCCGGGCCGGTCAGTGCCAGGCCAAGTCACCGATCAAGGAGATTCACCACCTGCGGGTTACCCGGCACGGCAAGATGATTGTCCTGGACATTCGCGCCAGTGCCTTCCTGCATCACATGGTGCGCAATATTGCCGGGGTCTTGATGACTATTGGTGCGGGCGAGCGGCCGGTGGAGTGGGCGCGGGAGGTCTTGGAGAGCCGGATTCGCCGCACGGGCGGGGTCACCGCCCATCCTTTCGGCCTGTATCTGGTGCAGGTGGAATACAAGGATGAGTTCCAGTTGCCGGAGCGATACATCGGGCCACATTTCCTCACCGGTTGGTCTGAACTTGACGGCTGACGCCCGGAAAAGCATTTGCTACCATCCGGAACTTTCCGAATTTGCCCCCGAGGTTCAAACGACATGTCAGCTGTTCGCAGCAAGATTTGCGGTATTACCCGCATAGAAGATGCGTTGGCAGCGGTGGCGGCGGGGGCCGATGCCATCGGTCTGGTGTTCTATGCCAAGAGTCCCCGGGCGGTGAGTGTGCAGCAGGCGCGGGCGATCATCGCCGCCTTGCCGCCGTTCGTGACGACGGTCGGGCTGTTCGTCAATGCCAGTCGCTGCGAGTTGGGGGAGATCCTCGATGCCGTTCCGCTGGACCTGCTGCAGTTCCATGGCGATGAGTCGGCAGCGGATTGCGAGGGTTATCACCGTCCCTATATCAAGGCGCTGCGAGTCAAGGCCGGGGATGACGTTGCTGCTGCCTGCCTGGCTTATCCGCGCGCCAGCGGAATTCTGCTGGATACCTATGTCGAGGGTGTGCCGGGGGGAACTGGCGAGGCCTTTGACTGGTCCCTGGTTCCTCAGGGGCTGAGCAAGCCGATCATCCTGGCTGGCGGGCTGTCTGCGCAGAACGTCGCCGAGGCCATTACTCGGGTTCGCCCCTACGCGGTGGACGTCAGTGGCGGTGTGGAGCAGAGCAAGGGCATCAAGGACCCGGCAAAGATTCAGGCATTTATGCAGGCAGTGCGTCGTAGCAACGAGTCGATGTGACGGCTGGCAGTCTGCCGCCGTCCATAACACCACTGTACAAAACAGGCAGGCGCCGCCTTAAGGCGGGGTCGGAATCGAGTGGCAACCGCTCTATTGCGGGTTGTCGGGATGGCTGAGGGGCGCTTCATTGCAGGCAGGTCGAGCCCGGTGCTGACCGCGGTAGCGAAGTGATCATCGCCGCACACATGAATTTAGCTCAAGGGCATACGCGGGGTTGCGAACCAGAGCGTTCGGGCCGCCGGTACTGGAGAAAGAAAGCATGAGCAACTGGTTAGTAGACAAACTGATCCCTTCGATCATGCGTTCCGAGGTGAAGAAAAGCTCGGTGCCCGAAGGTCTTTGGCACAAGTGTCCGTCCTGCGAGGCGGTGCTTTATCGTCCGGAGCTGGAAAAGACCCTGGATGTTTGCCCCAAGTGCAATCACCACATGCGCATCGGTGCTCGCGCCCGGATCGATATTTTCCTCGACGCCGAAGGTCGTGCCGAGCTGGGCGCTGACCTGGAGCCGGTTGACCGTCTGAAATTCCGTGACGGCAAGAAGTACAAGGACCGTCTGACAGCAGCGCAGAAGCAGACGGGCGAGAAGGACGCTCTGATCTCCATGAGTGGCACTCTGCTAGGCATGCCGGTCGTGGTCTCGGCCTTTGAGTTCTCCTTCATGGGCGGGTCCATGGGCGCCATCGTTGGCGAACGCTTTGTCCGCGCGGCCAACTACGCTCTGGAAAACCGTTGCCCAATGATCTGCTTCTCCGCCTCCGGTGGTGCGCGGATGCAGGAGGCGCTGATCTCCCTGATGCAGATGGCCAAGACCTCCGCCGTGCTGGCGCGCCTGCGTGAAGAAGGTATTCCATTCGTCTCCGTGCTGACCGACCCGGTCTACGGTGGTGTTTCCGCCAGTCTGGCGATGTTGGGTGATGTAATCGTCGCCGAGCCTAAAGCCCTGGTGGGCTTCGCGGGGCCGCGAGTGATCGAGCAGACCGTGCGGGAAAAACTGCCGGAAGGCTTCCAGCGCAGCGAATTCCTTCTGGAGCACGGTGCCATCGACATGATCATCTCCCGTCAGGAGCTGCGTCCGCGCCTGGGTAATCTGCTGGCCCAGCTCATGGGGCTGCCGACGCCTGAATTCGTGGCTGCTCCCGTTGAACCGATCGTGGTTCCGCCGGCTCCAGCAAACCTATGACCCAGCGTACCCTGGGCGATTGGCTCGCCTACCTTGAGCAGTTGCACCCTTCGGCCATCGATATGGGGCTTGAGCGCTCGCAGCAGGTAGTGGCCCGGATGGGGCTGGGCAAGCCGGCGCCTCGGGTCATCACAGTCACGGGTACCAATGGCAAGGGCTCTACTTGTGCCTTTGTCGCTTCCCTGTTGCGGGCTCAGGGCCTGCAGGTTGGGGTCTACAGCTCGCCGCACCTGCTGCGCTACAACGAACGGGTGCAGATCAATGGCGTTGAGGCCACTGATCAGCAACTGTGCGAGGCCTTTGTTGCGGTAGAGGCGGGGCGTGGTGATGTTTCCCTGACCTATTTCGAGATGGGCACCCTGGCGGCGTTCTGGCTGTTCCAGCGCGCGGCCCTGGATGCCGTAGTCCTGGAAGTGGGGCTGGGTGGGCGTCTGGATGCGGTCAATCTGGTGGATGCCGACCTGGCATTGGTCACCAGCATTGGTGTCGATCATATCGAGTACCTGGGGGATTCCCGGGAGTCCGTGGCTTTCGAGAAGGCTGGAATCTTCCGTGCCGGCGCTCCAGCTCTGTGTGGCGACCTGAATCCGCCGCAGCCTTTGCTGGACAAGGCGCGAGAGCTGGGTTGTCCGCTTTTTCTCCGGGGGCGAGATTTCGACCTCGGGCTCACCGAAGAATATTGGCAATGGCGTGGTCTGGATGCCCGGGGCAATCAGGTTGAGTTGCGGGATCTGCCGCTGCTCGATTTGCCCATGGAAAACGCGGCGTTGGCGTTGCAGGCCTACCTGCTTACCGGGTTGCCCTGGCAGCCTGAGCTGATCGGTGCAGCTCTGCAGCGGACCCGGGTGACCGGCCGTCTGGATCGTCGGCAGATCGAGTGGCAGGGCAAGCGTCTGAACCTGCTGCTGGATGTGGGGCACAATCCCCATGCCGCGCAGTATCTGGCTGAGCGCCTGGCGCGTCGACCCGTAGCCGGCAAGCGCCTGGCGGTATTCGGCCTGCTGGCAGACAAGGATCTGTCGGGAGTTGTCGGCAGTTTGCAGGCCTCGGTCCAGCACTGGGCGGTGGCTCCACTGGATTCGCCTCGGGCGCGTCCTGTTGAGGATCTGCAGGCCGCCTTGGAGAACCTTGGTGCTTCGGTAGCGTCTTATGCCAGTGTCGCAGCGGCGTTGGACGCGCAATGTGCGCAAGCGACTGCAGATGACGAAATTCTGCTGTTCGGATCTTTTTATTGTGTTGCCGAGGCGCTTGAGTGGCTCGCCCGGCGCTCCACGGAGGAAGCTGCACATGGCAATGCTGGATAAGGTCTACAAGCAGCGAATGGTTGGAGCGCTGGTGTTGGTGGCTTTGGCGGTGATTTTTCTGCCGATGCTGTTCTCGCGAGAGGATGAGCAGCGCCACGTAACGGTTGAAGCGCCGCCGGCGCCACAGGCCTCGACCATGCCTCAGGTTCAGGTTGAGCCGGTGGTGGTGCCTGAGTCCCAGGTATTGCCCCAGGAACCGGTGCCTGTCGAGGAGTCCGTGGTGCAGCAGGTTGCACCGTCGATGTCGATTGCTCCGAGTGCGCCAGCGGTTGCGCCAGCACCTGTAGTGGCCAGCAAGCCGGCGCCAGCGCCTAAGCCTGCCCCTGTGCCGGCCCCAGCCCAGCCGATTGCCGTAGCCAAGCCTGATACCAGTCAGAGTCGGATCGATGCCAATGGTCTGTCCATCAGCTGGTCGGTGCAGTTGGCCAGCCTGTCGAGCCGTGAAAGTGCGGAAAACCTGCAGAAAACCCTGCGCAGCCAGGGCTATAACGCATATATCCGTTCTGCTGAAGGCAAGAATCGGGTGTTTGTCGGGCCGTTGATCGAGCGGGCCGAGGCTGATCGTCTGCGTGACCTGTTGGGTCGTCAGCACAACCTCAAGGGGTTTGTGGTGCGCTTCCAGCCGGAGCGTGGCTGAGGCTATCTGGCTGATTTCAAAAGCACAGTGAATCGCAGCTTACCGACAGCCAAGCGCTCTGTTAAAATGCGCCGCCTTATCCGTCTGTAGGCTGCACTGTGCCATTTACCTGGGTTGACTGGGCGATCATTGCAATAATCGCCATCTCCGCTTTGATCAGCTTGAGCCGCGGTTTCGTCAAAGAAGCCTTGTCGTTGCTTACCTGGATCATCGCAGGAGTCGTTGCCTGGATGTTTGGTGGCTCACTGTCCGAGTACCTCGGCGGTTATATCGAAACTCCTTCGGCTCGCGTGATCGCGGGCTGCGCAATCATGTTTGTCGCCACCTTGCTGGTGGGGGCAATGGTCAACTATCTCATCGGCGAATTGATTCGTGTCACCGGTCTCTCCGGAACCGATCGATTTCTCGGCATGGCCTTCGGCGCGGCGCGTGGCGCGTTGCTGGTGGTCGTGGCCGTCGGGCTCTTGAGCCTGGGGCCGGTTCAGCAGGATTCCTGGTGGCAACAGTCGCGACTGGTGCCACAATTTCTATTGGTTGCAGACTGGTCCAAGAACCTCATTCTGGGGTGGAGCAGTCAGTGGCTGGCCAGCGGTATCAGCGTACCCGCTGAAATGCCGTTCAAGGAGCACCTCTTACCGGCCAAAACGCCTCAGTAAGATGTGTTCAGTTCAGTTTCATTAAGTAGGGGTTGCGTCGCATGTGTGGCATCGTCGGTATCGTCGGTAAGTCGAACGTCAATCAGGCGCTGTATGACGCGCTAACCGTCCTCCAGCACCGCGGCCAGGACGCTGCCGGTATCGTGACCAGCCATGATGGCCGGTTATTCCTGCGCAAGGACAATGGCCTGGTTCGTGATGTGTTCCAGCAGCGGCATATGCAGCGTCTGGTCGGTCACATGGGTATTGGCCATGTGCGTTACCCGACTGCGGGCAGTTCGACTTCGGCCGAGGCTCAGCCGTTCTACGTCAACTCGCCGTACGGCATCACCCTGGCGCACAACGGCAACCTGACCAATGTCGAGCAGTTGGCCAAAGAGATCTATGAGTCCGATCTGCGCCACGTCAACACCAACTCCGACTCCGAAGTGCTGCTCAACGTGTTCGCTCACGAGCTGGCCCAGCGCGGCAAGCTGCAGCCTACCGAGGAAGACGTGTTTGCTGCGGTGACTGACGTGCACAACCGCTGTGTCGGTGGTTACGCAGTGGTGGCCATGATCACCGGTTACGGCATCGTCGGTTTCCGTGATCCACACGGTATCCGTCCGATCGTCTTCGGCCAGCGTCATACCGACGAAGGCGTGGAGTACATGATTGCCTCGGAAAGCGTTTCCCTGGACGTGCTGGGCTTCACCCTGATTCGCGACCTGGCTCCGGGCGAGGCGGTCTACATCACTGAAGAAGGCAAACTCTACACCCGCCAGTGCGCCACCAACCCGCAGCTGACTCCGTGCATCTTCGAGCACGTTTATCTGGCTCGTCCTGACTCGATCATTGATGGTGTCTCGGTGTACAAGGCGCGTCTGCGTATGGGCGAGAAGTTGGCCGAGAAGATCCTGCGCGAGCGTCCGGAGCACGATATTGATGTGGTGATCCCGATTCCGGACACCAGTCGTACCGCGGCGTTGGAGTTGGCCAACCATCTGGGCGTCAAGTTCCGCGAAGGTTTCGTCAAGAACCGCTATATCGGTCGCACCTTCATCATGCCGGGGCAGGCGGCGCGGAAGAAATCCGTGCGTCAGAAACTCAATGCAATTGAGCTGGAATTCCGCGGCAAGAACGTGATGCTGGTGGATGACTCCATCGTCCGTGGCACCACCTGCAAGCAGATCATCCAGATGGCCCGTGAAGCCGGCGCGAAAAACGTCTACTTCTGCTCGGCGGCCCCTGCTGTACGCTATCCGAACGTGTACGGCATCGACATGCCAAGCGCCCATGAACTGATTGCCCACAATCGTTCGACCCAGGATGTGGCGGACCTGATCGGTGCCGACTGGCTGATCTATCAAGACTTGCCAGACCTGATCGAAGCGGTCGGTGGTGGCAAGATCAAGATCGAGAGCTTCGATTGCGCCGTGTTTGATGGCAAGTACGTCACTGGCGATGTGGATGAGGCCTATCTGAACAAGATCGAGGACGCTCGTAATGATGCTTCCAAGGCCAAGACTCAGGCAGTCAGCGCCATCATCGATCTGTACAACAACTGATCCAGAGCATTTAAGAAGACATTAGGAGTAGGCGGCATGAGTCAGGATTGGGATGCCGGTCGGCTGGACAGCGACCTTGAAGGCGTAGCGTTCGATACCCTGGCGGTGCGCGCCGGCCAACACCGCTCGCCGGAAGGCGAGCACGGTGATCCAATGTTCTTTACCTCCAGCTATGTGTTCCGTACAGCCGCCGATGCGGCTGCGCGGTTCGCCGGCGAGGTTCCTGGTAACGTCTATTCGCGCTACACCAATCCGACGGTGCGCTCGTTCGAAGAACGAATCGCGGCGCTGGAAGGTGCGGAGCAGGCAGTCGCCACGGCCACTGGCATGGCGGCCATTCTTTCGGTGGTGATGAGTCTTTGCAGTGCTGGAGACCACGTGCTGGTGTCGCGCAGTGTATTCGGCTCGACCATCAGCTTGTTCGAGAAGTACTTCAGGCGTTTTGGTGTTGAGGTTGATTACGTACCCCTGGCGGACCTGTCCGGCTGGGATGCGGCAATCAAGAGCAACACCAAATTGCTGTTTGTCGAGTCGCCATCCAATCCCTTGGCCGAGTTGGTGGACATCGCCGCACTGGCCGAGGTAGCTCATGCCAAGGGTGCGATGCTGGTGGTCGACAACTGTTTCTGTACCCCTGCGTTGCAGCAGCCGCTGAAGCTTGGCGCGGATGTGGTGGTGCATTCGGCGACCAAGTTCATTGACGGTCAGGGCCGTTGTATGGGCGGTGTGGTGGCCGGCCGCAGCGAACAAATGAAAGAAGTGGTGGGTTTCCTGCGTACTGCAGGGCCGACCCTGAGTCCGTTCAATGCTTGGATTTTCCTCAAGGGGCTGGAGACTCTGAGCTTGCGGATGCGTGCCCACTGCTCCAATGCCCTGGCCCTGGCGCAATGGCTGGAGCAGCAGGACGGTGTCGAGAAGGTGCACTATGCAGGTCTTGCCAGTCATCCGCAGCACGAGCTGGCCAAGCGCCAGCAGCGTGGTTTCGGTGCGGTGGTGAGCTTTGAGGTCAAGGGCGGTAAAGAGGGCGCCTGGCGCTTTATCGATGCCACTCGGCTGATTTCGATCACTGCCAACCTGGGCGACAGCAAAACCACTATTACCCATCCGAGCACCACTTCCCACGGGCGTCTGGCGCCTCAGGAGCGTGAGGCTGCGGGTATTCGTGACAGTCTGATCCGCATTGCGGTGGGGCTGGAGGATGTGGCTGACCTGCAGGCCGACCTGGCTCGCGGTCTGGCAGCCTTGTGATCGAGTTGTCCACGCCTCAGGGTGGCGTTAATGGTCGTGTTGCGCTGGTCACCGGCGCGGCGCGGGGCATTGGCCTGGGGATCGCTGCATGGCTGATCAGTGAAGGCTGGCAAGTGGTGCTGACCGATCTGGATCGGGAGCGCGGTTCCAAGGTTTCCAAGGTGCTGGGTGAGAATGCCTGGTTCATCACCATGGACGTGGCGGATGAGCAGCAGGTGGCTCAAGGGGTTGCCGAGGTGCTGGGGCAGTTCGGGCGCCTGGACGCCCTGGTCTGCAATGCTGCGGTGGCCGATCCGCACAACATCACCTTGGAAAGCCTGGACCTGGCCTACTGGAATCGGGTGCTGGCGGTGAATCTTGGCGGGCCTATGCTGCTGGCCAAGCATTGCGCGCCTTATCTGCGTGCCCATGGCGGTTCTATCGTCAACCTGGCTTCTACTCGTGCTCGGCAATCGGAGCCCGACAGTGAGGCCTATGCGGCGAGCAAGGGTGGTTTGCTGGCCTTGACTCACGCCCTGGCAATTAGCCTGGGGCCGGAAATTCGGGTCAACGCCGTGAGTCCTGGCTGGATCGACGCTCGTGATCCAGCGGTGCGACGTGCCGAGCCTTTGTCTGATGCTGATCACGCCCAGCATCCAGCGGGCAGGGTGGGGGCGGTTGAGGACGTGGCAGCGATGGTGGCTTGGCTGCTGTCGCGCAACTCGGGATTCGTTACTGGTCAAGAGTTCGTGGTGGACGGCGGCATGACCAAGAAAATGATTTATCAGGGATGATGCGGTCTTGGCTTTTGCCTGAGCCTCGCAGTGTGTCGCTTGCAGCTGTTTCTGAAAAAAACTTCAAGCCTGCTATTGACTTAGCTTCGGTACCTGCGTAAATTTCGCGGCCTCAGCGAAGCAAAGGGTGATTAGCTCAGCCGGGAGAGCATCTGCCTTACAAGCAGAGGGTCGGCGGTTCGATCCCGTCATCACCCACCATTGCTGAGAGTCTTTCGAGAGAAAGGCGGAAGCTTCCAGGGAAGCCTCCAACCGACGCGCAGCGGTAGTTCAGTCGGTTAGAATACCGGCCTGTCACGCCGGGGGTCGCGGGTTCGAGTCCCGTCCGCTGCGCCATATTTTCCAGATCAGGTTGACCTGGTTTGAGATTGAAAAGTCCAAAAGCTTTTTAGTCAGACGATTTAAACGGTTCACATGGACGCAAGTCCAAGCGATACGCAGCGGTAGTTCAGTCGGTTAGAATACCGGCCTGTCACGCCGGGGGTCGCGGGTTCGAGTCCCGTCCGCTGCGCCATATCAGTTTCAAGGACCACTGAACGCCTTGAAGCAACGAAGAAAGCCAAAGGCTTGATTCGCATAGATAGCAAAGACCCTGGTCGAAAGACCGGGGTTTTTTGTTTTTGCAATAAGCATGGCGCAGTTGTGCAATTTGAGTGGAAATGTCCGAGCATAAAAAAACCGCCTGTTGGGCGGTTTTTTATGGTGTCAGAAAGGCCGTTTATCAGAGGCCGAACTTGTCTCGTAGGCTGTAGTACCAGGCTCCTAGTGCAGTGAATGGAGTGCGTAGCAATTGGCCTCCAGGGAAAGGGTAGTGGGGTAGATCGGCGAAGGCGTCAAAACGCTCTGCCTGGCCTCTTAGGGCCTCTGCCAGGACCTTGCCCGCCAGGTGGGTATAGGTCACGCCGTGTCCACTGCAGCCCTGGGAGTAGTAGATGTTGTCTCCCAGACGGCCAACCTGTGGCAGGCGTGACAGGGTTAGCAGGAAGTTGCCGGTCCAGGCGTAGTCGATCTTCACGTTTTGCAGCTGCGGGAAGGCCTTGAGCATCTTCGGCCGGATGATCGCTTCGATATTGGCCGGGTCACGGGCGCCATACACTACTCCGCCGCCGAAGATCAGGCGCTTGTCGCCGGAGAGGCGGTAATAGTCCAGCAGGTAGTTGCAGTCCTCGACGCAGTAGTCCTGGGGCAGCAGGCTGGCTGCCAGCTCATCGCCCAAGGGTTCGGTAGTGATCACCTGGGTGCCGCACGGCATGGATTTGGCTGCCAGCTCCGGAATCAGGTTGCCCAGGTAGGCGTTGCCGGCGACGATGATGAACTTGGCGCGGACTTTACCCTGCGGGGTATGTACCACGGGGCTGGCGCCGCGCTCGATGCGTAGCGCTGGGGATTGTTCGTAAATGGTCCCGCCCAGGGATTCCACGGCAGCCGCTTCACCCAGGGCCAGGTTCAGCGGGTGGATGTGGCCGCCACTCATATCGAGCATGCCGCCCTTGTACTGGTCGCAGGCCACGACTTCACGAATCCGCCGCTCGTCCAGTAACTCCAGCTGAGTGTGGCCGTAGCGCTCCCAGAGACGCTTTTGCGACTCCAGGTGACCCATTTGCTTGTTGGTCAGTGCGGCAAACACGCCCCCGTCTTTCAGATCGCACTGGATCTGATACTTGGCGACGCGC
Source organism: Pseudomonas sp. LPH60 (assembly GCF_030718165.1). NCBI lineage: Bacteria > Pseudomonadati > Pseudomonadota > Gammaproteobacteria > Pseudomonadales > Pseudomonadaceae > Pseudomonas > Pseudomonas sp. LPH60. The sequence continues at coordinate 488,412 of NZ_JAVAJH010000001.1, forward strand.
TCGCGGATGATACGGCCGCCCTCGAATGCCATCTGACCCAGCAGTTGTGCTTGCTTGGGGCCGACAGTGCGTTCGATTACATCGATGTCGCGACTGTAGCTGTTGACGATCTGCCCGCCATTGCGCCCGGATGCACCGAAGCCGACCTTGGCGGCCTCGAGCACGGTCACCCGGAAGCCGTTTTCCAGAAGAAACAGGGCGCTGGACAGGCCCGTGTAACCTGCGCCTATCACGCAGACGTCGGTTTCAACCTCATCTTGCAACTGTGCGCGTTCCGGGGCCGCATTGGCGGAAGCAGCGTAATAAGACTGTGGGTAGGGAATGTTCGCCATCCTGCGACCTCATGTGTTTAATATATTTTACGAGTGCGTCGATGCTACCTGAGTTGAAAATCCGCTACCAGACAGGAAGAAAAACTTCTTCGTGGCCGCGAAATTAAAAAATTCGCATATTCATAGGCTTAGCTGCAAAAAAGGTGTTGACACCCCTTTGGAATTCCGTAGAATGCCGCCTCACAGCAGGCACGTAGCTCAGTTGGTTAGAGCACCACCTTGACATGGTGGGGGTCGTTGGTTCGAGTCCAATCGCGCCTACCAAACAAAATCCGCTCTGCTGGGCGGTCTAGAAGGGGTTCACCGAAAGGTGAGCCCCTTTTTGCTTTGGGCGTTTTAATTGTATTGCGAGGCGCTCTTCAGAACTTCGGTGCGATCTCTGTTTTTCCGCATGGCGCTTCTTGTCCTGATGGCGGCCGGAGTGAGCGGGCTGCTTGGGGATGTCGGGTCAGGGCGCTCGAACGAACTCCTTCCAGTGCTGAAACAACGCCGCGATATTGCTACTGGTCATCAGTTGCATTACCGCTTTTAACTGGTCGTCGCTCCAGTGCCTCCAGTGCCTCCACTGCATCGCCAGAAGCCTCTCGATGCTACGTTTGTCGAAGCGTTTACGGATCGTCTTGAAAGGACTGCCGCCGACGATTGCCTAAGGTTCGACATCTCGTGTCACCAGGTCGCGGGTGCCTATCACTGCACCGTCTCCGATTTTGATGCCGGGCATGACAACGGCTTCGGAACCCATCCAGACATCATTGCCGATCACCGTGTCCCCAGCGGCTTCGTAGCCGTTTTGCGCGCCTGTGAACGCAGGCTCCTCGGACATCCAATAGAAGGGGAAGGTGCTGATCCGCTCGTTCCTATGCCCTTGGTTGCCGGGCATTATGAATGCCGCCCCTGAGCCAATTGAGCAGAAGCTGCCGATAATCAGTTGGTCAGCGCCTTCATCATGAAGAAGGTAGTTTGCGCAGTCATTGAAGCTGTGATCGCGCTAGTAGCCTGAGTAGTAGCTGTAGCGGCCCACCTGGATATCCGGGTGGGTTACTTGCTGATCAAGGGGATGCCTTTGAAGGGGGCTTTCAAAATAGCTGTTAATCAAGGTTTTTACTCCGTGTCTTCAATTGTCCTGGTCGTTGCCGTCCACGGTTCTTTTTGTGGGTGGCGGTCCTGTTGGCGAGCGGGTTGAGGATTTTTTACGTGCGGTTCCCTGTTTGCGCAGGCGAAGCTCGCCAACTTCTGGTGCAGGGAGCCGTCGTGATGGCCGGCTCCCGTGCCGGGGGTCAGTCTTGGGCTATGAACGCGTTGCCGTTGAAACGGCGTACCGGGTTGCCGCGCTCCACTCGGTGATGGGCGTCGCGGCGTTGCAGACGCAGTGCTTCCTCGGATTGCTGTTGCCGATCCGCCAGGCGCTGCTGGATCAGCAGGCGAGCAACGCGCTTGTTGTCGTGCTGACTGCGTTCGGACTGCACTTTCACGCTGATTCCAGTTGCCAGGTGCGTGGCACGCACTGCGGAGTCGGTGGTGTTCACGTGTTGTCCGCCCGGACCTGATGCACGCATGGCTTCAAAGCGGATTTCGCCGTCCATGCTGTCTTGTGGAGCCTTGAACAGTTGCCCGGCGAAATACCAGTTCTTGCGTTTGTGTCCAGGGCGACACGGGCTTTTGCAGGTCCAGAGCAGGGTGCCTGTCCAGCGTTCAGCCAGTCTTGCAGCCTGTTCGCCATCAAGGCTGATCAGGACCGACTTGTGGGTGTCCCGGGTTTGGCCGGGTACCTGCTCGACCAGGCTGGTACGTACGCCTTGTGCCTCGGCTTCGCGATACAGGAGGCGCAAGGCCTTGGTCACCGCCAGCTCGCACTCGGCAGGCCCCTGGGCAGAGGACAGCTGTAACAGCAGCATCAGCAGCACCCCCGGCGTTTGTAAGTCAGTACCGGCTTGAGCCGGGCGATGACCTTTACCAGGCCGGCGTCCCGTAGGCTGCCCACTACGCTGTCGATGCTCTTGTAGGCTTCGGGCGCTTCCTCGTACATCAATCCGCGGTCTTCGCAGATCACTCGGCTGCCCAGTTGCGTGCGCTTGAGCTGGTCGAAACTGAATCGGGTCGCCAGCCGGCCCTTGCAGTCGCTGCGCAGCCATTTGCGTCCGGCGCCGTGGGCCAGGGAGAACAGGCTGACAGGCGTCGGAGTGGGCTGTACCAGGTAGCTGTAGTCACCGCGGGAGCCCGGAATGACCACTGGACCCTGGTCCGATGGTGTGGCGCCCTTGCGATGCAGCCAGCCCTCGACGCCATCGATATTCGCCGGGGACACCAGGTTGTGGTTGATGTCCAGAGCGGCGTGCCCCTTGGCTCGCAGGTTGTGCAGCAGGCGTTCGGCAATCAGTCGTCGGTTGGCTTCGGCGAAGCGCAGGGCCTCATCATGCTCTTGCAAGTACTGGGCGCCAGCGGCGCTGGTCATCTCCAGGCCGTTGTGCCCGTGCTGATCCACATGGCGCCGCAGTATGGCCTCTCCCAGGCCGCGAGAGCCGCTATGCACCAGCAGCAACAAGGCTTTCGGATTCAGTTCCAGAGCCAGCAGGGCTGCGGTGTCGTACACCTGATCGAGCTGTTGCAACTCGGCGAAGTGATTGCCGCCGCCAATGGTGCCCAGTGAGTGCTCGTGACCGGTGAGGGGCAGGCCCAGCTGGGCACGTTCTTCATCCCACTGTTCATCCAGAGGGAGATCGATATTGCCGATTTTCTTTTCCAGCTTGTCCAGATTGAGGCGGCTGCTGGAGAGGTCGGTTTGCCACAGCGCCATGCCGCAGCCGATGTCGTTGCCCACCAGTGCCGGATAGGCCACCTCAGTGGAAAAAAATGCTGCACCCACCGGGTAGCCTCGGCCTGGGTGCAGGTCAGGCATGCCGACGACCTGGCGCATGCCGGGTAGTTGGGCGGTGGTGTGCAGTTGCTGGAGCGCTTTGTCTTCGATCCAGGTGGTGTCGGAGGCGATAAGAGAGACGCCATTCGACAAATGACGGATGCAAGTGTCCATGTCCAATTCCTGATTGGAAAAAAATATTCAGGTAGTGGCAGGACGGAGCGGGGTTAAGCGAAGGCGCTAACGGGTAGCGGATACAGCGTTTAAACCAGGCACGTCCTGCAAGGGGTGATCAGCTGTTGCATGGTGGATCTCCTTGGCAAAAGTGTGGGAAGGGGCGCGAAGGTTAATCCTTTGCCTGAGGCCTTGCAATGGGGTTTGTAAACAAAAGGCAATTGGCATTGTGGCTTCTTTTTTTCTGCTCAAACGCCTTTTCTCCGCCGTGTGAGCGATACTCTCGCGTTTTATGGACGAGGTGGCAGCATGCGGGTTTTGATGGCGGTGATGGTTGCGGTGTTGTTGGCCGGCTGTGCAAGTTCCACCATGGACGATGCCCGGACAAGAACGCCCAACAAGACCCTGACCTCGGCCAAGGCCGATCAGCTGGTGGCGCAATGCGTACAGTTCGCCTGGCAGGATGAGGCGGTCTTTGGTGTGGATGCGGCTGCCTACCTGCAAGCTGGCAAGGTAGGCGGATATACGGTGTATACCCGTGCAGCTGAAGTCTTCGTGGATATCAAGGCCGAGCCCTCGGGCACCGCTGTCCACTATTACGCGATCGAGGACAGCTCTGTTTCGAAGCGTCGATTGGCCGCGTTGGCGACCTGTCTGTAAGCCCAGACAGCGCTTCAGGTGTAGGCGTTCAGCCTTTCTGTCAGCAAACCCGGCAATCGCCGGGTTTTGTTGTTTCTGGGTGCCGTGTTTTCAACGCAAGTTGTATGGCTTGATATTTTCTCTCGGCAGAAAGTATGAGTTTTAGTGTAGAAAAGCGTGTAATACATTGACTCTTTAAAGTGTCAGTTCAAACAAAGAAGTCTAGTGTTTAATAGGGCTGGCGCTGAATTGTGTAAATTGTTCTGGATGGTTAGTTTGTGATGTGGTGAAAAAAATCGAGAAAAGTGCGCTAAGTTAAAGGTGCTCAACAAGGAGCAAGACTTACTTAATCAATGGAGTGAAAGATATGAACAAGCCACAAGCTCAAGTTAAACATGGTCGCGTTGTTTCGCCTTCCAGTCGTGGTGCGGTTGCTGTAGAGCTGGGATTGCTGGGAACCTGGCAGGTGAATGAGATGGAAGGCGGGAAAAACTTTCCGGCTCTGACCGCCGGGCCTTTCCCGAAACCTTACGACAGCGATGTCGGGAGCGCGGTACCTCCCGCAGATGGCCACATTCTCAGTGGTGGCAAGGTGGATGAGCGCGACTGCATCAACTTCACCAACGAGGAAATGTCGAAGAAAATCAATCGTGCCTTCAGCTGGCCGCTGCTCAATGTGGACCCCGGTCAGGTGTTCCGGGTGCAATGGGAGTACACCGCGCCCCACGTCACTCGTGGCTACAGCTGGTTCATCACTAAAGATGGTTGGGACCCGAAGCAACGCATCAGCCGCGCACAACTGGAACCTCAGGCTTTTTATCAGGATTTTTATACCGAAGTTCCATTCGACAAGTTTGGCTCGGTATTGAAGGCCAAGACTAATCATGAAGTTGTGCTGCCAAAAAACAAGAAAGGCCACCATGTTGTGGTGCTGGTGTGGGTTGTCGCCAATACCGGAAACGGATTTTATCAGGCCTTCGATCTGGACTTCAAGTAAGTCTCGGTCGTGCAGCCCCCTTTAACAGTTCTGAAGGATTAGAGCGTGAATAAAATCGATTTTGCATTAAACAAGAGTCAAGCTGCCGATGCGGCCGCCATGATGCCGAGCATTGCCGGCAAGAAGATCCTCATGGGCTTCTGGCATAACTGGGCCGCCGGTTCTGCCGACGGTTATCAGCAGGGGCAATTTGCCAATCTGAGCCTGCTGGATGTCCCCAAGGAGTACAACGTGGTGGCGGTGGCCTTCATGAAGGGCAACGGCATTCCCACCTTCAAGCCCTACAACCTCTCGGACGCCGAGTTCCGGCGTCAGGTCGGTGTGCTCAACAGCCAGGGGCGCGTCGTGCTGATTTCCCTGGGTGGTGCCGATGCGCATATTGAGTTGCGCAAGGGCGACGAGCAGCCTTTGGCCAACGAAATCATCCGTCTGGTGGAGACTTACGGCTTCGATGGCCTGGATATCGATCTGGAGCAGAGTGCAATCGACTATGCCGACAACAAGAGTGTGTTGCCGGCAGCCTTGAAGCTGGTGAAGGATCACTATGCCGGTCAGGGCAAGCATTTCATCATCAGCATGGCGCCGGAGTTTCCGTACCTGACCAGCAATGGCAAGTACGTGGCTTACCTGCAAGCCCTGGAGGGCTACTACGACTTTGTCGCGCCGCAATACTACAACCAGGGTGGCGATGGACTCTGGGTGCCGGAGGCTAATGGCGGGCAGGGCGCCTGGATTGCCCAGAACAATGATCAGATGAAGGAGGACTTCCTGTTCTACCTGACCGACAGCCTGGCTTCGGGCTCTCGCGGTTACACCCGGATTGCGGCGGACAAGCTGGCAATCGGCTTGCCCAGCAACGTCGATGCCGCGGCCACGGGCTATGTCATCGATCCCGCGGCTGTGAGTAATGCGTTCAAGCGGCTGCAGAATGCTGGTCATGCCATCAAGGGCTTGATGACCTGGTCGGTGAACTGGGATGCCGGAGTCAGTCGGCAAGGCGTGCCGTACAACTGGGAGTTCCGCAACCGTTATGCGCCGTTGATCCATGGCGATGGCGCAGAGCCCGAGCGTCCCGGAGCACCTGGCAACCTGCAGGTGCTGGGAGCCACTCGTAGCAGTGTCACCTTGAGCTGGGGCGCCTCCAGTGGTGTGCGCCCGGTGGAGTTCTACACCCTGTATCGCGATGGCAATGCGGTGGGCCAGGCGACTTCCCTGGGCTTCGAAGACAAGGGGCTGAGTGCCGATACCCAGTACAGTTACTTCGTCACGGCCACTGATACTCAGGGTCGTGAATCGTTGCCCAGTCGCAGCCTGAGTGTCAGGACCGCGGGTGGCGCCGTCGATCCGAGCTTTCCTGAGTGGAGTAGCAGTCAACGCTATCTCCGGGATGACGGAGTGAGCTACGAGGGCAATCACTATCTCTGCCTTCAAGAGCACACTTCAAACCCGGCATGGACGCCCTCCGTGGCCTTCACCCTGTGGAGCAAGGTGTTGCTGGAGCGTCATGGCTGAACAGTGACGTCGTTGTTTTTCTCAACGGCAAGGCGGCCCGCACGGATGTTGTCGATCCGAATGCGGGTCGCCTTTTCTTTCTGAAGGCTGTCCATGGATGATCGGCTGCAGGTGGATGGGCGTGGCGCCTGGTGTGGCATTGGCTCAGTTGTAATCATTGGTAAGCGGGGCTGCACTTGGGATCGGCTTGGGCGTAGTCTCGCGGCTCGATCAATGAGCAATGGACTTTTGCCATGTTTCAAATGAATAACCTGGTTCCGGAAATGCTGGTCACGGACTTGGAGCGCAGTCTGATTTTTTATCGCGATACCCTCGGTTTCAAGGTGGAGTATCAGCGTCCGGAACACTTCTTTGCCTTTCTTTCCTTCAACGGCGCTCAGTTGATGCTGGAGCAGGATGATCAGGAGGAATCAGAGTGGCGCGTCGGCCCCTTGCAGGCGCCTTTTGGCCGAGGCATGAACTTGTCCATCGAGTGCCCGGACATTCGCCAGATGGCTGCCGCTCTGGCGCATGCCGGTATCGTCCTGCGCAGGGAAATCCAGGAGTGCTGGTACCGGCATGATGAGTTACTGCATGGTGAGTTGAACCTGCTGGTGCTTGATCCGGACGGCTACCTGCTGCGGTTCACTGAGGATCTGGGGTTCAAGCCAGCGGTCAGCGCCTGACCGCCGAGCCCGGGTGCGACGCCTGTATTGCTGAGGCGCCGCGTACCGGGAGGCCGCGGTTGGTACTTGCCAGAAAAGGGCATAGTCAGTGCTAGACGACAATCCAGTGGGCGGGAATCTGTTATAGCCGCAATCCGGTCAGGGCATGCAGGTGTTCTGTAGGAGAGGTTCAAGACAAATAGGGCACGCGCCGCGCCAGCTGTTGGGCACAGGCAGGGAGCGGGTGCTCATTGGATTCATGGGGTTTCGCGTTTGTCCGGGGCGGTCAGTCCGGCTTGAATGCGTTGATAGATTTCCTCGCGGTGTACCGCGACGTCTTTTGGCGCGTTGATACCGATGCGGACCTGTTGGCCGCTGACGCCGAGAATGGTGATCGTAATGTCGTCACCGATGTTTATGCTTTCACCGACTTTGCGGGTGAGTATCAGCATGATCTTCTCCTTGATGGCTTTGTAGAGCACCAGATTCAAACAGTGCAGAGGTCGGTCTTAGGTATAGATTAGTGCGAAGTTCCACTGAGTGGGTGCCTCTTTCTGACGCGCAGACGATCTATTAATTCCCAAGGCGCAACTATACAGAGGCAATAAATATCATTCTTCCTGTTTCGGCCTGATTTTGTGACGAGGTCTCTTTTGTCTTGAGTGCTAAAATCGCCGCCTCAGACTTTCTAGGGGTAGGTTGTGCGCACAGTAGCGATGATGATGGCGGTGTTGGCGTTGGCCGGTTGCGGTGAAGGCAAGCCAGTCGAGGCGAACAAGAGCGCTTTGGCGACGACGCAGGTTCAGCCGGTTCAGGCTTCTACCGCGCCGCAGTGGGATGTGTGGGTGGGCAGCGAACTGCCCCTGGCGGTCAGTGATCTCACAGGTTGGCTGATCGAGCACGGGATCATGTCCAATGTGGTGACCGTGGAAGGCAAGAAGCGGGTGCTGCTCGGGCCTTTTGCGTCCCAGGCCGAGGCCGAGGCAAAAAAGACCGAAGTGGTCGAGAAACTCATCAAGGCCAAGAAGCGTGACATCGATGTCACGGTTATCGAGCACCAGGCTGCACAGTAAGTAAGTCTGCTCCCGCCTTATCGAGAGGCGCCCACATCAAGGGGCGCCTCTGGGTCAGCCGCAGGCCTTGAGGTTGACGCTTCCGACAAACTCGTTCCCACGCCCCATCACACAGGCCACGCTCTGATTGCGTTGGCGCTCCCAATCCTGCACCGGATAGGTTTTGTTCCAGGCTTCGAAGAGCTGTCGATCCTGTTTCGACAGGCGCAGACCGTATTGCTTGCTCATGTAGAAGTAGGTGCGGGCGATCATGCCGCGAATCGAGGGGCGGGGCATGACTTTCTTGGCCTTGAAATCCACCTGGGTCAGGCATGAGCCATATTGCCCGGATTGCTCCGGCAGCCAGCCGAAACTGAAGTTGCTGCGGTCGCCATTCACTTCGCCAATGCTTGGTACCAGGTTATGCAAGTCCGCTTCGGCCCGCTGATAGACCGGGTCGGTACGGGTGCAATTCTTGCGCCCGCCTTGCTGCCAGCATTGGCGCTGATGACCGATCTGCCAGGCCGGCACTATGTGTTCCCATTCGATGCGCTCCGCACGCTTGGCGTTCTTGCGCGGTATATAGCCGCAAGCGGCGAGGTTTATCCGGTTGCCGTTGTACTTGCAGCCGCAGTAGAACTCGGTTGATTGGGGGGCATAGAGTTTCCAGGCGACTTTCTTGGCTTCGCTGAAGGTGCGTGGGGCATCGGCTTGGGCGGTGAAGGTGACGAAAAACAGCAGTACGGCAAAACAACGGACACTCATCAACTCAGTCTTCCTTCGGTACGACCCAGAAAATTTGCACGCCACCATCGTCGCGATAGGCGAGGGTGACGTTGTCGTTCTCGGCGATTTCCTCCAGCAGGCGTTCCCACTCGTCCTGGGGCTCATCGGCAAGGCGGAAGATCAGGGCTGCCTTGGCTTTCTGTGCGGTAGGGGAGTTGATGATTTTCTGGATGCGTACACCCAGGCGTTCGTAGGAGCTGAGGGGCGTTTGGGTCGTGGCCACGGAACAATCCTTAATAAGCTGTACGTGTATACAGTATTTAACTGTAGGACATTTCGCAACTGCTTAAGATTCAAGAAGTTCCTCTGACCATGCTTTACGCATTTGTCTCACGGATGAGGGAGATTTTTTACGGGGGAGGGCGCGACGAGGCTGTTAGGCGGGGGCGGAACCACTCGCCTGGATGGGCGAGTGGTTGAAGCCTGCTCGACCGGAGTCGGTCGAGCGGAGGGCTGTCAGTATTCCCAGAACATGCGTTGCAGTTCTTTGCTGTCCTGAGTTTTGGTCAGAGCGACCATGGCCAGGATGCGGGCTTTTTGCGGGTTCAGGTCGTGAGCCACGACCCAGTCGTTCTTGTCGTCAGGCTGTTCAGCGTTGCGCAGTACGAAGCCGCCAGCATTGACGTGGGAAGAACGAATGATCTGCACGCCGTTCTTGCGCAGCTCTTGCAAGGCTGGCACTACGCGGGAGGACACGGAGCCGTTGCCGGTACCGGCATGGATGATGGCTTTTGCACCACCTTGTGCCAGGGCCTTGTAAGCGGTGTCGCTGACGTTGCCGTAGCCGTAGGCGATTTCTACGTCAGGCAGGCTCTTGATGTTCTTGATGTCGAATTCCGAATCCATGGTGTGACGCTTGGCAGGCAGGCGGAACCAGTAGGATTTGCCTTCCACTACCATGCCCAGTGGGCCCCATGGGCTCTTGAAGGCTTCGGTCTTGATGTTGATCATCTTGCTGACATCGCGACCGGACTGGATTTCATCGTTCATGGTGACCAGCACGCCTTTACCGCGGGCGTTCTTGCTGCCGGCTACGGCTACTGCGTTGTACAGGTTGAGCATGCCGTCGGCCGACATGGCGGTGCCTGGGCGCATGGAGCCGACGACCACGATCGGCTTGTCGGTCTTTTCTACCAGGTTGAGGAAGTAGGCGGTTTCTTCCAGGGTGTCGGTGCCGTGGGTGATGACGATGCCATCGACGTCTTTGCTGTCGGCCAGTTCGGCAACGCGGCGACCCAGTTGCAGCAGGTTTTCGTTGGTGATGCTTTCCGAAGCGATCTGCATGACTTGCTCGCCACGCACATTGGCCAGTTGGCTCAGCTCGGGGATGCCGGCGATCAGTTGTTCGATGCCGACTTTGGCTGCTTGGTAGGTGGCGCTGTTCGCGGCACTGGCGCCGGCGCCGGCGATGGTGCCACCGGTAGCAAGGACCACAACGTTGGCGAGTTTCTGTTGGGTTTCAGCTTCTTTGGCCTGCACAGCTGCGGGCAGAAGCAGGAGGAGGGCCAAAGCGCCCGGAACGAAGGTTTTGAAGGCAGATTTCATTATTTTCTCTCTAGTAGTGAGACGGTGCTGATGCAGGTTCATCTAGAAACACCCCGATCGCAGATCTGTATGCGGTGAGGCGGTGAGGGTTGAGCAGGATCTGTACCAGCGCTACCTTGGTCCGATAAGTATTTTAAGTTACTGATTTATATCAACTTTATTCATTTTTCTGACGGCGATGGAGTGGTGTGTGTCCGGGTTTCCGAACGTTTGCGTGGCTAGGCGTTCGGCAATCCGAAAATGCCCGTCAGCGGTTTGGTGAAAAGGGGCAGGGGCGGTCATTAAAGAATGTCGCGAGACGGTCGATGACCCGACAGGATCTTTTTTTCAGGAGTTCATATGTCTCTGTCAGTCGGATTTCCTGGCGCAGGAGCGATTTTGATCAATGGCAAGTCACCGGCGACCATTGATGCGTTGAGTAACGCCACTGCCGAGGAGGCGTCCACGGCGCTGGGCACCGATGAGTCGGACACCCTCCGGGTGGGTTCCGGCAAGCAGGCGGAAAAGTCCGAAGCCGCAGACTCGGGTGGAGATAATCAGAGCATCGTCGTCAAGATGCTGCTCAAGCGTATGCAAGAGTTGCAGGAGCAGCTCAAGCAGCAGCAACAGCAACTGGCTGCCGCCCAGGCCGCCGACTATCCGACCCCTGAAGCCAAGCAGACCGTGGTGATGGGCCTTCAAGGGCAGATCGCCCAGACCAACGGGGCCCTGGCCGAGGTATCGGGCAATCTGGTCCGTGAGCTGGCCAAGGACTCCTCCTCGGGCGGCCTGGTAAACACCACCGCATGACCCTCTGAGCCTGTTCGACGCTACGGTGCGGACAGGTTTCTCCTCTCCAGCAGTGGGGTTTTTGCCCCCTGTCTGTCTGCTTTTTCCAGACACTGATCGGCGTTGACAAACTCTGGCTAGGTTCGCATAGTTCGTTTTACGCAAACGTTTGCGCGGCCTTTGGACAACGACAATCGTCTATCTTTCCAAAGTGCGGCACCGGCCTCCCATCCCTGCTGATGACGGCCTGCTCACCCTGCCGTGCGGACGCTGCTCACAATAATCATAAGATCGGAGTGAATTCATGAAGCTGCCCTTCGCTGGACGTCTACTCGCTGTTGCTGTTCTGGCTGCTGCATCCGCTGCCCTCCCTCTCTCTTCGGCCCATGCCGACACCGCGCAGAAACCCAAGGTCGCCCTGGTCATGAAGTCCCTGGCCAACGAGTTCTTCCTGACCATGGAAGACGGCGCCAAGGCTTATCAGAAAGAGCATTCCGCCGATTTCGAGCTGGTGTCCAACGGCATCAAGGACGAAACCGATACCGCCAACCAGATCCGCATCGTTGAGCAAATGATCGTCTCCAAGGTCAATGCCCTGGTGATTGCACCCGCCGACTCCAAGGCCATGGTGCCAGTGATCAAGAAGGCGGTGGATGCCGGGATCACCGTGATCAATATCGACAACCAACTCGATCCCGGTGTGCTGAAAAGCAAGAACATCAGCGTACCTTTCGTGGGGCCGGACAACCGCAAGGGGGCTCGCCTGGTGGGTGAGTACCTGGCCAAGCAACTGAAGGCCGGCGACGAAGTGGGGATCATCGAAGGGGTCTCCACCACCACTAACGCACAGCAGCGCACCGCTGGCTTCAAGGACGCGATGGACGCCGCGCAGATCAAGGTGGTCTCGCTGCAATCCGGCGACTGGGAAATCAACGCAGGCAACCGTGTGGCCTCGGCGATGCTCAGCGAGTACCCGAATCTCAAGGCATTGCTGGCCGGTAACGACAGCATGGCAGTGGGGGCGGTTTCCGCCGTGCGGGCCGCCGGTAAGGCAGGCAAGGTCCAGGTAGTGGGCTACGACAATATCAACGCCATCAAACCCATGCTCAAGGATGGCCGGGTCCTGGCCACTGCCGACCAGTTCGCTGCCAAGCAGGCGGTGTTCGGCATCGAGACCGCGCTGAAGATCCTCAAGGGCGAGAAAGTCGACAGCGGTGCCAACGGTGTGATCGAAACTCCAGTTGAGCTGGTCACCAAGTAGTCCTTCCGGCGGCACAACGGCGCTCGCCCGTTCGGGCGAGCGCATGGAGAGTTTCTTATGTCAGTTTCCGCTGCGAACGCTGTCCTCTCGGTCAGCGGTATCGGCAAGACCTATGCACAACCGGTATTGACCGGCATCGATCTGACGCTGATGCGCGGGGAGGTGCTGGCCCTGACCGGTGAGAACGGCGCCGGCAAGAGCACCTTGTCGAAGATCATCGGTGGTCTGGTCAGCCCCACCACCGGCCACATGCAGTTCAATGGCCAGGACTATCGTCCCGGTAGCCGGACCCAGGCGGAAGAGGCGGGGGTTCGCATGGTCATGCAGGAGCTCAACCTGCTGCCGACCCTGTCGGTGGCCGAGAACCTGTTTCTCGACAACCTGCCCAGCAGTGGTGGCTGGATCAGCCGCAAGCAATTGCGCAAGGCGGCGATCGAGGCCATGGCCCAGGTCGGCCTGGACGCCATCGATCCCGACACGCTGGTGGGTGAATTGGGCATCGGTCACCAGCAGATGGTGGAGATCGCCCGCAACCTGATCGGCGACTGTCATGTGCTGATTCTCGATGAGCCGACGGCCATGCTCACTTCCCGCGAGGTGGAGATGCTCTTCGAGCAGATCACCCGCCTGCAGGCTCGGGGTGTGTCCATCATCTATATCTCTCATCGCCTGGAAGAGTTGGCACGGGTGGCCCAGCGCATTGCTGTGTTGCGTGACGGTTGCCTGGTGTGTGTCGAGCCCATGGCCAACTACAACAGCGAACAGTTGGTGAACCTGATGGTGGGGCGCGAGCTGGGCGAACACATTGACCTGGGCGAGCGCAAGATCGGTGCGCCGGCGCTGACGGTCAGCAACCTCAGTCGCTCGGACAAGGTTTGTGATGTGTCCTTCGAGGTGCGCAGTGGCGAGATCTTCGGCATCTCCGGCCTGATCGGGGCAGGGCGTACCGAGTTGCTGCGGCTGATCTTTGGTGCCGACGTCGCCGACAGCGGCAGCATTGCCCTGGGCACGCCGGCCCGTCCGGTGACCATTCGCTCCCCGGTGGATGCGGTGGCCAACGGCATTGCGTTGATCACTGAGGATCGCAAGGGCGAAGGGCTGCTGCTGACCCAGTCCATCAGCGCCAATATCGCCCTGGGCAACATGCCGGCTATCTCCAGTGGCGGCCTGGTCAATGGCCAGGACGAAGAGCAACTGGCCCGGCGGCAGATCGATGCCATGCGCATTCGCAGTTCCAGTCCGGCGCAATTGGTGTCCGAATTGTCCGGCGGCAACCAGCAGAAAGTGGTGATCGGTCGTTGGCTGGAGCGCGACTGCTCGGTGTTGCTGTTCGACGAGCCCACTCGCGGTATCGATGTCGGCGCCAAGTTCGATATCTATGGCTTGCTGGGAGAGTTGACCCGTCAGGGCAAGGCCCTGGTGGTGGTGTCCAGCGACCTGCGCGAGTTGATGTTGATCTGTGATCGCATCGGCGTGCTCTCCGCCGGGCGTCTGATCGACACCTTCGAGCGTGACAGCTGGACCCAGGACGAATTGCTTGCCGCCGCCTTTGCCGGCTATCAAAAACGAGATGCGTTGCTCAGCGAAGCGACGCCTAGGAATGCATCATGAAAACTGCACCTGCAAGCGGCAAGCGAGGCGGCCATTACTACGGCCTCGGCACCTACCTGGGTCTGGCGGGGGCGTTGTTGGGGATGATCGTCCTGTTCTCCCTGCTCAGCAGCCACTTCCTTTCCTATGACACCTTCAGCACCCTGGCCAACCAGATTCCCGACCTGATGGTGCTGGCGGTGGGTATGACCTTCGTCCTGATCATCGGTGGCATCGATCTGTCCGTGGGATCGGTGCTGGCCCTGGCGGCCTCGACAGTCAGCGTGGCGATTCTCGGCTGGGGCTGGAGCGTGGTACCTGCGGCATTGCTGGGCATGGCCTGTGCAGCGCTGGCGGGAACCATCACCGGCTCGATCACTGTGGCCTGGCGTATCCCGTCGTTCATTGTGTCCCTGGGGGTGCTGGAAATGGCCCGGGGCGTTGCCTATCAGATGACCGGCTCGCGCACGGCTTATATCGGTGATGCCTTCGCCTGGTTGTCGAATCCGATTGCCTTTGGCATTTCGCCGTCGTTTATCATTGCCCTGCTGATTATCTTCCTGGCCCAGGCGGTGCTGACGCGCACCGTGTTCGGCCGCTACCTGATCGGCATCGGTACCAACGAAGAGGCGGTGCGTCTGGCGGGGATCAATCCCAAACCCTACAAGATCCTGGTGTTCAGCCTGATGGGGTTGTTGGCGGGCATTGCAGCGCTGTTTCAAATTTCTCGCCTGGAAGCGGCAGACCCGAATGCGGGCTCCGGTCTGGAGTTGCAGGTCATCGCTGCGGTGGTGATTGGCGGCACCAGCCTGATGGGCGGACGCGGTTCGGTGATCAGTACCTTCTTCGGCGTCTTGATTATTTCCGTGCTGGCTGCAGGCCTGGCGCAAATCGGCGCATCAGAACCGACCAAGCGCATCATCACCGGCGCGGTCATTGTGATTGCCGTGGTGCTGGACACCTATCGCAGCCAGCGCGCCAATCGGCGGGTTTGATTCATGGCAACAATCAAGGATGTGGCAGCGCTGGCGGGGATTTCCTACACCACGGTGTCCCATGTACTGAACAAGACGCGGCCGGTCAGTGAAGAGGTGCGGGTCAAGGTCGAGGCGGCGATCAAGCGCCTCGACTATGTACCCAGTGCGGTGGCCCGTTCACTCAAGGCCAAGACCACCGCGACCATCGGCCTACTGGTGCCCAACAGTCTCAACCCCTACTTCGCCGAACTGGCACGAGGGATTGAGGACTACTGCGAGCGCAACGGTTACTGCGTGATCCTCTGCAACTCCGACGATAACCCAGACAAGCAGCGCAACTATCTGCGTGTGCTTCTGGAAAAGCGCATCGACGGGCTGATTGTGACATCCGCTGGTGGCGACAGTGGTCTGGCCCAGGGCCTGGCCGGGGTGCGCACGCCGATGGTGATTGTCGACCGTGGGCTGGAAGGGGTGGACGCCGATCTGGTGCGTATCGACCACCATTACGGTGCCTACCTGGCGACCCGGCACCTTCTGGAGCTGGGGCACCGGGACATCGCCTGTATCGGCGGGCCGGCCAACACCAGCGTGGCGCAGATGCGTCTGGCGGGGTTTCGCCAGGCGTTGCAGGAAGCCGGTGTCGAGGTGTCAGCAGGGCGCATCCTGGAAAGTGACTTCAGCAGCACTGGTGGTTATCGGGCTGCGGCGCAGTTGCTTGAGAGTCGCCCGCCAAGCGCCATTTTCGCCGCTAACGACATGATGGGCATCGGTGTGTTGCGGGCCGCGGCGGAGCGCAATATCCGTGTGCCCAGTGAGCTCTCGGTGATCGGCTTCGACGACATTCTCATGAGCCGTTATGTCTACCCGGCGCTGACCACGGTGGGTCAGTCGATCCTGCAACTGGGGGAGACCGCGGCAGAGTTGCTGCTGCGCCGGATCGCTGCGCGGGAGTTGCCGGTCGACCAGCGCATCGTTACGCCGAATATTGTCTTGCGGGAATCGACAGCGCCGCTCAGTAGCGCATTTGCCGAGTACCGCTGAATCCAAATGATTGAGTATCGATGTATGCCAGCAAAAGTAGTGGTAGTGGGAAGCCTCAATATGGATCTGGTGACCCGGGCCGAGCGCTTGCCGCGAGGAGGCGAGACGCTGATTGGCAAATCCTTTGCGACGGTGTCCGGTGGCAAGGGAGCCAATCAGGCAGTGGCGGCCGCCAGGCTGGGGGCGCAGGTGTCGATGGTCGGCTGTGTTGGCGATGATGCCTATGGCGAGCAATTGCGCAGTGCCTTGCTCGCCGAGCAGATCGATTGCCAGGCGGTGAGCGCGGTAGAGGGCTCCAGCGGCGTGGCCCTGATCGTGGTGGATGACAGTAGCCAGAATGCAATTGTCATCGTCGCCGGTGGCAACGGCCTGCTCAGCCCCGAGAAGGTTGCGGGGTTTGATCGGGTGTTGCAGGAGGCCGACGTGATCATCTGTCAGTTGGAAGTGCCCCTGGCAACGGTGGGGTACACCCTCAAGCGCGGGCGTGAGCTGGGCAAGACGGTGATTCTCAATCCGGCGCCGGCCAGCGGCCCGCTGCCGGAGCAGTGGTACGGCTCGATCGACTACCTGATTCCCAATGAAAGCGAGGCGTCCTCCCTCAGTGGTGTGGCGGTGGACTCGCTGGAGAGCGCCGAAGCTGCGGCCGGTCGCTTGATCGCCGCCGGTGCCGGCAAGGTCATCATCACCCTGGGGGCACAAGGTTCGCTGTTTGCCAATGGCCGCAGTTTCGAGCATTTTCCGGCACCCAAGGTCAAGGCCATCGACACCACGGCCGCGGGGGATACCTTCGTCGGTGGTTTTGCCGCCGCCCTGGCTGCCGGCAAGAGCGAGGCCGAGGCGATCCGCTTTGGTCAGGTCGCTGCGGCGCTTTCGGTGACGCGCGCCGGGGCACAACCTTCCATTCCCACACTGTCCGACGTACAGGCCTTTGTCCCTTCATGAAAAAGACACCTTTGCTCAATATTGCCCTGTCACGCTTGATTGCCTCTTTGGGCCACGGCGACATCGTGGTGATCGGTGATGCCGGTCTGCCGGTGCCTCCTGGCGTCGAATTGATCGATCTGGCCCTGACCCACGGCGTGCCCGATTTTCTCGGCACGCTCAAGGTGCTGCTCAGCGAGATGCAGGTGGAGAGTCACGTGCTGGCCGAGGAAATTCTGCTCAAGCGGCCGCAGCCTTTACTGGGGCTGGACGTGCTTAACCTCAGTGGCGAGCTCGGGGCGCGCAGACTGATGAGTCACGAAGATTTCAAGGTGCTCAGTCGCCAGGCTCGTGCAGTGATTCGCACGGGAGAGTGCCAGCCGTATTGCAACATCGCCCTGGTTGCCGGGGTGACCTTCTAGGCCGCTGTCCGGCTTTTCCTTACCTTGCACAAGGAGTGCGCCATGCACCGCTATGCTCTGCTGTTTCAACACTGGTTCCGGAGTCTGCTGCTCTTGTCTCTACTCACTGCTACCGGCGCTCAGGCGGCGGAAAAAATCGATCTGATCATCGACACCGACCCGGGGGCCGACGATGTGGTGGCTCTGTTGTTCGCCCTGGCATCGCCCGAGGAGCTGCATATTCGTGCCTTGACCACGGTGGCGGGCAACGTACGCTTGGACAAGACCTCGCGCAATGCGCGCCTGGCCCGTGAGTGGGCTGGTCGCGATGAAGTACCGGTCTACGCCGGGGCGCCAAAACCGCTGCTGCGCACGCCGATCTATGCCGAGAATATTCACGGCAAGGAAGGCATTTCCGGGGTGACTGTGCATGAGCCCAAGGCGCCGCTGGCCAAGGGCAATGCGGTCAACTATCTGATCGATACATTGCGGGCGGCCAAGCCCCACAGCATCACCATTGCCATGTTGGGGCCGCAAACCAACCTGGCACTGGCATTGATCCAGGCGCCGGATATTACCCAGGGCATCAAGGAAGTGGTGGTCATGGGGGGCGCGCACTTCAATGGCGGCAATATCACCCCGGTGGCAGAGTTCAACCTGTTCGCCGATCCTCAAGCGGCCGAAGTGGTGCTCAAGAGTGGCGTCAAGCTGACCTACCTGCCACTGGACGTCACCCACAAGGTGCTGACCAGCGAGGCGCGACTGCAGAAGATCGCCGCCTTGAACAACAATGCCAGCAAGGTGGTTGGGGATATCCTCAATGAGTACGTCAAGGGCGACATGGAGCACTACGGTATTCCCGGCGGCCCGGTGCATGATGCGACGGTGATCGCCTATCTGCTCAAGCCTGAGCTGTTCAGCGGGCGTCAGGCCAACATGGTTGTCGACAGTCGTGAAGGGCCGACGTTCGGCCAGACCATCGTCGACTGGTACGACGGCCTGAAGCAGGAAAAGAACGTGTTCTGGGTTGAGAACGGTGATGCTCAGGGCTTTTTCGACTTGCTCACCGAGCGTCTGGCTCGCCTCAAGTAAGCAGCGCCCCCGCAGGCTCCTGCCTGCGGGGTTCTATTCCCGTTCCGGGTCCTGTGCGCCTGGGTGATCAGCAGGGTACTTCTCGAAAACCTGCTCAATGAACGCCCAGGCGGATTGGGTTCCCAGCTCCTTGACCAGCAGGTCTATGCCAATGATCGCCAACTCTTCCGGGCTCCCTGGGCTGTAGGAGCACTGGCCCTGGGGCCATTTGGCTTTGATGTCGGCGTCGATACTCACGGTGGCCATGAAAGTCTCACGAATTCGGATAAGGCGGGCGCCAGGGCCGGGCCTGGGCGGGTGTTTGCTGCGTCGCAGAGTTAACCATGTTGCCGGGCGTTTGGCACTCCGACTTAGGCATCAAGCGGGGGCTATGCGACACTGGCGCTTTTCCTGCGCTCAAGGAAGCTTCTGTGCAAATCGATTTGAATCAGCCTGATGCCCTGACCCTGGAGGCGGTGCGCCAGCTTCTGGCTTCGGCCAGTGACAACGTGCATACCCAGTTGCGTGTCACCAGGACCGGGATTGCCTACATCTCTTCGGGAGTGGTGGGAGGTGTCGACATCGAGGGTTTGTTGTTTCGCCTGGAAACCTGGGCCGCCGGATCCGGCTATGTCGGTAACGTGGCGGCCAGTGATGAGGTTTGGGTAATGCAGATCTTCAATGCACTCAAGCAGAACTGGCCGAAACCGGCGTTCGACTACATCGATATCTATTGAGTACTGTTCATATTCAGTGACGATTGTCCTGTGAAAGTGTCGCGATGCCTCAGGCAGACTTACTCGCTGTCCGTGACATAGGGCAAAAGGCCATTTTGTTTTGAAACCAAAAGCCAAATCGGCTGTCGCACGATCTCTGCTTAATTTTGAAAAGGAGGCTTCATGCCTTGGAAGCTCGCTTCATTCGGAACCTTGTTGGCCGCTGTTGTCCTCAGTGGATGCAGCACCACCGGGTCGACAAAGGAACCTGTGGCCTCTGAATCCGGGCACACGCGTTGTGAAGCAACAGCTGCCGAATTTGCCGTCGGCAAGAAGGCTTCTCCCGAACTGCTGGAGCAGGCCCGTACTCGCGCAGGAGCGCAATATGCGCGTTTCCTCAAGCCTAATGACATGATTACTCTGGAGTACCGCTCCGACCGCCTGAACCTCAATACCGATGCCGGCCTGGTGGTTACTCGGGTTAACTGTGGTTGAGGGTTAGGCTTTTTGCCCGCGCATAAAAAACCCCGTCACATGGACGGGGTTTTTTTAGCTCGCTGAAAACTTACTCAGGGCGAACTTGTGCAGCTTGCATACCCTTTTGGCCTTTCTCAGCCACGAAGGAAACGGTTTGGCCTTCTTTCAGGCTTTTGAAACCGTCGCTTTCAATAGCTTTGAAGTGTACGAACAGGTCGTCACCGCCACCTTGAGGAGTGATGAAGCCGAAGCCTTTTTCATCGTTGAACCATTTTACGGTGCCGGTTTGGCGATTAGACATGGTGTATCTCCAAGAAACATATATTTTCAGTAGTGCTGTGCTGCTCAGGCCAACTGGGCACACCGAGCTATCATAGTCGAAATGTTCGGCTTGGGAGCCCCCTGTAGGTGCTCTTTGCCCGGTGTGTCCGTGTATTTTGCCGTTCGATTTGCCTGTAGGCCCCGGTTTAAGGGGCTTTCGCGGAAAACAAACGGTGATAAAAAAACCCGTAAAAGCTGCGTAAATTGTGAAAAAAAACGCGTTTTAGGCCTGCTGACATGCCTTGGTACAGCCTGTTTCGAGCGGTGGTTGGTTATTTGACCACTCGGCAAGCAGCGATGGCGTCCAGGGCTCGGGTTCTCAGTTCTGCACTAGGTTGCTTGGATTTACTCATCAGCTCCTTGATTTCATCGGTGGTGAATTTTTCATTCAGCTTGTCTGCACCGCAGGCGCAATGTTTCTCGGCGCTTTTGGCGTCGATGCTTTGGCTGGCTGCTGCAGTGCAATCCTTCATATAGTCGGCACGAGCTCCGGCAGGCCATGCAGCCTGTGCGCTCAAGGGCAGGAGCAGGGCGAGTGGGGCGGCAAGGGTAAGCAATTGGGTAAGGCGCATGAGTCGAGTTCTCCTGAGGTCGATAGCAAGGACGACGATTCTCTTGGTATTTGAGGTTCGGCGTACATCGCAAGTTCACTTTCTTCAATAAAAGACCGGAAAGTATCTTTTGGGAAACTTGCTGCGCGGTGCTTGCGATTTATCTGTGCTAGCATGCCCGGCTTGGGTGTTTTCAAGCTTTGGGTGTTGCACTTCTCCCTCGCGGTCTATGCCTCATTAATTTTGATTTGAACCCCAGTCACTCTGGTTCGGTTTCCCGGTTGGCCGCAAGGCTCTTGCCACTGTGAGGCAGGCGTTTGTTACAGAACGGCCGGACTGAATCGCGTACTGGCTCATCCCAACCCACGTGACCTTTGGTAGGGGTCACCACTAGGAGAGGAGGCGCCATGCCCACCATTACTCTTCCCGACGGCAGTCAACGTTCATTCGATCATGCGGTATCCGTAGCCGAGGTCGCTGCATCTATTGGCGCAGGTTTGGCCAAGGCCACCCTGGCCGGCAAGGTCAATGGCAAGCTGGTCGACGCCTGCGATGTGATCGACAGCGACGCAACCCTGCAAATCATCACGCCAAAGGACGAAGAGGGGCTTGAGATCATTCGCCACTCTTGCGCTCACTTGGTAGGGCATGCGGTCAAGCAGTTGTATCCGACCGCCAAGATGGTCATCGGTCCGGTCATCGATGAAGGCTTCTATTACGACATCGCTTACGAACGGCCTTTCACTCCTGAGGACATGGCTGCCATCGAGCAGCGCATGCAGCAGTTGATCGAGAAAGACTACGACGTGATCAAGAAGGTTACGCCGCGAGCCGAAGTCATCGAAGTGTTCAAATCCCGCGGCGAAGACTACAAGTTGCGCCTGGTGGAGGACATGCCGAATGAACAGACAATGGGCCTCTACTATCACGAAGAATATGTCGACATGTGCCGCGGTCCGCACGTGCCTAACACGCGCTTCCTGAAGTCGTTCAAATTGACCAAGTTGTCTGGTGCCTACTGGCGCGGCGACGCCAAAAACGAGCAATTGCAGCGGGTTTACGGTACTGCGTGGGCGGATAAGAAGCAGCTCGCTGCCTATATCCAGCGTATCGAAGAGGCCGAAAAGCGCGACCATCGTAAGATTGGCAAGCGTTTGGGGCTGTTCCATACCCAGGAAGAAGCGCCGGGCATGGTGTTCTGGCACCCCAATGGTTGGACTTTGTACCAGGTGCTCGAGCAGTACATGCGCAAGGTGCAGCGTGAAAACGGCTATCTGGAGATCAAGACTCCCCAAGTGGTCGATCGCAGCCTTTGGGAAAAGTCCGGGCACTGGGCCAACTATTCCGAGAACATGTTCACCACCGAATCGGAAAGCCGCGACTACGCGATCAAACCCATGAACTGCCCGTGCCACGTGCAGGTGTTCAATCAGGGTCTGAAGAGCTACCGCGAGCTGCCGATGCGCTTGGCCGAATTCGGTGCTTGCCACCGTAACGAGCCTTCGGGAGCGTTGCACGGCATCATGCGTGTGCGCGGTTTTACCCAGGACGATGCTCACATCTTCTGTACTGAAGATCAGATGCAGGCCGAGTCCGCTGCGTTCATCAAGCTGACTATGGATGTCTATGCCGACTTCGGCTTCAAGGACATCGAGATGAAACTTTCCACTCGTCCTGAAAAGCGCGTGGGTTCCGATGAGTTGTGGGATCGTGCGGAAAATGCGCTAGCTGCGGCTTTGGATAGTGCCGGGTTGCCGTATGATCTGCAGCCGGGCGAGGGCGCGTTCTATGGTCCGAAGATCGAGTTCTCGTTGAAAGACTGCCTGGGGCGTGTATGGCAGTGTGGTACCTTGCAGCTGGATTTCAACCTGCCGATCCGCCTGGGTGCTGAATACGTATCCGAAGACAACAGCCGTAAGCATCCGGTGATGCTGCACCGGGCGATTCTCGGCTCCTTCGAGCGTTTTGTCGGGATTCTGATCGAGCATTACGAGGGCGCGTTCCCTGCGTGGCTAGCTCCGACTCAGGCCGTGGTGATGAATATCACTGATAAACAGGCAGATTTTGCCCTTGAAGTAGAAAAAACACTCAATCAAAGCGGATTTCGTGCCAAGTCCGACTTGAGAAATGAAAAGATCGGCTTTAAAATCCGCGAGCATACTTTGCTCAAGGTTCCCTATCTCTTGGTTATTGGAGATCGGGAGGTCGAGATGCAGACTGTCGCTGTGCGTACCCGTGAAGGTGAAGACCTGGGCTCGATGCCTGTGGACCAATTCTCGGCGTTCCTCGCACAAGCGGTTTCCCGGCGTGGTCGCCAAGATTCGGAGTAATTATTATTAAGCGTGATATGAGACAAGATAAACGAGCTGCACCGAAAGCCCCGATCAACGAGAATATCTCGGCACGCGAGGTTCGGTTAATTGGCGCTGACGGCGAGCAGATTGGCATCGTCTCGATTGATGAAGCGCTTCGTATAGCTGAAGAAGCCAAGCTGGATTTGGTGGAGATTTCCGCCGACGCAGTCCCACCTGTTTGCCGGGTGATGGATTACGGCAAATCGATCTTCGAAAAGAAGAAGCAGATTGCTGCTGCGAAGAAGAACCAGAAGCAGATTCAGGTTAAAGAAATCAAGTTTCGTCCAGGGACGGAGGAAGGGGATTACCAGGTAAAACTGCGCAACCTGGTACGTTTCCTGAGTGACGGGGACAGGGCCAAGGTATCCTTGCGATTCCGCGGCCGTGAGATGGCCCACCAGGAGCTGGGGATGGAACTCCTCAAGCGGGTTGAAGCTGACCTGCAAGAGTACGGTTCGGTCGAACAGCATCCTAAGATGGAAGGACGCCAGCTGATCATGGTCATCGCCCCGAAAAAGAAGAAGTAATCAACAGGGCACGGCAGGCCTTCTGATTATGTTTATCAACTGAATGCGGAGTATCCGAACATGCCAAAGATGAAAACCAAAAGTGGTGCTGCTAAGCGGTTTCTGAAAACTGCTAACGGTATCAAGCACAAGCACGCTTTCAAGAGCCACATCCTGACCAAAATGTCGACCAAGCGTAAGCGTCAACTGCGCGGTAGCAGCTTGCTGCATCCGTCTGACGTGGCAAAAGTCGAGCGCATGCTGCGCCTTCGTTAATTTTTGGATCAAGAATAGAGGAAGTAACTCATGGCTCGTGTAAAGCGTGGCGTCATTGCCCGTAAACGTCACAAAAAAATTCTGAAACTTGCTAAAGGCTACTACGGCGCTCGCTCGCGCGTATTCCGTGTTGCCAAGCAAGCGGTAATCAAGGCAGGCCAATACGCCTACCGTGACCGTCGTCAGAAAAAACGTCAGTTCCGCGCTCTGTGGATCGCTCGTATCAACGCTGGTGCTCGTACTAACGGTCTGTCTTACAGCCGTCTGATCGCTGGCCTGAAAAAGGCGTCCATCGAGATCGACCGTAAGGTTCTGGCTGATCTGGCAGTGAACGAAAAAGCGGCGTTTGCTGCGATTGTCGAGAAAGCTAAAGCCACCTTGGCTTAAGTACCCCCGACAGTCATCCGGGCTCACCTTTCGTGGGCTCTGGTGTTAAACGTCATAAATAGGGGAAGAGCCTTCAAGCTCTTCCCCTATTTTGTATCTGGAGTCTGTACATGGAAAACCTGGATGCGCTGGTTTCTCAAGCACTTGAGGCCGTGCAACACGCTGAAGACATCAATGCCCTGGAGCAGATCCGGGTTCACTTCCTTGGCAAGAAGGGCGAGCTGACTCAGGTGATGAAGACCCTGGGCAATCTCCCTGCCGAAGAGCGCCCGCAAGTCGGTGCGCTGATCAACGTGGCCAAGGAGCGTGTGACAGAGGTTCTCAATGCGCGTAAAGCCGCTTTCGAGGAGGCGGAACTCAGCGCCAAGCTCGCCGCCGAATGCATTGACGTAACCCTGCCGGGCCGTGGCCAGACCTCTGGCGGTCTGCACCCGATTACGCGGACCCTGGAACGTATCGAGCAATTCTTTACCCACATTGGCTACGGCATCGCCGAAGGCCCTGAGGTTGAAGACGACTATCACAACTTCGAGGCGCTCAACATCCCTGGCCATCACCCGGCCCGGTCGATGCATGACACCTTCTATTTCAATGCGAACATGTTGTTGCGCACCCACACCTCGCCGGTACAGGTCCGCACCATGGAATCGCAGCAGCCGCCGATTCGCATCGTCTGCCCAGGCCGTGTGTATCGTAGCGACTCCGATATCACTCACTCGCCGATGTTCCATCAGGTCGAAGGCCTGCTGGTCGACCGCGATATCAACTTCGCCGACCTGAAAGGCACCATTGAAGAGTTCTTGCGGGTGTTCTTTGAAAAAGAACTGGCCGTACGTTTCCGTCCTTCCTACTTCCCGTTCACCGAGCCTTCCGCTGAAGTTGATATGGAATGCGTGATGTGCAGCGGTAAAGGCTGCCGTGTCTGCAAGCAGACTGGCTGGCTGGAGGTGATGGGTTGCGGCATGGTTCACCCGAACGTGCTGCGTATGTCCGGGATCGACCCGGAAGAGTTCCAGGGCTTTGCCTTCGGCATGGGCGCCGAGCGCTTGGCCATGCTGCGTTACGGTGTCAATGACTTGCGCCTGTTCTTCGACAACGACTTGCGGTTCCTTGCGCAATTTCGCTAGTCGCGCGTCCGTAACGAATCTATTAGGAGAGCAGGATGAAATTCAGTGAACAATGGCTGCGTGGCTGGGTTAGCCCGCAAGTAAGTCGCGACGAGTTGGTTGCTCGTCTGTCGATGGCCGGTCTTGAGGTTGATAGCGTAACGCCAGCCGCCGGAGATTTCAGTGGGGTAGTGGTGGGTGAGGTGTTGAGCACCGAGCAGCACCCGGATGCCGACAAGCTGCGTGTGTGCCAGGTCAGCAATGGCGCGGAAACCTTCCAGGTGGTCTGCGGCGCACCCAACGTGCGTCCAGGCTTGAAGATCCCATTCGCGATGATTGGCGCCGAGCTGCCGGGCGATTTCAAGATCAAGAAAGCCAAGCTGCGTGGCGTTGAATCCAACGGCATGCTGTGTTCCCAAGCCGAACTGCAGATTGGCGAAGGCAGCGATGGTCTGATGGAGCTGCCGGCCGATGCTCCGGTGGGGGAGGACGTTCGCGTCTATCTGAACCTGGACGATGCCAGTATTGAGGTCGATCTGACTCCAAACCGTGGTGACTGCCTGTCGCTTGCCGGTCTGGCCCGTGAGGTCGGTGCGCTCTATGCCGCTAAAGTGCAGCGCCCTGAAGTGAAAGTGGTTGCCGCAGTGCACGACGAAGTACGCCCTGTGGAAGTACTGGCTCCGACGGCCTGCCCGCGCTATCTGGGTCGGGTTATTCGCAATGTCGATTTGTCCAAGCCGACCCCTCTGTGGATGGTTGAACGCTTGCGTCGCGCCGACGTGCGCAGTATCGATGCGGCGGTGGATATCACCAACTATGTGATGCTCGAATTGGGCCAACCGCTGCATGCTTTCGATCTCGCCGAAATCAACGGCGGCATTCGGGTGCGCATGGCAGAAGAGGGCGAGAAACTGGTGCTGCTCGACGGCCAGGAAGTTACCCTGCGTAGCGATACCCTGGTGATTGCTGACCACACCCGTGCTCTGGCAATCGCTGGCGTTATGGGCGGTGAGCACAGTGGCGTTACCGCAAACACCCGCGATGTGTTTTTGGAAAGCGCTTTCTTCGACCAGATTTCGGTTGCTGGCAAAGCCCGTTCCTATGGCCTGCATACCGATGCTTCTCATCGCTATGAGCGTGGTGTGGACTGGCAGTTGGCTCGCGAGGCCATGGAGCGTGCAACTGGCTTATTGCTGGAGATCACTGGCGGCGAAGCTGGTCCGATCATCGAAGCTGTCAGCGAGCAGCACTTGCCATCTGTTGCACCTGTGACGCTGCGCGCTGAGCGCATCACCCAGATGCTGGGCATGCAAATCGACGGTCCCGAGGTCGAGCGTCTGCTCACGGCGTTGGGCCTGACAGTCACTGCTGATGGTGCAGACCAGTGGCGCGTTGAAGTGCCAAGCCACCGTTTCGATATCAGCCTTGAAGTCGACTTGATCGAAGAGTTGGCGCGTCTCTACGGCTACAACCGTTTGCCGGTTCGTTATCCGCAGGCTCGTCTGGCTCCTCAGGCTAAGGCGGAAGCGCAAGGTGATCTGCCTGCCCTGCGGCGTCTGCTGGTAGCCCGTGGTTATCAGGAAGCAATCACTTACAGCTTCATCGATCCGAAATTGTTTGAGCAGTTCAATCCAGGTGTTGAACCGCTGCTATTGGCCAACCCGATTTCGGCTGACATGGCGGCCATGCGCTGCTCTTTGTGGCCTGGCCTGGTCAAGGCACTTCAGCACAACCTGAACCGTCAGCAAGATCGCGTCCGCATGTTTGAAAGCGGCTTGCGCTTTATCGGTCAACTGGAAGGCTTGAAGCAGCAGCCAATGTTGGCCGGCGTCGTTTGCGGCAGTCGCTTGCCTGAAGGTTGGGCGCAAGGTCGCGACGGTGTCGACTTCTTTGACGTCAAGGCAGATGTCGAGGCAGTGCTGGGCCTTGCTGGCGCACTGGATGAATTCACTTTTGCTCCGGGCAAGCATCCTGCGCTGCATCCTGGTCAGACTGCACGTATCGAGCGTGATGGTCGTGAGGTCGGTTATCTGGGGGCTATTCACCCGGAACTGGCAAAAAACCTCGGCCTGGATCGTCCGGTTTACGTGTTTGAGCTGGTTCTGGGCGAGGTGGCTCAAGGTCGTCTTCCGAAGTTCCACGAGCTTTCGCGTTTCCCAGAAGTACGCCGTGACCTGGCATTGCTGGCGGATCGTGACGTAGCGGCGAGCGCAGTACTGGACGTAATTCGTGAAAATGCAGGCGAATGGCTGACAGACCTCAGGCTCTTTGACGTCTATCAGGGTAAAGGCATTGATCCGCATAGAAAAAGCCTTGCCGTCGGCTTGACCTGGCAGCATCCATCGCGCACTCTTAATGACGATGAGGTGAACTCCACGACACAAAACATCCTCACCTCGCTCGAACAAAGGTTGAACGCCACGTTAAGGAAGTGACGTATGGGGGCTCTGACGAAAGCTGAAATGGCCGAACGTCTCTACGAAGAGCTAGGCCTGAATAAACGCGAGGCCAAGGAATTGGTCGAGCTTTTCTTTGAAGAAATCAGGCACGCTCTCGAAGATAACGAACAGGTCAAATTGTCCGGTTTCGGTAACTTCGACCTTCGGGATAAACGCCAGCGTCCTGGCCGCAACCCGAAAACGGGTGAAGAAATCCCGATCACGGCTCGCCGTGTGGTCACCTTTCGTCCAGGGCAGAAGTTGAAGGCCCGAGTTGAGGCTTATGCTGGAACCAAGTCATAACGACGAGCTCCCGGTCATCCCGGGTAAGCGCTACTTCACCATTGGTGAAGTCAGCGAGCTCTGTGCGGTAAAACCGCATGTGCTGCGTTATTGGGAGCAAGAGTTTCCTCAACTCAACCCCGTCAAACGCCGCGGAAATCGCCGGTATTATCAGCGCCAGGACGTGTTGATGATCCGGCAGATCCGCGCGTTGCTTTATGATCAGGGGTTTACCATCGGTGGAGCGCGCTTGCGCCTTTCCGGTGATGAGGCCAAAGACGACACCACCCAATACAAGCAACTGATCCGTCAGATGATCTCTGAGCTTGAAGAT
The DNA here is from genome assembly GCF_030718165.1 of Pseudomonas sp. LPH60. NCBI lineage: Bacteria > Pseudomonadati > Pseudomonadota > Gammaproteobacteria > Pseudomonadales > Pseudomonadaceae > Pseudomonas > Pseudomonas sp. LPH60. The sequence continues at coordinate 516,725 of NZ_JAVAJH010000001.1, forward strand.
GTGCTTGTGGTGCTCAAGAAGTAATTCATCGTATTAAATACTTCCACTTTTCAAAAGCTTGCGGTATATTCCTCAACGTTTCCTGAGAAGTGAAACAGGTTTCACGCCTAGTCGGGGCGTAGCGCAGTCCGGTAGCGCACTAGCATGGGGTGCTAGGGGTCGAGTGTTCGAATCACTCCGTCCCGACCATATTTTTCAATGACTTAGCCGCTTTCGAGCGGTTTTGTTGTTTCTGCCATAGTGACTTTCCAAGTGACCCTGGCCTTTTTCTTCAGGCCTCCCCCCTTTTCAAAATCGTCAGCGCTGGTGCATGCGAGTCAGTTGCTGATACGTTGTTTGCCGCCTCAATGAGCTGATCCAGTTCTGCTGCCGAGCAGTGCTTTTCGATCCTCCTAAGTCACGCCCGCGGCACGTCGCCTTCCCCCCAAGGTGTCGCGAATGCGGATTCTGACAAAGCCATCATGCGTCGGCCGCAGGAACTTCTCCTGCCACTTTCTCGCCGCCCTGACCCTGGCCTGCTTCCAGGCTGAGTCATTCATGTGGTGGAACGTCGTTTCATTCCCCACGCTATCAGGCTTGCCAAGCGGGAACGCGTAGAGCGGTTGCTTTCCCCGCGGCTTCTCGATTACCGACCTGGCCAACTCTCCGCCCATGGCAAGGACGCTATAGAAGGGCATTCCAACCGGACGAGAAAGCCCTACGGAGTTTGAAAGACTGTCAAAGCATGGCACTCAGCAACCATCCGGCTACACCACCACCGATCACCACCAACCAGGGCGGTTGCTTCCAAAACATCAGAGCGACCAGGCACACCAATGCCAAACCGAAGTCCTGTGGCTTAAGGATCGCGCTCGTCCATACAGGCTGATAAAGCGCCGCTAGAAGCAAACCAACCACCGCCGCATTGATCCCAAGCAACGCTGCTTGGATATGTACGCTGCGCCGCAGTTGTTCCCAAAACGGTAACGTACCAACGATCAATAGAAACGACGGCAGAAAAATGGCTAGCAAACAAATGACCCCGCCGACCCAGCCAGAGGGTTCGACGCTCATCGAAGCGCCTAGAAATGCCGAGAAGGTCAAAAGCGGGCCAGGAACAGCCTGCGTTGCACCATACCCGGCAAGAAAGATTTCATTGCTGACCCAGCCTGAAGGCACTACTTCGGCCTGCAACAATGGCAACACCACATGACCACCACCAAACACCAGAGACCCGGAGCGATAAAACGCATCTACCATGGAGAGCGTCTGGTTGAGTAGCATCTGGCTCATTATCGGTAAGCCGACCAGCAAAGCGAAGAACAGTGATAACCAGAACAAACCTGCTCGGTAACCGACCTTTATAGGCAGTGGATCATGTTCGGCGGCGTGAGCGGGTTTGAATAAAAGCAAGCCGGCAAAAGCCGCGACAACAATTGAGCCGATCTGCCCCCATGCAGACGGAACCAACAGCACCACACACGTCGTAATCGCCATGATCGTGATACGCAACGCATCAGGGCATAGATTCCGTGCCATTCCCCATACGGCTTGAGCGACCACCGCAACGGCCACGACTTTCAGGCCGTGCAGTACGCCAGGCGCAATGATGTCGCCATGGTTGGAAATACCTAACGCAAACAGGATCAGAAGGATGGCCGAGGGCAGCGTGAAACCTGCCCAGGCGGCCAGCGCCCCAGAGTAGCCCGAACGAGAGAGTCCCAGCGCCATACCAACCTGACTACTCGCGGGGCCGGGCAAGAACTGGCAAAGTGCGACCAGGTCAGCATAGCTACGCTCAGTCAGCCATTGCCGGCGCGTGACGAACTCATCGCGGAAATACCCCAAGTGTGCGATGGGGCCGCCAAATGAGGTCAGTCCCAAGCGCAAAAAGATGAGGAATATAAAAAACGGTCGACGGTCACCTTTGCTGTTTATGTTCATGCACATGTTTTCTGCATTGAATTAGACATTCATGACGATGAGGAAAAGAGGGCTGCAAACGGGTCTGCGTCTACGAAAGCTGGGGGCGGAAAAAAGGTCGTGAATCTTCATGTCGTGGTTTTCCTTGCGATTTGCGCCGCGTAGACCAGAGCGCGGTAGAGATACACCTCGAATCTGGGCGCCACCATAGTGTTCGATTGAGGTGCCAAAACTCACTAAGCCAGTTCATACGAACTCGTTGTACCTTGAAAGTCTGACAGTGGCTGCCATGGCATGAAAACAGGAGAGGGTATTCCTCCTTTCATCACGGGCTTCTGTGGCGGACTGACCACCTTTTCCACATTTTCCGCCGAGACAGCTGCCGTGATTCAGGAGGGCAAATGGCTGTGTTCACTCGGCTCGGTTTCATTGCACGCCGCAGGGCTTCTGTCCTAGCAAATGATCGGTACGCGCTGAGGAAATGAAAATGGAAGGTTTTCTGGTGATTTTCTTTACCCCACAGAAGCGTCGTTATCACAGACCCCCCAAGGGGCAGCGCAAGTCCGCAGCTTGGGTCAAAAACCACATCAGCACTAACAGCCGGCTGCGATAGTGGCGGTTTTTCCGTTCATTGATCCGCTTCTCCCGTGATGGCCAGAACGCTGCACGGCACCTGATGCAGAACATGCTCGGTAGTACTGCCAATAAGCTTGTCCACCCCTTTGTGCTGGGTATTTCCCATTACGAAGACATCTGCTCGAGTATGAGTGGCAAATTCGGCCATCGCTTTGGTTGGCGGCCCTGCAATGAAGTGTTGCCGCTCAGGTGGCACGCCATGGCGTTCCGCCAAGGCAATGAAGCACTTTTCAAGTGACCGGCGCACGTCGTCGCTGAAGCCTGGCATCGTCACGGCGCCGGCACCCGCATCAGAGAAATGTGTGTGTGTCAGTTCATAGGCATACAGCATGTGCAATTCAGCCTCACATTGCGTCGCCAGTTCGTTCGCCGCCTGAATGATGCTGTCGTTGATTCCGCTGATCTGACCCTCTGGATGCGATGGGTCAACCGCCGCCACAATCATCCGAGGAAGCGGACACCTGACTTCACTGACCAGATGTAAGGGGGTCGGACATTGACGCAACAACTGCCAATCCAAAGGTGTGACGAATACGCGTTTGAGCGCTGGTTCATGATGTACGTCCTTGATAATCAGGTCCGGCTGCATTTCAGCCACATGCTCAAGGATTGCTTGCAGCGGGTCACGGGTCACTGCAACTTCGGTGGTCACGTTGATGCCCTGCCTGCGCATGAGTTCGGCCTCATCCGTCAACCACTGCAGGTTCTCCTGCCGGCAACTCTCACGAAGTTGTTCGCTGTTGCTCATTAACCGCATAAGGTCGAAGTCTTCGATGAACACTGCGATATGCAGCGCGGCGCCCGTAGCGTCGGCCAGGGCGATTGCCCGCTCCATCGCCGGCGAGTGACGCATGGTGGGACCTGCGATCAGAAAGAGTCGTTGATATTGCCTCATGTGACACCTCCAGCGTTTCGGGTTATCCGCTAGCGCCCCCAGCACCCTCGCTTGTCCCACCATTGGCGACCTTTTGTCGCCTCAACTACCTGGATCGACACTATCAATATACGCCTGCATCAGCGGCTGGCCAGTTGCCAAGACTGTCGAAGTGTCTAGCAGACCTTTGCACGTGCATGGCTACAGCAGAGAGTTGGTGGGCAGCGACGTCAATGGCAACGATCTGCTCATCGTTGGAGGTGGGGCAGAGGCCCGGGTGGCATGCCGCTAGCGCCCACAGATTGCGGTTGCGCCTGGAGCAATTCGTCGAGCACCCCCATGAAGGCGTCCACCAGTAGGCTGCGCCCTTGCTTGCGGGTCAGTACCAGCAGTTGCGCCGTGGCGCCGGGGTCCGTCAGCGGTCGGTAGGTCACGCCTTTTTTGGCCAGGGTCTGGGTACAGCGAGGCACTAGGGCAATGCCCCGGCCGGCGGCGACCAGGGCGATGATCGAGGTGATCTGCCGGCCGCTGGGGCCCGGTCGCAGGGGCAGGCCGTTGCGCCGGTAGAGTTGTTCGATCGCCTCGTTGAGCCCCGAGCCGTAGTCCGCCGGAAACAGGATCAACGGGTGTTCGCTGAGCTCGGCCAGGGTCACCTGATCCTGGGCGGCCAGGGGGCTGTCGCTGGAGATGGCCGCCACCAGGGGTTCGTCCCCCAGGGACAGGGCCTGGATTTCGCTCTGCTCGCTGGGTGGCTGCATCCGGCTCATGCCGATATCGATTCGCCCGTCGACGATCTGTGACCACTGGCTGACCGACGCGCCCTCGACTAGGGTCAGTTGCACGTCCGGGTAGCGCTGGGCGAAGGCCTGGATCGCCTGGCTGAACAGGTCCGACAGGGCGATCGAGCTGGCGTAGCCCAGGGCCAGTTGCCCGGCGCTGCCCTTGGCCAGCTTGCTGGCCATGACCTGGGTCAGGTCCACCTGTTCCAGCACGGCCCGGGCGTAAGGCAAAAAGTGCCGGCCCTGGGCGGTGAGGGAGACGGTGCGACTGGTGCGGTCGAACAGGCGAAACCCCAGTTCGGCTTCCAGTGCCGAAATCTGCCGGGTCAGCGGCGGTTGCGCGAGGTGCAGGCGCAGGGCGGCACGGCCAAAGTGCAGCTCCTCGGCGACGGTCAGAAAGTAACGCAACTTGCGTAGATCGAGCATCCTGTTCCCTGGGTATTGATCGGTCGTAAATCGGTATTGGTCTTGGGGTCGCGGGGTATTTTATAAAGGCCTTTCGTCATAAAACGAGAGGTTTCATGAATCCGCGCCAGCATTGTGCTCGCATCGCCCTGTTTTTGTGCGGTTGTGCGGCCTTTCTCAACCTGTATGCAACCCAGGGCATTCTTCAGGAGCTCGCCCAGAGCTTTCAGGTGAGTATCAGGGACGCGGGCTGGAGCATCACCGTGACCACCCTGGCGGTGGCCATCACCGCACCTTTTGTCAGCCGTTTCACCGGCCGTTTCCAGCAGCGCTCGGTCATGGTCCTGGCGTCCCTGCTGTTGGCGCTGCCGGCGCTGCTGGCGGCCTGTGCCGGCAGCTTTGCCCAGTTGCTGTTCTGGCGTTTTATCGAAGGCATGCTGATCCCGGTGGTGTTCGCCACCAGCGTGGCCTACATCGGCGATCGCTGGAGCGGCGGCACCGTCACCGAAGTCACCAGTCTCTACGTGGCCGGCACCGTGCTGGGCGGTTTCGCCGGACGTTTCGTCACCGGCTTCATGACCGAGTACGTCGGCTGGCGCGAGGCCTTCGCGCTATTGGCCGGCCTGAGTCTGCTGATCGGCGTGGCCATCCATTTCCTGCTGCCGGCCAATGCGCCCGTGGTCAGCAGCCGTGCACAGAACCGCATGCGGGATCTGCGCGAGCTGTGCAGCCGGCCCTTGCTGGCGGCCTATGGCGTGGGTTTCTGCGTGCTGTTCTCCCAGGTGGCCACCTTCACTTACGCCGGGCTCTACCTCAGCCTGCCGCCCTTCGACCTGGGCGCCGCGGCCCTGGGGGCCATCTACAGCGTATTCCTGCTGGCACTGGTGGTGATTCCCATCGCCGGCCGCCTGAGCAAGTCCCGGCCCCAGGCCGAGTTGCTCAAGGTCGCGGCCCTGCTCGGGGTCGGCGGCTCGGCCCTGACCCTGCTGCCTTCGCTGTGGCTGATCGTGCTGGGCCTGGCCTTGAGTTCCACCGGGGTGTTCATGGCGCAGGCCGCCGCCAACTCCTTCACCACCGCCACCGCCCGCCACAACAAGGCCGGGGCGGTGGGGCTGTACCTGACGTTCTACTACTTGGGCGGCAGTTTCGGCGCTGTGGTCCCGGCACTGCTCTGGAGCCATTGGGGCTGGCAGGGCTGTGTGGCGCTGATCGTGGTTTTCCAACTGCTGTCGCTGCTGATTGCCTGGGGCGGCTGGAAGCCCCTCGAACCCGAAGCACCGGTCGCCGATCCCAGGCCGGTGAACCCCCTAGATGCATCATCCAACAAGGAATACGTGAGGTGACCATGAATAACGTACTGACCCGGCAGAGCCAGTTGTTGAAGATTGTCGAACCTGTGTTGAACGACATGCCGGCCAGTGTCTTGAAGCATGCGCTGTTCGAGGCGTTCTGGAGCGAAGAGAGCGCCCTGGTGGACATCGAGCATGCCTTCGAGAAGCTCACCTCGCGCCGCCACGCGCCTGCCGTGCTGCGCAAGTTCTTTGCCAGCTGGTCGAAGACCAACAATTCCGCCACCAGCGTTTCCGGCCTGGCCAACCGCATCACCTTGCTGGCCCGTTCGGGGCAGGGCTCGGCAGCCGCCGACGGCCTCTATCGTGCCTGCGGCAGCCTGCAGCGCATCACCGATGAAGACCTGGGCGCTCTGGGCAACACCCTGCATTCAGACCTGTTCTACAACATGGCAACGCCCATCTGCGGCGACGATCAGTGGCTGCTCAAGGAAAACTGCCTGCCCTCGGCGCAAGGCTTCAAGGACTGGACCGACTTCCGCCGTCTGCGCGATCGCGATCTGCTCCAGGGCCTGCTGACCACCCTGATCCATGAGGTCTATACCCACGGTGAAGTGGAGTTCATCCACCCGCTGTACAAGCAATGGTTCGTGCGCGACATGGGTGTGCCGGCGGAAAAGGCCCGGACCACCGTGGCCTGGGTCACGGTGCACACCGGCGGCACCGAGAGCAACCACTTCGCCCATGCGGTGGCGGCGGTCGAGGAATTCGTCGATGCCATGCAGGTGCGTGTCGACCCCCAGGTGGCGCGGGAAATCTTCTGCGAATACCTGCAGCGCAAGGCCCGGGTGATGCGCGACTGCAGCCAGTTGTTGCGCTGATGGCGTGCGGCCCGGCCCTGGCAACGGGGCTTGTGGCTGGCCCAGGCTTGCCTATCCTGTGACTGATTCCTATCCCTTCGACCTCGCAGCCCGCCCCCAAGATGAATGACCTGAAACACAGCGCCTCCCTGGAGGCCATGCCGGCCACCGACACTTCGGTACGCCGCCGCTCCCTGGTGGCCGGTTGCAGTGCTCATGCGGTACACGACGGTCTCACCGATGTGATCTACGTGCTGCTGCCGATCTGGCAGGCGCAGTTCGCCCTGAGCTATGCCCAGATCGGCCTGTTGCGCGGGGCCTATTCCGGGATGATGGCCGGGTTCCAACTGCTGGCCAGCCGTGCTGCCAAGCGCTGGGGCCGCGAGCGCCTGCTGGTGGGCGGCACGGCGCTGGCCGGGCTGGCCTACCTGCTGGCAGGGCAGGCCGGGGGCTTGAGCGTGTTGCTCCTGGCCCTGCTGCTGGGCGGCCTGGGGGCCAGCACCCAGCATCCGCTGGCGTCTTCCTTGATCACCGACACCCACGAAGCCGGAGGCGGGGTCAAGGAGGCCCTGTCCCAGTACAACTTTGCCGGGGACATCGGCAAGACCCTGATCCCCGGCCTGGTGGGCCTGTTGCTGACGGTGATCAGCTGGCGCGCCAGTGTCACCCTGATCGGCCTCCTGGGGCTGGCCGCCGCGCTGTTGCTGTGGTGGCTGATTCCCTCCCGGGCCGTCACCGCGGCCATGAGCGAGAAGGCGCCCAAGGCGGTCAAGGGCCAAGGCTCGGCCAGCGGAATGCGTGCGTTGATCCTCACCGGCACCCTGGACAGTGCAGTGCGCATGGGCTTCTTGACCTTCCTGCCGTTTTTGCTCAAGGCCAAGGGCGCCGGCACCGCCGGCATCGGCCTGGCCCTGACCCTGTTGTTTGTCGGTGGCGCCTTCGGCAAGTTGCTGTGCGGTTACCTGGGGGCGCGCATCGGCATGATGAAGACGGTGTGGATCACCGAATTCACCACCGCCAGCCTGATCGTGCTGGCGGTGTTTCTGCCCTACAACGGCCTGATGCTGATGTTGCCCCTGCTGGGCCTGGCGCTGAACGGCACCTCCTCGGTGCTGTACGGCGCGGTGCCGGACCTGGCGGGGGCCGGCAAACGCGAGCATGCGTTCTCGTTGTTCTATACCGGCACCATCGGTGGCGGGGCGCTGGCCCCGGTGCTGTTCGGCAGCCTGGGGGACGTTACCGGGATACCCCTGGCGGTGATGGCCCTGGCCGCCACGCTGCTGCTGACGCTGCCGCTGTCCTGGTACGTGCAGCGCGGCCTGGACGCCGATGCCCGGGCATTGTCCAGCCCTGGCTGATGCTTGCTGTCGACCCTTGAATCATCAGGCCCGGGGCTGTTCTGCCCGGGCCTGATGCGTTCTGCGCCCGGGCTCGCGGCAGGGGCCTCGCGATCATCAGATATTTCTTACTTTTGCAGTATCAATCACGACGCAAACGGTATTGGCCGGACATTCTGACTGTCATCAGAATGTAAGAAGACCTGGCTGGAGCCCCCATCCAGGTTGGCTGCGCAGGGTGTTTCCGGTATTCGGGGCGCCTTGTTTCCAGATCGTTTTCGCAGGTAAGAACATGAATAACAGCGAAGCCACTGCAAGCCGATTTTCCTTGTCCAAGCGTGCCCTGGGCCTCAGTGCCCCCGGTACGTCCAGCATGCGCAGCAAAGCCAACGCCCTGAAGGAAAGCGGGGTCAAGGTGATCAACTTCGCCGCCGGCGAATTGTCCTTCGACGCCTGCCAGGACATGCGCACCGGGGCCATCGACGCCATCGAAAACGCGCGCAATCGCTACACCCCGCCCATTGGCCTGCCGGCCCTGCGGGAAAAGCTCGCCCAGCAGGTCAGCCAGCGCACCGGCGTGACTTTTGCGGCCAATGAGGTGGCGGTGACTGCCGGGGCCAAGCAGGCCCTGTACAACGCCTGCATGGTGCTGCTCAACCCCGGTGACGAGGTGATCGTGCCGAACCCGTACTGGGAAACCTTTCCCACCCAGATCCGCCTGGCGGGCGCCACGCCCGTGTTGGTCGAGACCCGGGGCGACGACTACCGGCTGACCCTTGAGGCGGTGCAGGGCGCGCTGAGCGAGCGCACCCGGATGATCGTCATCAACACCCCCAACAACCCCACGGGCACCGTCTATCAACGCCAGCAACTGCTAGCGATCGCTCAGTTGGCCTTCAACCAGGGGCTCTGGGTGATGTTCGACGAGTGCTATCGCGGCCTGGTGCGCGAGCCCCATGAGCATCACAACATCCTCTCGCTGTTTCCGGCACTGAAACCGCAAACCGTGCTGATCGACTCCTTTTCCAAGAGCCAGGCAGTGACCGGCTGGCGGATCGGCTACGCCTGCGCCCCGGCGCCGGTGATCGCGGCCATGCACAACCTCCAGGGCCACACCACCTCCAACCCCAGCAGCCTGTCCCAATACGCCGCGCTCAACACCCTGAACGCCGATTCATCGCAGTTCGCCGACCAGGTCAATCCGTTCCTGCAACGGCAGCTGCACGCTGCCCGCACCTACCTGGATCGCCTGGAAGGCATCCGCTACGCACCACCGGAAGGGGCCTTCTATCTCTACCTGGACGTCTCCTCCCGCCTGGGGGGCTACTACCGCGGCGAGCAGGTGCGGGATGTCGAGCACCTGGCCGACCTGCTGCTGACCGAGGCGCATATCGCCGTGGTCCCGGGCTCGGGGTGTGGCGACCCGCATTGCATCCGGATTTCCTACGCCGTCGAGTACCAGGAGTTGATCGAGGGGCTGGGCCGCTTCAACCAGTTCATGTCGGCCATCGTCATGGACTGAAGGCGCTTCAAGTCGCCCGCCGTTGCACCGTCATCACCGCTGTTCCCGCGCCCCCTGTGGTGGCCCGGGTGGCGTCGCTCGTCTTGCTGTCCGTGAAGTGAACAATAAATACAGGAGAGAAACATGGAGAGTTCCCGCAAAGCGTTCATCGGCTACGTGCACCAGGCCCTGGTGGATGTCGAAGACCGGAATCTGGTGGAGGCCCTGCTGACCGGCTTTGAAAACCATCCCGACAAGCTGGACGGCTACTGCCAGACCTACCAGCGCATGACATCCAGCCGCTGGTCCGAGGATTCGCTGTGCACCTTTTTCTGCGGCTGGCGCAGCCCTGATGGTGCGGCCCACGCGGTGTCCAGCATCATCGTGCGGCTGTTGCAGGAGTCCGCGGACCTGCCCGGCGACGACAACAAACTCAAGCTGCTGGAGGCCGCCCGGCATTGCGGCGAGATCATCGTCGAAGACGTCGGCCTCGGCGAAATGCACGGCCATCCCCACCATTCCAAGCTGTACCACCGCATGGCCTCGGCCATCTGCGGCTCCGACAACTGGCGCCTGCAGGACAAGTACCTGAACCCCATCACCAAGGAGTTCTCCACCTGGGTCGGGGAGAAGCGCCCCCTGGCGCCGAACCTGGTGGAAGCCCTGGAGATGATGGCCCTGACCGAGCTGTTCAACACCGGCGAATACAACCTGATGACGCCGCTGTGGAAGAACTGGCTGCGCGAGTCCTGCGGTTATCCGGCGGGGGAGGCCAACCGCATCGCCGGTTTCCTCAGCGTCCATTGCGGCGCCGTCGAGGCCCGGCATTTCCGCCACGCCACCGACGCCCTGAAGCTCTACACCCAGGCCACCGGCCAGCAGATCAACTACCGGCGCATCGCCGCGCTGTCCGACGAGTACGTGGTTCGGGCCTGCGCGCACCTGGAAAAAATGGCCTCCGTGCTCAAGGCGTAGGGCCCCTGCAAACCATGCCGGGCGCGGCGACGGCCCGGCCTCCCATGACTGACTGTGCTGCATAGCAAAGACTGGAGAACCATGAACATGCGTCTTGAATCCGACTCGATGGGTTCCATTTCCGTACCGTCCAACAAGTACTGGGGCGCCCAGACCGAGCGCTCGATCCTCAACTTCCCCATCGGCCGTTCGCGCTTCCAGTGGGGCGCGCCGATGATCCGTGCCATGGGCATCCTGAAAAAGGCCGCGGCCCTGGCCAACCTCAAGCTTGGCGAACTGCCTGAAGCCATCGCACTGCCCATCGTCAAGGCGGCGGACGAAGTCATCAGTGGGCAGTTGGATGATCACTTCCCGCTGGTGGTGTTCCAGACCGGCTCCGGCACCCAGTCCAACATGAACGCCAACGAAGTGATCGCCAACCGGGCCATCGAGATGCTCGGCGGCGAGCTGGGCAGCAAGAAGCCCATCCACCCCAACGATCACGTCAACCGTGGGCAATCGTCCAACGACACCTTTCCCACGGCCATGTACATGGTGGTGGTGACGGAAATCTTCGAGACCCTGCTGCCCGGGGTGGCAACCCTGCGAGACACCCTGTTCGAGAAATCCCAGCAGTATCGCGATGTGGTCAAGGTCGGCCGGACCCACCTGCAGGACGCCACCCCGATCACCCTCGGCCAGGAAATCGGCGGCTGGGTCGAACAGATCGACTACGCCCTGGGGGCCATCGAACTCAACCTTGGCGGCCTCTACGACCTGGCCATCGGCGGCACGGCGGTGGGCACCGGGCTCAACTCCCACCCGCAGTTCGGCGACGAGTGCGCGCGAATCATCGCCGAGCTCACCGGCTACCCGTTCAAGTCCTGCGCCAACAAGTTCTTCGCCCTGTCGGCCCATGACGCGCTGATCAACACCTCGGCGGCGATCCGCACCCTGGCCATGGCCCTGATGAAGATCGCCAACGACGTGCGCTGGCTGGCCAGCGGCCCGCGCTGCGGCATCGGCGAGATCGACATCCCCGAGAACGAGCCGGGCTCTTCGATCATGCCGGGCAAGGTCAACCCGACCCAGTGCGAGGCGCTGACCATGGTCTGTGCCCAGGTCTTCGGCAACGACGCCAGCGTGGCCTTCGCCGGCAGCCAGGGCAATTTCCAGCTCAACGTCTACAAGCCGGTGATGGTGCACAACGTGCTGGAAAGCATCACCTTGCTGGCCGAATCCTGCCGCGCCTTCAACGACCATTGCGCAGTGGGCATCGAGCCCAACCGAGCGCGGATCGAGGCCAACATCGAGAAGAACCTGATGCTGGTGACCGCCCTCAACCGGCACATCGGCTACGACAAGGCGGCCATCATCGCCAAGACCGCCCACCAGGAGGGCAAGTCCCTGCGGGAGGTGGCGCAACAGCTTGGCTACGTTTCGGCCGCGGATTTCGACCGCTATGTGGTGGCCCTGGACATGACCCATCCCTGAGCCCAGGCCCCGCAGCCAACCCGCTGTTCCTACTCACAAGAGGCGCGTGAATCCCATGCAGGACGCTGATATTCGCCGAACCAACCTCAGCCAGTTGCTGCGCCGCAAGCGCTGTCTGCGGGTCCTTGAAGCCCACAGCCCGATCTCGGCGCTGCTGGCCGAACAATCCAGGCTGGAGCGCGGGCCCGGGCCCAGCCTGAGTTACGACGCCATCTGGTCCAGTTCCCTGACCGACTCGACCCACAAGGGCCTGCCGGATATCGAGATCCTCTCGCCCAGCAACCGCCTGCACGGCATTCGCGAGATCTTCGATGTCTGTTCGCTGCCGATGATTTTCGACGGCGACACCGGGGGCAAGGCCGAACACTTCGCCATCCACGTGAAGATGCTGGACCGGGCCGGGGTCTCGGCGGTGGTCATCGAGGACAAGTGCGGGCTGAAGAAGAACTCCCTGTTCGGCAACGCCGTGAGCCAGCTTCAGGACTCCATCGAGGAGTTCTGCGACAAGATCCGCGTCGGCTGCAGCAGTCGCAGCCACGAGGACCTGCTGATCATCGCCCGCTGTGAAAGCCTGATCCTCGACAAGGGCATGGACGACGCCATCGAGCGCTGCCTGGCCTATGTCGCCGCCGGCGCCGACGGGATCATGATCCACAGTCGGAAAAAGGACGGTCTGGAGATTCTCGAATTCGCCCGGCAGTTCCGTCGCCAATGCCCGCGGGTGCCGCTGATCTGCGTACCCACCAGCTATGCCCACTTGAGTTTCGACGAGCTGGAAGGAGCCGGCTTCAACGCGGTGATCTACGCCAACCACATGCTGCGCAGTGCCTACATGGCCATGCGTGATGTGGCGGTGGGCATTCTCGAACATGGCCGGACCCTGGAGGTGGAACCCCGTTGCCTGGGCATCGAGGAGATCCTTGATCTGGTGCCGGGCACCCGTTAACCGCGGGCGACAGCGGCGGTCCCGAGCATTCTTGGAAGATTCTGGTTTTATCCCCGTCGATTGCGCGACCGAGGATATGCAGGAATAAGAATTTTCTTACATACGTTGCCAGGACCGCTGCTTAGAATTGCCCCGTTCGCCCGGCCAGCCACCACAGGCTCCATGCCCAGTGGTGGTTTCTGGTCAGGGCGGGCTGCAACATCGCAATACCTGCCTGCCCGGTCCGTGTTCTGCCTACTGCCCTTGGCTGGCCGGGTCGGCACTTCAGGTTCGATGCGTTCAACATTCCCCGCTAGCCGCTACTTCCCCCCTCCAACCTAGAATCTCAATTCGGACCTCAAGCCGAGGACCGCGTCAGGGTTGTGCCTGGGTGCCGGCCAGGCTCGGTGCTGCGCTCCAGGCGCCCCCCAGGGCCCGGTACAGGTCGACCTCGGCCAGCAGCTGCGCCAGGTGGTCGTTGATCAGGCCCTGCTGGGCGCTGAACAGCGAGCGTTGGGCATCGAGGAACACCAGGTTGCTGTCCACGCCGATGCGATAGCGATGCTCGGCCAGGTTGTAGTAGTCCTGGCTGGCCTGCACCAGATTGCCCTGGGCCATCAATTGCTGCTGATAGGTCTGGCGAGCGGCCAGGCCGTCGGCCACTTCCTGGAAGGCGGTCTGAATCGACTTTTCATACTGGGCGACGCTGATGTCCTTCTGCAGCCGGGCGTAGTCCAGGCTGGCGCGCAGGCTGCCGGCATTGAAGATCGGCAGGTTGATCTGCGGTTGAAAGGTCCAGCCGCCAGCCCCTCCCTTGAACAGCCCGGAAAGCTCCTTGCTGGAGCTGCCGGCATTGGCAGTCAGGCTGACGCTGGGGAAGAACGCCGCTCTTGCCGCGCCGATGTTGGCGTTGGCGGCCTGCAGTTGGTACTCGGCCTGGAGAATGTCCGGGCGCCGTTGCAACAGGCTCGAAGGCAGGCCCGCGGGCACCTGGGCCAACATGCCTTCGGCCAGCCTGCGCTGGGGCAGGTCGGCGGGGAGGGGCGCCCCCACCAACAGGGTCAGGTTGTTCAGGTCCTGGGCCACCTGGCGCTGGTAGCGGGCCAGGTTGGCCCGGGCGCTGTCGACGCGGGTGCGGGCCTGGGCCACGTCCAGGGCCGAGATCTTCCCGGCATGGCCGTTGCGGGTGGTCAAACGCAGGCTCTGCTCATCCGCGGCCAGGGTCTTGCGGGTCAGCTCCAGCAGTTCCTGGTCGGCGCACCAGGTCAGGTAGGCACTGGCGACATTGGCCACCAGGCTCAACTGCGCGCTGCGCCGGGCTTGCTCGCTGGCCAGGTAGGTCATCAACGCCTGTTGGCTGAGGCTGCGGATGCGGCCGAAGAAATCCAGCTCGTAGGCGCTGATGCCCAGGTTCGCCCCATAGCTGGAATTGATCAGCGCCTTGCCGCCGGTCATCTGCTCGGGCAGCCGCTGGCGCTTGCCGTTGACACTGGCCGCCACCGCCGGCAGCAGGTCGGCGCGCTGGATGCGGTACTGGGCCTGATAGGCCGCGACGTTCAGCGCCGCCACCCGCAGGTCGCGGTTGTTGTCCAGGGCACTGTGGATCAACCGTTGCAGCAAGGGGTCCTGGAACAGGCCGGACCAGTCGGCTCCCGCGGTGCCGGCGGCCGAGGCGTAGGCCAGGCCTTGAGGGTAATGGGCAGCAACCGGCGGCGCTGGGCGCTGGTAGTCCGGGATCAGCGAGCAGCCGCCGAGGGCCAGGGCCAGGGCCGCCAGAATCGAAGGGGAGGTACGCATATCAGCCTCGTGACAAGGACCGCCTGAGGGTGGACGACAGGGGCGCAGCAACCGCGCCTCAGGCGCCGACCATCCACTTGGCCAGGCCGTGGCGGCCACTGACCCCGAGCTTGGCGGCGGCACGCTTGAGGTAGGTTTCGATGGAGCTGTTCTTGACGCTCAGGCGCTGGGCCATTTCCGGCACCGTGCCTCCGGTCAACAGCCCCAGGCAGACTTCTTTTTCCCGGGCCGAAAGGCTGATGTCCCCCAGGGACAGGCGCTCGTCGAACTCCCGTTGCAGGGGCGTCTGCTGACGCGCATCCACCGGGCGGCTGCTCCAGCTGCGCAGGTTCTTCAGGGCCTGTTGCCGGTGCAGTTGGGCATGGCGCTCCAACAGCGGCAGCAGGGTCGCCGACAGGCTCTTGAGAAAGGACAGTTCGGCCAGGGAAAAACCGCCCTGGGAGGGTTCGCGGTAGAGGGCGATGACACAGCGGCGGTTGGCTTTGCGCGAGACCAGATGGCATTGGTGCGGGGTGTGGCGCGATGTTCCGCCCTGGGCCTGGGCATTCATCTGAATCAGCAGCGAGTCGTCCATTTCCAGCATCTTGTGCAGCAGCGGATCATGGCGTCGCGGGGGCTCCGGCAGAGGCAGGTCCTCCTGCAGCCCGGCCCGCCCCAGCAAGGTGATTGCCAGGGAGCTGGCCTGGCGTTCGTCGAGGGTCCACTCACTGAGCAGCAGTTGGCTGACCGGCACCAGCTTGTCCACCAGTTGCAGCATGTCCCTGGCGAATCCGCAATGGCCGGTACTGGAGATCAACTGCCCCAGTTCGAAGTAGAAGGGTGGAGTTTCCATGTTGGCGATACTGCTGGTCAGACCCATATCCTTATCATCCTTGATCGAGACAAATCGCTGATCGAAACGCGGTCGCCACGGTGTCCCGCGGCACAGTGTTCATGCACCTGATTTGGTCGGAAAAATCTGATTTAAGCCTAAGAATTTACTTCGCGTCTGTAGGGGTAAACCGGGACAGGCAGGCCGCATCAGAGCGCTGCCGGGCTGTCCCCGTGGGTCGGCAACAGGCGCGCAATCCCCGCTGGCGTTCGTCCTCGCGGTTGTGCAAGGCGCTGCCGGCACAGGCTCATCAGGCCTTGACGGCAAGGCAGGCGAGGCCAGGAGCCTCATGTACGGGTGGTCAATGTCCTACAGCTATTTCAGCCGATCCGCAGCAGCGTCCCGGCGCTGACGGTGCCTGCGCGGGGGCTTGCCTGGCGGCCTGCCAGAGCCGTTCTCAAGGCCTTGAGCCTGCTCCGACAGGGCTCGGGAATGTCCGGGTTTCGGGTGACATACAGGGTGTGGGGCCGATGCTTAAATCCGCGGACGCTGGTGCCCGGGCCCATCACATGAGAAGGATCTTATGACGCGTTTTTCTGCCTTTGCCGTGGCCGATCTGGTCGCGCCAATCACCCTTGTCATCCACGGTGCGCTGCCTGCTGGACGTTCAGCACCGGTGATGGCATGAGCGCCGGGGCGGAGCTGGCCCAAGGCTTGCCGCTGACCACCGGGCAACGGGATATCTGGCTCGATCAACTGAGCCGCGGTGACTCGCCGCTGTACAACATCGGCGGCTATGCCGACCTCAAGGGACCGCTCCAGCCCGAGCTGATGCAGCGCACGGTGGAGGCGCTGGTGCGCAAGCATGATGTGCTGCGCACGGTGCTGTCCCTGGAGGGCAGCGGCGACGGCCTGCCGTTGCAGTACTTCGACCGCGACTGGCCGGTGCAGTTGGCATTTCACGACTTGTCCGCCGAGGCCGACCCGCTGGCCACTGCCCTGGCGCGGATTCACTGGCAGATGCAGCAGCCGTTCAAACTCAGTGGCGAACGCCTGTGCCGCTTCTCGCTGTTTCGCCTGAGCCCCGAGCATCACCTGATGCAAGCCGAGGCCCATCACCTGATCCTCGACGGTTGGGGCTTTGCCCAGTTATCCCAGTCCTTGGGTAGCCTCTACAGCGCCCTGGTGCGGGGCGAGCAGCCCGGCCCTGGCGCACCGTCCTTTGTCGATTTCATCGAGGACGACGCGCGCTACCAGCAGTCCAGCCGTTATGCCCGCGACCAGGACTACTGGCTGGCCAAGTACCAGAGCCTGCCGGAGCCGCTGCTGCGCCCGCGCCATCGTCCGGGCCAGGAAGCCGGGACGCCCGGGGCGACCCTGGTGCAGGCCTTTCCCGCAGCCCTGCATGAGCGGATGAAAGCCCTGGGCACAAGCACCGGGGCTTCGGCCTTCCACGTGCTGCTGGCGGCCTTGCATGTGTATTTCGCCCGCACCGGCCAGCGCGACCACTGGGTCCTGGGCATGCCGGTGCTGAACCGGCCCAACGCCGCCTTCAAGGTGACCCTGGGCTGTTTCACCCAAGTCAGTGCGGTGCACATGGACTTCGGCCGCGAGCTGAGTTTCGAGGCGCTGGTGGCGGCGGTGCGGGACGTGCTCAAGCAGGATTATCGTCATCAGCGCTTTCCCCTGAGCGAGCTCAATCGCGCCCTCGGCCTGCTGCGTGAAGACCGCGGGCAATTGTTCGAACTGACCCTGTCCTATGAACTGGAGGACCTGCAATACCGCTACGGCGATGCCGTGGCCTCGTCGGTGAAAGTTTCCAATCGCCACGAGCCGACGCCCCTGGCCATCCACCTGCGCAGCAACCGTTTCGACGACAACGCCTGGATGCATTACGTCTACGACACGGGGTATTTCCAGCCCCATGAGATCGAGGCCCTGGCCGCTTGCCTGATCCATGTGCTGGAGCAGGGGTTGGCGAACGTGGCCTTGCCGGTGCAGCAGTTTTCGCTGCTCAGCGCAGAGCAGAACGCGCGTTTGCAAGGGTGGAACGCCACCCGCCAGCCGCTGGCTGCCGAGCAGCGCATCCACAAGCGGGTCGAGGCCTGGGCCCAGCGCACTCCGAGCGCCGTGGCCCTGGTTGCCCAGGGCCAGCAGCTGAGCTACGACCAGCTCAACCGCCGGGCCAATGCCCTGGCCCTGCACCTGCAAGGGCTTGGGGTCGGTCCCGATCAGCGGGTGGCGATCCTGGCCCGACGCAGCCTGGAGACCCTGGTCGGCCTGTTGGCGATCCTCAAGGCCGGTGCTTGTTACGTGCCGCTGGACCCGGCGTATCCCCCTGAGCGACTGGCCTACCTGCTGGAGGACTGCGGGCCGGTGGCGCTGCTGACCCAGGCCGGTTTGCGCGAGCGCCTGCCGAGCCTGGCAGTGCCGCTGATCGAGCTGGACGATCAGCAATGGCAGTCAGGCTCGGCGCCTGGTCCCCAGGTGCCCGGGCTGACGGCGCAGCACCTGGCCTACGTGATCTACACCTCCGGCTCCAGCGGTTTGCCCAAGGGCGTGATGGTGGAGCACCAGAGCCTGTCCGCCCTGGTGGACTGGCATTGTCGGGCCTTCGAGCTGCAGGCCGGCAGCCACACCTCCTGCCTGGCCGGCTTCGGTTTCGATGCCATGGCCTGGGAAGTCTGGCCGGCCCTGTGCGCCGGGGCGACCCTGCACCTGGCCCCGGCCAGTGACGGCCCCGAAGACCTCAATGGGTTGCTCGCCTGGTGGCGGGCCCAGCCGCTGCAGGTGAGCTTCCTGCCCACGCCGGTGGCCGAGTACGCCTTGAGCCAGCGGCTCGGTCATCCGACCCTGCGCACCCTGTTGATCGGTGGCGATCGCCTGCGCCAGTTACCCGAGCCACAGCGCTTTGCCCTGATCAACAACTACGGCCCCACCGAAGCCACGGTGGTGGCCACCTCCGGGAGCATCGAGGCCGGGCAGCCGCTGCATATCGGCCGGCCCATCGCCAATACCCGGGTCTATCTGCTGGATGAGCGCCAACGCCCGCTGCCCATCGGCATTGCCGGCGAACTCTATATCGGTGGCCACGGGGTGGCCCGGGGCTACCTCAATCGCGACGAACTGACGGCCGAGCGTTTCCTCGACGATCCCTTTAGCGACCGGCCCGGTGCGCGCATGTACCGCACCGGCGATCTGGCTCGCTGGCTGGAGGACGGCCGCCTGGAGTACCTGGGGCGCAATGACGATCAGGTGAAGATCCGTGGCCAGCGCGTCGAGCTGGGAGAAATCGAAACCCGCCTGGGCGCCCATCCCGCGCTGCAGGAGGTGCTGGTCCAGGCCCGGGACGGCCAGTTAGTGGCCTGGTTCACCGCCCGCGAGGCCGTGCCGATCAGTGACCTGCGGGACTTCCTGCGCCGGCAGTTGCCCGACGCCCTGGTGCCCGTGGCCTATGTACGGCTCGAGGCATTGCCCCTCACCGCCAACGGCAAGCTGGACCGCCAGGCCTTGCCCGCACCCGGGCCCGAGGCCCTGGTCAGCCGCGAGTACCAGGCCCCCCAGGGCCCGTTGGAAACCACCCTGGCCCAGCTCTGGGCCCAGGTGCTGCAGGTGCAACAGGTGGGTCGCCATGACCATTTCTTTGAACTGGGCGGCCATTCGTTGCTGGCCCTGGAACTGATCCAGCGCATGCAGGAGCAGGGGCTGCATGCCGATGTGCGGGTGCTGTTCGGCCAGCCGACCCTGGCCAGCCTGGCCGCGGCGGTGGAGGGCCGGCAGGACGTGGAAATCCCGGCCAATGGCATACCTGCCGATTGCCGGCACATCACCCCGCAGATGCTGACCCTGGTGGACCTGGACCAGGCAAGCATCGACCGGGTGCTGGCCCAGGTTCCCGGTGGTGTGAGCAACGTGCAGGACATCTATCCCCTGGCGCCGCTGCAGGAGGGCTTGCTCTACCACCACATGACCTTTGCCGCGCATGACCCGTACCAGCAGCACGCGCTGCTGGCCTTTTCCCGTCGCGAGGACCTGGACGCCTTCGCCCAGGCCTTGCAGGCGGTGATCGAGCGCCACGATATTCTGCGCACCAGCCTGGTCTGGGACGCGGCAGAGCAGCCGCTGCAGGTGGTCTGGCGCCAGGCCCGGTTGCCGGTGGAGCAGTGGCAGCCGGCGGCCGAGGGCGGCTCGCTGGCGGAGCAGTTGCGCGAGCATTACCACCCGCGGCACAACCCGCTGGATATCCGCCAGGCACCGCTGCTGGCCCTGGTCTGGGCCGAGGACCGGCCGAACCAGCGCTGGCTCGCGCTGCTGCGCTTTCATCATCTGGTCAACGATGCCACGTCCACGGCCCTGCTGATGGCGGAAATCGCCGCCCACATGAACGGCCGGCAACAGCCGCTGGCGCCGGCCTTCGCCTACCGTGACTACGTGGCCCGCACGCGGTTGGGACAGGCCTCCCATGCTGCGTTCTTCCGTGAATACCTGGCCCAGGTGGACCAGCCGACCCTGGCCTTCGAGTGGCAGGAGCGTGCGGGCGAGCCGCTGGATCAGCAGCATGCCAGTGCTCTGCTGGATCACGACTTGAGCCTGCGCCTGCGTCATCAGGTGCGGCAGTTCGGGGTCAGTGCCGCCAGCCTGTTCCACCTGGCCTGGGGCCTGGTGCTGGGGCGCTCCAGCGGCCGCGAGGACCTGCTGTTCGGCACGGTACTGCTGGGGCGCTTGCAGGCCGGTGCGGGAGCGGACCGGGCCCTGGGCATGTTCATCAACACCTTGCCGCTGCGTCTGGAACTGGCGGGGCTGACGGTGGCGGCCGGGTTGCGCCAGACCCAGGAACGCCTCAGCGCGCTGCTGGCCCATGAGCAGGGGCCCCTGTCCCTGGCTCAGCGTTGCAGCGGCGTGGCGGCGCCGACGCCACTGTTCAATGCCTTGCTCAACTACCGGCACAACGTCGCCGCCGACGCCCAGGCCCTGTTGCAAGGGGTGCCGGGGGCGCAATGGCTGAGCAGCGAAGAAGTGCTCAGCTACCCCTTGATGCTGGCGGTGGACGACCTGGAACCGGGCTTTCGCCTGGGAGCCCGGGCGCCCCGGCGGATCGGCGCGCAGCGTCTGCTGGACTACCTGAGCTGCGCCCTGGAGGGGCTGGTCCAGGCCTTGGAACAGGCACCGCAGACCCTGCTGCAGAGCCTGTCCATCCTGCCGGCGGCGGAGTATCGGCAGCAGATGCTGGCGTTCAACGCCACCGCGTCCGACTACCCCAGCGAGCTGACCCTGCACGGGCTGTTCGAAGCCCAGGTCCGCCGCACGCCCCAGGCGATTGCCCTGCAGGCCGGCGAGCAATGCCTGAGCTACGCCCAGCTCAACCAGCGGGCCAATCAGCTGGCCCATCACTTGCGCGAGCAAGGGGTGGGGCCGGACGTGCGGGTCGGGCTGTGCGTGGAGCGCGGCCTGGAAATGCTCATCGGCCTGCTGGGCATCCTCAAGGCCGGTGGCGCCTATGTGCCCCTGGACCCGGAGTACCCGCCGGAGCGGTTGAGCTTCCTGATCAATGACAGCCAGCCACTGGCGGTGCTGGTGCACCAGCCCACCCGGGCGCTGCTGCAGGCCCAGGCCGTGCCGCTGATCGATTTCGACCGCGACCACTGGCAGCACCCGGGCCAGGATGACCCTGTGGTGCCGGGGCTCGGGGTCAGGCACCTGGCCTATGTGATCTACACCTCGGGCTCCACCGGCAACCCCAAGGGGGTGATGGTGGAGCACCGTGGCCTGGGCAACCTGATGCACTGGAGTTCGCGACTGTGTGGGCCATGTCCGGGCGGCACCTTGCTGCAAAAGACCCCGTTCAGTTTCGACGGCTCGGTGTGGGAGCTGTTCTGGCCCCTGGTCAGCGGCATGCGCCTGCTGCTGGCGCGGCCCGACGGCCAGCGTGATCCGGGCTACCTGGCGCAGCTGGTGCAAGCGCAGCAGGTGACCATGATCAAGTTCGTGCCGGCGATGCTCCTGCAGTTCCTGCAACTGGAGGAGAGCGGACAGTGCCACAGCCTGACCGACGTTTTCTGCGGTGGTGGCGAGCTCACCGAGGCCATCGCCCGGCTGTTCCAGCAGCGCCTGCCCAAGGCCCGGTTGCATAACGTCTACGGCCCCACCGAGGCCACGGTGGACAGCAGTGCCTGGACCCTGGAACCCGGGGCCCCTGTACCGCCGGTGCAGTTGCCCATCGGCCGGGCCATTACCAATACCCGGCTGTATGTGCTCGATGCCCATGACCAGCCGGTGCCCCTGGGGGTCAGCGGCCAGTTGCATATTGGCGGCGTCGGCGTGGCCCGGGGCTACCTGGGCTTGCCGCAGTTGCAGGCCGAGCGCTTTATCGACAGCCCCTTCGTGGCCGGTGACCGCCTGTACCGCAGCGGCGATCTGGTGCGCTACAACGCCGACGGCGACCTGGAGTTCCTCGGCCGCAACGACTTCCAGGTCAAGCTGCGCGGGTTGCGCCTGGAGCTGGGGGAGATCGAGGCACGGCTGGCGCAACACCCGGCCCTGCGCGAGGTGGCGGTGCTGATGCGCGATGAGCGCCTGGTGGCCTATTTCAGCCTGCACCCGGACCAGGCGCCGCCGGGTATCGAGGCACTGCGGGCCCATGTCCTGGAGCAGTTGCCGGAGTACATGGTGCCGGCCGCCTATGTGCGGCTGGCATCGCTGCCCCTGAGCGCCAACGGCAAGCTGGACCGCAAGGCGTTGCCGGAACCCGGGGTGGACGCAGTGCTGAGCCGCGAGTTCGAGGCGCCCCAGGGCGAGCTGGAAACGACCCTGGCGCGGCTCTGGGCCGAGGTGCTGCAGGTCGAGCGGGTGGGGCGCCATGACCATTTCTTCGAACTGGGCGGGCACTCGCTGCTGGCGGTCAGCCTGGTGGCGCGCATGCGCCAGGAGGGCCTGCATGCCGATGCCCGGCTGCTGTTCAGCCAGCCGACCCTGGCGGCCCTGGCGGCCCATACCCAGTGCCAGTTGCAGCGCCTGGAGATTCCCGTCACCACCATTCCCCAGCTCAAGCGCCAGCGGCGTCTCTGAGCCCATCTTCGGCCTTGCAGGGGCGCCACAGGACGGAGGCCGGGACAGCGCCGGGGCATGTCCTGGCTTCCCATGTCAGACACTCAAGGACGGATGTTTTAGCGTTTCCAGGCTGCCGGGAGCCCTGGCGGGATCAGTGCCTGCGGCGTTTGCCCGAGCCGCTGGCCGCTGAGCGCTCGGGCCCTGCGCCGCCTCTGAAAGGTTGCATCTGAAACAAGGACGTTCTCTTCAACCATTTCCGAATTCCCAGGCAGGTTACGACATGCAGTTCAGCGAATTGATGGCCGTTCTTTCGACCCTCGCGATCCGTCTTCAACGGGACGGCGAGGATCTGCTGGTGCAGGGCGATGACGAGTCCCTGGACGACGCACTCTGGGACAGCCTGATCCAGCACAAGGCGCAGCTTCTGCAGCAGGTGAGCGAACAGGGCGGCCACTGGCTGAGCCCGGCCTTCAGGATCACCCCGGACATGCTGCCCCTGGTGTCACTGGAGCAGCCGGCCATCGACCGCATCGTTGCCGGCGTGCCGGGGGGCGCCGCCAATGTGCAGGACATCTACCCCCTGGCGCCGCTGCAGGAAGGCATGCTCTATCACTACCTGTCCGCGCCCCAGGGCGATCCCTATGTGCTCCAGGCGCATTTCGCCTTTGCCGATCGACAACGGCTGCAGGCCTTTGCCGAGGCCTTGCAATGGGTGATCGAGCGCCACGACATCCTGCGCACCGCGATCGTCTGGGAACGCCTCGATGAACCGCTACAGGTGGTCCTGCGCCAGGCGCCGCTGCAGTGTGAAGCACTGCCGCTGGACGCCGCCGGGGGCGATGCCCTGGCCCAGTTGCAGCAGCGCTACGATTCCCGGCATTTCCGCCTGGACCTGCGTCAGGCGCCGCTGTTGCGCCTGGTGCACGCCGAGGACCCGGTCAACTCGCGCCAGGTGGCGTTGCTGCTGTTCCATCACATGGCCCTGGACCACGCCGCCCTGGATGTGGTGCGCCAGGAAATCCGGGCCTGTCTGCTGGGCCAGCGCGAGCAGTTGCCGCTGCCGGTGCCGTTTCGCAACCACCTGGCCCAGGCCCGCCTGGGGCAGAGCGAGGAGCGCCACGCCGCCTTCTTCCGCGACATGCTCGGGGATATCGATGAGCCGACCCTGCCGTTCGGCCTGGGGGATGTGCAGGGCGCAACCGGCCGCATTGAAGAACACCGGCTGCCTCTGGAGCGCCAGCTCAGCCAACGCCTGCGCAGCCAGGCCCGGCAACTGGGGGTGAGTGTGGCAAGCCTGATGCACCTGGCCCTGGGCCGGGTCCTGGGCCAGCTGTCCGGGCGCGAGGCGGTGGTGTTCGGCACCGTGCTGCTGGGGCGCATGGAGGTGGGCGAGGGCGGTGAGCGGGCCCTGGGCATGTTCATCAACACCCTGCCGCTGCGGGTGGATGTGGGAGCGCAAGGCGTGCGCGCCGGGGTGCTGGCGACCCATGCTCGGCTGAGCGCCTTGCTGGCCCATGAGCACGCCTCCCTGGCCCTGGCCCAGCGTTGCAGCGCAGTCAGTGCGCCGACCCCGCTGTTCAGCGCCATGCTCAATTACCGCCACAGCCACCGGGCCGATGGCGACCAGGTCCAGGAGCTGGTGCCGGGCATCCTGGTGCTGGGTGCCCAGGAGCGCACCAACTACCCGCTGACCGTCAACATCGACGATCTGGGCGAGGACCTGCAGATCACCGCCCTGGTGGACGCCAGCCTGGGGGCCGAGCGCATCAGCGGCTACCTGCTGACCACCCTGGAAAGCCTGGCCCTGGCCCTGCAGGCAAACCCCGAGGCGCCGTTGTACAGCCTGGAAATGCTCCCGGCCAGCGAGCGGCGTTACCTGCTGCAGGGCCTGAACACGCCCCTGGGGCAGTACCCCGACAGCCCGCTGATCCATCAGCAGGTGGAGGCCCAGGCCCGGGTCCAGCCCGAGGCGCCGGCGCTGCTTTTCCAGGCGCAGCGCCTGAGTTACGGCGAGCTCAACCGCCGCGCCAATCAGGTGGCCCATCGCTTGCTGGCGCTGGGGGTGCGTGCGGACCAGCGCGTGGCGATCTGCGTCGAGCGCGGCCCGGAAATGATCATCGGCCTGTTGGGCATTCTCAAGGCCGGTGGGGCCTATGTGCCCATCGACCCGGCCGCTCCCCGGGAACGCATTGCCTACACCCTGGAGGACAGCGCCCCGGTGGCGCTGCTGGTGCAGGCCGATACCCAGGCCCTGGTGGCCGACCTGCGGGTGCCGCTGATCGACCTCGACAGCCGCACCCTGGCCCACGAGTCCGCGGACAACCCCGACGTGCCGGGGCTGACCCCGGCCAACCTGGCCTATGTGATCTACACCTCCGGCTCCACCGGTCTGCCCAAGGGCGTGATGGTGGAACACCGCAACGTCGCCCGGCTGTTTTCCGCCACCCGCGACTGGTTCGATTTCAACTGGCGCGACGTCTGGGCGCTGTTCCATTCCTTCGCCTTCGACTTCTCGGTGTGGGAGATCTGGGGCGCCCTGATCCATGGCGGCCAGTTGCTGGTGGTGCCCCAGGTCGTCAGCCGTTCCCCGCAAGCTTGCTACGCACTGCTGTGCGAGGCCCGGGTGAGCATCCTCAACCAGACCCCCAGTGCCTTCCGCTCGCTGATTGCGGCCCAGGGCCAGAGCGGGCTCAAGCACTCCCTGCGCCAGGTGATCTTCGGCGGCGAAGCCCTGGAGCCGGGGATGCTCAAGCCCTGGTACGCCCGGCTGGAGAACGTCGGCACGCAACTGGTGAACATGTACGGCATCACCGAAACCACGGTGCACGTGACCTACCGGCCGTTGCAGGCGGCGGACGCGCAATGGGCGGGCAGCAGCCCCATCGGCCGACGGATTCCCGACCTGCAACTCTATGTCCTGGACGCACGCCGCGAGCCCTTGCCCACGGGGGTGGTGGGGGAACTGTATGTAGGGGGCGCCGGGGTGGCCCGGGGTTACCTCAACCGGGATCAACTGACCGCCGAGCGCTTCATCGCCGACCCCTTCAGCAATCGACCGGGGGCGCGGCTGTACAAGACCGGCGACCTGGCCCGCTGGCGCAGCGATGGCAGCCTGGAGTACCTGGGACGCAACGACGATCAGGTGAAGATTCGCGGTTTCCGCATCGAGCTGGGGGAGGTCCAGGCGCGGCTGGCGGCGTGCGACGGGGTGGGCGAGGCGGTGGTGATCGCCCGGGAACAGAGCCCGGGAGACAAGCGCCTGGTGGCCTATGTGATTCCCCGGCCGGGAGCGGCCCCGGGCGCCGCGCAACTGCGTGAGCAACTGCGCCAGAGCCTGGCGGACTACATGCTGCCCAGCGCCTTCGTGCTGCTGCAGGCCTGGCCCCTGACCACCAACGGCAAGCTCGACCGCAAGGCCCTGCCGGCGCCGGACAGCGCCGCGCTGGCCCGACGCGACTATGAAGCGCCCCAGGGCGAGGTGGAGCAGGCCATCGCGAAGATCTGGCAGGAGCTGCTGCAAGTGCCCCAGGTCGGGCGCCAGGACCATTTCTTCGAGCTGGGCGGCCATTCGCTGCTGGCGGTCAAACTGATGGAACGCATGCGCCAGGTGGATCTGTGCGCCGATGTGCGGGTGCTGTTCGGCCAGCCGACCCTGGCCGCCCTGGCGGCCGCCGTGGGTGGGCAGCGCGAGGTGCAGGTGCCGGCCAACCGGATCGCTGCCGATTGCCGGCGCATCACGCCAGAGCTGCTGCCCCTGGCGGACCTCGATCAAGCGGCCATCGACCGGGTGCTGGCCCAGGTGCCCGGTGGCGCGGCCAACGTTCAGGACATCTATGCCCTGGCCCCCCTGCAGGCGGGCATCCTGTATCACCACCTGAGCAGCACCGAGGGCGACCCCTATGTGCTCCAGGTGCAGTTCGAGTTCGCCAGCGACGACGTCTTGCAAACCTTTACCCTGGCCTTGCAGCAGGTGATCCAGCGCCACGACATTTTGCGCACCAGTGTGGTCTGGCAAGGCCTCGACGCGGCAGTGCAAGTGGTCTGGCGCCAGGCTCCCCTGGAGCTGGAAGTGCTGGAGCTGGACCCCGCCCGGGGGACGATCCTCGGGCAACTGCAGGCCGGTTTCGACCCCCGTCACTATCGCCTCGACCTGGGCCGGGCACCTTTGCTGCGCCTGGTCTGTGCCCGGGACGCTGACCCGCAGCGCTGGTTGGGCATCCTGTTGCTGCATCACCTGGCCCTGGACCACAGCTCCCTTGAGGTGCTGGTGCAAGAGATCAGTGCCGTGCTGCAAGGCCACGGCGCGCAGCTGCCGCCTGCCGTGCCTTACCGCAACTATGTGGCCCAGGCGCGCCTGGGGCTTGGCGAACCGGAACATCAGGCGTTCTTTCGCCAGATGCTGGGGGACATCGACGAGCCGACCCTGGCGTTCGGCCTGCAGGACGTCAATCGCGACGGCAGCGGCATCCGCGAGCAGCAGCTGCGTCTGGAACCGGCACTGTGCCGGCGTTTGCGCCAGCAGGCGCGCAGCCTTGGCGTCAGTGTCGCCAGCCTGATGCACCTGGCCTGGGGCCGGGTCCTGGGGCCGCTGTCCGGCCGCGACGACGTGGTGTTCGGCACCGTGCTGCTGGGCCGCATGCACGGCGGGGCAGGGGCCGACCGCGCCCTGGGCATGTTCATCAATACCTTGCCACTGCGGATCGGCCTGGGCCCCCAGGGCGTGGCAGAGGCCCTGCGCCGTACCCATCAGCAACTGGCGCAACTGCTGGGGCATGAGCACGCCTCCCTGGCCCTGGCCCAGCGTTGCAGCGGCGTACCGGCGGCGCAGCCGCTGTTCAACAGCCTGCTCAACTACCGTCACAGCCCCCAGCAAGCCGCTGGGGACCAGGGGCCGGCGGCCTGGGACGGCATTCGCGTGCTGGCGTCCGAAGAGCGCAGCAACTACCCGCTGGCGCTGAACATCGACGATGACGGCGAGGGCTTGCGCCTGACCCTGCAGGCGGTGGCCCAGGTCAATGGCGAGCGGGTCTGCCGCTACATGGAATGCGTCCTGGAGCACCTGGCCCAGGCCCTGGAGCAGACGCCGGACATGGCCCTGCAACAGATCCCGCTGCTGCCCGCGGCCGAACGCCGGCAGCTGCTGGTGGAGTTCAATGCCACGGCCCGTGACTATCCGCGCCGACAGACCCTGCACCAACTGTTCGAAGCCCAGGCCCAGGCCCATCCGCAGCGGGTGGCGGCGGTGGAGGGCGATGCGCTGCTCAGCTACGCCGAACTCAATACCCGGGCCAACCAGCTGGCCCACCATCTGCTGGAGCTGGGGGTACAGCCCGGGGATCACCTGGCGATTCTGTTGCCACGCTCCCTGGACCTGTTGCTGAGCCAGTTGGCCATCAGCAAGTGCGCCGCGGCCTATGTGCCCCTGGATATCCAGGCCCCGGCCCAGCGCCAGGGCTTCATGGTCAGCGACAGCCGCAGCGTGGTCTTGCTGACCCGCAGCGACGAGGTGCTGGATTGCCCGGCCCGGCGCGTAGACCTGGATCGCCTGCGGCTGAGTGCCTTGCCCACCCACAACCCGGACCTGCCCCAGTCCTCCGAGAGCGTGGCGTACATCATGTACACCTCAGGCTCCACCGGCACGCCCAAGGGGGTACGGGTGCCGCACCGGGCCATCAGCCGCTTGGTGATCAACAACGGCTACGCCGATTTCAATCCCGAGGATCGGGTGGTCTTCGCCTCCAACCCGGCCTTCGACGCCAGCACCATGGACGTCTGGGGGGCCTTGCTCAACGGCGGACGGGTGCTGGTCATTGATCACCACACCCTCTTGGACCCGTTGGGTTTCGGCCAGGCCCTGAGTACCTTGGGGGCCACGGTGCTGTTCGTCACCACGGCGCTGTTCAACCAGTATGTGCAGCTGATTCCCGAGGCCCTCAAGGGCTTGCGGATTCTCCTCTGCGGCGGCGAGCGTGCCGACCCGGCGGCCTTCCGCCGGCTCTTGGCGCACGCGCCGCAACTGCGCTTGGTGCACTGCTATGGCCCCACCGAAACCACCACCTACGCCACCACCCATGAGGTCCGGCAATTGGCGGTCGACGCCGAGCACGTGGCCATCGGCCGGCCGATCTCCAATACCCGGGTGTATGTCCTGGATCAGCACCAGCAGCCAGTGCCCCTGGGGGCCCAGGGCGAGATCGTCATCGGTGGCGATGGCGTGGCCCTGGGTTACCTCAACCGTCCCGAACTGAGCGCCGAGAAGTTCATCCGCGACCCTTTCAGCGACCAGCCGCAGGCGCTGCTGTACCGCACCGGGGACCTGGGCCGCTGGCTGGACAACGGGGTGCTGGAGTGCCTGGGGCGCAACGACGATCAGGTGAAGATTCGCGGCCTGCGCATCGAACCGGGCGAGATCGAAGCGCGCTTGCTGAGCTGTCCCGGGGTCAAGGAAGGCGTGGTCCTGGCCCGCGAGGATGAGCCCGGGGACAAGCGCCTGGTGGCCTACTACAGCGTGCAGGCCGACACCCCGGAGCCGTCCGCCGAATCCCTGCGCCAGGCGCTGCAACAGCAACTGCCGGACTACATGGTGCCCCTGGCCTATGTGCGCCTCGATGCGTTGCCCCTGACCAACAACGGCAAGCTGGACCGCAAGGCCCTGCCGGCGCCGGATCAGTCGGCCCTGCTCAGCCGTGGCTTCGTCGCTCCCGAGGGCGAGGTGGAGATGGCCCTGGCACGGATCTGGAGCGAACTGCTCAAGGTCGAGCGGGTCGGGCGTCACGATCATTTCTTCGAGCTGGGCGGGCACTCGCTGCTGGCGGTGAGCCTGATCGAGCGCATGCGCCAGATCGGCCTCAGCGCCGATGTGCGGGTGCTGTTTGGCCAGCCGACCCTGGCGGCCCTGGCCGCCGCGGTGGGCAGCGGTCGCGAGGTGCAGGTGCCGGCCAATCTGATCGGCGCCGATTGCCAGCGCATCACGCCAGAGCTGCTGCCGCTGATCGAACTGGACCAGCAGGCCATCGATCGGGTGGTGGCCAGCGTCCCCGGGGGCGTGGCCAATGTGCAGGACATCTACCCCCTGGCGCCGCTGCAGGAGGGCATCCTCTATCACCACCTGAGTGCCGAAGAGGGCGATCCCTACCTGCTGCAATCGCGCCTGGCCTTCGACAGCCTGGAGCGTTTGCAGCGCTTTGCCGGGGCCATGCAACAGGTCATCCAGCGTCACGACATCCTGCGCACCGCAGTGCTCTGGGAGGGCTTGCCGCAGCCGCTGCAGGTGGTCTGGCGGCAGGCCGAACTGCAGGTTCTGGAGCAGGTCCTGGACCCGGCCGACGGCGATCTGCTCGAACAACTGCAGCAACGTTTCGACGCCCGCCACTGGCGCCTGGACCTGACCCGCGCGCCGCTGATCCGCCTGGTCTATGCCCGGGTCCCGGGGCAGTCGCGGGTGCTGGCGATCCTGCTGTTCCACCACCTGGCCCTGGATCACACCGCCATGGAGGTGATCGGCGAGGAAATGCACGCGCTGCTGTTCAACCACCACGAGCGCCTGGGCACCCCGAAGCCTTATCGCAACTACGTGGCCCAGGCTCGGCTGGGGGCCGGTCAGGCGGAGCACGAGGGGTTCTTCCGGCAGATGCTCGGTGATATCGACGAGCCGACCCTGGCCTTTGCCGTGGAGGATGTGCAGGGCGATGGCCGGGATCTCGAAGAGGCCCGGGTGCCCGTGCCCGACGCCCTGAGCCTGCGCCTGCGCGAGCAGGCGCGGCAGTTGGGGGTCAGTGCCGCGGCGCTGATGCACCTGGCCTGGGGCCTGGTCCTGGGGCAGGTGTCCAATCGTCGGCAGGTGGTGTTCGGCACCGTGCTGATGGGGCGGATGCAGGGCGGCGAGGGCGCCGACCGGGCCCTGGGGGTGTTTATCAATACCTTGCCGCTGCGGGTGGATGTGGACGCCGGCAGCGTGCGGGCCGGGGTCCGTGCGACCCATGCCCGGCTCAGCGCCCTGCTGGCTCATGAACATGCGTCCCTGGCCCTGGCCCAGCGTTGCAGCGGGGTGCCGGCCAGCTCGCCGCTGTTCAGTGCCTTGCTCAACTACCGGCACAGTGTGGCGGACGCCGGACGCGGCGCTGGCCTGGATATCTGGCAGGGGATTGAGCTGCTGGGGGGCGAGGAGCGCAGCAACTATCCGCTGAGCCTGAGCGTCGACGACCTGGGCCAGGGCTTCAGCCTGTCGCTACTGGCGCTGCCGGCGATTGGCGCACAGCGCATGGCCGGCTACATGCTCCAGGTGCTGGAGCAACTGACCGATGCCCTGGAATGGAGCCCGGACCTGGACCTGTGGCAGCTCTCGGTATTGCCGACGGCGGAGCGCCAGCAGTTGCTGGAAGGCTTCAACGCCAGCGTCGCCGACTATCCCCGTGGACAGACCCTGCACGGCCTGTTCGAGGCCCGGGTGCAGGCCGCGCCCGAGGCCGTGGCCCTGGTGCAAGTGCCATTGCGCCTGAGCTACCGGCAACTGAATCAGCGGGCCAATCAACTGGCCCGGCAACTGCTGGAGCTGGGGGCCGGCCCCGACGAGCGCGTGGCGCTGTGCCTGCCACGGGGGCCGCAACTGCTGACGGCCATGCTGGCGATTCTCAAGGCCGGAGCCAGCTATGTGCCCATCGACCCGAGCCATCCGCCGGAGCGCATCGCCTACCTGCTGCAGGACAGCGCGCCCCTGGCGGTGCTGGTGCAGGGCGCAACCCGCGAGCTGCCGGGCACGCCAGGTCTGGTGCGGATCGACCTGGACGGCTGCGTCTGGCAGCAGGCGCCCCTGGACAATCCCCAGGTGCCGGGGCTGACCCCGGCGCACCTGGCCTATGTGATCTACACCTCCGGTTCCACCGGCCAGCCCAAGGGCGTGATGGTGGAGCACCAGAGCCTGGAGAACCTGGTGCACTGGCACTGCGCGACCTTCGACCTGGGGCCGGGGCGCCACAGTTCCAGCGTCGCCGGCCTGGGTTTTGACGCCATGGCCTGGGAGGTCTGGCCGACCCTGTGCAGCGGCGCCACCTTGCACCTGCCACCGGCCGAGGTCGGCAGCCAGGACCTTGACGCCTTGCTCGGCTGGTGGCGGGCCCAGCCCCTGGATATCAGCTTCCTGCCGACCCCGGTGGCCGAGTACGCCTTCAGCCAGGGCCAGGGTCACCCGACCCTGAGCACCTTGCTGATCGGCGGCGACCGCCTGCGCCAGTTCCCGGCCGATCCGGGGTTTGCCGTGATCAACAACTACGGGCCCACCGAAGCCACGGTGGTGGCCACGTCCGGCCCAATATCAGTGGGCGGCTCCCTGCACATCGGCCGGCCCATGGCCAATGCGCGGATCTACCTGCTGGACGAACGGCTGCGCCCGGTGCCCCTGGGGGTAATCGGTGAGCTCTACGTCGGTGGCGCCGGGGTGGCCCGGGGTTACCTCAATCGCGACGCGCTGACGGCCGAGCGTTTCCTCGACGACCCGTTCTGCGCCGAGCCCCAGGCGCGCCTGTATCGCACGGGCGACCTGGCCCGCTGGCGTGCCGATGGCAGCCTCGACTACCTGGGGCGCAACGACGATCAGGTCAAGGTCCGTGGCATGCGCATCGAGCCGGGCGAAATCGAGGCGGCGCTGCTGAGCCATCCGGCCCTCAAGGAAGCCCTGGTGCTGGTGCGCGAAGGGTGTTTGCTGGCGTACTTCACCGAGCATGCCGAGGTTTCCAACCAGGAGCTGGATCTCCAGGATTTGCGCGACCATCTGCAAGGCCGGCTGCCGGACTACATGCTGCCGGTGGCCTATGTGCGCTTGCTGGCGCTGCCCCTGACCGCCAACGGCAAGCTCGATCGCAAAGCGTTGCCACAACCGGATCAGGACGCCTGGCTGAGCCGCGAATTCGAAGCGCCACAGGGCGAGGTGGAAAACACCCTGGCGCAGATCTGGAGCGAGCTGCTGCAGGTGCAGCAGGTGGGACGCCACGATCACTTCTTCGAGCTGGGCGGGCACTCGCTGTTGGCAGTGAGCCTGATCGAGCGCATGCGCCAGATCGGCCTTGGCGCCGATGTGCGAGTGCTGTTCAACCAGCCGACCCTGGCGGCCCTGGCCGCTGCGGTGGGCAGCGGCCGCGAGGTGCAGGTGCCGGCCAACCGGATCGGCGCCGATTGCCAGCGCATCACCCCCGAGCTGTTGCCGCTGATCGAACTGGACCAGGACGCCATCGAACGCATCGTCGCCACGGTGCCGGGCGGGGTGGCCAACGTGCAGGACATCTACCCCCTGGCGCCATTGCAGGAGGGCATCCTCTATCACCACCTGAGCGCCCGCCAGGGTGATCCTTATCTGCTGCAATCCCATCTGGCCTTCGCCGACCGGCAGCGCCTGGAAGACTTCACCCAGGCCTTGCAGCGCGTGGGCGAGCGCCACGACATCCTGCGCACCGCGGTGCTCTGGGAGGGCCTGAAACAGCCGCTGCAGGTGGTCTGGCGCCGGGCCCGGGTGGCGGTGGAGGAGGTCATCCTCGACCCGGCCGAGGGCGACATCCTTGAGCAGTTGCAGGCTCGCTTCGATGCCCGGCATTGGCGCCTGGAGCTGACCCAGGCGCCGTTGATGCGCCTGGTCCATGCCCAGGACCCGGTCCGGCAACGCACGGTGGCGATCCTGCTGTTCCATCACATCGTTCTGGACCACACCGCCCTGGAGGTGGTCCGCGAGGAAATCCAGGCCTGCCTGTTGGGGCAGGAGCCTGCCGGCACGGCGATTCCCTATCGCAACTATGTGGCCCAGGCCCGCCTGGGGGGCAGTCGCGAGGAGCATGAGGCGTTCTTCCGCGAGATGCTCGGGGACATCGACGAACCGACCCTGCCGTTCGGCCTGCAGGACGTGCAGGGCGACGGTGAGGCCATTGAAGAGTTGCAGCGGGTGCTGGACGCCGACCTGAGCGCGCGCCTGCGGGCCCAGGCGCGGTTGCTGGGAGTCAGTGCCGCGAGCCTGTTCCACCTGGCCTGGGCCCGGGTCCTGAGCGTCACCTCGGGCCAGGAGCGGGTGGTGTTCGGCACCGTGCTGCTGGGACGCCTGCAAGGCGGACTGGGGGCCGACCGGGCCCTGGGCATGTTCATCAACACCTTGCCGTTGCGGGTCGACCTGGACCACAGCGGCACCCGGGCGGCGGTCAAGGCGACCCATGCCCGGCTCAGCGCCTTGCTGGGGCATGAGCATGCCTCCCTGGCCCTGGCCCAGCGTTGCAGTGCCGTGGCCGCGCCGCTGCCGCTGTTCAGCGCCATGCTCAACTACCGCCACGGCAGCGACGCAGCGCCGAGCCCGGCCATGCAACAGGCCTGGCAAGGCATCCAGACCCTGCGCAGCGAAGAGCGCACCAACTACCCCCTGAGCCTCAACGTCGATGACCTGGGCCAGGGCTTCCGCCTGACCGCCATGACCCTGGCGCGGATCGGCGCCGAGCGCATCTGCGGCTACATGGAGCAGGCCCTGCACGCCCTGGTGGACACCCTGGAACAGGCGCCCCAGCGGCCCTTGCGCCAGGTGCCGATCCTGCCGCCGGAGGAGCGCCGGCAGTTGCTGCACGCCTGCAATGCCACGACCCGGGACTATCCGCTGGAGCAGACCCTGCACGGCTTGTTCGAGGCCCAGGTCGTGCGCACTCCCGAGGCATTGGCGGTGCAGGCCGGTGAGCAGCGCCTGAGCTATCGCCAGCTCAACCAGCGGGCCAACCAGTTGGCCGGGCACTTGCTGCAACTGGGGGTGAGGCCCGATACCCGGGTGGCGATCTGCGTCGAGCGCGGCCTGGAAATGGTCATCGGCCTGCTGGCGATCCTCAAGGCCGGCGGCGCCTATGTGCCCATCGACCCGGCGTACCCCGCAGAACGCATCGCCTACATGCTTGAGGACAGCGCGCCCCTGGCGGTACTGGTGCAGGCTGGCGGCCGGCCCCTTCCGGGCGAGCTGAAAGTGCCTCTGGTGGAACTCGACCGCTGGGTCTGGAGCGAGGCGCCCCAGGCCAATCCGCAACACCCTGGACTGAGCCCGAGCCATCTGGCCTATGTGATCTACACCTCCGGTTCCACCGGCCAGCCCAAGGGCGTGATGAACGAGCACCGGGCGGTGGTCAACCGCCTGCTGTGGATGCAGGAGCATTACCGCCTGACGGCCGATGACGCGGTGCTGCAAAAGACCCCCTTCAGCTTCGACGTTTCGGTCTGGGAGTTCTTCTGGCCGCTGTTCACCGGTGCACGGCTGGTGATGGCCCGCCCGGAAGGGCACAAGGACCCGGCCTACCTGCGCCAGGTGATCCGCGATGAAGGCATCAGTACCCTGCACTTTGTGCCGTCGATGCTCGATGTGTTCCTGGCCCATGGTCAGGACGTGGAGGACCTCGGCCTGCGCCAGGTGATGTGCAGCGGTGAGGCCCTGCCAGGCAGCCTGGTGCGGCGCTTCAAGCAGCAGCTGCCCCAGGTCGGGCTGCACAACCTCTACGGTCCCACCGAAGCGGCGGTGGACGTCACCGCCTGGGATTGCGCCGGGCCGTTGGCCGAGACCCCGGACAACACCCCGATCGGCAAGCCCATTGCCAACACCCGCATCTACCTGCTGGACGGGCAGATGCAGCCGGTGCCTCGGGGAGTGGTGGGCGAGCTGTACATCGGCGGGGTGCAGGTGGCCCGGGGTTACCTCAACCGTGAACAACTGACCGCCGAGCGCTTCCTCAAGGACCCGTTCAGCGCGGCCCCCGGGGCGCGCCTGTACCGCACCGGCGACCTGGGTCGCTATCGGGCCGACGGCGCTATCGAGTACCTGGGGCGCAACGACGATCAGGTGAAGATCCGTGGCCTGCGCATCGAGCTGGGGGAAATCCAGGCTCGCCTGACCCAGCTGGACGGGGTCAAGGAAGCGGTGGTGCTGGCCCGGGAAGACGTGCCCGGGGATCTGCGTCTGGTGGCCTACTACACCTGCCACGAAACGCACCGCCAACTGCCCATCGACCGCCTGCGGGCGCAGTTGCGCGAGCACCTGCCGGACTACATGGTGCCGGCCTTGTTCGTGCACCTGGAAGCGCTGCCCTTGAGCCCCAACGGCAAGCTGGCGCGCAAGGACCTGCCGGTTCCGGGGCGCGACGCGGCCCTGGTGCGCGAATACGAGGCGCCCATCGGAGACACGGAGATCACCCTGGCCCGGCTCTGGGCCGAGTTGCTCAATGTCGAGCGGGTGGGGCGCCAGGATCATTTCTTTGAACTGGGCGGGCATTCGCTGCTGGCCGTGAGCCTGATCAGCCGGATGCGCGAAGAAGGCATGGAAGCTGATGTCAGGACGCTGTTCGAACAACCGACCCTGGCGGGCTACGCGGCAATGACCGAACGAATGGAGATCGTCCTGTGAGCGTGACCGAACTGTTGGCGACACTGAAGGAAAAAGACGTGCAACTGGTGCTCAAGGGCGAGCAACTGGTGGTCCAGGGCAACAAGCAGGCCTTGAGCGAACCGGCCCTGCTGGCCCGGCTGCGGGAGTACAAACCGCAACTGATCGAGCTGATCAAGGCCGGGAAATACTCGGCCACCAAGGCCGGGCAGGTCCAGGTGCCGGCCAACGGCATCACCCCGGCGACCCGCCACATCACCCCGGACCTGCTGCCCCTGGCCGACCTCAGCCAGGAGGCCATCGAGCGCATTGTCGCCACGGTGCCGGGCGGGGTGGCCAACGTGCAGGACATCTACCCCCTGGCGCCGCTGCAGGAGGGGATTCTCTATCACCATGTCAGTGCCGTGCAGGGCGATCCCTATGTCATGCAGGCGCATTTTGCCTTCGCCAGCCGCGAGCGCCTGGAGGCCTTTGCCGAGGCCTTGCGCGGGGTCATTGCACGCCACGATATCCTGCGCACCGCGGTGCTCTGGGATGGCCTGGAGCAGCCGATGCAGGTGGTCTGGCGCGAAGCCGCGCTGGTGCTCCAGGAGGTCGAGACCGACCCGGGCGCGGGCGACGTCATGGCCCAGTTGCATGGCCGTTTCGACGCCCGCCACTTTCGCCTGGACATCAGCCAGGCGCCGATGCTGCGCCTGGTGCATGCCTGGGACGCCGCCGGGCAGCGCATTGTCGCCATGCTGCTGTTCCATCACATGGCCCTGGATCACAGCGCCCTGGATGTGGTGCGCCATGAAATGCAGGCGTTGCTCATGGGCCAGGGCGAGCGCCTGGGGCCGGCCCTGGCGTTTCGCAACTACGTGGCCCAGGCCCGGCTGGGCACCCGTGAAGAGGAGCACGAAGCCTTCTTCCGGCAGATGCTCGGCGATATCGACGA
The DNA here is from genome assembly GCF_030718165.1 of Pseudomonas sp. LPH60. Lineage (NCBI taxonomy): Bacteria > Pseudomonadati > Pseudomonadota > Gammaproteobacteria > Pseudomonadales > Pseudomonadaceae > Pseudomonas > Pseudomonas sp. LPH60. Next base: position 553,648 of record NZ_JAVAJH010000001.1, read on the forward strand.
ACCGACCCTGGCGTTCGGCCTGCAGGATGTGCAGGGCGATGGGCGAGCCATCGAGGAAGCCAGCCTGATCCTGCCGGAGCCGTTGAGCCAGCACCTGCGGGCCCGGGCGCGGCAGGCCGGGGTCAGCGCCGCGAGCCTGTTCCACCTGGCCTGGGGCCGGGTGCTGGCGACCCTGGCGGGCAAGCGCAAGGTGGTGTTCGGCACGGTGCTGATGGGGCGCATGCAGGGGGCCGAGGCCACCGACCGGGCCCTGGGGATCTTCATCAACACCTTGCCGTTTCGCCTGGATGTGGACGAACGCCCCCTGGATGAGGCCCTCAAGGCCACCCATGCGCGCCTGACCACCTTGCTGCGCCATGAACACGCGGCCCTGGCCCTGGCCCAGCGCTGCAGCGGCGTGAGCGCGCCGACCCCGCTGTTCAGTGCCTTGCTCAACTACCGCCACAGCGGCGCCGCCGTCAGTACCGAGGCCCAGGCCGCCTGGGCCGGGATCAGCACCCTGCACTCCGAGGAGCGCACCAACTACCCCCTGACCCTGAGTGTCGACGACCTCGGCGCGGGCTTCGGCCTGACCTTGCTAGCCAGCACCCAGGTCGATCCGCGACCGATCCTCGACTACCTGCTGTGCACCCTGGAACACCTGGCCCAGGCCCTGGAACAGACGCCCGGGCTGGCCCTGGCACAACTGCCGATCCTGTCCCGGGACCTGCGCCAGCAGTTGCTCGAAGGCTTCAACCACAGCGCCGTGGATTACCCCCGGGGCCAGACCATCCATGAGCGCATCCAGGCCCAGGCGGCCCGTACCCCTGAAGCGGTGGCCGCCTGGTACCAGGGCCGGGCCCTGAGTTACGTCCAGCTCAACCGGCAGGCCAATGGGCTGGCCCGGCAATTGCGCGAGCTGGGCGTGCAGCCCGACGACCGCGTGGCCATCGTCGCCCGGCGCGGCCTGGAGACCCTGGTGGGCTTGCTGGCCATCCTCAAGTCCGGGGCCTGCTATGTGCCGATCGATCCGGCCCATCCCGCCGAGCGCCTGGGCTACCTGTTGCAGGACAGCGGCCCGCGGGCAGTGCTGACCCAGGCCGATCTGCTGGGGCGCTTGCCGCCTGTGGCGGTGCCGGTGATCGAGCTCGATCAAGGTCTCTGGCAGGACCCGGCCCAGGACAACCTTGACCTGACCGGGCTGACCCCGGCCCATCTGGCCTATGTGATCTACACCTCCGGCTCCACCGGCCTGCCCAAGGGCGTGATGGTGGAACACCAGACCCTGTGCAACCTGGTGGACTGGCACTGCCAGGCCTTCGACCTGCACGCCGGCAGCCACACGTCGAGCCTTGCCGGGTTCGGCTTCGACGCCATGGCCTGGGAGGTCTGGCCGGCCTTGTGCGTCGGCGCCACCCTGCACCTGGCACCGGCCCAAGAGGGTAGCGAGGACGTGGATGCCTTGCTCGCCTGGTGGCGTGCCCAGCCCCTGGACGTGAGCTTCCTGCCGACCCCGGTGGCCGAGTACGCCTTCAGCCAGGAACTGCAACATCCGACCCTGCGCACCCTGTTGATCGGCGGCGACCGCCTGCGCCAGTTCAGCCATCCGCAGCCCTTCGCCCTGATCAACAACTACGGCCCCACCGAAGCCACGGTGGTGGCAACGTCCGGCCCGATAGCGGCGGGCGGCTCCCTGGACATCGGCCGGCCCATCGCCAACGCGCGGATCTACCTGCTCGATGAGTTGCAGCGGCCGGTGCCCATCGGCGTGGCCGGCGAACTCTATGTGGGCGGCGCCGGGGTGGCCCGGGGTTACCTCAATCGCGATGCGCTGACGGCCGAGCGTTTCCTCGACGATCCCTTCAGCGACCGGCCCGGGGCGCGCATGTACCGCAGCGGTGACCTGGCCCGCTGGTTGGCGGACGGGCGTATCGAGTACCTGGGGCGCAATGACGACCAGGTGAAAATCCGTGGCGTGCGCATCGAACTGGGGGAAATCGAGAGCCGCCTCAACCCGTTCCCCGGGATCAAGGAAGCGGTGGTGCTGGTCCGCGAAGACCAGCCGGGCAACCCGCGGTTGGTGGCCTACTTCACTGCGCACGAGGGGGCTGCTGCGCTGTCGGTGGCGGACCTGCGGGCCCACTTGCTGGCGCAACTGCCGGACTCCATGGTGCCGGTGGCCTATGTGCAGCTCGATGCCTTGCCCCTGACCGCCAACGGCAAGCTGGACCGCATGGCGCTGCCGGCGCCGGATCAGGCGGCCTTGATCAGCCGCGAGTACCAGGCCCCCCGGGGACCCACCGAAACCACCCTGGCGGATATCTGGCAAGAAGTGCTGCACTTGCCGCGAGTCGGGCGCCACGACCACTTTTTCGAACTGGGCGGCCACTCCCTGCTGGCCATGCGCATGGTGTCCCAGGTGCGTCAGCGCCTGGGGGTGGAGCTGGCCCTGGGCGAGCTGTTCGCCAATGCCGAACTCTGCGCGGTGGCGGCGGTGCTCGACCGGGCCGGACGCAGCCAGTTGCCGGAGATCTTCCCGGCGTCCCAGGACCATGACCTGCCACTGTCCTTTGCCCAGCAACGCCTGTGGTTCCTGGCGCAGATGGACGGCGCCGGCAGTGCCTACAACATTCCCATCGGCCTGGGCCTGCGCGGGCGCCTGGATCGCCCGGCGCTGCAACAGGCGCTGCAGGCCATCGTCGCTCGGCACGCCACCTTGCGCAGCCGCTTTGTCCTGGGGGAAGACCAACCTCAGGTGCTGATCGGTGCCATCGAAGAGGCCCTGGAACTGGGCTTCGAAGACCTGCGGGACGCGCCCCGGAACCTGGCCGAACGGGTACGGGCCGAGGCGGCCCAGGCCTTCGACCTGGAACGCGGGCCAGTGATCCGCGGGCGCTTGCTGGCCCTGGCGGACGATCATCATGTGCTGCTGCTGACCCTGCACCACATCGTCGCCGACGGCTGGTCCATGGGGGTGCTGACCCGGGAACTGGTGGCCCTGTACCAAGCCTTCAGCCAGGGCCGCCCGGACCCGCTGCCGCCGCTGGCGGTGCAGTACAGCGACTTTGCCCTGTGGCAGCGCCGCTGGCTCAGTGGCGAGGTGCTGCAGCAGCAGGGCGACTACTGGCGCCAGACCCTGGCCGATGCCCCGACCTTGCTGACGCTGCCCTACGACCGGCCACGGCCGCCGCACCAGGACTTCAGCGGTGGCAGCGTCGAGATCCTCCTCGATGGGCCGCTGAGCGCCCAGCTCAAGCGCCTCAGCCAGCGCCATGGCTGCACCCTGTACACGACCCTGCTGGCGGCCTGGGGCTTGCTGTTGGGGCGCCTCTCGGGACAGACCGATCTGCTGATCGGCATTCCGGTGGCCAACCGCATGCGCGCCGAGGTGGAAGGGCTGATCGGCCTGTTCGTCAACACCCTGGCCCTGCGCCTGGACCTGGACGCCGAGCAGAGCGTTGCCGCCTTGCTGGCCCAGGTCCGCGCCCGCAGCTTCGCCGCCCAGGCCCACCAGGACCTGCCCTTCGAGCAGGTGGTGGAGATCGTCCGGCCCCAGCGCAGCCTGTCCCACAGCCCGCTGTTCCAGGTGGTGCTGACCTGGCTCGACGATTTCACCCAGGACCTGGTGCTCGATGAGCTGACGCTCGAAGGCGTGGCCGGGGCCACTCAGGTGGCCAAGTTCGACCTGACCCTGAGCCTGGGAGAAAGCCAGGGGCAGATCCGTGGCGCCCTGGACTACGCCAGCGCCTTGTTCGATGCAGCGACCGTGCAGCGTTACGTCGGCTACCTGGTGCAGGTACTGCAGGCCATGGTGGCAGACGATCAGCAACGGCTGGCCCAGGTGCAACTGCTGGAGGAGGGCGAGCGTCGACAACTGCTGGAGGTCTTCAACGCCAGTACGCAGGACTACCCCAAGGGCATGACCCTGCACCAGCGCTTGGAGGTACATGCCAGGCAGCAAGCCGACGCCACGGCGCTGCAGGCCGGTGAGCAGAGCCTGAGCTACCAGCAGTTGAATACCCGGGCCAATCAGCTGGCCCACCATCTGCGCGGGCTGGGGGTGGGCCCGGATAGCCGGGTGGCGATCTGTGCACCGCGAGGCCTGGAGCTGGCCGTCGGTCTGCTGGCAATCGTCAAGGCCGGTGGCGCCTATGTGCCCATCGATCCGAGCCATCCGCCGGAGCGTATCGCCTACCTGTTGCAGGACAGCGCACCGCTGGCCGTGCTGGTGCAGGGGGCAACCCGCGCCCTGGTGGGCGATCCGCCGGTTGCGGTGATCGATCTGCAGCAGCCGGACTGGCAGCAGCAGTCCTTGGCCAACCCCCAGGTGCCCGGGCTGTGCAGCGAGCATCTGGCCTATGTGATCTACACCTCCGGTTCCAGCGGATTGCCCAAGGGGGTGATGGTGGCACACGCCACCCTGGAGAACCTGGTGGACTGGCACTGCCAGGCGTTCGACCTGGGCCCGGGGCGCCATGCTTCCTGTGTCGCCGGCCTGAGCTTCGATGCCATGGCCTGGGAGTTCTGGCCGACCCTGTGCGCAGGCGCCACCCTGCACCTGCCGCCGGCCAGCATCGGCCACCAGGACCTCGACCAACTGCTGCAGTGGTGGCGCGCCCAGCCTCTGGACCTGAGCTTCCTGCCCACGCCCGTGGCGGAATACGCCTTCAGCCAGTCGCTCGGGCATCCGACGCTGCGCACCCTGCTGATCGGTGGCGACCGCCTGCGGCAGTTCAGCCAGCCGCAGAGTTTTGCCGTGATCAACAACTACGGCCCCACCGAAGCCACGGTGGTGGCGACTTCCGGGCTGATGGAAGCCGGCGGGCCCCTGGACATCGGCCGACCCATCGCCAACGCGCGGATCTATCTGCTCGATGAGTTGCAGCGGCCGGTGCCCATCGGCGTGGCCGGTGAACTCTATGTGGGCGGCGCCGGGGTGGCCCGGGGCTACTTCAATCGCCACGCACTGACGGCCGAGCGTTTCCTCGACGATCCTTTCAGCGACCAGCCCGGGGCACGCATGTACCGCAGCGGCGATCTGGCTCGCTGGCGGGCGGACGGGCGCATCGAGTACCTGGGGCGCAACGATGACCAGGTGAAGATCCGTGGCGTGCGCATCGAACTGGGGGAGATCGAGAGCTGCCTCAAGCGGCTGCCCGGGATCAAGGAAGCGCTGGTGCTGGCCCGGGAGGATCGACCGGGACAGACCCGCCTGGTGGCCTATTTCACCGCGACCGGCGCCGTGGCAGTGACCCCGGCGGCGTTGCGCAGCCAATTGCTCGGGCTCTTGCCCGAGTACATGGTGCCGGCGGCCTACGTGGGCCTGGAGGCGCTGCCGTTGACCGCCAACGGCAAGCTGGATCGGCGGGCGCTGCCCCGGCCTGAGCTCGATGCGCTGCTGACCCAGGACTACGTGGCTCCCCAGGGCGCCAGCGAGATCGCCCTGGCCGAGATCTGGAGCGAGCTGCTGCAGGTGCAGCAGGTGGGACGCCACGACCACTTCTTCGAACTGGGCGGGCATTCGCTGCTGGCCATGCGCATGCTGTCCCAGGTGCGCCAGCGCCTGGGGGTGGAGCTGGCCCTGGCCGAGCTGTTCGCCAATGCCCGGCTCAGCGCCGTGGCCCAGGCCCTGGAACAGGCCGAGCGCAGCAGCCTGCCGGACCTGCTGCCGGCGCCGCGCAATCAGCCGTTGCCCTTGTCCTTCGCCCAGCAGCGCCTGTGGTTCCTGGCGCAGATGGAGGGGGCCAACACCGCCTACAACATTCCCATTGGCCTGCGCTTGCGCGGGCAGTTGGATGGCGATGCCCTGCAACGGGCCCTGGAGCGTATCGTCGCGCGCCATGAAACCCTGCGCAGCCGCTTTGCCCAGTACGCTGATGAAGCCGAGGTGCTGATCGCGCCCGTGGAGGCGGGCCTGGGCCTGCTGCTGGAAAACCTGCGGGGCCATCCTCAGGCCGACAAAGCCTTGCAGGCCCTGGTGCAAGGAGAAGCCTCGGCGCCCTTCGACCTGCAGCGCGGGCCGCTGATCCGTGGGCGCCTGATCAGCCTGGCGGATGATCATCACGTGTTGCTGCTGACCCTGCACCATATCGTCAGCGATGGCTGGTCCATGGGCGTGCTGACCCGGGAACTGGTGGCGCTGTACGCCGCCTTCAGCCGCGGCCTGCCCGATCCGCTGCCGCCCTTGGCGGTGCAGTACAGCGACTTCGCCCACTGGCAGCGGCGCTGGCTCAGCGGCGCGGTGCTGGAGCAGCAGGCGCAGTACTGGCGCCAGGCCCTGGAGGGCGCGCCGCCCTTGCTGATGCTGCCCGGCGACCGACCACGGCCGGCCCGCCAGGACTACGCCGGCAGCAGCGTCGAAGTCCGCCTCGATGCTGCCCTGACGGCCGGGCTGCGAGCCTTGAGCCAGCGCCATGGCACCACCTTGTACATGACCCTGATGGCGGCCTGGGGGCTGCTGCTGGGGCGGCTGTCCGGGCAGGCCGACGTGGTGATCGGCACCCCGGTGGCCAACCGCATGCGCGCCGAAGTCGAAGGGCTGATCGGCCTGTTCGTCAACACCCTGGCCCTGCGCCTGGACCTGGGCGCCGCGCCACGGGTGGAGGCCTTGCTGGCCCAGGTCAAGGCCCGGACCCTGGAGGCCCAGGCCCATCAGCACCTGCCGTTCGAACAGGTGGTGGAAATCCTGCGTCCGGTGCGCAGCCTGTCCCACAGCCCGCTGTTCCAGACCCTGCTGACCTGGCAGAACGGCGACGGGCCGCAACTGGTGCTGGGGGACCTGCGCCTGGAAGCCATTCACGAGGCCAGCCACTTCGCCAAGTTCGACCTGTCCCTGAGCCTGGGGGAGGTGCAGGACCGGATCGAAGGCAGCCTGGAGTACGCCACGGCGCTGTTCGATGGGTCGACCATGAGGCGGTATGTCGGTTACCTGCAGCGGGTGTTGCAGGCCATGGTGGCGGACGACCAGATGCTGCTGGAGCAGGTGCCGCTGCTGGACGCCGCCGAACGTCGGCAACTGCTGCACGGCGTCAACGCCACCGCCCGCGACTACCCCCTGGAGCAGACCCTGCACGGCTTGTTCGAGGCCCAGGTACTGCGCACCCCCGAGGCACTGGCGGTGCAGGCCGGTGAGCAGCGCTTGAGCTATCGCCAGCTCAACCAGCGGGCCAACCAGTTGGCCGGGCACCTGCTGCAACTGGGGGTGGGGCCGGACAGTCGGGTGGCGATCTGTGTCGAACGCGGGCTGGAAATGGTCATCGGCCTGCTGGCGATCCTCAAGGCCGGCGGCGCCTACGTGCCCATCGACCCGGCGTACCCCGCAGAACGCATCGCCTACATGCTTGAGGACAGCGCGCCCCAGGCGCTGCTGGTGCAGGGTGCCACCCGGGCACTGCCGGGCCGCCCGACCGTGCCCCGGGTGGACCTGGACCAGCCACTCTGGGCGCGCCAGCCCCGGGTCAATCCCCGGGTCAACGGGCTGACCCCCGGGCACCTGGCCTATGTGATCTACACCTCCGGTTCCACCGGCCAGCCCAAGGGCGCGATGAACGAGCACCGGGCGGTGGTCAACCGCCTGCTGTGGATGCAGGAACAATATGCTCTGAGCGCCGATGACGCGGTGCTGCAGAAGACCCCCTTCAGCTTCGACGTTTCGGTCTGGGAGTTCTTCTGGCCGCTGTTCACCGGCGCACGGCTGGTAATGGCCCGCCCCGAAGGGCACAAGGACCCGGCCTACCTGCGTCAGGTGATCCGCGATGAGGGCATCAGCACCCTGCACTTTGTGCCGTCGATGCTGGATGCGTTCCTGGCCTATGGCGATACCCGGGATTGCAGCGGCCTGCGTCAGGTGATGTGCAGCGGCGAGGCCCTGCCGGGCAGCCTGGTACGGCGCTTCAAGCAGCAGTTGCCCCAGGTCGGGCTGTACAACCTCTATGGCCCCACCGAAGCGGCGGTGGACGTCACCGCCTGGGATTGCGCCGGCCCTTTGGCCGAGACCCCGGACAACACCCCCATCGGCAAGCCCATTGCCAACACCCGCATCTACCTGCTGGACGGGCACATGCAACCGGTGCCTCGGGGAGTGGTGGGCGAGTTGTACATCGGCGGGGTGCAGGTGGCCCGGGGATACCTCAATCGAGATGAGCTGACCGCCGAGCGCTTCCTTAAGGACCCGTTCAGCGAGGCCCCCGGGGCGCGCATTTACCGCACCGGCGACCTGGGTCGCTATCGGGCCGACGGCGCTATCGAGTACCTGGGGCGCAACGACGATCAGGTGAAGATCCGCGGCCTGCGCATCGAACTGGGGGAAATCCAGGCCCGCCTGACCCAGCTGGACGGGGTCAAGGAAGCGGTGGTCCTGGCCCGGGAAGACGTGCCCGGGGACCTGCGTCTGGTGGCCTACTACACCTGCGCCGCCGGGCGTCCGGCCCTGGCAGTGGAACAGCTGCGCCAGGCGTTGCTGGAACACCTGCCGGATTACATGGTGCCGGCCTTGTTCGTGCACCTGGAGGCGCTGCCCTTGAGCCCCAACGGCAAGTTGGCGCGCAAGGAGCTGCCGGCCCCGGGGCTGGCGGCAGCCAGCGTGCGCGAGTACGAGGCGCCGGTAGGCGAGGTGGAGATCCTCCTGGCCGGGCTCTGGGCCGAGCTGCTCAATGTCGAGCGGGTGGGGCGCCAGGATCACTTCTTCGAACTGGGCGGGCATTCGTTGCTGGCGGTGAGCCTGATCGGCCGCATGCGTCGGGCCGGGCTCTCGGCGGATGTGCGGGTGCTGTTCGGCCAGCCGACCCTGGCGGCCCTGGCCGCCGCCGTGGGGCGTGGCCGTGAAGTGCAGGTGCCGGACAACCTGATCTACCGCGACTGCCCGCGCATCACCCCCGAGCTGCTGCCGTTGCTGACGCTGGATCAGGCGGCCATTGACCGGGTGGTGGCCACGGTGCCGGGCGGCACCGCCAACGTCCAGGACATCTACCCCCTGGCGCCGTTGCAGGCCGGCATCCTGTTTCACCATCTGGCCGCCGGCCGGGGCGATCCCTATGTGTTGCAGGCGCAGTTTGCCTTCGACACGGCCCAGCGCTTGCAGACCTTCGTCCGAGCCTTGCAGGGGGTGATCGAACGCAACGACATCCTGCGCAGCGCCGTGCTCTGGGAAGGGCTGGACGAGCCGCTGCAAGTGGTCTGGCGCCAGGCGCCCCTGGAGGGCGAGGAAATCGTCCTTGACCCGGGCCAGGGCGACATCCTCGGCCAGTTGCAGGCGCGCTTCGACAGTACGCGCTATCGCCTGGACATTGCCCGGGCGCCGCTGTTGCGCCTGGTCTACGCCCGGGACCCGGTCAACCAGCGGCTGGTGGCGCTGTTGCTGTTCCATCACCTGGTGATGGACCACGTGGCCCTGGAAGTGCTGCAGCATGAACTGCAGGCCTTCCTCCTTGGCCAGCAGCAACGGCTGGGTGACCCCGTGCCCTATCGCAACTACGTGGCCCAGGCCCGACTGGGCATCGGTGAGGCCGAACATGAAGCCTTCTTCCGCGAGATGCTCGGCGATATCCGGCAACCGACCCTGCCCCTGGGCTTGCAGGACGTGCAAGGCGCCAGCGCGCCGCTCAACGAGGCACGCCAACCCTTGGACCGTCTGCTGAGCCGGCGCCTGCGCTTGCAGGCGCGGCAACTGGGGGTCAGCGCTGCGAGCCTGATGCACCTGGCCTGGGGCCGGGTCCTGGGCTGCCTGGCCAACCAGCAGCAGGTGGTGTTCGGCACCGTGCTGCTGGGACGGATGCAGGGCGGCGAGGGTGCCGAACGGGCCCTGGGGGTGTTCATCAACACCTTGCCGCTGCGGGTGGACCTGGGGGACCTGCCGGTGCGCCATGCGCTGCTGGCCACCCATGAACGCCTGGCGCAACTGCTGGGCCATGAACAGGCGCCCCTGGCCCTGGTGCAGCGTTGCAGCGCGGTGGAGGCGGGTACGCCGCTGTTCAGCAGCCTGCTCAACTACCGCCACAGCGCGCCGTCGACCGGGCTGCCTGGGCAAGCCAACGCTGCCTGGGAGGGCATGCAGTTGCTCAATGCCCAGGAGCGCAGCAACTACCCCCTGACCCTGAGCATCGACGACCTGGGGGATGGCTTCATGCTCACCACCGTGGTGGCGGGCATCGATGCCCAGCGCATTTGCCACTACCTGCACGAGGCCCTGGACAACCTGTTGCAGGCCCTGGAGCAGACGCCCGATCTGGCCATCGGCCAAGTGCCGGTGTTGCCGGCTGCCGAGCGCCAGCAGGTGCTGGTGAACTTCAACGCCACCGCCCGCGACTATCCACGCCAGCAGACCCTGGATCAGCGTTTCGAGGAACAGGTGCAGGCCCGTCCCCAGCAGGTGGCGGCGGTCCATGGCGAGCAAGTGCTCAGCTACGCCCGGCTCAATACCCGGGCCAATCAGCTGGCCCATCACTTGCTGGGGCTGGGGGTGCAGCCCGGGGACAGGGTGGCGCTGCTGTTGCCACGCTCCCTGGATCTTTTGCTGGCGCAGTTGGCGGCCAGCAAGTGCGGCGCGGCCTACGTGCCGCTGGACATCAACGCCCCCGCCGAACGCCAGGTGTTCATGCTCCAGGACAGCGGCGCCAGGGTGCTGCTGGCGCACTCGGCGCAGGCCCTGGAGGGGGCGCTGCCGGGGGCGCAGTTACTGCGGGTGGACCTGGATCGCCTGCGCCTGGACCGGCTGCCGGGGCACAACCCGGCCCTGGCCCAGTCCTCCGAGGCGGTGGCCTACATCATGTACACCTCAGGCTCCACGGGCGTGCCCAAGGGCGTACTGGTGCCGCACCGGGCCATCACCCGGTTGGTGATCAACAACGGCTACGCCGATTTCAACCCCGGGGACCGGGTGGCCTTTGCCTCCAACCCGGCCTTCGACGCCAGCACCCTGGACGTCTGGGGGCCCTTGCTCAACGGCGGCCGGGTCGTGGTGGTGGACCAGCAGACGCTGCTGGACCCCGAGGCCTTCGCCGAGTTGCTGAAGGCCGCGGGAGCCACGCTGCTGTTTCTCACCACCAGCCTGTTCAACCAGTACGTGCAACTGATGCCCCAGGCGTTCAGCGGCCTGCGCATGCTCCTGTGCGGCGGTGAACGGGCCGACCCGGTGGCCTTCCGGCGGATGCAGGCCGAGGTGCCCGGCCTGCGTCTGGTCAATGGCTACGGACCGACGGAAACCACCACCTTTGCCGTGACCCATGAGCCCGAGGCACTGGCGGCCGACGCCGACAGCGTGCCCATCGGCCGGCCGCTGTCCAACACCTGCGTGTACATCCTCGATGCCCAGGGCCAGCCGCTGCCCATCGGTGTGGTGGGGGAGATCTACATCGGCGGCCAGGGCGTGGCCAATGGCTACTTGAATCGGCCTGAACTGAGCGCCGAGAAGTTCCTCCCCGATCCCTTCTGCAGCGAGGCCGCCAACCCTGGCTCCGAACCCCTGATGTACCGCACCGGCGACCTGGGGCGCTGGCAGGAGAACGGCCTGCTGGAGTACCTGGGGCGCAACGACCAGCAGGTGAAGATCCGTGGCTTTCGTATCGAACCGGGGGAAATCGAGGTGCGGCTGGCGAGCTTCCCCGGACTGCGCGATGGCGTGGTACTGGTGCGCGAGGAGGCGCCCGGGGACTTGCGCCTGGTGGCCTACTACACCCTGCAGCCACAGGCGCCGGAGCCGGCCGTCGAAGCCTTGCGCAACCACCTGCTGGCGCAACTGCCGGAGTACATGGTGCCTCAGGCTTACGTGCGTCTGCCGGCACTGCCCCTGACCAACAACGGCAAGCTGGACCGCAACGCGCTGCCGGCGCCGACCCCTGCGGCGCAGGTCACCGCCTGTTTTGAAGCGGCGCAGACGCCCCTGGAGCAGACCCTGGCGGCCCATTGGGCGCAGGTGCTGAAACAGCAGCAAGTGGGGCGCCACGAGCATTTCTTCGAACACGGCGGGCATTCGCTGCTGGCGATCCAGTTGGTCAACCGCCTGCAACAGGCCGGGCTCGACGTGAGCCTGGCGCAGTTGTTCCAGCACCCCAGCGTGGCCGCCATGGCGCGTTTGCTGGAGGCGCGCCCGGCGACCCCGCCACAGGCCCCCGAGTGGGTCACGGTGCGCAGCGGCAGTGGCCCGGCGCTGTTCCTGGTGCATGAGTTCACCGGCCTGGATGCCTACTTCCCGGCGCTGGGGCAGCACCTGGAAGGGGATTTCCCCATCTATGGCCTGCCGGGCGTGGCCCTCGGCCAGCCGCAGTTGCGCACCCTGGAGTGCCTGGCCACCCGCTTGCTGGAGGTCATGCGCCGGGTCCAGCCCGAAGGGCCGTATCGCCTGGCGGGCTGGTCTTTCGGTGGGGTGCTGGCCTATGAGATCGCCCAGCAGTTGCTGGGGCAGGATCAGCAGGTGGCGTTCCTCGGCTTGATCGACAGCTACGTGCCGCGCCTGACCGACCAGGGCAAGGCGCGCTGGTCCGCAAGCGATCCCCGCAAGCAGCACCTGCTGTTGCAGTGCAGTGCCTACTGGAGCGCCCAGGGCCCGGCGGGCGTGCAACCGCTGGCGCTCGTCGAACAGCTGCGCCAGGCCCTGGACCGCCTGGACTTCCCCGAGCTGCTGCAGCGCTGCCGGGAACAGGGTCTGCTGTTCGAGCAACTGGCAAGCGCGGCGCCCGAGACGCTGGGGCATTACCTGGACCGTGAGGTGGCTCACGGCCATGCACTGGCCCATTACCGCCTGCAGCCGATCAGTGTGCCGGTGCACCTGTTCTGCGCCGCCCAGCGGCCCAGTGCATTGTCCCGGCGCAGCCCGACCCTGGGCTGGGGCGAGGTGCTGCCGGGGCCATGCCTGCACTGCATCAGCGTGCCCGGGGATCACCTGAGCATGATGAAGGCGCCGCATATCCATGAACTGGGCCAGGCCATGAGCCAGGCCATCGAGCAGGCCGGGGTCGCTGCCAGCACCGGAGCAACGTCCCACCAGCCGTTGCTGCGGATTCAGAGCGGGCGCTGCGGGCAGACGCCGATCTTCTGTGTACCGGGGGCCGGCGACAGCGTTACCGGCTTTATCGGCCTGACCGAAGCCCTGGGGCCGGACTGGCCGATCTTCGGCCTGCAGCCCCGGGGCCTGGATGGCCAGGGCGAGCCCCACACCCGGGTGGAGGCGGCGGCGCGCTACTACCTGCAAGCCATCGAGCAGGAGTACCCCCAAGGGCCGTTGCACGTGATCGGCCACTCCTTCGGCGGCTGGGTTGCCTTCGAAATGGCCGGGGCCCTGCAGGCCGCGGGGCGCGAAGTGGCGTCCCTGACCCTGATCGACAGCGAGGCCCCGGACGGCCACGGCGTGGTGGGGCGGCCCTACACCAGCACGGCCGCGCTGTTGCGGCTGATCGAGTCCATGCAACTGGCGTGCGGCCAGAGCCTGGGCATCGATCCGCAGCTGTTTGCCGCCGAGGACGACGCCATGCAGATGCACCTGCTGCATGCCGGCATGGTCCGGGTCGGCCTGCTGTCCCAGCGTGCCGATCCTCGGGCGATGCAGGGGCCGGCGCGAACCTTCGCCAGCGCCCTGCGCACCCGCTACCAGCCGCAACGCCCTTACCGGGGACCGGTGCGCCTGGTGCTGGCGGACGATCCGCGCCTGGACGCCGCCGGCAACCTGCGTGAGCAGGAGGCGATGGTCCAGGGCTGGCGTGGGCAGGTGACGGAGCTGGGGCTGTGGCAGGGCCCGGGCAACCACTTCAGCCTGCTCAAGGCACCCCACGTCCAGCATCTGGCGGCCTGGTGGCGTGACGGGCTGGCGCTGCCCCAGGGGGAGGCTGTGTCATGAGCCTGGATGCGGCGGCGGGCCGGGTGCCCGCCGCTGGCTGACAGACTTTCATTCATCTGGAACACCGCTCACTACGGCAGCACGGTGTTCTGTAAGGGGGCTCGCCGCTGGCCGGTGGAGCCCGCCCTCAACGCACTTGTGGTCATCTATGGAAAAGTCGAAGTTTCGCAAAATCGGTATGGGGCTGTTGCTGGTGGTTGTGGCCGGATTGATTTTCTATACGGTGCGGGCGCCGGCAGAGCCGCCGCAGTACCTGACCGCCCGGGTCGAGCGGGGAGACATCGAGAACGCGGTCCTGGCCTCGGGCCTGCTGGAGGGCATCAAGCAGGTGGACGTCGGGGCCCAGGTTTCCGGGCAGTTGAAGTCGCTCAAGGTCAAGGTCGGGGACAAGGTGAAGAAGGGCCAGTGGCTGGCGGAAATCGATCCCCTGGTGTTGCAGAACACCCTGCGCCAGGCCCAGGTGGACGAGGAAAACCTGCAAGCCAAGCGCCGCGCCACCGCGGCCCAGCTCAAGGAAACCAAGGCCATCTACGAGCGTTACCGCGACCTGCAGTCGGACGCGTCGATTTCCCAGCAGGACTTCGAGACCGCCGAGTCCAACTACGAGGTGCAGCGTGCCAACCTGCTGTCCCTGGACGCGCAGATCAAGAGCGCCCATATCCAGATCGACACCGCCAAGGTCAACCTGGCCTACACCCGCATCGTCGCGCCGATTGACGGCGATGTGGTGGGGGTGGTGACCCAGGAAGGCCAGACGGTGATCGCCAACCAGCTGGCGCCGGTGCTGCTGAAACTCGCGGACCTGGACACCATGACCGTCAAGGCCCAGGTCTCGGAGGCCGACGTGATCCATATCGCTCCCGGCCAGCAGGTGTACTTCACCATCCTCGGTGAGGCCGACAGGCGCTATTACGCCAAGCTGCGGGGCACTGAGCCGGCACCGCAGAACTTCCTCGAAACCCAGACCGCCGGCACCCCCAAGCAGAACACCGCGGTGTTCTACAACGCCTTGTTCGACGTGCCCAACCCCGACCACCGACTGCGCATCTCCATGACCGCCCAGGTGCGCATCGTCCTCGACACCGCCAAGGATGTGCTGATGGTGCCGGTGGCCGCCCTGGGGCCGCGCAACGCCGATGGCCGCTTCGCGGTGCGGGTGCTGGACGCCAAGGGCCATGCCCAGTCGCGCAACGTCAGCACCGGGATCAACAACAACGTCAAGGTGCAGATCAAGGACGGCCTGGCGGAGGGCGACCAGGTGGTGATCGGTGATCCGCTGCCCGGCACGGCAGGGGCCTGACCATGACCCAGCCATTGTTGGAGCTCAAGGGCATCAGCCGCAGCTTCACCGCCGGGGAGCGGGAGTTCCTGGCCCTGAAACACATCGACCTGAGCATCCAGGCCGGGGAAATGGTGGCGATCACCGGGGCCTCGGGCTCGGGCAAGTCGACGCTGATGAACCTCCTCGGTTGCCTCGACTACGCCACGGCCGGCAGCTACAAGGTCAACGGCCAGGAAACCCGCGACCTGGACGATCAGGCCCTGGCGGAGCTGCGCCGGGACTATTTCGGTTTCATCTTCCAGCGTTATCACTTGCTGCCGCACTTGAGTGCCCTGCACAACGTCGAGATGCCGGCGATCTACGCCGGCACCCCGCAAGTCAAGCGCCATGGCCGGGCCCGGGAGCTGCTGGCGCGCCTGGGGCTGTCCGGGCACCTGGCGAACCGGCCCAATCAGTTGTCCGGCGGCCAGCAACAGCGGGTGAGCATCGCCCGGGCCCTGATGAACGGCGGCGAAGTGATCCTCGCCGACGAACCCACCGGGGCCCTGGACAGCCACAGCGGCAAGGAGGTGATGGGCATTCTCCAGGAACTGCATGCCCTGGGGCATACGGTGATCATCGTCACCCACGATCCTCAGGTGGCGGCCAACGCCGAGCGCATCATCGAAGTGCGCGACGGCGAGATCGTCAGCGACCGGGTCAATGCGCGCGGGGTGGACGAGGAGCCGGCGCAACCCCCGATGAGCACCCGGCCGGGCGGAGCACGACGCCTGGTGGCCAGCCTCGGGCTGTTCAAGGAAGCCTTCGTCATGGCCTGGGTGGCGCTGGTCTCGCACCGCATGCGCACCTTGCTGACCATGCTCGGGATCGTCATCGGCATCACCTCGGTGGTGTCCATCGTGGCCATTGGCGAGGGGGCCAAGCGCTACGTGCTCAAGGACATCCAGGCCATCGGCAGCAACACCATCGACATCTTCCCCGGAGCCAGTTTCGGCGACAGCCGGGCGGCGGCAATCCAGACCCTGATGCCCGCCGACGTGACGGCCCTGAACCAGCTGTACTACGTCGACAGCGCCACGCCGATGGTGGGCCGCAGCCTGCTGCTGCGCTACGGCAACATCGACCTCAATGCCACGGTCAACGGTGTCAGCCACCTGTACTTCAAGGTTCGCGATCTCAAGCTGGCGGCGGGCATCGCCTTCAGCGAGAACGATGCCCGGCGCCAGGCCCAGGTGGTGGTGATCGACCACAACACGCGCAACCGCCTGTTCGGTCCCGATGTGGACCCCCTGGGGCAGGTGATCCTGGTGGGCAACCTGCCGTGCACGGTGATCGGGGTCACGGCCGAGAACAAGAACATGTTCGCCGCCAGCAACCTGCTCAACGTCTGGCTGCCTTACGAGACGGCGGCGGGGCGGGTGCTGGGCCAGCGCCACCTGGACAGCATCAGCGTGAAGATCAAGGACGGCCAGCCGAGCAAAGTGGTGGAGGAGCATGTGAAGAAGCTCATGGAGCAGCGCCATGGCACCAAGGACTTCTTCACCAACAACCTCGACAGCATCATGCAGACGGTGCAGCGCACCAGCCGCTCCCTGGCCTTGCTGTTGTCGCTGATCGCGGTGATTTCCCTGGTGGTCGGCGGCATCGGGGTGATGAACATCATGCTGGTGTCGGTCACCGAACGTACCCGGGAGATCGGCATTCGCATGGCGGTGGGGGCGCGGCAGTCGGACATCCGCCAGCAGTTCCTGGTGGAGGCGGTGATGGTCTGCCTGATTGGCGGGGCCATCGGCATCGCCCTGTCGTTTGCCATCGGCTACCTGTTCACCCTGTTCATCAAGGAATGGGAAATGGTGTTTTCCATGGGCTCGATCGTCACCGCGTTCGCCTGTTCGACCCTGATCGGCATCGTCTTCGGCTTCGTTCCGGCGCGCAACGCCGCCCGGCTGGACCCGATCGAGGCCCTGGCCCGGGATTGAGCGGCCCACAGACAGAACCGCCGGCTCAGGGGCCGGCGGGGCGGGGTTACGGGGTCAAGGCCATTGGCGGATCAGGCCGGCGCGTCATCGCGGGTGCCTGGCGCCTGTGCCTGGGGCGAGTACATCCAGCGCAGCAGGGAGTGGCGACCACTGATGCCGAGCTTGATGGCGGCGCGCTTCAAGTAGCTTTCGACGGTATTGACCTTGAGCTTGAGCTGCTCGGCCAACTGCGGTGCGGTGCGCCCGGCCAGCAGCCCGACACAGACTTCCAGCTCGCGGTTGGACAGGCGCAGCCCGGACTGCTCCAGGCGCTCGGCAAAGCGCAGGCGCACGGTCGCCAGGCCCTCGATGGCGGCGCGGTCCTGCTCGGCAGAGTCGCTGCGCGGCTGCAGCGCGCTGATATGGTTTTCCACCATGGGCAGCAGCAGCGGCGAGATGTCCTCCAGCAGCAGGCGTTCCTGGGGGGAAAAGCTCTGCTCCTGGCTGCTGCGGTACACCGACAGCACGAAGTGGTACGAATCCTTGCGACCGGTCAGGTGCAGTTGCGCCGGGTCCGCGTTGCCCCGGTGCCGCAGCAGTGGCGGGCTGCCGCAGGGCTCGTCGGGCTGCTCGGGAAAGCCTGTGTGCAGCAGCGGGTCATTGCTGGCGTGCAGATCGCTGTACAGCGGGTGACGGCTCTGCATCAGGGTATTGCCGGTTCTGCCAGTGGCTTGTTCCGGGGCGGTGCGCAGTTGGGTGATGTGAGTGGCGTCCACAGCCAGTTGGGTGAGTATCAGGTCGTGCAGCATGCGCGGGAAACTGCGGCTGCCGGTGCTGGCGATGACCTTGCCAATATGTGGAAACAGTACTTGTGAGTTCATCATTTCATCCATGAATGTGAAGGTGTGGAAGGACTGCCTTATAACAACGAGTTTGGGTCGCGCTTGATTTACCTCCTGTTTGCGCTGACCGACAAAGGGTCGCCTCGTATCCTAGTACAGGGTGGCGACTGCTGTTTGATGAAGTGCGCAAAAACTTGCACCGCAGGCGCGCAGGCGCTCGGGCCTGTGGACGAACTGCCATGGCAAAGCCCTTACCGGCCTTGCCCGGAGTTTTTTGGATGGCTGTTCCCTGCTTGCCAGAGCCGCCATGACCGCCGCCGCGCCTGGGGTTGACGCGGTGGCGGCTGGCGCAGGTTACAGGCGCGGTTGCTCCTGGGGCATGCCCAGCAACTGGTGCAGGGTGTTGATCAGCGCCTGCTGGCGCAGGCGGTCTTGCTGGTGCCGGGCCTCGGCTGCGGCGACATCGGCGTGGCAGTGGGGGCAGGTGCTTTCATGGGCGTGGATGTACTCCAGGCAACTGCGGCACAGGGCCAGGCGCGGCGGGATGCGGCCTTCTTCGGGGGAGGCGTGGCCCTGGTTGGCCCAGGCCAGCTTGATCACCTGACCGCTGTCGCTGACGCTGGAGACCGCCTCGCCGGTGTCGATGCGCTCGGTGATCAGGTCGAAGCGGCCCACCGAAAAAGAGGCGGGGCCGGCGTCTTCGAGTTTGACGATGCGCTCGCGCAGGCCTTTTTTCTGCAGGTCCAGGGTCCGGTAATGGCAGTAGGGGTTGTTCCCCGGCTTGCCCAGCAGCGAATGCGAGGTCCAGGTGCAGCCGCCGCGGCACACGTCGTTGTAGTAGCAGGTGCGGCAGTAGCCCCACAGATCGTCCACCGAGCGCAGGCGGCCGAAGTGCATGCCTTCGCTGTAGTGCCAGATGTCGTGCAGGCTCATGCTGCGCACATTGCCGCCGGAGAATCCGACGGTGGCCAGGGACGGACAGCCCTTGACCGTGCCGTCGGCTTCCAGGGCCAGCACCGTCTGCCCGGCGGCGCAGCCGCTCCAGTGCACGCGGTCGTCGCCAAAACCGCGCCACATGTGTTCGTAGGGGCCGTAGTAGCCGATGTTGTTGCCCACATTCATCAGCAAGCCGCGCTCTTCGCCTTCGCGATACAAGCGGGCCAGCAGCGGCATCACTTCCAGCAGTTGATAGGGTTGCAACAGCAGCTCCGGGTGATCCACGGCGTTGCCCATGGCCACTGTCAGTTGGATCTGCCAGTGGCTGGCACCGGCGTCGATGATCAGTTCCATCAGGGCCGGCAGGTCGGGCAGGGTGGCGGCGCCGATCTGGGTGTTGACGCTGACCTTGAGCCCGGCCTGCTTGGCCCGGCGCAGGGTGTCCAGGGCCTTGTCGAACGAGCCGGGTACATTGCGCACCGCGTCGTGCAGCGGCGCCAGGCCGTCCAGGGACACGCCGACGCCATTGAGCCCGGCGTCCACCGCGGCCTGCATCTTGGCGGGGGTCAGGTTGCGTCCGCCGGTCTGGATCGCCACGTACATGCCGTGGTCGTGGATGGCCTGGATCAGCCGCGTCCAGTCCTTGCGCAAATAGGCTTCGCCGCCGATCAGGGTGACTTCCCGAGTGCCCAGGGCGGCGATGGAGTCGATCACCGACAGGCATTCCTGGGTGTTCAATTCGCCGGGGCGCCGATGCCCGGCCCGGGAGCCGCAATGCAGGCACTTGAGGTCGCAGGCGAGGGTGATTTCCCAGACCACGTGCACCGGCACATAGCGCTTGAGGTCGGTTTCGCTGAGGTAGCGGGCGGGGAGACTGTCTGACATGAAAGATCCTTGCGCACCCAGCGGTGCGCGGCACCAACCCATCGAAATAGGCGCGCCTTCCTTGTGCGGCAATGGCGCGATCGGTTTACCGCAACCCTGGGGCCGACCTGTGTCGGCCGGCCCCGGGTGCCTGGACTCAGCGACGTTCCAGGCGGCTGATTTCCGCCTGCAATTGCTGCACTGCCTGGCTCAGGTTGTCACTGTTGGCCAGTTGCTGCTCGCCCTGAGCCACCAGCGCCTTGAGCCGCGTCAGATCGCCGCTGCTCTGGGCCTGTTGCAGCGCCACGGCATACAGTGGCTGCGGATACAGGTGCCGTTGATCGTCCTTGGGCGCCAGATCGGCGTTGGCCGCTTGATCCACCGGCGCCTGGCTCACGGCGGCATGCTGAACCACATGCCAATGGCCCTGGTACTGGTAGCGATAACTGGCGAAACCGCTGGCCCAGTCGAGGCCGAGAATGCCCTGCAGATGGAAGGTTTCGGCAATCTGGCTGGTAGGGCCGCTGGGGTTGCCGGTCAGGTTGAGGATGATATGGCCTTCACTGGAGGGGTCCAGTTTGACCTGGGAGTAGTCGCCCCAGACATCCGCGAGGAAGTGCATCGGTGGCGAGGTGCTCTGAGTCACCCGGGCCACGCCGCTGACTTTCTTCTGCGGCGTGTTGACCAGCAGATCGAGGGGCAGCACCGGCCCTCCGATCACAGGGTTGGCGACGATGAGGCGGGTATGGAACAGTCCGATTGTCATGCTGCAACTCCTTATCTTGTGGAAGACATCAGGTTCGCTGGACGGTCGCCAGTCAGCGCCGCTCGTGCTTGCTGATCTCGGCCTTGGCCGCCTCCAGCGCCGTGCGGATCAACGGCAACTGCTCCAGTTGCTGGGTGGCCACCTTGTGCAGGCTCTTCATCTGCGCCAGGTCGCCGCTGGCGATGGCGCCGTGGATCGGCGCCGCGTACAGCGCCGAGATCGGCGGCAGCGGACGGTTGGGCTGGCCATGGCGGGGGGCCGAGAGGGTGCTCGACTGCACGGGTTCCTGCAGATGGGCGGGGACCTGATTGACCGTTACCCAGCTGTGTCCGTTGTAGTACTGGTAGTTGGCCACGCCTTCCTTCCAGTCATCGCTGACCACCAGATGCAGCTTGAAGTTGATGATGGAGTTGGAACCGGGTCCGCCCTGATTGCCCTGGGCGGTGATGAGGATCTTGCTGGAGCTCGGTGGCATGACCGTCAGGTAGGTGTACTGACCCCAGACATCGCTGTGCAGGTCCAGGGGCGGATTGACCGCCTGAGTGATGGACGAAGTGCCGCGCACGCTGTGCTCGGGGGTGTAGACCAGCAGATTGAGAATCAGGGTCGGGGCCCCGGGTTGCGAGGTACCGATGCGGTAGCTCAGGGGGAACAGGCCTTCTTGGGAGATAGAACCAGACATTTGCTTTGCCTCCATTCAATGACGGGGAAACAGCGATTAGTGCTGTTCCAGGCGGGCGACTTCCTTGGCCAGTTTTTCGTAGGCGGCTTTCAGATCCTTGGGCTCGTCGTGCTTCGGATCGCGCTTGGCCAGCAGGGCTTTCATCTGGGGTAGCTGGCCTTCGGCGATGGCCGACTGGATCGCCACTCCGTAGGGGACAACCGTGTGTTGCGAGGTGGGGCTCATGGTGTGTGCCTTCCTTGGGGGTTAGGGGGGGCTGCGGTACTTGGCAGCTTTTGCAGTTAAGCAGCGCGGGGGGAATTGGCGGGGTAATGGCACATTGATTTTGTGGGTTTCCGACAGGTGGATTCACGGGGGTAAGGGGGGGATTTTTGGGGTATTCCATGGGACGATATGGAGGGGTGGGGGTGATTGCGGATGGCGATAGAGGGGGTGGTTTTGTTCCTGCGGGGGCGGCCGTTGACGGTTGTGCCTTTATGACGACGGGGGGGGGAGTACATATCCGTTGCTGCGGGTGTGGCCACTTATGGTTTCGCCCTTACGGCGAGTCCCTTTTTTTCAAACGCCAAAAAAAGGAACCAAAAAACGCTTGCCCCTCCATGGGCCCCTCGCTAGGGCTCGGGGTTCCCTCTCTCCGGCATTGCTCCGGGGGCCCGCCGCCAACCGGCCATCCATGGCCGGGTGGCGGCTAGCTCGGCATCCATGCCGAGCTGCCCCCTACGCAACGCCTACGCTCGGCCGGCTGGGAAGGGGCCTGAAGATCAAGATCAAGATCAAGATCAAAAGCCAAAACCAAGGTGCGCAGGCCGGCTCCTTGTAGCCGCTGCCGAAGGCTGCGAACGAGCGCTCGCGCTCGCAAAACCAGGCGGCGCGATAGGTCAGGAATATCGGGGAGGCAGGTTTAGCGTCTCCTGCGGAGCCGGTCGCAGCCTGCGGCAGCGGCTACATGTAACGCGAACGGCGATGAAACAGGCCGGCCGGCAGGCCGCCGTCAGATTTTGATCTTGCTGTTGATTTTGATCTTGATCTTGATCTTGATCTTGATCTGAACGCCCCGTTAACCACGATGGCCGAACGCAGGCATTGAGCCGTGGGTAACCCGGCAGGGATGCCGGGTTAGCCGCCACCCGGCCATGGATGGCCGGTGGCGGCGGCCCACGGATCAATGCCGGAGTGAGGGCATGCCGAGCCTAAGCGAGGCACCGAGTGGAGGGGCAGAAGCGTTTTGCTTACTTTTGCGCTTTTCAAAAGTGAGCCGCTGTAAGAGCGGAACCGCCAGCGGCCGCCCCCGCAGGAACGGATATGTACCCACCCCCGCTGTAAGAGCGGAACCGCCAGCGGCCGCACCCGCAAGAACGGCTATGTACCCAAACCCGCTGTAAGAGCGGAACCGCCAGCGGCCGCACCCGCAAGAACGGATATGTACCCAAACCCGCTGTAAAAGCGAAACCACCAGCCGCCACTCCCGCAGCAACGGATATGTCCCCCTCCCCAAAAAAAGCCCCAGGACTCAAACCACCCCCAACTCCCCCAACTGCCGCCGCGTCTCCCCCGCGGCCACGTGATGAATCGCCCGCCACCCCAACGCTCTGGCCGCGACGATGTTCGGCGCATGATCATCAATGAACACCAACTCCTCAGGCGCCACCCCCGGCAAATGCGCACGAATGCGCCCCAAGGCCGTGTGATAGATCTCGGCATCGGGCTTGATCTGCCGCTCCTGCCCCGACACCACAATGTCGCGAAACTTCTGCAAAAACGGGTAATTCTCCCAGGCATAGGGAAAGGTTTCCTGGGACCAGTTGGTCAACCCGAACAGCGGCATCTGCGCCTGGTGCAGATCCTCCAGCAGGGCCACGCCTTCCTCCAGCGGTCCCTTGAGCATCTCCGGCCAGCGCCCGTAATAGGCTTCGATCAGCGGCGCATGCTCGGGATGCTCGGCCACCAGGCTGCGGGTCGCTTCGGCCAGGGGCCGGCCGGCGTCCTGCTGGGTGTTCCAGGCCTGGGTGCAGACGGTGTCGAGAAACCACTGGCGACGCTGGTCGTCGGGGATCAGTTGGCGGTACAGGTGGTGCGGGCTCCAGTCGAACAGCACGCCACCAAAATCGAAAACCACGGCACGAATCGTCATCAGCACTTCCTTTTCAGCGGTTGTGGATCAGGGCGTCATCCTGCGACGCTGCGCCGTGCAATGCAATTTGCCGGTGGCCATTGGTCCGCTGGCCGGCACCCAGGGAACGGATCGCGATCCAACGGCTGTCCCCGTCCTTTTGCGGGCTAGCACAGGAGCTGACCATGGCTGCCAAGACCCCCACGGGGCCGCGCTCGTCCGAGCACGCCTCGAATCACCACGACCCGGGTTTCGACCCCGATTCACCAGACCTCGCCGACCCCCAGGTCGATCCGGTGGGCCCGGCCAGGGCGCCCCTGGATCAGCCCGAACCCGAGCATCAGCGCAAGCGTTCGCGCGCCTACGACCCTCTGGCCAACCTGAGGAAATGACCGAGCGCCGACATGCGGCCGTCGCCGGATGGTTCTGCGGGTGTAAGGTAAAACGGCCAAGCCCCAGGCACGCTGACAAAAAGGAGGTGTCCATGAGTACGCCACTGTTGAACAAGTTGCAGATCAACGGTTATCAGGTATTGAGCGTCAACCACGGCCCCTGGAAGGTCTGTACGGCGGGTGATCGGCTCGCCAGCTTCGGCACCCGGGAAGAGGCCATGGCTTTCGCCGCCGCCTTGCCGGTGCGCAGGGCATCACCGGCCACCCCGCATCGATAGCAGCCGGCAGAAAAAAAGCCCCGATCGGTTCGGGGCTTTTTTCTGTCCGGGCTGCTGCAAGCGCCGGGTCAGTCGACAATGACCTGCTCGTTCGGATCATCGCTCAGGCACACGGTCAATTGCGCCCCGGCCTTGTTGAACGCGCAGCGGGGCAGGGATTGCTGCTTGATGAAACTCAGCGGCGGGAGGATGAACGCCGCCGCCAGGACCAGCGCCCACAGGGTCTGCAGAAACAGCACATCGGCGCTGGTGGCGGCGGGCCGTGAGACGAGGCGTCGGCGCCAGTAGAAGTACAGGCCGCTGATAACGAACAGGCACACGATGCCCATCATGTAGTCCAGTTCCCAGTCCTGGGGGCTGAAGGAGCGGCTGCCATCTTCATCATCCGGGTAGGTGAGCCGCCACCAGGCCCCCAGCAGCAAGGGCACCAGCCCGGCCAGCAGCCACGCCAGGCGCGCGCCGGGCATCCGGGTCAGCAGGGCCAGGACCAGGCCGATCAGGCACAGCACCCAGGCAAACAGGTACAGCTGAAAACCCATGCCCCCGCCGAACAGCGTGCCGCTGACATCCCGCGGTTGCATCATCTGCACGTCGCACAACAGCATCACCGACAGCGGGAGGGCGACGACGATCCAGCACAGGGGGCGGTACAGCCACAACCACAGGGTAAACAGGCGAGACATGGGCACACTCATCAAGGTCAAGAAAAGGAGGAATGAAGTCAGGGGGCCGTTCAGTCGACAATCACCCGGGGGCCCGGGCCCAGGCACACGCTCAACTGATTGCCGGCCCGGTCGAAGGCGCAATAGGGCAGTGGCTTGCGGGTGATGGCCAGCAGCGGTGGGAGCATGAAGGTCGCCGCCAGCACCAGGGCCCACAGGGTGCGCAGCGTGAGCAGATTGCCATTGGCGGGTGGACGCGGCTTGAGCCGCTGCTGACGCAACAGGTAGACGCCGCTGTAGACCAGGGCGAAGCCGAAGACCATCACATAGTCCAGCTCCCGGGGCTGGATGCTGAAGAGCAGGTTGCCGTCGAAATCATCCGGGTAGTTGATCCGCCACCACAGGCCCAGCAGCAACTGCGCCAGCCCGGCGACGATCCAGGCCAGACGCGCGCCGGGCACCCGGGTCAGCAGCGCCAGCACCAGGCCCAGGACGCTGAGGGCCCAGCCGCCCAGGTACATCACAAAGCCCATGGAGCCGCCGAACAAGGTGCCGCCGACCTCCCGGGGCACAATCAGGTTCAGGTTGCAATGGATCATGCTGGCCAGGGGCGCGGCCACGGCGATCCAGCACAGCGGCAGGTAGAGCCAGGAACAGAGGGTGTACAGACGGGACATGAAGGGACTCGATTGGGCAGCGGGTATCCGGCCCGGCGCCACTGGGCGCCAGGCCGGCAGGTTCAGCGTTTGTTGTGTTTCATCGCAAAGGCGATTCGGTTCTGCAGGTCGACCGATTGGCGGTACTCACTGGCCCGGCTCAGCAGTTTCGTGCGCAGGGCCAGCAGGGCAAAGGCCAGTGCCGGAACCAGATAGATCAGCAGCAGCGCGGCGTGGGCCAGGGTGTCGCCGCTGTACAGGCGGTCGATGATGCCGAACAGCTGCAGGCCCACTTCCAGGCAGCAGAGCACGCCAAAGGCCACGATGTACTGCGGTTTCAGCTTGATCAGGTTGATGATCAGCAGCAGTACGCCGCCGAGGATCAGCACCGAACTGACTTGCAACAGCAGCGGCTCATCGGCGAACACCCTTCGCGCTAGCTGGCTCAGAGGGCCGCCGATGCCGATCAGGGCCCAGATCGCCATCAGGTAGATATACCAGGGGCGTTTGCCGGGTTGACGCAGGGCGGCGGCGCCTTCGTTGGGGGTTTGACGTTCCATGTGAACTCCGGAATTTATTCAGGTCGGGCAGGGCTGGAGCGGTTGGGCAACGGGTACCCGTCAGCTGAAAAGCAGCGTAGTTCCTGCGGCGAAAAGCACCAGGGCGAGGCTGATGCCCGCCTGGGGAATACGGAACCAGTAACGGATCGCCAGCAGCCACAGGCTGGCGAGAAAGCCCAGGCCGATCAGCAGCAGGCCGCGGGCTTCCAGCAGCAGGGCCGGGTGCAGCCAGGCCAGGTAGCCATAGACCAGGCCGAACAACATCGCCCCCAGGCTATGGCTGGCATTGAAGCCGACCCAGGCCCGCCACAGGCTGGTCTGGCCGCTGATCATTGGCGACACCTGGCGCATGCGTTCGGCCAGGGCCGGATCACGGGGCTGGAATTTGTCGCTGGCGAAGGTGTAGATCAGGTGCAGGCTGCCGAGCAGCAGCACGATGGCTGAGCTGGCGACGATCAGGGCGGGGGCCAACACGTTTCTTCCTTGGGCGGTGCTCGGGTGCGCGGAGTATGCAGCGGCGCCCGAGGTTTTGCACCTGCGGGCGCGGCTTTTTTACCGGCACGGGGCAGGGCGGCGGGCGCCCTGCCCAGGCCCTCAGAAGTGCTCGGCGTCCAGGCCGAACAGCGAGTCACTGCCGGCGCGAATGCTCTGCTCCAGGCTGAGGATGCGCGGCAGCAGGCGGCTGAAGTAGAAGCGCGCGGTGGCCAGCTTGGCGCCGTAGAAACCGTCGTCCTCGGAGCGCTTGTGCTCGGCCACCTGGGCCATGCGCGCCCACAGGTAGGCATAGGCCACGTAACCGAACAGTTGCAGGTACTCGACGCAGGCGCTGCCCACCGCATTGGGGTTCTGCGCCGCCTGTTCGCGCAACCAGTCGCTGAGGTCTTCCAGGCGTTGCACCGCGTCCAGCAGCTCGGCGGCGTAGGCGGCGCCGGGCAGGTAGGCGTAGTCGCGGATCTCGCCGGTGAACAGGCGCAGGGCCACGCCGCCGTTGCCCACCACCTTGCGCCCCAACAGGTCCAGGGCCTGGATGCCGTTGGTGCCTTCGTAGATCTGGGCGATGCGCACATCGCGCACCAGTTGCTCCTGGCCCCACTCGCGGATGTAGCCGTGGCCGCCGAAGACCTGTTGGCCGAGCACGCAGCTGTCCAGCCCGGTGTCGGTGAAGAAGGCCTTGGCCACCGGGGTCAGCAGCGCCACCAGGGCTTCGGCGTTGTGCCGCTCATGGGGCTGGTCGGCGAACTTGGCCAGGTCCAGCTGCTGGCCGACGTAGCTGGCGAAGGCCCGGCCGCCTTCGGTCATGGCCTTCATGGTCAGCAGCATGCGCCGCACATCGGGGTGGACAATGATCGGGTCGGCGATCTTGTCCTTGGCCACCGGGCCGGCCGGGGAGCGGCTCTGGATGCGTTCGCGGGCGTAGGTGCGGGCGTTCTGGTAGGAGTTCTCGGCGCAGCCGATGCCCTGGATGCCGATGGACAGGCGCTCGTAGTTCATCATGGTGAACATCGCCGCCAGGCCCTTGTTGGCCTCGCCGATCAGCCAGCCGCTGGCGCCGTCGAAGTTCAGCACGCAGGTGGCCGAGGCCTTGATGCCCATCTTGTGTTCGATGGAACCGCAGCTCACCGCGTTGGCCGCGCCGAGCACGCCGTTGGCGTCGACATGGATCTTCGGCACCAGGAACAGCGAGATGCCCTTGGGCCCGGCCGGGGCGTCCGGCAGCTTGGCCAGCACCAGGTGGATGATGTTTTCGGTCAGGTCCTGCTCGCCGCCGGTGATGAAGATCTTGCTGCCGCTGATCCGGTAGCTGCCGTCGGCCTGGGGTTCGGCGCGGGTGCGGATGATCCCCAGGTCGGTGCCGGCGTGGGCCTCGGTCAGGCACATGGAACCGGCCCAGCGGCCTTCGTACATCGGTGGCAGGTACAGCTGCTTGAGGGCTTCGCTGGCGTGGGCGTCGATGGCCAGGCAGGCCCCGGAACTCAGGGCCGAGTACAGGGCGAAGCTGGAGTTGGCGGCGTAGAGCATCTCTTCGAACTGCACCGCGAGCATCTTCGGCATGCCCATGCCGCCGTAGGCCGGGTTGCCGCTCAGGCCGACCCAGCCGCCCTGGATATAGGTGCTGTAGGCCTCCTTGAAACCGGCCGGGGTGCGTACCTGCCCGGCGTGCCAGCTGGCGCCTTCCTCGTCGCCGCTGCGGTTGAGCGGGGCGATCAGATTGCCGGTGACCTTGGCCGCTTCTTCGAGAATGGCGTCGGCGGTGTCACCGTCCACGGTATCGGCCAGGGCCGGCAGACGGGCCCAGAGCTTGGGCGCGTTGAACACTTCATGCAGGACAAAGCGCATATCGCGCAGCGGAGCGTTGAATTCGGGCATTGCAGGAACCTCGGGCAAAAGGGGAGGTTGAACGGCCGTGGCCGCATGAATCGAAAATGACCGCACCAACCCATTGTAGGAGCCGACTGACCGGCGAAGGCGTCGCTGCCAGCGCCTTGGCTGGCAAGCCGGCCCCTGTGGGTGTTGGGGCCGTCAGAGCGCTTTGCGCTGGCAAGCCAGCTCCCTCGGGAGCTGGGTCTGGTGCAGTCAGGCTAGAGGTTTTTCGCCAGGTCGCGCAGGACGAACTTCTGGATCTTGCCGGTGGAGGTCTTGGGCAATGTGCTGAAGACCACGGTGCGCGGCACCTTGAAGCCCGCCAGGTGTTCGCGGCAGAAGGTGATGATCTCGGCTTCGCTCACGTCCTGGTGATCGGCCTTGAGGGTGATGAAGGCGCAGGGGGTCTCGCCCCATTTTTCGTCGGGCCGGGCCACCACTGCCGCTTCCAGCACCGCCGGGTGGCGATAGAGCACGCCTTCGAGCTCAATGGTGGAGATGTTCTCGCCGCCGGAAATGATGATGTCCTTGAGCCGGTCGCGAATTTCGATGTAGCCGTCCGGGTGGGTCACCCCCAGGTCGCCGGTGTGGAACCAGCCGCCCTCGAAGGCTTCGGCGGTGGCCGTGGGGTTCTTCAGGTAGCCCTTCATCACGGTATTGCCGCGCATGAAGATCTCACCGATGGTCTGGCCGTCCCGGGGCATGGGTTCGAGGGTTTTCGGATCGGCCACCATCACCCCTTCCAGGGTCGGGTAGCGCACGCCCTGGCGCGACTTGATCTGCGCCCGCTGCTCCAGCGGCAGTTCGTCCCAGGCCGCGTGCCAGGCACACAGGGTCACCGGACCATAGACCTCGGTCAGGCCGTAGACGTGGGTGACCTTGATGCCCATCTCCTCCACGGCGCCGATCACCTTGGCCGGTGGCGCGGCCCCGGCCACCATGGCGTTGACCGGGTGGTCGATGGCCGCCTTGGCCGAATCCGGCATGTTCACCAGGGCATTGAGCACGATGGGCGCGCCGCACAGGTGAGTGACCTGATGCTCGCGGATCAGGTTGAGGATCTTCTGCGGGTCGACCCGGCGCAGGAACACATGCACCCCGGCCAGGGCGGTGACGGTCCAGGGGTAGCACCAGCCGTTGCAGTGGAACATCGGCAGGGTCCACAGGTACACCGGGTGGTTGCCCATGGCCCAGGTCATCTGGTTGCCCAGGGCATTGAGGTAGGCGCCGCGGTGGTGATAGACCACGCCCTTGGGGTTGCCGGTGGTGCCCGAGGTGTAGTTCAGGGCGATGGCCTGCCACTCGTCGTCCGGCCACTGCCAGGCAAACTCCGGATCGCCCTCGGCGAGAAAGGCCTCGTAGTCCAGATCGCTGACCGGCTGGCCTTCGCCGTACTCGGGGTCGTCAAGGTCGATCACCAGGGGCGGGTGGTCGAGCATGGCCACGGCGGCGTGGATCACCTCATGGAACTCGCGGTCGGCGATCAACACCTTGGCTTCGCCGTGGGCCAGCATGAAGGCGATGGCCTCGGCGTCCAGGCGCACGTTGAGGGCATTGAGCACGGCGCCGATCATCGGCACGCCAAAATGCGCTTCGAGCATCGCCGGGATATTCGGCAGCATCACCGCCACGGTGTCGTTCTTGCCGATACCGCGCCCGGCCAGGGCCGAGGCCAGACGCCGGCAGCGGCTGTAGGTCTGGGCCCAGGTGCGGCGGATCGAACCGTGGATCACCGCCGGATAATCGGGGTAAACCGCAGCGGTGCGTTCGATGAAGCTCAAGGGGGAGAGGGCGATATGGTTGACGGCAGACGGCGCGAGGCCTTGCTCGTAGATGGACATGGTTCGGGTACCCGGTGGCTGATTATTAGCTCTATTGGCCGAGGCTTTTTACAGGCGCTCGGTGACTTATCCGGGGTCTTTTATATACTGTTTGTCGATTGATATGGAAGTACTACCTGAGTTGTATAGTAGTTGTACTATATTGAATCTTCGCTGTTGCCACCCACAGGTTGATCGACCATGCCCACCTCCACCCACCTGAGCCGCTGGTTGCAGCTACAGCTCCAAGGCCAGCTGCCGGACTCGCCCTGGCTCGGCCACGACCCGCAGCCGAGCCTGCTGCTGGACGCCCGGGCGCAGCCGCTGGACCTCAACCCGGCATTGCGCCAATGGCTGGACGATGCGGCCACTGGCGATCTCGCGGCCCTGCTGCCGATCAACCACCCGGCCCTGGTACGGGCCTGCCTGGAGCAGCAGCGTGCCATCGAACAGGTGGAAGCCCAGTGGGGCGAACGCATCCTGCTCTGGAGCTTCATTCCCGACCCCCTGCACCAGCGGGTGCTGGCGCGCTGTCAGGAGGCCACCGCCCAGGTCCAGGCCGAGCGCGAGTCGGCCCGGGCCCGGCGCCTGTACCGGCTGATCACCGAAAACACCACCGACCTGATTTCCCGGCACACCCCGGACGGCACCTTCCTCGATGCCTCGCCGGCCTCCTGGACCCTGTTGGGCTACTGGCCCGAACAACTGCGCGGGCTGCTGGCCCGCAGCCTGTTCCACAGTCAGGATCTGGCCGGGCTGATGCAGCGCACCCGGGACGCCCTGGAGCAAGACGGCTACCACACCATGACCTACCGCATCCGCCATCGCGACGGTCATTACCTGTGGTTCGAAACCGCCTGCCGCGGCATCCGCGACACCTACACCGGGACCGTGGTGGAAGTGGTGGCGGTGTCCCGGGACATCACCGCCCGGGTCCAGGCCGAGGAGAACAAGCGGCGCCTGGCCGAAGTGGTAGAGGCCAACCCCGACCCGGTGCTGTTCATCCAGCCCGGCGGCGCGGTGACCTACCTCAACCCGGCCGCGCGGCGCACCCTGGGGCTTGCCGCCGGGCAGGCGATGCCGGAGCTGGCGGCGATCCTCAGCCAGGAAGTGCTGCAGAGCCTGCAACAGGAAGGCTGGAGCTGTGCCGAGCGCAGCGGCCGCTGGAGCGTCGAGACACGCCTGCAACCGCCGGCCGGCGGCGCCTCGGTGCCGGTGTCGCTGATGCTCCTGGCCCACCGCGCGGCCAGTGGCGAGCGCTTCTATTCCCTGGTGGCCCACGACCAGAGCGAGCGCGAACTGCGCGAGGCCCAGCAGCGCCATCACCAGGATGAACTGGCCCACAGCGCGCGGCTGGTGACCCTGGGCGAACTGGCCTCGGGCATCGCCCACGAGATCAACCAGCCGCTGGCCGCAGTGGTCAACTACGCCAACGCCAGCCAACGTTATTTGCAGGCCCTGGACACCCAGCCCGAGGCGGTCCGCAAGGTCGCCCAGGGCCTGGAGCGAATCGCCGAACAGGCGACCCACGCCGCCGAAGTGATCAAGCGCCTGCGGGCCTTCTTGCGCAAAGGCGGGCGCCGGGTGCAGGCCCTGGACATCGCCGAAGTGGCCCGGGAAACCGTGCGCCTGTGTGCCTGGGAAGCCCAGTCCTGTCAGGTGGCGATCGAGCTGCGCCTGGCCGATAATCTGCCGCCGGTGTACGCCGACCGGGTGCTGCTGGAACAGGTGCTGCTGAACCTGCTGCGCAACGCCATCGAAGCCAATCGCGAAGTGCATCCACAGCAAGGCTCGCACATTGTGCTGGGCGCCGAAGCGGCGGCCGAGGGCGGGGTGCGGATCAGCGTCAGCGACCAGGGCCCCGGGGTGTCTGCCGAGCAGTTGCCCCAGCTGTTCACCCCGTTCTACACCAGCAAGGCCAACGGCCTGGGGCTCGGACTGTCCATGAGCCGCAGCATCGTCGAAGGCTTTGGTGGCGACTTGCAGGCTCAGCTCCAGGAGCGTGGCTTGACGATGTGCTGCCACCTGCCGGCCACGGCCCCGGCCGATCCCGATGCAACTTCCCACCCGACAACAGGAGCAAGGCAATGACAAGTGAGGCGCAGCAGCTGGTGTATGTGGTCGACGACGACCCGGGCATGCTCGACTCCACCGTCTGGCTGCTGGAGTCGGTGGGGCTCAAGGCCGTGCCCTTCACCAGCGGCCGGGAGTTTCTCGAACACTGCGACCCCAGCCTCAATGCCTGCGTGCTGCTGGATGTGCGCATGCCCGGCATGGGCGGCCTGAATGTCCAGGAAGAGCTACGCCAGCGCGATATCCACCTGCCGCTGATCTTTGTCAGCGGCCACGCCGACGTGCCCATCGTGGTCCGCGCCTTCAAGGCCGGTGCGGTGGATTTCATCGAGAAGCCCTACAACGAACAGCTGCTGCTGGACAGCGTGCAGCAGGCCCTGAACCGCGCCGACCGTCATCAGCACCAGAGCGCCGGGCAGGCCCGGGTGCAGGCGCTGCTG
Organism: Pseudomonas sp. LPH60; assembly: GCF_030718165.1. Taxonomy (NCBI): domain Bacteria; kingdom Pseudomonadati; phylum Pseudomonadota; class Gammaproteobacteria; order Pseudomonadales; family Pseudomonadaceae; genus Pseudomonas; species Pseudomonas sp. LPH60. The sequence continues at coordinate 586,134 of NZ_JAVAJH010000001.1, forward strand.
GAGAGCCTGACGCCGCGGGAGAAGGACGTGCTGCTGCCTCTGGTGCAGGGCTACAGCAACCGCGAGATCGCCGAGCAGTTGGGGGTCAGCGTCAAGACCATCGACCTGTACCGCTCACGGGTGATGAAGCGCATGCAGGCCGAGCACCTGCCGCAACTGGTGGGCATGGCGATTGCCGCCGGCCTGGTGGACCCGCTGCAACTGCGCTGAGGCTCAGGCCACCGCGCTGTGCAGCGGCGCGCCACCCAGCAGGCGCTCGATGGCGCCGCTGAGCAGGTTTTCCAGCAGCGCCTCACGTTCAGGCTCGGCCAATGGCTGCTCGCTGAACCAGCTGGGGGCGCTGTTGAGCAGGTTGGCCAGGGCATGGGCGGCGGCGCGCTGGGCCTGCGGACCTAGGCCGGGCGGGGTGCCCAGCAGTTGCAGCAGCTGTTGCTCGTAACGCTCGCGCAATTGCCCGACCCGCACCTGCTGGTCGGGATTGAGGCAGCCGCTGTCACGTTCCACCAGGCGAAAATGCCGCGGCAATTCCCGGTGCAGCTTCAGGTGGGCGCGAATCAGCGCCGGCAGGCAGTCGCCCTGCAACTTGCGCCGTTGCAGGCGCTTGAGGGTGCTGTGCAGCTCATCGAAGAACTCTTCGATCAGGTCCAGCAGCAGGTGCTGCTTGCTCGGGTAATGGTGGTACAGCGAGCCCGGGGTCAGCCCCAGATGGCTCGCCAGCTCACGCATGCCGACCTGGCCGAAGCCCTTGCTGGCGAACAGCTCCAGGGCCTTGTCGCGGCTTTCGGCAAAGCGTGAGCAGCGCTCAGCCATAGTGATGGAAACCCCGACCGGTCTTGCGCCCCAGGTAACCGGCGGCAACCATTTCCTTGAGCAGCGGCGCGGGGCGGTACTTGCTGTCGTTGAAGCCGTCGTAGAAGGCTTCGAGGATCGCCAGCAGGGTGTCCAGGCCGATCAGGTCGGCCAGGGCCAGCGGGCCGATCGGCTGGTTGCAGCCCAGGCGCATGCCGGCGTCGATGTCCTCGGCGCTGGCCAGGCCTTCCTGGAACACCAGGATCGCCTCGTTGATCATCGGCACCAGGATGCGGTTGACCACAAAACCCGGGCGGTTGCCGGCGGTGATCGCGGTCTTGCCCAGGCGCTCGGCCATGCCCATGGCCAGGGCGTGGGTCGCGTCGCTGGTCTGCAGGCCGCGGATCACCTCGATCAGGCCCATCACCGGCACTGGGTTGAAAAAATGCAGGCCGATGAAGCGCTCCGGCGCGCTGACGCTGGCGGCCAGCTGGGTGATCGACAGCGACGAGGTGTTGGAGGCGATCACGCACTCGGCGCTGACCTGGGCGGCGATCTGCTGCAGCACCTTGAGCTTGAGGTCGAGGTTCTCGGTGGCGGCTTCGATCACCAGCTGCGCGTCCTTGAGCGCACGGTAGTCGGTGCTGATGCGGATCCGACCCAGGGCGGCGAGCTTGTCGCCTTCGCTCAGGGTGCCCTTGCTCACCTGCCGGTCGAGGTTCTTGCCGATGGTGGCCAGGGCCTTTTCCAGGGCGCCCTGGGCGATGTCCAGCAGGGTCACGTCGAAGCCCGCCTGGGCGCAGACCTGGGCAATGCCGTTGCCCATGGTGCCGGCGCCGATCACCCCGATATTCGCAAGATTCATCTTCAGCTCTTCCTTTGTTCATGGCCTTCGCGGAGCATGGCGCGGTTGCCTTGCCCAGCGCGTTATCCAGCGCGAGTCTAGAGCCGCACACGGTGGCCGGCCTATGCCGAAAGCGGTCAAGGGTGCTGGCGTTTTTTGCCATAGGTCCTGCTACGGGAGCACAGCCTCTACATGCGTGAAACGGATTCGGTCGCGGTCTACTTTGTCCGGGTGATGACCCACGCCCTGCGTGAGCAGCCGCAGCGGCTGGCGGCGGTACTGAGGGAGGCCGGCATCGACCCGGCGCTGCTCGACCAGCCCCGGGCGCGGGTGCCCGGCAGCGCCTTTGCCGCCCTGTGGCTGATCCAGATCCGCGAATTGCAGGACGAATTCTTCCAGCTCGACTCCCGGGGCATGCCGCCGGGGGCCTTTGCCCTGATCTGCCGCGGACTGATCCAGGAACCCAACCTGGAGAAGGCCCTGCGCCAGTGCCTGAACAACTTTGGCCTGTTTTTACGGGACGTCGGCGCCCACCTCAGCGTGCGCGGCAAGCGCGCGGTGATCAGCGTTGAAAGCCACTGCGCCGACCCGCTGCGCGGCCACTACGCCGAAGAAACCCTGCTGGTGCTGATCATCAGCCTGCTGTGCTGGCTGGGTGGGCGGCGGATCCCCATCGACCGCGCCGACTTTCGCCATTCCCGCCTGAGCCTCAGCGACGATGCGCTGCTGTGGGGCAGCAACCTGAGCTGGAATGCCGGGCGCACCGAGATCGAATTCGCCAGCCGCTTTCTGCGCCTGCCGGTGGTCCAGGACCTGGCCTCGCTCAAGGTCTTCCTGCGCAGCGCCCCGCAATGGCTGGTGATCCGTTTTCGCAACCAGCACGGCCTGACCCGCCAGGTGCACCAACGCCTGCGGGGCAGCCACTACAGCCAGTGGCCGACCCTGGAAGCCTTTGCCCGCGAAGTGCAGATGAGCGCCAGCACCCTGCGCCGGCGCCTGGAGCGCGAGGGCGGCTCGTACCAGGAGATCAAGGACGAAGTGCGCCGCGGCGTCGCCGTCGAACTGCTGCGCCGCACCAGCGTCAGCATCAGCGAGATTGCCGAACTCACCGGTTTCCAAGAGCCCAGCGCCTTCCACCGCGCGTTCAAGAAATGGACCGGCGAAAGCCCCGGGCGCTACCGCGCCCGCCTCAACCCCACCCTGTAGCCGCTGCCGCAGGCTGCGCACGGCTCCGCAGGAGACGCGGGGATTTTGAAGGCGCTGAAGATTCGGCGGGAGACCGCCAAGCAAGGCCCTGCGGGCCTTTGCGCAGCTTCGCAGGCTCAGCAGCGGCTACACAGACCGCAGGGATCGCAGGGCCGCTTCCTGTAGCCGCTGCCGCAGGCTGCGAACGGCTCCGCAGGAGACGCGGGGGACTTCTCAGACGCTGAAGATTCGACTGGAGATCGCCAGGCAAGGCCCTGCGGGCCTTTGCGCAGCTTCGCCAAGGCTCAGCAGCGGCTACACAGACCGCAGGGGGGGCGCAGGGGCGGTTCTTGTAGCCGCTGCCGCAGGCTCCGCAGGAGACGCGGGGATTTTGAAGGCGCTGAAGATTCGACTGGAGACCGCCAAGCAAGGCCCTGCGGGCCTTTGCGCAGCTTCGCGGGCTCAGCAGCGGCTACAGGTTTTCATTGGGGTTAGACCGGGCTGCGGCCGGGCATCTGGATGCCGTGCTGTTGCACGCGGCGGTACAGGGTGGCGCGGGAAATGCCCAGGGCCTTGGCCGCCGCGACGGGTTTCCAGCGGTGGCGCACCAGGGCATCCAGCAGGGCCTGGCGTTCGGGGCTGGTGGCGCTTTCCTGGGCGGGCAGGGCGCCTTCGGCTGCTGTGCCGCGCAGTTGTTCGGGCAAGTCATGCAGTTGGATCAGCGGCCCTTCGCACACGGCGCAGGCGTAGCGCAGCACGTGGCGCAGTTGCCGCACGTTGCCCGGCCAGCGGTAGCCCAGCAGGCACTCCAACGCGGCATTGCCCAGTTGCACCGGCGCGCCGCAGCGCTTGGATTCTTCTTCGACAATCTGGGTGATCAGTGCCAGCCGGTCGCTGCGTTCGCGCAGCGGCGGCAGTTGAAAGCGCGCGCCACCGAGGCGGAAATACAGGTCCTCGCGAAAGCTGCCCTCGGCCACCAGGGCGTCCAGGTCGCGGTGGGTGGCGCAGATCACCTGGATGTCCACCGCCTTGCGTTGCGCGGCCCCCAGGGGCGCCACTTCACCCTCGGCCAGCACCCGCAGCAGGCGGGTCTGCAAGGCCAGGGGCATGTCGCCAATCTCATCGAGGAACAGGGTGCCGCCATCGGCCTGTTGCAGCAGGCCCTGCATGCCCTTGCTCGACGCACCGGTAAAGGCCCCGGCGACATAGCCGAACAGCTCGCTCTCGATCAGGTTCTCGGGAATCGCCGCGCAGTTCACCGCGACAAAGGGCCGGTCCCGACGCTGGCTGGCCTGGTGCAACTGGCGGGCGAAGACTTCCTTGCCGGAGCCGGTCTCGCCCTGGATCAGCACCGGCAGATGCCGGTCCTTGACCCGCACCGCCAGGCGCAGGCTCTGTTCCACTCGCGGGTCCAGCGGCTCGCCGGCCAGGCTCAGGCGCGGGCGGCTCTGGGGCCGGCGCGGCGCCTGCAAGCGGCCGTGCAGCTCGGCGGACAGCGGGCACAGGGCCTCGTCCCGGGCGCGTTGCAACAGTTGCGGGTCGAACACCTGGGTGATGTGCTGCGGCAAGCGGCCATAGCGGCGCAGCAGGTAATGGCGCGCCGCCGGGTTCAGTGCCCGCAGGCAGCCGTCGTCGTCCCAGGCCAGCAGGTAGTCCGGCTGGCTGTCGACATAACCCGGGCTGGCATGGGCCCGCAGCACCCAGTAGCCCTGGGCGCTGTTCATGAAGAACGCCTGTTCGATCTCCCGCGCGCTCTGCACCACCATCTGCCGGATCAGGTGCTGGGAACGGCGGTCATCCGGGGAGCGCACCGCCGACACGTCCAGCACCCCCAGCAGCTCGCCCTGGGGATCGAACACCGGGGCGGCGGAGCAGGTCAGGCCGATGAAGGCGGCACGAAAATGATCGCGCTTGTGCACGGTGATCGGCGTGCGCGCGGTGAGCACCGCGGCCACGCCGCAGGTGCCTTCTTCACCCTCCGACCAGCAGGTGCCCAGGTACAGCCCGGCCTTGCGGCAGTCGTTGCGCAGGGTGGATTCCACCCGGTAGTCGATGGTCTGGCCCTGGGCGTCGGTGAGCAGCACGCAGTAGTCGGCGTCGCGCACCCGGCCATGCAGGCGCGCCACTTCTTCGCTGGCGATGCGCAGGAACAGCTCGGAGCGCTCGCGGCATTCCTTGAGCACGTTTTCCGAGAGGATGCGCGGCCCCTGCAGCGAACCGGGGTCCAGCTGGTGCTGCTCCATGGAGCGCCGCCAGGAGTCGAGGATCAGGCTCGGCACCGGCGCCTGGGGCAGGTGCGCGGCGTTTTTCAGGACCCGGCTGACGCAGTCCACATGGGCTTTGGAATGTGCGGAAAGCATGAAGGCCTCCGGTTGCAGCTTCTTATCGTTGTCGGCGCATTAAGCGCCGATCCGCCGCCCTGGACAAGCACCGAACGCCGCCGGGACGGCAGTGAGACGCAACGTCTCAAGGTCTCGCCCAGGCCCCGTGCAGCCTGACATGCGACGTCTCACGGGCGGCTGGCTTCAACGCGTCGCAGCAAGCCTGTCAGCCGCTCTGGAACGGCCTTTTTCAGAGATTTTCCGACAACTGGCACCGGCCTTGCTCTGGCCCTTGGCAACCAGTCCCCGGCAACCCGCGTCGACTGGCCCATCGAAGAATAAGAACGAGGTGCCCGATGTTTTCTCCTGCCTGTGCTCCGCCCGCGGTGAGCTCATGAACCGCCGCCCCCTGACCGTCGGCATCATCGCCAACCCGGCCTCGGGCCGTGATGTGCGCCGCCTCACCGCCAACGCCGGGCTGTTCTCCAGCACCGACAAGGTCTCGGTAATCCAGCGTCTGCTGGCGGCCTTTGGCGCCACCGGCATCGAGCAGGTGCTGATGCCCACCGACATGACCGGCATCGCCGCCGCGGTGCAGAAGAACAGCCGCAGCCGCCAGGCCCGGGAGCAGCACTGGCCGGTCCTGGAGTTCCTCGACCTGACCCTGCGCCAGAGCGTCGAGGACACCCGCCAGGCCGCGCGCTGGATGGCCGAGCGCGGGGTGGCGCTGATCGCCGTGCTTGGCGGCGACGGCACCCACAAGGCGGTGGCCGCCGAGGTTGGCGACATCCCGCTGCTGACCCTGTCCACCGGCACCAACAACGCCTTTCCGGAACTGCGCGAAGCCACCAGCGCCGGGCTGGCCGGCGGGCTCTACGCCAGCGGCCGGGTGCCGGCCGACATCGCCCTGCGGCGCAACAAGCGCCTGCTGGTGCGCGAGCCGGCCCGGGGCCTGTGCGAAGTGGCCCTGGTGGACGTGGCGGTGTCGCCCCTGGCCTTCGTCGGCGCCCGGGCCATCAGCCGTGGCAGCGACCTGGCGCAGGTCTTCGTGACCTTCGCCGAACCCCAGTCCATCGGCATTTCCGCGCTCTGCGGGCTGTGGTTGCCGGTGACCCGCCAGGACCCCCACGGCGCCTGGATGCGCCTGGACCCGCAATCCCCCGAGGCGCTGCTGGTGCCCCTGGCCCCCGGCCTGCTGCAGGGCTGCGGCGTGCTGGAGGCCGGCTACCTGCAACCCAATGAGCCCCAGCCGCTGTGCCTGAGCGCCGGCACCCTGGCCCTGGATGGCGAGCGCGAGATCGAATTCAACCCCCACGACCGGCCCACGGTCACCCTGGATGCCGGCGGCCCGCTGAGCATCGACGTCAACGCGGCCCTGGCCCACGCGGCGCGCCAGCGCCTGCTGGCCATCGACCGCCATCACCGGCAACACCCCGTGAACCTTCAGTCCGAAGACACCCTGGAGAATAAAAATGTCGACACCCCTGACCACTGATCAGTTGCTCCACGCCTACCGGGTGATGCGCACCATCCGCGCATTCGAAGAACGCCTGCACGTGGAATTCGCCACCGGCGAGATCCCCGGTTTCGTCCACCTCTACGCCGGGGAAGAAGCCTCCGCCGCCGGGGTCATGGCCCACCTGCGCGACGACGACTGCATCGCCTCCAACCACCGCGGCCACGGCCATTGCATCGCCAAGGGCGTGGACGTCTACGGGATGATGGCGGAGATCTACGGCAAGAAGACCGGGGTCTGCCAGGGCAAGGGCGGCTCCATGCACATCGCCGATTTCGAGAAGGGCATGCTCGGCGCCAACGGCATCGTCGGCGCCGGGGCGCCGCTGGTGGTGGGCGCGGCCCTGGCCGCCCGGCTGCAAGGCACCGACGGCGTGTCGGTGGTGTTCTTCGGCGACGGCGGCTCCAACGAAGGCGCGGTGTTCGAGGCCATGAACATGGCTTCGGTGTGGAACCTGCCGTGCCTGTTCATCGCCGAGAACAACGGCTACGCCGAGGCCACGGCCTCCAACTGGTCGGTGGCGTGCGACCACATCGCCGACCGCGCCGCCGGCTTCGGCATGCCCGGGGTGACGGTGGACGGTTTTGACTTCTTCGCCGTGCACGAAGCCGCCGGCGCCGCCGTGGAACGGGCCCGGGCCGGGGAGGGGCCGTCGCTGATCGAGGTCAAGCTGACCCGCTACTACGGCCACTTCGAGGGCGACGCCCAGACCTACCGCGCCCCCGACGAGGTCAAGCATTACCGCGAGCACAACGACTGCCTGATGCAGTTCCGCGAGCGCACCACCCGTTCGGGCCTGGTGCAGGCCAGCCAGCTGGACCAGATCGATGCCGACGTGGACGCGCTGATCGAAGACGCGGTGCGCAAGGCCAAGTCCGATCCCAAGCCGAGCCCCGCCGATCTGCTGAGCGATGTGTACGTCGCTTACCCATAACGCCCCACAGAACAACAAGAGACCACCATCATGGCGAGAAAAATCAGTTACCAGCAGGCCATCAACGAAGCCCTGGCCCAGGAAATGCGGCGCGACCCCAGCGTGTTCATCATGGGTGAAGACGTGGCGGGCGGCGCCGGCGCCCCCGGCGACAACGACGCCTGGGGCGGTGTGCTCGGGGTGACCAAAGGCCTCTACCATCAATTCCCCGGACGGGTGCTGGACACCCCGCTGTCGGAGATCGGCTACGTCGGCGCCGCAGTGGGGGCTGCCACCCGTGGGGTGCGCCCGGTGTGCGAGTTGATGTTCGTCGACTTCGCCGGCTGCTGCCTGGACCAGATCCTCAACCAGGCGGCGAAGTTTCGCTACATGTTCGGCGGCAAGGCCCAGACCCCGCTGGTGATCCGCACCATGGTCGGCGCTGGCCTGCGCGCCGCGGCCCAGCACTCGCAGATGCTCACCTCGCTGTGGACCCACATCCCCGGGCTGAAAGTGGTCTGCCCGTCGTCGCCCTACGACGCCAAGGGCCTGTTGATCCAGGCGATCCGCGACAACGACCCGGTGATCTTCTGCGAGCACAAGCTGCTCTACAGCCTGCAGGGCGACGTGCCGGAAGAGTCCTACGCGATTCCCTTCGGCGAGGCCAACTTCCTGCGCGATGGCAAGGACGTGACCCTGGTGTCCTACGGGCGCACGGTGAACACCGCCCTGGACGCGGCGCGCAGCCTGGCCGGGCGCGGCATCGATTGCGAGGTGATCGACCTGCGCACCACCAGCCCGCTGGACGAAGACAGCATCCTGGAAAGCGTGGAGAAGACCGGGCGCCTGGTGGTGATCGACGAAGCCAACCCGCGCTGCTCCATGGCCACCGACATCTCGGCGCTGGTGGCGCAGAAAGCCTTCGCGTCGCTGAAGGCACCGATCGAAATGGTCACCGCGCCCCACACCCCAGTGCCGTTCTCCGACGCCCTGGAAGACCTGTACATCCCCGACGCGGCGAAGATCGAACAAGCCGTGCTCACTGTGATCGAGTGGAGCCGCTGATGAGCCAGATCCATACCCTGACCATGCCCAAGTGGGGCCTGTCGATGACCGAGGGCCGGGTCGATGCCTGGCTCAAGGAAGAAGGCCAGAGCATCAGCAAGGGCGATGAAGTGCTGGACGTGGAGACCGACAAGATATCCAGCAGCGTCGAGGCGCCGTTCTCCGGTGTCCTGCGCCGGCAGATCGCCCGCCAGGACGAGACCCTGGCGGTGGGCGCGCTGCTGGGCATCGTGGTCGAAGGCGAAGCCAGCGACGCCGAGATCGACGCGGTGATCGCGCAGTTCCAGGCCAGCTTCGTGCCCGGCGACAGCGCCGACGAAGACAGCGGCCCGGCGCCGCAGAAGGTCGAACTGGGCGGCCGCCTGATCCGCTATTTCGAGCGCGGTGAAGGCGGTACGCCGCTGCTGCTGGTGCACGGCTTTGGCGGCGACCTCAACAACTGGCTGTTCAACCACGAAGCCCTGGCTGCCGGGCGCCGGGTGATTGCCCTTGACCTGCCGGGCCACGGCGAATCGGCCAAGGCCCTGCAACGGGGCGACCTGGATGAGTTGAGCGAGGTGCTGCTGGCATTGCTGGATCACCTGGAGATTCCCGTGGCCCATCTGGTGGGCCACTCCATGGGCGGCGCGGTGTCCCTCAACACCGCGCGGCTGGCGCCGGACCGCGTGCGCACCCTGACCCTGATCGGCAGCGCCGGGCTGGGCGCTGAGATCAACGGCGACTACCTGCAAGGCTTTGTCGAGGCCAGCAACCGCAACGCGCTGAAGCCGCAGTTGGTGCAGCTGTTCTCCAACGCCGAACTGGTGAACCGGCAGATGCTCGACGACATGCTCAAGTACAAGCGCCTGGAAGGGGTGCAAGCGGCCCTCGGGCAGTTGGCCGACACGCTGTTCGCCGCCGGCCGCCAGCAGGCCGACCTGCGCCCGGTGGTGCAGGACGGCGCGCAGCCGGTGCTGGTGATCTGGGGCAGCGACGACCGGATCATTCCAGCGAGCCACAGCGCCGATCTCAAGGCGCAGATCGAGGTGCTGCCGGGGCAGGGGCACATGCTGCAGATGGAAGCGGCGGAGCAGGTCAACCGCCTGATCCTCGACTTCATTCGCCAGCACTGAGGTGTGCTGCGGCGGCCATGGGGCCGTCGCAGCTCTACAAGAATATGGAGAAGCCAAGATGAGTGTTTCCCTCAAATCCGTCCCGAGCATGCGCGCCGCGGTCTGGCACGGCCGCCACGATATCCGCGTCGAAGACGTACCGCTGCCCGACGCGCCACCCGCCGGCTGGGTGCAGATTCGCGTCGACTGGTGTGGCATCTGCGGTTCCGACCTGCACGAATACGTGGCCGGGCCGGTGTTCATTCCGGTGGACGCGCCGCACCCGCTGACCGGGATCAAAGGCCAGTGCATCCTCGGCCACGAGTTCTGCGGCGAGATCGTCGCCCTGGGCGAAGGGGTCCAGGGTTTCAGTGTCGGCCAGCCGGTGGCCGCCGACGCCTGCCAGCACTGCGGCACCTGCTACTACTGCACCCATGGCTTGTACAACATCTGCGAAAACCTGGCCTTTACCGGGCTGATGAACAACGGCGCCTTTGCCGAGCTGGTCAACGTCCCGGCCAATCTGCTGTACGCCTTGCCGGAGAACTTTCCCGCCGAGGCCGGGGCCTTGATCGAGCCGTTGGCGGTGGGCATGCACGCGGTGAAAAAGGCCGGCAGCCTGCTGGGGCAGAACGTGGTGGTGGTCGGCGCCGGCACCATCGGCCTGTGCACCATCATGTGCGCCAAGGCCGCCGGCGCGGCCCAGGTGATCGCCCTGGAAATGTCCGGCGCGCGCAAGGCCAAGGCTCGGGAAGTGGGCGCGACCCACGTGCTCGACCCCAAGGAATGCGACGCCCTGGCCGAGGTCAAGCGCCTGACCGGCGGGCTGGGGGCCGATGTCAGCTTCGAGTGCATCGGCAACAAGCACACCGCCAAGCTGGCCATCGACCTGATCCGCAAGGCCGGCAAATGCGTGCTGGTGGGGATTTTCGAAGAGCCCAGCGAGTTCAACTTCTTCGAACTGGTGGCCACCGAGAAACAGGTGCTCGGGGCCCTGGCCTACAACGGTGAGTTCGCCGATGTGATCGCCTTTATCGCCGATGGCCGGCTGGACATTGCGCCGCTGGTGACCGGGCGCATCCAGCTGGAAGAGATCGTCGGCCAGGGCTTCGAGGAACTGGTCAACAACAAGGAACACAACGTCAAGATCATCGTGTCCCCCGGTCAGTTGCGACGCTCCTGAGTGAGCGATTTGGCGATGGTCGGCAGCGGCCATCGCACTTTTTTACAGTTTTGCGTTCTATCACCAGGCCTGGCCGCGCCGATCCCCGCCGCAGCCCGTGAATTTCGACCCGGTGCCGATGGCCTACGCTCCCTCTTCTTGCATGATGCAAACCCGCTTTGCGCGCCTTTTCCTGGTGGCGCTGCTGATGCTTGGCACCACGGCCTGCACCCAGCAGCAAGGGCGCGATATCGCCAAACAGTTTCGTGAAGGCAAGCCTGACGAATTCTTCCAGACCAGCGTCGATCGCATGGCCACCATTGGCATGCGCGACAACCTGCAGAGCCTGTACCTGCTGATGGGCAAGCTCTACCTGCGCAATCCCAGCCAGTGGCGCAAGTCGGGGTTCCCCGACGGCACCACGGCCCAGCGCGAGATCCGCAACGCCATCGAAAAACGCCAGCCGCTGCCGGCCCTGGGAGATCGCCGCGACCTGGCGGCCTTGAGTTACTCGTTGAGCCCGGAGTTTGAGGGGGATCGGGTCGGCGCCTTCATCTATGCCATTGGCAGCATGTTGGTCACCGCCCATGGCGGGCGGACCGAGTTCTACATGACCGATACCATCGACCCGCAGTTCATCAGCAATGCGGCGCGCAATATTGAAAAAGCCACCTGGCTGCTGAGCCAGCGCCAGGATGCCAATGGGGTGCTGTTGCTGTTCTCCAACGAGATTTCCGAGGAGGGCAGCAACCTGAGTTTTGCCGTGGAGTTCGGCAAGATTGTGGCGCGGTTGGATTTGCTGACGCAGATTCTGGATGAGCGCTATCGGCGGGTGGGCTTCAATTATGCGCAGAGTCTGTTGCTGATGAATTTTCTGCCGGTGCAGTAAGGGGCCGACCATCGCTTTGCAGGCGCTGGTTTTCGCTGCGGACTCACCCCTCAAAAATGACCCATGGATACAGGCATTCAATCGTTGAAAACGCTGAAAAAATTTACCGTGCATGGCACCGCTGTGGGCAGCGACAGGCGCATTCAACTGGACGAGATTTCGATTCTCGCCGAGCCGGACACGCTCAGGGCGCTGGGTGAGTTCCTGATCAAGGCTGCAACTGACATGGCGGCCGATGGCCTGGAGCACGTGCACCTGCAAGACGTGATCGAGCACTTCTCGCACCAAGCGCATGTGGATGTGATTGCCCTCAACCGGGCGCTGATCAAGCCTGCCTGAGGTAGCGCATTGCGGCCTAGTTACATGTTGCGAATCCGCTCGTCGGCCCGCAGTTCGAACTCAAAGCCAATGCCCACCTCATTCAGGGTTTCGGTAACCCGGGCCATGAAGTACTCGGCCTGCTCGGGCAGTTCATACAAGCCTACGACCTGGATGATCGGGTACTTGCCATAGGCGCCGGGGATCTCGGTGTAGATCTGGCCACCTTCGATGAAGGCGATGTAGCTGTTGATTTTCTCTTGCAGCAACAGCAGGTGTTCGCCTTGTTCCGCCTTGCTGCCCCATTCGAGGTGGTCGGTCATCACCAGCAACAGGCTGTCGGGCGGGTCTTTGGGAATTGCCCAGAAATCGATGACTTTTGGATTGGTGATGGACACGTCTGATCCTTAACGAGGTCGGCTGGCAAGCATTCCATTTACCGGGTCACTGAGCGCCAGGTCACCAGCCCATCCAGGCCATGCTCGGACTTCAGGTAGTTGAGGGTATTTTGTGCCTCGGCCTTTTCTTCGAAGGGGCCGGCAAAAAGGTGCGGTGGTTCATCGAGAACCGTGGGTATATCGATGAGCCCCATCTGGGCCGCCATGCGCGCAAAGTCTTCATCGGTTTGCGGGGTGATGCGGGCCACCCATCCGCTGCGATCCCTCAAGGCGATAGGCTCCACGTCGGCACCGCAGCGCTTGCATCGTGAGGCGTTGGCCTTGATGTCCTGGCCGCAGGCAGGACAAGGGCGCAGATCTTCATGCACCAGCGCGTCAACGCCGGTCTTGGCCAGCCGGGGCATCAACCACAGGGCAAGCAGGGCGACACCCGGAAAGAACAGCCCGATTGCAAACCATCTTGGCCCCGAGCGCCCACGTGTACTGGCCGCGTAAGCGGTCATTGCCGTGAGAATGAGCCAGAGGGGGAGCGAGATGCCCATTGCAACTCCTTGTGTTGAGGTGTGAGTAATGCTCCCGCTGAACGGGGGCTGCAAAATATCCGTTCTTTGGCGGCGACGCCATAAACCATCATGCGAGCGGCCTGGTGTGCGGTAGCGGCCAGTGAGGTCAAGCGGCCGCTCGGTCGGCGCCGCTGCCGTTATCAAACAGGAGCGCCTCTGTGTTGCTGGCGCGCCAGGCCATTGGCTTGCTGTCGAATGATGAGGACAATCACGGCGCGGGGTGATTCAAGGCCTTTCCCCGGGCGGCTGCCACGAACCACCCGGGTGCACCTTGAGCAAGAGCGGCTAGGCGCGTGCCTGCCGGGATAGCCGATCCTGTGCCTACCGTTATTCCCGGAGCCTTTGCCCAGTGCCTGACCTGTCGATCAACGCCGCCTACGCCAAACGCTTCAACGCGGTACTGGCCTACATCAATGAGAACCTTGAAGGCGATCTGTCGGTGAAGACGTTGAGCCGGGTGGCGAACTTCTCCGAGTTTCACTTCCATCGGCAATTCACCGCCTTCGTCGGCGTGCCGGTTGCACGTTATGTGCAACTGATGCGCTTGCGCGGTGCGGCCCATCGTCTGGTGTCCCGGGCGGACTACTCGGTGCTGGAGGCCGCGCTCGGCGCCGGTTTCGAAAGCCCCGAGGCGTTTTCCAGGGCGTTCAGACGGGCGTTCGGCATGAGCCCGAGTGCGTTCAGGAAGCAGCCGAACTGGCAGGTCTGGAATGCGGTATTTGCCATCCCTCATTTTTCCAGGAGCATCATCATGCAGGTACGAATCGTGGACTTTGCCGACATCCGGGTTGCAGCGCTGGAGCACTGCGGGCCTGCCGAGCTGGTCAATGAAAGCGTGCGCAGGTTCATCGATTGGCGGATGCAGAGCGGACAGTCGCCGGTGGCGTCGAGTCGCAGTTTTGGCATTCCCTTCAACAACCCCGATACCACGGCGCCGCAGGAATTCCGCTTTGCCATCTGCGGCGAGATTCATGAGCCGGTGGTGGCCAATGAGGCGGGTATTGGCCAGATGCAGATTGCCGGTGGCCGCTATGCGGTGGTGCGGCATGTGGGCTCGCCGGATCACATTGGTGAAAGCATCTACCCGATCTACCGCGATTGGTTGCCGGGCAGTGGCGAGGAACTGCGGGATCAGCCGATGTTCTTTGAATACCTGAGTATTTATCCGCAGACCCCACTGGAGCAGTGGCTGACGGATATTTATGTGCCCTTGCAGTAGTGGGGATGGGGCAAACCTTGCTCATGACCTCGATTTGAGCATGACCTACGGGTACAGGAGTTCGACCTTTGCCAACGTTGAAACGCTTTAGCGTTCAGGGAACCGCGGTGGGCAGTGAGCAGAGCATCCAGCTGGACGAGATCTCGATTCTCGCCGAGCCGGACACGCTCAGGGCGCTGGGTGAGTTCCTGATCAAGGCTGCAACTGACATGGCGGCCGATGGCCTGGAGCATGTGCACCTGCAAGAGGTGATCGAGGGCTTTTCCCATGAGCGGCATGTGGATTTCATTGCGCTTAACCGGGCGCTGATCCTGCCGGCATAAGGTGGTGCTGCGCGCTGCTCGACCGAGGGGCAGCGCGCAGCTGGCGAGCTACAGGCCGGGAGCCTCTTCGGTCACTTTCAGCTCGAAATCAAAGCCAATGCCGCGCTCGTTGAGGATCTCGCCAATGCGTTTGAAAAACCAATCGACCTGCTCGGGCAGCTCGTGCAAACCCAGGACCCGGATCATCAGCTGCCTGCCGCGGGCATCGGGAATTTCGCGGTAGATCTCCTCACTTTCGATAAAGGTGATGTAGGTGTTGATCTTCTCCTGCAGCAGGAGCAGGTGCTCGCTGTGCGCCGCTTCGTCACCCCATTCGAGAGGGTCGACCATGATCAACAGCAGGCTGTCGGGCGCGGATTTGGGGATTGCCCAGATATCGATGACTGTTGGGTTGGTGATGGACATGGCTGATCCTTCAGGCGGTTGAGGGCGGCATTGTATGCCGTAGCGGCTGGATTCTTCAGTGGGCAGTCGGTTTTTGCCCCGTTCAGGCGCAACCTGGCCGAGCGGTTTTCAAGAGCGGTCGGATCGACGGCAGTGACAAAATGCCATCATCTGCTATGGCTTGTTAGGCCCCCCGGTGGATAGACGCCGGGCTCCAGGTGCCATTGCCCCGAAGCATCGAGACGGCGCGGGCCGCGTTATTCGACTTAACTGATGCTCACCTGCCCGGGAGGCGGTTCATGGGCGCAGGAGGACGGAGTGTGGCCTGCAATCCCGACAGGCCTGGATTGACCCGAGTGAGTATCGACGTTGCCGTGCCGGGTGGGCCGCTACCCCAGTCGTCGGCTTGTTTACAGCTCTCTGACACTCAGTCGATAGCGTGGAATGACAGCAGTGAAGTACCGACCATTCTATTAGAGAGATAAAAAATGAACGTCAGGACAATGAATCTTGCTCCAAGGTCTGCCGCCTTTTTCTCGCTCATTGTCCTGGTGGTGTTTGCCCTGGGCATTGTCGCGGTGCTGCAAATGGGCAAGCTGCGAGACGCGGAACAGGATGTGGAGACCAACTGGATGGCCAGCATCCGCGAGATCGGCAAGATGAAGACCGGCATCTTGCGCCTGCGCCTGGAAAGCATCCGCATCACCGTGACCACCGACGAACAACAACGCCAGACCCGCATCGCCTCCTTGAGCGGTTACCGAAGCGCCCTGCAGAACACCATCAGCCAGTACGTCCCCCTGATCACCGGGCCGGCGGAGCGTGAGCTGTACCAGGCGGTGGCGACCGATGTGCAGGCTTACTTCAAGCTGATGGACGAGCTGGAGCCGCTGCTGCGCAGCGGTGACAACGCCGCGGCCATCACCTTGATCAACACCCGCATCAGCCCCATGACCAACGCCATGCAGGAGAAGATGGACAAGCTCTCGGACTTCAATGACGAGGGCGCCAGGCAGGCGGGGATCACCGCTTCGTCGGTGTACAACAGCGGCCTGACGCTGGTGCTGGTGTTGATGGGGGTGACGGTGGTGCTCACCGTGGTGCTGGCCACCGTGCTGACCCGCAGCATCACCGCGCCCATCGGCGATGCCCTGGCGGTGGCCGAGCGCATCGCCGGCAGCGACCTGTCCCGGGAGATCGGGGTCAATGGCCGCGATGAAGCCGGTCGCCTGCTGGCCGCCCTGGCCAAGATGCAGAGCAACCTGCGGGAAACCATCGCCCACATCGCCGACTCTTCGACCCAACTGGCCTCGGCCTCGGAAGAAATGACCGCGGTGACCGAAGACGCCAGCCGCGGGCTGGTGCGGCAGAACGACGAAGTCAGCCAGGCAGCCACCGCGGTGACTGAAATGAGCGCCGCGGTGGACGAGGTGGCACGCAACGCCGAAGCGGCCGCGCAGTCGTCCCGCGAGTCCATGGAGTTCACCCGTTCCGGCATCGAGAACGTGGCCCAGACCCTGAAGGCCATCGAAGGCCTGGCCGGCAACGTGGCCAGCACCGGCGAGCAGGTCAAGGCGCTGTCCGGCAGGGCCCAGGACATCAGCAAAGTGGTGGAAGTGATTCGCGCGATCGCCGAGCAGACCAACCTGCTGGCCCTCAACGCCGCCATCGAAGCCGCCCGCGCCGGTGAGCAGGGCCGGGGCTTTGCGGTGGTGGCCGATGAAGTGCGGGCCCTGGCCCACCGCACCCAGCAGTCGACCCAGGAAATCGAGCAGATGATCAGCGCGATCCAGGCCGATTCGACCCAGGCGGTGAGTGCCATGAACGTCAGCGCGGAGATGGCCAACAGCTCGATTTCGGTGGCGCAGAACGCCGATGTGTCGCTCAAGCAGATTGCTCAGGCGATCACCCAGATCAATGAGCGCAACCTGCTGATTGCCACCGCCTCGCAAGAGCAGGCCCAGGTGGCGCGCGAGGCGGATCAGAACCTGACCAGTATTCGTGAGTTGTCGATTCAGAGCTCGGCGGGGGCCAGCCAGACGGCCAGTGCCTGCGGGGAGATGGCCAATCTGGCGATTGAGCTGAATCGGTTGGTGGCGCGGTTCAAGGTTTGAGGGTTGCTTCCAGGACAATGACCTTTGTGGGCAGTCACTGCTGCGTTTTGAGTCGATCGGCGAAGGTTGTCTGGGCTCAAAGGGTGATACCGGATGCGGACATAGAGCATTGGGTGAGCGGTTTGAAAATGTGCATCAACACGTTAGTAG
Source organism: Pseudomonas sp. LPH60 (assembly GCF_030718165.1). Classification (NCBI taxonomy): domain Bacteria; kingdom Pseudomonadati; phylum Pseudomonadota; class Gammaproteobacteria; order Pseudomonadales; family Pseudomonadaceae; genus Pseudomonas; species Pseudomonas sp. LPH60. The sequence goes on from NZ_JAVAJH010000001.1 coordinate 603,378, forward strand.
CGGCTGCAGCACGTATGTCATTCAATTGTTGCAGGTGGTCTTGAGCGACATCTTGCGGCCCAGAGTGTGTAAAAACGCTTCCGAGAGTTAATCTTGAAGATCGCAGTGTTGTCCGCGCAGATGAGTCAGGTAGGGTGCCAAAGCAAACACGGGGGATATCTAGTGGTTACATCAACGGGCGAGCTGGCGATACGTCAGATCTCAGCGCTTCCTCCGGAAATCCTAGTACTAGAAGCGGAGGCAGTTACAGATGGTTTTAGGTTTCTCACGGCCGGCAGCGGTCATTAGGGTCTAGACAAAGGTACGACTTGGGCGGGTATGGGATGTTTTGTCGAAACCGGCCGGTGCTCATGATCACCGTAAATCTCCTTCCACCCCCAGCGTCCCCCCAGGCAATTTGACTGGGCCTGCCCGACAGACATGCCCTATGGCTATATGATATCGTCGCAGGATTACTCTCAAGGAATCTACGAGCGTGTCTGCAGGCAAGGAGCTGATCTGGCTACATCTTTCCGATATCCACTTTCATCCCAAGACAGGCTGGCGTGATGACCATGTACGGCGGGAGTTGTTGGACTTTCTGCAGGCCGCTTTCATCTGTGGCAGTCTGCCGCGACCGCACTTGGTGTTTTGCACTGGGGATATTGCTTTTGGTGAAACCAGTGGGGCACCGCTGCGGCAGCAGTACGAGGAGGCAGCTAGTTTCTTCGATGAACTGCTGAATTGCTGCGGGCTGCCACGCGAGCGGTTGTTCATGGTGCCTGGCAACCATGACGTCAACCGAATAGAAATATTGAGCGATCAGCAGGACCACCTGATCGCTATGGCTGACAGCGCGGTAGATCATGTCTCGGCCATCAATCAGCGTTTCGACTCCGGCAACAAGGATCATCGCTCGGCGATGGAACGCTTGAAGGAGTACGGTCAGTTTGTGCAGGGTTACCGACCAGAGCTGCACTGGGAGAATTACCATCTCTATGCTAAGCAGCTTGAAGTGGATGGCTGGAAGGTTGGCGTAGCGGGGTTCAACTCGGCTTGGAGCTGTGCCGGCCCAGAGGATGATCGACATGTCTGGCTGGCTGGGCAATGGCAATTCAACTATATGGCTAATGGGTTGCGCGGAGCTGATCTGAAGATCGGTCTTATCCATCATCCCTTTGACTGGCTGAATGTAGCCGAGCACCACGAGGCAGAACAGCGTGCCAGCAAAGACCTGCACTTCCTGTTGCATGGTCATACACACACTGCCTGGGTTCGCCCGACCGATAATTGCGTGCAAGTGGCTGCAGGCGCCACTGGGGCCTCTACCCCGGATCAGTTTGGCATCAATCTGACTCGGTTGAATCGGGTCACGGGTGAGTGTTGCATCCACCTGTATACCTATCAGCAAGGCTGGGTTATCGCACCGGTAGCGAAACACGCCCCCATAGGACAATGGCACCTTAAGTCCGGCCTGCAGCTTCAGAGAAACGTGACGCCCGAGTCCGTTGTATCCATCGCTGGGCCAGAAGCCCTGCCGGCAGAGGCGCCTGAGCCGGCGAGCTCCAAGCGTACCCTATTTGGCCGTGATGGATTGCTCAAGCTACTCTCCCATCACTTGCGGGAAAAACCGGCGCTGGCTTTGTACGGTATGCGTGGCAACGGAAAGAGCGAGTTGATTCGCGCACTCCATCAGCAAGAACCTCTGGCCAGCCTGGAGTCGCTGCACATTACCGTGGCTGCCGATACCACACCGGGCGAGTTATTTCGCCAATTGCTGAATTTGCTCAACGACCATAGTGAGTGTCCGGTTGTACCTGAAGGATCGCTGCTAGAACAGATCAGGAGCCTGCAACAACGCTATCCAAACTCTCGGCCCGCGTGTATCTGGATTGATCGTGCCCATCTGCTGCTGGCGGACAAGCAGTGGAAGAAGCTGGAGCTATTCACCCTAGTGACTGCGTTGCGCAAGGCCTTTGCGAATTGGTATTGGATTTTCGAGCTGCGCGAGAGGCCCGAGCCAGGAAGTTTTGGCGCGGACTGCCACCTTGAAGAAGTGCCTGGACTGGACAAGCTCAGTCTGAGCGAGTTTCTCAACGCCTCTGCGCCCAGCGGACAGGAAAGTGAATGGAGCTATAGCGGGCAGAATCTCAAGTCTTTGTACCAGTGGCTGGGCGGTGGCCATGGGCAACAGGCGCATCCTCTGGCGACTCGGTTGCTGATTGAAGTGGCATATGGAAAGAAACAATCACCCTGGCGGGTGTATCAGCATCTGCGCCAAGAGCTGCTCGGCAAAGTCGAGGAAGGTCTGCTGGGTGAGCTGTACAGAAAAGTCCTTGCTCCCAAAGAGCGTGACCTGCTTCAGGCCTTGGCGTTATATCGGGTGGGTATCCCGCATGATCATGCCGACTGGCTGGAAGAAGCTCTGAGTGCTGGGGGGGGCTGGCAGGCGCTAGAGCGCCGTTGTCTATTGCCGGTCGATGCCGAAGGCCAGCGCTTTTATCTGCACGGTTTCATCAGCAGTTGGATCTGCCGTGAGCAACTGAAAACCGCAGAGCTGGAGGAACATGAAGATCAGGCTCTGCCGGCGGCTGACACTGTGGCGGCAAGGTTGCATCTGCAGGTCGGGCGTTGCTGGCAGCGTCAGCTCGGTAATACTCGGCGACTCAGCAGTGTGAACATCGAACGGGCCAATGAAGCTTGCCATCACCTGTTGAATGCTGGAGCGACTGCGGAGATGGGCGACTGGGTGGAGCATCTGCTGCGTGGGCAAGCCGGTTGGAGTGCTGAAAAACTCTGGGGTTATGAAATTCGAATGCACGCTAACCATGCGCCGTTACAAGCCCAGGTCAATGTATTGCAACTGCTGGTGCGATTGCATCCTAGAGACCCCAAAGCGTGGAGTTTCCTGGGAGAGGGCCAGCAAAAAATCTCCGGATTGGTCAATAGCCAGTCACTGCAGTCTTTTGAGCATGCATTGGAGTTATCTCCAGAAAATCCGCGCAATCTGGCTAATCTTGGCAAGGCTCTGCGTGCACGTGGACCTGTTGGCGCCGAGGAGTTCCTGCGTCGGTTGGCCGGGTACCGTGAGCGATACCCTGAAGCCATTAATGACTATGTGCTCAGCATTGAGGCTGATTGTCTGGAGGCAACTGGGCAGACTGAGGCTGCTTCACTGCAACGGAACGAGCAGATCAAGACTAATGCTAAAAACCCTGTGGCCTACAACGACGAAGCAAGTTACCAGTTGGTGGCAAAGAACGATCCCAAGGAAGCCCTGCGCATCCTTGAACTGGCTGAGTGTAATCGGAGCAGCAATGACCACACTGATGCCATCCGTGGCAAGGTGCTGGAGGCCTTGGGTGAAGGTCACATTGCGTCGGAGTTACGTTGGAAAAAGATAAACGCTGGCAACCTTAATCCAGTGTTTTACGCTGATGAAGCCAACTATCAGCTGGAGCAGTTGAAAGATCCGGAGCAAGCACTGAATGTGCTGCGTTTAATGGAGCAGCGAGGTATTGCCAATGCTTTCACCCAGACTTTGCGGAGCAAGGCTGAGCGTAGGCGGTGATCAGAGGTGGGATCCAGTACCGGCCGGCATTGGTAGCCCTTTACCAAGAGGGTGTCTGGCACGTTTCGGCCACCGTATCGAACGTGGCTGAGTCAGCAGAGGATGGATGTACTAAAAGGGCCAAGCACTTGTTTTGTGCTGTTTACTGCGGGTTGTGATCAATGCCAAGTATGGAGCATTCCGTGGTTTTATCTCTCCTAGCCCTTCGAGTTATCCTCTTGGTCATCTCCTCGGTAGAAAGCTTGACTCGCATTTTTCCTGGATAAGGGTGGACGCGTTCTCCGTAGGAGCTGGCTTGCCAGCGAAGGCGTCGGTCCAGGCAACGCATGGCCTACCGGCCCTGAGGCATGGCCCTCTGCAACCGACCGCTAAGCTGCAAACCATCACGCACGTTCAACCCCATCAATGTGAGGTTGGTGGCCCCGGCGATCAGTTCGATGATCTGCACCAGGTAAAAAACCGTGTCGAAGTTGCCAGCCGACGCCCACCGGTTGAGCGCAATTGCGCAGGGCACGAGCACCAACAGGCCGTTGGCGGCAATGAAGGGCATGCGTTTTTTCTTCGAGGCGATCAGGCGTCCCTGTCGCGCCTGGCTCAGTCCCATGCCGCTGGCTCCTGCCACTGCCATCGCCGGGATCAGCACCCAGAGCCCGGGGCTCACGATCAGTTGCTTGAGCTGAGCGATCGCATGTCGGGTGCCCATGCTTTCCACCAGCAGGGTCGAGACAAAGAACGTGGCGATGCACAGCAGGGCCAGCAGGCTGGCGGTGAGGTGGAGTCGTTTGAGCATGGGGCGCTTTCCGTCAGTCAATGGGGCGGTGTTCAAGCCGTGCAGATGTTCGGCACGGCTACCTTGGTGAACAGATGGGGCATGGCCAGGGCGCTTGAGGGGTAACGGCCCAGGGCGTTGGCGAAGTCCGGGTGATTGAAGGCTTCGCGAAAGCGCTCCACCGACTCCCATACGGCGTAGTTCAGGAACATGCAGCTGCCACCGATGGCCTGGTGGAGCTGCGTGGAAATGTAACCGGCACGCTGTTTCATCCAGTTGGCATCCAGCTCCCAGGCACGCAGAAGCTCGGGTATATCGTCCTCGTCGACGCTGAACAGGTTGACCAGCACCACCGGTGACTCGCTGCACTGGAGTTGCTGATGGATGGGGACTACAGGATCAAGCGGGCGAATGGACAACATGGCGGTCTCCAAGATGTAAACATGATGACAAGATGGTGCTATGGATAAAACTAGCTTGATTGACATCATGATGTCAATGTGGAAAAGTTCGCGGCATGAAAAAACCAAACCACACCCCCGCTGGACGCGCCATGACCGATCTGGTCCTTGAGCTCTTTCGAGCCAGTGCGCGCATGCTCACCGCAGGCGATCGCCTGGTGGCTGAGATAGGCCTCACCAGTGCCCGCTGGCAGCTACTTGGCACGATCGTCGCTGCCGATCGGGCGCAGCCCGTCTCGTGGATTGCCCGCGACATGGGCGCGAATCGGCAGAATGTTCAGCGGATCGTCAACGATCTGGTGAAGGATGGCCTGTTGGAATTTCAACCGAACCCTCACCATCGCCGAGCGCAACTGGTGGTGCTGACGGAGGCTGGAAAGGCGGCATTCGATCAGGCATTGAAGCTTCAAGCGCCCTGGATCAACGACCTTGCTCAGGGGCTGGAAGTCGATGAGATCCAGACGACCCACCGTGTGCTGAACCAGCTGCGCAACCGGTTAGAGCAAGACCAGGACGAATGAGCCGGGCCGGCCTGGAGACGAGCAACTCCTCAGGGGGACTCGGCCACAGGCTATCGGCATCCCCGATGATGATCGTGTCAACATCACCGCCAGCGTTTCAGGACCTGGGCCCTTTATTGGGAGAATGGCCTGTTTCCCATAACGCGCTCTGCCCACCCTGCAGCGATCTTTTGCACAGTTTTAAGGTTGATGTATGAATGCATTCGATTTTAAGAAATTTAATGTGGGTTCCATTGTTCGAACAGCTGATAGTTGCGCTGCGCTCAAACACCAGATCGGATTCTTGATCCAGGTTCTGGAGGCCTTGGATATCAAGTTCTCTGACTGCGAGCAGGACCCTTTGCTTCTGGTGAAAGCCTATGTGGCCGGGGATATTCCCATTGAACAGTGCAAGGCGCAGGCTGCGGTCTGGTGGGCAAAAATCGACGAAAAAGGCGCCGTGCGAGCGTTTCAGGATCGGGACGTCTTGATGGCCCGGCTGGCCATTTGCTTACTGTCGAATGATGAGGACGATATCGCTGTTTTGGGAGATAACCTTTCGTGGTTTTTTGAGGTGTTGGGTTTCTTGAAAGTGGAGCCGATGAAGCCTATTGAGATGATGAAAGAGTACTTTGAATTCAAATAACCTTTAGTTCGCGGCCGACTCGCTCATTGGTGTTCCCCCCTGATGAGTCACAAGATCAAAGACGCCCTTCGTTTCGCAGACTCCCTCCGCCACTCTGGAGTCATACGCGAAGCGTTTTCCCAAACTTAACCCAATGGGTAGCCGATTTGCGGGCGTTGGTCACAACGTCATTTGCTTGCGGTTCAATACCATCCTCTGCAAGGAGCTGGCTTGCCAGCGAAGTTCGCCAACGATGACGTGCAGGTACCTTTACATCGCGTGCGCGTGGTAGCGGGTGGTGGACACATCCGTTGCAGCGGGTGTGGCCACTGGCGGTTCCGCCCTGACGGTGGCTCACTTTCGTAGAGCGCAAAACTGATGGTTGGATGTACCAAAATTCAAACAAATCAGTACTTTAATTGACGTCATTAAAACGCCAACCTAATATCGCCGCCGTTTAATGGCACAAAGCCATGTAGAGGGATCTAGAAATGTGGCGTTTGGTACGTCGGACCAGGCTCAGCTTGCTGTCCGCTTTTTTTTGCCTGGGCACCGTCGGGATGGTCGAGTCCGCGCCCCTGCAGAATGCTCCAGGCGTCACCGACCTGATCCGGGACCGCCAGGATCGCTTGCTCGAAGAGCAACAACGTCGCCTTGAAGAACTCAAGGACCTGCCCGGAAAAATCGTAGCGCCTAGCAAGCAGGCGGCGCCCACCGACACTCGTTGCTTCACCATCAAAACCGTCGACCTCAGTGGTGCCGATGCCTTGTCCGAGCGCGAGCGCAGCAACTTGCTCAAGCCTTACATCGGCCAATGCCTCGGCGTGCCTCAGCTCAATGAATTGCTCAAGGTCATCACCGACCAATACATGGCCAAAGGGTGGGTCACCAGCCGCGCGTACTTGCCACAGCAAGACCTTTCCAGCGGCAACCTGAAGGTGCAGGTGGTCGAGGGCCGATTGGAGGGAATGAAGGGCGCAGAAGGCAGTGGCATCACCGACCGCCAGCTGTTTATGAGCTTCCCCGGAAAAACGGGCGATCTGCTCAATCTGCGGGAAGTTGAGCAGATGGTTGATCAACTGAACCGCTTGCCTTCCAACCAGGCGCAGATGGAATTGGCACCGGGCAAAGCCGTTGGCGGTAGCGAAGTGCTGGTCAAAAACACTCCACAAAAGCCCTGGCGCATTGGCCTGTCGCGCCACAATGGTGGCCAGCGCAGCACGGGGGAGCAGCAGTGGGGCGTCAATCTGGATTGGGATAATCCTCTCGGCCTGGCCGATCAACTCTTGTTGCGCGGCGGCCACGATGCGCTAAGCGATCACCAAAAAACCTCGCGCAACTCGATGCTCAACTACAGCCTGCCGTTCGGCTGGTGGAACCTCAATTACACCTACAGCGAAACCGAATATCGCTCCTTGGCCCAGGCCAGCGGTTTCAATTTCAAGCAATCGGGCGACAGCCAAAATCATCAGTTGCGCCTGGAGCGCGTGATCCATCGCGATGCCCTGAGCAAAACATCCCTCAGCACCGGCGTGGCGTACCTGCGCACCAACAACTTCATCGAGGACAGCAAGCTCGCGTTGAGCAGCAACCGCCTCAGCGAAGCCCAGTTCGGCATTAACCATGGTCGACGCATCGGTGGCTCATTCCTCAACATCGACCTGGGCATGCAGGATGGCATCGGTGCGTTCGACGCCCAGGCCAATCACAACCCGCGCCCCGGCCAGGCCGATGCGCGCTATCGCAAATACACCGCGACCCTGAGCTACCTGTACCCGTTCAAGCTGTGGGGCGAGTCGTTCAGTTTCAGCAGCCTGATGACCGGCCAGCGCAGCGAAGATGTGCTGTTCAGCCCTCAGCGCATGAGCCTCGGTGGGCAGTCGTCGATTCGCGGCTACAAGGATCAAAGCCTGGCCGGCGACAGTGGCGGTTACTGGCGCAACGACCTGCGCTGGAGCCGCCCGGTGACCTGGGCCTGGATGCAGCCGGTATTCAGCGAGTACGGCACCAGCCTGGGGTATGACCAGGGCGTGATCCGCCGCGACCGCTATAACGCCGAACAGCACGGGCGCATGACCAGCAACTCGGTGGAGCTGTTTGCACGCGGCCATAACGTCGCCGCCACCGTGACCTTTGCCCACTCTTTGGAACGACCGGCGCCGATCACTGAGCGTGAAGCGCCGATCTATTTCCGCCTGGATTTCTTTCTCTAAATTTTTACCGCCCTTGGGCATCGAGACATGACATGGACGTTCAACAGCTCGCCTTCCTTGCGCGCCAACCTTCTGCATCCCTGAAAAGCCGCTCCCACTTCATGGGCTTGCCCAAACGCGGGTTGGCGTTTGTTTTGGCGAACGTCATGTTCTGGCAACCGTTGCTGGTGCAGGCGGAGGGGATTGTGGTCAGCGCACCGGGCACCAGCCTGGGCCAGGCGGCGAATGGTGTGCCTATCGTCAACATCAGTGCACCCAATGGCAGCGGGCTGTCGCATAACCAGTTCCAGGACTACAACGTCGGCCAACAGGGAGTGATCCTCAACAACGCCACCAGCCGCACTCAGTCCACGCAGTTGGGCGGGATCATCCTCGGCAACCAGAATCTCAACGGTACGGCTGCCAGGGTGATCCTCAACGAGGTCAACGGCGGTAGCCCCAGCCAACTGCGCGGTTTTACCGAAGTGGCGGGGCAGTCGGCCCATGTGATCGTGGCCAACCCGTATGGTGTTACCTGCAACGGCTGCGGCTTTATCAACACCCCGCAAGCGACGTTGACCACCGGCAAGCCTGTGCTCGAAAACGGCCAGCTTCAGCGGTATCAGGTGGACCAGGGCAGCGTTGTTATTGAAGGGGCCGGGCTCAATGCCAACAACATCGACCGCTTCGAGATCATCACCCGCTCAGCCAAGCTCAATGCCGAAATCCAGGCCAAGAACCTGACAATCATTGCCGGCGCCAATGATGTTGATGCCAAGACCCTGAACGCGACTGCGCGTGCCACCGACCCGGCGACGGCCCCTCAACTGGCCATCGACTCCTCGGCCCTGGGCGGCATGTACGCCGGGGCGATCAAGCTGGTCAGCAGTGAAGCCGGTGTCGGCGTAAAGCTTGACGGCAACATGCTCGCCAGTGGCGGCGATATGCAGTTGGATGCCAATGGTCACTTGAGCCTGGCGCAGGCCACGGCGGCGCAAGCGGTTGTCATCAATGCCAAGAGCCTGGATGCCCAGGGCGCGGTCTATGCCGGTACCCGTGTCGACGCAACCACCCAAGGCACACTGACCAACCGCCATTCCATCGCCGCTCGGGACAGCGTCAAGCTGACCAGTGAAGGTCAGCTCAACAACCTTGGCTTGATCGAGGCCGGTGTCACCCCACAGAGCACCCGCAACCAAACCGGTGATGTGACCCTCACCGCCAAGAACATCGACAACCGTGGCCAGAGCGTCATCGCCAGTCGCGACCTCAAGGCAACCGTCAGCGAGACCCTCGACAACCGCGCCGGCACGCTGTCGGCGAACACCGGGATGACCCTCAACGCCCAGGACATCGACAATCGCGGCGGCACCCTGACCAGCCAGGGCACGCTCAAAACTACCCTCGGTGGTCAGCTCGATAACCGCGCCAACGGTACCCTCGCCAGCGGCGGTGAGCAAACACTGAAAGCGGCAGCGGTGAAGAACACCAACGGGGTCATCAGCAGCCAGGATACCCTTGGCCTGGACGTGGCCAGCCTCGATAACAGCGGCGCTAAGATCACCGCCAAAAGCACGTTGACCCTGGATGGCACCACCGTCGACAACGCTAAGGGGCAGATCACCAGTCAGGGTGACATCCTCGCCACCGCCAAAGCCTTCAACCAGCAAGGCGGCAAACTGATCAGCCAAGGCCAGCTCAGCCTGACCGCTGACACGATCGACAACAGCCTCGACGGCTACATCGCCTCCGTCAATGCCATGGGCCTCACTGCCCATCAGCAACTGATCAACACCGGTAAAGGCATCGTCAGCACCCAGCAGGGCCTGACAATCAACGGCGGTGCGGTGGACAACACCACGGGCAGCCTGCTCAGCCAGAGCGGCATCACCGCGACCTTGGGCGCAGGGCTGAATAACCAAGATGGCAGCGTCATCACCCAGACCGAAAACCTCACCATCGAAGCCCACAACGTTGATAACCGTGGCGGTGTATTGGCCAGTGTTGCGGGCAAGCTCAAGGCCACCTCGGCGACCGTGCTGGATAACGGGAAATCGCTCACCGCAGCTGACGAAGCGGGGCTGATCCAGGCCCAGTCGATCAACCTGGGCGCGCAACAATCGCTACTGAACAATGGCGGCCAGATTGCTGCCCTGAGCGGCGATACCCAGATCACCAGCACGATCCTCGACAACCAGAACGGTGCATTGCTGGCCAAGCAAGCCCTGAACGTACGCGCTACCCATCTCAACAACAGCCAAGGCCGAGCTGCCGCAGATGCCATCGATTTTGGCCTGACCGGCGAACTGAACAACCAATCTGGCTTGGTCGAAGGCGCCAGCGCTTTGCTGATTGACGCCGCGTCCATCAATAACCAGAACGGCAAAATGCGCTCCCTCGGTCAACAGGGCACCGCCAGCGTAGCCAGCGCGCGGTTGCTGGATAATCAGAGCGGCATGATCGAAGCCGCCAACCATGACGTCTCGTTGCGCATGGCCAGCTTCAAGAACGCCGGCGGCAATGTCCGTCACGTCGGCACGGGCACTTTTGGGGTCGATCTGGCGAAGTTCAGCAACATCGGCGGAAGTGTCGCCACTGCCGGCACGCTGACCGTCGACGCCGCCACCTGGGACAACAGCACGGATGTTCAGGCTGATGTGCTGAATGTCACCGTAGGCCAGCTCAACCAGGCAGCCACCGGCAAACTTGCCGCCAGCCAAAGCTTCACCGCCAAGGGCGACAGCTGGACCAATGCCGGACGCATCACCAGCGGCGGAGCGTTCTCCCTGACCGTCGCCAATGTCACCAACACCGGCACCCTCGGCGGCGCCGGCAAGGTCGATCTGAACGCCGAAGCGGTGCGCAACGATCACGGTCTGATCTTCAGCGGCACCGACATGGCGCTGCGCTTCAAGAACCTGACCAACTACTACGCCGACATCTACAGCCTCGGCGGCCTGAGCATGATGGCCCGCGACGGTGTGGCTCGCAGTGCGTCACTGGAAAACATCTCCAGCCATATCGAAGCCGCCAACGATGTGCTGGTGCGCAGCGACAGCGTAATCAACCGCAAGGACGTGTTCAGCACTGTCGACCAACTGGTATCGGGCAGCCTGAATGTGAGGTGCTACGACTGCAGTGGTGACCACCACAACGTCGATTACATTGCCAACGAAGTCTCCAAAAGTGTGGTCGCGACAGATTCGGCCAGCTCATCTATCCAAAGTGGGGCCAAGCTGACCGTCGATGGATCCAGCGTGCTGAATAAATACAGCACTATGGCCTCGGGCGCGGATCTGCTGATCACCGCCGACAACTTCGCCAACATCGGCGCTACCACCGGTACCAGCACACGCACACGCACCTGGAACACGGGCCGCGTTACCGACGGTACGGATGAGCGCTTCCGCGCCAACTGGATCTACCCCTACAACGCCCAACCCAACCCCAAGGTATTGCCGGTGGGCGCGCTCAACTCTTTCAACCTGGTGGGCGACACCACCACCGTGACCCCGGGCGATCCCATTGCCTCGGTGATCCAGGCGGGCGGCAACATCAGCATCCAGGCGACCCAGCAGCTGGAAAACAGCAGCATCGTGCAGTTCACGCCGCCTACGCCCGTCGCGGACAAGGGCGGCGCCACGACCGTGACCAAGCCCGCCGTGGTGGTGCTGAACCCGCAACTGCCACCGGACCTGGCACAGCAACAAGTCAACCCGACCAGCATGCCGGGCTTCGCCCTGCCGAGCGGTACGAACGGGTTGTTTCACGTGGTCGACAGCGCCGCTGTTGCCAAAAACAGCCAGGACCTGAGCCAAGCCAACATCCAGGGCTCGGACGCCAGCCGGGTGTTCGTCGGCCCCAAATATCTGGTCGAAACCAACTCCGCCTTCACCGATCTCAAGCAGTTCATGAGCTCGGACTACCTGCTGGGCAAGCTGGGCTACGACCCTGAAACCAGCTGGAAGCGCCTGGGGGATGGTCTCTATGAACAACGCCTGATTCAACAAGCCGTCACCGCGCGCACAGGTCAGCGTTTTATCGCCGGCCAGAACACCGACGAAGGCATGTTCAAGTACCTGATGAACAACGCCATCGCCAGCAAGGAGCAACTCAACCTATCCGTTGGCGTGACTTTGACCTCGCAGCAAGTCGCCGCACTGACCCATGACATCGTCTGGATGGAAGACCAGGTGATCAATGGCCAGCACGTGCTGGTCCCCGTGCTGTACATGGCCCAGGCGAACAACCGCCTGACGGCGGATGGGGCGTTGATTCAGGGCAAGGACGTCACCTTGATTGCCGGTGCGGATTTGAAGAACTCCGGCACGTTGCGCGCCAGCGAAAACCTTTCGGCAGCAGCGGGGAACAACCTCGTCAATACGCGGCTCGCGCAGGCCGGTGAAAAGCTGAAGCTGGTGGCGGGCAAGGACCTGGTGAACATGCAAGGCGGCATTCTCAAGGGTAAGGATGTTGACCTGAGTACCTTGACTGGGGATATCCGCAATGACCGGACCATCACCACGATTGAAAACAGTGGGAAGGGCTTCAGCTCCAAGACGGCAGTCGTCGATAGCGCCGCGCGGGTTGAGGCCGAGAACAACCTGACGATGCATGCAGCGCGGGATTTGCTGAATGTCGGCGGGGCCATTACCGCAGGCAAGAACGCTGAGCTGGGCGCGGGTAACGACGTGGTGATTGCGGCGGCTCGCGAGGAAACCGGCTCGACGCGCCAGGACAAACGGCATTTCTGGGCGCAGAGCCAGACGGTGCAGCATGCCAGTGAGATCAAGGTCGGTGGGAATCTTGATGTTGTGGCGACGAACGATTTGACGATGGTTGCCAGCCATGTCAAGGCAGGCGGCGACGTCAATTTATCGGGCAAGGATGTGAGCCTCCTTGCGGCTGCCAACGAAGAATCAAGTGAGTACCGCTATAAGCGCAGCGGCAAGAAGATCAAGCAGGAAGAAGACCATGTTCGCCAGCAGGGCACGACGATTGAGGCCGGTGGTGATGTAAACGTTGCGGCGCTGCAAGACCTGACGATGGTCGCCAGCAAAATCAACGCCGGTAACGAGGCCTATCTGGTGGCCGGTAAGCAGTTGAATTTGATGGCTGAACTCAACCGCGACTATTCCCTCTACGACATGAGCAAAAAAGGCAGTTGGGGGAGCAACGCGGCGAAACGCGATGAAGTGACGCAGTACACTAACGTCGGCAGTGAAATCAAGACGGGCGGTGATCTCACGCTCAAGAGCGGCGGGGACCAGCGTTACCAAGTGGCAACCCTGGACAGCGGTAAGGACCTGACGCTGGACAGCGGTGGCCGCATCGTGTTCGAGGGAGTGAAGGACTTCCACGACGAGAGCCATACCAAGAGCAAAGGCGATTTGGCTTGGTACAAGATGAAGGGCGAAGGGAAAACCGATGAGACCCTTCGACAAAGCGCCCTGGTCGCTCAAGGCAAGCTGGTGATCAAAGCTGCCGAAGGTATTCGTATCGATATCAAGCAGGTCGATCAACAGAGCGTTAGCCAAACCATCGATGCGATGGTGCAAGCGGACCCCAAGCTGGCTTGGATGAAGCAGGCGGAGGCCCGTGGTGATATCGATTGGCGCCAAGTCAAAGAAATTCACGACAGCTTCAAGTATGAGTCTTCTGGCCTCGGCGCTGGCGCCAAGATTGCCATCGCTATTCTGATGTCTTTCATCCTCGGCCCCGCTGGTTTGGGGTTGAGCGGGTCAAACCTGGCAGTTGCTGCCAGCCTGAGCACGACCGCGGTCACTAGCACCATTGATAACAAGGGCAACCTTGGTCTGGCGGTGAAAGATACGTTCAGTACGGGGAGTCTGAAGAACGCTGCGATTGCGGGATTTACGGCTGGATTCCTGGATTATGCGGACAAAAATTGGTTTACGGCAGCAGAGGGTACCAGTACCGCTACGCAGGGTATTCAACCTGCAGATGGTTCAACGTTAAGCACCGCCAACTCATCCAAAGATATTTTCCGTTGGAGCAACGCAACGGATGCGGCGACTCGCACCGTAGGGCGAGCGCTAATTTCTAGTGGCGTTTCCTCTGCCATTGGTGGCGGCAGTTTCGGTAGTAACTTCAACGCCGCCCTGATGGGGGAGGCGGGCAATATGGCCATGGCCACGGGATTTAACTGGGTCGGAGACCAAATCACCTTTCCAAATGGAGGCGTTCAAAAGATTGCTGCCCACGCAATCATGGGCGGCCTATTGGCAGAGCTGACAGGGAGTGATTTCAAGACCGGTGCAGCCGCTGCAGGCCTGAACGAAGCCTTGATTAATGTCATGGCCGATATGGCCGGCAAGAATGAAGAGTTGCATCTGGTCTTCTCCCAACTGGCGGGATTGGTTGGAGCTGCTGCTGTTGGGGGGGATCTTAATACCGGTGCGGTAATTGCACAGAAAGCGACTACCTTCAACTACCTATTTCACGAAGAACTCCTTGAGAAAGACCGCAAGCTTAATGCGTGTGCTTCTGAAGATGAATGTCAAAGGGTGCGAGAGTATTACGACAAGTTGGATGTTGCGCGTAATAAAGCGTTTCCAGATTTATGCCGTAATAATCCAACCATGTGCGAGCAGATTTATGAAAGACTCAGGGATGAGACTGCCTCCAATTGGGAGTTGGCGGAGACTATAAGAAAGTCGGGTGCGAAAGATCAGTTTGGACGTTCCATGGCGCACCTGGCCACAATGGAAAGAAATCAACAAGCCATCTATTTAAATATTTCGGAAGGTGTTCGGTCGACGGATGGTAACCTTGCAGCCGCTGCTGCGGACTTTGCGATGGGGGGACTGAGTCCTGGGGCGGATATCTTTTCATCGACAGTCGGTAAACCTGGAGCTATTGGAACTGGAATAAAAAATGGAATTGTTGGTACAAAAGAGGTAACAGGTACAGCCACGAAGGGCGAGACGAAGGTTGTTGCAAGGGAAGGAACGTTCCCGGACGAAGTGTTTACCGGAAAGAAGCCGCATCAGACGACGCCTGGCACAAAAAGTACGACACAAGAGAGATATAACCCAGCGACTGGGAAGCTTGAAAAATCTGTTATCGAGTACGATCAGTACGGTCGGCAGGCTAAGAGAACGGATTACACGAATCACGGATATGGAGACAAATCAAAGCCTGCGGAATATCATTCCGATCCTCATGTGCATACCTATGAATATGGTCCTGGCTATGGACCAAAGGGTAAAGAAACGAGGATAAATAATGATTAAAGTTCCGCAATTGAATGAGTTGCTTGTCGCTCACAACTGCTTGCAAGCCATTAGTATTCAGTTGAACGAAGATGGGGTGGCTTATGATTTGTCTCTGTCGATTTCAGACTCTGACAATGCAGGGGCTGATGTTGTGCGTATCAGATTTATTGATATCAGTCATTTTGCGTCCCGTGATATTGGCGGTGGGTTGACTCAGTTGATGCATATGAGTGTGAGTAAGCTGGATTCGGGTTTCGACAGGATGCGTTATCAATTGATCGATCTTGAAGATGAAAAGTTATCATTTTACTTCTCGTCATTTTTGGTTGAGTAGATGCTGCAAAAGAGACGCAGTCCGTAGTTGGAGTTAGGAGTGCAACTGGTTGTCTCAATGCAGTCAGGTGATGCAGCTATTTGTAAGGCTACAACCCCTGTAGCGAGGGAACTTGCTCCCGCTGGGTTGCGCAGCAACCCCAACCGGCCTCACTCCGCTTGGCCTGCCCTACGCAGCCGCTTTCAGCGTCCGAGCTTTTCCAGCGCGGCATCGGCCAGGAAAGACGACCGGCTCTTGATGTTGTGCTCGCGGACGAAGCGGTCGATCTGCTGAATCACATACCCCGGCAAGGTCACGTTGACCTTCTCGGTCTTGCCCAGGTAAGGCGTGATGTCGATCTCCAGCATGCCCCAGCCCATGCCCGCGAAATCGGGGTGGGTGCGGTGTTTGCCGGTGGGCGAGGGCAGGGGAATGGCGTGCCCGGCTCGGGCCCGTTCTTCGAGCATGACGTGGGCAATCTCGATGGCCGCGCTATAGGCGCTCTCGAAGCTGTCGCCCGCGGTGACAGCACCGGGAATATCAGGAATCTGGATGCCGGTGGCGGTGTGTTCGTCGCCCTACTCGATGCAGATGGGATAGTGCACTGGGATCTCCTCAATAGATGAAGGCTGAAGGGCTAGACCAGTCCAGCCAGTTTCCTGATGGCCCTGACCATCGAAACCTGTAGCCGCTGTCGAGCGCAGCGAGGCTGCGCACGAGGACGTAGTCCTCGCCAAACCTGCCGATGCTTTTCACCTGGCTGCATACGGTTCTGTGGACATATCCGTTGCTGCGGTCACGGCCGCTTAGGGTTTCGCTCTTACAGCGACTCACTTTTGAAAAGCGCAAAAGTAAGCAAAACGCTCCTGCCCCCGCATCCGGCGCCTCGCCTAGGCTCGGCGTTCCCTCGCTCCGGCATTGCTTCGGGGGCACGCCGCCACAGGCCATCCATGGCCTGGGGCGGCTAGCTCGGCATCCATGCCGAGCTGCCCCCTACGCAACGCCTGCGTTCGGCCTTCTGGAGGGGGCAGGAAGATCAAGATCAAAAGCCAGATCAAAAGCCAAAGCAAAGCCAAGCGCGTTTTACGCGCTTGTTGAGTTCAATGGCGTTCAGGGCTCTTGCGCTGTTCGCCACTGAATCACCTCCAGCACCGCGCAACCCTCCCGGGTGAGCAGATGCACCCCTCGGGTGACCCGCGTCAGATCGCAGTCGGCAATGTCTTTCAGGTGAAGGGTGGACAGCGTGTCCATCAGATCCCGCACCACGGTGAAACGATGGGCCGCACTGCTGGCCAGATCGTTCAGAGAGGCTTGGGTGTCGAGGTAGAAAACGGCTTGGTTGGCGTCGTGGGTGTCGACGGGGGAGAAGCGGGAAGTCGATTGATCGTCCATGGTCGTTACTCGTTGTAGAGCTTCCACCGTTTGCGGCCAAGCAAATGGAGGGTGGCAGCTGTGCGAGGGTTGGCCGACCGGCTACAACGACACCGGCACACCCGAAGGTGTCCCGCACACAGCCGCCATAACACAGAATCGCAGGCACAAAAAAAGCGTCTGCAATGGTGTTTTGGACGCTGATGCGTCGTTGTAATTCGACCGGCCAAGGTCGTTCGCGGATTTTGCCGCGAAGTGCGAACTATAGGGGGGGGGAGTGAGAGGTGCAACCGTGTATTGGTGTGGGTGTTTGAAGTGGTGTGTCATGGCGTTAGCCATGGCTAAGACGTGGATATGATGATTTTTGAATCGCCCTCGACAGATATGGAAAACCGCTATGTGCCAGAAGCCAGTCGTTACCGGCGGAAATCAGCCAGCAATCATCCACCGGCTAAGAATGGGGCTTCGGATCGTAGTAGAACGCGCTATAGGATGGTTTAGTATCTTTCGTCCGCGGGGATCAACAGCACATAAGA
Source organism: Pseudomonas sp. LPH60 (assembly GCF_030718165.1). Lineage (NCBI taxonomy): Bacteria > Pseudomonadati > Pseudomonadota > Gammaproteobacteria > Pseudomonadales > Pseudomonadaceae > Pseudomonas > Pseudomonas sp. LPH60. Next base: position 620,933 of record NZ_JAVAJH010000001.1, read on the forward strand.
AATAGGAAGCAAAGGAATGCAATTCATCACTAACGGTCCAGATATTCCGGATGCGCTTTTGCAGTCGCATGAGGAAGGTCGTGTGGTCTTCTTTTGTGGCGCTGGAATTTCCTACCCGGCAGGTTTGCCCGGCTTCAAAGGACTAGTGGAAGATATCTTTCGCTTGAACGGGACTGTGCTTTCAGACATTGAAAGAGACGTCTTCGAGCGAGGACAGTTCGACGCCACGCTTGATCTGCTGGAACGCCGATTGCCCGGGCAACGCCTAGCTGTCCGCCGCACATTGGCAGAGGCACTAAAGCCGAAACTTCGCCGCAAAGGGGCTACTGATACGCAAGCAGCATTATTGCGGCTGGCGCGCTGTCGTGAAGGTTCACTACGGTTGGTTACTACCAACTTCGACCGTGTATTTCACGCAGCAGCCAAACGCATCGGCCAAACCTTCCAGAGCTTCGCCGCGCCAATGTTGCCGATTCCCAAGAACAGCCGATGGAATGGACTGGTTTACCTCCACGGTTTACCTCCACGGTTTACTTCCGGAAAAAGCAGATGACACCGCTCTTAACCGCCTAGTGGTTACCAGTGGCGATTTTGGTTTGGCTTATTTAACTGAGCGGTGGGCCGCTCGTTTTGTAAGCGAGCTGTTCCGCAACTATGTGGTCTGCTTTGTCGGCTATAGCATCAATGATCCGGTGCTGCGCTACATGATGGATGCTCTGGCAGCTGATCGGATGCAGGGCGAGATCACGCTGCAAGCTTGGGCTCTTGGCGACTGCGAACCAGGAAATGAGCAGCACAAAACCATTGAGTGGGTAGCCAAAGGTGTCACGCCCATCCTATATAACGTGCCGGCTGGTACATACGATCATTCGGCGCTGCATCAAACACTACACGCTTGGGCAGACACCTACCGAGATGGGGTGCAGGGAAAGGAAGCCTTCGTTGTTAAACATGCTCTAGCGCGACCACAGGACAGTACGCAGCAAGATGACTTTGTAGGTCGAGTTTTGTGGGCTTTGTCAGATAAGTCTGGTTTGCCGATGAAGCGTTTTGCCGACTCCAACCCTGTCCCATCACTGGATTGGTTGTTGGAAGCATTTGCAGACGAGCGCTTTGGGCACGGTGATTTACCCCGCTTTGAGGTGCCGCCACACGACCAGACCGATACCAAACTGTCCTTCAGCCTAATTCGGCGGCCTGCGCCTTATGATCTAGCGCCACCGATGTTGTTGGCCTCCGGCGGCGGAAATGACAGCCAGTGGGATGATGTGATGTTTCACATGGCCCGTTGGTTAACACGTCATCTGGATGATCCAAGGTTGATTCTGTGGATTGCGCAACGTGGTGCCCGGCTGCATGAACGCTGGCCGTGGCTTATAGAGGAAAGGCTGGATCACTTTGCCGCGCTGAGGCGTGACGGCAAAACTGCCGAGCTGAATGACATCCTCTTGCAAGCGCCAAAGGCCATTCCCGGTCCCTTGATGTGTAAGTTGTGGAGTCTCTTGCTTAACGGTCGAGTCAAATCTGCTTGGCAGAAACGCAACCTGTATCACTGGAAAAATCGGTTAAAACGGGAGGGGTTAACTACCACTCTGCGCTTAGAACTACGTGCGGTACTCGCGCCTTTAGTGACCTTGAGAGAACCATTTCGTTGGGGAGAAGATGCTGACGGCAAAGAGGTGCCCACTCGGATCAAGCAATTGGTGGATTGGGAACTCGTGCTTGCTGCCGATCATGTTCACTCAGTACTAAACGACCTGACAGACACGTACTGGACATCGGCCTTGCCATACCTGTTGGAGGATTTTCAGCAGCTTCTACGTGATGCTCTAGATCTTCTGTTCGAAATGGGAGAAGCCAGTGAGCGAAGCGATTGCTCACACTGGGATTTGCCATCCATTACACCGCACTGGCAGAACAGGGGATTCCGCGACTGGGTCAGTCTGATCGAGTTAGTGCGCGACGCTTGGCTGGCAGTTTTCAAGCAGGAACGAACGCGTGCGACCCGGATCGCACAGGTTTGGTTTGAGTTGCCTTACCCCACGTTTAAGCGCCTTGCGCTATTTGCCGCCAGTCAAGATAACTGCGTACAGCCTGATCTGTGGGTGGAGTGGCTGCTCGTAGATAACTGTTGTTGGCTTTGGTCCACTGATACAGGAAGGGAGGTATTTAGGCTGTTTGTTCTGCAAGGGCGTTTCTTAAAAGGGGCCGCCCAGGAACGTTTGGAAAAGGCAATATTGGCCGGCCCTCCTCGCGATATGTATCGGGAAGACCTCGAATTTGATCGATGGCAGGAGATAGTAGCTCGCTCCGTCTGGCTCCATTTGGCGAAACTGAGCGCATCGAGTCTCACTCTTGGAACACCTGCGGCGAATCGGCTTAGAGAATTGGTTGCAGCCTATCCAGAATGGAAGTTGGCCTCGAACGAAAGCGACGAGTTTTCCCACTGGATGAGTGGTTCCAGTGACCCGGACTACGAGGAAAATCGTTACGTTGACATTGCCCCTCGTAAGCGCCAGGAGCTAGCTACTTGGATCAAGACGCCTCAGCTCGAAAGTCGATCGTTCTACGAAGATACCTGGCGAGATGTTTGCCGCACTCGCTTTTTTCATAGCTTGTGCGCGCTATGCGATCTAGCACAAGACAATATCTGGCCAATAGGTCGATGGCGTGAGGCGCTGCAAACCTGGGCGGAAGAGGGCTTGGAGTTACGTTCTTGGCGGTACGCTGCATTTTTGGTACTACGCATGCCCGAGGCTGTTTTGCGGGATATCGTCCACGCTGTTACTTGGTGGATGCAGGCAGTATCCAAATCAATTAAACACCACGAAGGCCTCCTGCTAGAGCTGTGCCACCGTGTATTAGGGATGCAGATTGATGCTGGGACGGGGATGACGCTCAATGGCGCCCCCATTGAACAGCCTGTCACTGAGGCTATTAATCATCCTGTCGGACATGTCACGCAAACTCTTATCAATATTTGGTTCAAACTCAATCCGAACGACAATGATTCACTTCCGGCCAACCTTAAGATTTTCTTTACCGAACTTTGTGATGTTCAGGTAGACAGATTTCGTCATGGCCGGGTACTGCTGGGTTCGCGACTAATCAGTTTTTTCCGTGTGGACCGGCCATGGACTGAGGAATATCTCTTACCTCTCTTCAGCTGGAGCAATCCTGTAGAAGCTAAAAGCGTTTGGGAAGGTTTTCTTTGGTCTCCCCGTCTGTATCAGCCTTTATTGTTAGCCTTCAAACAACAGTTCCTTGGAAGCGCATGTCACTACGCGGATCTTGGGGAGCACCGGCAACAATTCGCAGCATTTTTGACTTATGCAGCGTTGGGTCCGACTGAGGGATATACCGTAGAGGATTTTCGTTCCGCGGTTGGTGCTCTTCCTCAGACTGGGCTGGAAGATTCTGCACAAGCACTCTGTCAAGCACTGGAAGGCGCTAGCGATCAGCGCGAAGACTACTGGAAAAATCGTGCCCAACCGTTTTGGAAACAGGTTTGGCCAAAGTCTCGCGATTTAGCCACTCCGAGAATCTCCGAGTCTTTGGCACGACTGGCTATTGCGGCACGAGGCGAGTTTCCAGCTGCGTTGACAGCAATACAGGATTGGTTGCAGCCAATCGAGTACTCGGACTACGTTGTTCACCGATTGCATGAGTCTGCTTTGTGTCGACAGTTCCCAGCGGAGGCTTTGCTGCTGCTGAGTGCGGTGCTTGCTGATCAACAGTGGGTCGGAGTGGAACTCGGACAATGTTTGGATGATATCGCCGAGGCCGCTCCACAGCTCGTAAAGGATGCTCGCTACCTCCGGATTCGAGAGTATTCGCGTAGACGCGGGCAGTAGGTAGGCGATTTTTCCTTGCATGAACGAGCTGAACAATCTAATGCAGTTCGCAACCCTTGGCAGCTCCTACAGAGACCGCGAACAGCACTAAAACAGGCCGGCCGATAGGCCGCCGTCTGCTTTTGCTGTTGATCTGGTTTTTGATCTGCCTGCCCCCTTAGACACGATGGCCGAACGCAGGCATTGAGCCGTGGGTAATCCGGCAGGGATGCCGGGTTAGCCGCCACCCGGCCAGGGATGGCCGGTGGCGGCGGCCCACGGATCAATGCCGGAGTGAGGGCATGCCGAGCCTAGGCGAGGCACCGAGTGGAGGGGCAAGAGCCTTTGGTTACTTTGGGCTTTTCAAAGTGACTCGCTGTAAGAGCGAAACCATAAGTAGCCGTTACCGCAGCAACGGATATGTCCACTTACCTCAATGCACAATCTGCGCAAGAAACGCCTTAGCCCTCGGGCTTTTCGGCGCCCCAAAGAACTCTTCGGGCGGCGCGTCTTCAACGATGCGCCCCCCATCCAAAAACAACACCCGCTCCGCCACCTGCCGCGCAAACCCCATCTCATGGGTCACACACAACATCGTCATCCCACTCCCGGCGAGTTTCACCATCACATCCAGCACCTCACTCACCATCTCCGGGTCCAGTGCCGAAGTCGGTTCATCAAACAACATGATCTTCGGCTCCATGCACAACGCCCGGGCAATCGCCACGCGCTGTTGCTGCCCACCTGAAAGCTGGCTCGGGTATTTATCCGCCTGATTCTCAATCCCCACCTTGGCCAGAAACCCCCGGGCCAGTTCTTCAGCCTTTTTCCGCGATAACCCGCGCACGGTCATCGGCGCCAGGGTGCAGTTGTCCAGCACGCTCATGTGCGGGAACAGGTTGAAGTGCTGGAACACCATGCCCACCTGGCTGCGCACCTGGGCGGCTTCGCGGGTGTTTTGCGAGAGGTCGGTGCGGTCCACCAGGATGCGGCCTTTTTCGGCAATCTCCAGGCGGTTGATGCAGCGGATCAGGGTCGATTTACCCGAGCCGGAAGGCCCGCAGAGGACGATGCGTTCGCCCTGGCGCACCTTGAGGTCGATGTCGTGCAGGACGTGGAAGGCGCCGTAGAACTTGTTCAGCCCGGCAATATCGATCACCACTTCACGCGGATCGACGGCGGGGTGAACGGGCGCTTGGGATGCGGCGGGAAGCGGGGCGGTCTGGGTCTGCATGGCGGTTCTCCGTCGGTCAGTTGAAGCGCTCGGCGCGGTAAGGGGTGGGGTCGGTAAATGGGGTTTCGCCGGTGACCAGCTGCGCCAGCAGCTGGCCGCTCACCGGGCCCAGGGTCAGGCCGTGGTGGGCGTGGCCGAAGTTGAACCACAGGCCGGGGTGGCGCGGGGCGGGGCCGATCACTGGGCACATGTCCGGCAGGCACGGGCGGCGGCCCAGCCAGGGTTCGGCGTCGAGGCGTTCGCCCAGGGGGTAGAAGCTTCGGGCCAGGGCTTCGCAGCGGCGCAGTTGGATTTCGTTGATCGGGTCTTCACAGTCGGCGAATTCGATGCCGGTGGTCAGGCGGATGCCGCCCACCATCGGTGCCAGGACGTAGCCGCCCACTGGGTCGAGGATCGGGTGTTGCAGGCGGGTGCCGGGCAGGGCGGCGTAGTGCATGTGGTAGCCGCGCTTGATCGCCAAGGGAATGCGGTAGCCCAGGGGTTCGAAAATGCCGCTGGCTTGCGGGCCCAGGGCCACCACCACTTCCTGGGCGGTGATCGGGCCGAGTTCGCTCTGCACCTGCCAGCCGCCTTCGATCTGGGTCAGGGTCAGGGCATCGCCGATGACGAATTGGCCGCCGCGCTGCTTGAACAGTTCGGCGTAGCCGCGGGTCAGGCCGCCGGGGTCGCTGACGGTCTTGGGGTCGAGCCAGTGCAGGCCGCCCACGATGTCGGGGTGCAGGCCGGGTTCCAGGGCCAAGAGTTCGGCGCGGTCCAGTACCCGGTAGTTGAGTTCGTAGTCCCGCAGGTCGGCGGCGGCGCGTTGGGCGAAGTCGAAGGCCTGCTGGTCGTTGAAGGCTTCGAGCCAGCCGCCGTCGGCGATCAGCTCCAGCATGTTGGCCGGGCGGGCCAGGGCCAGGTGTTCGGTGACGCAGCGTTCGATCAGCGGCAGCATGGCGCGGGTGGCGGCGGCCAGGCCCTTGGGCGAGGAGTGGCGCCAGTATTGCAGCAGCCAGGGGCCGGCCTTGGGCAGGTGGCGCAGGCTGTAGCGCACGTCCGATTGCTGGTTGAGGCCGTAGCGCACCAGCTTGGTCACTTCCCGGGGGAAGGCGTAGGGAATCACGCTGGCGCGTTCGATCAGCCCGGCGTTGCCGTGGCTGGTGCCGTTGCCCGGGGGCTGGCGGTCCAGCAGCACCACTTGGCGGCCGCGGGCCTGCAGGTGCAGGGCGCTGCTGACGCCGACGATTCCGGCGCCCAGAACTAAGGTTTGGCAATGCATGTTTGGGTCCTTATGACAGGGGCCGCGGGGCGGCCCGCTAAAGGGTTCAGTTCAGGTGCCGGCCCAGGCGGCCTTCCAGGTATTTGAGGCTGCGCCGTACCACTTCGACGATCAGCAGGTAGAGCACCGCGGCCCACAGGTAGATCTGGAAATCGAAGCTGCGGGAGAAGGCCAGTTTGGTCACCCCCATCAGGTCGTAGATGGTCACCAGGGAGGCAATGGCGCTGGCCTTGATCATCAGGATCAGCTCGTTGCCCAGAGGCCCGATGGCGATCAGCAGCGACTGCGGCAGTATCACTTTGCGAAACGCGGTCCAGCGCGACAGGCTCAGGGCCTTGCAGGCTTCGCGCTGGCCCTGGGCCACGGCCAGCAGGCTGCCGCGCAGGATCTCCGCCTGGTAGGCGGCGGTGTTCAGGGTGAAGGCCAGCAGGGTGCAGAACCAGGCGTCGCGGAAGAACCACCACAGGCCCACGTCCTGCCAGAAGCCTTTGAACGAGCCCAGGCCGTAATACAGCATGAACAGCTGGGCCAGCAGCGGCGAGCCGCGGAAGAAGTACACATAGGCCCCGGTAAAACGCCGCAGCAACTGATTGCTGGACAGCCGCCCGAGGGCGATCAGCAGGCCGAGCACGGCGCCCAGGCTGAAGGAAATCGCCACCAGCTTGGCGGTCACCAGCAGGCCGTCGATAAAGCGCGGGCCGTAGCGTTCCAGCAGGTCCTGGTTGAGGAACAGGTTCAGCAGGTCATCCAGGCTCATGGTTGCAGGCTCCGTTGCGCACGGTTGAAGCGCCGTTCAAGAAAGCTGAACAGGTGCCCCGACAGCGCCGAGAAGAACAGGTAGCCAAAGCAGGCCACGCTGTAGAACAGCATGGGTTCCTTGGTCACGCTGACCGCGAGGTTGGTCTGGCGCATCAGGTCCACCAGGGAAATGGTCGACACCAGGGAGGTGTCCTTGAGCAGCGACAGCCAGTTGTTGGAAAGCCCCGGCAGGGCGATGCGGGTCAGTTGCGGCAGCAGCACCCGGCTGAAGGTGGTGCGCCGCGACAGGCTCAGGGCGCTGGCGGCTTCGTACTGGCCCTTGGGCAGGGTCTTGAACGCGGCCAGCCAGATCTCGCTGGAGAAGGCGGCGAACACCAGGCTGAAGGCGATCATCGCGGCGACAAAGGTATTGATCGCCACTTCACCGGGGTAGCCCAGGGCGCCGAGGATCTTCTGCGCGGCAATCTGGCAGCCGTAGTAGATGATCAGCAGGGTCAACAGCTCCGGCAGGCCGCGAAACACCGTGGAAAAGGTCGTGGCCCAGGCCCGCGCCCAGCGGTTTTTCGAGCGTGCGGCCAGGGCGACCAGCAAGCCCAGGGGCAGGCCGATGGGCACGCAGGCCAGGGCCAGGGCGATGGTCACCAGGCCCCCGGCAAGCAGGGCCGAGCCCCAGCCGCCGCTGGCAAAGGACAGGAGTGACAGCTGTTCGAACATGCGCGAACCCTCTGGAGGATTGAACCGTGCAGGGCGCCGCCGCGCTCGGGGGAACGCGGGGCAACGGCAGCGGCAAAGGCGGGCGGTCAGTAGATGTCGAAGGCGAAGTAGCGGCTGGAGATCTGCTTGTAGGTGCCGTCGGCGACGATCGCGTCCAGGGCCTTGTTCAGGCGCTCGCGCAGGGCGTTGTCTTCCTTGCGCACGGCGATCGAGGCGTCGGCGGTGGTGCCGTTGACGTCACCGATGATCTTGCAGCAGTCCTTGCCGGCGCTTTCGGCCCAGGCCAGCAGTGGGAATTTGTCGGCAATCACCCCGTCCACGCGTCCGGCGGCCAGGTCGCTGTTGGCTTCGTCCAGGGTTGGGTAGAACTTCACGTCGGCGCCGGCCGGGCCGTAGTGGTCCTCGGCGTAGATGGCCTGCGTCGATGAGGCCTGGGCGCCCACGGTGCGGCCCTTGAAGTTGGTCTGGGCGTCGGTGATGTCCGAGTCCTTGGCCACCGCCACCGACAGCGGGGTGCGGTAGTAGTGGTTGCTGAAGGCGATCTTTTTCTTGCGCTCGTCGGTGGCGATCATGGAGGCCACCACCGCGTCGTATTTCTTCGCCAGCAGCGCCGGGATGATGCCTTCCCAGTCCTGGGCGACGATCTGGCATTCGACCTGCATCTGCTTGCACAGGGCGTTGGCGATGTCCACGTCGAAGCCGTGCAGCTGGTTGTTGGAGTCCACGTAGTTGAAGGGCGGGTAGGCGCCTTCGGTGGCGATCTTCAGGGTTTCGGCCTGGGCCGCGGAGGCGGCGAAGACCAGGGCGCAGGCACTGGCGAAGCGGACGACGTTGTTCATGGAGCACCTCGGTTATTTATTGTTTTGCGCGGGTGGACGATGTGTAGCCAACAAATTCGTTATGCAGGGCGGCCGTGGCTTCCAGGCGTTTTTCCACCTCGGGGCCCAGGTGCTTGCACACCTCGTTGATCAAGAGGTGAACCAGCGACAGCATGGCCGCGGTGGATTCCCAGAACAGGTTGAACTCGGTGGGCACGCGGAACACCTCGTCGGCGTTCTGCTCGGCCCAGTCGCAGAAGGTGTCGGTGACCAGGGTCACCGGAATCCCCGCCTCGCGGGCCTTGTGGCACAGGGTCAGGGCGTGGCGCGAATAGCGCCGGGCCTCGAACACCACCAGGGCGCAGTCTTCGGCGGGGCTGAGCAGTACGTCGGCGAAATGCCCGGCAGAGCCGTCCACCAGGTGCACGCCGTCGCGCAGGTATTGCAGCAGGTGGACCATGGAGGCGGCGATGCCGCGCTCGGTCTGGAACCCCGCCACGTACACCCGGCGCCGGCTGGCCAGGCGCTGGACCACGGTCTGCCAAGCCGGGGTCAGGCTGTATTCGTAGACCTTGACCAGCGCCGCCACTTCCAGCTCGAAGCTGCGCGGCAGGCCCTGGGCCGCCGGGTTGGGCTGCTGGCGAAATTCCTGCAGGCGGTCGCCCACCAGCCACGGGCCTTCGCCGAGGTCGTTCTTCAGGTCGTTTTTCAGATCCTTGAAATGGCTGTAGCCGATGGCGCGGCAGAACCGGCCGACGCTGGATTCGCTGACGCCGAGTTTTTCGGCGATGTCGGCGGCGGTCTGGAAGGGCAGCTCGTAGAGGTTGGCCAGCATGTAGCTGGCAATTGCCCGGCCCGACGCGGTGGCGCTGGACAAGCTGCTTTCAAGGCGTTGTTTGATGGGCTGGCTCATGGCCGCTCCTTGTTTTTATTGACCGCTGGAAACGGAAAATGAAGGTTTTCTGTCATGAAGTCAACATTTGACAGTTAACTGGCGTGACGCGATAGTCAGGCCCCTTCCAATAACAATTCCAATGGAGCTGCAATGACCGACGCGAACCACGCGACCGTGGCGCAGGCTGATGCCGAGTGCCTCGACCTGCCGGCCTTGACCGACTTGCTGCAACGGATTTTTCTTCGCCACGGCACCTCTGCCGAGGTGGCCCGGGTGCTGGCCGACAACTGCGCCCGCGCCGAGCGCGACGGCTCCCACAGCCACGGGGTGTTCCGCATCCCCGGTTACCTGTCGTCCCTGGCCAGTGGCTGGGTCAACGGTCAGGCCGTGCCGCAAGTGGAGGATGTGGCCCCCGGCGTGGTGGCGGTGGACGCCGCAGGCGGCTTTGCCCAGCCGGCCCTGGCCGCGGCCCGCGCGCTGCTGCTGAGCAAGGCCCGCAGCGCCGGGATCGCGGTGCTGGCGATTCGCAATTCCCACCACTTCGCGGCGTTGTGGCCGGATGTCGAGCCCTTCGCCGAAGAAGGCCTGGTGGCCCTGAGCCTGGTCAACAGCATGACCTGCGTGGTGCCCCATGGCGCCCAGCGCCCGCTGTTCGGCACCAACCCGATTGCCTTCGCCGCCCCCCGCGAGGGCGCCGAGCCCATCGTCTTCGACCTGGCCACCAGCGCCATCGCCCACGGCGATGTGCAGATCGCCAAGCGCCAGGGCCAGCAGCTGCCACCGGGCATGGGGGTGGACCGCGATGGCCAGCCCACTTGCGATCCGGCGGCGATTCTCGACGGCGGCGCCTTGCTGCCCTTTGGCGGGCACAAGGGCTCGGCGCTGTCGATGATGGTGGAGCTGCTGGCGGCGGCGCTGACTGGCGGCAACTTCTCCTTCGAGTTCGACTGGTCACAACACCCCGGGGCGCAAACGCCGTGGACCGGGCAACTGCTGATCGTCATCGACCCCAGCCACCTGGGCGGTGGGCATTTTGCCCAGCGCAGCGGCGAGCTGGTGCGGCAGATGCAGGCCGTGGGCCTGGAGCGCATGCCCGGCGACCGGCGCTACCGCACCCGGGCCAAATCGTTGGAGCACGGCATTCCCCTGGCTACCGCCGAGCTGGCGCGGTTGCGCGCGCTCGCGGGCGACGATAAGACGGGCGACGACTGAACGGCCGACGACTTAAGGACTTCATCCCTTCGCACCCGGGGCCATGAGCCCTTGGTGTTACTCCAGGTAGTGGGCCCGGTAGCGGGCCGGTCGTGGATCGGATTTGCCGCTCCCTGCCAGCCCCTCCAAAGCACTGGCAATCTGCCTCCAAGGCAGCCTGTCAGTGCCCTGGGGCCCTTTCGATAATCGCCTCCGACATTTCGTCCCCCGTTTGCGGAGCGCGCCATGCATAACAATAAGAACTGCCAGTACCCTCTGATTCCGGCCCTGCTCGTCGGCCTGTCGACCCTTGGCCTGGGCACTGTCGCCGAAGCCGAGATCATGCTGTACGACAAGGACCAGACCACCTTTTCCACCGACGGCTACGTCAACGCCTTCTACGTCAACAGCGACGTCGACCGCGCCGGCGAGCAGTACGACCGCCGTCAGGCGCGGGTGAAGATGGGCTTTCTGCCCAACTACCTGGGCTTCAACATGGGCAAGCAGGTGGACGACCTCAAGCTCGGCGCCCGGGCCTCGTTCTGGGTGACCATCAACGACAGCGAAACCAACGGCACCGACACCGCCATCGACGTGCGCCAGTTCTACGGCACCGTGGCCAACCCGGAGTGGGGCGAGGTGCTGATCGGCAAGGACTTTGGCCTGTTCGCCCGTTCCAACATCCTGCTCGATGAAATGCTCGCCGGGTACGGCCAGGTCAGCGACAGCCTGGGGCTGGTGGACGGCGGCGGGGTGTCGTTCGGCAACATCGGCAGCGGTTACCCCTATCCCTTTCCGTCGTCGCAGATCACTTACCGCAGCCCGGTGATGGACGGCCTGCGGGTGGCGGTGGGCATCCTCGACCCGGTGGACACCAACGACAGCAGCGCCCTGGGCAAGGCCTACCAGAAGAACCCGCGCACCGAGAGCGAGGTCACCTACCAGTTCGACCTGGGCGGGGCCAAGTTCTACAGCTGGCTCAACGGCAGCTACCAGACTTCCGACAACACCGACCCCAACGTGCAGTCGGTGACCTCCAAGGGCCTGGGCTATGGCCTGCAGGCCAAGATGGGCGGCCTGTCCCTGACCGGTTCCGGGTTCCAGGCCAAGGGCATCAACCCGTTCTTCACCAACAATGCCGGCGAGGCCACCCTGCGCAATGTCGACAGCAAAGGCTACCTGCTGCAGGGCTCGTACAAACTGGGCAAGAACCGCCTGGCGCTGTCCTACGGCAAGACAAAGGACGACGGCAACGGCGTGGTCGGCAGCGGCGCCGACTACCAGACCCGGGGCGTGGCGCTGTTCCACGACATCAACGACAACCTCAAGCTGGTGGCCGAGTACAACCAGTTCGAGATCGACGGCCACCAGACCAATGCGCAGAACGAAAACACCGACACCTTCGCCGTGGGTGCGGTACTGACCTGGTAACCCCAGCGCCGGCCCTGGCGTGCGCATCGCGCCCGGGCCGGCGCCCCCTCCATTCCCCATATCTCCCGCATGTCCCGTAGGAGCCGGCTTGCCGGCGAAGCGGCCCGCCAGCCTTGCACCAGCCCGGATGACGCCTGCGTTGGCAAGCCTGCACCTACGCCCATGGAACTGCCCACCCGCTACCCAAGTAGCATTCGTGCCCGGGGGCCGGCTTCGTACACTCATTGCTCAGACAACCGGCGCCGGAGGCGACGATGCAGCAAGCCCAGAGCGAGGGCGTGGTCAGTGCCATGTCCCAGGCCGTCGATCCGCAGCAGGTGGCCCAGGACCTGGCCAGCCAGTTGCTGCATCCGCACCTGGGCTTCGTGCTGTTTTTCTGCTCCGCCGAATACCCCCTGCACACCCTGGGCCCGGCCCTGCAGCAGAGCTTTGGCGGCATCCCCCTGGTGGGCTGCACCAGCGCCGGGGAAATCACCCCCCTGGGCTACGGGCGCAATTGCGTGACCGCCATCGGCTTCGATCACCGACACTTTTCCATCGCCGCCGAGCTGATCGACCAGATGGAGCACTTCAGCCTGATCGACGCCCAGCAGATGGTCGAACGCCTGGTGGGCCGCTGCCGCAGCAACACCCTGGCGCCGATCAAGGGCAACAGCTTCGCCCTGACCCTGCTGGACGGCCTGTCGAGCCGCGAAGAAATGGTCCTGGCCGCCCTCAGCGCAGCCCTGGGGGACATTCCGCATTTCGGCGGTTCGGCCGGCGATGACAACTACCTGACCCACACCCACGTGTATTACGGCGGCGAGTTCCACAGCGGCGCGGCGGTGGTGGTGCTGGTCAACACCTGGCTGGATTTCGAGGTGTTCACCACCCACCACATCCAGCCCCGGGAAGAAAAACTGGTGGTCACCGGCGCCGACAGCGCCTCGCGCCGGGTTTATGAACTGAACGCGGAACCGGCCGCCGAGGAGTACGCACGGTTGATCGGCGTGCCCCTGGCGCAGCTCGACCACCGGGTGTTCGCCGCCCACCCGCTGGCGGTGCGCATCAACCAGCACTACTACGTGCGCGCGGTGCAGCAGGTGCACCCGGACCTGAGCCTGAGTTTCTACTGCGCGGTGGAGAACGGCATCGTCCTCACCGCCATGACCCCCGGCCCTTTGCTGCCCAACCTGCAACAGCTGTTCGACGGCTTGCAGCAGCGCCTGGGCAGCCTGTTGCTGACCATCGGCTGCGACTGCTTTTTGCGCCGCCTGGAGCTGGAGGATCGCGGCAGCCTGGATGAGATCGGGGCCTTTTTGCGGGATCAACGGGTGATGGGTTTCAACACCTACGGAGAACAGTTCAATGGCATGCACATCAACCAGACCTTCACCGGGGTCGCCATTGCCCGCAGTCGAACTCCGGCCCGCCGCTGAGCTGCAAGCGCAGCTCGACTGCCTGCAGCGCGAGAACCGCAAGCTGCGGCGGATCAACGCGGCGCTGATCGAACGGGTCGAATCCGGCATCACCCGCGGCAACGACCCTTATGCGGCGTTCCAGCATTCGGTGGTGCTGGCCGAACAGGTGCGCGAACGCACCGACGCCCTGAACCAGGCCATGGCCGAGCTCAAGGCCGGCAACCATCTGCTCAGCGAGGCGCGGCTGCGGGCCGAGACGGCGCACCAGCACCTGATCGACGCCATCGAGAGCATCTCCGACGCCTTCGTGCTGTTCGACCAGGAGCAGCGCATCGTCCTGTTCAACAGCCGCTTCCGCGCCTTCTGGAGCCACAGTCGGGTGCGGATCATGGCCGGCATGCGCCTCTCGGAAGTGCGCCGGCTGATGACCAGCACCGGGCTGTTCAGCGAGGAACCACGCAGCGCTGGCGACGAACAACTGCTGTATCGCCTGCACAACGGCCGCTGGCTGCAGGTCAGCGAGCGGCCGACCCGGGAAGGCGGGCGGGTGATCCTGTTCACCGACATCACCGAGGTCAAGCACAGCGAAACCCTGCGCCGGGAACAGGCGGTGGCGCAGAAATCCCACCTGCTGCAACGGGCGGTGGACAACCTGTCCCAGGGCGTGGCCATGGTCAATGCCGAGGGCATCCTCGAACTGTGGAATCGGCGCTTCCTGGAACTCAGCGGGCTGGCCCCGGTGGCCGCGCACCGCTTGTTTGCCGAGGTCATCGGCGACAGCGAGCTGAGCCTGCTGACCCCCGCCAGCCGCGACGGCAATGGCCGGGTGATCCATGAATGCGAGCAGCGCCTGAGCGACGGCCGGGTCCTGGAGATCCGCACCCATCCGCTACCCACCGGCGGTTTCGTCAACACCTTCACCGACATCACCGAGCGCTACCAGCACGCCGAGGCCCTGAGCGAGAGCGAGCGCTGGATTCGCCTGATCACCGACCATGTGCCGGCGCTGATCGCTTACCTGAATGCCGATCTGGTGTATGAGTTCACCAACAAGGTCTACGAGGAATGGTACTGCTGGCCCCGCGGCGTGATGCTCGGCCAGAGCCTGCGCGAGGTGCACAGCGAACAGCACTACCAGCGCCTGGAAAGCTATGTGGAACGGGCCCTGGCCGGGGAGAGCGTGACCTTCGAATTCGCCGAAACCAACATCAACAACCAGGAGCGCTACATGCTGCGCTCCTACGTGCCCAACCGCCTGGCCAATGGTGAAGTGGTGGGGATTTTCGTGCTGATCCGCGACATCACCGAACGCCGGCGCACCGCCGAGGCGCTGCATCAGGCCTACCAGAACCTGGAGCTGCGGGTACGCGAACGCACCGCCGAACTGACCACCCTCAACCAGCAACTGCTGCGCGAGATCGAAGAGCGCAGCCGGGTCGAATCGCGGCTGCGCGAGGCCAAGGCCGAGGCCGAACGGGCCAACCTGTCGAAGACCAAGTTCCTCGCCGCGGTCAGTCATGACCTGCTGCAACCCCTGAACGCCGCGCGGCTGTTCACCAGCGCCTTGCTGGAGCGTCGCGATCCCCAGGCCAGCAGCGCCCTGGTGCGCAATGTCAGCAACTCCCTGGAAGACGTGGAAAACCTGCTGGGCACCCTGGTGGACATTTCCAAGCTCGATGCCGGGGTGATCAAGGCCGACATCGCGCCCTTTGCCTTGAGCGAACTGCTGGAAAACCTCGCCGCCGAGTACGCCCAGGTGGCCCGCAGCGAAGGCCTGGAACTGCACTTCGTGGCGTGCTCGGCCCTGGTGCGCAGCGACATCCAGCTGCTGGCGCGGATCCTGCGCAACCTGCTGAGCAACGCCATCCGCTACACCCGCCAGGGCCGCGTGGTGCTCGGTTGCCGGCGCCAGGGGCACTGGCTGTCGATCGAAGTCTGGGACAGTGGCATGGGCATTGCCGCCGAACGCCTGGAAGAAATCTTCCAGGAATTCAAGCGCGGCGAAGAACAGCGCCCCGACCAGGATCGCGGCCTGGGCCTGGGGCTGGCCATCGTGGAGAAGATTGCCGGGATACTCGGGCACCGCATCGGCGTGCGCTCCTGGCCGGGGCGCGGTTCGGTGTTCAGCGTGCAGGTGCCGATCAGCGCCAGCGCGCCCTTGCCGGCGCCGCGCCCGGAGCTGGGCGACGCCCTGCTGGAGCGTTTGCACGGCGCGCGGATCTGGGTGCTGGATAACGACGCGGCGATCTGCGCCGGCATGCGCACCTTGCTCGAAGGCTGGGGCTGCCAGGTGATCACCGCCTTGTCCGAAGAAGACCTGGCGCGCCAGGTCGACGACTACCGCGCCGACGCCGACCTGCTGATTGCCGACTACCACCTGGACCACCAGCAGAACGGCATCGACGCCGTGGCACGAATCAACGCCCGCCGTGCCCTGGCGATCCCAGCGATGATGATCACCGCCAACTACAGCAACGACCTCAAACAGCAACTGCGCGAACTGGGCCACACCCTGATGCACAAACCGGTGCGGCCGATGAAACTCAAGACCGCCATCAGCCACCTGCTGACGCCCCCCCTGTAGCCGCTGCCGCAGGCTGCGCCCGGCTCCGCAGGAGACGCCAACCCTGGCCACGCGGTCCACCAGAACAACCCGCGTGATCCGATTCACCGCCACGGCGTTGGTCGCAATGATTGCGCCGGTCTTCAGAATCGCAGGAAGGGCCTTCGGCCCTTGTCGCAGCCTCGCCGAAGGCTCGGCAGCGGTTACAGGACCTGCAGGGCGCGCAAGGCTTCGTGTAGCCGCTGCCGCAGGCTGCGCCCGGCTCCGCAGGAGACGCCAACCCTGGCAACGCGGTCCACCAGAACAACCCGCGTGCCCCGATTCACCGCCACGGCGTTGGTCGCGATGAATGCGCCGGTCTTCAGATCGCTGGAAGGGCCTTCGGCCCTTGTCGCAGCCTCGCCGAAGGCTCGGCAGCGGCTACAGGGGTTAGCGGCGCAGGTAGGCGCCGAAATCGATATCACCGGCGCTGAGGATCGCTTGCACCCGGTTGTGCACGTTGAGCTTGCGCAGGATCGCCGAGACGTGGGCCTTCACTGTGGTTTCGGCAATGTCCAGGGTGTAGGCGATCTGCTTGTTGGATTCGCCCTTGGTCATGCGTTCCAGCACCAAAAGCTGTTTGCGGGTCAGGGCCTGGAGCAGTTCCGGGGGAAAGCTCGGGGTCTCGCTGTTGCGGCGCCCCGGCTGGCTTTTCTGGGTGCGGATGATGTCCGGCGGCAGGTACACGTTGCCGTTGAGGATCTGTTCGATGGCCTCGGTCATCTGCGAGCGCGCCGACGATTTGGTGATGAAGCCGACGGCGCCGTAGGTGATGGCCTGGAGCACGATCTGCTTGTCCTGCTCGGCGGAGACGATCACCACCGGAATGGTCGGCGCTTCGTTGCGCAGGGTGATCAGGCCGTTGAGACCGTGCATGCCGGGCATGTTCAGGTCCAGCAGGATCAGGTCGAGGTCGTCGTGCTCCTGGGTCAGGGCCAGGGCGCTGTCCAGGTCGGCGGTTTCCATCACCTCGCTGCCGGGAAATCCGTCGCTGATGACGTTGTGAATGGCTTCGCGAAACAGTGGGTGATCGTCGGCTATCAGAATTTTATACATGGCCTTTCACCTCGTTATTGTGATTGTGCGGGGGGCGCGCTGGCGGCTTCAGGGAAAGGCTTCCGGCTGGGCCGCCACCACGGGCAAGCCGGCGGCCTCCCAGGCGTCCAGGCCGTCGCGATACCAGTAGAGGGAGGTATAGCCCAGGGCTGCGGCGCGTTTTACCGCGTTCCAGCTCAGCCAGCAATCGGCGCGGCAATAAAAGACCAGCGGTTGTTGCAGGTTACCGGCGCTGAGCTGCTGTAGGTAGCGGCTGAAGTAGCCTTGCCACTCGGGGCTCAGCTCGCCGTCGCCGGTATTGGCCAGCCAGTGGCTGCCGGGCAGGTTGGCGTGAGGCTCGCTGTCGATGAAGCGGCCTTGCAGCCATTGCCGGCGATAGACGTCGATCAGCAGGGGTTTGGGTTGCGCCTGGAGCAGGGCCTGCAAACCCTGGGTGTCGATGATCTGCGCGACCTCGATCTGCGTGGGCGTCGGGCTGCGGTAGAGGCGGGTGCGATAGCCGTCGGCGGAAAACAGCGGCGTCTCGGCCTGGGCCATTCCCAGGGTCAGGCTCAGGGACAGCAGGGCCAGGGTCTGCAGGGCACGGGGCATAAGGGGGTTGTCCTTCTTGTTATGGGCCCATTACATGCCAGCGCGGGGGCATTTGTGAATGCGACCATCGACAGCAAAAGCAGTACCAAAGTCGTAGGTCCTGGCTGGGTGACGCTCTTGTACTTGTCTGTCGCCGCTGCCGCAGGCTGCGAACGGCTTGGGCGGCATTCCGACGGAGGAGACGCTAGACCTGCAGGCGCGGTCCAGC
Organism: Pseudomonas sp. LPH60; assembly: GCF_030718165.1. Lineage (NCBI taxonomy): Bacteria > Pseudomonadati > Pseudomonadota > Gammaproteobacteria > Pseudomonadales > Pseudomonadaceae > Pseudomonas > Pseudomonas sp. LPH60. The sequence continues at coordinate 638,923 of NZ_JAVAJH010000001.1, forward strand.
AGGACAGTCCACCGGGTTCTCTTCACAGCTATGTGCCGGTCTTTGTATCGCTGGAAGGGCCTTCGGCCCTTGTCGCAGCCTCGCCGTAGGCTCGACAGCGGCTACAGGCGTTGTAGAGATTGCGGAGATTGCAGGGCTTCGTGTAGCCGCTGCCGCAGGCTGCGAACGGCTCCGGAGGAGACGCTAAACCTGCCGACGCGGTCCAGCAGGACAGTCCACCGGGTTCTGTTCACAGCTATGTGCCGGTCTTTGTATCGCTGGAAGGGCCTGCGGCCCTTGTCGCAGCCTCGCCCTAGGCTCGGCAGCGGCTACAGTGGCTCTTTATCTGGAGATAGCTAGGCGGTGCTTTTGCGCAGGGCGGCGTGTTGCGGGTTGAAGGTCAGTACCGCCAGCAGGGAGAACACCAGGGTCAGGCCCAGGCACACGGCCAGGGCCAGGAGGTTGAGGCGTTGATACAGGGCGAAGCGCACCAGCTCCACGGCGTGGGTGAAGGGGTTGAGGGCGCACAGCCAGTACAACCAGGGGCTGGCGTCGAGCATCTTCCACAGCGGGTACAGCGCCGAAGACAGGAAGAACAGCGGGAAGATCACGAAGTTCATCACCCCGGCAAAGTTCTCCAGTTGGCGGATGGCGTTGGACAGCAGCAGCCCCAGGGCGCTGAGCATCAGGGCCACCAGCAGCAGGGCCGGCAGCGCCGCCAGCAGGCCCATGGCCGGCGGCTGCACGCCATACAGCCAGGCCACGGCGAGGAAGGCGTAGACCTGCAGCAGCGAGATCAGCGAGGTGGCCAGCAGCTTGCCGGCCAGCAGGAAGGCCCGGGGCAGGGGGCTGGTGAGCAGCACGCGCATGCTGCCCATTTCCCGGTCGTAGACCATCGACAGCGAGCCCTGCATGCCGTTGAACAGCAGGATCATGCAGGCCAGCCCGGGGACGATGTAGACCTCGTAGGGAATGTAGGTGCTGTAGGGCTCGATGATGGCGATGCCCAGGGCGGCGCGAAAGCCGGCGGCGAACACCAGCAGCCACAGCAGGGGCCGCACCAGGGCGCTGAGAAAGCGTGTGCGTTGCAGCACGAAGCGCAGCCATTCGCGCAGCACGATGCCGCACAGGCACTGCCAGTAGGCGTTCATGCGAGCGGTTCTCCGATCGGCGCCGGGCGCGGCTGGGGATTCTGGGTCAGGCGGGCGAAGGCGGTGCCCAGGTCGCCGCCCTGTTGCTGGCTGATGGCGCTGGCCACGCCACTGGCCACCAGGCGCCCCTGATGCAGGATCAGCAACTGGTCGTCGGCCTGCACTTCGTCCAGCAGGTGGGTGGTCCACAGCACGCTCAGGCGCTGTTCCTGGCACAGCTGGCGAATGTGCCGGTTGAGGGCCAGGCGGCTGGCCGGGTCGAGGCCGGCGCTGGCTTCATCGAGCAGCAGCAGGCGCGGTTCATGCAGCAGGGCGCGGGCGATCTCCACCCGTCGGCGGTGGCCGCCATTGAGGGCGCGCACGCTCTCCCGGCGCCGTTCGGTGAGGCCCTGGCGCGCCAGTTCGGCGTCGATCCGCGCCTGGCCCTGGCGCCGCGACAAACCGTGCAGTGCGGCGTGGTAGTGCAGGTTCTGCTCGACGCTCAGGTCCAGGTCCAGGGTGCTTTGCTGGAACACCACGCCGAGCTGGCGCAGGGCGGCGCGGGCGGCGTTGCGCAGGGAGCAGCCGCCGACGCGGATGTCGCCCTGCTGCAGGTCGTAGAGCCTTGTGAGCAGGGCGATCAGGGTCGACTTGCCGGCGCCGTTGGGCCCCAGCAGGGCGGCAAAGCGCCCGGGAGCCAGGCTCAGGCTGACCTGATCGAGGGCCTGGCGCGGGCCGTAGGCGAAGCTCAGCTGGCTGACCTCCAAAGCGTTCATGGGGTCACCACCACGCCCCAGGGATAGCGCCCGACCTTCACCGACTTGAGCACCTTGAGGCTGTTGACATCGATCACCGAGACATCGCCGCTGACCCCGTTGGTGGCCAGCAACTGGCTCTGGTCCGGGGTGAATGCCAGCTGCCAGACCCGCCGCCCCACCAGCAGGTAGTCGAGGATCTCGTAGGTCTTGGCGTCGATCACCGCCACGTGGTTGGCCGGGCCCAGGGCGACGAAGGCGTACTTGCCATCGGCGCTGAGCTTGATGCCCACCGGCTGCACCTTGTCCGGGTGCACGCCCTTGATCTTGAAGTTCAGGGTCTTGAGCACCTGGCGCGTGGCCACGTCGAGGATGGTCACGGTGCCGCCGATTTCCGCCGAGGCCCAAAGCCTTGAGCCGTCCTGGTTGAACTCGACGAAGCGCGGGCGCTGATCCACCAGGGTGCTGTCGGCCAGGGTCTGGGTGCTGGTGTCGATCCAGTGCAGCATGTTGGTGGTTTCGCTGGTGTTGACCGCCCACTTGCCGTCGGGGCTCACCGCCATGCCCTCGGGCTCGACCCCGACGTTGATCTGGCCGAGGACCTTGGCGGTCTCGGTGTCGATCACCGTGACCAGCGCATCGTCCTCGTTGGACACGTACAGCCAGCGGTTGTTGGGGTGCAGGGCGAACTGCTCGGGGTCCTTGCCGGAGGGCAGCTCCTTGATGATCTTGCGGGTGGCCACGTCCATCACCTGGACCCGGTCCGAATCGCTGGCGCAGATGTACAGCAGCTTGTTGTCATGGGACAGCAGCAGCCCGCGCGGGCGCTGGCCCACCGGCAGGGTCTGGGTGACTTCCAGGGTCTGCAGGTCGATCAGGCTCAGGCTGTTGTCCTTTTCGTTGGAGACCCAGGCCGTGGCGGCCATGGCGTGCCCGGCGGCGAGCAGCAGGCCCGCGCAGAGGGCGGAGCGGCAGAGAAGAGGGCGGCGCATGGCGGATTCCTTGTTGTTGTGGTTATCGGATCAGGGGTAGCGGCAGGTCACTTCGGGGCGGTCGTAGCCCAGGCTGTCCATTTCGTTGAAGGGGTGCAGGAAACCGTCCTGGGGCGAGGTGCTGACCAGGGCTCGGGGTTGCACCAGGGGAATCGGTTGGCGCAGTTCGCCGTTCCACGGCCGGTAGCTGAGCTTGCGGCCCTTGAACCCGTCCAGCGGCAGCTGGTCGCTGAGCAGCAGCGCCTGCAGGGTCCGCGGGTCGGCCTGGCGCAGTTTGCTCACGGCGCTGGCGACGCTGCGCACGGCCATCCAGGCGGCGAAGTCGCGGTCGTTCATCCAGCGCCCGGCCTGGGCTGCGAAGCGTTTTTGCAACTGTGCGGCGCCGAAGGTCTCGACGCTCTTGTGCCAGCCGGTGGGGGTCAGGCCCTGGGTGCCGGCCACCGGGCGCGGGTACCAGGTCTGGTAGGGCAGGTATTCGCCGAAATCGCCGCGTTCGTCGGCCACCAGCACCACGTCGTATTCGGCGGTCTGGGTGAACAGCGGCATGTCGGCCTGGGCGCTGCGGCGCTGGTCGTTGTCGAAGCTCCAGGCTTTCTCGGCGACGATCTTCAGGCCGAAGCGCTGCATGGCCCGGCGCAGGGCATCGGCGTAGGCCCGGTCATCCTCGGTCTGGCCGACGATGAGCAAGGCCCGCTGCCATTTGCGCAGCACCATGAACTGCACCAGGGCGTCGGCCAGCATCGCCCGGCCGGGCAGGCTGTGCAGCACGTTGCCCAGGCACTGGCTGCTGCGCAGGGCGTCGTCGGGGCTGCCGGCGTTGAACAAGAGGCTGTCGGGCAGGGCCGCCGACAACTCCCGCAGGCTGGCCGCCGGGGCATTCACCACGAACAGCCGCAGGCCCTGGTCGTGCTGGGCCCTGGCGGCTTGCAGCAGCGCCTCGGGGCTGTCGACGCTGACACTGTCGAGCTGGAACTGCTGCTTGAGAAAGCGCCCGGTGCTGTTGCTGTCGACAATCGCCAACTGGGCGCCTTGCAGACCGGCGTCGGCGGGCTCGGGGATGATGTTGGACAGCAGCGGGCCGGGGTCGGGGCGATAGCCCAGGTAGCCGATGCGCACCTGCAAGGGTTCCTCGCTGGCCTGGCTGGCGCTCAGGGGCAGCAGGAGCGAGGCCAGCACCAGCAGGCAAGTCGGGATAAGCGGGGCAGGCTTGTGCATAGGGCGCTCCACGGCAGGTGGCGCCAGCATAGGAACAGCGTCGGGGCGGGGAAATATGCAGAAAGTAGCGCCCGGGCAGTACCAAGGTAGTAACCCGGCGCGGGCGCGGCGGTCTTAGCATGGTCCCAGCGGCCTCGATCCTGGCCTGAATCTGCCCCAAACCCTGAGCCCGAACCTTGAGAGCGACGCCCATGCGCATCATCAAAGTGCTGCTCCTGCCCTTGCTGCTGATCCTCAGTCTGATCGGCGTCGATCGCCTGCACGGCCAGCGCCCGGTCGTGCCCCTGGCGGTGCCGCTGGTTCCGGGGCGCTAGGCATGTCGGCGCTGTGGCGGATCAACCTGTGGGTCACGGCGTTCTTTGCCGTGGTGACCCTGGCCTGCGCCGGCTTGCTGCTGCATCAGGCGGTGGCCGATGTCGAGCGTGAACTGCAGTCCGCCGAAGCGGTGGTGGAGTACTTGAGCGACAGCGCCGAGCGCAACCCGGCGGGCCTGCAACCGCATCTCACCCAGAGCCTGCGCCATGTGCGGGTGCACTGGCTGGGGCCGGACGAGGCGGCGCGCATGCCCGAGCAGGCCGGGCTGGACGCCTGGCTTGGCCGCCAGCTGTTCAGTGACCGCCGCCACAGCGCCCGCGAACTGGACCTGGGCGACGGCCGCCGGGTGCTGATCGCCGTGGACGCGCGCGACGAGATCGATGAAGTCTGGGATTCCCTGCAACAGCTGTTGAGCCTGTGCGGCCTGGCCCTGCTTTTGAGCCTGCTGACCATCCGCTGGGCAGTACGTCGGGGCATGGGCTTGCTGGATGATTTGCTGCGGGCCTTGCAGCAGGTGTCCGGCGGGCAACTGGCGGTGCGCCTGCGCGAGGCCGGGCTGCCGGAAGCGCGACAACTGGCCGGACACTTCAACCGCATGACCGCGACCCTGGAGCAGACCCGGGCCGACAATGCACAACTGACCCAGGCCCTGCTGGCGGTGCAGGAGCGCGAACGCACCTACCTGGCGCAGACCCTGCACGACGACCTCGGGCAATACCTGGCGGGCATCCGCGCCCAGGTCTGCCTGCTGCGCATGGTCAGCGGCCAGCCCACGGTGGTGGAACATACGGCCCAGGCCCTGGAACTCAATTGCGAACGCTTGCAGCAGGGCTTTCGCGCCCTGGTGCAGGACCTGTACCCGGTGGTGCTGCAGCACCTGCCGCTGGCCGAAGCCTTTGGCCTGCTGGTGAGCCAATGGCAGGACAGCCAGGGCATCGACTGCCAATTGCGGGTCGGCGCCGACCTGCCAGCGTTGCCCGACGCCAGCAAGACCCACCTCTACCGCCTGCTGCAAGAAGCGCTGACCAACGTCGCCCGGCACGCCGGCGCCAGCCAGGTGCGGGTGCGCCTGCAACGCAGCGCCCGGGGCCTGCGCCTGCTGGTGCGCGACAACGGATGCGGCGCGCGCCAGCCCCAGCGCCCCGGCGTCGGCCTGCACTCGATGGCCGAACGCGCCCGCAGCCTGGGGGGCGAACTGCACATTCTCAGCCGTCCCGGCGCCGGTTGGGCGCTGGCCTTGAACATGCCCCTGAACATGCCCGTGGAGGCCTGATGAACATCTTGTTGGTGGATGACCACGCCGTGGTTCGCCAGGGTTACGCCAGCCTGCTGCGCGCGGTATTGCCGGCGATGCAGGTGCGCGAAGCGGCCAGCGGCGAAGAAGCTCTGACCCGGGTCGCTGAAGAAGTGCCGAACCTGGTGATCATGGATTTCGGCCTGCCGGGCATCAGCGGCCTGGAGACCACCCGCCGCCTGCGCCAGCGCCTGCCGCAACTGCGGGTGCTGTTTTTCAGCATGCACGACGAACTGCCCCTGGTGCGCCAGGCCCTGGAGGCTGGCGCCTCGGGCTACCTGACCAAGAACTCCGCGCCCCAGGTGCTGATCGAAGCGGTGCACCGGGTGCTGGCCGGGCACGCCTACATCGAACAGCCCCTGGCCACCCAACTGGCCTGCACCCCGGCGCAGAACGCCAGCGACCCGCGCTTGCAGAGCATGACCCAGCGCGAGCTGGAGATCTTCGTGATGCTGGCCAAGGGCACCCCGGCGCGGGTGATTGCCGAGCAGCTGTGCATCAGCGCCAAGACTGTGTCGAACCATTTGACCTTGCTCAAGAGCAAGCTGCAGGTCAGCTCCCATGCGGAGTTGGTGCATTTGGGGATTGATATGGGGGTGGTGCGGGTGGCGGGGTGAGGGGGTATGGTTTGGCAAAATTTGTCAAAGGCGGACAAAGCCATGAGCACCATGAACATTTCCCTGCCGGACGCTCTCAAGTCCTTTGTCGATGATCAAGTCAGCCAGCGCGGCTACAGCACCAGCAGTGAATATGTGCGTGAGCTGATTCGCAAGGATCAGGATCGGCAACATCTGCGTGGCCTGTTGTTGGCCGGTGCTCAATCGGGGCCGGGCACTGCTGTGCAGGGTGACTATTTCGAATCCCTGCGTGCCAGGGTTCACAAGGCGCGAAGATGAAAGCCAAGCCGGTCATGCCACGCGCCCTTGCCAGCCAGGATGTGGAAGGCGTTATCAACTACTACCTTGACCAACAGGCCGAGCAGGCTGCGCTCGGTTTTATCGATGCTTTGAAAAGCCCTATCTTCATATCGGCCGCCATCCGGCCTCGGGTATGTCTCGCTACGCCCACGAGCTGGATCTGCCGGGGGTGCTTTGCTGGCCGCTGAAACGCTATCCCTATCTGGTGTTCTACGTTGAACGCGATGACCACATCGATGTATGGCGGGTTTTGCATGGTATGCGGGACTTTCCTGAGTGGTTGGCTGAAGGTGTTTTCCGGTAGTGGTGGGGGATGTTGGGGGCTTTTTGTGGTGAAGGGGCGGGGTGTATATCCGTTGCTGAGGGTGTGGCTGCTGGTGGTTTCGTCTTGATGGTTTGGGGGTTGGGTACATATCCATTCCTGCGGTTACGGCCACTTAGGGTTTCGCCCTTACGGCGATGGGGGACGGAGTACATATCCGTTGCTGCGGTTATGGCCCCTTATGGTTTCGCCCTTACGGCGAGTCCCTTTTTTTCAAACGCCAAAAAAAGGAACCAAAAAACGCTTGCCCCTCCATGGGCCCCTCGCTGGGGCTCGGGGTTCCCTCTCTCCGGCATTGCTCCGGGGGCCCGCCGCCAACCGGCCATCCATGGCCGGGTGGCGGCTAGCTCGGCATCCATGCCGAGCTGCCCCCTACGCAACGCCTACGCTCGGCCGGCTGGGAAGGGGCCGGAAGATCAAGATCAAGATCAAGATCAAGATCAAAAGCCAAAGCCAAGGTGCGCAGGCCGGCTCCTTGTAGCCGCTGCCGAAGGTTGCGAACGAGCGCTCGCGCTCGCAAAACCAGGCGGCGCGATATGTCAGGAATATCGGGGAGGCAGGTTTAGCGTCTCCTGCGGAGCCGGTCGCAGCCTGCGGCAGCGGCTACATTAACGCGAACGGCAATGAAACAGGCCGGCCGGCAGGCCGCCGTCAGATTTTGATCTTGCTGTTGATTTTGATCTTGATCTGAACGCCCCGTTAACCACGATGGCCGAACGCAGGCATTGAGCCGTGGGTAACCCGGCAGGGATGCCGGGTTAGCCGCCACCCGGCCAGGGATGGCCGGTGGCGGCGGCCCACGGATCAATGCCGGAGTTCGGGCATGCCGAGCCTAGGCGAGGCACCGAGTGGAGGGGCAGGAGCCTTTGGTTACTTTGGGCTTTTCAAAGTGACTCGCTGTAAGAGCGAAACCGCCAGCGGCCGCACCCGCAGGAATGGATATGTCCCCCCTCCCACTCGCTGTAAGAGCGGAACCCTAAGTGGCCGTGACCGCAACAACGGATATGTCCACAGCCCACCGCTGTAAAAGCGAAACCGCCAGAGGCCGCCCCCGCAGCATCGGCTATGCCCCCAACCCCCTACTTATCCCAAGTCCCCGGACACCCCTGGCACCCCTCCATATTGGCATCCTGAAAATTCCCATAATGTTGTCGCGCCCCGCGCAAATCGGCGCGTTCCAGATTGCTCTCACCCAACTTGGCCTCTTGCAGATTGGCCTCGCTAAGATTGGCCCCTTGCAGATCGGCCTTGCTCAACCAGGCCATTTCCAGATCCGCCGCTTGCAGGTTGGCCCGGTGCAGCTTGGCCCCGGACAGCCGGGCAAATTGCAGGTAGGCCGCGCTGAGGTTGGCGTTCTCGAATTGCGCGCCCTGGGCAAACAGGCCCCAGCCCTGAATGGCCATCAGCTTGGCGTCGGTAAAGTCCGCCAGCCGCAGGTTGCTCTGTTGCAGGCTGGCACGGGTCAGGTTGGCGCCTTGCAGGCGGGCTTTTTCCAGATTGGCCAGGTCCAGCTGGGCATGGCGCAGGTCGGCGCCGGAGAGGTCGGCGCCGGCCAGGTTCATCTTGCGCAGGTCCTGGTTGGCCAGATTGGCGCCGCGCAGGTTGGCGCCCGGGCATTGGCTGGATTCGGCAATCAGGCAGCCATTGATGGTCAGGGGTACATCGTTGCCGTCGTCGTCGACGTTCACCGCGAAGGCGGGCGAGAGGCCCAACAGCAGGACCAGGGGCAGGTAGTTCATGGTGCGGTTCTCCAGGCGGGAGTGAAGGCGGGTGGGGCGAGGGCGCTGGCGCCCGCTGGACCGGCCGGCGCCCCGGGGGCGTAGCCGTCGTGAACCCGGCCCACGCGGTAGGCCTGAGCTATCGCGTGGGCAGGGTTCGGAGCCGCTGCGCGGCCCAGCGGGCGCCAGCGCCTCGCCACCAGTCGGTCAGCGCTGGGCGGTCTTGTTATCCCAGCTCGGGATCTTGAACACCCAGAATGAACCGCCTTGGGCCACCGGCTTGGTCAGTTCGGCCATGTCGCCACCCCACAGCGGCACCGCGCCGCCGTAGCCCACGGTCACGCCGATGTACTGCTCGCCATCCTGTTCCCAGGTGATGGGCGGCGAGACGATGCCGCTGCCGGTCTGGAATTTCCACAGCTCCTTGCCGGTCTTGGCGTCGAAGGCCTTGAAGAAGCCGTCGCCGGTGCCGGTGAACACCAGGTTGCCCTTGGTCGCCAGGACGCCGGCCCACAGCGGCAGCTGCTCCTTGTGTTCCCACACCAGCTTGCCGGTGGTGGGGTCCATGGCGCGCAGGGTGCCGACGTGGTCGTCGTACATGCGCTTGATGCGGAAGCCCATCCCCAGGTAGGCCGAGCCTTTCTTGTAGTTCACTTCCTCGGTCCAGTACTCCTCCTTCCACTGGTTGCCGGGGATGTAGAACAGCCCGGTGTCCTGGCTGTAGGCCATGGGGTTCCAGTTCTTGCCACCCAGGAACGGCGGCGAGACTTCCACCGGCTTGCCCTTGGTTTCACCCGGCAGCGGCTTGGCCGGACGCTGGCCGGGATTCTCTACGGGGCGCCCGGTCTTGAGGTCGATGTGGCTGGCCCAGGTGATGTTGTCGACGAAGGGAAAGGCGTTCTGCAGTTTGCCGTTGTTGCGGTCCACCACGTAGAAGAAGCCGTTGCGGTCGGCGTGGCCGGTGGCCTTGACCACCTTGCCGTCCTTGTTCTTGTAGTCGAACAACACCAGTTCGTTGTTGCCGGAGAAGTCCCAGGCGTCGTTCGGCGTGTGCTGGTAGAACCATTTCACTTCGCCGGTGCTCGGGTCGACGCCGACCTGGCCCGAGGTGTAGAGGCTGTCGTAGTCGTGGGGGTTGCCGTCTTTCGAGGTCCGCGCCCAGGTGTTCCACGGGCCGGGGTTGCCGGCGCCGACGATGATGGTGTTGGTTTCGGCATCGAAGCTGGCGCTCTGCCAAGGGGCGCCGCCGCCGTGGCTCCAGGCTTCGACCTTGCCGGTTTCGGTGGTCTTGTCATCGGGCCAGGACGGCGCCTTGACGTCGCCGGTGGGGGTGCTGTCCTTGCCGTTCAGGCGGCCCATGTGGCCTTCGACGAAGGGCCGCATCCACACCTCTTCGCCGGTGTCCGGGTCGCGGGCGAACAGCTGGCCGACCACGCCGAATTCATCGCCGGAGCTGCCGTGGATCAGCAGCACCTTGCCGCTGGTCTTGTCCTTGATCAGCACCGGGGCGCCGGTCATGGTGTAGCCCGCGCTGTGGTCGCCGAACTTCTTGTTCCACACCACCTTGCCGGTGTTCTTGTCCAGGGCGATGACCCGGGCGTCGAGGGTGCCGAAGTAGATCTTGTCGCCGTAGATCGCCGCGCCGCGGTTGACCACGTCGCAGCACGGGCGAATGTTGTCCGGCAGGCGGTGGTTGTAGGTCCATAGGCGTTTGCCGGTCTTGGCGTCGAGGGCGAATACCCGCGAGTAGGAACCGGTGACGTAGACCACGCCGTCGCGGACGATGGCCTGGGATTCCTGGCCGCGCTGCTTCTCGTCGCCAAAGGAGTAGGACCAGGCCGGGGTCAGCTTGAACACGTTTTTATCGTTGACCTGGGCCAGGGGGCTCCAGCGCTGGGCGTTGGTGCCCATGCCGTACTGCAGCACGTCCCGGGTGGTCAGGTGGTCGTTGGCGATGTCTTCCCAGGTGACGTTCTTGCTGGCAGGTGCCGCCGGGGCGGTAGCCGCTGTGGCCGCCGCGCCCAGGGACAAGCTGGTGGTCAGCAGCAGGGCTTGGACGGCGAGGCTCAGGGGGGAAAGGGCGGGTAGCGATCTTATTGTCATGGTTGCAGTTCCCAGTGGAGGTTTTGGCCTGACTAGGGTCTGCCGCGAGACGCGCTTTGAGATACGGAAAAAGTCCCGCCTTTGCCGGGAAAAGTTCCCGGGCGGCACCTGATTTAGGCCCGCGCCACAAGCCCTACTACCAAGGGAGTAGGACGCGACCACCAAAGCAGCATACGGCCGTCCGCCGGCTGTTCCTAAGATGGCGCCATGGCCTCTGTAGCGAGGTCTTGCGTGCAATCTTGAGGGCATAACAATGACAACAAAACGCAACGCCTTGCTCGCGGTAGGGCTGCTGACCGGTGCCTTGGCCACCGGCGCTGTATGGGCCCATGGCAACGTGGTGCCCCAGGCGGTGGAAACCCAGGGCCTGACGCCGATCAAGGATGCCGGTGTGAGCCTCGATGGCGACGGCTGGGCCGCGGTCAACCCCTATCGCACCTCGCCCGAGCGCGACAAGGCAGTGGAAATCGGTGCCTCGGCCTACAACCAGAACTGCGCCGCCTGCCATGGCCTGGAAGCCAAGTCCGGCGGTATCGCCCCGGACCTGCGCATGCTCGATGCCGGCGAAGCCGGGGATGAATGGTTCGTCGAACGGGTGCGCCACGGCGCGGTGCGCGATGGCCGGGTGTACATGCCGAAGATGGCCGACTACCTGAGCCAGGAAGCCCTGTGGGCGGTGCGCACCTACCTGGACAGCGTGCGCGTCGAGGAGTGATCGCCATGGGCCGCCTCGGCGTGTTCCTCAGTGGCCTGCTGTTGTGCTGCGCGGCTGTGCAGGCCGAGGTGCGCAACTACGACACGATGATCGCCTCCGGTGAGCTGAAGGTGGCGGTGTACCAGGATTTTGCCCCCTACAGCTTCGAGGACCAGGGCCAGCCCCGGGGCGTCGACGTCGAGCTGGCGCAAGCCCTGGCCGAGGCCCTGGGGGTGCGCCTGCAACTGATCTGGGCGCCCCCCGGTGAGAAGCTCGACGACGACTTGCGGGATTACATCTGGCGCGGCAGTCCGCTGCGCCATCAGCAGTTGGCCGACCTGATGATGCGCGTGCCCTACGACCACGACTTTGCGCAAAAGCGCAACGAACTGGGAGAGCTGACCAACGACCACGTGGTGATGTTCGGCCCCTATCAGGAAGAGCGCTGGCAGGTGGCATTCGACCGCCGCCGGCTGGACTCGGTGGCCAGTGTCGCGGTGTTCCAGCAGCACCCCATTGGCGTCGAGGTGGACAGCGTGCCGTCGTTCTACCTGACCTCGGTGTTCAACGGCATGCTCAGTGCCAAGACCCATCATTACCCCAGCGTGCAGCAGGCCTTCGGTGCCTTGCGGGCCGGGCAGGTGGACGCGGTGATGGCCATGCGCGGCGAGATCGACTGGCAGTTGCACCAGGCCGCTGACCCGCAATTGGCCTTGGCGGAAAACGCCTATCCGAACATGGGCAAGCAGGTGTGGGAGATCGGCATGGCGGTGCATGAAAGCAACCGCCAGCTGGCCTATGCCGTGGAGGAGGCCCTGGAAGGGTTGATCCGCGACGGTCGCCTGCAGGCGCTGTACGCCCGTTATGGCCTGCGTTACGAGGTCCCAGAGATGTATCAATAGGAGCTGCGATGAACTGGCGAGCGACCTGCCTTTTGGCGTGCTGGCTGCCCTTGGCGACCCCGGCGCTGGCTGCCGATCCCCAGGCCCCGGGTGCGGACCCGGTGCCCTCGGTGATGTGGGCCTTCTACCACAAGCAATTGCTGGGGGACGCGGCGTTCGTCTTCGATGACCGGGTCAAGCTGCTGGCGCCGCCCTTTGCCGAGGACGCGCGGCAGGTGCCGCTGGAGATCGACGCCCGGGCCTTCAGCGGCGACGTGGTGCGCATCCTTGCCTGGGCCGAGCTCAACCCCTTGCCGCGTATTGTCGATTTCGTGCCGGGGGAGCGGGTGCTGCCCTGGCTGTCGATCCGCATCCGCATCGAGCAGGCCACGCCGCTGCGCGCCGCGGTGCAGACCCGCGACGGCCTGTGGCACGTGGGCTCGACCCTGATCGATGCCGCCGGTGGCGGCTGCACCGCCCCCAGCGTGGTGCGCACCCAGCCCGGCTGGGAAGAGCACATCGGCGAGGTGCTGGGCGGGCGTTACCCCCGGGGTGATGCCAGCCGTCTGCGCCTGCAAGTGTCCCACCCGATGGACAACGGCCTGGTCAGCGGCATCCCCGAGTTCTTTCTCAACCACGCCGAATTGCGCGACCCGAACGATCAGCTTCTGGCCAGCCTCGAACTGTTCCCGGCGGTCAGCGAAAACCCCAACCTGGGGTTCGACATCCAGGGGCCGGGGCAGACCCGCTTGCTGTTGCGCGACAACAGCGGCAACCAGTTCGAGGCCAAGCTGCCCTGAGCGCATCCTTTGACCCACCCGAGCCGAGGCGCACCATGCGTTGGATCCTGCTGTTGCTGCTATGCCTGGGCCTGCCGGCCCGGGCCGACCTGGACTATCAACTCAAGCCCCGGCAGATCGCTGAGGGCACCTGGCTGCTGGAAGGCAGCACCGACAACTTCGCCAAGGCCAATGGCGGCAATATCGTCAACACCGGGTTCATCGTCACCGACAGCGGGGTGGTGGTGATCGACAGCGGGCCGTCCAAGCGCTACGGCGAAGCCTTGCGCCGGGCGATTGCCGCCACCACCGACAAGCCGGTGATCCAGCTGCTGTTGACCCATCATCATCCCGACCATGTGCTGGGCAACCAGGCCTTTGGCGATGTGCCCATCGGCGCCCTGGCCGGCACCGGCGATCTGCTGCGCCAGCAGGGGGACGCCATGGCCGAGAACCTGTACCGCCTGGTCGGCGACTGGATGCGCGGCACCGAGGTGGTGTTGCCGACCCAGGTGCTGGAGCCCGGGGTGCTTGAGGTGGGCGGGCATCGCTTGCGCCTGCTCAGTTTGAGTGGGCACACCGGTGCCGACCTGGCGATTCTCGATGAGAACACCGGGGTGCTGTTTGCCGGTGACCTGGTGTTCTACGAGCGCGCGCTGACCACCCCCAACAGCCCGGGGCTGGAGGCATGGCTCAAGGACCTGGACACCTTGCAGGCCCTGCCGTGGAAGCTGATCGTCCCAGGCCATGGCCCGGTGGCCAGCGATGCGGCGCCTTTTGCCCAGATGCGCGATTACCTGAGTTGGCTCGATGGGCTGATGCGCGACGGCGCGGCCCGGGGCGACGACATGGCGGAGATGATCCGCCGCCCGATCCCCGAGCGTTTTGCCGGCATCAGCCTGACTCGCTACGAGCTGATCCGTAGCGTCAGCCACCTGTACCCGCGTTACGAGCGCCAGCAACTGCAGCGCATCGACGCCCATTGACCTGGGTGGCGAGGGCGCAAGCTCGCCACCTCCAACCTCAACACAGACGCACCTCAGCGCCGCCTGGTCGGCGCGGCTGCGCGACGTTCGTGTGCCGGCGAAGAAGGCTTTATGGGCCTCTGCCTACCCCCTTGCAGCCTGCCGCTCCTGTACCAAGGAACTAGAAAACTCCGCACTGCGGGCAATTGTTGGCAAACAGGCCGGGACCAAGAATTCCCGGCAGACCGGGAAAATTTCCCGGGAACAACAATAACCGCCGAGGTAGCCGTCATGACCCAACCCCCACGTCGTCCCTGTTTCGCCGTGAGCCTGGTGCTCAGCGCCATGCTGCTGTCCAGCGCGGCCCTGGCCGCCGTCACCGATGAAGAGATCCTCCAGGACCCGAAGAACCCGCAGCAGATCGTCACCAACGGCCTGGGTGTCCAGGGCCAGCGCTACAGCCCGCTGGACCTGCTCAACGTCGATAACGTCAAGGAGCTGCGGCCGGTCTGGGCCTTCTCCTTCGGCGGCGAGAAGCAGCGCGGCCAGCAGGCCCAGCCGCTGATCAAGGACGGGGTGATGTACATGACCGGCTCCTATTCCCGGGTGTTCGCGGTGGACGCGCGCACCGGCAAGAAGCTCTGGCAGTACGATGCGCGCCTGCCCGATGACATCCGCCCGTGCTGCGACGTGATCAACCGCGGCGTGGCGCTGTACGGCGACCTGGTGTTCTTCGGCACCCTGGACGCCAAGCTGGTGGCCCTGAACAAGGACACCGGCAAGGTGGTGTGGAGCAAGAAGGTCGCCGACCACAAGGAGGGTTACTCCATCAGCGCGGCGCCGATGATGGTCAACGGCAAGCTGATCACCGGGGTCGCCGGCGGCGAGTTCGGGGTGGTGGGCAAGATCCAGGCCTACGACCCGAAAAACGGCGAGCTGCTGTGGATGCGTCCCACCGTGGAAGGCCACATGGGCTATGTGTACAAGGACGGCAAGGCCATCGAGAACGGCATTTCCGGTGGCGAGGCGGGCAAGACCTGGCCGGGCGATCTGTGGAAGACCGGCGGCGCGGCGCCGTGGCTCGGCGGCTACTACGACCCGGAAACCAACCTGCTGCTGTTCGGCACCGGCAACCCGGCGCCGTGGAACTCCCACCTGCGCCCTGGCGACAACCTGTATTCCTCGTCGCGCCTGGCCCTGAACCCGGACGACGGCACCATCAAGTGGCACTTCCAGAGCACCCCCCACGACGGTTGGGACTTTGACGGCGTCAACGAGCTGATCTCCTTCAACTACAAGGAGGGCGGCAAGGAGATCAAGGCCGCCGCCACCGCCGACCGCAACGGCTTCTTCTACGTGCTCGATCGCACCAACGGCAAGTTCATCCGCGGTTTCCCCTTTGTCGACAAGATCACCTGGGCCACCGGCCTGGATAAGAACGGCCGGCCGATCTACAACGAGGCCAGCCGTCCCGGCGCCCCGGGCAGCGAAGCCAAGGGCAGTTCGGTGTTCGTCGCCCCGGCCTTCCTCGGCGCCAAGAACTGGATGCCCATGGCCTACAACCGCGACACCGGGTTGTTCTATGTACCGTCCAACGAGTGGGGCATGGACATCTGGAACGAAGGCATTGCCTACAAGAAGGGCGCGGCGTTCCTTGGCGCGGGCTTCACCATCAAGCCGCTGAACGAGGACTACATCGGCGTGCTGCGGGCCATCGACCCCATCAGCGGCAAGGAAGTCTGGCGCCACAAGAACTTCGCGCCGCTGTGGGGCGGGGTACTGACCACCAAGGGCAACCTGGTGTTCACCGGCACGCCTGAAGGCTTCCTCCAGGCGTTCAATGCCAAGACCGGCGAGAAGGTCTGGGAATTCCAGACCGGCTCCGGAGTCCTGGGCTCGCCCGTGACCTGGGAAATGGACGGCGAGCAGTACGTCTCGGTGCTCTCCGGCTGGGGCGGCGCGGTGCCGCTGTGGGGCGGCGAAGTGGCCAAGCGGGTCAAGGACTTCAACCAGGGCGGCATGCTCTGGACCTTCAAGCTGCCCAAGGACCTGGTGAGCAAACGCTAATCGTAGGAGCCAGCTTGCTGGCGAAGAGGCCCGCAAGAGCGCCTTCATCGGCAAGCCGGCTCCCGCACTGGGCAATCAACCTACGACCAAATGACGAGAGCCCCCCCTGCCAACGATGCATTCGTCCGGCCCCCGAGGCTCTCTACCATCGGTCCATCGCCTGTCGTCGGACAGGCCTCGACCAGCAGAGGCTCAGCATGATCTACGCACAACCCGGAACCCCAGGCGCCGTCGTGTCCTTCAAGCCACGCTACGGCAATTTCATCGGCGGCCAGTTCGTGCCGCCGGTGGCTGGCCAGTACTTCACCAACACCTCGCCGGTCAACGGCGAAGTGATCGCCGAATTCCCCCGTTCCAGCGCCGCCGATATCGACCTGGCCCTGGACGCCGCCCATGCCGCCGCCGATGCCTGGGGCAAGACCAGCGCCCATGACCGTTCGCGGGTGCTGCTGAAGATCGCCGACCGCATCGAGCAGAACCTGGAGATCCTCGCGGTCAGCGAGACCTGGGACAACGGCAAGGCGGTGCGCGAAACCCTCAACGCCGACGTGCCCCTGGCCGCCGACCACTTCCGTTACTTCGCCGGTTGCATCCGCGCCCAGGAAGGCGGCGCCGCCGAGATCAACGAACTGACCACCGCCTACCATTTCCACGAACCTTTGGGCGTGGTCGGGCAGATCATCCCGTGGAACTTCCCGCTGCTGATGGCCGCCTGGAAACTCGCCCCGGCCCTGGCCGCCGGCAACTGCGTGGTGCTCAAGCCCGCCGAGCAGACCCCGCTGTCGATCATGATCTTCGCCGAGCTGATCGCCGACCTGCTGCCGGCCGGCGTGCTGAACATCGTCCAGGGTTTCGGCCGTGAAGCCGGCGAGGCCCTGGCCACCAGCAAGCGCATCGCCAAGATCGCCTTCACCGGCTCGACCCCGGTGGGCTCGCACATCATGAAATGCGCCGCCGAGAACATCATTCCGTCCACCGTGGAACTGGGCGGCAAATCGCCGAACATCTTCTTCGAAGACATCATGCAGGCCGAGCCCAAGTTCATCGAAAAGGCCGCCGAGGGCCTGGTGCTGGCGTTCTTCAACCAGGGTGAAGTCTGCACCTGCCCGTCCCGCGCCCTGGTGCAGGAGTCGATCTACGAGCCATTCATGGCCGAGGTGATGAAGAAGATCGTCAAGATCAAGCGCGGCAACCCGCTGGACACCGAGACCATGGTCGGCGCCCAGGCATCGCAGCAGCAGTACGAGAAGATCCTCTCCTACCTGCAGATTGCCCAGGAGGAGGGCGCCGAGCTGCTCACCGGTGGCGCCGCCGAGCGCCTGGAAGGCGACCTGTCCAGCGGTTACTACATCCAGCCGACCCTGCTCAAGGGCCACAACAAGATGCGCGTGTTCCAGGAAGAAATCTTCGGCCCGGTGGTGGGCGTGACGACCTTCAAGGACGAAGCCGAAGCCCTGGCGATTGCCAACGACAGCGAGTTCGGCCTGGGCGCCGGGCTGTGGACCCGCGACATCAACCGCGCCTACCGCATGGGCCGGGCGATCAAGGCCGGTCGGGTGTGGACCAACTGCTACCACCTGTACCCGGCGCATGCCGCGTTCGGTGGCTACAAGAAATCCGGCGTGGGCCGCGAGACCCACAAAATGATGCTCGACCACTACCAGCAGACCAAGAACCTGCTGGTGAGCTACGACATCAACCCCCTGGGCTTCTTCTAAGGGCAAGAAAGGGCGGGGTAGTTGGGTGCTGCCCCGCTTTGTGTGGCAACGGCGCGACGTCTTGGGTGGACGTCGCGCCGTTTTTTTTAGAGACCCCGATCCCCTCAACTTGCGCCATCCTGTAGCCGCTGCCGAGCCTCGGCGATCCCCCGCCAAACCCGCAGCGGCCTCAAGAACGCTGCGGCCCTTCGTGCCGTTCGCAGCCTGCGGCAGCGGCTACACCAACCTCGGATCGACACCGGCCCTGTAGCCGCTGCTGAGCCCCAGCGAAGCTGCGCAAAGGCCCGCAGGGCCTTGCCTGACGATCCCCCGCCAAACCCACAGCGGCCTCAAGAACGCTGCGGCCCTTCGTGCCGTTCGCAGCCTGCGGCAGCGGCTACACCAACCTCGGATCGACACCGGCCCTGTAGCCGCTGCCGAGCCACGGCGAAGCTGCGCAAAGGCCCGCAGGGCCTTGCCTGAAGATCCCCGCCAAACCCACAGCGGCCTCAAGAACGCTGCGGCCCTTCGTGCCGTTCGCAGCCTGCGGCAGCGGCTACACCAACCTCAGATCGACACCGGCCCTGTAGCCCTGTAGCCGCTGCTGAGCCACGGCGAAGCTGCGCAAAGGCCCGCAGGACCTTGCCTGACGATCCCCCGCCGAACCCGCAGCGGCCTCAAGAACGCTGCGGCCCTTCGTGCCGTTCGCAGCCTGCGGCAGCGGCTACACGTGCGCCCAGCCCCTACCAACGCACCCCGCCGGCTCGTCCCAAAGTAGCATTCGGCCGCCGCGCGCCCCGTGCATTAATGCCTCTACCGGAATCGTCCGGCACAACAAGAGGATTGACCCCATGTGGCATAAACCCGCGTACACCGACCTGCGCATCGGCTTTGAAGTGACCATGTACTTCGCCAACCGCTGAGCCGTCCCGCTCCGGCCGCTCCTGGTGTTGGCCGGAGTCTTTTGCCCTTCAGGAGCACGTCATGCATATCCGCATTCTCGGGTCCGCGGCGGGTGGCGGTTTTCCCCAGTGGAACTGCAACTGCCGCAACTGCGCCGGGGTGCGCGACGGCAGCCTGCGCGCCCAGCGCCGTACCCAATCGTCGATCGCCTTGAGCGACCACGGCAACGACTGGATCCTGTGCAACGCCTCGCCGGACATTCGCGCACAGCTGGAGTCCTTCCCGGTGCTGCAACCGGCCCGGCACTTGCGCGACACCGCCCTGGCCGGAGTGATCCTGCTGGACAGCCAGATCGACCACTGCACCGGCCTGCTCAGCCTGCGCGAAGGCTGCCCGCATCAGGTCTGGTGCACCGAGATGGTCCATCAGGACCTGTGCAGCGGCTTCCCCCTGTTCACCATGCTCAGCCACTGGAACGGCGGCTTGCAGTGGCAGCCCATCCACCTCGATGGCCGCGAGTTCAGCCTACCGGCCTGCCCAGACCTCGCCTTGCGGGCCATTGCCCTGCGCAGCAGCGCGCCGCCGTATTCGCCCCACCGTGGCAACCCGCACCCGGGGGACAACATCGGCCTGTTCATTGAGGACCGGCGCAGCGGCGCCAGCCTGTTCTACGCCCCGGGCCTGGGGCAGGTGGATGAGGCCCTGCTGGAATGGATGGACCGCGCCGACTGCCTGCTGGTGGACGGCACCCTGTGGCGCGACGATGAAATGCGCGTCTGTGGCGTCGGCGACAAGCTGGGCAGCGAGATGGGCCACCTGGCGCAAAGCGGCCCCGGCGGCATGCTCGAGGTGCTGGAGCGCTTTCCCCGGGCGCGCAAGGTGCTGATCCACATCAACAACACCAACCCGATCCTCGACGAAGACTCCGCCGAGCGCGCCGAGCTGACCCGCCGCGGCATCGAAGTGGCGCATGACGGCATGGACATCCATCTCTGACGCCACCCGGTCCCTGTAGCCGCTGCCGAGCCACGGCGAAGCTGCGCAAAGGCCCGCAGGGCCTTGCCTGACGATCCCCCGCCAAACCCGCAGCGGCCTCAAGACCGCCGCGGCCCTTCGTGCCGTTCGCAGCCTGCGGCAGCGGCTACACCCTCGGATCGATACTGGCCCTGTAGCCGCTGCTGAGCCACGGCGAAGCTGCGCAAAGGTCCGCAGGACCTTGCCTGGCGATCCCCCGCCAAACCCGCAGCGGCCTCAAGAGCGCCGCGGCCCTTCGTGCCGTTCGCAGCCTGCGGCAGCGGCTACACAACCTTGGATCGGCACTGGCCCTGTAGCCGCTGCTGAGCCACGGCGAAGCTGCGCAAAGGCCCGCAGGGCCTTGCTTGACGATCCCCCGCCAAACCCGCAGCGGTCTCAAGCACGCTGCGGCCCTTCGCGCCGTTCGCAGCCTGCGGCAGCGGCTACAGGGCCTGCGAGGCTGCGAAGTCCGCCGATGGTCGGATTGCTTTCAGCAACGGATGCTTTAGGCTGGCGTTCTCCTTCCAGAACAATAAGAAAACAGGCTTCCGTCATGAGCCAGAATCTCAGTCTGCTGCGCAAGTTCGTGTCTCCGGAAATCATCTTTGGCGCCGGTTGCCGGCATAACGTCGGCAACTATGCGAAGACCTTCGGCGCGCGCAAGGTCCTGGTGGTCAGCGACCCCGGGGTGATTGCCGCCGGTTGGGTCGCCGATGTCGAGGCCAGTCTCCAGGCCCAGGGTGTCGACTATTGCCTGTACAGCCAGGTCTCGCCCAACCCGCGGGTGGAGGAGGTGATGCAGGGCGCCGAGGTCTACCGCGAAAACGCCTGCGATGTGATCGTCGCCGTCGGCGGCGGCAGCCCCATGGACTGCGGCAAGGGCATCGGCATCGTGGTGGCCCACGGACGCAGCATCCTGGAGTTCGAAGGGGTGGACATGATCCGCGTGCCGAGCCCGCCCTTGATCATGATTCCCACCACCGCCGGCACCTCGGCGGACGTCTCGCAGTTCGTGATCATCTCCAACCAGCAGGAACGGATGAAGTTCTCCATCGTCAGCAAGGCGGTGGTGCCGGATGTGTCGCTGATCGACCCGGAAACCACCCTGGGCATGGACCCGTTCCTCTCCGCCTGCACCGGTATCGACGCCCTGGTGCATGCCATCGAGGCCTTTGTTTCCACCGGCCACGGGCCGCTCACCGATCCCCATGCCCTGGAAGCCATGCGCCTGATCAACGGCAACCTGGTGCAGATGATCGCCAACCCCGGCGACATCGCCCTGCGCGAGCAGATCATGCTCGGCAGCATGCAGGCCGGGCTGGCGTTCTCCAACGCGATTCTCGGCGCGGTGCATGCCATGTCCCACAGCCTGGGAGGCTTTCTCGACCTGCCCCACGGATTGTGCAACGCGGTGCTGGTGGAGCATGTGGTGGCCTTCAACTACAGCTCGGCGCCGGAGCGCTTCAAGGTGATTGCCGAGACCTTCGGCATCGACTGCCGCGGGCTCAACCAGCGGCAGATCTGTGGGCGCCTGGTGGAGCACCTGATCGCCCTCAAGCACGCCATCGGTTTCCACGAAACCCTGAGCCTGCATGGGGTCAGCAGCAGCGACATTCCGTTCCTCTCGCAGCATGCGATGGACGATCCGTGCATCCTCACCAACCCGCGCGAGTCCAGCCAGCGTGATGTCGAGGTGGTGTATGGCGAGGCCCTCTGACGAACAGCAACGAGCCCTGGCCGGGCTCTTGGGGCTGGGCAATCACTCGGCGCGCAAGAGTCACTACCCGGAACTGGCGGCGCGCCTGGAAGACCTGGAAACCGAGCGCAACCGCTACAAGTGGCTGTTCGAGCATGCGGTGCACGGCATCTTCCAGGCCAGCCTGCAGGCCGGCCTGCGCGCGGCCAACCCGGCCCTGGCGCGCATGCTGGGCTATCAGGACCCGCAGGAAGTGCTGTTCTCCCTGGCCGACCTGGCGGGCAATCTGTTCGTGGGCGGTGCGGCGGAACTGGCGGCCATCGGCGAGGAGCTGCAGCGTCAGCGCAGCCTGTTGGGCTATGAAACCCAGTTGCGGCGCAAGGACGGCAGCAGCATCGATGTGCTGATGAACCTGCTGCTCAAGCCCGACCAGGACGGGCTGGTGGAAGGTTTTGTCGCCGACATCACCGAACGCAAGCTGGCCCAGCAGCACCTGGAACAGCTCAACGACCAGTTGGAGCAGCGGGTCGCCGCGCGCACCGATGAACTGCTGGAAGCCAACCGCAACCTGCAGCAGCAGATCGCCCGGCGCGAACGCATCGAGTGTGATCTGCGGGATGCCCGGGACGCCGCCGAGGCGGCCAATCGCAGCAAGGACAAATACCTGGCCGCCGCCAGCCACGACCTGCTGCAACCGCTGAATGCCGCGCGCCTGCTCATCTCTACCTTGCGCGAGCGGCGCCTGCCGGCGGCCGAGCAACTGCTGGTGGAGCGCACTCACCAGGCCCTGGAAGGCGCCGAGGACCTGCTCACCGATCTGCTGGATATCTCCAAGCTCGACCAGGCGGCGGTCAAGCCCGACCCTGCGGTCTATCGCCTGGATGAGTTGCTCGCGCCGCTGGTCTCGGAGTTCCAGTCGGTGGCCGAGGCGGCGGGCCTGGAGCTGCGGGTGCGCTTTGGCGACTTTGCCCTGTTCACCGACCTGCGGCTGATGACGCGGATTCTGCGTAACTTCCTCAGCAATGCCTGCCGCTACACCGAGCGCGGCAGCATCCTGCTGGCGGCGCGGCGTCGCGGCGATCAGTTGCGGCTGGAGGTTTGGGACACCGGGCGCGGCATTGCCGCCGACCGCCTGGATTCGATCTTCCTCGAATTCAATCAGCTGGACGTGGGCCGCGCCGCCGACCGCAAAGGGGTGGGCCTGGGGCTGGCGATTGTCGAGCGCATCGCCAAGATCCTCGGCTACCGGGTGCAGGTGCAGTCGCGGCCGGGGCGGGGCTCGCGGTTCAGTATCGAGGTGCCCCTGGCGGACCGGGTGCCATTGCCCATCAGCTTGCAGGCACCGCAGCCGGGCACCGGCAACCCGCTGCCGGGGCGGCGCCTGCTGGTGCTGGACAACGAGCTGAGCATCCTTGAGAGCATGGCCGCGCTGCTCGGGCAGTGGGGCTGCGAAGTGCTCACCGCCACCGATCAGGCGGCGGCCCTGGCGGTGCTTCAGGGCCGGGCGCCGGAGCTGATCCTGGCGGATTTTCACCTGGATCACGGGGTCACCGGCTGCCAGGTGGTGCAACAGCTGCGCGAGCACTTCCAGCAGCCGCTGCCGGCGGTGATCATCACCGCCGACCGCAGCGACCAGTGTCGCCGGGCCTTGCAGCAACTGGGAGCGCCGCTGCTCAACAAACCGCTGAAACCGGGCAAGCTGCGGGCCGTGCTCAGCCAGTTGCTGGGCTAGGGCTGGGCCTGGTCCTCGGGGCATTCCAGTACGGTGCGCTCGGGTGCAGGGCTTCTGGCATGGGCGCAGGCTTGCCGCTAAGATGCCGCTCTTTTTTTCAAGGACGAAGCCGGCTCCTGCGTCGTCGCGCCGGGCCGCCGTTTAACCATCGATGAAACCCTTGTCCTCGTATCACCCGCTGCTGTACTGGCTGCGAGTACGCCAGAGGCGCCTGATGCGTCATCTGGCCTGGCGCTGTTCCGGGCGCCGTTACGCCCGGCCCGAGCCCGGCAGCTCGCACTTGCCCCATCGGCTGATCAAGCACACCTCGAAACTGATCCGCACCCTGGGCGACTGCGACCTGGCGCTGCAGCACAACAAGGTGATCAACCTCAAGCTGGCGGTGGCCTGCATCGATGGCGTGCGCATCGCCCCCGGCGAGTATTTTTCCTTCTGCAAGCTGGTGGGCCGGCCCAGTCGCCGGCGCGGTTTTGTCGAAGGCATGGAGCTGTCGTTCGGCGAGGCCCGCCGCGGCATCGGCGGTGGCATCTGCCAACTGAGCAACCTGATTCACTGGATGGCGCTGCATTCGCCGCTTGAGGTGGTGGAGCGGGCCAACCACAGCTTCGACCCGTTCCCCGACGAGGGTCGGGTGCTGCCCTTCGGTTCCGGTGCGGCGATCTTCTACAACTACATCGACCTGGTGCTGTACAACCCCGGCCCCCAGACCTTGCAGCTCAAGCTGCTGGTCGGCGCGCAGCAACTGGAGGGCGAGCTGCTCTGCGAGCGGCCGCGGGAGTATCGCTATCACGTCTACCAGCGGGCCCATCGCTTTGTGCGCGAGGGCACCCGGGTGTACCGGGAGAACCAGATCTGGCGCGACATTCGCACCAAGGGCCAGGACGCCCAGCTGCTGCGGCAGGAGTGCCTGTATCGCAACCGGGTGCTGGTCAAGTACCCGGTGGCCGAGGCGCTGCTCGATCAGCCAGTGCCGGGCTCAGATGATGCCCAGCATCCACAGTAGGCCCAGGTAGACCGCGGCGCCGCCCAGGGGCCAGACCACCAGCAGGCGGGTCTGGCTGAAGAACGCTGGCGCGGCCTCCACCCGGGTCGACTCCTCCAGCTGTTGCAGGGTCCTGGCGGGCACGCCGTCCTCGACCGGGGCGTTGAGCTGGGCCTCGATCAGCGGTTCCACGGCCTCGACCTTGCGCATCAGCGTCCGGCCCGAGGCGAACAGGGCGGCGCCGACGAAGATCAGCAGGTAGATCACCAGGAATTTCCAGTGGGAGGAGTAGCTCAGGTCGATGAAGCTGGGGGTCGGGCTGTTGTCCCAGAACCAGTCCAGGGCCCGGGTGTTTTCCGAGACCATCAGGGTGAACTGCTGAATCGGGCGGTTGATGGTGCTCGCCATGGCGGTGTAGCTGTCCAGGCGCCAGTGGAGCATTTTGAGGGTGGAGAACAGCGTGGAGATCAGTGCGCCGGTGAACATCAACGCGCCTGCGCCAATCTGCAGCCGGTACTTCAATTGGGCCTGGGTGTAGTTCATCTGTGCGTCCTGCCATGAAGAAAGTGGCGCAATACTATATTTCACCGGCACGGGCCGATAGGGGCGGTGCTGCTCAGGCTATCCTTGGCTCCCTCTCTACTCGGACGAATCAGCCCATGCTGCAGGTACAAGGCGTCTTCAAGAGTTACCCCACGCCCCAGGGCCCGTTGGCGGTGCTGCAGGGCGTGGACCTGCAGCTGCGGCACGGCAGCAGCCTGGCACTGATGGGCGAGTCGGGCAGTGGCAAGAGCACCTTGCTGCACCTGATCGCCGGGCTCGACCGGGTCGACACCGGCAGCATCCGCATCGGCGGGCAGCACCTGGAGCAGATGACCGAGGGCCAGCGTGCCGACTGGCGACGCACTGAAGTGGGCCTGGTGTTCCAGCAGTTCAACCTGATCAGCAGCCTGCGGGTGGAAGACAACCTGAGCTTCCAGGCACGCCTGGCCGGGCGCCTCGATCCACTGTGGCAGGCGCAGTTGGTGGAGCGCCTGGGCCTGGGGGATTTGCTGCGGCGTTACCCGGAGCAGCTCTCCGGTGGCCAGCAGCAACGGGTCGCCCTAGGCCGGGCCCTGGCGGCGAAACCCGGGTTGCTGCTGGCGGACGAACCCACCGGCAGCCTCGACGAGGCCACCAGCGACGAAGTGTTGCAGCTGTTGCTGGAGCTACTGGCGGACAGCCCCACCAGCTTGTTGATGGTCACCCATAGCCAGCGGGTGGCCAGCCGCCTGCAACAGACGGTGGTGCTGCAACGCGGTCGTCTGGCCGACCCGGTCGGGGCTTGAGATGGGGGTCTTTGTCACAGCGATGCAGGCGCTGCTGAGCCACTGGCGCCGGCATCCGGTGCAGTTTTTCAGTGTGCTCACCGGACTCTGGCTGGCCACCAGCTTGTTGACCGGCGTGCTGGCTCTCAACAGTCAGGCTCGGGACAGTTATGCCCGGGCCAGCCAGTTGATCGGCGGCGAGCCTCAGGCCAGCCTGGGCAGCGCCAGTGGTGCGAGTTTTTCCCAGCAGGGGTTCGTCGAGCTGCGCCGTGCCGGCTGGCCGGTGTCGCCGGTGCTCCAGGGGCGGGTGCAGCTCAAGGATCACCCCGACCAGCCCCTGCAGGTGATGGGCATCGAGCCCTTATCGTTGCCCGCCGGTTCCGCGGTGGCCGGGCAGGCCCTGGCGCTGCAACAGATGGTCGAGTTCTTCAGTGCGCCGGGCACCACCTGGGTGGCGCCGCAGACCCTGGCCAGCCTGGGCTTGCAAGAGGGCGAGCAACCCCAGGCAGTCAATGGCCAGCGCTTACCGCCGCTGCGGGTGCAGTCGGACATGGCCCCGGGGCTGCTGTTGATGGACATCGGTTTTGCCCAGCAGGTGCTCGGCCAGCCCGGGCAGTTGAGCCGCTTGTTGCTGCCCAGGGACTTTGCCGCCCAGGCACCGCCACTGCCGGCGCAACTGGCGGGGCAACTGGTGCTGCGCCAGGGTGAAGCAGAGGGCGATCTGGCGCGCCTGACCGAAAGCTTTCACCTGAACCTGGATGCCTTGGGGTTCCTGTCCTTTGTGGTGGGGCTGTTTATCGTGCACGCCGCCATTGGCCTGGCCCTGGAGCAGCGGCGCGGCTTGCTGCGCACCCTGCGGGCCTGCGGGGTCAGTGCGCGGCTGCTGATTGCCTGCCTGATCGTCGAGCTGGGAGGGCTGGCGCTGTTGGGCGGTGTGGCTGGCGTGGTCAGCGGCTACCTGCTGGCCGGGGTGTTGCTGCCGGACGTGGCCGCCAGCCTGCGGGGCTTGTACGGCGCGCAAGTGGCCGGGCAGTTGAGCCTGAGTCCCGGGTGGTGGTTCAGCGGTATCGGCCTGAGTCTGTTGGGCGCCTTGCTGGCCGGTGGCGCCAGCCTGCTGCGGGCAGCGCGCCTGCCGCTGCTGGCCCTGGCCAATCCCCAGGCCTGGCACCAGGCCCATGCCCGCTGGTTGCGGCGCCAGGGTTGGATCGCTTGCCTGGCCTTGCTGGTGGCCCTGCTGGCGTGGCACTGGGGCGACAGCCTGGCCAGCGGTTTCGTGCTGCTGGCGGCTTTGCTGCTGGCGGCGGCCCTGGGCCTGCCGGTGCTGCTCAACGCGGTGCTGGGCGGTTTGCTGGGGCGCAGTCGCGGGGTGCTGGGGCAATGGTTTGTCGCCGATAGTCGGCAGCAGTTGCCGGCCCTGAGCCTGGCCTTGATGGCCCTGCTCCTGGCCCTGGCGGCGAACATTGGCGCCGGCAGCATGACTGCCGGTTTTCGCCAGACCTTCAACGACTGGCTGGAGCAGCGCCTGAGCGCCGAGCTCTACCTCAACCCGCAAAGCCCCGAACAGGCCGGGCAACTGCTGGACTGGCTGCCGCGCCAGCCCCAGGTGACGGCGGTGCTGCCCAGCTGGCAGGTGGCGTTGCAGGTTCAGGGCTGGCCGGCGGACCTGTACGGGGTGATCGACCATCCCAGCTATCGCCAGCATTGGCCGTTGCTGGAGGCCCAGGGGGCCGATCCCTGGGCGCAGTTGGCGGCGCACGACAGCGTGATGCTCAGCGAACAGTTGGCCCGAAGACTCAAGGTGCGCCTGGGGGATCGCCTGGAGCTGCCGGTGCCGGCAGGGCACTGGGCGCCCCAGGTGGTGGGGATCTATGCCGACTACGGCAATCCCAAGGGGCACTTGCTGGTGAATGTGCAGCACCTGTTGGCGCATTGGCCGCAGTTGGCGCCGAACCGTTTCAACCTGCGCCTTGCGCCGGAGGCGGTTGCGCCGCTGATCGGTGCCTTGCAACAGCAGTTTCAGCTGGATGACAGCCGGATCATCGATCAGGCCCGGCTCAAGGGTTGGTCGCTGCAGGTCTTCGAGCGTACCTTCGCCGCCACCGCCGCCCTCAATAGCCTGACCCTGGGGGTGTCCGGGGTGGCACTGTTCATCAGCCTGCTGACCCAGAGCCAGAGCCGCCTGGGCCAGTTGGCACCGCTCTGGGCCCTGGGGGTGGGCCGGCGCCAGTTGATGCTGCTGAACCTCGGGCAGACCTGGCTGCTGGCGGTGCTCACCCTGATGCTGGCGTTGCCCCTGGGGATTGTCCTGGCCGGGTGCCTGAACAGCGTGATCAATGTCCAGGCCTTTGGCTGGAGCCTGCCGTTGCGGGTGTTTCCAGGGCAGATCCTGCAACTGCTGGGCTTGGCCATGTTGGCCACCCTGGCGGCTTCGGCCTGGCCGCTGTTGAAGCTGTACCGTGCACAACCGGCGGATTTGCTGAGGACCTTTGCCCATGAAGAGTGATTGCCGGTGGCTGTCGCTGCTGTTTCTGCTGCTGGCCGGCTGCGACCAGGACGCCGCGGCGCCCCAGGGTTTTGCCGGGCTGGGCAACGAGGCCTCGGCCTTTGCCCCGGTGGTGCCGGGGCGCACCTTCAGCTTTCCTGCCGATCATGGCCCACATGACGGTTTTCGCATCGAGTGGTGGTACCTGACGGCCAACCTGAAGGACGCTCAAGGCCGGCAATTCGGTGTGCAATGGACGCTGTTTCGCAGTGCGTTGCGGGCCGCGCCCGAGCAGCCCGGCTGGGGCGCACCGCTGGTCTGGCTGGGGCACGCGGCGGCCACTTCGGCCAGCCGTCACTATGCCGCCGAGCGTTATGCCCGGGGCGGGGTGGGGCAGGCCGGGGTCACGGCGCAGCCGTTCCAGGCCTGGATCGATGACTGGCGCTTCACCAGCCTGCCCACCGGGGCCAATCCCCTGGCCCGGATGCAGGTGCAGGCCAGTGGGCCGGGGTTCGCCTATCAGTTGCAACTGTCCAGCCGCCAGCCGCTGGTGCTGCAGGGCGTGGGCGGCTACAGCCGCAAGTCGGACCAGGGTCAGGCGTCCTATTACTACAGCCAGCCGTTCTTCCAGGCGTCGGGGCAGTTGCAGATCGACGGCCAACGCTATGAGGTCAGCGGCCCGGCCTGGCTCGATCGGGAGTGGAGCAGCCAGCCCCTGGCCGCCGACCAGACCGGTTGGGACTGGTTCTCCCTGCACCTGGACAGCGGAGAACGGTTGATGCTGTTCCGGGTGCGGGAGAACCGTCGCGCGCCTTACATCACCGGCACCTGGATCAATGCCGATGGCAGCACCCAGAGCCTGGGGCGTGAGCAGATCCAGATGACGCCCCTGGAGGAAGCCCAGGTCGAGGGGCGGCGCCTGCCGAGCGCCTGGCAACTGAAGATTCCCGATAAGAAACTGGACATCAGAACCCGGGCCTTGAATCCCCAGTCGTGGATGAAACTGAGTATTCCCTATTGGGAGGGGCCGATCACCCTGGAGGGCAGCCACACCGGCAGCGGTTATCTGGAGATGACCGGGTATTGAGGGGGGGCTGCAGGACAGCCCCAGGGGCCAGGGCTGACGGGGCTGAACTGAGGGGCGAGCCGGCGGCGAGGGCGACGGATCACCCTGGTGTCCAGTTTTATTCAGAATCCGCCCACGGATTTTCCCCTTCAGTTGCACTAGAATGCCAATCGTTCGCCCGGTGCAAGGGCTCTTTACCGGTGCATGGATTGCCAAGGCCAGAGCACTGGGCGAACACCCTCCCTGAACAATGTCCTGCGAATGCCAGGTTGTGTAACTGTCGCGTCCGGCGACGTTCGAGCCCTTGAAAGGCGCTCAGCTTCCCCTTCAAACACCCCCCTGCGGGTTTTCTGCGCTGCGCCGTGGTTGGTCGTGGGTGCTTAAAGCGCGATGGGCTGCAGGCTGATCTGGTGGGCGCGCAGACTGACCCACTGCGGCAGGCGCTCGGGGCCACCCCGCAGGGACAGGAGGATGATCGAGGGGCCTACTGCCAGGGCGGCGACGCCATCCTCATCGAGCTGAACCAGGCGCCCACTGACCTGCAAGGCACCCTGGTCCCAGTGCAGGCGGAACGGGCCCTGGGCACAGGGCTCCAGGTTGTCATTCCAGCTGAACTCGTCCTCCAGGCTCAGTTCCACTTCGTAGTCGTGCCCGACCCTCGGTGAGGGGCCCAGCCATTGGCCGCGGCCCTCGCCGAAGGCACAGCAGAAGCCGACGCAGAGGTCTTGCGCCGCAGTGAGGCGGATGTCCGTCAGGGTGATACGCATGCCAGGGTGTCTCGATAGAGTTGAAGTGGCGCCAAGCCGCTTGCACGGTTACCGCGCCGGGCAAGGCTGAAGGCTCTGCCGGCGTCTGGCAAGTGCCTGCGGTTTTTCATTGCGCAGTCGCGGGGCCTTCAACAAAATGGCCGACTGCTCCGCGGGACCGCTCGCGGAGGTGGATGGTAGTGGAGATCCTGGATTGATCTGGTTGAAGCGTTTTCTCATGTCGATCGGCGCACTGACGCTGATACTGGTTGCCCTCGGGATGGCCTGGACAGGCCTTTTCAAAGAAGCCGTGCACACATTGCCGGAACATCC
This sequence comes from Pseudomonas sp. LPH60, assembly GCF_030718165.1. Lineage (NCBI taxonomy): Bacteria > Pseudomonadati > Pseudomonadota > Gammaproteobacteria > Pseudomonadales > Pseudomonadaceae > Pseudomonas > Pseudomonas sp. LPH60. Next base: position 669,007 of record NZ_JAVAJH010000001.1, read on the forward strand.
CCGGGCCCGGTGGCAGGGCGGCGTCGATGGTGGGCACTACGTTGAAGTCACCCGCAGCGAAGCGCCTTACTACTTCGTCCAGATCCGTTATGAAAGCGGCGACCTGTGGTCCGAGGGCTGGCTGCGGCATGAGCACGGCGACGGTGCTCCGTTCAGCGCTGACGACGTGATCGCCTTTGACGGTGACGGGGTGATTTTCCTTCAGCAACGCAAGGTGCTGGCCGGTGGCAAGTCCGGGGCCCGTTGAGCCCCGGGGCGCGACCTATCTGCCCTGGCTGTCGGTGCCGTAGGCGTCCCACAGCTTGTTGCGAAACTTGTTGTGCGGATCGACCCGCGCCTTGAGCGCGAGAAATTCCCCGGCCCGCGGATAGGCCGCCCGAAACTGCTGCGGTGTGGCGTGGATCTGATACGGCAGGTAATAGCTGCCGCCGCGCTTGATCGCGCTGTCCACCAGGGCCCGGGTCCATTCCCGCACGGCGTCCCGCTCCGCCTCTGCCGTGCTCTGCTGGTAATACAGCACCAGGGCGAACACGTCAGTCTTGGCCCAGGCCAGCAAGGTGCCGGGGTCGGCCTTGGCGTGGCGGATGGACAGGTTGATCACGTTGACCCTGTGCGCCCGCAGGGTCGCGCCCATCTCCTGGACGAAACTTTCCAGCTGGTCGGTGGGTACGAAGTATTCCTGCAGCACGTAGGTGCGCTTGCTCCGGGAGTCGGGCTCCAGTTCGCGCACGTCGAGGCTGGCCTCGTGGTTGCGCCAGGAGACTTGGGGTTTCTTCAGCACCAGGGGGTCGATCACCTCCTGGCGCAGGGCCTTGCCCCCGGGCCATTGGCTCACCACTTTCAGGGCTTTCTGTTCTTTCCAGTAGTTCTGGTCCAGGGGCGTGAGGCGCTCCTTGACCGTTAGCGGCAGGTCGGTCTGGCTGTAGGACACTGCGCGCAGGGTCTGGTACTGGTCGGGGTAGAGCACGGCGTTATGCAGGATGACCTTGGGGTTGTGCTCGATCCGGGCAAAGAAAAAGGGGCGGTAGTCGCCCAGGGGCATTTCTTCGAAGCTGCGCAGCAGGCGCACGTTGTCACTCAGGCGCAAGGTGGCTTCGACTATCACCCCGAGGCCGCCGTAACCGCCGATGGCGCCGTAGAACAGTTCGGCGTTGCTTTGCGGGCTGGCCTCGACCACTTGGCCGTCGGCCAGCACCAGCTTGATGGATTTGACCGAGGTCACCAGCGGCCCATAGCCGACATAGCGGCCATGGGCGTTGACGCTCAGGGCGCCGCCGACGGTGAAGTTGGCGTAGCTCTGCATGATGCTCACGGACAGATCGTAGGGGTCGATGAAACTCTGCAGGGCGCGCCAGGTGATGCCGGGCTGCACGGTGATTTCCTTGTGCTCGCGGGAGAAACCGAGCACCCGGTCGAAGCCGCGCATATCGATCTGCAAGGCATGCTCGGTGGCAGTCTGGCCGCCCATGCTGTAGCGCCCGCCGCCGATGGCGATGGGGCCGGGGTGTTCGGCCACCCGTTTGACGATCTGCTCCAGGGTGGTGGGCCGGGCCACCTGGTCCACCACGATGGGGTTGAGCTGGGTGATGTCGTTGACGGTTTCTGCTGCGTGGGTGCTCAGCGCGGCGCCGAGGGCGCAGCATAAAAACAGGCCGGTCGCGAATCTCATGTCGCCGTGTCCATCCTTGGTGGTGGCGCGCCGCGGGCTCGGGCGCAAGTTCCGGCACAATAGCGTCCCGGCCAGGCCATGACCATGGGGCAAAACGACGAAGGGGGAATCCGGCACCGACCCGCAAGGCCGATGCCGGACAGGGCTTAGAGCGCTGGCAGGCCCAGGCTGGCGGCGCATTGCTCCAGGGAGCGCTGCTGGGTCTGGGCGTAGAGCTGCAACTCATCCAGGGTGGCGCGGCCCAGGGCCGTTTCGAAGGCCTGGCGGTTGGAGTGTGCGGCGTAGTGGCTCTGGCTGTCGTCCCCCAGGTTGGACTGGAAGATCCCGGCGGCGCTCACCGGCAGGAAGTCCTCATACACCAGGGGTTCGGCCCGCAGGTGCCCGGCGGCCAGCAACGCTGACAAGGTGGTGGGCCGCTGGGGCTGGTGGCGTGCCGCCAGCCCGGTGTCGCTGACGAAGTAGCGGAAATAGGCCAGGCCCTGTTCACGCATGGCGTCGTGGTTGTCGGGGAACTCGTCGAAGTGCGCTTGCATCAGCTGGTTGTAGCGCTGGGCGTTGCTCTCGCTGGGGAAGTCGCCCAGGGCGTCGCGGGCCGCATTCAGCAGGCGGTCGTAGAGGGCCCGGCCCTTGGGTGTCAGTGCCGCGCCGCGTTGCTCGATCTCGCCGAAGCGGGCGCTGTGGCTGCCCTGGGGCAGGTCCTGATCGGTGAAGGCCACCCGTTCCTCCAGGGCCTTGAAGCTGGTCTGGCGCAGCAGGATCGGGCACGCCCGGCGTGGCGGGCCCTCGATCACCGCCTTGGGGGTGATGCCGTGCTCGGGCATCAGCCGTTGCACTTCATCGATGTCCAGGGTGCGTGGGGTCAGGTGGTTGATGTGCGGCCCCTTGAACGCCACCACGTCGGCGATCAGCCGGTGCTGGGCACTGAGACTGGCGTACTGGGCGGCGGTCACCGTGGCGTGGTGGTGCCAGCGGAAGGTCTCCAGGGCTTCCTGAATGAAGCGTTGGGCATCCTGCTCATCCAGGCCGCCTTGGGCGTGGGCCTGTTCGATCAGTTCCAGCACCTTGGGGGTGAAAATCGAGCGTTGGGCCAGCACCTGTTCGGCAAAGCGCCGCAGTTCGGGGTTGTCGATCAGTTCCAGGCGCAGCAACGAGGTGAAGACCCGGAACGGGCTGACGTGCAGGGCCTCTTCGTGCACCGCGCGAAAGGCCGTGGAGTGCACCGGCACCCCGGCCGGGGTCAGGTCGTAGTAGCCCACCGGCTGCATGCCCATGACCGCGAACAGCCGGGCCAGGGTCGCCAGCTCGGCGGCGCTGCCGACACGGATGGCGCCGTGGCGCTCCAGGTCCAGGCGCTGCAGTTCGCCGCTGTGCTGCAAGTGCCGGGCAATGGCCGGCTGCTGTTCCAGGACCTGGGCATTGACCTGGGCCACCAGCGCCATCAGGGCGCCGTAGAGGGGCACCTCCTCACGGTACATATCCGACATGGCCCGGGAAAATCCCTGGCGGATCAGATCAGGACTGACGAAGTGCTGGTTGCTCATGGACAAGGTTCCCGTGGCAGTGGATATCGAAACGAGAGAGGTAAGGATCGGCCCCGATTCTGCTGGCCGGTGCCGGGGCTGACAAACGAAGTTTCCTCTGAACTTCATTCTGCAAATGAATGCATGGTGCCGGCGGGCAGATTCCCGCTCAGCGGGCCCGTCTTGAGCGGGCAGGCTGTGTACACTGATGGCGTTTTGCATCCGCGTGGCTAGACTTGCAACGGTCAAGCTCACCTATCGCTCGCTGCATCTTTCCCATCGCTGGACGGAGGCAACTTGGCCCCTGCGCAGTACACCAGAGGCAAGGGACTGTCATTGGCCAGGAGGCTGTATAAATCGCGGATTCTGGGCCTTGGCCTGGGCTTGCTGTGCGTGGCCGCCGGGATGTGGCCGCTGCAACCGGCGCCCTGGGTCTGGGGACTGATGCTGTTCAACGCCCTGGTCTGGCCGCACCTGGCCTATCAGTGGGCCCGATGGTCCCAGGTGCCGTTTCGCGCCGAGTACCGCAACCTGTTGGTGGATTCGCTGCTGGGCGGGTTCTGGGTCGCGGCCATGCAGTTCAATCCGCTGCCGCTGGCCACCACCCTGGGGATGATGGCGATGAACAACATCGCCCTGGGCGGGGTGCGTTTTTTTCTTGCCGGCTGTGGGGCCCAGGTCCTGGGCATTGGCATCGGCCTGGGGGTGTTCGGGCTGTCGTTCACTCCCCTGACCACGCCGCAGCAGTTGTATGCCTGCCTGCCGATGCTGACTCTGTACCCGATGGTGCTGGGCTACATCTGTTACCAGCAAGCGGCGACCCTGGGCCGGCACAAGCGCGAGCTGCTGGCCCTGAGTCGCACCGACAGCCTGACCGGGCTGCTCAACCACGGCGCCTGGAAGGACCAGTTGGAGATCGAGTTCCAGCGTTGCCAGCGCCAGGCCCATGGTGGCGCCATCGCCCTGATCGACATCGATCACTTCAAGGCCATCAACGACACCTACGGCCATGTGGCCGGGGATGTGGTGCTGCGCCAGTTGAGCAAGCTCCTCCGGCAGAACCTGCGGGCCAGCGATCAGGCCGGGCGTTATGGCGGTGATGAGTTCTGCGTGATCCTGCCGGACGTGCCGCTGGAGCACGCCGCCGATCTGATGGAGGCGCTGCGCGGGCGCTTCGCGGCCCTGGGCTACGAACAGAATCCGGCGTTGCAGGTGAGCCTGAGCATTGGCCTGGCGGCGTTCAACCCCATGCACGAGGACGCCATGGATTGGTTGAACGATGCCGATCAGGCCCTGTATGCCGCCAAGACCGCTGGTCGCAACAACGTCACCTGCCATCCGCCGGAGCGGCCTTCGCGCCGGGTGTTGAATCCTCTGTAATACCTGCCTCTGGTCGGGCTTGCCCATGAAGGCGTCGGCATGTACGCCGCGTGATTGGCGGTGTTCCTTTCGCCGGCAAGCCGGCTCCTACAGTGGGTGCGGTCTGTAGGAGCGGGCTTGCCCGCGAAGGCGTCAGGTGGCGCGTCGCGGGGGCTGGCGGTGCTTGCTTCGCCGGCAAGCCGGCGCCTACGGGGGAGCAGGGTGCAGGCGCCGCGCCAGTTCCAGCGCGGTGCGGCCGCTGGCGATGCCCGGCACCAGTTGGGCGAAGGGGATGTCGATCAGCCGCTCTTCGCGCACCGCCCGCAACCGCGACAGCACCGGGTCTCGCTGCAGCAGCTGGCGTTTGCGCGTGGCCGGTGACCAAAGGGCGTCTGCCAGGAGCAGCACGTCCGGGTCGTTGCTCAGCAGGGTTTCGCTGTCGACCGTCAGGCGCGGGCGGTCGATGGCGGCGAAGCTGTTGCGGGCGCCGGCGGCTTGCAGCAGTACCCCGACAAAACCGCGCTGGCCCTGGCTGGCCAGGCCGTTGACCTCGCTGTCCAGGTAGAACACCGCGGGCGTGTCGCGACCCCGGTACAAGGCCGCTGCCGCAGCAAGGTCGGCCTCCATGGCCGCGATCAGTTGCTCGGCCCGGGCTGGCTGCTGCAACAGCCGGCCCAGGGTCCGCAGGTCGCGACGGATATGCCCGAAGTAGTCCTCATCATGCCCGGCGCAGGCCGACTCCAGCAGGTAGCTGGCAATGCCGATGCGGCCCAGGCGCTCCCGGGAGCTGAAGTTATCGGGAAATGCCGAAGCGAAGCCGCCCACCACCAGGTCGGGCTTCAGGCTGTAGAGCACCTCCGCCGACGGGTATTGCCGGGCGATCACCGGCACGCCGTGGTACTGCCCCTGGGTTTGGGCCTGACTGTCGTCATCCAGGTAGGCGACGCCGATCATCGACGGCCCGGCGCCCAGGGCCAGCAGCAGATCGGCGCTGTGCTGGTTGAGGGCCACGATGCGCCGGGGAGGGTCCTCGACGGTCCAGGTCTTGGCGCAGTTGTCGTAGCTGGCCGCCAGGGCCGGCCCGGTCGCCAGCCATAGCAGGAGGCCGAGGATCTTCCTAGGCATCCGCCACCCCCGCATACGGCGAAGGGATCAGCAGATCCTGCACCGGCTCACCTGCCAGCAGATGCCCCTGCACCAGACGCACGACCTGGCGGTCGTCGCTGACCCGGTACCAGCAGCCATCGGGGTGCACGGTCAGCACCGGCCCCAGGTTGCAGGGGAACTGGCAGGCGGTGCGGGTCAGCAGCACGCCGCCGGGGGTTTCCATGTGGTCAAGGCGCAGCAGTTCACGGCGCAGGGTCTTCCACAGCGCCAGGGCACCGCGGCGCACGCAGCGCGGGCCGGTGCACAGGAACACCTGCCGGGCATGGGGTGGCACCCGCGACCAGTCCGGGTCGCTGGCCACGGCGTTGACCTGATCGCAGGGCAGGTGCCGCTCGTGCTGGGCGATGCTGGCGCAGGCCAGCGCTGCATCCAGCCCGCGACGGCCCAGGGCCTGGGCGGTGATCCACAGCTGCGGCGCCTGGGGATGGGCCCGGGCCAGGCGTCCCAGCTCATCGCGCAGCCAGTCCAGGTAAGCGCTGTCGGAACTGGGCTCCAGGTCCACCACCAGCAGTGCCGCGCCGTGCTCGGGCAAGGGTTCCTCCAGGGCGGCCCAGAGGCTGTCGAAACCGTCCAGGGTGTCGATCACCCGGGTGTCGGCGTCCTCGTTGCGCAGCGCCTTGAGCTCGCGGCGAAAGGCTTCGCCCAGGGTGCCGCCGTGCAGGCCGGGGCCGACGAATAGCACCCGTTGATAGTCCTTGTGCATGTCGTTGGGCCTCAGAAGCGGTAGGTGTAGCGCACTTCGCTGGTAAAGGGCCGGCCGAGGTTGTCCACCGCCGGCGCGCTGCTGGTCATGCTGGTGGTGTAGTCGCGGTCGAACAGGTTCTCCACCAGCAGGCTCAGGCGATGTTGCTGGGCCCTGTCGAGGTAGCGATAGGCATCGGCGTCCACCACCGAGTAGTGGCCGTAGTCGACCTTCTTCGCGCTGTCGATCTGGCCGATGTAGCGGATCGCGCCCCCCACGCCCCACTGACCATCCTCGGACTCGTAGCCCAGTCGCGAGCGGGCGAAGAAGCCGGGAATGTTGCTCAGGGTCACGCCGTTGCGCGACTCCAGCAGATTGCGGGTCAGGTCCGCCGAGAGGTTCCATCGTGGGCTGAACTGCCAGCGGCCGTCGACCTCCATGCCGCGCACCTTGATCCGCCCCTGGCCATTGACCCAGTGGATGCCATCGAGGGCAATCAGGTCGTCGATCTTGCGCTGGAAGGCCGTGACGCTGGCGTTGAACTCGCCGGCCAGCAGGCTGCCCTTGTAGTCCAGGCCGAGCTCGGCATTCAGGCTCTTTTCCGGCTTGAGGTTGCGGTTGCCTTGCTCGTAGTCCTCGTTGACGAACAACTGCTCGGCGTTGGGCAGCTTGAAGGCGCTGCCGTACTGGCCGCGCAGTTGCCAATGGGCGTTGAGGTCGTACAGGGAGGTGAGCATGCCCACGGTGGCGCTTTCGCCGCCGCTCATCTTCTCGTGGCGTATGCCCAGGCTCGGGTGCCAGTCGGGCAGCGCCGCGAACACCGGGCGCAACTGGGTGTACAGGGCATTGGCCTGGGCCTGGTTATTGTCGATCTTGAGCACATCGTCCTGGCCCTTGAACCACTGGTTGTCGGTGCCGAACACCAGCACATGGCCGCCGTCCAGCTCGGCCTTGCCTTCGGCCTGCAGGCCCCAGTCGGTGAAGCCCCAGTAGTCGTTACGGTTTTTGCTCACCAGGCGGCCGTCCTTGAGGCTGTCGATCTTGGTGTAGCGCGTGTCCCAGTCGTTGACATGGCCCTTGACGAAGTAGCTGAAACGCTCGCTCAGGCGCTGCTCGAAGGTCGCGGTGGCGATCTGCTGGATGCGGTCGTTGGTGGTCTTCTGGTTGTTCACCGGGCGGGCGAAATCCAGGTTGGCATCGCTGTACTGGTAGAACAGTTCCAGGCGCGAATCGTCGGCGAAGCCCTGGATCGCCTTGGCGCCGAAGGTGGTCACTTCATAGCCGCGTTTCTTGTCCCGGGTGCTGGCGCTGTAGGCGCTGTTGCGATAGGGCTGGTAGCCATCGGAGACGTTGTGGCTGACATAGGCCAGCAGGCCCAGGTCGCCGAAACCATTGCTGAGGATGCGCTCCACCCGGGCATCGCCGCTTTGCCCCATGAAGCTGTCCAGGCCCAGGTTGACCTCGCCGGAGGTGTCGCGGGTCTGGGGGCTGCGAGTGACGATGTTGATCACCCCGGACACCGCCTGGGTGCCGAACAGCAGGCTCTGGCCGCCCTTGAGCACTTCGATGCGTTCGATGGCATTGGCCGGCAAGGTGTCCAGGTACAGGCCGCCGTACAGACGGTTGTTCAGGCGTACGCCGTCCAGCAGGATCAGGGTGTCGTCGTTGCGGCCCCCCAGCAGTGAATAGGTGCCGTAGTCGAAGGGGCCGTTTTTCGGCGCGACGTAGAGGCCGGGGACGTACATCTGCAGCACTCGGGTGATGTCGCTGCTGGGGCCGGCGCGTTCGATCTGCTGGCGGTCGATGATCTCCACCTTGCTGCCGTACCGGGCCATTTCGGCCACTGTGGTGGACTCCACCGAAGGGGCGGAAACCCATTGCCGCTCCAGTGTCAGGGGAGTGTCGTCCGCCAGCAGCAGGGGGCTGAACAGGCAGCCGAGCAGGGCACCGCTGAGGGGGCGCCGAGGTGCACGCCAGTCGCATGCAAGGAAGGTGTCAGTTGTTGTCATTCTTGGTCTTCTCGAAAGTGACTTCGGGAAGCACGCAGGAGAAGGTATCGGCCACAGGCACGCGACCATACCGGCCCATGCCCGCCCACCGCAGGATTGCCAAACAGACGTTTCAGGCCGGTCTCCGGGCTTGCGAGTCTGGCGGCATTCGCCTTCCCATACCTTGGGTACAGTGGCGTGTTGAATGCAGCACTCGCTTACCGTTGCGGGGGCAGCACCGGACTGGCCCTGAAAGGGCGCACCGGTTTCCCGTTTCACCTCGTGCACGGCGGCATGAGGCACCTGAAACTGGGCGGCATATGAACATTCGCCCCGGCGTTCGTCAATCTCGTGGCTACAGGGGCAGGGCGGCGTCCGGCGCGAGGGCGATCCCGGACTGGCCCTGAGGCCGCGCCGGGCAGGCCAACAGTGGCACGGCGCGTACCGAGTCCCCTGGCTGCAGTTGCAGGCGCTTGGCGGTCAGGCGGTCCACCAGCAGGCAGCCTGAAACCAGGCGCCCGGGGGCGGCGGTGATGCGGCAGTTTTCCAGGCGGCGGTTGTGAATCAGCCACACCGGCGCCTGTTCGTCCGGGCGGCCCACCAGCAACGGCAGGGTCTGGCTTTCGCGCACGCTGCGGATCTTCGCCACTTCGGCCTCGATCAGCGGCCCGCCGTCGAAGATATCGATGCAGCCCTGATGGCTGAAGCCTTCGTCGCGCAGGATGTTCACCGCCTGCTCGGTGCTCTGGTGGGCCTGGCCGATGGCCGCCTGGGCCTGTGGGCTGAGCAGGCAGGTGTATAGCGGCTGGCGCGGCATCAGTTCGGCGATGAAGGATTTGCTGCCATGGCTGGACAGGCGATTGGCCTGCTGGAAGTCCATCTTGAAAAAGTGTCGGCCCAGGCTGTCCCAGAACGGCGAGCAGCCCTGGCTGTCGAGCTGGCCACGCAATTCGGCCACCAGCTTGTCGCCGAACAGCGTCGGGTGCTCGGCGACGAACAGCAAGCGTGCAGTGGACAGCAGGCGGCCGGTGTAGCCCTGGCGCTGGTCGCGGCGCAGGAACAGCGAACACAGCTGGGAGTGCCCGGTCATCTCGTTGCACAGGAACAGGGTCGGGATCTCTTTGTCGATACCCAGCCCCGGGGCTCTGCCACGGGTGATGCCGACCCGGTAGTTGTAGCAAGGCTCGCGCAGGCCGATGGCGCCGCTCAGGCCGCAGATGCCGATGATTTGCTGGTCGTCGTCCTCCAGCACGAACAGGTAGTCGGCATCGGCCCGTTCCACCCGGCTGGCGAAGGTGCGCTGGGCCCAGCGCAAGCGATGGGCCAGGCGCTCGGGGTCGGTGGAGAGGTTGTTCAACTCGCGACAGCTGCCCTCCAGCAAAGCCAGCACGCCGGGCAGATCGGTGACGCGGATCGGACGGACGATCATCGGTGCACTCCTTGCAACAGTCCCGGGCAGCGCAGAAGCGGCGGGCCACTCATAACGCGATTCCCCGCACCGGTTCGCCCGGTGTCACTTGCAGGGCCTGGAGCATCGACGGGTCGAGCCCGACCACATCGCCCGGGGCTTCATCCAGAGGCGCGACAATGGCGCGAAATCCCTGCAGTCGGTCATTGCTCAGCAACCAGTGGCGACCCTGGCCACTCTGGGGGCTGAGGTAGCTGGTCGCGACCCGGCTCTGAACGATCGAGCGTAGCTGGTTATTGCGCGCCTGCAGGGTCGGCCCGGCATCGAACAGGTCCACATACTGGGTAGGCGCGAAGCCCTCGTCGATCAGGATGTCGCAGGCCTCCCGCGCATCGGGGTGAATCCGTCCGATGCAGTCCTGAGCCGACGGCGGCAGCATCGGGATGTACAGCGGGTACTGGGGCATGAGTTCGGCCAGAAAGCCCCGGCCCTGAAGGGCGCACAGGCGTTCGGCCTCGATGTAGGGCAGGTCGAAGAAGTGCTGGCCCACCGCCTCCCAGAACGGCGACTCGCCGGCGGCGTTGCTGTAGCCGACGATCTCGCTGATGGTGCTCTCGGCAAAGCGCTGGGGGTGAGCGGCCATGAACAGCAACCGCGCCCGGGACGTCAGTTGCGCCAGGGGCGTGCCCGACAACGCCGGGTCCACGTGGAAGCTCCGCAGCAGGGTCTGTTCGCTGAGGTCCTGGCACAGGGACAGGGTCGGCACCCCGTGTTCGATGTTCAGCTCCCGGGAGCTGCTGATGAAGGGCCGGTTGCGCAGGCTGTAGAACGGCGCGGCAAAGCCCGCCGTGGCAAGAATGTCGGAACAGCCGTGGAGCAGGCCGCTGTCCGGGTCCTCGAGCACCAGAAAGTAGTTCTCCGGGCCCTGGCTGGCCTCGGTCTTGGCAAAGGACGCCAGGGAGTCGAGGATCCTTTCCCGCAGGTAGGTTTCGTCATCCACCAGGGACGTTACGCCCAGCAGGCGTTGGCGGGCCAGGCGCAGCAGTTGGGGCAGATCGAATAACGCCACGGGACGCAAAGCCAGCATGGGTGCACTCCTGTATCAAGGGCCGCTCGCCCCGGGGGGCGAACATGGGCCAGACATCACTGTCGGTTACCACGCAGTTCCACGGCCGCGGGATCCGCCGGCCTGTCCCCGGGCGGCTCTTGGCGGCTGCCTCGGGGGGAAGCGCGACGCCATCCGGCGCCGCAGGTAATTCACTTAGGGTTTGAGCGGATCGGGCAGGGCGGCACCGCTGCCCAGCTTGTTCAGCAGGAACAGGTAGACCAGCCCGGCGGCTATCCAGATGGCGCCGAGCTTCTGCGCATCCACGCCCATGTTGTACATGATGGCGCTGACGATCACGAAGCCGATCACCGGGCAGATCAGGTGGCGGATCACCTGGCCGGACTTCTGCCGGCGCCAGTAGAAATTGATCACGGTGATGTGCAGCAGCATGAAGCCGCTCAGGGCGCCGAAGTTGACCAGTGAGGTCAGGGTGTCCACCGAGTTGATGAACAGGTAGCAGATCAGCAGCGACAGCACCGCCACCAGGTAGATGCTGATGTGCGGGGTGTTGTGTTTCGGGTGGACCTTGGCCAGCACCTTGGGCAGCTTGCCGTCCCGGGCCATGCCGAACAGCAGGCGCGACACCGCGGCTTGCGAGGTGATGGCCACCGCCACGCCCCAGGCCAGCGCCGTGGCCACCCCAGTGAGGGTCGCCAGCCAGCTGCCGGCGGCCAGTTCGGCGATCTCGTAGAAGGCGGTGTCGGCGGACTTGAAGCCCATGCCGGCGGCCAGGTCCGTGGCGATCCAGGTCTGCACCACGAAGATCGCCCCCATCACCACCAGGGTGATCAGGGCGGCGCGACCGACGCTGCGGCCGGGATCGCCCTTGACCTCTTCGGCGAGCGTCGAGATGGCGTCAAAGCCCAGGAACGACAGCACCGCAATCGAGACGCCCTGCATCAGCATGCCGAAGTGGAAGTTTTCCGGGCTGTACAGCGGCGCCAGGGTCAGTTGGCCGTTGCCGGTGCCGCCGTGCAGGGCGTTCCAGGCGTAGAACAGGAAGATCCCCAGGACCACCAGTTGCGCCAGCAGGAACAGGATGTTCATCCGCGCAGTGAAGGTGATGCCCCGCAGGTTGACGAAGGTGGCGCTGACCAGGAACGCCAGGATGAAGCCGACCTTGGGCACTTCCGGGTACAGGTGGTTGAGGGCCATGGCCGCGTAGACGTAGAGCAGCGGCGGGATCAGCAGGTAGTCCAGGAGCATCAGCCAGCCGGCGAGAAAGCCGACATGGGGATTGAGGCCGCGCTGGGCATAGGAGTAGACCGAGCCGGCGATGGGGAAGGCGCGGGCCATGGCGCCGTAGCTCAGGGCGGTGAAGACCATCGCCACCATGCCGATGATGTAGGCCAGGGGCACCATGCCCGGGGCTTCCTGGTTGACGTAGCCGTAGACCCCGAACGGGGCGATGGGGATCATGAAAATCATCCCGTAGACCACCAGGTCGCGCAGGCTCAGCCCGCGCTTGAGTTCCTGTTTGTAGCCGAATTCTTCAATCTCCATGAAGCAGTTCTCCTTGTAGCCAATGTAAGTGGGCGCATCCGGCGGCGAGGGTCGTCATTGACGCCTCGCGCGCCGGTCTGTGTTTGAACCTGGCAGGGTTAAAGACACACCACAGCGGTTTTTCTTGTTGTTGTTCCTGTCCTGCAAACAGCCTTTGTTGCGTTCAAGCGTCTTTCAACATCCGTTACAGCAGTGGCGCCAGACAGTCGCTCCAGTGCTGCACCGCTTCAGGGCTGCGCAACAGGTCGTTGCGCACCTCGATCAGTACCGACTCCAGGCCCCGCGCATCACCGTGCACCGGCACGGTCATGTCGCTCAAGGGGTCGATTTCATAAGGCTGGTTGCCCGCCACCTTTATCGGCAGGGTCCACAAACCTTCCAGTATCCGCGCCGCGTAGGCGGTGGCGCTGCCATACAGCACGCCGACTTCCAGCGCGCGTGGCTGGCTGTAGTACACCGGGGTGAAGCTGTGAATCCCCACCACTCGTACCTCGCGCCCCTCGGCCAGGCGCCGGTCGATGATCCGCTGCAGACGCTGGTGGAACGGCGTGAACAGCTGCTGGCGGCGGTACTCGCGGGTGGCCTCGTCCAGGTGCTGGTTGCCGGGCACCTGATAGATCTCGCTTTGCAGCGGGATGCTGTCGGGGGCATGCCGCGGCCGGTTGAGGTCGATCAGCAGCCGCGAATAGTTGGCCGCGATCAGGGTCGCGCCCAGGGCCTGGGACAGGCTCTGGGCCAGTTCCAGGGCGCCCGGGTCCCAGGCGATATGCTCGCGGGCCGCCACCTTGTCCAGGCCCAGGTCGTGCAGGGCCGGTGGAATGTAGTGGCTGGCGTGTTCGCACACCAGGATCAGCGGATGCGTGGAGTCTTCGCGGAACAGGCGATAGGCCGGCTCGGTATAGAAACCGTGCTCGGCGGATTTAGTACAGGTGTCCATAGTGCTCACAGAGATCGGCAGCGGTCAGGTGCTCGGTCAGGGACACTTCCTTTTGTTTGACGGCGAAATAGGTGCTCAGCAGCTCCGGCGGCAGGGTCTGCAGCAATTCCGTGTTGCTGCGCAGGCATTCCAGGGCCTGGGTCAGGGTGCTGGGCAGGGGGACGATGCCGCTGGCCAGGCGCTGTTCGGTGCTCAGCTCATCGGGGACCTTGTCGGTCATTGCGTTGAGCGGCAGCTTCTGTTCAAGGCCCAGGCGTCCGGCGATCAGGATCACGGCCATGGCCAGGTGTGGCGAGGCGGTGGCATCCAGGGCGCGGAATTCCAGGTTGTACTGCGGCGCCAAGGGCTTGCCGCCGATGTCCACGGTGGGGCAGATGCGCAGCGAGGCTTCGCGGTTGCGCAGGCCCAGGCAGGCGTAGGAGGCGCTCCAGTGATGGGGTTGCAGGCGTTCATAGGACAGCGGCGTCGGCGCGGTGAAGGCGCACAGTGCCGGCAGGTGCTTGAGCACCCCGGCGGCCCAGTGCTGGCCCAGCCGTGACAGGTCGTCGCCGCGGACCGCCTGGGGATCGTAGAGCAGTGGCGTGCCGTCCAGGTCTTGCAGGCTCAGGTGCAGGTGCACCCCGTTGCACACGGCGTCCGCCGCGGTCTTGGGGGCGAAGCTGACCCGTTGCCCCAGCTGCCGGGCCACCTCCCGGGTGATCTCGCGCACGTTCACCGCGCGGTCGGCGGCGGCCAGGCCCTGGGTCGGGCGGCAGGTGATCTCGTATTGCTGCTTGCCGTATTCGGGGAGGAACATTTCCGGTTCGACAGCGGCCGCCCGCAATGCCGCCAGCAGCCAGCCACCGAAGGCCGCGCCCTGGCGCTGGGCCTCCAGGGAGAAGGCCAGGTGCTCGCGCTGAGCGGCGCCGCTGTCGAGGTTGAATTCGTGCTCGAAGGCGGCGGTGATCTGGATGCCCAGCTCACGGTAGCGCTCGACCTCGTTGCGCAGCAGGGTGCGCGGGCAGGCGGCCCAGGGCTGGCCATCGGTCTGGCAGATATCGGCGTGAATGAAGTCCAGGGGCGCGGCCGTGGCATCCGGACCGGCGCCGACAGTGACCCGGCTGTCCAGGTCGGGTATTAGCCGCAGGTCGCCATAGGCGCCCCAGGGGTTGTCCTCGGCGATCAGGTCCTGGGGCGTCAGGGCGCTGTTGGCCGGCACCCAGCCACAGCCGCCGACCCGGTAGCGCTCCAGCTCGTCGCTGGGAAAGGAGCGGCCCCGGGTGACGCCGATCAAGTCGGTGGTGACGATGCTGGTCATGGCCAGTGGCGTCAGGGCCTCGATGCCCTGGCCGCGGCTCATCCGCGGATCTCCCGCAGGCGGCCGAGCACGGTCTGGGTATCGGTGATCCAGCAGTAGCCCTTGATCGCATTCAGGCAGGCCTGGTGCCGAGTATCGCTATAGGTGGCGCAGGCGTCCTCGACCAGGGTCACCAGGTAGCCGCGGTCGGCGGCGTCACGCACGGCCATGTCCACGCACTGGTCGGTGACGATCCCGGCGACGATCAGGTGCCGGGTTTCCAGGTTGCGCAGCACGTAGTCGATGTTGGTGGAGTTGAACACCCCGGAAGAGGTCTTGGGCAGGACGATCTCGTTTTCCACCGGTGCCAGCTCGTCGATGATCGCTGCCTGGGGGCTGCCCTTGGGCAGGTGCATGTCCGACAGCTTGTGGTCCAGGGAGCGGTCACGGCCGTCGGCGGTCAGGCTTTCGATAATGGTGTGCAGCACGTTCTGCCGTGCTTCGCGCACTGCGGCCAGCAGGCGTTGCTGGTTGGGGATCACCTGCTCCCGGGCACGCTTGAGAAAGGCCTCGCCCTCGGGGCCTTGCAGGTGCGGGTCGAACTGCGGTTCGAGCCAGGCGCGCTGCATGTCCACCAGCAGCAGGGCCGTGTGATCGACGACGAAGGGCAAGTCCCGGGGCGAACGGTGGGGCAGGCTGAACATCCTTATTTCTCCTCCAGCACATGGGTATCAAATTGCGCCCGCAGGGCGTCGATGCCCTCCAGGCGTTGATCAAGATCGGCGCTGCGCGGGGTCAGGCAGGCGATCAGCGCCTCGACCTGGGCCAGCGCCGGCACCAGGGTGTCGAATGGCGACAGGGACTCCACCGGGGCACTGATGATCAGGTCCGCCAGCTCCCGCAGCGGCGAGGCATAGATATCGGTGAACAGCACCACCCGGGCGTTGCGCGCCTTGGCTGCGCTGGCCACCCGCAGGGCCTGGGACTGATAGCGGCGGTAGTCGAACAGCAGCACCACATCCTGGCGCTGCAGATCGAACAGGCGGTCCGGCAGTTGCGCGTTGTCTTCAAGAAAGAAACAGCCGGGGCGCATCAACCGCAGGTGGTTGAGCAGGTAGTGGGCGAGGAAGCTGCTGAAGCGTCCGCCAAAGCAGTACAGCTGATGACGGCTGTCCAGCAGCCAGTCCATGAGTACGCGGATGTCTTCGGGCTGGGTCAGGGACTGGGTGTCGTGCAGGGCGCGCTGGCTGTCCGCCAGGTAGCGGCTCCAGGTATCGCCCTGGGCCACTTGTGAGCGTGGGCGCAGCAGGGTGCTAGGGGAGCGCAGGCGGTCGTCCATGTCGCTGAGCAGGGCTTCCTGGAATTCCCCGTAGCCGCTGAAGCCGAGTTTCTTCACCAAGCGCACGATGGTCGGGTCGCTGACCCCGGCGTGTTCTGCCAGGCGTGACATTGGCCCCAATCCGTTGCGCGGGTAGTGGTCGAGCAGGGCGCGCACGACTTTGCGCTCTGAAGGCGTCAGGTCGAGGGCGGGGTCGGTGATCAGGTCTCGGAGAGAGGGCATCGGGGTGCCTTGGAAACTGAGTGTCGTTTTTGTTTCATAAAATGGCTAAATGATATTTATGTAATGGACGTTACATGTCTAGTGAAATTTGCGTTGGTGGTGAAATGCTCTGAAATGGGGCGGGGCGGGGCGGGGCGGGGCGGAGGCGGGGTGGGGTGGAGTTGAGGCGGGGGGACATATCCGTTGCTGCGGGTGGGGCGGTTGGCGGTTTCGCCCTTACGGCGAGTCACTTTGGAAAGAGCCCAAAGTAACCAAAGGCTCTTGCCCCTCCACTCGGTGCCTCGCCTAGGCTCGGCATGCCCGAACGCAGGCATTGATCCGTGGGCCGCCGCCACCGGCCATCCCTGGCCGGGTGGCGGCTAACCCGGCATCCCTGCCGGGTTACCCACGGATAAATGCCTGCGTTCGGCCATCGTGGTTAACGGGGCGTTCAGATCAAGATCAAGATCAAGATCAAGAGCCAGACGGCGGCCTTGCGGCCGGCCTGAAGCTAAGGGTCGTGCGTTTCTGTAGGAGCTGCGGTGGTTGGGCCTCCGTAGGAGCTGGCTTGCTAGCGAAGGCGTCCGCCCGGGCGCTGCAGGTCTTGCGGGGCTCTTCGCCGGCAAGCCGGATCTTGCCCTGACGGAATGGTTCAACAAGGTGGGCAATGAGGCGCTGGGCGAAAGGCGTTCGATCAAGGCGCTCAGGCTTTGCCCACGCTGCCCACTGGTTGATCGAGGGGCGCTTTCTTTGGCCCGTCGCTATCCAGTTCGATCAGTTCGGCCAGGGGGACTGCCGGGGAGAAGATGTAGCCCTGGGCGCAGCGGATGCCAATGCTCTGGAGAATGTCGATCTGCTCCTGGGTTTCAACCCCTTCGGCCGTCAGTGTCGCCTGGTACAGGCGCGCGCTTTCCTGGGCGATGGAGACCGCGGTGCGCATCCGTTCATAGTGCAGCAGGGAAATCATCGAGTGGTCGATCTTCACTTCGCTGAAAGGATATTTGGCCAGGATGCTCAGGGCCGAGTAGCCGGTGCCGAAATCGTCCAGGGACAATCCCACGCCGTGATCCTTGAGCAGAAGCATGTTGTGCGCCACTTGCTGGGTGTCTTGCAGCAGGGTGCTCTCGGTCAGTTCCAGGGTCAGGCGAGCGCCGGGAAGCCCGGCTTCCTTGAGGCGCTGGATCAGCAGGACGGCAAAGTTGGCATCGCTCAGGGTCGAGGACGAGACGTTCACCGCCAGCGGTCCTTGGAGTCCGGCATCGATGTAGTACCGGGCGTCGCGGATCACCGCTTCGATGGTCGCCCATTCGAAGGCTTGCTGCAGGTCGTGGTGGCGGATCACTTCCAGGATCAGCAAGGGGGAAATCGCCGCGCCCTGGTCGTCCTGGGCCCGCAGCAGGGCTTCGGCGCCGATGATCGTGCGTTGGCTCAGGCAGAACTTTGGTTGGTAATACAGCGGCGGGGTGTTCGATCGCACCCACTCCAGCAGTTGCTGGCGGATGCGTTCGTTGTTTTGCGCCTGTTCGATCAGCGACTGGTGCAGGTACCGCACCGGCTGTCTGTTGTCCTGCAGGGCCAGGCTGATGTTGCGCAAGGTGACGTTGGCGCTGTCTCCGGCGCAGGCATCGATCACGCAGAACTGCAGCTTGGGCGACAGGCTGCCGTCGCTGGGCAAACCGGCCTGCAAGGTCATCTGCAGGGTGGCGAGCAGCGCCGATTCTTCGACCTGCTGGATGGAGCGGTACGGCACCACCAGTGCCAGGCTCAGGTCCGAGAACATGAAGGCGCGGTGGGCGGCGCTGGCTTGCAGGGCATGGCTGGAGGCGCCGCTGCTGAATTCTTGCGCCAGGGAGATCAGCAACTGGTCGGTCCAGTCATGGCCGTGGATGGCGACCAGGTCCTTGAGGTTGCTGATTTTGATCACGATCAGGGTGTGGGGGATGCGCCGCTCTTTGTTTTGCTCCAGCATCTGGTCGAGGTGGTCGCGCAGGGCACGGCGATTGGGCAGTTGGGTGGTCGGATCGGTCAGGGCCTGTTGCAGCAGGCTTTGCTGGGCCAACTGGTAGCGCGCTTCGCGGCGCAGCATGGCGAATATCAGGATGATCATGGGCAGGGAGAGCAGGGTCGAGCTCAGTCGCAAGGACAGCAGTTGCGCGGTGATGCTGGAGCTGACCGTGCCCATCCAGTCGATGATCTGCATCGGGACGATGGCCGCGCCGAGTCGCATCAGGATCACCAGCAGCATGTCCTTCAGGCTCAGGGCGCTCAGGTCGCGGGTTTCGAACCAGCGATGGAGCAGCATGCCCCCCAGGGCCACCAGGCTAAAACTGAACAGCGCCTCTTCGAACTGCGCGGCGCCGGCAATCCAGTAACGAGCCAGTGCCACCAGGACCAGGCAGGTCATGCCGCCCCACCAGCCTCCCAGCAAACCGGCGAGAAACAGCATGTCGTTGCTCAGGAAAATCTTCACCGGGGTCTGCATGAACCCGGAGGCGAGGGCGATCAAGGCGGCGTTGCTGGTGCCCAGGATCAAACCCAGCAGGATCTTTTTCGACTTGATCAGGCGCTGGGCGTCCTGACGCAGCATCAGCAGGATGCTGAAGATCCCTACCAGGGCAACGTATTGCAGCAGGACGATGGGTTGGAGTGAGGCGTTGAGCGCAAGGTCGAGAGACAGGAGCTCCCACATACCGCTGTGCATGGTGTCGAGGTACCTGATTCGAGTCGAAGTGTGGGAACTTCGCGGAGAATAAAGGCGTACTGTTTGGGTTGCCTATAAGCCATTTCTTGTTTGGTGATCAGGCTTTTCTTGAGTTTCTGAGGAATTTTCAACCTGTCCCCTGCTGGGAAATAGCCCCGTGGTCGTGCTAAAAACCGGCCTCAGCCCTGATGTTCCTTTGTCGAGATAACCCCTTGCCGGCCACCCGTTTGACGCTGATCTGCCACGCCCGTACCGCCGCCCAGAAGCTGGGGCGCTTTCCCCTGGACGAAGCCGTGGAGATGGATTGGCAGGCCCAGGCCCTGAGCCGGGCTGCGCAGTTCAGGCACCACCCGCAGGTGCTGTGCGGGCCGGAGCGGCGAACCTGTCAGACGGCGGCGCTGTTCAGCGCAGCGCCGCAAGTGCAGGAAGCCCTGCGTGACTATGGCTTCGGCGCCTGGCAGGGGATGGGGATCGGCGATCTGCAACGCCAGCAGCCGCAAGCCTTGCAGGCCTGGCTGGACGACCCTCACAGCGCCCCGCCGGGAGGCGAGTCGGTCGTCGGGTTGTGCCGGCGCGTGGCGCAGTGGCTGGAGCAGATGGCCCAGCGTCCGGGGCACTGGTTGGCAGTGACCCATCCCTTTGTCATGCGTGCGGTGCTGCTGCAGTTGCTGCAGGCGCCCCTGGGCAGTTTCAACCTGATGGATATCGAGCCCCTGTCGCGGATCGATCTCAGCCATGCCGGTCGCTGGCGCCTGCGCCTGGATGGCCGTGACTGAGAACTGTGCCCGGCGTTCGGGGCATTTCTCCGGGCGCCAAAGCCGCCCATACTTGCCCCCTGGCACAGCAGCGAGAACCGGATCCCCATGAAAACCCTCCTGATCATCGGCATCGGCGCCGGCAACCCCGATTTCATCACCATTCAGGCGATCAAGGCGCTGAACCGCAGTGACGTGGTGTTCCTGATGGACAAGGGGCCGAGCAAGGACTCGCTGATCGATCTGCGGCGCGAGCTGTGCCAGCGTTATCTCACCGAGCGTCCTTATCGCTTCGTCGAAGCCCAGACCCCGGAACGCCAGCGCGGCGATGTGGACTACCAGGCCAGCGTCCAGGCCCTGAACCAGGACAAGCAGCAGGTCTTCGAGCGGCTGATCAACGAGGAACTGGCAGAGGGCCAGACCGGTGCCTTCCTGGCCTGGGGCGACCCGTCGCTGTATGACAGCACCCTGCGCATCCTGCAGCAGATCCTGGCCAGTGGTGCGGCGCAGTTCGAGTATCAGGTGATCCCCGGCATTACCAGCGTCCAGGCCCTGGCGGCGCAACACAAGGTGGCGTTGAACCGTATTGGCCGTTCAGTGGAAATCACCACCGGGCGGCGTCTGGCGGCGGGACAGGTCGGTGATGCCGACAGCCGGGTGGTGATGCTCGATGCCGAGGACTCCTACCGCCAGCTGCGCAATCAGGACCTGGACATCTATTGGGGCGCCTACCTGGGCACGGCGGACGAAATCCTCATTGCCGGGCGCCTGGACGAGGTCGCCGACGACATCCAGCGGGTCCGTCGCCAAGCGCGCGAGGCGCATGGCTGGATCATGGATACCTACCTTCTGCGCAAACCGGAGCCTTAGACACTGGCCGGAATGGACGCCACCGGATAAGCGTGGTGTTCTTCGCCGGCAAGCCAGCTCCTACGAGGGGGATTTTTGGCCGAAGCGTTCGCGGTAGGCCGAGGGCGGCAGGCCCACCAGGCTGCGAAAGGCCACGCGAAAACTTTCCACCGAACGATAACCGCAATGCAGGGCGATGCTTTCCGTGGTCTGGCTGCCGCTTTCCAGCAGTTCCCGGGCCCGGGCCAGTCGCTCATGTTGCAGCCAGGCCTTGGGCGTGGCGCCGGTGGCGGCGCTGAAACGTCGCAGGAAGGTGCGTTCGCTCATCAGCGCTCGGGCCGCCAGGTCGCTCACCGTCAGCGGCTCATGCAGGCGCTCCCGAGCCCATTGCATGACCTGCGACAGGTCGCTGCGCGGGGTGCGGCTGACCGGAGCCGGAATGAACTGGGCCTGGCCGCCGGTCCGTTGGGGCGACATCACCAGGCGTCGGGCCACGCTGTTGGCCACCCGAGTGCCAAAGTCCCGGGCCACCAGGTGCAGGCAGGCATCGATCCCGGCGGCGCTGCCGGCAGACGTGATCAGTTGGCCGGCGTCCACGTAGAGCACATCCGGGTCCACCCAGATGTCCGGGAAGCGCTCGGCCAGCTCTTGGGTGTAGCGCCAGTGGGTGGTGGCGCCCAGGCCGTTGAGCAGGCCGCTGGCCGCCAGAGCGAACACCCCCGAGCAGATCGACAGCAGCCGCGCACCGCGGTGGTAGGCCCGGCGCAGGGCCTCCATCAGCTCGGGCGGCGGCGCCTGGTCGCGGCTGCGCCAGCCGGGAATGATGATGGTCCGGGCCTGCTCCAGCAGTTCCAGGCCGCCATCGGCCAGTATCCGGATACCGCCCGCGGCACGCATCGGCCCCGGGTCCACGGCGACGATGCAGTGCTCATACCAGGGAAAGTCGAACTCCGGCCGGGCCAGGCCGAAGATTTCCACGGCGATGCCGAATTCGAAGGTGCAAAGGCCGTCATAAGCCAGGATCGCGACCAAGCCGGGAGGATTGTGCATTTGGCGGAAAGTTACCAGAGGGTGTCCGGAGCGCCACTTTAACGCGGTGGGGCAGGGCCGATAAAGTTCTTCCCACCTTAATCGCCACGTTCTGGAGACGCCCATGACCAGCCTGGTCCGCAGCATTGCCGCCGCCCCTTCGGCCATTGCCCTGATGCATTTTTGCAACCGCCTGACCTTTGAAACCGACTGCTCCGACGTCTACAGCAGCCAGGAGGCCGGTGAAGTGGATTTTGTCCTGGTGGATGTGCGGGGCCCCGAGGCCTTTGCCCGCGGCCATGTCCCCGGGGCGATCAACCTGCCCGGGCACTTGCTCACCGTCGAACAGCTGGCCGGTTATCCCCGCGACACCCTGTTCGTGGTGTATTGCGCCGGTCCTCATTGCAACGGTGCGAACAAGGCGGCGGTCAAGCTGGCGGCCCTGGAATACCCGGTCAAGGAGATGATCGGTGGGGTCACCGGCTGGCTCGATGAGGGCTTTGAGCTCAGCACCGGGCAACCGCGCAGCGAGGGGCCGGATCTGTCCTGCGCCTGCTGAGGGGCCACTGCGCTGGCGGCGGCCCCAGGCTGCGGCTAGCGCAGGATGTGTCGGTAAAAATGGTCCGTTCTGAGGCGAACGTCGGGTGTTTCAGGGTCAAATGCACCACGCCGGGGCGAGGGGGAGGGCGCAGAATCGCGGCAGCGTGTTTTTTATAAGTATTTGTCGCATAAACACAATTTGCTTCCCGGGAGCCGCTCTAGACTGCTGGCCACTTCGATTTGCCCATAATCGAAACCAGCCAATAAAAGTCTCCGCCTCCTGGAGTTATAAATGAATAAGTTTGCGCTGTTTGGTGCCTTGGCACTGTCGCTGTTTTCCCTGACCGCTTCGGCCGATGAGGCCAAGCCGATCCGTATCGGTATCGAAGCCGGCTACCCACCGTTCTCGATGAAGACGCCCGACGGCAAGCTCACCGGTTTCGACGTGGACCTGGGCGATGCCCTGTGTGAGCAGATGAAGGTCAAGTGCACCTGGGTCGAGCAGGAGTTCGACGGCCTGATCCCGGCGCTGAAGGTGAAGAAGATCGACGCCATCCTGTCGTCCATGACCATCACCGACGATCGCAAGAAGAACGTCGATTTCACCATCAAGTACTACCACACCCCGGCGCGCTTCGTGATGAAGGCCGGCACCACGGTCAAGGACCCGCTGACCGAGCTCAAGGGCAAGAAAGTCGGCGTACTGCGCGCCAGTACTCATGACCGTTTCGCCACTGAAGTGCTGGTGCCGGCCGGCATCGACCTGGTGCGCTACGGTTCCCAGCAGGAGGCCAACCTGGACATGGTGTCCGGTCGTGTCGACGCGCTGCTGGCGGACTCGGTCAACCTCGACGACGGTTTCCTGAAAACCGACGCCGGCAAGGGCTTTGCCTTCGTCGGTCCCGAGTACAACGATCCGAAGTACTTCGGTGGCGGTGCCGGCATTGCCGTGCGCAAGGGCGACAAGGAGCTGGCAGAGAAATTCAACACGGCCATCACCGAAATCCGCGCCAACGGCAAGTACAAGCAAGTGCAGGACAAGTACTTCGACTTTGATGTCTACGGCGAGTAAGCCGCAGGCTGCAAAGCTTGGGTAAAAAAGGTGGCGCCCGTGATCCGGTCGCCACCTTTTTTGTGCGCCGCTGTTTTATTCTGCGCCACGCCTTTTTTGATCCCTGGAGCCACTATGCAACGCATCGACCATTCCTTGCCCTGGGGCCACCTGGGCACTGCGCGCCAGCTCAGCGTGTTTCGCTTCGGCAGCGGTGGCCGCAAGGTGTACATCCAGGCCAGCCTGCACGCCGATGAGCTGCCGGGCATGCGCACCGCCTGGGAGCTGAAGCAGCGCCTGACGGAACTGGAGCGCCAGGGGCGTTTGCAGGCTGTGATCGAACTGGTGCCGGTGGCCAACCCCATCGGCCTCGACCAGCAGGTTCAGGGCAGTCACCTGGGGCGTTTCGAACTGGGCAGCGGCAAGAACTTCAACCGTGCCTTCGTCGAGCTCAGTGGTCCGGTGGGCGACTTGATCGGCAAGCAACTGGGCACTGATGCCGCCGTCAATATCGCCTTGATCCGCCGCACCATGGTCCAGGTGCTGGATGAGCTGCCGGCTCCGGACTCGCAGCTGCAAGCCCTGCACCGATTGCTGCTGCGCCATGCCTGCGACGCCGATATCACCCTCGACCTGCATTGCGATTTCGAAGCGGCGATCCACCTCTATGCTTTGCCCCAGCACTGGCCGCGGTGGCAGTCCCTGGCGGCGCGTCTGAAGGCTGGGGTGGCGTTGCTTTGCGAGGACTCCGGCGGCAGCTCTTTCGACGAATCCTGCTCCTCGCCCTGGCTGCGCCTGGCCCGGGACTTTCCCCAGGCGGCGATTCCCCCGGCCAACCTGGCCACCACCCTGGAGCTGGGCAGCATGGGCGACACCCGGGTCGAGCAGGCGCGAGCCCACTGCGAGGCCATCCTCGGCTTTCTGGCCGAGCAGGGCCTGATCAGTGGCCAGTGGCCCGCTGCACCGGATCACTGCTGTGAAGGCATGCCTTTCGAAGGCACCCAATACCTGTTCGCACCGCACCCCGGAGTGGTCAGTTTTCTGCGCGATGCCGGCGAGTGGGTGGAGCGCGGCGATGCCCTGTTCGAAGTGGTGGACCCCTTGAACGACAGGGTCAGCACCGTGCGTGCCGGCACCAGCGGCGTGCTCTTTGCCCTGGACCGCGGGCGCTACACCCAGCCGGGCATCTGGCTGGCCAAGGTGGCCGGCCGCGAGGCGATTCGCGCCGGCAAGCTGATCAACGACTGAACCGCCAGGGGCGACGCTGACGAGGCGCAGCAACTGGGTTGCCAGGGAACGCTCGGCTGCGTCGGCCCTCGATCCGCCATCGCGCCCTCGCCGGCAAGCCGGCTCATACAGTAGATGTGTCCATGTCCCGAGTGTCCGTGTCTATCCGCCTGCTGTTCACCCTGTGCCTGCTGGCAGCCGGCTTCAATCACCTGCGCGCCGCCCTGGACCATGGGTTGCTCTGGGACTATGGCTATGGCGTCGACACGCCCCTGGCCAGCCGGACCTTCTGGGGCGCCCTGACCTTTTTTGATCCGCTGGCGGCGTTGCTGCTGTGGGTGCGCCCGCGCTGGGGGTTGGTGCTGACCCTGGCGATCATCGTGCTGGATGTCGTGCACAACAGTTTCTATGTGGCGGCCCACAGCCAGTGGCTGGAAACCTTCTACCTGTCCCAGGCGGGGTTCGGGCTGGCGGTGCTGGTGCTGCTGCCTTTGGCCTGGAGGGGGCTGGGCTCACCCCCTGAGTTGAAGCGGGTCTACTGACCGAGGATGTGCTTCATCAGCGCCGCATGGCCGGCCTTGTCGGCGGCCCGGGAAATCACCTGGATCACCGCCATGCGGGTGCCGGAGCCGGCGATCAGGGTCGAGTTCAGGGTCTGGCCGCCGCCCTGGGTCGCGGTGCTGTCGATCTGCCGCACACCGAGGCCCTTGAGGGTCATGCTCTTTTCACTCTGCTTGCTGAAGTCCGGCAGCGCTGCGGCCTGTTGCGACAGGAACCCGCTGACCGCGGCATCGAGAAAGGCGCTGTCGTTGTCCTTGACCTGAGCCGCATTGGGAATGCTGTTCTGCGCGGCGATCACCACGGTGCGGGTGGTGGCGTTGGAATACAGAGTGCCGCTGGCGCCCGCGGTGCCGTCGGCCTCGCTGCCGGCCGGCAGGGCCGAGGCACTGAAGCCCTTGGGCAGGGTGAAGGACAGCTTGCCGTCGAGCATTGAGACTTTTTCTCCCGGCGCCGCTTTGGCCGTGGACTTGTCGGCGGCAACCGCGTTCAGCGCACCGAAGCCCGCCACTGCGGCGAACACCAGGACCAGGGCTTTTCTAGCGAAGGATGACATGCACAATCTCCGGGCATGGGATCAGGGGTGCGCATCATCCCACGGTCGTTACAGAAGGCTCCAGAAGGATTTTTCGTAGTGGATCAATGACCACAAGCTGTTTCGGTTCTTGAGGTTTACAAGACACCGAACAGTGGCAATCGGGTTTCTACTTCTCGGGGAGCTGGTTACGTATTGACCGGCCAAGTGCCGCGCCGAACCATCTCTTTGACTCGATCTGCGCCATTGGCACGGACTAGAAGTTCCAGCCTGGCCTTTTCGATGTCCTCAGCGCTCCACAACTCGGTTGCCATCGTGGCCTTCTCATGGGACCAGCCATTGTCGTAGTGACGCACCACATACTGCTGCTGGTACTCCCACATTTCAGTGCCAGGAATGGGCGTCACGATAAACGGGTTGGCGTAGGCCATTCCCGCGCCCATTAGGCTGACCGCGTAGTCGGTGGTTCTTTCTATCAATTCCAGGCTTTCGATAAACGGTTTGGCGCCCGGAGTGGCGGGCGGATTGACAAAGCCCAACATGAAACCGCCAGTGACTTGGATGCCGTGCGCGGTGAATATCTCGATGATTTCAAAGGTGGCTTGCTGAATCGCGTTGAAGCGCGACTTGTTGGAGTTGATCAGGCTTTCCTCGTTGGCACTCTCCACGGCGAGGTAGATGTTGTAGCAGCCGTTTTCGGCAATCGAGCGAATGAACTGCCGGGCTGTCAGTCCGCCCTTGATCGCGGCGATGACGTTGCGGTATTGCGGACTTTTCAGTTCCTGATCATCCAGCTCAGCGAGGAAGCGCTCTCCTTTGTGTAGTAGCACCAGATTGAACAGGCTCAGACCACCTTCTTCGACCCAGGGCAGGTTGTGTTTTTTCAGCAGGCGTCCCACTTCCATGGCATACAGCGGATCGTGCATCAGGTGGTCGTCCTCGATCAGTACCTCGCTCACGCCCTGACTGACCAGGTCCGCCAAGTGCAGGTCGAACCAATCCAACCCCAGGGCACGCCATGGGCCGTTGATCTTGGGTATGTAGCAGAAGTTGCAGTTCACATTGCAGCCAATGGTGGAGAAAATCTGTGCCCAGGCGCCGTGTTTGTGCACCCGAGCGCCGGAGGAGTGATAGGGCTGCAGATAGTGGTTCATATCCAGGAAACTGAAGTCGGGCAAGGGCATGACCCCAAGACGCTCCTCCAGACCCTGGCGGCCAGGGACAATGCTCAAGTAGCTGGATTTGCGCGACGGGCGAACCAGTTGTCCCTGCTGGCCACGATAGGCGACCCCCGGAACTGCATGAATGTCGCCGCCGTCATGGCTTAAGGCGTCAAGCAACAGGGTGAAGGCCCGGTCTGCTTCATTGATCAGGACAAAATCAAATGCGGAGTCCAGCAGCGCGTTCTGCCAATCGCCGCTGGAGTGCGCGCCGCCTGTCACCAGTACCAGGTTGGGATCAATGGACTTGATCAGATCCGCCAGCGCCCGAGCGTTGCCCCATTGCACGGTGTAGTTGCACTGGATGCCGACGATATCGGGTTGTGCCGTCTCGATGATGGTGCGCATCTGCGCATCGCTCAGGCCGTAGCGCAGCAGGTGTCCCTGATCGACTTGCACCAGGGGGGATTCCTGTTCCCAGCCAGCGAAGGGGGCGTCGATGATCTGTACGTCGTAACCGGCGCGCCTGGCCACTGTAGCGATGCGCAGCAGGCCGATGGGAGTACCTGCACGCTTCATCACTTCAAAGGTATCGATGCCGATTTGGGTGAATGCGCTGTCCTTCGGTGCCGGTTCGACCAGGCGCGTGTAGGGCGGAACGAATAGCAGCACTCTTGGGGCTTCGCCATGGGAGCGGCGGCGTGTGGCGCTATGGCTGGTCGTTCGGGAGGGGAGCCCCAGATGCTGCAGGGTCGCTCTGGTGGGGGCTACCGAAAAAAACGGGCCGGTACGATCGAGCCTCTCAGCCCCTTGGGAGGCAATCAGATGCATTTTTTGAGTTCCTTGTTGGTACAGAGAATCAGGCGCCGGAGGTGCGTCGACGTGAGGTAGCGATCACCGCTCCAGCGATGATGAGTAGCGCCGGTATGAGCAGGATCGGGTTGGCGTGGGTTTGGCCGACCAGGATCAGCAACAGGGTGGAAAACAGTGGGGCGAGATAGGAAAGAGCGCCGAGACTCGCCAGGTTGCCGTGTTTGGTCGCGTGATCCCATGCAAAGAACGCCAGGCCAACCGGGCCCAGCCCGAGGCCGATGATCGCCGCCCATTGCCCGTAGTCAGGCTGAACCGTGGTTTCGAACGCCAGGTGACAAAGCGCTCCGGCCACGGCCACCAGGCCGCAGATTGCCCCGATGATGCTGCTGGGAACGTTGCTGAAGCGTCGATTGATCACCGAGTAACCCGACCAGACCAAGGCACAGAGCAAGGCAGCCGCATAGCCAGCGATCGGCATGCTGGCCACGCCGGACTGTGAGCGTTGCTGCATGATGAACGCCGTACCGGCGAGCCCCAGGAGTGCTCCCAGCAGTTGTCGCGGGCGCAGTCGCTGGCCGCCACTGACACCGGCCAGCAAGACGATCAGCAGGGGCCAGAGGTAGGCAATCAGGCTGGCCTCGGCCGGGGGGGCGGCCTTGAGTGCGAAGAAATACAGCGCGTGATAGCCGAAGATTCCCAGAAAGCCTGTGGCCCACACCTTCCATGGCTGACGCCAGCCTTGAAAGCCCGCTGCGCCTCGCAGCCCGAGAATGACCAGGCTGGCCAGAAAGGCTACGGCAAAGCTCAGCGCCAGCAACTCAAAAGGCGGGATGCCTGACGTCAGAGTGGTGAGCAAGGCCAGGCAGGACCACAGAAACACGGCAATCACCCCAATGGCGGTTGCCGAGGCGGCAGATCTTGGGGGTGTGAGCGTTTTGGTAGACGTCGTTGCTTGTGTCATGGGTCCCGCCCGATGAGCGTTTCGAAGCGGGGATGATAGGAAGGACGGTCGGTCGGGTATTGGCCTGTGCTGCCTAATACTTGTTCCAGGCTGCATGTTTCAGCAGGTTATGGTGCGCCTTCGAGCCGATGCCGGTGTCAGGTTGCGGTTTTTTTTCAGCGCATGGTTCAAGGCGCTCTGGTCTGCGTAACCCACTCGATGAGCAATTTCCGTGATCGACAGTCGGGTATCGCGCAGCAGGTCAATGGCCAAGTCCAGGCGCAGCCGCGTCACATGGGCAAAAGGCGTGGTTTTCAGGTGTTGCTCGAAGAGTATGTACAAGCGTCGTTCGCTGGTGCCTGAGATTCGGGCTATTTCAGAGGCGGTCAGATGAGTGTCCAGATTGTTTTCGATATGGGTCAGCGCCCTGGCCAGGGTGAACTGTCCGTGGTCAGGGGTGTGGCTGTGGGGCTGGACCAGAGACGACATCAACAAAGTACTCCAGGATTGAGCCACCTCAGGTGAGCTGGTCAGCAATGGAACGCTGCGTGTGGCGTAGTCAAGCAGGTGACGAATCTCCGGTCTTACCGGAAAGAAGCTTTTTTCGTTGAGCCTCTTGATGGTTTCAGCTTCGAACTTTTGGGTGCGGGGCGATGAAAGCGGAACATCAAGGACCAGGAAAGTGTTTGCGGTACTGGCGGAAAAGGTATGAGAGCAACCTGCCGGGATGATCACGCCCTGGCTCCAGTCGACTTTGCCGCCACGGCCATCGACCTCTATCTCCATGGAGCCTGATTGCGGCAGCACGATCTGGTGATAGTCGTGGTCATGCAGCTCAATCTGGCCGGAGTAGGATCGCAAGGCCAATGAAGCCTTTGGGGGGTCTATGTTGCTCATCACACTCTTCCATAAGACTGACGACGCATGATGCATGAGTGCCTGAGTTCGGCGCCAGTCTCTGTATGCCGAGGTTTTGTGCCGGTTTATTTGCGGTTCAAGGATGTTGTCTGGCGGCGCAACTGATGGTGCTTCGCGCCAACAGGCGCTTGCTCAAACCCAGCACCAGCATTGACACAGCCACTGCCAATCCAAAGGCGAGCATTCCCAGTTTCGGCAGGGCCAGGGCCAGTACCAGGCAGAACGCCGCAAAGGAATACAGGCCGGTGCTCAGCGAGCGCAGCAGCACGGTGGTGAAGGCCACGCCGTGACTCTGGTGGGAGAACACCGCCAGCACGCTGCCGAGCACCGGAAAGACTGCGAGCATGCCGCTCCAGCGTTCGCCAACGGTGCTGGCCAGCAAGGTGACTGCCAGGGTCAGCAGGGCCCCGGCGAGCATGCGGTACACCAGCTTGTCCGACTGGGTGCCGGGCAGGGCGGGCACAGTCTTGACCCGGGGAAACACCCGGGGCGCCAGCAACAGGGCGCTGGCGGCACAGAAAATCGAGAACCCCAGGGAGGGCGGGACCTGGGCGATCACGCTGGCCAGCAGCACCCAGACCAGGGTGGCGATGCTCAGGGCTCCAGGCCAGGCCAGGGTCTGCGCGGCATGGGTGTAGGCAACGCTGAAAGCGATCATGGCGAACAATGCCGAGAGCGCAGCCACTGCGGCGTGGGTGGCGAACACCGGACCTTGCTCCAGGGCCAGAAACAGCAGGATCGGCCCCACCACCACGGGAAAACCCGCAAGCCAGCCGGCAACATTCGGCCCCCAGCGCTTGCTCGCCAGGGAAATCAACAGCAGGAATCCGGGAACTGTCAGCAGTTTCAACAGCAGCATGGGGGGGGGCTCGGTGGATGAACGGTGCGCCACCCTAGCATCCAACCCTGCATCTGACGCGTATCTGGCACGTGTATCTGGCAAAAAGCGAAGCACCGGAGAGAGCAGGCTGGTGCGGGTTTTTCTTGTACGAAATAATGAGGCTGAATCGGTTTTTGAGTTTTTTGTACAAGTATTTACGGGTTTTATCGGGTTTTAATCGATAAAAGTTGTACAAAAATGAAATTCTCGTATAGGTTTTTCAGTGTGAGATGAGGTGGTCACTGGCCAGTTTTAGCTGTCCAGGCTGTCACTCTCCACACTTTGGGGTTCCCGAGGTCAAGCCCTGGTGGAATCAGGGCTGGGCCAGTTGTGTGGTTGGTCACCTCGGGGCCCTCTTTTTCCCCTTGGCGCGTGCAAGGATTTGCCCGCCTCATTCACTTTGCGGAACCTGTGCGCCATGTACGATCCTCTCTCCGAGCATTTCCACTGCATTCTTCAGGGGCTGGGTGAAGATCCATCCCGCGAGGGCCTGCGCGATACCCCGCAGCGAGCGTCAAAGGCCTTGCGTTATCTGTGTCACGGTTACGACACCAGCCTCGAAGAGTTGGTCAACGGCGCGTTGTTCAGTTCCACCAGCGACGAGATGGTGATGGTTCAGGACATCGAGCTGTATTCCCTGTGCGAGCACCATCTGCTGCCCTTCATCGGTCAGGCCCATGTGGCTTACATCCCCACCGGCAAGGTGCTGGGGCTGTCCAAGGTGGCGCGGATCGTCGACATGTATGCGCGACGCCTGCAGATCCAGGAAAACCTGACCCGGCAGATTGCCGAGGCGGTCCAGGAAGTGACCGGGGCGGCCGGGGTGGCGGTGGTCATCCAGGCGCGGCACATGTGCATGATGATGCGCGGGGTCGAGAAGCAGAACTCGCTGATGAACACCTCAGTGATGCTCGGGGCCTTTCGCGACTGCGCCAGTACCCGCCAGGAATTTCTCCAGCTGTTGCCCAGGCGGTCTTGAATGAACAGCATCCGGCGAGTGCTCGCGGCGCGGTTGTTGTGGCTGCTGGTGTTGTTCAGCGCCACCGCCAGTGCCGGCTGGCAAGAGTCGCTGCCCAATGCACGGCTGCTGGGCAGCGGTGAGTTCAGCTGGTTCGGCTTCAAGGTCTACAACGCCCGGCTCTGGGGCACGGCCTTGCCGTTGACGGCCGACAGCCCCTTTGCCCTGGAGCTGACTTATCGGCGCACGATCCGTCGTGACGAGCTGGTGCAGACCAGCCTGGATGAGATCCAGCGTTTGTCCGGCACTGCAGTCAGCCCGGAGCAACTCAAGGATTGGCAGGCGCAGATGCAGCGCGCCTTCGTCGATGTCGAACCGGGCCAGCGCATCACCGGGGTGTTCCTGCCCGGTCGCGGGGTGCAGTTCTTTGTCGACCAGCGCTTGCAGCACGTGGTCGACGACGAGGCCTTCGCCCGAGCGTTCTTTGCCATCTGGCTCGACCCGCGCACCCGCAATCCGCAGTTGCGCGCACAACTGCTGGGCCGATAGCGGGCGCAGCACAGGAGATGTTCCATGTTCAAGAAATACTTGCTGGTGCTGTGCCTTGGCCTGGTTGCTTGCAGCGACACCGACGTCAAGCAGTACCGTGACCAGAAGCCCGAGCTGGAACTGCGGCAGTTCTTCAGTGGCCGGGTCGAGGCCTGGGGCCTGTTCCAGAAGCGCTCCGGTGAGGTGATCAAGCGCTTCCATGTGCAGATCAACAGCCGCAGCGAAGGCGAGAAGTTCATCATGCATGAGGACTTTACCTACAGCGATGGCACCCGCCAGACCCGGATCTGGACCCTGGTCCCGACGGGGCCCGGTCTGTGGCGCGGGACCGCCGACGACGTGGTCGGCGAGGCCCGGGGCGAAGTCTCCGGCAATGCCCTGCGCTGGCGTTACGTGCTCAACCTGCCGGTGGACGGCACCACCTATCAGGTGCATTTCGATGACTGGATGTACCTGTTGGACGAAAACACCCTGGCCAATCGTTCCTACATGACCAAGTTCGGTTTCGAGCTGGGGCAGGTGACCCTGTTCTTCCGCCGTCAGCCCGGCTGAGGCGCGCTGGCCGGCTCCGGACTCAGGACGGGTCGTCGAGAAAGCGCCCGTGATGGTCGGGGCTGGGCAGCAGGCAGACGTCATGCCGGCCGAACCAGCGGTAGCGGTTGCCGGCGATACGGTCGTAGCCCCAGTCCCGCAGCGGCCGGGGAATCCAGCGCAACAGGCGCAGCCAGCACCAGGGGGCAGGCAGTTGCGCCATCAGGCGGATAAAGGCCTCGGAGCGTTGCGACAGCCCCTGGTCCTCGATCAGCAGCACGCTGTCGAACTGCTCGGTGGGCTGGCCGAACCATTTCAGCAGCGCCTGGCCCTGGGGTGATTGCATCGATGCCAGTTTGATACGCCGCTGGCGGTCGTGGCGGATGACGAAACGCACCGAGGCATTGCACAGCTTGCAGACCCCATCGAACAGCAGCACCCGGTCGCCGGGTTGCAGGAAGGGGGGCTGAGTGTCGGGTTCGGGGGGTGTCGCAGCGCTGTTCACGGGGCCACCTTGGGCGGGAAATCGATACCTGCAGCAGGCGTCGCAAGGGTCTGGAGTGGCAGCAGCATACTCGCCTTCAGGGTGAAAAATCAGGCTTGGGTGGCTGTGCTGAAACCTCTAAGCTGAGCCCTTGCGTCAATTCGTCGTGGAAATCCCCGTGAAATTCAGCCTACCGAAAGTTGCCACCGCCCCCTTTTGTCCGCCGGAGGTGGCGGGCTCCGTGTCCGTCGATCCCAGCGCTTCGCTGTTCAAGCGCCTGCTGCGTTTTGCCGGCCCCGGGTTGCTGATTTCCATCGGCTACATGGACCCGGGCAACTGGGCCACCGCCATCGAGGCGGGGTCGCGCTATGGCTACAACCTGCTGTTCGTGGTGTTGCTGGCAAGCCTGGCGGGGATGGCGGTGCAATGCCTGTGCTCACGCCTGGGTATCGCCACCGGGCGCGACCTGGCGCAACTGTGCCGGGAGCGCTACAGCCGCCGTTCGGCCCGGGCCCAGTGGCTGGCGGCCGAGGTGTCGATCATCGCCACCGACCTGGCCGAAGTGCTGGGATGTGCCCTGGCGTTCCACCTGCTGCTGGGGGTGTCCCTGAGCACCGGGATTGTCATCACCGCCTTCGACACCTTGCTGGTGCTGGCCTTGCAGAACCGCGGTTTTCGCCGGCTGGAAGCGATCATGCTGGCGCTGGTGGCGACCATCGGCGTGTGTTTCTTCATTGAACTGCTGCTGATCAAACCCTATTGGCCGGACGTAGCCCGGGGCTTCACCCCGTCGCTCTCGGCCATCAGCGACGCCGCACCGCTGTACCTGGCGATTGGCATCCTCGGCGCCACGGTGATGCCCCACAACCTCTACCTGCACACCTCGGTGGTGCAGACCCGCTTGATCGGCCAGGACCGGGCCAGTCGTGCCGACGCCATCAAGCTGGCGCGCATCGACACCATCGGCTCCCTGGCCCTGGCGCTGCTGGTGAACGCGGCGATCCTGATCCTCGCCGCCGCGGCCTTCCACAACACCGGCCACAGCAACGTGGTGGAGATCCAGGATGCCTACCACCTGCTCGATCCGCTGGTGGGCGGAGCCCTGGCCAGCGTGCTGTTCGGCGTGGCGCTGCTGGCCTCGGGGCAGAGCTCGACCTTCACCGGGACCATTGCCGGGCAGGTGATCATGGAGGGCTACCTGAACCTGCGGATTCCCTGCTGGCAACGACGCCTGATCACCCGCGGGCTGGCGCTGATCCCGGCGTTCATTGGCGTCTGGCTGCTGGGGGATGGCGCAGTGGGCCAACTGCTGGTGTTGAGCCAGGTGGTGCTGAGCCTGCAACTGCCGTTTGCCCTGTACCCGCTGATCCGCATGACCAACGACCGGCGCCTGATGGGCGAATTCGTCAACCGTTGGCCGACGCGGATCCTCGCCTGGAGCCTGTTTGCTGTCATTAGCGCAGCCAACGCCTGGCTGATCGCTCAACTCTTCCTGTAGGAGCCGGCTGGCCGGCGAAGGGGCCGCTGAGTCTTGTGCAGGGCTTGCCGGCGCTTTCGCTGGCAAGCCAGCTCCTAGGGTTACGGGGCGGGGGCGCGGCGATCCCAATAGGGCTCCGGGCCGAATTTCTCGACGAAGAAGTCGATCACCGTGCGCACTTTCAGTGAGAGGCGCCGGCTGCCGGGCCAAAGGGCGGCAATCTGCTGCGGCTCGAGGCTGGTGGCCACGTCGAAGTCGTCGAACAAGGCCACCAGGCGGCCTTGATGCAGGGCCTCGCCAATCAGCCAGGAAGGAAACATCACCAGCCCCAGGCCCTGTTCGGCGGCCTGGGTCAGGGTGTCGGCGTGGTTGCCGGTCAGGGGGCCCTTGACGCTGTAGGGCGTCCAGTCTTCCCGGCCCCGGCGAAAGAACCAGCGCTGCTGGCCGGTTTCGCCCTTGTAGGCCAGGCACTGGTGCTGCTGCAACTGCTGCGGGTGCTGTGGCGTGCCATGGCGTTCCAGATAGGCGGGGCTGGCCGCCACCCGGTAACGCTGCGGGGCCAGCAGGCGTGCCTGCATCGAGGAATCTTCCAGGGTGCCGATGCGAAACAGCAGGTCGGTGCCGTCCTGCAAAGGATCGATGTAGTTGTCGGTCTGCTGGATCTCCAGTTGCAGTTTGGGGTGGCGGCCCAGCAGCTCGCCCAGCCAGGGCGCCAGGTGTCGCTGGCCAAACACTACCGGAGCATTGATCCGCACCAGCCCGGCCGGTTCGTCCTGCTGTTCCTGCAGCGCCTGTTCGGCTTCTTCCCATTGCGCCAGCACCCGCCGCGCATGGTGGCCCAGCAAGCGCCCGGCCTCGGTGGGGCTGACGGCGCGGGTGTGGCGATAAAGCAACTGCTGGCCCAGGGCCTGTTCCATGAGCTGGATCTGCCGCGAGATGGACGAAGGCGCCAGCCCCTCGCGGCGTGCCACGGCGGAAAAACTGCCCTGGTCGAGCACCGCGATGAACAGGCGCAGGGCCTTGAAGCCCAGGTCGTTGAAGCCTTGCATAGGAAATCCTTGCTGTGCGTTTTACGCAAAGGTGTTGTCGGCATGCTCCCATTTATCGCAAAGAGGGCGCAATCGATAATGCCCGCCATTCCTTGATCCCCAAGCAGGTGTTGTATGTCCTCCAATGTGTTAGATCCAGTGCTGCCGACTCCGGCGGCCCAGGTTGAACCCCGCGCTGGCTGGCAGCGCTTGATGTTGTTGCCCCTGGTGATTCTGGCGGGCATGGGCCTGTCGGTGGAGGCCGGCTTGCTCGGCCCGCTGGGCGCCCAGGTCGGGCATTTGTGGGCGACCTTGAGCATCTTCGGCGTGGGCACGGCATTGCTGTTTCTGCTGCTGTTGTTCAGCGGTCCGCAGCCGGGGCCGGCCTTCAGCCAACTGCCGCGCTGGCAATTGCTCGGCGGGGTGCTGGGACCGATCTACGTGGTGGTGCTGACCCTGGCCACGCCCCATATCGGCATTGCCATGACCATGATCGCGATCCTCTCCGGGCAGGTGGGCAAGAGCGTGCTGATCGACCATTTCGGCTGGTTCGGCAGCGCCCGCAAGCCGGTCAATGGCGAACGCTGGCTGGCCCTGGTGCTGATTGTCGTGGCCCTGATCCTGATCGCCCGAGGTTGAACATGAACCTGATTCTTTTGCTGGTCCTGGTGGTGGCTGCGGGTGCGGTGCTCAGTGTGCAAGCGGCGATCAATGGCCGCCTGGGTGAAAGCGTGGGGGTGTTGCGCAGCAGCCTGCTGACCTTTGCCGTGGGTGCCCTGATCACCGGGCTGCTGATTGTGTTTTTCCAGCCCCCTCAGGCCATGAGCCTGTTGCAGGCGCCGAAATGGCAACTCACTGGCGCGCTGTTTGGCGTGGTCTACATGCTGGTGATGGTCGGCGCGGTGCCCCGGGTCGGCACCGCGGTGGCCACGGTGGCGGTGATCCTCGGACAACTGGCCATGGGCATGCTGATCGACAACTTCGGCTGGTTCGGCAACCCGGCCATCGAGCTGTCGTCCAACCGCCTGCTGGCGCTGCTGTGCCTGGCCCTGGCGCTGTTGTTCATGTACCGCAGCAAGGCACGGCCCTGAGCTGCAAGTGGCAGGCCGCAGGCCACACGCCACAAGTTTCCAGCTTCCAGCTCGGAGCTTGGCGCTTAGCTCAGCTCAGCGCGTCTTCCAGCACCTCGATCCAGTGGCGGACCGGGGTGCGGCCGGCGCCATCGAGGTGGGTCTGGCAGCCGATGTTGGCGGTGACGATCAACTCCGGCTGGCCGCTTTCCAGGGCCCGCAGCTTGTCGTCCCGCAGTTGCCGCGCCAGCGCCGGCTGGGTCAGTGAATAGGTGCCCGCCGAGCCGCAGCACAGGTGGCTGTCGGGCACCGCAGTGAGGTTGAAGCCCAGGCGCTGCAGCAGGCTTTCCACAGCGCCGCCGAGCTTCTGCGCGTGCTGCAGGGTACAGGGGCAGTGGAAGGCCAGACGCTGTTCGCTGTGGGCGCCGAGCTGCTCCAGGGGTTCGGCGCGCAACACTTCCACCAGGTCCCGGGCCAGGGTGCTGACCTGCCGGGCCTTGTCGCGGTAGGCCGGGTCATGGGCCAGCAGGTGCTGGTAATCCTTGATGAAGGCGCCGCAGCCGCTGGCGGTCTGGATGATCGCCTCGGCGCCCTGTTGCAGGTGCGGCCACCAGGCGTCGATGTTGCGTCGGGCGCGCTGCAGGCCGGCTTCCTGGGCGTCCAGGTGATAGTCCACGGCGCCGCAGCAGCCGGCCTCGGCGACCGGCTGCACGCTGATGCCCAGGCGATCGAGGACTCGCGCCGCCGCGGCATTGGTATTGGGCGACAGCCCCGGTTGCACGCAGCCTTCGAGCAACAGCACGCGCCGTGCATGGCGCAGGGGCGGACGCGGCTTGGCGCTGGGCAACTGGCGCGGCAGCTTGTCCTGCAGCGCCTGGGGCAGCAGCGGACGCAGGCGGCTGCCGCCCTGGATCAGGGCCTTGAACAGCTGCGGGTTGGCGCTAAGGGCTCGCAGCCCGCGGCGCAGCAGTTGCTGGCCGGCGGGCCGGGGCAGGGCGGCATCCACCACGGCGCGGCCGATGTCCAGCAGGTGGTGATAATCGACTCCGGACGGGCAGGTGGTTTCGCAGTTGCGGCACTCCAGGCAGCGGTCCAGGTGTTGCTGGACCTGTGCGGTGGCGGTGGCGCCTTCGAGCACCTGCTTGATCAGGTAGATGCGCCCGCGGGGGCCGTCCAGTTCGTCGCCCAGCAACTGGTAGGTAGGGCAGGTGGCGTTGCAGAAACCGCAGTGCACGCAGCTGCGCAGGATGC
The DNA here is from genome assembly GCF_030718165.1 of Pseudomonas sp. LPH60. NCBI lineage: Bacteria > Pseudomonadati > Pseudomonadota > Gammaproteobacteria > Pseudomonadales > Pseudomonadaceae > Pseudomonas > Pseudomonas sp. LPH60. Next base: position 706,468 of record NZ_JAVAJH010000001.1, read on the forward strand.
GCTCGGCTTCGGCTGCCCGGGGCAGTTGCCGGGCCTCGGGGCTGAGGGTGGTCTGCATGGTCTAGAGCTCCGCGTAGAGTCGGCCGGGGTTGAAGATCCCTTGCGGGTCCAGCTGCGCCTTGAGCCGCTGGTGGTAATGCAGCAGGGTCGGCGCCAGGGGCTGGAACGGGCTGTCCTGCAGGCCGTGGCTGTAGCAGCTGGCGTGGCCGCCAACGGCGCTGACGGCGGCGCGGATCTCGCTGGCTGGTGCAGCGGTTTTCAGCCAGCGCTGGGCGCCGCCCCAGTCCAGCAGTTGTTCGCCGGGCAGTGCCAGCAGCGGCGTGTTGTGTGGCAGTGACAGGCGCCACAGCGGCAGGCCGGGGTTGAAGAAGTCCAGCTGCTGTTCATTGAGCTGGCTCCAGTAGCCCGAATCCAGAGGCTCGCCGCCCAGGCGCTCATGGGCCGCCGCCACCGAGCCTTCGCCGCCTTCCAGGCGCAGGTGCAGGCGTTCGCCGTCGTGGCAGGCGGCGCTGATCGGCAAGGGCTGCTGGCCCCATTCGGCCAGTTGCGCGAGGGCGCGCCGGCGGTCCATTTCCAGGCTCAGGCTCAGGCATTGCCGGGGCTTGGGCAGGACCTTCAGCGAGACTTCGGTGATCAGCCCCAGGCAGCCGTAGCTGCCGGCCATCAGCCGCGACAGGTCGTAACCGGCGACGTTTTTCATCACCTCGCCACCAAAGCGCAGGTGCTGGCCGCTGCCGCTGATGATCCGGGTGCCGAGGACGAAATCCCGTACCGCGCCGGCCCAGGGTCGACGCGGCCCGGACAGGCCGCTGGCGAGCATGCCGCCCAGGGTGGCCCCAGCGCCGAACGATGGCGGCTCGCAGGGCAGCATCTGCCCGGCGGCCTCCAGGGTGGCGTGCAACTCACTGAGCGGGGTGCCGGCCCGGGCGCTGATCACCAGCTCCGTGGGGTCGTAGCTGACGATGCCGCGATGGCTGCGGGTATCGAGGATTTCCCCAGCGCACTCGCGGCCGAGAAAGGCTTTGCTGTTGGAGCCCTGGATACGCAGCGGCGTACGGCTCTGCAGGGCGTCGCGCACCTGTTCCAGCAACGCCTCGGTGGCATCGAAATCGCTGTCCGTGCTCATCAGAACCGCTCCAGTTCGGGGAAGGGCAGTTGCCCGTGATGGATGTGCATGGCGCCGAATTCCGCGCAGCGTTGCAGGGTCGGGATGTTCTTCCCGGGGTTGAGCAGGCCGCCGGGGTCGAAGGCCGCCTTGATGGCGTGGAACAGGTGCAGTTCGTGGTGGTTGAACTGGGCGCACATCTGGTTGATTTTTTCCCGGCCCACGCCGTGTTCGCCGGTGATGCTGCCGCCCACCGCCACGCACAGTTCGAGGATCTTGCCGCCCAGGGCCTCGGCCCGCTGCAGCTCGCCCGGCCGGTTGGCATCGAACAGGATCAGCGGGTGCATGTTGCCGTCGCCGGCATGGAACACATTGGCCACCCGCAGCTGGCACTCCTCGGCCAGGCGGGCGATGCCCCGCAGCACCCCCGGCAACTGCCGGCGGGGAATGGTGCCGTCCATGCAGTAGTAGTCCGGCGCCAGGCGCCCCACCGCCGGGAAGGCGTTCTTGCGCCCGGCCCAGAAGCGCACGCGCTCGGCTTCGTCCCGGGCCAGTCGCACCTCCCTGGCGCCGGCGCGTTCCAGCACCTGGCGCACCCGCTCGCAGTCGTCATGCACATCAGCCTCAACCCCGTCCAGTTCGCACAGCAGGATGGCTTCGGCGTCCACCGGGTAGCCGGCGTGGATGAAGTCCTCGGCGGCGCGGATCGCCAGGTTGTCCATCATCTCCAGGCCGCCGGGGATGATCCCCGCGGCAATGATCTCGGCCACGGCGCGGCCGGCGGCTTCCACCGAATCGAAGGCCGCCAGCAGCACCTTGGCGATCGGCGGCTTGGGCAGCAGCTTGACCGTGACCTCGGTGATTACCCCCAACAGGCCCTCGGAGCCGGTGACCAGCGCCAGCAGGTCGAACCCCGGCGCGTCCAGGGCCTGACTGCCCAGGGTCATGGCTTGGCCGTCGACGCTGAGCATCTGCACCTGCAGCAGGTTGTGCACGGTCAGGCCGTATTTCAGGCAATGCACGCCCCCGGCGTTTTCCGCGACGTTGCCGCCGATGGAGCAAGCGATCTGTGATGAAGGATCGGGGGCGTAGTACAGGCCAAAAGGCGCCGCCGCCTGGGAAATCGCCAGGTTGCGCACCCCCGGCTGGAGCCTTGCGCAGCGGGCGGCCGGGTCGATCTGCAGGATGTCCTTGAAGCGCGCCATCACCAGCAGCAGGCCTTTTTCCAGGGGCAGGGCGCCTCCGGACAAACCCGTACCGGCCCCTCGGGGGACCACTGGCACCCGGTGCTCATGGCAGATCTGCAGCAAGCGCTGGACCTCGTGCAGATGCCGCGGCAGGGCCACCAGCATCGGTGTGGTGCGATAGGCACTGAGGCCGTCGCATTCGTAGGGCTTGAGTTGCGGCTCCTGGTCCAGCAGTTCCAGGTCCGGCAATTGGCTGCGCAAGGCCCGGATCAAGGCCTGTTGGTCGACGTCGGGCAGGGCGCCGTCGAGGGTTTCGTCATAGAGAATCGTCATGGGCGGCGAATGACCTTGGGTTGTTCTTGTCAGGTCGAGACAGCATGACCACGGCCTGCATCATTGGCTGGCCGGGCCGGGGTGGCCATCGGTCCATGCGGGCGCTGGCCGAATCACTTTAGTCGCTGTTGGCGTGGCGGGGGGGCTGGGTTGGCCTAGTCTTTGGAGGGCTCGTACCGTGCAGTGGCTGCCATTGTCTGAGGTGGCGCGGTGATCGAGTCCCCTGAAAGACTGATAAAAAGGAACCCTGCCATGTCCAATGAAACCTGCGCCTGTCCGGCCTGCACCTGCAAGTTGGGGCCCCATGCGATTGTCCGTCACGGCAAGCACTACTGCTGTCAGGCTTGCGCCGATCATCACGCTCATGGTGAGCCTTGTGCTTCCACCCAAGGGTGCAAATGCGCCCAAGGCGCCCACGGCTGAAAAGCGCAAACGGGTGGGGCTGCGGCCCCACCCGTTTGCGGCGGGCCTAGACCGAAGGCCGCCAGGTGACATTCTCGATACCGAACTTTTCCGCCATGGGCTTGCTGGTCTTCTTCACCCGTTCCCGGCCGAAACGGCCGATGCGGCCCACTCCCGCATCACAGCTTGCCCAGTGCCAGGCCTCGGCGTTGTCCATCTTTTCCTGGCGGATGATGAAGGACTTGGGAGCGCCGTGAAGGGTGTATTCGATGACGAAGAGTTTTGCGTTGTTCATAAAGCCTCTGTTCCTCCCTGTGATCCTTGAGTGATCCCCCGCAGGCGCAAAAATTCACTTTGATTGGCCGACTCTGGCGCCAACGGTCGTGGCCCTGAGCGCGCCTTCGTCGGCACGCCGGCTCCTGCGGGTTGCCACGGATCAGGCGTCGGGGACGCCTGTTTCCCAGGTCGACCAGTTGTTGAGAATGTCCTGCACCAGCGGATTGCCGGCCCGGTAGAGGTTCTCCAGGGCCGGGACAAAGCCGCCCTGGTCGGCGTACTTGAGCAGGTTGTCCACTTCACTGGCCCCCGGCGCCGGGCGGTCGAAATCGGAACCGGCACGCAGCACCGCCAGGCGCTGGATGTCCACCAGACCCTCGCGGCTGGCCCGCAGTAAGGCTTCGTAGGTGGAGTTGTCTTCCTGCTGGGTGGTGCAGTAGGTGCCTTTGTTGTCGGTCAGCAGGCGGGTCCAGACTTCGGCCCGTTCGCTCAGGCGAGTGCCGGAGAACCAGGTGTTGCCCGCCAGGGTGTCGCAGCGGGTCACCACCGGCGGCTGGTTGGCCGGGGCCTTGGGGTATTTCAGGCGCCAGGCCGCCGATTCCTGGCTCTCGCTCAAGGTCACCCGCTGGCTCAGGGCGAAGGCCTTGGCCTGGAGCTTGGGGTTGAGCTCGAAGACTTCGGTCTTGTAGTCCAGGGGCGGTTTTTCGTTGGGGCCCTTGGTGTTGATCCCCAGGTAGCCGGTGGGCCAGTCCTTGGGCGCATCCCGGGAGTCGAGTTCCCACTGGGTGCCGAACTCCACCAGGTAATGAGCCCAGGCAGCGGTGCCGAGGGTGCCGTGGTGCGGGCTGATGCCGGCGATCCCGGCAATCAGGAAATAGCTTTTGCGCAGGTCGAACTTCGGCGACAGGGCCAGGGCCAGGGTCGACGCCGCGGCATTGGTCTGGCCCATGCCGGTGGTCAACAGGCACACGTCCCGGTCATTGCAGCGAATGCTCGGATACTCCGCCGCCAGCCCCGGCACGCGAATCTCGCGCTTGAGCTCCAGGCGCTCGATCCAGTGCTGCGCTTCCGGCGCGAACATGCTGATCAGCACCACCTTGGGCTTGATCGGCGCCTCATTGGCCCAGGCGCCGCCTGCCAGCACAGCCCCCAGTCCCAATACCCACGAAACCTTTGTAATCCCACGCATACAACCTCCATGACTGCCGTTAACCGGCGCTTATCCTGCCTGGTCCAGGTTGCAACTCATCGCAACCGTTCTTGTCTTGCCGTTTGCCGCTCGAAGCTTGCCATTGCTCTAGAACTGATAGCCGACCCCGGCGTAATAGCCCCAGCCATTGGAGCGGGCACGGAACTCGCCGTCGCCGAAATTCAGCACGCTGCCATCCTCCCAGTTGCCGCCGTTGTGGAAGTAGCGGCCCACCAGGGTGAAGCGCAGGTGAGTGAAGGCGTACAGCAGCACGTTGGTGGCCACCGTGGCATTGGCGGTGCGCGCCGGGTTGTCCTTGTGCAGGTCGGAGCCGAAATCGAAATTGGTGAAACCGATGTAGGTCAGCGAGGCGCCGTTGCTGTAGCTGTCGATGGGCACGATGTATTTGAGCTGGGCGCGGTAGCCGTCCCAGGAATACTCGTTGCTGGCGCCGTAGTTTTCCCACTGGTAGCGGCCATAGAAGTTGGCCGAGAGGTTGACCCGCGAATGGGTGTCGATGTCGGTGCCCAGGCCGCTGTACAGGGTGTTGGCGCGGTTGGCGGTGCGGCTGCCGTGGTCGTAGATCCAGTCGAAGGCCACATACCACTCCTTGATCGGACCGATGGCCAGGCTGCGACCGGCCAGGTAATCGATGGAGATCCGCGGTTCGTGCTCCATGAACAGCGGCGAGCCGTGGTCCCAGATGCCTTTGTCGTGGCTGTTGCCGATGTCGAGGATCTTCGGCAGGTCGATGTAGCCGTACAGCTCGAAGGGGCCCTTGCGCCCGAAGTATTCGTACTCCAGGTAGATGTCGTCCGCCGGGCGCGGGCCGAAGCTGATGTCCTTGCTGCCGATCAGCATCAGGTCCTGGTTGTACCAGTCGGAAAGGTAGGCACCCTGTTTCGCGGATTGCACATCGGCGCTCAGGCTTTCGCCCTGGGCTGACGCGTCCGGCGCGGGGGATTGGGCCAGCGTGGCGTGACTGAGTAGACCCGTAACGCCGGCCAGCCCGAGGGAAACAGCCCATTGGCCATGACGGGGGAAGCGGTTGTGCATGGAAAGTCCCTGTTCGTGCGGTGTGAAGTCCCTGATGTCCGTTCGCGCGCGTGGCGGTGGCGAACACCCACAAATTTGCAACTCGCAAACGTTTGCACATGGCGTACCAACTTGAAATAGGCAGTTGAAAAACAATTGGAAACGCCTCGGAAGCTGGCTCTGGGGTCAAAAAATGCCCGGGCAGGGGGCGGTGCGCGCGAAAGCGGGGCACTGTTAAAGTCCGGGGCTGGATTTTCTGCGGAGCTCGACCATGGCGTTGCATCAACTCTTGCTGGAATTGGAAACCCGCCTGCAGCAGGCCGAAGTGCGTGCCGATCGCCAGTTGCTGGACGCCTTGCTGGCCGACGACTTTCTCGAGTTCGGCGCCAGTGGCGGGCGTTGGGACAAGGCACAGGTGCTGGAAAGCCTGCCGCAGCAAGTGTTTATCGAGCGCCGGATCAGCGAGTTCTCGTTGCAGCTTCTCGCGGCCGATCTGGCCCAGGTCACCTACCTGTGCCATAACGCCGCAGCCGGCGGGCGCGCGGCCGGCAGCGCCTGGCGCAGTTCGCTGTGGCGCTGCCGCGAAGGGCGCTGGCAGATGCTGTTCCACCAGGGCACGCCCCGGCCCGGGGCCTGACCCCCTCTGCTAGAATCCTGCGTCCCGAACTTGACGAGGTGCCCCATGAGCGAGCCGATTCGCCTGACCCAGTACAGCCACGGAGCCGGCTGCGGCTGCAAGATTTCCCCCCAGGTACTGGAGGTGATCCTGGCCGGCAGCGGGGCGCAGAACCTCGACCCCAAGCTGTGGGTCGGCAACGCTTCGCGCGATGACGCGGCGGTCTACGCCATCGATGAAGAGCGCGGCGTGGTCTCCACCACCGACTTTTTCATGCCCATCGTCGACGACCCCTTCGACTTCGGCCGCATCGCCGCCACCAACGCCATCAGCGATATCTACGCCATGGGCGGCGACCCGCTGATGGCCATCGCCATTCTTGGCTGGCCGGTGAACGTGCTGGCCCCGGAAATCGCCCGGGAAGTGATCCGCGGCGGCCGCGCCGTGTGCGACGCGGCGGGCATTCCCCTGGCGGGCGGCCATTCCATCGACGCACCGGAGCCGATCTTCGGCCTGGCGGTGACCGGGCTGGTGGAAAAGCGCTTCATGAAACGCAACGACACCGCCACCGCCGGCTGCCTGCTGTACCTGACCAAGCCCCTGGGGATCGGCGTGCTCACCACCGCCGAGAAAAAGGGCAAGCTGCGCGACGCCGACATCGGTCTGGCCCGCGACTGGATGTGCACCCTGAACAAGCCCGGCAGCCGTTTCGGCAAGCTCGAAGGGGTGACCGCGATGACCGACGTCACCGGTTTCGGCCTGCTCGGGCACCTGGTGGAAATGGCCGATGGCAGCGGCCTCACCGCACAGATTCACTACGACCGCGTGCCACGCCTGCCCGGGGTCGAGTACTACCTGGACCAGGGCTGCGTGCCCGGCGGCACCTTGCGCAACTACAGCAGCTACGCCGAGAAAATCGGCCGGGTTCAGGAGCTGCACAAGCGCGTGCTCTGCGACCCGCAGACCAGCGGCGGCCTGCTGGTGGCGGTGACGCCTGAAGGCAATGCCGAGTTCCTCGCCCTGGCGGCGGAGCTGGGCCTGGAACTGGCGCCCATCGGTGAACTGGTGGAGCGACAGAGTCATGCGGTCGAGGTGTTCTGATGCCTCTGGACTGCACCGATTACCGCGAGATCTTCCTCAACGACCGGCCGATGATGGACACTCGGGCGCCGATCGAATTCACCAAGGGCGCCTTTCCCGGGGTGCTCAACCTGCCGCTGATGACCGACCAGGAACGCCAGCGGGTCGGCACCTGCTACAAGCAGCAGGGCCAGCAGGCGGCGATTGTCCTGGGCCATCAGCTGGTGTCCGGCGACATCAAGCAACAGCGCGTCCAGGCCTGGGCCGATTTCGCCCGGGCTCACCCCGACGGCCTGCTGTACTGCTTCCGTGGCGGCCTGCGCTCGCAGATCGTCCAGCAGTGGCTCAAGGAAGCGGGCATTGACTACCCGCGGGTTGGCGGCGGCTACAAGGCCATGCGGACCTTCCTTTTGGACACCACCGAGCAGGCCCTGCAGCAGTGCGATTTTGTCCTGTTGGGGGGCATGACCGGCACCGGCAAGACCGAAGTGCTGGGCCAGCTGGATAACGCCCTGGACCTGGAAGGCCACGCCAACCACCGCGGCTCCAGCTTCGGCCGCCGCGCCACCGGGCAGCCGAGCAACATCGACTTCGAAAACCGCCTGGCGGTGGACCTACTGAAAAAGCGTGAGCGCGGCGTGCAGAGCTTTGTCCTGGAAGACGAAAACCGCATGATCGGCAGCTGCGCCTTGCCGCTGCCGCTGTACCAGAGCATGCAGGGCCTGCCCATGGTCTGGCTGGAAGACCGCCTCGACAGCCGGGTACAGCGCATCCTTGACGATTACGTGGTCAACCTCAGCGCCGAGTTTGTCGCCGTGCATGGCGAGGAAGGGTTTGCCCTGTTTGCCGAACGCCTGCTGGAGAGCCTGAACAAGATCCACAAACGCCTGGGTGGCGAGCGTCACCAGCGCCTGTTCCTGCTGATGGAAGCGGCGCTGGCGGAACAGGCCCGCAGCGGCGATGTGGAGCTGCACCGGGCCTGGATCGAAGGCCTGCTCGGCGAATACTACGACCCGATGTACGCCTACCAACGCGAGAGCAAGGGCGCGCGGATCGAGTTCAGCGGCGACCACGGCGCGGTGCTCGATTACCTGCGCCAGCGCCAGTCGCCCTCGCGCTAGCGCTCAATGATCCGCGCGCTCACAGCACCTGAGCGCGCGGTGTGCGCGGGCGTCAGCCGGCAGGGCGTGGACGGTCGAGCAAGGCCTCGACCACGGCCCGGGCCATTTCCACGGAATGCACCATGGACCAGATCAGGCCGCGTTCGATGCCGCTGGCGCGCTCGGTGATTTCATCGGACACCTCCTCGGCGCACTTGAGCAGCAGGGCGACGTGCCTCAAGGCCTGTTCGGCGTTGACCCCGGCTTGCACGCTGAACAGGGCATTGCCCTGGGCATCGCGCAGGCCGAACGGGCGTGCCTGGGTCGGTTTCAGTGCGGCGAGCAGGTTGGCGTTGGCGCGATCCAGCTCGGGATCGCGCAGGGGGCGGGGTGGATCGGGGACGAGCTTTTTCATGAGTTGGGTCCTCCAGTCGTTCAAGAACTGCCGGAACTCACTTCCACATGAGAGGGTGGCAGCTGTACGCAGGTGTGGAAGACCGGGACTGAAGGATCCGGCGCACCCGAGAGTGCCCCACGTACAGCCGCCATAGAGCGAGGTCACCCATATTGAAAAATACAGGTGTTCCCATTGAGGCAAGTTGCACGTTCTTCATGTCCGGACTTCCACATCCGAGTCGCTGATGGTGCAGCGACCGGGGGAGACTGCCTGACGAACACCCAGGGCACAAGCCGCTCAAAGGCGTTGGCGATTCTCTCGGACAAGCCTTACAAAACAAAGCGAAAACTCTGGTTTCGGGAGCGGCATTCCCTGATCAATGTGTTTCAAGACGATGCTGTGGCGGAGGGGTGGTGCTTCGATTGGAAACCTGTGCTCAACGGAGTTGAGCGGGGACAGCCGAGTGTTTGCAGGTGCTCAAATAGTCATCGACCGCCTCTTTGAACGCGACCTCCAGCTCAGCCAGGGTTTGCCCTTCATAGCTCACCAGGGCTTTGATGAACTGGAGCCTGCCAAAGAGGCGGTGATCCTCGGGGCTGACTTCAATAGAGCCGTAATAGCCCTTGTGTTGCAGCAGGTTGTTCACGGTATCGAGGCCTCCGGGTCTGCGTTGTTCGATGACGTGGCGAAGCATCTCGCTCTTTAGCTCATGACCGGGGCGCGCTTTGCGCAGGTTGCACATCGCGCGCGATCGAGTCGATGCCGATGCCAAGAGCCGACGTGTCGCTGCCTATTCGAGCCTGACCCGAATCGGCGGCAGCGACAACCAGAGCCTTACAACAACACCGCACCAATCAATCCGCAGACAATCCCCACCAGCATGGTCAGCACGGCCACGGTCACCAGCACCCTGGCATCGAAGTCTTTGCGCAGCATCAGCAGCGACGGCAGGCTGATGCTTGGCAGAGTCATTAACAGCGCCACCGCCGGACCGGTACCCAAACCCAGGGTCATCATGGTCTGGACGATGGGAATCTCTGCCGCCGTAGGGATCACGAACAGGGTCCCGGCAATCGCCAGCGGCACCAGCCACCACAGGCTGTCGCCCATGGCGCCGTCAATGTGCGGGAACAGCCAGACCCGCGCCGCGCCCAACACCAGTACCGCCAGCACGTAGATTGGAATGGTGCTCCAGAACAGTTGCCACAGGGTCTTGCCCCAGCGGCTGAGGAACGACTGCTCGTTCACCGTGCTGGCTTCCACCACCGCATCCACCGCGGCTTCTGGCAGTTGCTCGGGGCCGGCGACCCGCTGCGCCACCAGCGACACGCCCAGCACCAGGACGATGCCCGCCACCAGGCGCAGGGCGGAAAACCCCCAGCCCAAAACAAAGCCCATGAACACCAGGGTCGCCGGGTTGAGCACCGGGTTGGCGATCCAGAACGCCAGGGCCGCGCCCACCGAAACCTTCTGCCGCCGCAGGCCGGCAGCCACTGGGGCGGCGCAGCAGGAACACATCATGCCCGGCAAGGCGAACAGCCCGCCGCGCAGGGTCGAGCCGAAACCGGCGCGGCCGAACAGGCGCAGCAGCCAGTCCCTTGGAATCAGCACCTGCAACAGGGAACCTAAGATCACCGCCAGTACCGCAGCCTTCCAGATGGCCAGGAAGTACACCTGGGAATAGGCCAGGGCGGCGCTCCAGGGCGAGCTTTGCTGATCGTTGAGGATCGACGCGCCGATGCTGTGGCTGTCGGCGGCGACAAAGGCCTTGAGGTAGTAGGGCGACCACTTCACGTAATACAGGCCGATGGCGGCCACCAGCAGGAACAGCAGGGGTTTGCACCAGAACGCCCAGCCGCGGGTGGGCTGGGTGGAGGCGAGGTTGGACATGAAGGGAATTCCGCACAAGACAATAAGCGCGAATTGTAGCCGCTGGCGCCGGTGCGCCGCGAACCGATCTCGCCCGGCATTGGACTGTAGCCGCTGCCGAGCGTCAGCGAGGCTGCGCGAAGGCCCGCAGGGCCTTGCTTGGCGATCTCCCGTCGGGGCTCTGTCGGTCTTGAGAGCGCCGCGGCCCTGCCGGCCGTTCGCAGCCTGCGGCAGCGGCTACACCGATCTCGGATCGGCATTGGACTGTAGCCGCTGCCGAGCGTCAGCGAGGCTGCGCGAAGGCCCGCAGGGCCTTGCTTGGCGATCTCCCGTCAGAGCTCTGTCGGCCTTGAGAACGCCGCGTCCCTGCGGGCCATTCGCAGCCTGCGGCAGCGGCCACAGGGGAGCGATTTTCAGAGGGTGCGAATCGAGGTGCGGATGGCCCGGGCGCATTCGATCACTGAAGGCGCGAGCTTGCGTTCGGCTTCCTCCAGGGTCCAGCGGCTGCTGGGCACCACCACGTGCACGGCGGCCACCGGCAGGCCCTGGCTGCCGAGGATCGGTGCGGCAATGCTCATGTCCCCCAGGAACAGTTCCTCCGGGTTCAGGGCGTAGCCGCGGCGCTGGGTGAGCTCGATCTCGCGCTGAATATCCGCAAGCTCGGTCAGGGTGTGCCGGGTATGAGCCTTGCGCTCGCTGGCTTCGAGGATCTGTGTGGCCTCGGCGGCGGGCAGGGCGCTGAGGTAGGCGCGCCCGGAACCGGTGCAGTACATGGGGATGCGGCTGCCGATGGGCATGTGGATGGGGATGAACTTGGGCGCCACGAAGCGCGCCACATAGACCATGTCCAGGCCATCGGGCTCGGTGAGGTTGGTGGTTTCTCCGGTGATCTGCGCCAGTTCGGCGAGGAACGGGTTGGCCACGTCCACCAGGGTGTCGGCGGCCAGGTAGTTGTAGCCGATCTCCATCACCCGCGGAGTCAGTTGGAAGCGTTTGGTCTGCGGGTGCTTACGCACGTAGCCCAGCTGTTCCAGGGTGTGAATCATGCGCTGCGCCGAGCTCTTGTTGATGTCGGCGGCCGCGGCGATTTCCGCCAGGTTCATGGTTCGTTGCGCGGCGTTGAAGGCCCGCAGCACTGCCAGGCCTTTCTCCAGCGACTGGTTGAATAGGGAATTGTTGTTATCGCTCATGACAGTCCTGTCTGGCTATTTCATGTTTTGAATATCGATATTCGATATTTATAAATCTCTTTACGATTTTTGTAAATTGTTTATAGTCGGGTCCATGCCTCCTGCCTTCCACACCAGAGGCTATCCATCACGGACTTCAAACAATAAAACCGTCCAATGGGAGATTCGCCATGCATACCCGCACTCGTGTCCTTGCGCCCGCTGTATTCGCACTCTGTTGTGCCCTGGGCCTCTCGCTGTCGGCCCAGGCCGAGCCGCTGTACAAGGTCGGGGCCACCGCCACCGGCATTCCCTTCACCTTTCTTGACGTCAAGAGCCAGAGCATCGAGGGCATGATGATCGATGCCGCCCGGGCCGTGGGCAAGGCTGGCGGTTTCGCCGTGGACATCCAGCAGACCACCTTCGCCGCGCTGATCCCGTCCCTGACCTCGAACAAGATCGACATCATCTCCGCCGCCATGCTGCGCACCCCGGTGCGCGAGAAAGTGGTGCAGTACTCCGACCCGGTGTTCAGCTACGGCGAGGGCCTGATCGTCAAGGCCGACGACACCGGCGACTACCGCCGCATGGAGGACCTGGCCGGGGAAACCGTCGGCGCCCAGGTCGGCACGGTGTTTATCGACGAGTTGAACAAGCGCGGGATCTTCAAGGAAGTGCGCGGCTACGACTCGATTCCCGACCTGATGCGCGACCTGGCCCTGGGGCGGATCAAGGCCGGTTTCGCCGACCGGCCGATCCTCGCCTACCAACTGGCCCAGGGCACCCAGAACAAGGTGCGGCTGGTCAAGGGCTACCAGCCGGTGGTCATGGGCGACGTCTGCCTGATCGTGCGCAAGGGCGATGCCCAGACCCTGGCCGAGGTCAATCGCGGGATCGCCGCGATCAAGGCCGACGGCACCCTGGAGCGCATCATCGAGCGCTGGAAGCTCAACTGATCCAGTCGCGGCCCGGCACCTGGTCCGGGTCCCTTTCTTGCTGATTAAACGGGTCTCTCCATGTTTCTCCAGAACGCTCTGGACTTCCTGCCCATTCTATTGAAAGGCGCAGTGGTCACCCTGCAGGTCACTGTTGGCTCATTCGTGCTCAGTTCGCTGATCGGCCTGGTCTTCGCCTTGATGATGGTGTCCAAGGTGCGCTCGGTGGCGTTGTTCGCCATCGGCGTGGTCAACGTCATTCGCGGGCTGCCGATCATCGTCCAGCTGTTTTACATCTACTTCGTGCTGCCGGATTTCGGCATCCAGCTCACCGCCATGCAGGCCGGGGTGATCGGCCTGGGCATCGCCTACTCGGCGTACCAGGCGGAAAACTTCCGCGCCGGCATCCAGGCCATTCACCAGGGGCAGATCGAGGCCGCCGAATCCATCGGCATGCGCGGGCCGATGATCATGCGTCGGGTGGTGCTGCCCCAGGCCCTGCGCATCGCCTTGCCGCCCTACGGCAACACCCTGGTGATGATGCTCAAGGACTCGTCCCTGGTGTCCACCATCACCGTGGCCGAGATGACCCGGGCCGGGCAGCTGATCGCGTCCTCGACCTTCGAGAACATGACCGTCTACACCCTGGTGGCCTTGCTCTACCTGGCCCTGAGCCTGCCGCTGTCCTTTGCCCTGCGCCGCCTGGAGGCGCGCATCAGCACCCGGAGAAAGCCATGATCCAGATCAAGGGCGTACACAAGAGCTTTGGCAACGTGGCGGTGCTCGAAGGCATCGACCTACAGGTGCGCAGCGGCGAGGTGGTGTGCCTGATCGGCCCCTCGGGGTCCGGCAAGTCGACCCTGCTGCGCTGTATCAACGGCCTGGAAAGCTACGAGCAGGGCGACATCCTGGTGAGCGGGGCGCGGGTCGAGCGGCAGGCCAAGAGCATCCACGAGCTGCGTACCCGGGTGGCCATGGTGTTCCAGCGCTTCAACCTGTTCCCCCATCGCACGGCGTTGCAGAACGTCACCGAGGGGCCGATCTACGTCAAGAAGCAGGACCCCCGGCAAGCACGCCTGCGGGCCGAGGCCCTGCTGGAAAAGGTCGGCCTGGCCCATCGCATGCACGCCTACCCGGACGAGCTCTCCGGCGGACAGCAGCAACGGGTGGCGATTGCCCGGGCACTGGCCATGGACCCGGAGGCGATTCTCTTCGACGAGCCCACTTCAGCACTGGACCCGGAACTGGTGGGCGAGGTGCTGGCGGTGATGCGCAAACTGGCCGACGAGGGCATGACCATGATCGTGGTCACCCATGAAATGGGCTTTGCCCAGGACGTGGCGGACCAGGTGTGCTTCCTTCACAGCGGGCGCATCGTCGAGGCCGGGCCGGCGCGCACCGTGCTCAGCACCCCGAGCCACCCGCGCACCCAGGACTTCCTGCGGCGCCTGCTTAACCAGGGTGCGGAGGTGCAGGCATGAGTGCGTCCCAGCCTCTGCGCATGCCGCCCTCGCTGTGGGCGGCCACGGCCATGCCGGCCGAGCACACCCCGGCGCTGACCGAGGACCGGGAGGTCGATGTGGCGATTGTCGGCGCCGGCTACACCGGGCTGGTGAGTGCCCTGCGCCTGGCCCAGAGCGGTGCCCGTGTCTGTGTGCTGGATGCCGGCGAACCCGGCTGGGGCGCCTCCGGGCGCAATGGCGGGCAGGTGATCCCCGGGCTCAAGTTCGACCCCGAGCAACTGCTGGCCAAATTCGGCCAGGTGCGGGGAGAGGCACTGATCGAAGCCGTGGGCTCGGCGGCCGATGAAGTGTTCGAGCTGATCAAGGAACACCGCATTCGCTGCGACGCCACGCGCAAGGGCTGGATCCAGCCGGCGTTTTCCGGCGCGGCGATGCGCACCCTGGAGCAGCGCGCCGAGCAGTGGCGCCAGCGCGGCGTGGCCGTGGAATTGCTGGACAAGGCGGCGGTAAGCCAGCGCATCGGCAGCCCGCAGTACCTGGGCGGCTGGGTCGACCCACGGGCCGGCAGCCTGCACCCGCTGAACTACGCCCGGGGCCTGGCCCGGGTGGCGATGGGGCTGGGGGTGAGCATTCACGGCCAGAGCCGGGTCCGGCAGCTGCAGCGCGACGGCGGGCGCTGGACCCTGGAGACCGACTGTGGCGCGCGGGTGCGCGCCCCGAAGGTGCTGCTGGCCACCAATGGCTACACCGACGGCTTGTGGCCGGGGTTGCGCCAGACGGTGATCGCCGCCAACAGTTTCATCATCGCCACCCGGCCACTGCCCGCCGAGCTGCGCCAGAGCATCCTGCCGGGCGGCGAGGTGTGTTCCGATGCCCGGCGCCTGCTGCTGTATTTCAAGCAGGACGCCCAGGGACGCCTGCTGCTGGGCGGGCGCGGACCGTTTTCCGAACCGCGCCGGGATGCCGATTGGAACCATCTGGAGCGCTCGTTGCTGAACCTGTTTCCCCAGTTGGCGGGCACCCCCATCGAGTACCGCTGGAGCGGGCGCGTGGCCCTGACCCCGAGCTTTCTGCCGCAGTTGCACGAACCGGCGCCGGGGCTGTCGATCCTGCTGGGCTATAACGGGCGCGGCATTGCCTTGTCGACCCTGCTGGGCAAGCACCTGGCGGCGCGGCTGACGGGAGCGGGGCAGGCCTTTCCGTTTCCGCTCACGCCCGTGCGGCCGATTCCGCTGCATGGCCTGCAACGCCTCTACCTGGGAGCGGGGATTGCCTGGTACCGCTTGCTCGACGCCCTGGGCTGATCAGCTCGGGCAATCCTGCTCGCCGCCGTCCAGGCCCTGCTTGTAGCTCTGGCTGTGCAGGCTGGCCTTGCCGTTGCGCCAGGTCAGGGTCAGCACGTACAGCGAGTCGAAGTCGCTGGAGGCCCAGTCCTCAGTGATCGGGCGCTTCTGGCCCACGGCCTCTTCGGCGACCTTGTTGATCAGCTCCGGCAGGTAACCGTGGGACCAGGCGGTGTAGATGATCGCGTTGTGGTAGCGGTCGTGCAGCAGCTCGTCCGCCAGGTCGCTGGTGTCGTTGGCGGCAAAATCGATGTTGACCGGCAGGCCGAGCTTGATGGCGCTGGGGCTGATGGTCATCAAGGGGCGGATGTAGCTGTAGGAGTTGTCCAGCTCGCCTTCCTCGACGTTGCGCGTCGGGTTGGCGGCGAACACGTACTGCGCCTTGCCGAATTTTTCCGGCAGCAGCGAGGCCAGGTCGAGGGCTCGGTTCAGGCCCTGGCAGTTGAGCTGGCCGAGGCCGCCGGCGGGCTTTTCCGCGTGGCGCAGGAACACCAGGGTCTGAGTGCCGTCCACCGGTTGCGCGCGGCTGACGCTGGACTCCAGCGACAGGCACAGGGCGCTGCCCAGCAGCAAGGCCGGTAGCAGCAGGTAGGCGCGGTTCTTGAAGCGGCGGAGCAGGGGCATGGCGGGATTCTTCAGCGCAAGGGGTGGAGGCTGACAAACCTGTGTGTTCCCTGTCATCACGGCCGGTGAAGGCAGTGCTTCTGAGTCCCTGGACGGCGTTTGGTTCGATGAGGCGCCAGACTAACCGCGGTATGTTGCCGATTTAAGAAAACCCGGCGGATAATCGCCGACCGTTGCCTCGTGTGGCGCCCCCCTTTGACTGTCATTGGAAGCCTGTCATGACCGATCTTTCCGCTTTTGCCGTTACCCAGAAATGGCCTGCGCAGTTTCCCGAATGGATTCAGCTGTACTCCCTGCCGACCCCCAACGGGGTCAAGGTTTCGATCATGCTCGAAGAGATCGGCCTGCCTTATGAAGCGCACCGGGTCAGCTTCGAGACCCAGGACCAGATGACCCCGGAGTTCCTCAGCGTCAGCCCGAACAACAAGATCCCGGCGATTCTCGATCCCCATGGTCCTGGCGACCAGCCTTTGGCATTGTTCGAATCGGGGGCGATCCTGATTTACCTGGCGGACAAGAGCGGGCAGTTGCTGGCCCAGGAATCGGCGGCGCGTTATGAAACCATCCAGTGGCTGATGTTCCAGATGGGCGGCATCGGGCCGATGTTCGGGCAGGTGGGGTTCTTCCACAAATTCGCCGGCAAGGACTACGAGGACAAGCGGCCGCTGGAGCGTTATGTGAACGAGGCCAAGCGGTTGCTGGGGGTGTTGGACAAGCACCTGGAGGGGCGCGAGTGGATCATGGGCGAGCGCTACACCATTGCCGATATTGCGACTTTTCCGTGGATTCGGAATCTGGTCGGGTTTTATGAGGCGGGCGGGTTGGTGGGGATTGATAGCTTCCCGCAGGTGCAGCGGGTGCTGGCCAAGTTTGTGGCGCGGCCGGCGGTGATTCGTGGGTTGGAGATTCCCAAGGTGGTTTGAGGTGTTTTTTTAGGGTGGGGCGAAGGGGGGCATCTTCGGTGTTGCGGGTGTGGCTACTTAGGGGTTTGCTCTTGTAGCGAGTGGGACGGGGTACATATCCATTGCTGCGGTCACGGCTACTTAGGGTTTCGCCCTTACGGCGAGTCCCTTTTTTTCAAACGCCAAAAAAAGGAACCAAAAAACGCTTGCCCCTCCATGGGCCCCTCGCTGGGGCTCGGGGTTCCCTCTCTCCGGCATTGCTCCGGGGGCCCGCCGCCAACCGGCCATCCATGGCCGGGTGGCGGCTAGCTCGGCATCCATGCCGAGCTGCCCCCTACGCAACGCCTACGCTCGGCCGGCTGGGAAGGGGCCTGAAGATCAAGATCAAAAGCCAAAGCCAAAGCCAAGGTGCGCAGGCTGGTTCTCTGTAGCCGCTGCCGAAGGCTGCGAACGAGCGCTAGCGCTCGCAAAACCAGGCGGCGCGATATGTCAGGAATATCGGGGAGGCAGGTTTAGCGTCTCCTGCGACGGAATGCCGCCCAGAGCGGTCGCAGCCTTCGGCAGCGGCTACATGTAACGCGAACGGCAATGAAACAGGCCGGCCGGCAGGCCGCCGTCAGATGTTGATCTTGCTCTGGCTTTTGATCTTGATCTGAACGCCCCGTTAACCACGATGGCCGAACGCAGGCATTGAGCCGTGGGTAACCCGGCAGGACGCCGGGTTAGCCGCCACCCGGCCATGGATGGCCGGTGGCGGCGGCCCACGGATCAATGCCGGAGTTCGGGCATGCCGAGCCTAGGCGAGGCACCGAGTGGAGGGGCAGGAGCCTTTGGTTACTTTGGGCTTTTCAAAGTGACTCGCTGTAAGAGCGAAACCGCCAGCGGCCGCACCCGCAGGAATGGATATGTACCCCCTCCCACTCGCTGTAAGAGCGGAACCCCAAGTAGCCGTGACCGCAGCAACGGATATGTACACAGCCCACTCGCTGTAAGAGCGAAACCCTAAGTAGCCGTGACCGCAGCAACGGATATGTACACAGCCCACTCGCTGTAAGAGCGGAACCCCAAGTAACCCTGACCGCCGCACCGGATATGTACCCAACCCACCGCTGTAAGAGCGAAACCACCAACCGCCACACCCGCAGCAACGAATATGTACACTTCACCCCCAGCCCCCACCGACCCCAGGCTCCCTCTAATATGCCCGCCCTGAATTTCAAGCAAATCGACGTCTTCAGCGCCACCCCCCTCAAGGGCAACCCCCTGGCCGTGGTGTTCAACGCCGACGATCTCAGCGACGAACGCATGGCCGCTTTCGCCACCTGGACCAACCTCAGCGAAACCACCTTCCTGCTCAAGCCCCGCGACCCTCGGGCCGACTATCGCTTGCGGATCTTCACCACCACCCAAGAGCTGCCCTTCGCCGGTCACCCGACCCTGGGCAGTTGCCATGCCTGGCTCGAAGCCGGCGGGGAGCCTCAGGGCGAGGAGATCATTCAGGAGTGTGAAGTCGGTCTGGTGCGCATTCGTCGTCAGGGCGATCAGCTGGCCTTTCTCGCGCCGCCGCTGCTCAAGTCCGGCCCGGTGGAGCCCGAGGTGCTGGAGCAGGTAGGCCGTGGCCTGGGCCTGAAAGCCGGGGATATCGTCCAGGCGCAGTGGGTCGACAACGGCGCCGGCTGGCTGGCGGTGATGCTCGGCGAGCGCCAGCAGGTGCTGGATCTGCAACCGGACTACCCGGCACTGATCGGTCTGGCCGTAGGGGTGATCGCGCCCTGTGACCCCGAGCGCGATGACACCGAGGCGCAGTTCGAGGTGCGGGCCTTTATCGCCGGCGACGGCATGCCCGAGGACCCGGCCACCGGCAGCCTCAATGCCGGGATCGCCCAGTGGCTGCTGGGGGCCGGGCTGGCGCCGTCGCGCTATCGGGTCAGCCAGGGCCTGAGCATGGGCCGCGCTGGGTCCATCGATGTGGAGCAGGTGGGCGATGAGGTGTGGATCGGCGGCTCTGCCGTCACCTGTATTGAAGGCAAGTTTCTCGCGGGGTGAAGCCGCGGCAAGTTTCCAGCTCCAAGCCCCGCCCGGCGCAGTTGCCACTTGCCGCTCGAAGCTTGTTGCTTGTTGCTTGTTGCTTGTTGCTGCTCCTCTGTCTTGCGTCAGATGGTCGCAGGCCGGCCTGCGCGGGCCCTCGCCAAGCCCATGAATAGCGGGCCTGGCGCTGATTGTTAGCAGATTCGCAAGACTCTCTTGAGCCGTGCGGGTTTGTACCCTGGCGGCTCTGGGCATAAGCTTTCAGCCTTTTTTCGCCATCGCTCGTGTTGTCCCGCGCTCAGCCTTAGGAAAAATCATGTCCAGCCAGTTCCCAGAAGCCCGTCCCCGTCGCCTGCGTCGCTCCGAACAACTGCGCAGTCTGTTCCAGGAAACCGAATTCACCCTCAATGACCTGGTGCTGCCGATTTTCGTCGAGGAGGAAATCGACGATTTCGTGCCGATCAAGAGCATGCCCGGGGTGATGCGCATTCCCGAATCCAAGCTGGCCGGGGAGATCGAGCGTTACGCCCGCGCCGGGATCAAGTCGGTGATGACTTTCGGTGTGTCGCACCACCTGGACTGCGACGGCAGCGATACCTGGAAGGAAAACGGCCTGGTGTCGCGCATGTCGCGCATCGCCAAGGACGCGGTGCCGGAGATGATCGTGATGTCCGACACCTGCTTCTGCGAATACACCGAGCACGGCCACTGTGGCGTGATGCACGGCCATGAAGTGGACAACGACCAGACCCTGATCAACCTCGGCAAGCAGGCGGTGGCCGCGGCCCGTGCCGGCGCCGACGTGATTGCGCCGTCGGCGGCCATGGACGGTCAGGTCCAGGCCATCCGCCGCGCCCTGGACGCCGCCGGTTTCACCCAGACGCCGATCATGGCCTATTCCACCAAGTTCGCTTCGGCGCTCTACGGCCCGTTCCGCGAAGCGGGCGGCAGTGCGCTCAAGGGCGACCGCAAGAGCTACCAGATGAACCCGATGAACCGTCGCGAAGCGGTGCGCGAGTCCCTGCTGGACGAGCAGGAAGGCGCCGACTCGCTGATGGTCAAACCCGCCGGGGCCTACCTAGACATCATCCGTGACATCCGCGAGGCCTCGCGCCTGCCGGTGGCGGCGTATCAGGTCAGCGGCGAGTACGCGATGATCAAGTTCGGCGCCCAGGCCGGGGCCATCGACGAGCAGCGGGTGGTGCGTGAAAGCCTGGGTTCGATCAAGCGCGCCGGCGCCGACCTGATCTTCACCTACTTCGCCATGGACCTGGCCCTGGCCGGGATCTGACCAGGCCCCCGCCATACCGCCACGAACGTCGTCCGGCGTTCGTGGCTCTTGCCAAGACTTCCGCCCCTACATGACAATGCGATTCATTATCAAATATGAATCCTTATTGTCATGCCCGCCGACGACTTATCCCTGCGCAGTGCCGTCACCGATCTGTATATCCATCACCACGGCTGGCTGCAGGGCTGGTTGCGCCAGCGCCTGGGCAACACCTTCGATGCCGCCGATCTGGCCCAGGACACCTTCGTGCGGGTGCTCAAGGCGCGCAATGCCCTGGAGATCCGTGAGCCGCGGCCCTACTTGTCGCGCATCGCCAATGGCCTGCTGATCGACCTGTTTCGCCGCCGCTCCCTGGAGCAGGCGTACCTGGAGGCCCTGGCCCTGGTGCCCGAGGGCGAGCAGCCGTCGCCGGAGGAGCAGAACCTGATGCTCCAGGCGCTGTTGGAGGTCGACCGGCTGCTGGACGGCCTGGGGGCCAGGGTCAAGCAGGCTTTCCTGCTGTCCCAGTGCGATGGCCTGACCTACGAGCAGATCGCCGAACGCCTGCAGATCTCGGTGCGCAGCGTCAACAACTACATGGCCAAGGCCATGGAGCATTGCTGCCTGATGCAGATGCGGATGCAGCTGTCATGAGTTTTGCCAACCTGCAACTGAGCGTGAGCGAGCGCCAGGCCATCAGCGGCGCGGCGCGCTGGTATGCGCAGTTGCGCTCCGGCACCGCCAGCGAACAGGAACAGGCGGCCTGGCGCGAATGGCTGGCCGCCGACCCCTTGCATCGCCAGGCCTGGGAACGCATGCAGCAACTGGGCGAGCAGATGTCGGCCCTGCCTGGCGGTCTGGCCGGTTCCACCTTACGCGGGGCCGGGCGCTCGCGCCGCGAGCTGATGCGCAATCTGGTGGTGCTGGCTTCGGCCGGCTCCCTGGGCTGGCTGGGTTGGCGCAGCGACAGCGCCCAGCAATTGCTGGCGGACTATCGAACCCAGGTCGGCGAGCGCCGCGAAGTGCGCCTGGCGGACGGCAGTGCATTGCTGCTCAACACCGACACCTCGGTGAATGTGGCTTTCGACGGTCAGCAGCGCCGGTTGCAGTTGCTCTGGGGCGAGATGCTGGTGAGCGCTGGCGTTGATGCGCAGCACAGGCCATTGCGGATCATCACCCGCCACGGCGAGGTCCAGGCCCAGAGCGCGCGTTTCGTGTTGCGCAGCGAAGAGCGCGAGGATCAGGTGGCGGTGCTGGAGCAGGGCGTGCAGGTCAGCCTGGGTAACGGGGCGCTGGTGCGTCGGGTCGAAGCCGGGCAGCAACTGGCTTTCAACACCCGGAGTTTCGCCGCGCTACAACCCAACGACGCTTCAGTAGGCGCCTGGCGCCAGGGCAGCATCATCGCCCTCGACCGACCCTTGGAGGACTTGCTGGCGGACCTGTCGCGCTACCGCCGGGGTGTGGTGCAGTGCGATCCGCAGATTGCCGGCCTGAAGATTTCCGGGGCCTTTCCCATCGATGACACCGACCGCGCCCTGGCGGCGCTTGAGAGCGGTTTCTCGCTGCGCATCGAGCGCTACACCCGCTATTGGGTGCGGGTGTCCCAGCGCCGCCTCGGCTGAAACCAAGCGGTAAAAAATAATTATTCCGGTCTTTGCACTTTTGCCCATTCTGATCCGGCTCATCCCCCAGTGGATTCATTTTCAAGATTGGGGGAAGGCAAAACATGTCTGAAGTTCACAAGTCGAAGTTGGCCCAGGCCATCAAGGTCGGGCTCTGGGGCGCGCTGGCGGTGTATGGCGCGGCACTGCTGCCGTTGACTGCGGTGGCGGCCAGCGAACAGACGGCGGTGCGCCGCTTCGATATCGCGGCGGGGGATCTCACCGAAGTGCTGAGCCGTTACGCCAGTGCCGCCGGGGCGGCCATCTCCTTCGATGCGCGACAGACGGCCGGCTTGCGTTCGGCGGGGCTCCAGGGGGATTACGGGGTGCAGGAAGGCTTTGCGCGGATTCTTGCCGGCAGCGGCTGGCAGGCCGAACCGCAGAGTAACGGCAGCTATGTGCTGCGCCCCGTGCCCAAGGGCAATGGCACTCTGGAGCTGGGCACCACTCAGGTCCAGGGCCAGGAGCTGGGGGCCACCACCGAGTACTCCGGTTCCTACACCACCGGCGCGGTGACCATCGGCAAGGGCCAGCACTCGCTGAAGGAAACCCCGCAGTCGGTGACCGTGATCACCCGCAAGATGCTCGATGACCAGAACCTCAACACCATCGACCAGGTGATGGAAAAGACCCCGGGCATCACCCTCTACGACTCGCCCATGGGCGGCAAGTATTTCTACTCCCGTGGCTTTCGCATGACCGGCCAGTACCAGTACGACGGCGTGCCCCTGGACATGGGCAGCAGCTACGTGCAGGCCGACAGCTTCAGCAGCGACATGGCCTTCTACGACCGGGTGGAGATCCTGCGCGGCGCCGCCGGCATGCTCAAGGGTGCGGGCGGCACCGCCGGTTCGGTGAACTTCGTGCGCAAGCGTGGCCAGGCCACGCCCCACACCCAGCTGATGATGTCCGCCGGCAGCTGGGACAACTACCGGGCCCAGGTGGATACCGGCGGGCCGCTGAACGACGCTGGCACCGTTCGCGGCCGTGCGGTGGTGACCCAGCAGACTCGGCAGTACTTCTATGACCTGGGGGAGCGCAAGGATCAGGTCTACTACGGCGCCCTGGACTTCGACCTCAGTGACGACACCACCCTGGGCCTGGGCATGGCCTATGAAGACGTTGACTCGCGCCCGTGCTGGGGCGGCCTGCCACGCTACAGCGACGGCAGCGACCTCAAGCTCGGCCGTTCCACCTGCCTGAACACCGCCTGGAACAACTCGCGCAGCAAGCGCGCGACCTATTTCGCCGACCTCAAGCAACAGCTCAACGATGACTGGGCGCTGAAGGTGGCCGGGGTCTACAGCCGCAACACCCAGGACATCGAGTACGCCTTCCCCAGCGGTTCGGTGCCGGTGGGTGCCGGCCGTTCCAGCACCCTGATGCTGGGCAGCACCTATGACTACGATCAGGTGGACTACGGCTTCGATGCCTATGTCGACGGCCATTTCCAGGCCTTTGGCCAGGAGCACGAACTGACCTTCGGCGCCAACGCCAGCCGCTCGATCAAGGACGACTTCTATGCTGTGGCCGGCTTGCCGCAGCGGCAGAACGTGCTGGACCCCGATCACCATCTGCCCAAGCCTGATGCCAGCTACTACGAAAGCAATTCCACCCGGGGCGGCCCCTCTGATCTGCGGATCCAGCAGCAGGGGCTGTATTCCACTCTGCGCCTGAAACTCGCCGACCCGCTGACCCTGGTCATGGGCAGCCGGGTCAGTTGGTACAAGTCGCAGAACGATGCCGTGGCCTACTGGCGCGACACCCGCACCCCCAGCAGCGCCCGTTCCAAGGAAACCGGCGAGGTCACGCCGTTCGCCGGGGTGTTGTACGACCTCAACGACAACCTCACGGCCTACGCCAGCTACTCCAGCATCTTCACCCCCCAGGGCAGCTATCGGACCCTGGACGGTGCCTCTCTCAAGCCGCTGGTGGGCAAGAGCTACGAAGCGGGGATCAAGGGCGAGTGGTTTGACGGTCGCCTGAACAGCGCCTTCAGCCTGTTCCGCACGATTCAGGAGGATGCGCAGCAGGACGACCCGGCCTGCCCGGACAGCACCTGCTCGCTGAACTCGGGCAAGGTCCGCGCCCAGGGCTTTGAAGCCGAAGTCAGCGGTGAGGTGATCGAGCGCCTGCAACTGCTGGCCGGCTACACCTACACCCAGACCAAGACCCTGGAGGATGCCGACAGCAGCAAGAACGGCCAGTCGTTCAATTCCTACGTACCGCGGCACCTGCTACGGGTGTGGGGCGACTACCAACTGGGCGGTGCCCTGGAGCGCTTCAATGTGGGGGCTGGGGTCAACGCGCAAAGCGACAACTACCGGGTCTCGCCCACCAGCGGCAATCACATCAGCCAGGCCGGCTATGCGATCTGGAACGGGCGCATCGGCTATCGCATCGACGACACCTGGTCCCTGGCGCTCAACGGCAACAACCTGCTGGACAAGCGTTACTACACCACCATCGGTACCGAAGGCTTCGGCAACTTCTACGGCGACCCGCGCAACTTCACCCTGTCGGTCAAGGCCGACTTCTGAGGTCGGGTTGACGGTCGCGCCGGTGCTGGCCGTGCGGGGACCGGGCGCGGCCGCTTCAGGCCCTGGGCGGGTGAGCGTCGAGCAGGGCCATGAAGCGTTGCAATTGCGGCGACGGGTTGTCCCGGTGCCAGTTCATGTAGAGCCCGATGCTCGGCCTGGATTGCGTGCCGACGGCGCTTAGCGGGCGGTAGGCGACGCTGCCTTGCAGCGCCGTGTCGGCCATCGATTGCGGTACCAGGGCCACGCCGAAACCGCAGGCCACCAGACCCAGTAGGGTGTGGATGCGCTCCGCTTCTTGGGCCACCTTCGGGGTGAAGCCGGCTGCCGTGCACAGCGCCATCAGCTGGTTGTGGTAACCGCTGCCCAGGGCCTGGGGGGTGAACACGAAATCTTCAGTGGCCAGGTCCTGCAGGTCCACCTCGGATGCTCGGGCCTGGGGGTGGTCGTGGGGCAGGGCGATGACGATCGGTTCATCGAGGATCAGCCGCGAGACAATCTGCCCTGCGGGCAGCGGCAGGTCGCGCATGAAGGCGAGGTCGGTGTCGTCGTTGAGCAGGGCCTTTAGCTGCCCGGCCGATGGCATTTCCCGCAACGCCAGGCGCACCCCAGGCAGAGTCTGGCGAAAGCGTCGCAGGCTGGCGAGCAGCATCGGGTAGCCGGCCAGTGACAGGCTGCTGATCCGCAGGGTGCCGGCCAGCCCCTGGGCGACATCGCGCGCCTGTTGGATGCCTTGCTCCAGGGTTTCCAGGGTGCGTTGGGCGCTGTGCAGGAAGTCCGCCCCGGCCGGGGTCAGGGTTACGCCACGACGATTGCGCAGCAGCAGGCTGAAGCCGAGTTTTTCCTCCAGGCGGGCGATGGCCTGGCTCAGGGGCGGCTGGGCCATGTGCAGGCGCGCAGCGGCCTTGTGAAAGTGCAGCTCCTGGGCGACGACGATGAACTGGCGCAACAGGCGCGTCTCGATCATGGCGAATGCTCCTTGCTTGGGGGGAACCGCTGGGACTGTAAACCTGGAGGTCCATGGTTTCACAGGTTTTTCTTTGATATTCAGAACCTCTCACAGGGGCTGTAATTTAGTATTAAGTCGTTGATTTTCATGCTGTTACTCTGAGATTGAAGCGGCCTGAGGCTTAAGCGGCCCGAGGTTCAAACAGGAGGAAAAGCGATGGATTTCAGCGGCAGGACGGCCATTGTCACTGGTGCCGGGCGCGGCCTGGGCCTGAGTTATGCCAGGGCCCTGGCCAGCCGTGGCGCCCAGGTGGTGATCAGTGATTGCGGGAGCGACGGCACGGGCCTGGGGATGGATGAAAGCGTCGCCCATGAGGCGGTGCGGGCCTTGCGGGCCAGCGGCGCCAGGGCGGTGGCCGACACCAGCGACCTGAGCACCGAAGCCGGGTGCCGGGGGCTGGTGCAGTGCGCCGTGGCGGCCTTTGGCGGCCTGGATATCCTGATTCACAATGCCGGCTGGGTCGGCTACCAGGCGCTGGAGGAGCTCGACGCCGAGTTTCTCCAGCGCATGCTGGGGATCAATCTGCATGCGCCGATCTGGCTGGCCAAGCACGCCTGGCCCTTTCTCCGGCAATCCACGGCGCCCCGGCTGTTGCTGACCACTTCCGACCGCGCCCTATATGCGGAATATGCACAGCCCGGGCTGTTGGCCTATTGCGCGGGCAAGATGGCCCAGGTGGGCATCATGAATGCGCTGAGCCAGGAAGGCGCGGAGCACGGGATTCGGGTCAACGCGGTGTCGCCGGTGGCCAAGACCCGCATGTGGGGCGTCAGCGACGAGCCGCTCGAACTCAAGCCGGACTGGGTGACGCCGGGGGTGATGTTTCTGGTCAGCGAGGGGTGCCAGGACAGCGGCTATATCCTGCGGGCCAGCAACGGCCAGTTCAGCGCCTGGCGCCCGCAAGAGGCGCCCGGGGTGGATTATCCCCGGGACCTGAAGCGGGTGCGGGCGGCCACGCCGGAGCAGTTCGCCCAGCGCTGGACGCAGATCAGGCTGCCTTTCAACGGGGCTTGAGAGGCGCTGTGCCGCTGTGTGGGGAGAGCTCGCGCTCGCGGAAATAACGCTCCAGCACCCGCGGATCGGCCGAACGTTCGGCCAGGGCCACGTAGGTGTCCGGGCGCAGCAGGTACAGGGCGTTGCGCGCCAGCCCCGCGCGGGCGTGGGCCGGGCGCCAGTCGAAGACCCGCAACGGCACCCGGTGTTCGGCGCACCAGTCCTGTACTGCGTTGCTGGTGACGCCGTAGACGTGCACCTGCCAACCCAGGTACTCCAGGCTGTCGAAGTTGTCGTGCTCGTCGTCGCGGACCCAGGGCAGGCGATCGCCGCCGTGCACCGGGCCGACGCCACCGGCGCTCAGGGGCATGCCCCGGTAGTTGAGTGTGATCTGCGACACGGTGCGAAAGAGAAACTCCCGGGCACTGTCGAAGGCGGCGATCTTCGGCAGCAGCAGGGGCGCCAGGCGGGTGCGTACCAGGTAGGCGACCGGGCCGTCGGCGGTGGCGAAGCTGAACACCCGGTCGGTGGTGGCCACCAGGCGCCGGGCAAACTCCATGCGTTCGATTTCATAGCTGTCCAGCAGGCTTTCGGCGCTTTGGCCGCTGAGCACCGCCGCCAGTTTCCAGGCCAGATTGATGGCGTCGCCGATCCCGGTGTTCATGCCCTGGCCGCCGGCCGGGCTATGGACGTGGGCGGCATCCCCCAGGAGAAACACCCGTCCCTGGCGAAACTGCTCGGCCACCCGGTGGTGCACCTTGTAAGTGGAGAACCAGTTGACTCGGGTGACGTTGACCTTGAGCTGATGCATGGCGCGCTGGCTGACGTCTTCGAAACACAGGTTTTCCGGGTGCTCGGCGCGCTCGTCGCGCACGGTGCCGATCAGCCGCGCGCGGCCGCTGTGGGCCAGGGGAAACACCGCGAGAAAGTCGGCATCGTCCAGGTCCACGTGCAATTGGCCGTCGATGCTCGGGCCGTCGGCCTCGACATCGGCGACGTAGAACACCTGCTGGTAGGTGCCGCCGGGAAAGCCGCTGCCCAGGGTCTTGCGCACCGTGGAGCGGGCGCCGTCGCAGCCGGCCAGGTAGAAGGCCTGGCAATGTTCCTCGCGGCCGTCGGGGCCACGCAGGCGAGCGTTGATCAGGTGGCCGTGATCGGTGAAGGCCAGCAGCTCGGTGTCGCGCTCGACGCGCACGCCCAGCCGTTCCAGGCGTTCGATCAGCAGTTGCTCGTGCTCGTCCTGGGGAAAGATCTGCAGGAAGGGGTAGGGCGTCAGGTCCTCGCCGATGGCGTTGAACGGCAGTTGCGCGGCCCGCTCGCCGCGGACCCAGAGGTTGACCGCCGGCACGTGGTGGCCGCGTTCGACGATGGCCTGGGTCAGGTCCAGCTGGCGGTAGAGCTCCAGGGTCCGGGCCTGCACCGCCAGGGCCCGGGAGGTGGTGCCCGGACCCAGGGTCTTGTCGATGATCCGTACCTTGACCCCCTGCTGGCGCAGCCAGAGCGCCAGCACCAGGCCGGTGGGGCCGGCGCCGATGATCAGTACGTCGCTGCAGTTCATGTGTTTGCCCTCGCTACGAGATCAACGTTATGCATCGGACTGCGGGCGGCGCCTGCCGCGGAGTCAACGCTGGGCGAAGGCCAGGTTCAGGCCCAGCCCCGCGAAGCTTGCGGCAAAGCTGCGGCGCAACCAGTTCTGGACTTTGGGCGACTCGATCACCGCGGTACGGAACAGATTGGCCAGCAACCCGTAGAGCACGAACACGAAGAAGGTCATGGCCATGAACACGCCGCTCAGGAGCAGCATCTGCGGGATCGGATCGCTGCCGTCATGGGCGATGAACTGGGGCAGGAAGGCCAGGAAGAAAATGGTCAGCTTGGGGTTGAGGATGTTCAGCAGGCAGGCCTTGAGCATCAGCGCGCCGGCGCCGTGGCTCACCGCGTTGCTGTCCACGGCAAAGGCCGAGCGATCACGCCAGGTGGCGTAGGCCAGGTACAGCAGATAGGCGACCCCGGCGAACTTCAGGCCCTGGAAGGCCAGGGCGCTGGTGTGCAGGATCGCCGACAGGCCGAGGATCGAGGCCAGCAGGTGCGGGACGATCCCGGCGGTGCAGCCGATGGCGGTGAACAGGCTGGCGCGCTTGCCGGCCACCAGGGCGGTGGAAATGGTCAGGATCACGCCGCTGCCGGGAATCAGCACGACAATCAGGCTGGTAAGCAGAAAATCCAGGGTCAACATCCGGGTGTCACTCCATTGAGGGCGGGGTCATCAAAGTACACCCAGCCACACCGCCAATAGAAGGATTTTAGCCTGTAGCCGCTGCTGAGCCTGCGAAGCTGCGCGAAGGTCCGCAGGACCTTGCCTGGCGATCTCCCGTCGATCACGCAGAGGCCTCAGGGTCCGCATCCTTTCGCAGCCTGCGGCAACGGTGACACAGATCCCGGATCGGCATTGGCCCTGTAGCCGCTGCTGAGTCAAGGCGAAGCTGCGCGAAGGTCCGCAGGACCTTGCCTGGCGATCTCCCGTCGATCACGCAGAGGCCTCAGGGTCCGCAGCCTTTCGCAGCCTGCGGCAGCGGTGACACAAATCCCGGATCGGCATTGGCCCTGTAGCCGCTGCTGAGCCAAGGCGAAGCTGCGCAAAGGTCCGCAGGACCTTGCCTGGCAATCCCCAGCCAAACCGCTATCGATCCTGAGAGCCCTGCGCCCCTACAGACCGTTCGCAGCCTGCGGCAGCGGCTACAGGGGCGTTGCGGGAACAGCGCTCGCATTCTTTGGTCGAACGCCCCATGCCGCTGCTTTACTTGCACGGCCCTCGTCCAGCCCTCTTGCGGAGTCCCATGATTTCCTCTCGTCTTCTCAGTTGCTGCCTGGGCCTGTCGCTGCTGGCCGGTTGCGCCAGCCCGCGTGGCCCCCAGGCACCGACGCTGACCCCGGAGCAGACCCAGGCGCGGATCCTGCGCCTGCTGCCGGCCCAGGTCAGCGACCGCCAGGGCTGGGCCCGGGATATCCAGGTGGCCTTCAGCGCCCAGGGCCTTGAGCCGAGCCCGAGCAACCTGTGCGCGGTGCTGGCGGTGACCGAACAGGAATCCACCTTCAAGGTCGACCCGACAGTGCCGGGCCTGGGGCGCATTGCCCGGGAGGAAATCGACCGCCGCGCGGCCAAGGTGCATGTGCCGGCGTTGCTGGTCAGTGCCGCCCTGCAAGTGCGCGGCGCGGACGGTCAGTCCTACAGCCAGCGTCTGGCCAAGGCTCGCAGCGAGAAGGAACTGAGTGCGATCTTCGATGACTTCATCGGCCAGGTGCCCCTGGGCCAGACCCTGTTTGGCCGTTTCAACCCGGTGCACACCGGCGGGCCGATGCAGGTCAGCATCGAATTCGCCCAGCAACAGGCCCAGGGTTATCCGTACCCGGTGCAGGACTCAATCCGCCATGAAGTCTTCAGTCGCCGTGGTGGCCTGTACTTCGGCATCGCCCACCTTTTGGGTTATCCGGTGGACTACCCGCAGCCGCTGTATCGCTTCGCCGACTTCAACGCCGGCTGGTACGCCAGCCGCAACGCTGCCTTCCAGGCTGCGGTGAGCCGCCTCAGCGGGATCAAGCTGGCCCTGGACGGCGACCTGATCCGTTACGACTCGCTCCTGCCCGGCAGCACCGAACTGGCGGTGCGTACCCTGGGCAAGCAACTGGGGCTGCGCAACCCGCAGATTCGCGCCCAGCTGGAAAAGGGCGACAGCCAGGCCTTTGCCCAGACCGAGCTGTACCGCCAGGTGTTTGCCCTGGCCGACCGCGCGGCGGGCCGACCCGTGCCGCGCCAGCAACTGCCGGGCATCGAACTCAAGAGCCCGAAGATCACCCGCCAGTTGACCACTGCCTGGTTTGCCAAGCGCGTGGATGAACGCTATCAGCGCTGCCTGCAAAGGCCGCTGTAACCCCAAGGGCCTGCCCGTTGTAGGAGCTGGCTTGCCAGCGGCAGGACTCACAGGCCTCTTCGTCGGCGAGTGCCGGATGATTGGGCGGCTTGTCAGGCACTTGGGCCGCGTGGCAGGATGCGGCATGAATTTTTTCCGCCTCGACTCCCGCCTTCATCACCATCGACCTCACCCCCGGGGCCGTGGTCGCTTGTGCGCGTCGAGCCGTCAGTTATCGAGAGAACGCGATCACTGACCGTCGATGAAAAAAAACCAAGGCGCCCTGCAAGGCGCCTTTTTTATTGCCTGTCAAAAACCAAGAGGAAACACCCATGACCATGCTCCGTGGCACTCGAATGATCACCGGCCCGCAAGCTGCCGCCCTACGCACCCTGGAAGAGCGCTTCCGGAGCTGGCTTCATCGAAGCGGGTGCTGAAGAAGTCATAGTCCCGGCGCTGTGGGGCCAGGACACCTTTATCGAAAAGGCCGGAGGCAGTGAAGTCATCGGCCAGATGTGGGCCTTCAATGACAAGGCCGGACGGCCCTGCTGCCTGATTCCGGAAGCCACTGCACTGTTCCAGGAAACCGCCCGCGAGCTGTTGGCAGGACGGGAGCAGGCGATCTTTTTCTACGTCGCTCGCTGTTATCGCTATGAACGGCCGCAAGCCGGGCGGTATCGAGAATTCACCCAGTTGGGCCTGGAGATACTGGGCCCCGAACCCTTGCAGGCGCTGGAGCGCGCGCGGGAACTGTGCGTTGGCTTTCTGGATGCCCTGGGCCTGGAGTACGAGCTCAACCTCGGGGTCAAGCGCGGCCTGACCTACTACCTCAATGGCGAAGGTTTCGAGGTGCGTTGCCCGCAGTTGGGTGCGCAACAGCAAGTGGTAGGTGCCGGCGCCTACCGCGAAGGTGCCGGATTCGGCATCGGCCTGGAGCGCCTGCAACTGGCGCTGCAACCCCAGTCGTAGGCGCTGGCTGGCCAGCGAAGGCGCCGTTGGGAGCGCTGCAGGATTCGCCGGCCTCTTTGCCGGAGAGTCGGCTCCTACGGGGCCTTACGCGGTGTGTGGGCTAACCGTAGGAGCTGGCTGGCCAGCGAAGGCGCCCTTGAGGGCGCTGCAGAACTCAGGGGCGGCGACGGACGAACTTGCGCCACAGCCACACCCACAGCATCGCGAGGGGGAAGGCCAGGATCACGAAAGGCAGGGCATAGCTGCCTTTCTCCAAGGCTTCGGCTGTGCCGTCGGACAGGTTGTCCAGCAGGTTGCTGAAGGCGCGCTTGAGGCTTGAACCGCGTTCGGCGCCGTTGCTGGGCAGGAAGTTCAGGGTCAGGCGGTTGGTGTCCAGGCGACGCTGTTGTCCGGCAGCTGTCTGGGCCAGCGCTTGCAGGTCGTTCTCGATGCCCGCTTGCTCCTTGCTCAGGGCGATCAGGTCGCTGACGCTGATGTCCTTGCGCGCCGCCAGTTCATCCAGGCGCTGTTGCTGGGCCTTGAGTCGCTGTTGCTGGCGTTGCACATCGGCCACGGCATCGGCCAGGTCTTCGGCGCTGGTGATGCGCTCCCCCAGTTCTGCCCCCTGGGACGCCTGCTGGACGATGGGCTCGACCCCCTCCGGAACGATTCGCAGCACCACCCGGGCGCGGTACGGGCCTTGCTCCAGGAGCAAGATGTTGCAGGGGCCGAACTGGGCTTTTTCGCAGGCTTCACGGGTTTGTGTCAGGTGCGGGCCGATTTGTTCGGCAGGCAGGGACAGGGTCAGTTCGTGCTCGTAGGCCAGCAGGGCGCCGGCCTTGCCCTGGGCCCCACCGAGGGCCACCGCAGAGCTGTTGTGATCACTGGGGGAGCAGGCGCTGAGGGCCAGGGCACCGAAGAAGGCAAAGGCCAGTCGGCGGCGGATGGCAGGGTGATCGTCCTGATGTTGCATGGAGGCTCCTTGAGTACTTGAAACTGCGGCTAGAGCGCAGGCGCGCATCTTACCGTTGTTCCCGGGATCACCACGATCGTGGCGCAAGTTATTTTCATCCATTTGCCTGGCTGATGCTCATGGGCACCGTGGTCAATCAGGGCTACACCTGTCGCCCTGTGCAACCCTCGTTACCCAGCGGTTCAAGGAGAACCTCATGAGCGAATCGGACATCCCTCCGGGCTTCAGTCCCTGGCCTCGCAGCAGCCCGCTGCTGGAGCTGATCGGCCCGGTCTATGGGCGTGGCAGTGGCCGTGAACTGTGCCTCGGCCTGCGCGCCGACACCCGCCACGCCAACGGCCGGGGCACGGTGCATGGCGGCATCATCGCCACCCTGGCGGACATCGGCATGGGCTACGCCATGGCGTTCTCCAGCGAGCCGCCGTTGCCGCTGATCACCGCCAGCATGACCCTCGACTACCTGGGGGCGGTGCAGGTCGGGGAATGGATCGAGGTGCGCCTGGAGCATGCCAAACGCGGCCGGCAGATGGCCTTTGCCACCGTGGTGCTGCGAGTCGGCGAGCGTGAAGTGGCCCGGGCCAGCGGCGTCTTCGCCGTCCCAACCGCAGCCCTGTAGCCGCTGCTGAGCCTGCGAAGCTGCGCAAAGGTCCGCAGGACCTTGCCTGGCGATCCCCAGCCAAACCGCTATCGATCTTGAGAACCCTGCGTCCCTGCGGGCCGTTCGCAGCCTGCGGCAGCGGCTACACAAATCCCGGATCGGCATTGGCCTGTAGCCGCTGCCGAGCGTCAGCGAGGCTGCGCAAAGGTCCGCAGGACCTTGCTTGGCGATTGCCAGCCAAACCGCTATCGATCTTGAGAACCCTGCGTCCCTGCGGGCCGTTCGCAGCCTGCGGCAGCGGCTACACAAATCCCGGATCGGCATTGGCCCTGTAGCCGCTGCCGAGCGTCAGCGAGGCTGCGCAAAGGTCCGCAGGACCTTGCCTGGCGATCCCCAGCCAAACCGCTATCGATCTTGAGAACCCTGCGGGCCATGCGCAGCCTGCGGCAGCGGCTACAGCTGCTTCCAGTCCAGGCCGAAGCGCGCCAGGTATTTGCGCAGGCGGTCGGCGTCGTTGGGGTTGGCCTTGCCCTGGCGCGATACGCTGAACAGCCGACGCCCGGCGTCCGACAGGCTGTCGGCGCGGCGGCATTCGGCAATCACCGCCTTGAGTTGCAGGCGGTCGAACAGGTCCAGCTCTACCTCGTCGCCCAACAGTTGCTGCAGTTCATCCTCGGCATTTTCCAGGCCCCAGGCGTGGCGCAGGCGCTGGATTTCCTCCTCGACCTGGGCCTGGTCGATGCGTCCGCTGTCGGCCAGGGTGGCCATGCGGGTGATGGATGCCGACAGCTCGCGGAAGTTGCCCAGCCACGCCGCTTCGCTGGAGCTGGCGAAGGCCAGGTATCGGCGCCGCGCCTCCAGGTTGAAGCGCACCAGTTGCCCTTGCTCCCGGGCGTGGCGTTCCAGTTCGAAGTCAATGTTCGGCTCGATGTCTTCGCGGCGCCCGGCCAGCCCCGGCAGGTTGAAGGTCCAGAGGTTGATCCGCGCATACAGGTCTTCGCGGAACAGGCCCTGGGCCACCCGGTCGCGCAGGTCGCGGTGGGTGCCGGCGATGATCAGGAAGTCACTCTCCACTTCCTGGTCCGCGCCCATGGGGAAGAAGCGCTTTTCCTCGATGGCCTTGAGCAGCATGGCCTGTTCGTCCAGTCCCAGCTCGCCGATTTCATCAAGAAACAGCATGCCGCTGTGGGCCGCCCGCAGCAGGCCCTCCCGGGCGTTCTGGGCGCCGGTGAAGGCGCCCTTGATATGGCCGAACAGCGCCGACATGGCACCGTCGCCGCGCAGGGTGGCGCAGTTGACCTCGACAAAACGCCCCTGCACCTGATGCCGCCCACGCTTGAGCTCATAGATGCGCCGGGCCAGGAACGACTTGCCGGCACCGGTGGGGCCGATCAGCAGCATCGGTGCCTTGGAGCGCACCGCGACCCGTTCGATCTGCTCGATGGAGCGGTTGAACGTCGGGTTGCGGGTGGCGATCCCGGACTTGAGGAAGGCCAGGCCTTCCAGGCGCCTGTGGGCAAAACGCGAGGCGATGCGGTCGTAGCGCGACAGGTCGAGGTCGATCAGCGCATGGGTGCCGGTGGCGTGTTCGCTGGGGTCGCGGCGCCGGGCCGGCGAGGTCTGGATCAGCCGGGCAGGGAGGTAGCGCGCCTCGGTCAGCAGGAACCAGCAGATCTGCGCCACGTGGGTGCCGGTGGTGATGTGCACCAGGTAATCCTCGCGCTCGGTATCGAACGGGTAGGCGCTGGTGAAGTCGTGGAGGGCGCCGTACACCTCTTCAAAATCCCAGGGATTCTTCAAGCCCATGGGGTGCAGGCGTACTTCGGTTTCCGGCGATACCTGGCGCACATCGTTGGCCACCCGTTCGGCCAGGCTGACATCCCGGGCGTCCAGGCCGTGGATCAGTTCCAGGCGCTGGATCAGCACGTCCTGCTGCTGGCACAGACCGACCGTGGGCCGCCAATGGCTCCAGCGATTGGCGCCCTTGCCGACGCGATCGAGGGTGGAACCGATAAAACCGATGGCGACCGTGGGCTTGCTCGACATGTTTATACCTGAAGATAAAAAGCGATAGGCAAAGATATAAAAATATCGAGTCGTTTGTCTTGTCGAATGGCCAGTGAAAAAGCGAATAAAAATAAAACCTTTATAAATCAATAAGTTGAAAAATAATTTGCTGGAAAAATAAAACCTGGCACAGCGGCTGCAATGTATCTGGCAACGAACGAGACAACAGAGCGAGACGCCAAGATGGCCAACTTCCAGCTGTTCAACACCCAACAGGCAAAAGCGCCAGCGAGCACCACCCTGAACGCTTCCAAGGCACCGGCCTATGCCTACAACGCCAAGCATCGCCTGGCCCAGCTGGCGGTCACCGGTTGCCTGAACTCGACCTTCTACACCTCGCCTGAAGGCCAGCTGGACGCGGTGCTGCAACTGGTGAGCGAGCTGGACAGCCGCTTCGTCGCCCAGGCCGCCCGTTACGCTCGGCAGCAAGGCCATATGAAAGACATGCCGGCGCTGCTGCTGGCGGCGCTGACCGCGCAACGCTCGGCCCTGGTGCCGGAGCTGTTCGCCCAGGTGGTGGACAACGGCAAGATGCTGCGCAACTTCGTGCAGATCCTGCGCAGCGGCGTGACCGGGCGCAAATCCCTGGGGTCGCAGCCCAAGCGCCTGGTGCAGAACTGGTTGAACACGGCCAGCGAGCGTCAGCTGTTGCAGGCTTCGATCGGCACCAAGCCGTCCCTGGCGGACGTGCTGAAGATGGTTCACCCCAAGCCAAGCGATGCCTGGCGCGAAGCCTTCTTTGCCTGGGTGATCGGCAAGCCGGTGGATGTGCAGGCGTTGCCTGAGCTGACCCGCGACCTGCTGGCGTTTCGCAGCGGGGCGACACAGGAAGTGCCGCAGGTGCCGTTCCAGCTGCTCGGCAACGAGACCCTGAGCGCCGGACAATGGGCGGCACAGGCCCGCAACATGGGCTGGCAGGGGCTGCGCATGAACCTCAACACCCTGGCGCGCCACGGCGCGTTCCAGGTGCCGGGTTGCAGCGAGTACGTGGCGGCGCGGCTGGCGGATGCGGGGGAGGTGGCCAAGGCCCGGGTCTACCCGTACCAGTTGCTGGCGGCCTACCGCATGGCTGGCGAGGACGTGCCGCAAGCGGTCCGCGAGGCGCTGCAGGATGCCCTGGAGCTGTCCCTGGCCAACGTGCCGGCGCTGGCGGGCCACGTGGTGGTCTGCCCGGATGTCTCGGGCTCGATGCACAGCCCGGTCACCGGCTATCGCCAGGGCGCCACCACGGCGGTGCGTTGCATCGATGTGGCGGCCCTGGTGGCGGCGGCGGTGTTGCGCAAGCAGCCGGCGGCGCGGGTAATGCCGTTCGAGCGGGGTGTGGTGAACATCCACCTCAACCCGCGGGACAGCGTGATGAGCAATGCGCAGAAGCTGGCCAACATCGGCGGAGGCGGGACCAACTGCTCGGCGCCCCTGGCTCAACTGGCCAACGCCAAGAGCCGCGTGGACACCCTGATCCTGGTCTCGGACAACGAGTCGTGGATCGATGCGCGGCGCCACGGCGCTACGGAAACGATGCGCCAGTGGGAGCGGATCCGGGCCATCAACCCGCAGGCGAAGCTGGTGTGCATCGATATGCAACCCGGCGCCACGACCCAGGCGCCAGACCGCGAGGACATCCTCAACGTCGGCGGCTTCAGTGATGCGGTGTTCGATGTGATCGAGCAGTTCACTGCGGGCAACTACGGTGCGCAGCACTGGGTCAAGGCAATCGAGGCGATGCCGCTCTGATCGCTGGAACATGAGATAAACCGTGCGCCGGCCAGCCGGCGCACACCACAGATTTTTTGATCATTGGCCCTGAATGCCGCTGTGACTACATCCAAAGGCGTCTCAGCAACTTTTGTCAGGGCCGGTGACGGCACGAATGCCAGTGGCTGTACATCCTGGTTAAGCCGGTTCGAATCCGGCCATCAGTCACTACTTTTGTCGTGCCACCTTTTTTGCAGTTTTTGCGACGAATGCGGATGGAACTACATCCCAGGTTCGGGATGCGGGTTCGATTCCCGCCGGTGCTGGAAAACGGCGCCGTGGTTCAATGGTCAGAACACGAACGCATTGTTCCATCGACTCTTGTCGTCGCATCTTTTTTCCCGCCTCGGCGGGATGGCAGCGAATGCCACGGGTACTACATTTTGTCGCGGGTTCGAGCCCCGCCAGCCGCAAGGCTGTAGCTCAGTCGGTAGAGCAAATGTGCCTGTTCCCTTGTCGCTGCCCGCAGGCCTGGCCTGCACCGATTGACCCGGCGAATGCCGGTGGAACTACAGGACAGCGAGGTCGCGGGTTCGAGTCCCGTTCACCGCAAGGTGCTAGCTCAGAGGCAGAGCGCGCTGCATGTTCCACCTTCACTTGTCGCCGTCTGTACCAAACACCGCAATTCCGTAGGAGCTGGCTTGCCAGCGAAGAGACCCTTGAGATCGTCTTCTGCGCCCCCGGCTCCTACACACCCTAATGAACAAGGCCGGATCAGCGGCCACAGGAAAAAGAGTCAACGACATGGAACACAAAACCTACCAACTGCTGGAAGTGGCCAACGGCAAGCCGATCAAGATGTGGACCCAGGGCGTGCCGGTGGAAAACGAAGCCCGCCAGCAATTGATGAACACCGCGAAGATGCCGTTTATCTTCAAGCACCTGGCGGTGATGCCCGACGTGCACTTGGGTAAAGGTTCGACCATCGGTAGCGTGATCCCCACCGTAGGCGCGATCATTCCGGCGGCGGTCGGGGTGGATATCGGTTGCGGAATGATCGCTGCCCGTACTTCGCTGACCGCCTCCGACCTGCCGGATAACCTGGCCGGTTTGCGTAGCGCCATCGAGGCCGCGGTGCCTCACGGTCGTACCTCGCCCCGTAGCGGTCGCGATAAGGGCGCCTGGGGTGATGTGCCGCAGCAGACCGACCAGGCATGGGCTGCGCTGCACCCGCGCTTCAAGGCGATCACCGATAAGTACCCGGCCCTGGCCAACAGCAACAACCGCCAGCACCTGGGAACCCTCGGCGGCGGTAACCACTTCATCGAGGTTTGCCTGGATGAAGCCAACCGGGTCTGGTTCATGCTGCACAGCGGTTCCCGTGGCGTAGGTAACGCCATCGGCAACCTGTTCATTCATCTGGCACAGGCCGATATGCGTCAACATATCGCCAACCTGCCGGACCGTGACTTGGCCTACTTCGAGGAAGGCAGCCAACACTTCGACGATTACGTGGAAGCCGTGGCCTGGGCCCAGGATTTCGCCCGGCAGAACCGTGAGCTGATGATGCAACTGGTGATCCAGGCCACCCGCAAGGTGATCAGCAAGCCCTTCGAAGTGGCGCTGGAGGCGGTCAACTGCCACCACAACTACGTGCAGAAGGAGCGCCACTTCGGTGAAGAGGTGCTGGTGACCCGCAAGGGCGCGGTGTCGGCGAAGAAGGGCGAGCTGGGGATCATTCCGGGGTCGATGGGGGCCAAGAGCTTCATCGTTCGCGGGCTGGGTAACGAGGAGGCGTTCTGCTCCTGCAGCCACGGTGCGGGGCGTACCATGAGCCGCACCAAGGCCAAGAACACCTTCACCCTGGCCGACCAGATCCGCGCGACCGCCCATGTGGAGTGCCGTAAGGACGAAGCGGTGATCGATGAAATCCCGATGGCCTACAAGGACATCGACCAAGTGATGCACGCCCAGCGCGAGCTGGTGGAAGTGCTGCACACCCTGCGTCAGGTGGTGTGCGTTAAGGGGTAGAACAATGGACGACATGGACGCCTTGATAGCGGCGCCGCCCGGCTGGCATTACCAGCTGAGCGACTACGAAGCCCGCCGCGTGCGGGAGGTGATGGACGAATTGGACCGGCACCGCGCCTGGCTGGAACTGAGCCGCTTCGGCAACGGTTTCGTGCGTCAGGCCGCCGTGCGCGGCCTGGCCGCACAGCCTTCGGCCGAGGCCCTGGCGGCCTTGCTGGAGCGCCTCAACGATTGGGTGCCCCAGGTACGCCAGGAGGCCGCTGCGGCGGTCGAGGGGTATCTGGCGCCAGAGCGCGCCGAGCTGCTGTTGCAGAGCCTGAAGCCGCTGCTGGCCCTGGCCGGCAAACAGCGCGCCGATCACGGTGCGACCCTGGAACGGGCGCGTTCGGTGTTGCAGTTGGCCCAGGTACGCGAAGAAGTTGAAGGCGCCTTTGGTGATTGCCGGGGCAAGGCCGCGCGCTTTGTCTTCGAACTGTTGCTCGAAGGGGCGCAGGATCGGGCAGCGCTGCTGGCCCGGGCTTTGCGCCACAGCGAAGTCAGCGTGCGGCAGATGGCCGTGGATGCCTGCGCCGAGCTGCCCGCCGGGCAGGCCGTGCCCCTGCTGGAAGAGGTGATGCACAGCTGCGGGGCCAGTGTGCGGGTCAAGGCGCTGCGCTTGCTGCTGCCGTTGCTGGCCGATCCTCGTGAGTATCTGAGTCAGGCCCTGCTGGACCCTTCGGGGGCCTTGCGTTGCCTGGCCCATTGGGCCGCGCCCCGTCACGGGCTGGACCCGCGCGAGGTGTTGCTGCAACGGCTGCAACAGCCAGCACCACGGAACAAGCGCGCTTGGCTGGGGCTGTTGGGGCTGGTCAAGGAACTGCAGGAGCCCATGGCCGATGCCATGGTTCGCCAGGCCCTGGCGTCGCCGGCGCCGAGTGTGCGCCTGCTGGCCCTGCAGACCCTGGGCGAGCGTGGCATGGCCGAGCAACTGGCGGCCCTGGACGACGCCTCGGACAAGGTCTTCAACTGCGCCCTGGGCCTGTTGCACGAGCAACCCTGGGCGGTGTTCGACGAGGTCCTGGAGCAGCGTCTGGACCAGCACTGGCACGACCTGCCGAAGGCGCGGCGCTGGGCCCTGCTGGCCCTCAAGCCGGGCTGGCGCCAGTTGGAATACCTGCTGTGGCGTCTGGGGCAGGGCGGCAGCGACGCCGCCTATTGGCGCCAGACTCTGGCGCACTGGTGCGATAGCCGCTACGGGATGTTCGACCCGGTCACCCCCAAGCCGCTGCGCGAAGCCATGCTGCAGCGCTTGCAGGCCATGGAGGCAGCCGGTGAATTGCCCGCAGGTACAGCCCAGCGCCTGCTTTGAAAAATGGAGAGCGCCTTTATGCAGCCGCGGCCACTGTTGACCCGAATAGAAGATGAACACTGCCGCGCGCTACGCCAGCAACTGAAGGAGGTGTACTGCGTCTTCGATTTTGTGCTGCTGGCGGTCGAGCCCGAGGCTGAGGTGGATCAAGCCCTGCATCGCCAGGGCTTGCAGCACCTGTACCAGTACTTTGTGGCCGAACGCCGCGAGCGCTGGGAGCAACTGCGCCAGGACCCGCGCTATGCCGACGTCGGCTTGACGTCGATGCGCTGGGAGCAGGAGCGGGCGGTGCCTGAGGTGCTCAGTCAGGAACAGGTCCGGCAGTTGGTCTGCGAAAACCTGGAGCAGCAGGAGCTGGCCTTGTACCGGGCGTTTCGCCAGCCGCCATACGGGCTGCGTTTCCCCGGCGGCGCCGAGCAGGCGCGGCAGGTGTACGGCCAGTGGCTGGATGTGCTGGGGCTGGCCCCCGAACAGCAGCCCCAGGTGATCAACTGGGTAGGCAACCTGGAACTGGACTGTCAGGCGCCGGACATGGGCCCGCACCTGCAGCCCTGGAGTGACTATTTCGACGAAGGCCTGGAGTGGTGGGGCGTCTGGTGCCTGACGGTGTGGAACCCCGTGCGCCGGACCCTGAGTGTGCTGGCTGCCAGCGCCACCGATTGAACAAGGAAAAAGGATCATGGAACACCTGGAGCGTCATCCCCTGAGCAGCGCCATGCGCGAGCGGGTATTGGCCGAGCTGGCGCGGATCGAGCGCGAGCGCAATGTGCAGGTGCTGTACGCCTGCGAATCCGGCAGTCGGGCCTGGGGTTTTGCCTCCACCGACAGTGATTACGACGTGCGTTTCGTCTACGTGGAAAAGCCCGAATGGTTCATCCAGGTGGATGCCGGGCGCGATGTGATCGAGCGGCCCCTGGACGACGAGTTGGACATCAGCGGCTGGGAACTGCGCAAGACCCTGGGGCTGTTGCGCAAGTCCAACCCGACCCTGCTGGAATGGCTGGATTCGCCCCTGGTGTATCGCAGCGAAGCGGCCGCCACCGCGCGCCTGCGGGAGCTGGCGGAGGCGTTCTACAGCCCGCCGGCGGCACGCAATCATTATCTGTCGATGGCCAAGAAGAACTTTCGCGGTTACCTGCAAGGCGACAGCGTGCGTTTCAAGAAGTACTTCTACGTACTGCGGCCCTTGCTCGCGGTGCGCTGGATCGATCAAGGCCGCGGCCGACCGCCGATGACCTTCGCCGACCTGCTGACCACGGTCGACCACCCACCGCTGCTGGACGAAGTGGCCGAGCTGCTGGCCTTGAAACGCAGCGCCGAGGAGTCCGCCTACGGGCCGCGACGCCCGGCACTGCACGCCTTTATCGCCGCCGAGCTGGAACGCCCGGTGCCGAAACTGGCGCGCACCCATGAAGACAACGCGTTGCTGGACGCCTACCTGCGGGAAACCGTCCGGCACTACGCCTGAGGAATGAGATGAAACAGGATGTAATCGAACTGGACGGCGCCATCGGCGGCGGCCAGGTACTGCGCAGCGCCTTGAGCCTGTCGATGCTCAGCGGCAAGACCCTGCGCATTCATAATATTCGTGCCCGGCGCAGCCGCCCGGGGCTGCTGCGTCAGCACCTGACGGCGGTGCAGGCCGCGGCCCAGGTCTGTGGCGCCAAGACCTCGGGGGTCGAACTCGGCTCCCAGGCCCTGACCTTCGAACCGGGGCCGATCCGTGGCGGCGACTACCGCTTCGCCATCGGTACGGCGGGCAGTTGCACCCTGGTGCTGCAGACCCTGCTGCCCGCCTTGTTGCACGCACCACAACCCAGCCGCGTGAGCATCAGCGGCGGCACCCATAACCCCCTGGCGCCACCAGTGGATTTCCTCCAGCAGGCTTGGTTGCCGTTACTGCGGCGCATGGGCGGGCGGGTCGAGCTGCAACTGCTGCGCCACGGTTTTGTCCCGGCCGGCGGTGGCGAGCTGGAGGCCTTTGTCCAGCCTTCGGTGCTGCAGCCCCTGCACCTGGAGGCGCGTGGCGCACTGCTGGGGAGTCGGGCCTGGGCGCTGAGCGCGGGCCTGCCCGAGCATGTGGCGGAGCGCGAGTTGCGTCGGGTGCACAATCGCCTGGAACTGCCGCGGGAGCACCTCACCCCGGTGCAGCTGGATGAACAATACGGCCCGGGCAATGTGTTGTTGCTGGAGTTCGCCTTCGAGCACCTGACCGAGCTGTTTTGCGGCTTCGCTCAGAACAGCCTGCGGGCGGAGAAGGTCGCTGACCTTGCCATCGATCAGGCTCGGGACTGGTTGGATTCCGGCGCCGCGGTGGCCGAGCACCTGGCCGATCAACTGTTGCTGCCCATGGCCCTG
This sequence comes from Pseudomonas sp. LPH60, assembly GCF_030718165.1. Lineage (NCBI taxonomy): Bacteria > Pseudomonadati > Pseudomonadota > Gammaproteobacteria > Pseudomonadales > Pseudomonadaceae > Pseudomonas > Pseudomonas sp. LPH60. Next base: position 748,917 of record NZ_JAVAJH010000001.1, read on the forward strand.
GCCGGTGGCGGCAGTTTCACCACGCCGCGCATGACCGAGCACCTGGAAAGCAACATCCGGGTGATTGAAGCGTTCCTGCCGGTGCGCATCGAGGCGCGTTCGCTGGGCGCGCACCTGTTGCGGATGGAGTGCCACGGCCTGGGATGACAGCCCGGGGCGCGAGGCCCTGGCGCGGCTCAACCCGCTGTTGCAGATGGCCACCCTGACGGCCGTATCCTCAGCGACAGTGCGGCGATCCTGATCCGCCTCGGCCTGGAGTGTCGCGACTCCGGGCTGCTGCCTGAAGCGCCGTCGGCCTGCGCATCTGCACAGGCACTGGCTTGCTGGCGGCCCCCTCGGCGGCCCCCCGCTTCTGCAGTAGGCGGTGTGAGGGCGACAGATTGCAGCGGCAGTTGAGTTTGTACCGGCGAAACTGGCAGTCTGCGCGCCCGCGCTGGTGTCGGTTTTCTCACAAGGATGTACCCAATGGATGGCAATACCTGGCTCAAGGCCTTGAACGCACTGCTGACGTTTCTGCAACGCGTGGTGTTGCTCAGTGGCTGGTTTATCGCCGCGCTGATACTGGGGTTCACCATCAAGTCCGGGTTGCAGCCCTTTCTGGCGATGTTCCTGGCGTCGCTGCTGGGGGTGGTCGCGCTGGTGGTGCATGAGGGCGGGCATTACCTGGGGGCACGCGGGTGCGCAATGCCGGTGTTGCAGGTGCGGGTGGCCGCGGTGGAAATCCAGGTGCAGCGACGCGGCTGGCGGTTGCGCTGGGCGCCGCAGCTCAAGCGCAATCGCCTGGGCGGTTATGTGATTGCCGTGAGCAATCTGCAACGCCCGCTGCGGCGGCAGTGGATGGTGGTGGTCCTCTGCGGGCCGCTGCTGAACCTGCTGCTGGGCGCCGCTGCCCTGGGGCTCGGGCTGTCCTGGTCCGGGGTGCCCGGGGCCATGGCCCTGGCGTTCGCCGCGATCAATCTGGCCATGGGCCTGGGGAACCTGATGCCGGCCTGGCGGGTGTCGCCCAGCGACGGCATGCTCCTGCTGGGCTGGTTTATGCATCGCGACGATCAACGCCCGGAACTGGCCCAGGCGCGCCTGCTGGCCCAGACCGTGGCCGGGGTGCCCAGCGCGGAGTTGCCGCAGGAAGATCTGCAGCGTTTGGCCGAAGGCGCCATGCCCGGGCCGCTGCTCGCTTTCGGCTGTCGCCTCAATGCCCTGCAGGATCAGGGTGACTGGCCGGCCGCGGTGCAGATGGAACAGGCGCTGGAACAGCTGCTGGTGGCCCGGGCGACGGAGCTGAACGGCATGAGTGGCCTGATCGAATTGTTGCGTAGCGAATTGGCCTTCTGCCGCGCTTTTGTGCAGCGTGACGTCGCCCCCTTGAACAGCCCCCCGATGAGCGCCGAAGTGGATTGGAATGCGCCCTGGCTGCGACCGCGCTGCCTGGCCTTGCAAGCCTTCCTGGAGGGCGACCGGCAGCAGGGCGAGCATCATCTGCAGCAGGCGCTGCAGGCGGCCAATAACAGCGTGGTGCTGGCCCAGGGCAAGAGCGAAGCGCTGCTGGCCGAATACCTGCGGGCGTTGCCGGCACCAGGCCGCTAAAGGTCCGGCCCCCGGCATCGAATAGGCCGTTGTGCTGGCGCGGGCTTGCCTGCGAAGGTTTGCCGCAGGGGGACCAAGGTCTGTGCAGCGCCCAGCCGGTTTCCGGTGTGATGGGGGAGTGGGCGGGGTGAAAATAATCGGTTCGCGGCGGCAAACCTCTTATACTCCGGCGCCTTATTTTCCCTACCAGCCAGAGGAACGCCCCGTGGCCAACGAACCGGATCAGGATTTCTACAACCGCGCCGATGCCATCATCGAGTTGACCAACTCCCACATCGCCGACAGCAGCCGGGGCAAGGCCAGCGCTTCGCTGATGTACGCCAATGCGCGCTTCAGCGCCTGGGTCAGCGCCTGTGGCTGCCGTAATGCCGAGGAGCTGGCGGCGTCCAAGCAGCAGGCGGTGGACTATTTCCTTGAGGAGTTCCGCCTGATGCTGGAGGAGAACCTCACCGACTACGTCGAGAACTACTCGCGGTACATGAACGCCAATCCGGATTGAAAACAGTCGATGCGGTCTTGCCTGGGCCGCTTTCGTGAGACTGTCGGGCAGTCGCTTGCTGCCCCGCTGCAACCCGGGCACTTATCGCCTCGGGTTGTCTGCCGCCCACCTTGCATAACCCTTTGATCTGAGTGTTCCAGGACCACGGCAACCGTTGGTCCTGTTGTCTTGCGGCCATCCCGAGCGCCGCCAGGGGCTCAACTACACTGCGCCTGCGGCAAGTCTTGCCGGGCGTCGTACCTCCTCCTCAGGGAGGCCGATGGCACGGTGGCTTCAGGCCCCGCGACAGACAGGAACACATCCAATCAGCAAGGAGTGCCAACCATGATCGTCATTCCACAACGTGTCATTGAAAACGGTAGTGTCATCTCGCTGCGCGGCGACTCGGGCAACTATATGTCGCGGATGGGCGCGACCGGGCTTGAGCTTTCCAAGGGCTCCATCGACCAATACTGCAAGTTCCGGGTGGTGCTGGTGCAAATCGGCACCGACAAGAAACTCGCGCTGCAGGGCGACACAGGCAAGTTCATGTCGCGCATGGGGGCGACGGGGCTGGAGTTGTCCAAGGACAGCATCGATCAGTATTGCCAATTCGCCTATGCCATCGATACCGCCAGCGGACAGGTTTCCCTGCGCGGCGACAACGGCAAATGGATGTCGCGGATGGGCGAGACCGGGCTCCAGTTGTCCAAGGACGGGATCGACCGGTTCAGCCAGTTCATGCTGGTTCTGGAAGGTTGATGCCCGGGTGATTGGGTAGCTCCCTGGCGCTGGCCGGGGCAAGACGGTGACGGTCATTCGCAGCTGCGAGCATTCGTCCACCGATTGAACCCGTGGTGCAGGGCCGGACACACTCTGTCGAACGCGAGTGCTGTCATCAGCGCCGTTGCCGAGTCGCTCGCGGGTATTCACACACACACACATTCTGGTCACACAAAACGTGATCGGCGTCACTCTTTTCTCAAGTGATCCATGACCTTGGTCGATAAGCTCTGCATGCCTATTGATACGGAGTTCGTCATGGCCTTGCTACCGGTTCGTCTGTCTCATCGTTTGACCCTCGGCAGTGTGCTGCTGTTGCTGTTCACGGCGTTGGCGGTGTTCGCCGTGATGACCTTGCGGGGGCAGCCCAGAGTGGTGGCGGCGAGCTCGGCCCTGATTGAACAGACCGGCAGTGCCATTGTCCGGCAACTGGCCTTGCAGTTGGCCGGGATCGAAGGGGTGACGGCCAGCATGGCCCATCTGGTGGAAGGGCTGCCCAAGGAGCAGGCGCTGGTGATGGCCACCTTGCCCAAGCTGATCGATCACGAAGGCGACAAGGCGATCGCCGGGGGCGGCATCTGGCCGCAACCCAATGCCTTCTCTGCCGGGGTCGAGCGCCGCAGCTTCTTCTGGGCGCGCAGCGATGCCGGGTCCCTGACGTTCTCCGATGACTACAACGCTGCCGGCAGCGCCGGCTATCACCATGAAGCCTGGTACACCGGCGCGCGCAACAGTGCGCCGGGGCGTTGCCTGTGGTCCGAGGCCTACCAGGACCCGGTGACCCAGGTGCCGATGACCACGTGCAGCGTGCCCTATCGTCAGGACGGCGCCTTCGCCGGGGTCGCCACCATCGACCTGCGCCTGGATGACTTGGCGCGTTTCCTCAAGGAACAGGGCGCGGTCACCGGCGGTTATGCCTTTGCCCTGGATCAGGCCGGCAATGTCTTGTATTTCCCCGATGCCCAGGCCAGTGCCGGTGGGCAGATGCTCAGCTTCGACGCCTTGAGCAAGCAGCAGCCCTGGCTGCATCCGGTGGCCGAGGCCCTGGCCAAGGCGGCGCCTGCCGGGCAGGTGCGCAGCCTGGATCTGGCAGAGGATGGCCGGCTGATGGAAGCGGCGCGGGTCAGCCTGTTCAGCATGCCCGGCAGCGGCTGGACCATCGGCCTGGTGACCCCCGAGCAGAAGGTCACCGGCCTGGCTCGGGCCATGACCACCGAGATTCTGCTGTTCCTGCTGCCGTTGCTGGCGCTGTTGTTGTTCTTCGCCTGGCTGGCCGGGCACAAGCTGATTGCCCAACTGGAGGAAACCACCCAGCAGATCGATGCCCTGGGCCGTGGTCAGGCCACGGACAACGCCGAGCTGCATGTGGCCCGGGCCGATGAGATCGGCGCCTTGCGCGGTGCGGTGAACCGCTATGCCGGGCAACTGCGGCAGATGTTGCAGAAGATTGCCAGCGAAGCCCAGCAGTTGCAGAACGAAGCCGCGCGCCTGGGTGAACTCAGCAGCACCCTGGCCCAGCGCGCCGAGCAGCAACGCCAGGAGAACACCCAGTTGGCCACGGCCATTACCCAGATGTCCTCCAGTGCTCTTGAAGTGGCGCAGAACACCAACAACTGCGCCGACACTGCCCGCCAATCCCTGGTGGTGGTGCAGGACGGTCAGCAGCGGGTCGCGGCCAACAGTCAGTCGATCCAGCTGCTGTCCACGGAAATGGCCGAGGCCACTGCGGTGATCCAGCGTCTGGAACAGGACAGCCAGCAGGTCGGCGCGGTGTTGGATGTGATCAAGGCCATCTCCGAGCAGACCAACCTGCTGGCGCTCAACGCCGCCATCGAGGCCGCTCGGGCCGGTGAGCAAGGCCGCGGCTTTGCCGTGGTGGCGGATGAAGTACGGACCCTGGCCGGCCGGACCCAGACCTCGGCCAACGAGATCAGCGGCATGATCAGCGATTTGCAGCAGGCGTCACGTCAGGCGGTCCAGGCGATTCAGGCCGGTGAGGCGCGGACCCGTGAAGCCGTGGGCGAGGCCTCTGGCGCGTCGCAGGCGCTGTCGAGCACCGTCACCAGTTTCGACGATATTTCCCAGCGCGCGCAGCAGATTGCCGTGGCGGCGCAGCAGCAGAGCCATGTGACCCAGGAGATCAACGAACTGGCGGTGCGCATCCACGGCATCAGCGAGGACAACGCCCGGGACGCCCAGGCACTGGACAAGGTCAGTGAGGCCATGCAGGCCCTGTCCGGGCGCTTGTCGCACCTGAGCCAGGGCCACAGCTGAAGACTCACTCACCCGGGCCGCCGGCGGTCCGGGTGAGTTTCAACTCCCTCTGCGGGGCGCTGTCGTCGCCCCGATTCAGTGTTGGCTGAACAGCACCAGCTGAAAGTTCAGCAACAGCCCCAAGGCCACCCCACCAAAACCCAGCAGCCCGCTCGCCAGCGGTTTGCCCGCGGCCCTGTGCGTGGCCAGGAAGCGGGCAATGGCGGCACCGACCAGCGCGCCCGGAAAATCGAACAGGTAGAACAGCCAGCCCATGCTGTCGATCGGGGAGGTGATCCACAGGCAGAACAGCTGCAGGTGCGCCGCCAGGGCCAGGGCCACTCCGGTGAACAGCGCCGGCGTGGGCCGGGTGCACAGCAGCAGGCCGAGGATCAGCCCCTGGGGCAGCCAGTAGGCGGCGAAGTTTTCCCAGAAATAATCCATCGGCTGCCAGGCCCGAACGATTGCCAGGGACAGCCCCCAGAGCAGCGCGACGATGGCGGGTAGGTACCTGAGGGGGGCAACGGGTACGGCTAGTGAGGGTGAGGGCATTGCAGAGTCTCGACGATCAGGGGCATCAGCGGTGGTGGCCGCCGGCTAGGGTATCTGTGGTGTCGCTGCAGAGTTCGTGGACGCATTGGCGCAACCAGCGATGGGCCGGGTCGGCCTCCATGCGCGGGTGCCAGAGCAGGGAAATGGTCAGCTCCGGTAGCGGTACCGGCAAGCGGAAACTGTGCAGGCCTTCTCGCAGGTTGCTGGTGTGGCGCTCGGGCACCAAGGCGATCAGGTCCGAACCCCGGGCCAGGGCCAGGGCCGCGGAAAAACCGCTGACCAGGGTGACGATCTGCCGCTGCCGGCCCAGGGCCTGCAGAGCATCGTCCATGCGGCTATGGTCGTGCCCCTGGTGGGACACCAGGATGTGCTGGCCGGTCAGGTAATGGTCGAGACTCACCGGGCCGCGGCTCAAGGGGTGGTCGCTGCGCACCACGCCGATAAAACGATCGCGAAACAGCGCCCGGGTGCGCAACTCGGGGCTGGTGTCGGCATCGATCACTGCGGTTTCCAGATCGACGCTGGCCTCGCGCAGGGGCTTGCTGTCGCGGTCCAGCTTGGGCACGAAATGCACCCGTACCCCGGGCGCTTCGGCCCGCAGGCGGTTGATCAGGGCCGGGCCGAAGTTCTCGACGAAACCGTCGCGGCTACGCAGGGTGAAGGTGCGCACCAGTTGCCTGAGGTCGATCTGCTCGGCCGGGCGCAGGGCGGCCTGAGCTTGCTCCACCAGCGGTCCGACTTGCTGGCGCAGCTCCAGTGCCCGGGGCGTGGGCACCAGGCCGCGTCCGGCGCGGACCAGCAGCGGGTCACCGGTGGCCTGGCGCAGGCGGGACAGGGCCCGGCTCATGGCCGACGGGCTCAGGTTCAGGCGCAGGGCGGCCCGGGCCACACTGCCTTCGCTCAGCAGTACGTCCAGGGTCAGCAGCAGATTCAGATCGGGAGTCGACATGGGCGGAATCTAGCACGCCCAGGGCTGGCATGGCGTTGCATGCATCAATTAACTGCAAAGCCTGCGTCTTCCGCCAGGTCTGGCGCGGACATAGGCTGGCGGGCAAATGCCTTGATGGAGTCTGCGCAATGCCCACCCTTGAGTCGAACCGTCCCGCGCTTGAATCCCGTGCACGCTGGGCCCTGGCCAGCCTGTCGCTGGCGACGCTGATGCCGTCCCTGGACACCAGCATTGCCAACGCCGCGCTGCCGAGCCTGGCCCGGAGCCTGGAGGCATCCTTTCAGCAGGTGCAGTGGATTGTCCTGGCCTACCTGCTGGTGATCACCACCTTGATTGCCAGCGCCGGGCGCCTGGGAGATCTGCTGGGCCGGCGCCGGGTGCTGCTGGGCGGGATCGCCCTGTTCACCCTGGCTTCGCTGCTCTGTGGTCTGGCGCCAAGCTTCGGTTGGCTGCTGGCGGCCCGGGCCCTGCAAGGCCTGGGGGCGGCCCTGATGCTGGCCCTGAGCATGGCCCTGGTGGGCGACGCGTTACCCAAGGCTCACATGGGAACGGCCATGGGCGTGCTGGGCAGCCTGTCGGCCCTGGGCACCACTGTCGGCCCGTCCCTGGGCAGCCTGCTGCTGGCCGGCGTCGGCTGGCGCTGGATATTCCTGGTCAATGTGCCGTTGGGACTACTGGCGTGGCTGCTGGCCTGGCGTTGCCTGCCACAGGACCCCAAAGCCACCTCAGCCAGCGCTTTCGATCTGCCCGGGACGCTGCTCCTGGCCCTGAGCCTGGGTGCCTATGCCCTGGCCCTGACCCTGGGTGAGAACCCGCTGGCGCTGTTGAACCTGGGACTGTTGTCGGTAGCGGTGGGTGGGGGCGTGCTGTTGGTGTGGGTCGAGCGACGGGTCGCCGCGCCGCTGTTTCAGCCCGCCTTGCTGCGCCGGCCGCAACTGCGCCGCAGCCTGCTACTGAGCCTGCTGGTGTCCACGGTGATCATGAGCACTCTGGTGATCGGGCCTTTCTATCTGTCCCAGGGGCTGGGGCTGGCGACTGTCTGGGTGGGCCTGTGCCTGTCCCTGGGGCCGCTGGTGGCGACCCTGAGCGGGGTACCCGCCGGACGCCTGGTGGATAGGCTCGGCGCCCGGCGCTTGTGCCGGCTCGGGCTGCTGGGCATGTTCTTCGGTCTGTGCCTGCTGGCGCTGTTGCCCGTGAGCCTGGGGCTGGCGGGGTACCTGCTGCCCATTGCCCTGGTGACCGCCAGCTATGCGTTGTTCCAGGCGGCCAACAACAGCCTGGTGATGCTCGACGTGGCAGCGCAGCAACGGGGGCTGACGGCGGGCCTGTTGAGCTTGTCACGCAACCTTGGCCTGATCAGCGGCGCGGCCGCCATGGGGGCGTTGTTTGCCGTGATGTCGCGGCCGGGTGAGGGCGGTCCTGCCGATGTCGCGGCGGTGGCCCGTGGCATGCACTGGACCTTTGCGGTCGCTGCCGTCCTGATGCTGCTGGCGCTGATTGTCGCCTGTTTCGACCGGTTGTCCGAGGCGCCTGATCCGGCTTGTCGGTTGCCGCGCCCGAACTAAGCTTGGCCTGCACACCCCACCAAGGAGCAGGTCACCGTGAGTACACTTCGCACCCCTTCTTTAGGCCCGATTGTCGGGCACACCACTGATACGTCCTGCCGTTTATGGATCGCCGCCTCCGATGCCCTGGACGAGAAGGGCGTGGCGGAGGATATCCGCACCATCGGCGTGATTGGCGTGGTGGGCAGCAATGGTCGGGTCGCGGCGGACAACATCTTCTATTTTCGCTTGCGACGCGAGTACCACCGTACCGGCACTTTCAATCTCGGTGTCGACACCAGCCTGTGGAGCAACCAGGCCGCGCGCAAGCAGCTCAAGCCCTTTGTGCTGACGCCTGACACCCGGTATCGGGTGCGCATGGCGTCGCTCAACGTCGATGACGCGGGCAGCAACGATGATGATGTGTCCAGCGAGTCGGTGGTGCAGCGTCTGCCCGAGCCTGGCGCCTGGGCCAATGATCTGAACCGCACCGGGGCCGACAAGATGTACGTCGAAGCCGAGTTCACAACCCACCCCAGTGCCGGCGCCAAACCAGCGCCCCTGAGCTTTCTGCTGGGGTCTTGCCGCTACCCGGGGCTGCTGTGGAAACGCAAGAATTCCGACACCATCTTCGGGCCGATGCTGGCCGACCATGGGGATGCGCAACTGGTGCTGATGGTGGGCGACCAGATTTATGCCGACCTGTTCAACCGCCTGGTGCCGGTGGGGCTGGCGGATACGTTCGAGGAATTCGAGGAGCGCTACCACAGCGCCTTCGGCTCGCCGAACATCCGCCAATTGCTGGCCCACCTGCCCACCTACATGATCCTCGACGACCACGAGATCGAGGACAACTGGACCCAGGACCGGATTCGCAAGGACCGTGACAAGCGCCTGCTGTTCAACCTCGCCATGGGCGCCTACATGAGCTACCAGTGGAGCCATGGACCCCGCTTTGCCGACAGCTATGTCCATGGCCGGGCCATGACCGGTGACGACAAGTACCTGCAGCACTTGCAGACCAACCAGCTGTTCTACGACTTCTCCTGTGGCGACTACCCGTTCTTCGTGCTCGACACCCGTACCCAGCGCTTTCTCGATGATGTGCCCGACGCCCTGGAGGACAACCATCTGCTGGGTCGTCCTTCACTGCACCCCAGCGAACCGGGTCAGCTCGACCGGCTGTGTGCCTGGTTGCGCCACATGCAGGAGGATCGGGGCAACATCCCCAAGTTCGTGGTCACTTCCAGCGTCTTTGTGCCCAACGGTGTGGATACCGTGGGCACAGACTCTGATGCCGTGCGCCACAAGAACGACAGCGACTCCTGGTCGGCTTTCCCCTCCACGCGGCGCGCCGTGCTGGAAACCATGATCGAGCACCAGGTGCAGAACGTGGTGTTCCTGTCCGGAGACATTCACTGCTCGAACATTTCCCGGCTGACGTTCAGTGCCGCGGGTCAGGCCCTGAAGTCCTATGCCGTCACCTCGTCGGCCTTCTACTGGCCTTTTCCCTTTGCCGACGGTGACCCGGCCGGTTACGTGCACGACTCAACGGCGCCGCAGACGCCCGATAGCTTTGCGCTTCTCGACGGTACCCACACCATGGATTACCACACCTGGGCCTTTACCCAGGCCGATAACTTCGCCCGTCTCGACTTGCATCCCGACAGCGCCGAGTTGGTGGTGCAGTTCTACGGCGCCGACGGTGCGCCGCTGTTGACCCGCAAGCAGGACGACAGCGTGAACAACCAGGAGGAACGGCTCCGGCTGGAGCCCTGGTAGCGGCGCCTTACAACCCCAGTTCCAGCGCCAGCAAGTCCGCCAGGGGCTGGCGCCGGCGGATCAGCTGTGGCTGGCCGTTGGCGAACAGCACTTCCGGCAGCAGCGGCCGGCTGTTGTAGTTGGAGGACATGCTGGCGCCATAGGCGCCGGTGTCGTGCAGCACCAGCAGGTCGCCAACCTGGGCCTGGGGCAGCAGGCGCGGGGTCAGGCATTCGTCGTCCTGGGTGAAGATATCGCCGGATTCGCACAGTGGGCCGCCGACCACGGTCAGCTGTTGCGGGCGCTGCACCGGCTGGCCGTTGGCGTCCAGCAGGCTCATGCCGTGGTAGGCGCCGTACATGGCCGGGCGCATCAGGTCGTTGAAGCCGGTGTCCACCAGCACGAAGTGATGCTGGCCGGCGGTCTTCACCACCCGTACTTCGCTTACCAGGCAACCGGCCTCGGCCACCAGGAAACGCCCGGGCTCGATCTCCATGCGCACGCCGTGGCCCAGGTAGGCCTCGATCTCCCGGCGCGCAACGCTCCAGGCGTTGGCGTAGCGCTGCACGTCCACCGCGGTGTCGCCGTCGCGGTAAGGGGTGGACAGGCCGCCACCAATGGAGAACGCCTCGATGTCGTGGTCCAGGGATTTCACCGCCGCCACCATGGCCGCGCCCACTTGTTCCAGGTGGTCGTAGTCGACCCCGGAACCGATGTGCATGTGCAGGCCCACCAGGTGCAGGCCGTACTGGCGGATCACCGCCAGGGCTTCGCCGACCTGATCGTGCCAGATGCCGTGTTTGCTGTTCTCGCCGCCAGTGTTGGTCTTGCGGCTGTGGCCGTGGCCGAAGCCTGGGTTGATCCGCAGCCAGACCCGGTGCCCCGGGGACTGCTCCCCGAGTTGACGGAGCATGTCGATGGAGCCGGCGTTGACCTCCACTTGCAGTTCCACCACGCGCTTGAGGGTGGCTGCGTCGAACAGGTCGCAAGTGAAGACGATGCCGGCATCCACCGGGCTGAAGCCGGCCAGCAGGGCACGCTCGATTTCTCCCAGGGATACGGCGTCGACCCGTACCCCGGCCTCGCGGATCAGGCGCAGCAGGTGCAGGTTGGACGAGGCTTTCTGGGCGTAGCGCACCACGTCGAAGGCCAGCAGCTGGGCAATGCGCGCCTGGATGGTGGCGGCGTCATAGCACCACAGTGGAGTGCCATATTGGCGGGCGGCGGCGGCGAGTTGAGCAGGAGAGAAGGGAATGGCCATGGCGATTGCTGTCTGTGGTCAGTGAGAGTGGCTGCAGCATGCCGATTTCCGGTCATTCAATAAAATATCTATTCTTTGTAGCCTGATTCAGATTTGATATGGGTTGAGCGATCAAGCGAGCCTCTGTTCATGGACATCTCCCTGCGGCACATCGAAGTCTTCCGCGCCATCATGCAGGCCGGCAGCGTCACCGGCGCCGCGCGCCTGCTGTTCACCTCGCAGCCCACGGTCAGTCGCGAACTGGCGCGGCTGGAGGCGCTTTCCGGTCTGCGCCTGTTCGACCGCGAAGGCGGGCGCCTGCTGCCCACGGCCCAGGCCCTGCTGTTGCTTGAAGAGGTCGAGCGGGCCTATGTGGGGCTGGAGCGGATTAACAGCGTGGCCCAGTCGATCCGCCGTTTCGAGCACGGCCAGTTGAGCCTGAGCTGCCTGCCACTGTTCTCCCAGACCCTGCTGCCGCGGGTGTGCCAGCGCTTTTTGCAAGCGCATCCGGGGATCGGCCTGAGCATCACTGCCCAGGAGTCGCCGCTGCTGGAAGAGTCCCTCAGCGCCCAGCGCCATGACCTGGGCCTCACCGAAAGCGAGCACCTGCCACGAGGTACTCAAGGGGAACTGCTGTTCTGCGCCGATATGGTCTGCATCCTCCCGGACGATCATCCGCTGTTGGCCAGGCCACGGCTGACTTCGGAGGATTTTCGCGGGCAGAACTTCATCAACCTCTCGGGCCTGGATATCTACCGGCAAACCCTGGACGAGCATTTTCGCCAGGCCGGGGTCGATCGCCGGGTGGTGGTGGAAACCACCAACGCCGCCTCGGTGTGCGCCATGGTGCGCCAGAAACTGGGGGTGGCGATCATCAATCCGTTGAGCGCCATGGAGGAAGTGGGGCGTGGCTTGGCGATCCGTCCGTTGCAGCTGTCGGTGCCGTATCGGGTGATGCTGATCCGCCCGGACTACCGGCCTTCATCGAGTTTTGTCGAGGGCTTTTGCCAATCGTTGCGAGAGGAAGTGCGGTGCCTGGAGGGGCAGCTACGAAACACCCTATGAAAACCGACACCCTCGCTATAGGAGCCCGCTAGCTGGCAAAGGCGACCTCTCGAACGCCTTCGCCAGCAAGCCATCTCACAGCGGGATGCTTCTGAGGGACTGGCCCGCGCAGGTCGCGGGCCGGATGGTTAGCGCTCGATGGCCAATGCCACGCCCTGACCGCCGCCGATGCACAGGGTCGCCAGGCCTTTCTTGGCATCGCGCTTGAGCATTTCATGCAGCAGGGTCACCAGCACCCGGCAACCCGACGCGCCGATCGGGTGGCCGATGGCAATGGCGCCACCGTTGACGTTGACCTTGCTCGCATCCCACGCAAGCTCCTTGGCCACGGACAGGGATTGCGCGGCGAAGGCTTCGTTGGCTTCGATCAGGTCCAACTGGTCCAGGGTCCAGCCGGCCTTGTCCAGGCAGCGGCGGGTGGCCGAGACCGGGCCGATGCCCATGATCGCCGGGTCGACCCCGGCGTTGGCGTAGGCGGCGATCCTGGCCAGTACTGGCAAGCCCAGGGCCCGGGCCTTGCTGGCGCTCATCAGCATCACCGCGGCGGCGCCGTCGTTCAGCGCCGAGGCGTTGCCGGCGGTGACGCTGCCGTCTTTCTTGAATGCCGGCTTGAGCTTGGCCAGGGCTTCGGCGGTGGTGCCGGGGCGCGGTTGTTCGTCGGTGGCGAAGGTCAGCGGTTCGCCCTTGCGCTGGGGAATCTGGATCGGCGTGATCTCGTCAACAAAGCGCCCGGCCTCGATGGCCGCTGCGGCTTTCTGTTGGGAGGCGGCGGCGAAGGCGTCCTGGGCTTCGCGGCTGATGCCGTATTTTTCCACCAGGTTCTCGGCGGTGATGCCCATGTGGTAGTCGTTGAAGGCGTCCCACAGGCCGTCGCTGATCATGCTGTCGATCATCTGGCTGTGGCCCATGCGCAGGCCGGTGCGGGCGCCGGGCAGCACGTAGTTGGAAAGGCTCATGTTTTCCTGGCCGCCGGCGATGATCACTTCGGCATCGCCGCAGCGGATGGCCTGGGCGCCCAGGTGCAGGGCTTTAAGGCCAGAGCCGCAGACCTTGTTCAGGGTCATGGCCGGCACGGCGTGGGGCAGGCCGGCCTTGATCGCGGCCTGGCGCGCGGGGTTCTGCCCGGCGCCGGCGGTGAGCACCTGGCCCATGATGACTTCGTCCACCTGGGCCGGGTCGATGCCGGTCTGGGCCAGCAGTTGGCGAATCACCGCGGCGCCCAGGTCGACGGCGGGAATGCCCGCCAGGGAGCCCTGGAAACTGCCCACGGCGGTACGAGTAGCGGCAACGATAACGACGTCTTGCATGGTGGGGCTCCTTAAGCGAACTGCATTTCAGGCACGTGGTCCGGCACGATCAGCTTGCCGGCGGTCTTGCTGACGATTTCCTCGACGCTGACCCCGGGGGCGCGCTCCTTGAGGATGAAGGCGCCGTTCTCGATCTCCAGGTAGGCCAGGTCGGTGAGCACGCGCTTGATGCACTGGGCGCCGGTCAGCGGCAGGCTGCAGCGGCTGAGCAACTTGGATTCGCCGTCTTTCGAGGCGTGGGTCATGGTGACGATGATGTTCTCGGCACCGGCCACCAGGTCCATGGCGCCGCCCATGCCCTTGACCAGCTTGCCGGGGATCATCCACGAGGCGATGTTGCCCTGCACGTCGACTTCGAAGGCGCCGAGTACGGTGAGGTCGATATGGCCGCCGCGGATCATCGCGAAGGATTCGGCGGAGGAGAAGATCGAGGCGCCAATGCGGGCGGTCACCGTCTGCTTGCCGGCGTTGATCATGTCAGCGTCGACTTCGTCTTCAGTCGGAAAGGCGCCCATGCCCAGCAGGCCGTTTTCCGACTGCAGCATGACTTCCATGCCGTCGGGGATGTAGTTGGCCACCAGGGTCGGAATGCCGATGCCGAGGTTGACGTAGAAGCCGTCCTGCAGTTCGCGGGCGACGCGCTGAGCCATTTGTTCGCGGGTAAGAGCCATGTTGGTTGTCCTTGTTAGTCGGGCTGGGGAAGGGCGATCACTTGCGCACGGTGCGCTGTTCGATGCGCTTCTCGAAGGTGCCGCAGATGACCCGGTCGACGTAGATGCCAGGGGTGTGGATCTGCGTCGGGTCCAGCTCGCCCGGCTCGACGATTTCTTCCACTTCGACCACGGTGATCTTGCCGGCGGTGGCCGCCAGGGGGTTGAAGTTCTGCGCGGTGTGGCGATAGACCACGTTGCCGAAATGGTCGGCCTTCCAGCCCTTGACGATGGCGAAGTCACCGGTGATGGATTCTTCCATCAGGTAGGTGCGGCCCTTGAACTCGCGGGTTTCCTTGCCGTCGGCCACTGGGGTGCCGACGCCGGTAGCGGTGAAGAAGGCCGGGATGCCGGCGCCGCCAGCGCGCATTTTTTCCGCCAGGGTGCCTTGGGGGGTCAACACCACTTCGATTTCGCCGCTGAGCAGCTGTTTCTCGAACAGGGCGTTTTCACCGACGTAGGAGGCGATCACCTTGCTGATCTGGCGGTCTTCCAGCAGTACGCCCAGGCCGAAACCGTCGACCCCGCAGTTGTTCGACACCACGGTCAGATCGCGGGTGCCGCGGCGCTTGATCTCGGCGATCAGGTTCTCGGGGATACCGCACAGACCGAAGCCGCCGGCGATCACGGTCATGCCATCTTGCAGACCTTCCAGGGCTTCCTCATAGGACGCCACGCGCTTATCGAAACCTGCCATTTGCACCATCCTCTTTCTTGTTCGTTGGCGGCTGGCCAGCCGTTTGCGGATCAGTGTTGCGCTGCACGATTGATTTGTTAAGTTGATTTTTAAGGTTGATTGATTTGAAAAGCAGCATAATTAGCTCCAAGCTTGCGGCCTGAAGTTTATAGCTGGCGGCTGCCCCCATGAGGATGACAGATGACGGTTAAACAGATTCGGGCCTTTCTGGCGGTGGCCCACAGTTTGAGCTTTGCCCTGGCCTGCGAACGCCTGCACCTGTCGCAGTCGGCCTTGAGCCTGACCATCAAGGCCCTGGAAGAAGGCTTGGGCGGACGGTTGTTTACCCGCAATACACGCAATGTGGCGCTGACCCCGGAAGGCGAGGCTCTGCTGCCCCTGGCCCGGCGCCTGATCGCCGATTGGGACAACGCCGAGGACGAACTGCGCCAGCGTTTCACCCTGCAGCGCGGGCGGGTCACGGTGGCGGCCATGCCGTCCTTTGCCGGTAACCTGCTGCCGCCGATTCTCAAGCACTTTCGTGCCCGCTACCCCCAGGTCAACGTCACGGTCAATGACGTGGTCAACGAGCAGGTGCTGGAGATGGTCCGCGACCGCGAGGTGGAGCTGGGGGTGGCCTTCGAGCCTCAGGACAGCACTTCCTTGCTGTTCACCCCGCTGTACATCGACCGTTTCGTGGCCGTGGTGCCCAAGGATTCGCCCCTGGCGCAGCGCAGCCGCATCGACTGGCAGACGCTGCTGCAGGAGCCCTTTATCACCCTGCAGCGGCCGTCCACGGTGCGGGTGATGCTGGAGGACCATCTGCGGGCCCGGGGCGTGCAGTTGCCGGTGGAATTCGAAAGCCACCAGTTGGCGACTGTGGGGCGCATGGTCGCCAGCGGCCTGGGTGTCAGTGCGGTGCCGGCGCTGTGTGCCCAGCACATGCGCGAGCTGGGCGGGCATTGCCTGACCCTGGATGATCCGGTGGTGGAGCGGGCCATCGGCGTCTTGACCAAGCCGGGGGAGGAGTTGTCCACCGCGGCCCAGGCGCTGTTCGACATCCTGCGCGAGGAAAACCTCGACCAGCGCGTGGCCATGCTTTGAGGCTTAGCGCAGCAGGCGTTCGGCCAACAGCGGCAGGAGCTGGTCACAGGGCTCGCCGAGCTTGAGGTCCAGCAACTCGTCGGCGCGGGTCTTGCCGAAGTTGATGGCCAGCAGCGGCTTGCCCTGGTCCGCCACGGCGCGGCACAGGCGAAACGCCGAATACGCCATCAGCGATGAACCCACCACCAGCAGGCCGGCGGCCTCGTGCACGGCACTCAAGGCCCGGGCGGCGGTGATCTGGGTCACGTTCTCGCCGAAGAACACCACGTCGGGCTTCAAGCGGTCACCGTCGCAGTAGGGGCAACGGGGGACCTGGAAGCGTTCCTCGAAGGCCGGGTCCAGCAGGGTGTCGCCATCCGGTGCCTGCACCGCGTCGACCCCGGCCAAGTACGGATTGAGTGCCTGCAACTGCTGCTGGATGGCATCGCGCTGGCTGCGTTGGCCGCAGTCCAGGCACAGCACCCGGTGCAGGCTGCCGTGCAGCTCGATGACGTCCAGGCTGCCAGCCTGATCGTGCAGGGTGTCGACATTCTGGGTGATCACCCCGGCGATGCCTCCTGCTGCCTGCAATTGCGCCAACGCCTGGTGCGCGGCATTGGGCCGGGCCTGGCGCATGCGCGGCCAGCCGAGCATGGCCCGGGCCCAGTAGCGGCGCCGGGCTTCGGCCTGGCCGAGGAACTCCTGATACATCATCGGCTGCTTGCCGCGGCGCACGCCGTCGTTGTCGCGGTAGTCGGGGATGCCCGACGGGGTGCTGATGCCGGCGCCGGTCAGGACCATGAACGGCTGGCCGTGCATGGCGGCGGCGAGTTGTTCGAGCGGTGGGGCAGTAGGGCGGTCGATCATGGGCTGCACTCGTTTCCAGTGACCAGGGACGCCTACCAGAAATAGACGCAAAGCCTTCGCGGCGCCAGTGTCTTACCCGTGGTTCAGCGCCGGGGGCCGAACACCGACTTGGGTGACTTGCCATAGAACCGGGTAAAGGCCGCGCTGAAGTTGCCGGGAAAGCGGTAGCCCACCTGATAGGCCGCCTGGGCCACTTGGCAGCCGCCTTCCAGCAGGCGGTGGGCATGGCCCATGCGGATTTCCAGGAGCATGCGCTGCGGCGTGGTGTGGTAGTGCTCGCGCAGGCCCTGCTTGAGCTTGAACTCGTTCAGCCCCACAGCGGCGCACAGATAGGCCACGCTCAAGGGCTGGTGCATCTGCTCGAACATCAGGTCGCGTACCCGCTGCAGCCGTTCAAGATCGGCGGCCTTCAGGCGCCGGCCCGGGGCGACAGGGGCGGGGGCCAGGGCCTGCAATTGCAGGGACAGCAGGCTCAGGGCGTGAATGTGCAACTCCAGCGTCGCTGGCTGCTGCCGGCCCCAGGGTTGGGCCAGGGCACTGAGAGGGCCGGCGCTGGCCCGGGAGGTGGGCCCGCAGGCCAGCAATTGCACGGCGTCCTGGCCCAGCAACTGGCGAGCCCGGGTGGGGCCCAGGTACTGCTGGAGCAGGGTTTCGCCCACCAGCAGGCGCAGTTGCTCCACCGTTTCATTGGCGCCATAACGGCGTTCGCCGCGGCTGGCCTGGAAGGCGCTGACGCTGGTGTGCCCGGCGCGAAACACCAGGCTCGAACCCTTGGCGTCGAGGTAGCCCGAGGTGCCTTGCAGGGCACAGGTGATCACCAGTAGACGGCCAGCGTGGCAACTGCTGGCCTCTTCGATCAAGGGGCGATTGGGGTGGTAGCGCGAGCGCACCAGGGTGAGGTCCTGGGCCAGGGGCAGGCTGTCGCTGTAGCAATCGCCCAGGGCCTGGGGCAACTGCTGGCGTGACCCGCCGCCCGGGGCCTGGCGGTGCTCGCGTGGTGCGTGGCACGGCAAGCGATAGGACTGGGAAGAACCGGGTGCAACGGCCATGTTCGCGCTCCTGCAATGGATGTTCTGCGTTTGCCATGGGAATGGATCCGTTTCCCATATGAACACGCATGATAAGTATTCTCGCTGGAAAGTAAGCTGTTTCCCAAGCAGGGGTGAGCGTCGTCACCCGGCGGCGCGCCACCTGCCACGGAGCAAGGGATGAACCCTCAGAGCTTGAAAAACGCCAGTCCCCGGGGGCTCTGGCTGCGTACGGTGCTGGTGTGTGCCATGGGCCTGCCGATGCTGATCTTCTATGCCATCGGCGCCCTCGGGCCCCTGCTGATCGCCGATCTTGGGATTGCGCCCCACTGGCTGGGCTGGCTGCTGACCAGCGCCTTTGGCCTGGCGGCATTGCTGTCCCTGTGGGCGGGGCCGCTGGCCAGCCGACTCGGCATCCGCCGGGGCCTGGCCTTGCTGTTCTGGGCGACCCTGGCCGGGTATGGCCTGCTGGTCAGCTTGCCGGGCTTTGCCGGGGCGCTGCTGGCCCTGGCGATCTGCGGAGTGGCCCAGGCCCTGGCCAACCCGGTGACCCAACTGCTGGTGGCCGAGTGTGTCGAGGCCCGCAGCAAGGCCGCGGTGGTGGGGCTGAAACAGTCCGGGGTGCAGTTGTCCGCGCTGATCGCCGGCCTGTTGCTGCCGCCTCTGGCCGGGTCTCTGGGCTGGCGCGCAGCCCTGGCCTGCCTGCTTGTGCCGACATTGCTGCTGGCCCTGTGGGGGCCCAGGGTGGCGCCGGACAGCGCCGTGGGCAAGGCCGTGAGCCTGACGATTCCCCGGCCCAATTCACGGCTGACGCTGCTGCTCAGCGTGCAGCTGTGTGTCGGCCTGGTGCTTTCGTCCTTCGTGACCTTTCTTGGGGTATTCGCGGCCCGCCAAGGAGTGACGGTCGGCGAGACCGGGGCCATGGTCGCCGGGTTCGGGGTCATGGGCATCCTGGCCCGAACCCTGCTGACGCCATTGGCGGCCCGCATGGCCGAGGAGTCCTGGCTGCTGCTGACGCTGATGCTCCTGGCCAGCCTGGCCCTGGCGGTGACTGCCCAGGCCACGCCTCAGGCGCACTGGCCCTTGTGGTTCGGCGCTCTGGGCATGGGCCTGAGCGCCGTGGCCACCAACGCTATCGCCATGAGCATGCTGCTGCGCGATCCGGCCTTTGGCAGCCCCGCCTGCGCCTCGGGTCTGCTCTCGGCAGGCTTCTTCGCCGGGTTCGCCCTGGGACCGGTGCTATTCGGCGCCGTGCAGCAGGGCGCGGCGGATTTTGCCAGCGCCTGGCTGATGCTGATCGCGGTCCTGCTGCTGGGTGCGGGGCTGAGTCTGATGCTGGTGCGTGCCCGAGCGCTTGAGTCGGGCAGTGCCAGTCCTAGAGCCTGAACACACTCACCTGCTGTTCCAGGTTCTGCGCCAGTTGCTGCAGGGAGCGGGCTGTCTCGGTGGTTTCCTCCACCGCCTGGCTGTTCTGCTGGGACATCTGCGCGATGCGCTCGACATTGCGCGCCACATCCTGGCTGGCGGCGGTCTGCTCCCGCAGGGCCAGGGAGATCTGGTCCACCACCCGCACCACATTGCCGGACGAGGTGCGGATATTGACGATGGCCTCACCGGCCTGCTGGGCCAGTTCGACACCGTTTTTCACCTGATTGACCCCCACGTCCATGCTGCTCACCGCCTCTCGGGTGCCCAGCTGGATCTTGCCGACCATTTCGGTGATTTCCTGGGTCGAGTTGGCCGTGCGCTGGGCCAGCAGGCGCACCTCATCGGCGACCACGGCGAAGCCGCGACCCTGTTCCCCGGCCCGGGCGGCTTCGATGGCCGCGTTGAGGGCCAGCAGGTTGGTCTGCTCGGCAATGCCCTTGATCACCCCGACGATGCTGGAGATCTGCTCGGCGTGCTGGCCCAGTTCACCGATCTGGGAGGCCGAGGCCTGCACGGTCTCGGCGATCAGGCGCATGCTGCCCAGGGTGTCCTGGATCACGCTGCCGCCTTCCTCGGACTGGCGCCCGGACTCGCTGGACAGGGCGTGGGCATCCCCGGCGTTGTCCGCCACATGGTTGATGCTCACGGTCAGCTCTTCCACCGTGGCCGCCATGGAGGAGGCCGAGTGGGACTGCTCCTGGGCCGAGGCCGAGAGCTGCAACGAAGCGCTGGAAATGCTCTGGGAGGCGCTGACCAACTGGTCGGCCCCCTGCTTGATCTGGCTGATCATGCTCCGCAGGCGCTCCTGCATGGCGGCGAAGGCCTGCAGCAGGTTGCTCACCTCATCACGGCCGGTGGCGCTGATGCTGCTGTCCAGACGGCCGGCGGCGATGGCCTTGGCCACGTCCACGGCCTGGCGGATACGGCCCACCAGATTGCTGGACAGCGACCAGGCCACCAGCATGGCCAGCGCCGCCGCCAGCAAGCCACCGCCGATCAGGATCGCCAGGGCCGAGGCCTTGGCGTCGTCCATGGCCTGGCTGCGGGCGTCCTGCAGGCTTTTTTCCGCGTCGCGCAATTCACTGGTGAGCTGGCGCATGGCGTCCATCTTGGCCTTGTCGCGACCGGCGCTGATCTGTTCGGCCATGGCGGTGGCCGGCTGGCTGCCGGCGTTGATCGCCCGGCGCAGGTCCAGGTTGCCCTGGACGTCGTCGCGCAGCCACTGGTCGTGCAGGGCCTTGAGTCGCTCCAGGCGCGCCTGCTGCTCGGGGTTGTCGGAGGTGCTGCTTTTGATCCGGGCGTAATAGTCGGCAAAGGCTTTTTCGCCTTGCTCCAGAGGTTCGAGGAAGCTGTCGCGACCGGTGAGGGCATAACCGCGCATGCCGGTCTCGACATTGATCAGGCTGCGCAGCAGGGCGTCGGACTGGCTCAGGACCTCGTAACTGTGGATGTTGCTTTTGACACTGCTGCTGACCTGATCGAAACCGCGCAGGGCCGCTAGCACCAGCAGCAGGAGGATCAGCAGGACGACGCCGAAACCGGCATAGAGCTTTTGTGAAATGCTCAGATTGGAAAACATAGGAAGGACCGCTCCTAAACCGTTGACTGAATGCTTCACAGGGCTGTGTCTCGACGAGGCAGCGTGATAGCTCAATGATGTTCAAATGACATCAACGGTCCGACTTTTCCTGTACAAAAAAAGTTTCATGTACAGGAAAATATTTTTTGCGGGGCGTGTAGAGGGGCGCATCGAGCGTCGCCCGAAAGGGCGCTGCTCGATGTCCGGCAGGGTTCAGCTGGAATGGGCGCTGCTGTCTTCTTCGGGGTCGACGTTTTCAGGTTGCCCCGGCAACTCGGTGATCACGCTGAAGTCGCTGACTTCCACCGCGCCCAGGCCGTAGCCCAGAAGGTGGAAGGAGAACGCCTTGCGGGTTTCCGGGTTGTCGAAGCTGAAGTCCATCTGCAGCGGCTGGTCGGGGGTTACCAGCATTTCTTCCGGCAGGCCCAGGGGGACGTCCTGTTCCAGTTCCTTGCCCTTGAGCAGGATGTAGGCGTTCTGCTGCGGGTCGGCGGAGCGCACGGTGAAACGCACCCGGGTCTGGGAACCCTTGGGCATTTCCAGGTACTGGGCGCCAATCAGGTTGTCGGCCCAGTCATCCTTGATCTGCGCCTGCAGCGGGATGATCGCCGGGCTGCCGAACTGATAGTGCTGGTTCAGCGGCGATTGCAGCAGGCTGCGATCCAGATGCGTGGCTCGGGCACTGATCTGCCGGGCCCGCAGGCCGCCGTACTGACCCTGCAGACTGGCGCTGTCGGCGATGAAACCGGTGCTTGAGTAGTAGCGGCAGCGCTGCTGGAAATCACATTCGGTGAAGGTGCCCTGGCCGTCGTGGTAGCGCAGCTTGCCGTTGGTGTAGGACATGATTTCCCGGCCCTGGGCGTAGTCGCGGAACAACGAGCGGCCGCTGAGGCTGGCGGGCACCGGCAGGCCGAAGTAGTCCAGCACCGAGGCGCTGAGGTCGACGTGGCCGTAGGTGCCCGACTTGAGGTGGGGCAGCAGGTCCTGGTCCGGGGCCAGCATCAGGTTGAAGCCCCAGGACGAGGCCAGGCGCACGCCGTCGATGCCGTGGGATTCATCGGAGGTGATGATCACCAGGGTGTCCTTGAGCACGCCCTTGCGTTCCAGCCCCGTGAGGAACTGGTCGATGGCGTCGTCCAGGTAGCCGACCGCCGCCTGCTTGGGCGTCTCGTAGCGCTCCAGGTAGTCCTCGGGCGCGGAGTAGGGCTGGTGGGTGCCGACGGTCAGCAGGGTGAGCATCCAAGGCTGTTTTTTCTTCTTCAACTGATCCACGTAGCTCAGGGCGCCTTCGAAGAAGGCCTTGTCGTCCTTGCCCCAGGGGAATTCCAGGTAGTTGTCGTTCTTGAACCACTCAAGGCCATGGGTCGCGTCAAAGCCGATGTGCGGCATGATCTTGTCTTTGGCCATGAAGCGCAGGCCGGCGCCTTGCAGGTAGTGGGTGTTGAAACCGAACTTGTGCATCTGCGCCGGCAGGCAGGCCTGGTTGCGCTGGTTCTGGGTGAGCATCTCGACGCCTTTGGGGGTGCCGTTGTCGAGCTTGTCGTAGTCGCCGCAGAGCATGGCGTACAGGCCGCGAATGGTCTGGTGGCTGTGCAGCACGTAGTCCGGGGTGTTCATGCCACGCTCGGCCCAGGCGCTGAGCTTGGGCATCAGGTCTTCCTGGTAATGGCTGTTCAGGGCCTCGCGGTTGGTGCGGATATAGGCCCCGGGAATGCCTTCCAGGGTAATCAGCAGCACGTTGCGCGCGCGGCCGGCGCTGGGCAGCAGCGGCTGGCCTTCAAGGTCGAGACGGGTCAGCCCGGCCATGGGCGGCGGCACATCGGCGACATCGCCTTGCAGCCAGTCTTCCAATTGCATCTGCGCCTGGCCGGTGGCGGTGGCCAGGGCCTGGTGGGGCAGGTTGAACAGCTGCCACTGATCGGCTTCGCTGGGTTTGAGGTATTGGGTGGCGCCGTGGGCCAGGAGCAAGCCCAGCGGCAGAATCCAGAGCGTGCGTGGCAGTGTCGGGGTTTTCACTGCACGACTGCTGCGCTGGACCACCAGCCACAGCGCCAGCCCCAACATCAGGGTCAGCCCCAGCTCAGGGTGGGTCAGGCCGCCGCCGGTGGAATTGCCGACAAACTGCGGGTCCACCAGGTAGTGCAGATCGGCGAGGTTGGGCATGCGGCCCACCGCGCTCACCAGCTCGGCGCTGACCAGGGTCAGCAGCGCCCACACCAGCAGCACCGGCAGCGCCAGCCACCAGCGGCGGCGGTACAAGAGCAGGGTCAGCAGACTGGCGCTGGCCAGGTCGGACAGGTAACCCAGCGGATTGGACCAGCCCAGAGCCAGGCGTGCGCCCATTGGCACCAGCAACAGCAAGCCGAACAAGGTGCACAGGGGAGCAAGAGGGTGTTGGAGGCAACGACGGATCAACTTCACAAATAACCTGCCTGTCATCAAATCTTCACGCAAATGTGCGCGAGTTTAACAAGAGCTTCAGGTGAGACGTTTCTTATTCGTGGGGGGAATTCAGTTTTGGCCGAGTTGAGAATTGGCCCGGATGCTCTTCAGATTGAGCTGAAGGCCAGTGTTCAGGCGTCTGACGGCTGTTGTGGACAGGGCTGTCAGTGACGGGATTTACTATTTCAGAGTGTGAAAAAAACCGCTCCGCTGGATCTGCTCCAAGGTGATGGCGCCGCGCTGTTGCAGGTGCTGACTTGCCAGCGATGGCGCCCGGCAGGGCGGTGCGGGTCTTGAGGGGCTATTCGCCGGCAAGCCTGCTACCGGCTCAGACCACGCTACCGAACAGGCTGCCCACGGCGGCGGTAAGGCCCATGGCCAGGGCGCCCCAGAGGGTCACGCGCCAGGCACCCGGGAGCACTTTGGCACCACCGGCACGGGCTGCCAGGCCCCCCAGGCCGCCGAGGAACACCAGGGACATGCCGGCAATCCACGGCACCACGCTGTGGGTCGGGGCCATGAAGGTCACCGCCAGGGGCAGGGCCGCGCCCACCACGAAGCTCGCCGCCGAGGCCAGCGCCGCCTGCAGCGGGTTGGCCGCCAGGGCCTCGCTGATGCCCAGTTCGTCCCGGGCGTGAGCTCCCAGGGCGTCGTGGGCCATCAGTTGCTCCGCCACTTGCCGTGCCAGTTCCGGCTTCACGCCGCGGCTCTGGTAGATACGGGCCAGTTCGTTGAGCTCGGCCGGGTGGTCGCTGGCCAGTTCGAGCCGTTCCCGGGCCAGGTCGGCCTGTTCGGTGTCCGCCTGGGAGTGCACGGAAACGTATTCTCCGGCGGCCATGGACATGGCCCCCGCCACCAGCCCGGCCATGCCGGTCACCAGCAGTGTGCCGTGGCTGGCGCTGGCCGCGGCCACGCCGATCAGCAGGCTGGCGGTGGAGACGATCCCGTCATTGGCCCCCAGGACGGCGGCGCGCAACCAACCGATGCGGTCGTTGCGGTGCAGTTCGCGGTGTCGGTGCATGAATTTCATCGGCGATGGACTCAGGTTGATGGCATTGCAGACACGGAAGCTGCGGATACGGGTTTCAGCGGGCCTCGATCTCGGCCTGCAGCTGTCCACCCACAATAGACACTTCCCGCCACTGCGTACCGTCGCGGATCACGAACAAGGCATCCATACCGCGTTCCTGGGCCAGCCGTGGCCCCTCGACTTCACCGAGTACCAGCAGCGCGGTGGCCCAGGCGTCGGCCAGCATGCAGCTGCTGGCCACCACACTGACCGAGGCCAGACGATTGCGCAGGGGTTCGCCCGTCGTCGGGTCGAGGGTATGGGCGTAGGAATGCCCGGCGATGTCCACCCACCGGCGGTAGTCGCCGGAGGTGGCAATGGCCGCATCTTCCAGTTCCATTACCCCCATCACTTGGCGTTCGCCGCGCAGGGGTTTTTCCACGGCCACGCTCCAGGGCTGGCCCCCGGGCTTGCGGCCCCGGGCGCGCATTTCGCCGTCGATCCCTACCAGGTAGTCGCGGATGCCGGAGGCTTCCAGGGCCCGGGCCAGCTCATCGACGCCAAAGCCCTTGGCGATGCCGTTGAGGTCCAGGCGCAGTTTGCCGCGCTTGCGCAGGCGGTGGCGCCTGGGCTCCAGCACCAGGGCGCTGGTGGCCGGGCAGCGACGCTGCCGGCCCAGTTCACGCAAGGCCGGCAGGTCCAGGGTCCGTGGCGTGGGGCCAAAGCCCCAGCTCTGGACCAGATCCCCCACGCCAATCTCGAAGGCACCGCACGATTGCTCGCTGACCCGCAGCGCCGTGGTGATGACGCTCATCAGCTCCCGGGGCACGCTGATCCAGCGATGCCGGGGCGCGGCGTTGAGGCGGTTGAGATCGGACTGGGGGTTCCACCCCGACATCTGCTGCTCGACCCGCGCCACGGCCTGGGCCAGACGCTCGCCAAGGTCCTGGGTGGCGAAGCCCGGGGCGGCGTAGAACAGCGCGCTGTAGCGGCTGCCCATGGTCGGGCCGTTGAGGCTGTAGCGCTGCAGTGCGGCGGTTTCAGTAGACATCTTCACGGTAACGTCCTTGGGCCTTGAGGGTCAGTACGCTGAGATTGAGCGGGGCCAGCACTTCGTCCAGGGCCAGCATCACGCCCTTGGCCATGTCCCGGCTGCCGCAGACCAGCACCTGGGCGCCTTTTTCCACCAGCCGGCGCAGTGCCAGGGCATCGGCCAGCAGCCGGTCCTGCACGTAACCGCGCTCCTGGACCTGGGAGAAGGCCGCGCGCAGGGCGGTCAGGCGCCGGTCGGCCAGGTAGCCCTTGAGCTCCGGCTCGTAGAGAAAGTCCGAGGCTGGGTGACGCCCGCCCCAGTACAGGTGCATGGGCTGCCGGGAGCGGTTGCCGCGGATGAACCCCGCCAATGGGCCGATGCCAGTGCCGGCACCGATCAGGATCACCGGCTGCGCGCCTTTAAGCGGACGAAACTGCGGATTGGGCTGGATGAAACCTTGGATTCGCGCGCCCAGGTGCAGATCATGGAGAAAGCCCGAGCATAGGCCGCCCGGGTGCTTGCGCACGCAGATCTCCAGCACCCCGTCGACGCGGCTGCTGGCCAGGGAATAGAAGCGGGGCTGGGTCGTGCCGGGGGGCAGGATGCCCACCAGGTCGCCGGCCTGGAACTCGGGTAACTGTTGCCCGCTGCCGTTGGCGGCCTTGAAGCGCAGGATCCGCGTCGGCGCCTGGACCTGATCGCCATAGGCCACCGACTCCACCAGTTGCCACTCGTGGCAGGGCAGGGCGTGGGCCTGATGCTGCAGGTCCAGGGGCAAGCCCAAGGCCTGTCCCAGGGCCTGGCCCCAGCGGCGGAATTCCTGGGGCGACTGGCGATGGATGTTTTCCTGGGGCAGCAGGCACTGCGCACCGCTGGCGCTCAAGGCCTTGTGTGCCTGTTCGGCAAAGCCGCAGAAACGCGGGAACTGCCGGTCGCCAAAGCCCAGCACGGCGTACTTCAGATCAGGCGCCAGCGGCTGTTGTTGCAGGCGCGCGAGGAAGTCGCTGGCCGAGGCCGGGGCATCGCCGTCGCCGTGGGTGGCGGTGAGGATCAGTAACTGGCGGGCCTTGGGGTAGTCGCCGCGCAGCTGGTTCATCGGTGCGCTGTGGACCTTGCGTCCTGCCGCCACCAGGGCCTGCTGCAGGGTCCGGGCAAAGCCCCAGGTGCTGTTGTTTTCGCTGCCCACCAGGATCACGCAGTCGGCGGCGTCGGCCGGGCAATTGTCGTCGATCGCCACCGCGTCGCGACGCCGGCGCCACCACAGCCACAGGCCGGTGAGGCTCATCAGCGGTACCCCCAGGGCGCACACGCCCAGCAGCAGGCCCAGCCACCACAGGCCTTCCCCGGTGTGCAGTTGATAGATGAGCGCACCAAGCTGCTGCATCCCGCTGTCGGGTTGGAAGGCCAGCAGGGCACCGCTGGCCGGATCGACATAACCTTGGCCGCTGCGGGTGTGCAGGCTGTACAGGTCCTTGGGGTTGCCAGGGTCGAGGTAGACCAATTCGCGCAGATCGTTGAGGTCCAGGGCCTGCAGCGCCGCGAGGCTGGCCACCGGCAAGGCCGGGCCGGCGCTGATCGGGGGCGGCTGGGGCGGTTGGCCCTGGCCGTCGTCGGCGATCAGGCCCAAGGTGCCGGCCGACAGGTACAGCCCGCTCAGGGCCGACAGCAGCAGGCCAAGGATCGTCAGACGTCCCACCTCGGCGTGCCAGCGCTGGCTGAAACTGCCGCGCAACGGCCGCAGCAGCTTGCCCCAGCCACCGGCGCGGCGAGCCAGCAGCACGGTGCCGGACGCCGACAGCAACAGCATCGCCAGGGCGCCCAGGGCCGACACGATATGGCCCGGAGTGTCGAGAAACAGCGAGCGGTGCAGTTCCTTGACCCAGCGGGCCAAGGCCGAGGGCGTGTAGGGCGCGAGCAGCGCACCGGTCTGTGGATCGACGCGGCTGGCCAAGGTCTGGCCATGCTCTCGGTGATAGACGATCAGCGTGCCCGAAGGCGTGCGGCGGATCTGCTCGATCCCGCCCAGCTGGCCGGCCACGCGTTCGGCCAGTTGCGCCACGCTGATGTCGGCCGCCGCGGGGGGCGCCTGCAGGCGTTCCAGGGCCGGGATCAGCGCCAGGGTCGCGCCGCTGATGGCCAGCAGCATCACCAGCAGGGCGGCCAGCAGTCCGGGGATTGAGTGCAACGAGCGCAACATGGTCGGGCCTCCTCAAGGCGTAGGGCTTACAGGTCGTAGCGCAGCGACTGCACATAGGTGCTGCCGCTGGCGGGCTGGCCCGCGCCCTTGAGTGTCAGGGGCAGGACCACGTCGGCACGCACATCGCGCTGGTCTTCCACGGCGCTGTCGATGCGGATCTGATAGCCGGCGTCGATCAGGCTGTCCGCCAGATCGGCGCTGACGGTCAGGGTCTCGCCGCTGCCCACGCTGGCGCCGCTGACGCCGTCGTACTGGCCGGCGGCCGAGCCGCCACCGCGGGCCCAGTCCGGCAGGTGCTTGTAGTACTTGGCCTTTTTGCCGGCGACCCACAGGGTCTTCTGGTAGGCGCCGTTGGCGTCGGTGAGGTAGATCGCCAGGTAAGCACCGTTGCCGCTGTAGGGCTTGAGCTGGGTGGTCAGGGTCACTTCACGGGCCTGGGCCAGTGCTGGCAGGGCCAGGGCCGCGGTGAGGCAACCGGCGGCGACAAGCTTGTTCATGAGGCTGTCCTTTTCGATGAATGTGGCTGCAGCCTGGGCCGGTTAGCTGACAGCAACCTGAAGGCCGGGAAAAAACTTCAGGTCGTGGTGCTCTCGGCGATTCGGGCTTTTGCTGATCTGCCTCGCATCCCGCGGGCGCGACACTGGCTACCCTGATCAGGCCGGCGGCGTCTTCAGATTCGCGTCAGGTTCAGCGGTTAAGGTGCAGCACCACACAGGTACAGGAGAACGTCGATGCGGGTGTTATTGGTCGAGGATGCGACAGGGCTGGGGGACGCGGTGCGCGAGCAGATTGCCGACGATGGCCACGCCGTGGACTGGGTGCAGCGCCTGGAGCAGGCCCGGGCCAGCGTCGCCAGCACGCCCTATGACCTGATCCTGCTGGACCTGATGCTGCCTGACGGGCGCGGCCTGGAGTTTCTGCGTCAGCGCCGCAGCGCCGGGGATGTGACCCCGGTGATCATCCTCACCGCCCAGGACCAGATTTCCGAGCGCATCGCCGGGCTCAACGCCGGCGCCGACGACTACCTGGTCAAGCCCTTCGACCTGTTCGAACTGTCGGCGCGGGTCGCCGCGGTGGCCCGGCGCTACAGCGGCAACCCCAACCCGCAGATCCGCCTCGGTGAGCTGCAGGTGGACCTGAGTGCCCGCACCGTGCAGCGCGGCGGCAGCATCATCGACCTCACTGCCCGCGAATGGGCGGTGTTCGAGGCCTTTGTCCAGCGTCCCAGCGCCTTGCTCTCCAAGTCCCAGCTGGAGGAGCGGCTGTATGCCTTCGGCGCGGAAATCGAAAGCAACACCATCGAGGTCTACGTCAGCCGCCTGCGCAAGAAGCTCGGCCGCGAACTGATTGAAACCGTGCGCGGCATGGGCTACCGGCTGATGCCCGCATGAAGCGTCCCATCAGCCTGCAAAAACGCTTGAGCCTGGGCCTGACCCTGGGCATGACCCTGCTCTGGCTGGGGGCTACCGCCGGCACCTGGCTGGTGGTCCAGCACGAGCTGGATGAAACCTTCGACAGCGCCCTGGAAGCCACTGCCCAGCGCATCCTGCCCTTGGCGGCGTTGGAAATCGGCAACCGTCGCGGGCCGCGTCGGGCGCGGCACGTGGCGACCCTGAAGATGGACAGCGAGTACCTGACCTACCTGGTGCGCGACGCCGACGGGCGAATCCTCATGCGCTCCCACGATGCCAAGCTGAAAATCTTCAGCCACCGCCCAAGCCCCGGCTTCAGCACCACGGACAAATACCGCCTGTACAGCGCCAGCATCGAGAACGACTCGATCGTCATCGAAATCGCCGAGCCCTTGGCCCACCGCCGCGAAGCCTCGCGGGAGGCGTTGCTGGCGTTGTTGCTGCCTTTGCTCGGGCTGATTCCCATCAGCCTGCTGGGCACCTGGGTGTTCGTGCGCATCAGCTTGCGCAGCGTGCTGGCATACCGGCGGGCGGTGGAGTCCCGGGGTGTGGGCGACTTGTCACCGATCAAGGTGGCGCGCCTGCCGGCGGAAATCGATCCCCTGGCCGAGGCGGTCAATCATCTGCTGGAGCGCCTGCGCAAAGCCCTGGAAGCGGAACGCAGCTTCACCGCCAACAGCGCCCATGAACTGCGCACGCCCCTGGCGGCGACCCTGGCGCAGATCCAGCGCCTGCGCCAGGAAGCCCCAGAGGGCCCCTTGCAGGTGCGGGCGGCGAAGATCGAGAACGCCCTGCGGGAACTGGCCAGGCTCTCGGAAAAGCTCATGCAACTGGCCAAGGCAGAGGGCGGCGGGCTGCTCTCGCAAACCCCCGAGGACCTGATTCCGTTGCTGGCCCATGGCGTGGAGGAGTGGAATCGCGGCGCGGCGGAGCGTATCCGCCTGCAGTTGCCGGAGGCGGCCCGGGTGTGCACGGCCATCGATCCGGACGCCTTTGGCATCCTGCTGCGCAACCTGATCGAGAACGCCCTGAAATATGGCGATCCGGCGCAGCCGGTAGAGATCAGCCTCGGCGCCGACGGTTGCTTGCGGGTGATCAATGGCGGGCCGCGGGTGCCAGCGGAGGTACTGCAACGCCTGACCGAACGTTTTGTGCGTGGCAACAGCGAAACCAGCGGTTCGGGCCTGGGCCTGGCGATTGCCCAGAGTATCGTCCACGGCGTCGGCGGCCAGTTGCACCTGGCCTCACCGGCCAGTGGCCGCGACGACGGCTTCGAAGTTCGCGTGCACTTTCCCCTGGAGAGGCCGAGCCAATCGTAGGCGCTGGCTTGCCAACGAAGGCGCCGGTTGGATCGGTGCAAGGCTTGCGGGCCTGTTCGCCGGCAAGCCGGCTCCTACGCAATGGGCTGCCGCTGAGCGAGCGTCTGTAGGAGCTGGCGGGCCAGCGAAGGCGCCGTTTGGGGCGGTGCAAGGTTTGCGGGCTTACTCGCCGCGAATGTATTGCTCCAGCTGGCGGATCAGGTCGGCCTGTTCGGCAATCGCTTCCTTGACCAGGTCGCCAATGGACAGCAGGCCCAGGAGTTGGCCGTTCTCCACCACCGGCAGGTGGCGCAGGTGGCTGTCGGTCATGATGCTCATGCAGGTTTCCACGCTCTGGTGGGAGTCCACGGTGATCACCGGCGAGCTCATGATGGCGCTGACCGGGGTGCCCACCGAAGAGCGCCCGTGGAGCACCAGTTTGCGCGCATAGTCGCGCTCGCTGATGACCCCGACCACTTGACCGTTCTCCATCACCGGCAAGGCGCCGACGTTTTTTTCGGCCATCAGCATCAGCGCTTCCAGGACCATCTGGTGCGGGGCGATGGTGTGCACTTGCTGGTTGTGCTTGGCCTTGAGTTTCAGCAGTTCTGCGACGCTCTTCATGGGGCGCTCCGAGGGTTCTACGTGGGGCGGCGATGTGCCGCCCTGAGGGGTTTCTAAAGAATCGTAGAGACTCGACCAACCGGCAAGGCTGAAAACGGCAGATAAACGGCGAAAAACGTCAGCCCGGGGATTTTTTTTCATCGCGGCCCCGATAACGGGGCCGTGGCCGTCAGTGGAAGCGTTGCAGGGAGAAACTCTGCAGGTCGATTTCGCTGCGGCCGTCCACCTGCAACTGGGCCAAGGCTTCGCCAATCGCCGCCGAGTGCTTGAAGCCATGGCCGGAGCAGGCGCTGACCACGGTGACGTTGTCCAGGCGCGGGTGACGGTCGATGATGAAGCCCGAATCCGGAGTCACGGTGTAGGCGCAGACGCTGGCCTTCACCAGCTCCGGGGCGAGCCCGGCGATATGCGGGGCCACCAGCTCGCGGAACAGGCGCTGGGCATCGGCGAGGCTGGGCTGGCGGTCGAGGCTGTCCGGCTGGCTGCTGACGCTGTATTGCTCGGTGGCGATTTTCACGCTGCCTTCGCCGGGAATCGGCGGGAAACCGTAGCAGGCGTCGACATCGCCGGCGCTGTGGAGGATGAAGCTCGGCGAGCGGGCCGGGTAGTGTCGGGGCTCATCGAGGCGGAACCAGTACAGCTGCTGGCGGCAGACCTGCAGCAGGGCGTCGAAGGGCGCGCCGAGCAGCTGCGCCGACCACATGCCGGCGCTGACGATGACCTGCCGGGCAAACAGTCGCGAGCCGTCGCTGATGATGTGCACCCCGTCATCCTGGGCGTCCAGCTCCAGCACCGTCTGGCCGGTGATCAAGGTCGCCCCCAGTTGCCGGGCCCGGGTCAGTTGCGCGTCGATGCAGCGTTCCGGGCGGACAAAACCGCCGCCGGGTTCGAAGTAGCCCCGGGCGCTGTCGGCCAACGGGGCGAACTGCGGAAAGCGCCGGCGGATCTCGGCGGCATCGAGTACCTGGTGCTCGATGCCGTAGTGCCGGGCCAGCGCGATGCTGTTGTCGGTGAAGTCCCGGTCCTGCGCCGGGCGCTGCGGATCGGTGCTGGCGGTCATCACCAGCACCCCGCACTGCTCGAACAGCGCCACGTCCAGTTCGGCTTCCAGCTCGCGCCAGATCTCTTGCGAACGGATCGCCAGGGGCACGTAGGCCGCGCCTTCGCCCACCGCCTGGCGGGTGATGCGCGTGTCGCCGTGGCTGGAGCCCTGGTCATGGGGCGGGGCGAAGCGGTCGATGCCCGCCACCTTGACCCCGCGCTTGGCCAGTTGATAGAGGGTGGCGGCGCCCATGGCGCCCAGGCCTACGACGACAACATCGAATTCGGGTGTCTGCACGGCAAGATCCTTGGGGGTGAAGGCTCAGCGGTTATTGATGGTGGCCAGGGTCATGGGCGCGATGATCCGGTGGAACGGCGCCACCGGCAGCATGTACAGGCGTCCCAGGCGGTTGTGCGGATGCACCACGGTGCTCAGCACCACCGGGCGTAGGCCCTCGGCGTTCAGGGGCTGGAGGTTGAGGGACAGGTGCACGTCCAGGTGCTTGTCGCGGTCCACCACCAGCACCTCATTGGGGCTCTGGGAGATCAGGGTAAAGATGCCGACCCGGTCGCCGGGCTGGTAATCCTCGTCGGGGCGCGCCAGGTCGATGCGGGTCAGGCGTCCCAGGTCCTTGAGGCCGAACAGCTGCACCACGCGATTGCGCAGGCCCATCATGCGGTTGATCCAGGCCGGGGTCTGGCTCATCAGGCACAGCAGGTGGCGCATGGCGCTGCGCTCGGGGTCTTCGGCCAGGGTGCGGCGACAGTCGATGAAGCTCGCCCCCGGGGCCAGGGCAGCGATGCTGGAGTCATGGGGCAACGGGCAAGGGTGAACGGCGGATTTCATCGATACGGCTCCCTGTAGAACTGGCGGCTGGGGCTGCATGCCGATCAGCCACGCCAGAAGCGGCAAAAAATACCACTTCCAGGGGCGGGGAACAGCCAGCGACAGCGGCTACAAGGTGCACAAGAAGGTATCTGGAGTCTTTGTAGCCGCTGTCGAGCGTCAGCGAGGCTGCGACAGGGGCCGCAGGACCCTCTGCTGCCTTCAGGATCGCAGCGTTTGCTGCATCGGTCTGCCGCCCAAGCCTTTCGCAGCCTGCGGCAGCGGCTACAGGGTGCACAAAAAAGGCGCCCGAAGGCGCCAAGGATTCACCCCAACCGAGGGAGCCGGGTGAAGCCGTTCGCAGGAGTGTCGCGGTGGTAAGGCGCGACATGAACGGAAAAAGGGCAGCCGTGCCCGCCCGCGGCGGGCACCTTGGATCATTTACCCAGCTTGATCCTGGTCCAGCCGCGGTTCATCACGCGCTGGATGGCAATCGGCTGATCCGGCACCGCGTACAGGGTGGCCAGTACCTCTTGTGGCGGGTAGGACGCCGGGTCGTTGCGGATCGCTTCGTCCACCAGTGGCGTGGCCGCCGCGTTGGCGTTGCTGTAGCCGAGGCTGTTGGTGACCTCGGCGATGATGTCCGCACGCATCAGGAAGTTCATGAACAGGTAGGCGTTGTCGACGTTGGTGGCGTCCTTGGGGATGGCCATCATGTCGTAGAAGCTGCCGGCGCCTTCCTTGGGAATGCTGAAGGCGACCTTTTCCTTATTGCCGGCTTCTTCGGCGCGGGAACGGGCCTGCAGTACGTCGCCGGAGTAACCCACGGCCACGCAGATGTTGCCGTTGGCCAGGTCCGAGATGTACTTGGAGGAATGGAAGTAGGTCACCGAAGGCCGGATTTTCATGAACAGTTCCTGGGCTTCGAGGATCTGCGCCTTGTCCTTGCTGGTCACCGGGTAGCCCAGGTAGTGCAGGGCGGCGGGGAGCATTTCGGTGGGCGAGTCGAGGAAGCTGATGCCGCAGGCCTTGAGTTTCTCGGCGTTCTCCGGCTTGAACAGCAGGTCCCAGGAGTTGATCGGGGCATCAGTGCCCAGGGCCGCCTTGACCTTGTCCGGGTTGTAGCCGATGCCGATCGAGCCCCACATGTAGGGGAAGGCGTGGGCGTTGCCCGGGTCGCTGGCGGAGGCGTTTTTCAGCAGCACCGGGTTGAGGTTCTTCCAGTTGGACAGTTTGGACTTGTCCAGTTCCTGGTAGACCCCGGCCTTGATCTGCTTGGCCAGGAAGCTGTTGGACGGCACCACGATGTCGTAGCCGGACTTGCCGGTGAGCAGGCGCGCTTCCAGGGTTTCGTTGCTGTCGAAGACATCGTAGGTGACGTGGATACCGGTTTCGGCCTCGAACTTTTTCAGGGTGTCCGGGGCGATGTAGTCCGACCAGTTGTAAACGCGCAGCACCTTATCGTTGGCTTGAGCGCCGGTCACCATCGCGCCCATCAAGGACAGTGAGAGCAGGGTTTTGGCGAACAGTGTCCTGCCAAGCATTTTCATCACTACAACTCCATTTCTTATTGTGCAGATTGCTGCGTGTGCAAGGTGGATATTGGGGGAGCTTTTTACCCGCTTCACCAGCCAGCGGGCACCTACGGATAACATCAACCTGTAGGCGTCAGCGGGCTGGCGAAGCGGTCACGGTCAGGCCGTCGCCGGCGTTTGTACCGCAGGTTTTTTCGCCGCCGGTGGCTGCCAGGATTCGTTGGCGGTGAAGTCCATGGCTTCCTGGATCGCCCGCTTGCGGGCGGCTTCGGCACGACGGCCGAAGTACCAGACCAGGAAGGTCACCAGCGATACCGCCAGCAGGATCAGGCTGGCCACGGCGTTGATCTCGGGCTTGACCCCCAGGCGCACCGCCGAGAACACTTCCATCGGCAAGGTGGTGGAACCCGGGCCGGAGACGAAGCTGGCCAGCACCAGGTCATCCAGGGACAGGGCAAAGGACATCATGCCGCCGGCCGCCAGTGACGGCGCGATCATCGGAATGGTGATCAGGAAGAACACCTTGAACGGTCGCGCTCCCAGGTCCATGGCCGCTTCTTCGATGGACAGGTCCAGCTCCCGCAGGCGCGCGGAGACTACCACGGCCACGTAGGCGGCGCAGAATGTGGTGTGGGCGATCCAGATGGTGACGATGCCGCGTTCCATGGGCCAGCCGATCAATTGCGCCATGGCCACGAACAGCAGCAACAGCGACAGGCCGGTGATCACCTCGGGCATCACCAGCGGCGCGGTGACCAGGCCGCCAAACAGGGTACGGCCCTTGAAGCGCGTGACCCGGGTCAGCACGAAGGCCGCCAGGGTGCCCAGGGCCACCGCCGCCACGGCGGTGTACAGGGCGATTTCCAGGGAGCGCATCACCGAGCCCATCAGTTGCTGGTTGTCCAGCAGGCCGACGTACCACTTGATCGACCAGCCGCCCCACACCGTCACCAGCTTGGAGGCGTTGAACGAGTAGATCACCAGGATCAGCATCGGCAGGTAGATGAACAGCAGGCCCAGCACCAGCATCAGTTTGGAAAATTCGAAGCGTTTCATGCCCGTGCCTCCATCTCTTTGGCCTGGCTGCGGTTGAACAGCAGGATCGGAATAATCAGGATCGCCAGCATCACCACCGCCAGGGCGGAGGCCACCGGCCAGTCACGATTGTTGAAGAATTCCTGCCACAGCACGCGGCCGATCATCAGGGTTTCCGGGCCGCCCAGGAGTTCCGGAATCACGAACTCGCCGACCACCGGGATGAACACCAGCATGCAACCGGCAATGATGCCGTTCTTGGCCAGGGGCACGGTGATCTTCCAGAAGTTGTTGAAGTTGCTCGAACCCAGGTCGGATGCGGCTTCCAGCAGGCTCTGGTCATGCTTGACCAGGTTGGCGTACAGCGGCAGCACCATGAACGGCAGGTAGGCGTAGACCACGCCGATGTACACGGCGATGTTGGTGTTGAGGATTTCCAGCGGCTGGCTGATCAGCCCGGTCCACAGCAGGAAGCTGTTGAGCAGGCCGTTGTTGCTGAGGATGCCCATCCAGGCGTAGACGCGGATCAGGATCGCGGTCCAGGTCGGCATCATGATCAGCAGCAGCAAGACGTTCTGCGCTTCCTTGCTGGCCTTGGAGATGGCGTAGGCCATGGGAAAACCCACCACCAGGCACATCAGGGTGCTCAGCAGCGCCACCTTCAGCGAGCCCAGGTAGGCCGAGAGGTACAGCTCGTCGCCGGCCAGCATGGCGTAGTTGCCGAGGTTCAGCAGCAGCTGGAATTTCTGCTCGGCGTAACTGTAGATCTCCGAGTAGGGCGGGATCGCCAGGGCCGCTTCCGAGAAGCTGATCTTCATCACCAAAAAGAACGGCAGCATGAAGAACAGGAACAGCCAGAGAAAAGGAATGCCGATCACCAGCTTGCGCCCGCTGGGCAGCATACGGAACAACTTCTGATTGAACGTGCTCATGGTCGCAGTCCTCATGCTCGCAGCACCACGCCGCTGTCGTCTTCCCACCAGACGTAGACCTGGTCGTCCCAGGTCGGTCGCGCGCCACGGCGCTCGGCGTTGGCCATGAACGACTGGACGATCTTGCCGCCGGGCAGCTCGACGTAGAACACCGAGTGGCCGCCCAGGTAGGCGATGTCGTGCACCTTGCCTTTGGACCAGTTGTAGCGGGCGTCGGGCTTGAGGGTGGTGACCAGCATCTTTTCCGGGCGGATGGCGTAGGTCACCGACTTGTCCTGCACCGAGGTGCTGACCCCGTGGCCGACGTAGATCTGTTGCTCAAGGTCCGAGCAGTCGATGATGGCGTAGCCTTCCAGGTCTTCGGTGACGGTGCCGTCGAAGGCGTTGACGTTGCCGATGAATTCGCACACCAGACGGCTCACCGGCGCCTCGTAGATGTCCACCGGGCTGCCGGTCTGGGCGATCCAGCCCAGGTGCATGATGGCGATGCGCTGGGCCATGGTCATGGCCTCTTCCTGGTCGTGGGTCACCATCACGCAGGTCACGCCCACGCGTTCGATGATTTCCACCAGTTCCAACTGCATCTGCGAGCGCAGCTTCTTGTCCAGGGCGCCCATGGGTTCGTCCAGCAAGAGCAGCTTGGGGCGCTTGGCCAGGGAGCGGGCCAGGGCCACGCGCTGGCGCTGGCCACCGGACAACTGGTGCGGCTTGCGTCGGGCGTACTGGGTCATGTGCACCAGCTTGAGCATTTCCTCGACCCGGGCCTCGATCTCGGCGGGCGGCAGGCGGTCCTGCTTGAGGCCGAAGGCGATGTTCTGGGCCACGGTCATGTGCGGGAACAGGGCGTAGGACTGGAACATCATGTTGATCGGCCGCTCATAGGGCGGCATGTCGGTGATGTCCACGCCATCCAGCAGGATGCGGCCCTCGGTGGGGCGTTCGAAGCCGGCGAGCATGCGCAGCAGGGTGGATTTGCCGGAGCCGGAACCGCCCAGCAGGGCAAAGATCTCGCCCTGGTGGATCTCCAGGGACACATCGTCCACGGCCACGGTTTCATCGAACTTCTTGGTCACGCGGTCGATCTTGACCAGGACCTTCTGCGGGCTCGGGGTGCCTTCGAGGGCCTTGCGGTAAGTGCTGGAGGCGTTTGCCATGTGAAACTCCCAACAGGTGTCAGCAGCCTGGCCAATTCGGCCGGGCCTAAAGGTTGATTGCCAGCCCGCAGGGGGTGCGGGCTGATTCGGCGCTGCCTTCCTGGCGGCCTGACGCTATTTGTTGTTGTGGTCTTGCCGTTTGCTGCTCACGCCGGACGTCGGGCGCGCACAGGCGCGCTCGCCGCGGGGCAGGGCGTGGTGAATCTCGTTGAATGCCTGGAAGGCCGCCGCAGCGGCCGGGGTTTGCCGGTTAGCGGCGTTGCGCGGCTCGTTGCCGGCAGGCGTCGCCAAAGGCCTGGAAGATTCGCAGGTAGGCCGGGTTCGACAGCACCTGCCATTCCGGGTGCCACTGCACGCCGAAGGCAAAGGCTGTGCTGTGTTCCACCGACAGCGCCTCGATCAGGCCATCCGGTGCCACGGCCTCGACCCGCAGGCCGGGGGCCAGGCGGTCGACGCCCTGGCTGTGGATCGAGTTGACCTGGATCTCGCCGGCCAGGCCCATGGCCTCGAACACGCCGCCGGGCTGGATCGCCACCGGGTGCGCCGGGGCGTACTGCACTTCGATGCGCGGGTCGTCGGCTTCGCGGTGGTCCATGTAGCCCGGCAGTTCATGCACCTTCTGGTGCAGGCTGCCGCCGAAGGCCACGTTCATTTCCTGGAAGCCGCGGCAGATGCCGAGCACTGGCACGCCAGCGGCAATCGCCGCGCGCAGCAGGGGCAGGGTGGTGGCATCGCGTTGCGGGTCGTGGGCGGTGCCCGGTTCGCTGGGCGTGCCCTGGTAATGGAAGGGTTCGACATTGGATGGCGAGCCGGTAAACAGCAGCCCGTCCATGTTGTGCAGCAGATCGTCGATATCGATCAGATCCGCCAGGGAAGGAATGATCAGGGGCAGGCCCTCGGCCGCGACGCTGACAGCACGCAAGTACTTGTCGCCGCTGACGTGGTAGGGGTGCAGGCCGATCTCTTTGACGCACGCAGTAACGCCGATCAATGGCTTGAATGCCATTTTTATCACCTCGAAATTCACGCTGGAACGAGTTTTTCCAGAGCTTATCCTCGTTGATTTTAATTAACAACTTCCATGTAAAAAATTCTAAACGTTAATCGTCCGAAACCCGCAGCTGGCGCGGATTGCGCCGGTTATTTGTCTCTGGTGGAGCAAAATAATTGACGAAAAGCCGCTGTTGCTGGCTATTGACTCCGGTTTTTCTTTCGGGTTGACTGCTGGCGTGTCACAGCAGTGAACATAATAATTAACACAATAGGTGCATCATGTCGGTCCCCCCGCGTGCCATTCAACTCAATGAAGCCAATGCCTTCCTGAAAAAACACCCCGAGGTTCTCTACGTCGATCTGCTGATTGCAGACATGAACGGTGTGGTGCGCGGCAAGCGCATCGAGCGCACCGCGCTGCACAAGGTCTACGAGAAGGGCATCAACCTGCCAGCCTCGCTGTTTGCCCTGGATATCAACGGCTCCACGGTGGAAAGCACCGGCCTGGGCCTGGACATCGGCGACGCCGACCGCATCTGCTATCCGATCCCCGGCACCCTGAGCGTCGAGCCCTGGCAGAAGCGCCCCACCGCGCAACTGCTGATGACCATGCACGAGATTGAAGGCCAGCCATTCTTCGCCGACCCCCGCGAAGTGCTGCGCCAAGTCGTCACCAAGTTCGACGAGCTGGGCCTGACCATCTGTGCCGCCTTCGAGCTGGAGTTCTACCTGATCGACCAGGACAACGTGAACGGCCGTCCACAGTCGCCCCGCTCGCCGATTTCCGGCAAGCGTCCGCAGTCGACCCAGGTCTACCTGATCGACGATCTGGACGAATACGTCGACTGCCTGCAAGACATTCTCGAAGGCGCGAAAGAGCAGGGCATTCCGGCCGACGCCATCGTCAAGGAAAGCGCCCCGGCGCAGTTCGAAGTCAACCTGCACCACGTCAGCGACCCGATCAAAGCCTGCGACTACGCGGTGCTGCTCAAGCGCCTGGTGAAGAACATCGCCTACGACCATGAAATGGACACCACCTTCATGGCCAAGCCTTACCCGGGCCAGGCGGGCAACGGCCTGCACGTGCACATCTCGATCCTCGACAAGCAGGGCAACAACATCTTCGCCAGCGAAGACCCGGAAACCAACGAAGCCCTGCGTCACGCCATCGGCGGCGTGCTCGACACCCTGCCCGAGCAGATGGCCTTCCTGTGCCCCAACGTCAACTCCTACCGCCGCTTCGGCGCGCAGTTCTACGTGCCGAATTCGCCGACCTGGGGCATCGACAACCGCACCGTGGCCGTACGCGTACCCACCGGTTCTGCCGATGCGGTGCGCATCGAGCACCGGGTGGCCGGTGCCGACGCCAACCCTTACCTGCTGATGGCTTCGGTACTGGCGGGCATTCACCATGGCCTGACCAACAAGATCGACCCGGGCGCGCCGGTTGAAGGCAACTCCTACGAGCAGAACGAACAAAGCCTGCCCACCAACCTGCGGGACGCCCTGCGCGTACTGGACGACAGTGAAGTGATGGCCAAGTACATCGACCCGATGTACATCGACGTGTTCGTGGCCTGTAAGGAAAGCGAGTTGGCGGAGTTCGAAAACTCCATCTCCGACCTGGAATACAACTGGTACCTGCACACGGTCTGATGACCGTGTCACTTCCTGTCTTGAGTATTTGCCATGACTAAATCCCGCAGCGACTGGGAGCAGTACTTCCAGTCCCTCAGCCTCGAAGGCCGTGCCTTTATCGACGGCCAGTACTGCGCCGCCGCCAGCGGCGCCACCTTCGAATGCCTGAGCCCGGTGGACGGGCGCTTCCTGGCCAACGTTGCCAGCACCGATCAGGCCGATGCCGATCGTGCGGTGGCGGTGGCGCGCCAGGCGTTCAACAGTGGCGTCTGGTCGAGCAAGGCCCCGGCCGAGCGCAAGCGCATCCTGCTGCGCTTCGCCGACCTGATCCTTGCGCACCAGGAAGAACTGGCGCTCCTGGAAACCCTGGACATGGGCAAGCCGATTGGCGACTCCATGAGCATCGACATTCCAGCCACGGCCAACGCCATCCGCTGGAACGCCGAAGCCATCGACAAGCTCTACGACGAAGTGGCGGCCACGCCCCACGACCAGCTGGGCCTGGTGACCCGGGAGCCGGCAGGCGTGGTGGCGGCCATCGTGCCGTGGAACTTCCCGCTGATCATGGCCAGCTGGAAGTTCGCCCCGGCCCTGGCGGTGGGCAACTCGTTCATCCTCAAACCATCGGAAAAGTCGCCGCTGACCGCGATCCGCATCGCCCAGTTGGCCCTGGACGCCGGCATCCCCAAGGGCGTGTTCAACGTCCTGCCGGGCTACGGCCACACCGTCGGCAAGGCCCTGGCCCTGCACATGGACGTGGACGTGCTGGCCTTCACCGGCTCCACCGCCGTGGGCAAGCAACTGCTGGTGTATTCCGGCGAAAGCAACATGAAGCGGGTGTGGCTGGAGGCCGGCGGCAAGAGCCCCAACGTGGTGTTTGCCGACGCCCCGGACTTGCGCGCCGCGGCTGAAGCGGCGGCCGCGGCCATTGCCTTCAACCAGGGCGAAGTCTGCACCGCCGGCTCGCGCCTGCTGGTGCAGCGCTCGATTCGCGAGCAGTTCATCCCGCTGCTGGTGGAGGCCCTCAAGGGCTGGAAGCCGGGCCATGCCCTCGACCCGCAAACCCGGGTCGGCGCGGTGGTGGACCAGCGCCAGCTGGACAACGTGCTGCGCTATATCGACATCGGCAAGCAGCAGGGCGGGCAACTGCTGGCCGGTGGCGTCCGTACCCTGGAAAACACTGGCGGCCTGTATGTCGAGCCGACGATCTTCGACGGCGTGACCAACGCCATGACCATCGCCCGGGAAGAGATCTTCGGCCCGGTGTTGTCGGTCATCAGCTTCGATACCGAAGAAGAAGCGCTGCAGATCGCCAACGACAGCATCTTCGGCCTGGCGGCCGGGGTCTGGACCGCCGACCTCAGCCGCGCCCACCGCTTTGCCCGTGGCCTGCGGGCCGGCAGCGTGTGGGTCAACCAGTACGACGGCGGCGACATGACCGCGCCGTTCGGCGGCTTCAAGCAGTCCGGCAACGGCCGCGACAAGTCGTTGCACGCCTTCGACAAATACACCGAGCTCAAAGCGACCTGGATCAAGCTCTAACTCTTATAACAACAGCGGCGGCGGGCCTGGGCCCGTACCCGCTGGGGAATTTCTCATGCAAACCTACGTGAACAGCTACTACGCCGCGACCCGCAACCAGACCACCGACTACCCGCAACTCGAAGAGAGTGTGGAGTGCGACGTCTGCGTGATCGGCGCCGGTTATACCGGTCTGTCCTCGGCCTTGTTCCTGGCGGAAGCGGGCTACAGCGTCACCGTGCTCGAAGCGGCCAAGGTCGGCTTCGGCGCCAGCGGGCGCAACGGCGGGCAACTGGTCAACTCCTACAGCCGCGACGTGGACGTGATCGAAGAACGCTACGGCGAAAAAAGCGCCGAAGTGCTCGGCAGCATGATCTTCGAAGGCGCCGACATCATCCGCCAGCGCATCCAGCACTACGACATCCAGTGCGACTACCGCCCCGGTGGCATCTTCGCCGCCCTGAACAACAAGCAGCTCAAGGGCCTGGCGGAACAGAAACGCAACTGGGAACGCCTGGGCAATCACAACCTGAAGATGCTCGACAAGGCGCAGATCGACCGCGAAGTCGGCACCAGGAACTACATCGGCGGCCTGCTGGACATGCAGGGCGGCCACATCCATCCGCTGAACCTGGCCCTGGGCGAGGCCAGCGCCATCATCGGCCTGGGCGGCAAGATCTTCGAACAATCGGCCGCGGTGGAAATCACCTACGGCGAACCCAACGTGGTGCGTACCGCCAAGGGCCTGGTGCGCGCCAAAT
Source organism: Pseudomonas sp. LPH60 (assembly GCF_030718165.1). Classification (NCBI taxonomy): domain Bacteria; kingdom Pseudomonadati; phylum Pseudomonadota; class Gammaproteobacteria; order Pseudomonadales; family Pseudomonadaceae; genus Pseudomonas; species Pseudomonas sp. LPH60. The sequence goes on from NZ_JAVAJH010000001.1 coordinate 791,255, forward strand.
ACCTGCTGATCGCCGGCAACGCCTACCTGCAGCAAGACCTCGATCCACGAGTGACCCGCAAGAGCATGCCCTGCGGCTCGCAGATCGTGGTTACCGAGCAACTGCCCGAACAACTGGCCCGCAGCCTGATCGCCAACAACTACTGCGTGGAAGACTGCAACTACCTCCTGGACTACTTCCGCCTCACCGGCGACAACCGCCTGCTGTACGGCGGTGGCGTGGTCTACGGCGCCCGGGAACCGGACGACATCGACCAGTTGATCCGGCCGAAGATCCTCAAGACCTTCCCCCAGCTCAAGGATGTGAAGATCGACTACCGCTGGACCGGCAACTTCCTGCTGACCATGTCGCGCATGCCGCAATTTGGCCGGATCGAAAAGAACGCCTACTACATGCAGGGCTACAGCGGCCACGGCGTCACCTGTTCGCACCTGGCGGGCAAGCTGATTGCTGAAATGATCCGCGGCGACGCCGAACGCTTCAACGCCTTCGCCTCCCTGCCGCACATGCCGATGATTGGCGGCCGCACCTTCCAGGCCCCACTGACCGCCATGGGCGCCGCGTACTACGCCCTGCGCGACCGCTTCGGCATCTAAATGCACGTCACGGCTACAGCCCCCACTCTGTAGCCGCTGCCGCAGGCTGCGACGAGGTCCGCAGGACCTCCCAACGCTCCCCGACAGCGCCCACATTTCCCCCGCGGCACCCCTCATCGCCAGCCTTTACAGCTTGCCTGTCAAACATGTTTAAATAGCCGCCTTTTCAGGCTCCAGGGCAGCCAAATCGCGATCCTCGCGACCCAACCGCCGCAAAAATACCCTTAAGTACTTCTCACATAAGGCTGTTATGGACACGGGCACCCGACTCAAACTCGTTCGCGAAAGCTACAAACTCTCCCAGCGCGAGCTGGCCCGTCGTAGCGGCGTCACCAATGCCACCATCTCCCTGATCGAACAGAACCGCGTCAGCCCCTCCGTCAGCTCCCTGAAAAAGCTGCTGGAAGGCATCCCCATGTCCCTGGCCGACTTCTTCACCTTCGACCAGCCACCCCGGGAACACCAATACGTGTTCCGCGCCAACGAACAGCCGGACCTGGGTCGCGACGGCCTGCGCCTGTTGATGATCGGCGCCCCGGTGGCCAACCGGCAGATGCGCTTTCTGCGCGAGCAGTACGCCCCCGGCGCCAGCTCCGGCGAAGAAGCCATCGTGCACAGCGAAGGCGAGGAGTGCGGCCTGGTGACTCGCGGTACCGTGGAGTTGACCGTGGACGGGCAAGTCAGCGTGCTCAACCCGGGGGATGGCTATTACTTCCCCACCACCTTGCCCCACAGCTTTCGCAACATTGGCCAGGATGAGGCGGAAATCATCAGCGCCAACACCCCGGCGAACTTCTAAGGGGCCGGGTAACTGATCCGGCTCGACCTGCTGCAACCCTATCCAGCCTGCGCCTTGTGTCGCAGGCTTTGTTTTTTAGGTCGGTGACTGCCGTTGCCGCGCTTGCGGTCAGGGCCTGGAGCGGGCGCCGTTCAGATAAGGAAGACCCATGATCAAGGACAGACGACAAGCATTCCTCAGCGCTGCGCGCCTGGAGAACTTCTTCAGCAATTACCAGCACAGCGTGCAGTTCTTTGCCGAAAACACCTTTGAGGCCGACTCCGAAGCCCAGGAAAAGTCCCTCAGGGCCCGGCATTTCCAGAAGTGGATCTTCAAGGAAATCCTCATCCGCTACACCGCCGGCCACAGCATCGACCTGCTGATTCCCTTGCTGGAAACCCTGGTGGACAGTTACGAACACCTGCAAAGACAACTGGCCGAGTACAACCAGATTCCGAACATCACCCCCTTGGCGATCGACGACTGGCTCGACCAGTACCAAGAGTGCGTCCAGGTGTTCAGCCTGTGCATCCTGCTGCACCGCACCGACCTGCTCCAACGCTTCGTGGCCCTGATCGACCCCGCGGGCTACGCCGGGGACGACACCCTCTACGAAGACCTGCTGTGCAAACTGCTGCCCGACCGATATGACGTCGATGACTGGTACCACGACGTCTACACACCGCTGATACAAGCCATCTACGCCGACGACCCGACCGAGGCCAGCGACCTTCTGCAGCAGTACTGTGACGACTGGTACCCCGCGTTCGAGCAAGCGCCCTGGCACGACAGCCACCTGCAAGGGGACGAGGGCAGCTATTGCGGGTATTGGACGTTCGAGGCGGCGGCCATTGCCTTCCTTTATGGCATCGATGACAGCGGGGTCGAGCACAGGGTCTATCCCAAGGATCTGGTGGCCTATGCGAGGAGTCTTCAGCCGAGCGATTCGAAGCATGTAGCGCCGGTGGTGGCGGGGCAGTCCTGCAGCAAGGCCGGTTATTGGTTTACCCCGGCGCAGCCGGAGTCGCGGCGCTGCTTTGCACAGGGGGAAGTGATGCCGGAGTTTGAGGGGGGAGCGGTTTGGTATTGGGTGGGGTAGGGGTGGGCTGCCATTCGTTGTAGCGTTTGCCAACCCTTGTTTCTGGTCGAATGCAGAAGGGGCTGCTATCGACTCAACGGCATCGTCCTTGAGTGGCAGTTTTCGGTCAGCAGTGGACTGCCCCTCGTCCGACGTACATGAGGTGCTTAATGGATAGCCGCTATTGCTTTTCTCATACCAGAGCAGCCCAAGACTTGCACACGGCACGTTTGCTGGTGGGTAAGCGACTGAGCGCGCTGATGCATGACCAGTACTATTTCAACGGGGAAAGGAGTCTGGGATATGTAGGCTCTATTGAATGGCATTTCGGCGGGCAAGAGGTGATATCCATGTACCTCTTGAGTGATGGTGAGAGTGTTGGGGCTGACATATACCCTATCAACACGCCTGTTTCCTTCGAGATAGAGCCTGGCGTGACCTGTGCCTGGAAAAGGGAAAACCTCCTTGCAGCGTTATCAGCGTCCCACCTTGAAGGCGAGAAAGTTCTCGAGCTCAAGGGCGTTCTCGATGCCCTCAATGGCAGGTATCTCGGCTAGTCGGATTTAGGATCGAGTTTGAGTCCGGGGACTTCCTGATTTTTCTTAACCAGGGCGACGATGCCGTCATGCTGGTCAATACGCTCCCGCCAGCATGCGTCGAAATTGAAACCAGCTTCGTGACCTTCATTCAATGAAAGCTATGGGTTGAAAAGCTTTTTCGTGGTGGGCTGTTTTCGTCCAAAAGCGGACGCGGGCGCAAGGTCCTGTCAGATGAGTACGCTGGATCTGTAGCTTCGCTATGAGCTCCGAAGGTATGTATGCAACCAGCTGCGATTCACTGAGGGGGGAGTGGCTGTTCAGGTGATATTACCGTGCTACTATCGCCGGCTTTTTTACAGAGTCGGTATCTTTTGTGTCGCTACCTATCGTTAGAGTTCCCCTGCTTGTTCGTGCCTTGTTGCTAGTGCTGGCATGTGGTGTAACCACACCCGCATTTGCCATGCAGATATTCGTCAAGACCCTCACTGGCAAGACCATCACGTTGGACGTTGAAGCTAGTGACACGCTCGAGAATGTCAAAGCCAAGATTCAGGATAAAGAAGGCATTCCTCCCGACAAGCAGACGCTGAGGTTTGCCGGAAAAACCCTGGAGGATGGCCGAACTCTTTCGGATTACAACATTGCAAAAGACTCGACGCTTCACCTGGTGATGGTGCAGATCGTATTGCAGCCTAGTGGGCTGGATGGACTTGCCCGGCAGGCGAGCGACGTGTCAAAACTCGCAGTGAACTCCGCTGTTTTAGTACTGAGTGGAAACCACGGGCACCCCCTGGATTTTCGTGTTGCCTCCGGCAAGCAAAATTGCGCTTGGCTAGCCGGAGATTGGGGCGGGGATGACCTCGGCGGTGCCGGTAGCTCGGTTGGGGTTGCTGAGGTCGGAGGGTGCCAGCGTCTTACGGAAAGCGGCGCGCAACTGGGGCTTGCGGTGGGCAAAAGCCGTGTACGCGACAGCTCTGGAGGGGCGAATGCCATCAAAGAGCAAGGATCCTACCTGTTGGTGGAGTTCATCGCGCCAGTGACCGCGCTGTCTCCCGATCTTTGGTCGACTCTGACCGCGTATTACAACCATGGCGATGCTGACATTCGCCGTGGTTATTCGACACTTTCAGGGGATGAGGGCTCAAGCGCCACTCCAGGAGTCGATACCGTGGCGTTGCGTACCCGGTTGGACTGGGAAGCTCTCTGGCGCCCCATGGGCGTGGAGCTCTCACCCTATGCAGACTTGAACTATGTGCAAACGCGAGTTTCATCCTATGACGAGGCCGGTGGTAGTCAGGCCATGTCGCTGGGTGAACGCAATCACAGCATTTCTGAGCTTCGGTTCGGGATGAATGGCAAGTACCTGTTAGCGGATCACCTTGAGTTGCTCGCCGGTATTGAAGGGGTTCGCCGTGTTCATGATGATGCTGACCCGATAGACGCCTATTGGTGGACGCAGCATTTTCGTCTGGACCCAGAGCAAAGCGACCGAGCCTGGATGCGCGGCCAGCTCGGAGTCGCGTGGTTGATGCTAGATAGTCGGTTGATGTTCTTGCTCAATGCCACCAATGAGGGGCAGCAGCCAGCACGCTGGGTGGCAATGAGTTGGACAGGTTCGTTCTGATACGGCCGCGATGAATCGTCACTTCTAGCCCCAAAACCTTTGCCATGAAGGAAAGCGGGACAGATTTTTTTCCTACTGCTGGAAATCCTTGACTGCGCTTCTGGCCCGCAGGACCTCTCACAGATCCGCTTTGCCATCGGCCTGTTGCTCGGTGATGGCTTCGATCTGTTGCGTACCCCGGGTGATAGAACCTTGAGGCAGGCTGATCCTGCCTGACCCCTGGTTGAGTAATGAAGCAACAAAAAAGGCGACGCAATGCGTCGCCTTTTTGCTTGAGCGGGATGCTTTCCAGCGATCGGCTCTGTGTCCGCTGTCCTGCCTGTGCTCCAGTGCTTTTTTCTAAAAGTTGAAGTGTTGGTCAAACACGGTCTGCTCACTCACCATCACACTGCACTGGCGGGCCACTTCAACCGGCATCACTTTGCCCAGCAACGGCGCCAGCGACTTGTAGAACACCTTGTCGCAGGCGTCGTCTTTGCTGAAGGCTTGGGCGTTACCGGCCGCGTCTTTTGTGATCTGGCAGCCTGCCACCAATTCGCTGGGCAATTCGTTCAATGGCACTGTTGTCGAGCCGGAGCCCTGCAACTCGATCAGCTCGTTGCATGTGCCCTTGGCCGGACCTTCCTTGATGGTTTTGGTAAAGGCGACGCGTTGGTAGTCAGTACCGGTGAACAGCACCTGGTCGTTAACAGTGACTCGGTATTGTGAGGGTTTGAAGGCGATGGTCTTGATGCAGAACTGCGTGGTGACCGGTTTCCCATTGACCTCAGCGGTGGCCGCTTTACAACCTGGGGTGGCCTGGGTGAAGGAGGTATCGGGCGAGCTGACACAACCGGCCAGTGATAGCAGACACACACCGAACAGCATTCTTTTCATGGGACTTCCTGTGCTCAAACACACCGCCTCCAGCAGGCGGCTCCGGACGCGGATCATACCAGCGACCTGTTGGCCAAAGGCGCAGAAAGGCAATGAGGCCCTTTAACTCGGCTACCGAACCCTATCTCGACAGCTGTCTGCTTCCGGCCCAGGCGGTGTGAAGAGCCCAGGTAAAAATCGAATCCCGCGTTTCTACATGAAAGCTGAACTGTAGTGGTCGCCCCAAGAGACACGGACAGATTTATTTCTCTAGCCTAAACGTCCGCTGAACGATTTAGCCAATCTGTTGCATCGACCGGTTGAATCCACAGCCAAAAGCAGACATTCACGGGAGACAGCTATCGACCCATAGCGACCCTTAGCGAAAGGCAGCTACCGGCCAGAAGCGGACTTCGGCTTGGTCCGCCTCGAGGCCGCGAATCAGAACGCCAGGGCTTTACGCGCCCCTAGAGCTGCATTACTGCGAGCGCCCTGCGCAGGGGCTCGTCGGATATCTGGATAGGACCATGAAATGGCACGTCCATGTCCAAAACAAGGTAAACGGAAGCCGCAATGAGCAATGACGAGATGATGAACATTCCTATCACCATCGAATTACGGGGAGCGCGGTATCCAAAACTGGCGAAAATGAGCGTCAACCAGGCAGCAAGCATCCCAATAAGCGGACCAGGAATCGCGCCCTCTGACTGCTCTACGATCCTCCAGCGTTGCTCGATGAGCGAATGATACTGCTGACGAATATCCTGAAGCATCGTTTCATGGTAGCGGTCCGGGGGCTTTATAAGAGCCAAAGACTTGCCTATATCATCCAGGTGTTTAGCCGCCTCGCTGTTACGATGCTGCAGCGCCTCGTCTCCCCGATACGGGGTCTCGATAGCGCGCTCAAGATAGATGATCAGACGGTTTCGCGTGTCTTGTGCCGCATCGCCATAGCCCCTCAGTGTCCGATCAAAAATGATCATGCTGGTTGCATACCCATGGAAGTTTGCATCAATGGACTCGAAAGTGTTTTTGGCAGAATTGATCATCAAACCAAAGACCAGCGATGTCATAACCACAAAAATGTTGGCTACTAGACGAATTACGGAGTTGGTGTCTTCATCCCTGTGGTGGGATGCCAGCTTTGGGTACCACTGCATCATGAGAAGCGAGGCAGCAACGAGGCACCCAAAAATGGCCAGTGCGATCCAGAGAGAGTTCATACATCAGCCCTGATCAATTGGAGTCAAGTCTTGAAGGATAGACCGTGGGGGTTCTCTGCGAATTCTGCTCGGTAGATACTGCGGTTGCACTCCGGGAATGCCCCCCATATTGGTTTTAACGCCAGCGCTGATCATCGGTAGATACTGGTCGAGTTCTGCCAATCCTTAGAGGCAACAGATCACGACCGTCTGCTTATGGCCGTTTTTAACGATGAGCGTGTCTCTTTATGTAGGTAAGCGCTTCAATCAGTCGTTCTTGAATCCCGGCAGTCCCTGGGCTTTCCGCCATTCCTTCACTGTTTTAGTAACTCCCTCGGCGGAGTTATCCGCACCGAGTTCAGGGTGGAAAATCAGGTCGTAGCCATCTGGATGGCCTGCGAGTCTGCTGAACTTTTCAAGTAACTCACCCAGCTCATCGTCCGTCCCGCCCTTGTTGACGACCCGTATGTTTTTGACGAAGGAAATGAATTCGGCTTCGGTAAAATCAGAAGTATCTTCCATGTTGTGCCTATTTTTTCTTGTGAAGATTAATGTGATTTTGTGGGTTTTTAACCCTCAAGCTTTCTGCCGTCATGCTGGAAACTCCACCCGTAGCCGCTAAACCCGCAACGGTGCTGACTGCACCCTTGGCCACGGCCTGTCCGGCCATTGATCGGGCCACATGATAGGCCGCGGTCTTGGTTCTCGGTGCGGTATGTGCGCTCGAAAGCACGGGTATTGGGTGGTGCAGGGGTAGGGCGTCCTAGCCCTTGTCGCCATGCACCAATATCCGGCCGTCATACCCACAACTGATCCAGCGACCGGCGCGGGTGGGGAGCACATCGGTTGCAAAGTTGTCGTGTGAGCCGATGATCGCCCCCTGCCGTGAGGGCAGGTTCCAGCGTCTGACGAATCCATCCTCGCCGCAGGTCAGCAGTATGTGTCGCGCCTCGAAGCGCACGCGCCGGACCGGCCCGTCATGAGCGGCCAGGCAATCCAGGAGCGCCAGCCTCGGTTCGGTCGCTAGCAGGTGCACCGCGCCGTCGAGATCACCAGCGGCCAAGGTGACGCTGCCATCGGCGTCGATCCAGCTCGCCAGCGTCCTCAGGGGGCGGCCCAGATCGAGCACTTGTACGCAGTCCCGCTCCTGGGGTTGCCACAGCCTGACGGTTCCGTCCTCCGATGCGCTGGCGAAACCGCCGTCGCCCGTAGGTGCGATCGCCCAGACCCAGCAGGCGTGGGCCTGACGCCGGTCCGCGGCACCTGTCGCCAGGTTCCAGACTGTCAGGCGACCGTCAGCAGCCCCGGTCACGAAGCGGCCAGCGCCTAACCTTGCCGAGGACAGGACGGCCGAATCCGATGTGCCGACCAACCTTGACTTGCCGCTCGCCAAGGACCAATGCCGGATCGTACGGTCCCGCGAGTGAGAAACCAGCTCGCCAGGCGCCACTTCCACCAGACCCAGAATGGATTGTGTATGTCCGTCAAGCTGACCCAGGCAGCGGCCCTCGCGATCCCACAGCCGGATGGTTGCGTCACGCCCGGCGCTTGCCAAGCCCCTGTCGCCCAGGTCGGCAAGCGCCCATACGTACCCGTGGTGGCCCGGCTGGAAGGGACCGTCGACGTGCAAGGTATGCTGGGGCTCGTACATCAGGTCACTGCGCATGATGTATTTTTGGCCTGCGTCCACTAAGGCGCCGGCATGCCAGAGGGTGTGGTCGAATACGATCAGGCTGCCCTTTCGGGGGCGCAGCCTGAGCGTGGAATTCCGGTTCGACATGGCTGCGGACCGCCCCTCGAAGAACACGGTCTCTCCGCCGCTGAATGCATCGTCGTTAAGATAAATCATGAAGGTCAGGCGTGACTGCTGGCGCTGGCGATGGTGTACACCATCCTGATGGGCACGGAACTGGGTGCCGGGCCGGTAGCGGCAGAAGCGCAGCCGCTCATTGATGCCGACCAGACGCCACCCATCCTCATCGATCACCGTCCCCAGCCTCGGTATCCGCAAGGCGCAGTGCTTCAAACGCTCGAAGAGTCGACCAGCCAGAGCCGGGTCGTCTGTGACGATGCGGTCATTATCGCGGTACGAGGACGGGTAGTCAGACCCTGAGCTGGCGAACCCGCACTTCTGCGTGGCTTCTATCAACGCTTCGCACTCGCTGGCCGAAAGGAACGCGTGGACCAGCACACAGCGCACGCGGTCACCCAGCGGTAGTTCGACCGAGGCCGACGGAGCAGTCGCCCCGGCCACCAGTTGTTCAGCGAAGGAATTCATCGTGATCTCCAAAGTTGGTCTGATAACCAATATTTGGAAAGCTAGGGTGCGACGGGGTCGATGTCAATGCTAAGCTGGTCGCGCAACCAACATTGGGAAGGTGACATGGCACGGCGCTCGAACACTGATGAAAGACGCGGCCAGATTGTGGCGGCACTCCAGGCCGTCATGGCCAAGGCCGGCTACGCGGGTGCAACCATAGCGGCCATCGCCCGGCACGCGGAGCTGGCGCCTGGCCTGGTGCACTACCACTTCAAGGACAAGCGCGAGATCTTGGTGGCACTGGTCGACTCACTGGCCGGCTACGCCCGTCAGCGCTACGAGGCCCGGGCCGCTGAGGCCCAGACGGCCGAGCAAAGGCTTCAAGCCTATATTGCAGCACACCTGGCCTACGGTTCGGACGCGCAGCCCGATGCGGTGGCGGCGTGGGTGATGATCGGCGAGCAATCGGCCCACGACCCAGACGTGCGTGAGGTCTATCAGGCTGTGCTAGCGGCGCAGATGAAGCTTCTCAAGGGCCTGCTCCGGCAGCGATTCGCCGAACGCGAACGCCGCGTCCGAGGGCTCGACGCGCTGGTGGCGGGCATTACATGCTTTATCCAGGGGGCGTTCACGCTGTCCACCACGGCGCGGCCACTGCTGCCGACAGCCTTCGCCGCACCGACGTTGATCGATTGGGTGGAGCGTTACATTGATACACAGGAGGAGCGATGATCAAACCGCCAGAAGGGCACAGTCTCTTTCCGGTCGGCGCGCACGGCGCCCCTGAGGTGCCTGATGGTGTGGGTTTCGCCGCCTGGGCCCGCCTCTGGGCGGAGCTCGGCGCCGGCTGCCCGCCGCGAGAAACTTACGAAGAGCTCCTTCGACGCTACCGCGAGCCGCACCGTGCGTACCACAACTGCCAGCATTTGCAGGAATGCCTCCAGGTGCGCCGGCTCATCAACGCTGCCTGCCATGCCCCCGCTGAAGTCGACCTTGCACTTTGGTTTCATGACGCCATATACGACCCCCTTCGCAGCGACAACGAGTTGCGCAGTGCGCAATGGCTGGACGAGGTGGCACGTGATAGCGGCCTGGGCGATGAAATCCGCCGCAGGCTTTACGGCCTGATCATGGTGACGCGACACGACGGCGCTCCAGCGTCGGCAGACGAGGCCGTGTTGGTGGACACGGATCTGGCGATCCTTGGGGCACCGACCGCACGGTTTGAAGCGTACGACCGCCAAGTCCGTCGCGAGTACCGATATGTGCCTCTGTTTGTGTACCGCCGAAAGCGGCGCCAGGTCCTGGAAGGCTTCCTGGCACGCGGGCGCATCTATACGACTGCACCGTACTTCGATGCATTCGAACAGCAAGCCCGCGTCAATCTTGCCCGCGCCATCGCGCGTCTCGACTGAGAAACAGCCAACAGCGGAGGTGGGGCATTCGCCTTTTCAGGTGCCTGGTCACGCTGCAGTTCAACCCGTCACCGCAAACAGATGACGGGGCATCGCCGGCCAAAAAACCATGGTTACCGGTCACACAGGCTGCCGTTGCGCCCGTGATTTCGACCTAAGGCTTGGCCCGATCCCAGCGACATTCCGCCAATCGGTTCCGCTCTGTTCTGTCGATGTCGCAGCCGGTCGTTATCCACTTCCGGCTGCTGTGTGGCTTTTCGTGCTGACTGTCAGCAACCGGAAGCTTTGAGCCCGGTGCCGATGGTGACCGCGTTGACCTGCACCTTTTCAAAGGCCTTCTGCGCCGCGGCGTCGTATTTCTGGTCGCAGTTGAAGCGAGTTTCCATCACGTAGTCTTCGCCTTCTGCTTTGCGCATCTGCGATTCCCATTGGTCGGCGGCGCTGAGCGCGGCATCCGAGACCAGCACCACCTCCAGCAGCACCTCTCTGAAACCTATGGCGCGGGGGCCTTCCCAGTGGGCGTAGACGGAAGGGTCGGCGGCGTTGCCACACATGCTCAGGCAACTGGCGCTGTAGCTCAGGCCGCCACCGGACGATTCGGTGAACGCGCCTACGGTGAGCGGCTTGCCGGGAGCGGGGGCGAAGGTGTCGACGAACTGGGTCAGGTCGGCCTGGCATTTGGGCGTCAGCTCCATGCGCAGTTTGCTGACTGTGCCGCCTTCTATGGTGGCGGTGATGTTGCAGCCCTGGACTTTGAACTTGTGCTCATCGCCGAAGGACTCTCGAGGGATTCCGGCGACGGATTCAAAGTACCGCTGATTGGTGCCCAGCATGTCGCCGGTGAAGACTTCGGCCACGGAGGCAGCATGGGCAACGTCAACGGACAGGGCCAGTGTCGAGGCAAAAAGGCTAAGGATCAGCTTGTTCATGGGAGAGTCCTTTCAATCGGCGACCAGAGTCTTTGGTCATCTTCAAGTGGGTTGGGGGACGGGAGTTTAGCAGGCGTTGCTGCTGTGTTCTTTGGGCGGCTTGCTGATTTCTCTGTGTACCGGCCATGCAGAAAGAGTTGTGGCCTGGTGCATTTTCTCGAGGAAATACCGGGTATCCGGCAAGCCGCGACCCATCCGTTCAAGGTCACCGACCGCCAAAGCAATCAGGGCCCGCAAATAGCTCATTCGACAGAAGGCACCGAGGCTTTGCTGCCCAAGCGAATCAGCTCATTGGAGAAGCACAGACCGAGGATGATCAGTGCCGCGCCCGCATACAGGCTTTCACGGGGAACTTCATTGAGCGCCACAAACGCCAGCAGCGCGGCGAACAGTGGCTCGGTCAACTCCAGCGCTTGCACTTGGGATGGCTTGAGGTACTCGATGGCCTTGGTGGTGCAGAAGAAGCCCAGGATTGTCGGCAGTGTGGCCAGCGCCAGCAGGGCGGCGATCGCCAGTGGCGACAGTTCGCCCAGCGTGAAGCCGTCGGCCGCCGCCGGCATCAGCAGGTACAGGCCGCCGAAGAACAACAATTGGCGGGTGAAATGCAGTCCTCCCGACACCCCCATGCGCTTCATGGCAACCGAAAAGGCCCCATAGCCGCAGCCGGCCATGGAGGCAAGCGCCGCACCTTCCAGGGTAAAGCCCTGCTGCAGGTCGCCGCCGAATATCACCGAGATCCCGGCGATGGCCAGTGCAGCGCCAACGGTGGCATTCGCGGTGATGGGATCCCTGAGAAAAATGCGCCCCAGAATGATCGAGGAAATGGAGGCGCTGGCCATCAGAACCACCACCACACCTGCCGCCGCGTAGTGTCGATAGGCGGAGGTTTCGAAATGGAACAGCACAAAGATGCCAAGGAAGGCGCAGATAGCCGCCTGGACCCATTGGCTCGATTTCGCCGGGCGCTTGAGGAAAAACAGCAAGATCGACAGCAGCACGCAACCCAGTAGGGTCTTGATGACAGCGACACTGCTCGCGGTGAAACCATTATTCATGAGGACTTTGCTGAGTACACCGATCGTTGCGTTCAGTGCCGCAGCACAGAGTGCAAACATGACGCCTTTGCTGAAAGTGGATTGCATCGATGACGATCCCTGTCGCTGAATGGTTGTTCGATAGAATGCCGCCCGCATCGACGGCGCACAGTTTGAGTGGACGAAGATCCCAGCCGTGATCGGGGCATAAGCTCGATCCCCCAGCTGGAGGTTGTCGAGCTTCTTGAAATGCCCGCAAGCAAGGCTGGAGAACGTGGCTGGATCAGGTGGACGTTCACTTCCGGGCAGCGCGGTAAAGTCCTGCCCAAGTGGATGGCCTAGGCAATGGGCTGTCCGGCAAACGAGCTCTCCACGCCGCAGGCGATTATGCACTGAGTACTCCCTCTACGGGATCCACACGCCCCGACAAGAGCCGAATGCAAGCACCCTGGTTGCGCTCGCCAGTTGATCAGCCCCCATCACTGAGCCGAGGAAAGCTCCTCCAGCCGGTGTCGCCCCGAAGGGACAGTCAGCCGGCCTGGCTCTTGGCGAGGCAAAGAGCGTTGACGAAGGTTGCAGTGTGCTGCAACGACTGACGTATATCCGGTTTGGCTATGCCATGCCTGCTGGCAAATTGCTCGACGGCCGCGGTATCAAAACGAGTGGTCTGGATGAAGTCCAAGGCTTCGGGCTGGGTATTCATGAATCGCGCGACAGGAGGAATGCTCAGTAGCCACTTCAGCAGTCGGAGCGAAACGTGATGCTTGGGAGACTTCAAGCCCAAAGGTTGTGCCACCTGCACCAACATTTCTCGCAAGTTGGGCGTTTGCGCATCCAGCGCCAGCAGTTCCTGGCCCGCCATGGCCGGATCAAAAGCACTCGCCGTCATCAGCTCCACCAGGTAGTCCACGGTGACCAGTGGCAGCCAGTGCCTGGCGGTACCGGGCACGGCCGTGAGCTTTCCCTGCACCAGGTTGCGTATCAGCGCCACCAGCGGCTGGCCGTCGAGAATATGCCCCGTGCGGCTGTGGCCACACACTGTCGCGGGGTGGACAACGGTCAGCTCTCCGCCCTTGGCGGACATGGTCTCCAGGGTCACAAAATGCGCTTCCAGCTTACTCGCCTCGTAACCACCGACATGCCGGTAAAGCGCAGGCCAATCGGTCCGCTGCGGATGGTGAGGATCGATGCCGATGCGTCGCAGGTGTTCATGATTTTGCAGCATGTAGCCGCCGATCATCACCAACCGGCTGTTTTGCTCAGCCGCCAGCAGCGCCACGCGCTTGGCTCCTTCCACGTTCACCGCACGAGACTGTTCCAAGGTAAGCCCCCAGGCGAAGTGGGCACCCAGGTGGAAGACGACTCTGGCGTGCCTCAACGCTTCTCGGTCGGCAGGACTCAGCCCGAGCTGATCCCGTTCCAGATCGCCGGCCACGGCCAATACCCGGGAGGCGCAGCCGCCCAAATGGTCGACTTGCTCCCGCAGTGCCGCGAGTCGCTCCGGGCGACGCATCAACACCCGAACGGTGTGACCTTTTGCACTCAGGTGTGCCAGCAAATGTTGACCGATGAAGCCGGTACCCCCGGTGACAAAGCACTCCACGCTCATTTCCCTGTTCCTTGTTGAAGGTGAGAAACCAAGCGTAAACTATCGACCCAACTCTATGGTCAAGTGGTGTTTTCATGAAAATTGGTGAAATCGAGGCCCGCAGCGGCGCCAGCCGCCATACGCTGCGTTACTACGAGCAAATCGGCCTGATCTCACCGCAGCGACGAACGAACAACTATCGTGTTTACACCGCGCAAACACTGCAGGACCTGGACTTTATCCAGCGCGCGCAAAGCATGGGGTTTTCCCTGGGGGAAATAGGCGAGATTCTCGATGCGCAGCGCAACAAGCTGATCGACTGTGCCGAGGGCGCCAAGCTCATTGAAAAAAAGATGGCCGAAATCAAACAGAAAATCGCCAACTTCCAAAGCATCTATCGGTATCTGGACGAAGAGCGTGCCAAGCTCGAAGCCAGTGCTGCCGAGCAACTTGCGCTGCAGCGGTTGAACGACGCTTCCAGCTGAGCGGCCCGCATCCAGCCATCGGCGTAGCCCCGCAGCAGTGCGTCATGCGCGGTCGACAGCAACAGGCCTGCCGAACCAGCACCTTTCCTGTGTGCTCAAGCCGGAAGCGGAGGTCGTGCTGGTTACCACAGGGCTCTGGCCGTAGTGGAGACCTAAGGTTTGGCCCGATCCCATCGACATTCCGCCAACCGCTGCACATCGGTTCCGCTCTTTTCTCGCCTGTCGATGTCGCCGTCGGCGTTCAGGTAGATATGGGTATGGGGCCATTGCGGGGTGATGCTGATGCAGTGATTACGCCCCGTGTTCTTGCTCCACCAGGAAAATTCCATGAAGAACTCGTCGTCGGGGAAGAGCACGCCATGATCGGTTGCGCCGCCTCCGGGAAGCATTCCTCCTTTATCAATCCGATCCTGGACATTCCAGATGTACCTGAGCTCATCCCGGCCGGCTTGGGAGTAGTGAACATTCACCCTTGGCAACGCGAAGTCCCAATGCGTGACCAGCCCAAACAGCAGCGGTATCCAGAGCAGCTTTACGTACCATGGCCGGCGCGTGCCTGCATGGAGGGGCCAGAGTTTCATCTCCATCCTTTGGGCGTATTTTTTTGGGGGGGCGTGGGTTGAGAGTGGAGACGGCAGTGTCGCAGCCGGTCGTTGTCCACTTCCGGCTGCTGGGCTGAATCGCCCTTAGCAATATTACGAAAAAATACAACGTTAAGACAGTCGATGAGTTGAAGGCTCTAACTAAAGGTGGCAGATCAACGACGCACAGGAATGATGGCGTTTTGAAGCATTCTGTAAGTCATGTAAACAAGTTATGAGTAGGCTAGAAATGGAAGATGGAGCCACACAATGATTGATAGTATAGAAGTTAAAGAGTTTGATGATCTGGAGGGGCAGTTGCTTGATGCGAATGTTTCTTATGGCGAGATGACGCGTGAGTACGCTAGTTATCTAATGGGTCTTATCCAAAGAGGTGAATTAAAAACTATTGCTGCCAGCAAGTTGGAAAAGTTGGTGCCGTTCTTGAAAGAGGCCATCTTGCGCGAGCGTATCGAAAGTGATGAGGTACTTCGAAAGAAGCTCACTGTCGATCTCTGGAAAATGGAGCAGCAAAGTCGCAAGGAAGATGAAGATTTTGCAAATTTCATCCGAGGTGTGCTCTATTGCTATGGTACAGAGGAGGTTTGGGAAGAGGAGGGCGATGGTCCAACCCCTATCTATCTTTACTTTTTGATCCTGAAAAAAATATTGCCGGGTCTGAGGAAAGATTTTATTAGTAGTTTTAATCGATTCCTTGGAGGGCGCAGCTAAGCCATTCTCTGTTTTTTTGTCGGGCTCAGATAATAATGGCTGGAGAGAATCTCTCCAGCATTACTTAGGCCAGAACTACAAAGATAGTGCAATCGGTTCATAAGAAATTTTAATCGCAAGGCTCAAAACACAACCCCGGACTAATACACAATGCAGGTTGGACAATAGTGGGGGCGGCTTATGTTCTTGAGGGGCTACCGGGCATCTTGTAATCCGCGATCAATGAGTCAAACCTGGCCACCAAGCAGGCCGAGCCTGCTGCCATTGCCGCGGTCAACTCACTGGCGCGGTCAGCGCCGCTCAGCGCCTTTGAAAATCACCTTGGCCCCGCTGAGGCGGGGCAGTCCGTGCGTTCTCCTCGATATCACCCGGCAAGTGGTGCCGATCCGTCGTACTGCTCAAGCAGCTGCTGTTCAAGGGTCACGATGGCCTGTTTAACCTGCTCAACACAGTCGCTCACCAGGGGCATGTTCAGGTCCGGGCTCTGACAGGCGTCTTCCAATTGCCGGCAGCTCTCCACCAGTTGCTCGCCCTTGACGACTCGCGCAGCCCCCTTGATGCGATGCGCCAACTCGGACAGCTCCGCTGTTGCTTGGTCGCGCAGCAGTGTCTCCAGGGTCTGCAGGTCGGTGCGATTGTTGCTGAGCAGTTCACTGAGGATGTGTTGCAGCATGGTCGGCTCGCTGCCCACCAAGGTATGCAGGGACTCCAGGTCGAATACCTGTGGGGATTGGCTGCTGACGCGTTCTTCGGGCGGCAGGGGCGCGCGTTCCTCTTCCTCGACCTGGCCCAGGGCCAACAGGCGCGCCTCCAGTTCATCCAGGCTGATGGGCTTGATCAGGCAGTCATTCATTCCGGCCTGGATGCAACGCTCCACTTCCTCGGGCTGGGCGTCGGCGGTCAGGCCGATGATCACGATCGGTTCGTGGTGGCTGTCGCGTTCATCCTGACGAATCGAGCGGGCCAGTTCGGCACCGTTCATGACGGGCATGTGGCAGTCGGTGATGATCAGGTCAAGAGCGTGCTCGCGCCAGGTCTTCAGTGCCTGTTGTCCATTTTCCGCCTCGACTATGTCGTGCCCGAGAAACGCCAGTTGCTGTCCCAGGACCTGACGGTTCACCGGGTGGTCGTCCACCACCAGAATCTGCAGGCGGTACATCTGCCGTCGCTTGATGCTGGGTGCAGGTTCTACGGCGGCCAGGCGCTCCAGCACTTGAAGGCGAAGATCCACCTCCACCTGGGTGCCCTGGCCCAGGGTGCTGTTCATTGAGACAGTGCCGCCCATCATTTCGCACAGGGAGCGACAGATCACCAGTCCCAGGCCGGTGCCTTCGGTGTTCAGGACATTGCGTTCGACTTGGGCAAAAGGTTGGAACAGTCGCTGCTGGTTACTAGGAGATATGCCTATCCCTGAATCTTCGACGCGCAGTTTGACCTGTAGCAACGAGTTCTCCACCAGATCGCCGCTGATGCTCACTTTAATGAAGCCGGCTTCGGTGAACTTGATGGCGTTGCTTATCAGGTTGGACAGAATCTGCTTGAAGCGCATGCCGTCTACCAGCACATCGCAATTGATGCTGGAGTCGATTTCGAGGATGAGGCTCAGGCATTTCTGTCGTGCCAGACCTTCGAACACACGGGCTATGGATTCCACCAGCTCGCGCAGGTTGGCGCGTTTGGGCGAAAGGCTCAGGCGCCCCGACTCGATGCGGGCGATGTCGAGAATATCGCCGATCAGCTCCAGCAGGCTCTTGGCCGAGCTGTAGGCAATTTCGATGCTGGAGCGCTCAATCCGGTCGCTGTCGGCCCGTTTGAGCGCCAGTTCCAGAATGCCGATGATCGCGTTCATGGGGGTGCGGATTTCATGACTCATGGTGGCCAGGAACGTGGTCTTGGTGCGACTGGCCTGGTCGGCCAGGTTCTTCGCCTCTTTCAACTCCTGGACCAGGTGGCGATGCTTGGTGATGTCCAGCCAGCCGCAGATAACGCCTTTGGTGACGCCATTGTTGTCCTGGAAGGGTTGGATCCAGTGATCGATCCAGACCTCCTTGCCCTGCAACTTGACCTGGTACACCGAACTGATGGTCTGACCGTCGCGTATGGCTTGCAGGTAGCTGTGATGCAGGTCGGGTTCAGCGCAGAAATGCTCCTTGGGCAGCTGTTGCACGGATTTGTGCAGAACCTGCTCGGCGCTCAGGCCGACACTCTGCAGGTAACTGCGGTTGCACGAGAGCATCTTGCCGTCCATGTCACGAATGTAGAGAACCGGAGGCATGTTTTCGGCCAGGGTCTCGATGAAGCGCAACTGGTCGTTCAGGGTTTTCTCGGCCTTGATCCGACGTCGCAGATAGAAGGCCCAGGCCAGTGTCAGCAACAGCAGGAGCGCCGCGGCGGCGATGATTTCGGCGATCAGCAGCGCATAGTCGCGCCAGGTTTCGCCACTCATGCCCGGTGGTGAGCGCCAGTGGTTGGCAATGGCGTTCAGATCGTCCGCTGGGAGACTGAGCAGGGCCTTGTCGAGAATCGACTGCAGCTCCGAGTCGCTGCGGCGCAGAGCAAAGCTGGCGGTTGCCCGACTGGTGTGGATCAGGTCGGCGATGCTCAGGCGATTGTGAAACAGGCGGACAATGTAGTAGCGAGCGGCCGGCAACGACACCACGGCGGCGTCGGCGCTGCCGTCATAAACTTTGTTCATGGTGTCCAGAGTGGTGCCGGCCTCGATCAATTGCGTGCTCGGATAAAGCTCGCGGACGTGTTGCAGGGTCACGTGACCTGATGGAATGGCAAGACGCTTGCCTGTCAGGTCCTCTGCTGTCAGGCCCTTGTCTTTCGCGCCGCTGGGTGTGATCAGGACAAAAGGGCTGGTCAAAAAGGGCCTTGTGAAACGTAGCTTTTCCTCGCGCTGCGGGCCAGCCGTCATGATGGCCATGTCTGCCTCGGAGTTGCTCAAGGCTTCAATCTGCTGCGGATAGCCGCCATTACGCACAGTCACCTGGAAATGCAGGCCGGTGCGCAGCGAGATGATCTCCAGCAGTTCGGCGGCAACTCCGGAGAACACCCCGTTGGCGTCGAAGAACGCCACGGGCGCCAAGTCATCGTTGATGATCAGGCGTATCACCGGGTGACGACCGATCCAGCGTGACTCTTCTGGAGTCAGAACAATTTTTTCGTTGGTCGGCACGAAACCGCTACCGACCCAGCGTTGACTCAGATGGCTCAGTTTTTCCTTGCCAATGGCCTCGATGCTTCGATCAAGGATGCGCTGAAGACGAGCGTTGTCCTTGTTGATCGCATAGCCATAGCCACCCGTGTCAAGGTCAGTGAAGCGCTCGAACTTGAGGAAGCCGTAGTAAGAACGGTTGATCTGGAAGTAGGCGCTCAGTACATCGTCCAGGTACATGTCGGCATGGCCAAATGCCGCCGCAGCTATGGCTTCGTTATGGGTGGGGTAGATCATCAAGCGGGCACGAGGAAAGCGCGCCTGCGCTTCGCCGCTGTGTTCCTTGACCACGGAAACCCGCAGTCCGGCCAGGTTTTCCGGGGACTGGCGCAGTTCGGCGTTGCGCTTGAACAAGGCCAACCGCCCATCGGCGAACGGTCGGGTGAAGCTGATGGCATCGCTGGATTGCCCGGGGCTGTTGTAGCTGCCCATCAAGTCGATGGCGGAGGCCTGCAGGGCCTGTAGGGCTTGTTCTCGGGTGGCGAAGGGAACCACCGTCATGCCGACTCCGAGCATCTGCCCGATCAATGAACTGACGTCCGCTGTAATGCCTTCGTAGTGACTGTCGTTGTAATCGACATTGAAGGGAGGCGACTCTTGTGCGACCACACCGATTTTCAACTCCGACTTATGCCGTAGCCAGTGCCAGTCCTCTTGTTCAAGTACCAGTTCTTGGTGATCGAGGCGCACCTCGCTATACAGCGTATTGGGCAGTAGGGGTGGCTGGGCCGCTGCCGTCTGAGCGGCAATGGTCACCAAGCAGGCAAGTAGCCAGATAAGTCGTGAGTGCATGGTCTCTTCAGAAAATGAGGGAGGCTTAGTTGAGTCGAGAACGCTGAAAATACAGAGTGAAAATAGTAGCTGTCGGGGGTTGCTTTGGCCTATCAATTTATATCGTTAGTGGGGGGACTTGAGGGCTTGTTGCAATAGGCGATGAAGTGACTTTCCGGCATGGGGCGGGCAAATAGAAAACCTTGGGCAATCGAGCCCCCCAACTTCAATAGTTGCTCCTGCTGTTCATGGGTTTCCACGCCTTCGATGATCACTGACATTCCCAGGGAGCCAGCCAGGGCCAAGGTATAGCGGATGATGGCGCTGCTTGCAGGGTGATGTCTCATCTTGCGCACGAAGTCGCGGTCCAACTTGATTTGGTTGAAGGGCAGCTCGTAGAGCCGTTCCAGAGACGCGAAGCCGGCGCCGAAATCGTCCATGGCCAAACCGCAGCCCATGAGCCGCAGGCGCACCATATTTTCCAGGCTGTACGCGGAAGCGCTCATCACACAGGTTTCGGTGATTTCAAAGGTGATGCAACTTGAAGGCACCTGGAAGAGCGCCAACAAGGACGTCACGGATTCAGTCAGAGTTGCGGAGGATAATTGTGAGGGGTGCAAGTTGAAGGAAAAATTCAGCGGTAGGTCGTTTCTTGCCAGTTTGCGCCGCAGCGCCAGACCTTGATCGAACAATTGCCAGAACAGTCGATCCAGTAGGTTGTGGTCTTCCATGATGTTCAGGAAGTGTGACGGCGGCAGCACCCCCAGTTGTGGGTGGTTCCAGCGAGCCAGGACTTCGGCGCCCAGCACGGCAGCGGTATCGAGTGCCGCCTTGGGTTGGTAGTAGGGCTCGAACTCTCCGTTGTCCAGACCGCGCAACACATCACCTAGCGTGGGCAGCGCAATGCTCTTGAGCGGGCTGGCCAGGTCATGCCGCAGGGACTGGTATCGCTTCAGCAAGGTGGTCAGACGCTCCAGGTTGAAGGGTTTGCTCAGGCTTCCGAGAAAATGCAGACCCAGGCGCTTGATCATGGACACGGTGGTGTTGCGCAGCGCCAGATCAATCTGGCTGCAAAGGATGACCGCGCGCAGTTTGCCGCTGTGACTGGCGTGACGAAGGAAAGCCAGGCCGTCCATGCCGGGCATTTTCAAATCGCAGATGGCAATGTCGATGGCTTCACAACTTTCCAACAGTGCCAATGCCTGACTGCCGCTGATGGCTTCATGAATCTGGACGGGTATCACCTTCCTTAACGCAGTGATGGTAACCAGGCGTTGCAGGGGCTCATCTTCCAAAACTAGAACGTTCAGGTGTTGCATTGCTGGCTCGTGTTGTTGACTCGTCGGATATCTTGCTTAAGTCATTTGATATGGGGCCATTAGATGTATCTTCATGTCTTGTAGGAAATTTCCTAATGAAAAAATCAGAGCGTCTGAATTTTTCAATGATCGTCAATAACCACTTGTAAGTCGGGTCAAATCCGAGGAGTTTGCGCCCTCGCAGTTGCTGCCCGGCGGCAAGTTATAAGGTGAAATGACATTATGCACAGCGTATTAATAGTGGATGATCATCCCGTCGTTCGATTGGCGGTGAAGGTTCTGCTGGAAAAGCACGATATGCAGGTGGTGGGCGAAACCGATAACGGGCTGGATGCAATAGAACTGGTACGCGAGCATGTTCCGAGTGTGGTGATTCTCGATATCGGCATTCCCAAACTCGATGGCCTCAAGGTGTTGTCCCGGATCAAGGCGCTGGGCTTGCCCACCGAGGTACTGGTACTGACATCGCAGTCTGTCGAAAGCTTTTGCAAGCGCTGTATCCAGCTTGGCGCTAGAGGCTTCGTCAACAAGGAAGAAGACCTGAGCAATCTGGTGGTGGCGCTGAATGCGGTGCTGGCCGGCTACACTTTTTATCCTTCCCAGGTAACCGATGTGTCCAGGTCGGCTGCCGAGCAGTTGTCCGAGAACGAGCTGATTGGCTCACTGACCGATCGGGAAATGATCGTGCTGCAGTATCTGGCTCAGGGCTATTCCAACAAGGCCATCAGCGAGAAGCTGTTTCTCAGCAACAAGACCGTCAGCACCTACAAGGCTCGCTTGTTACAGAAGCTTGGTCAGGGCTCGCAAGTTGGCCTGGCAGAGTTCGCTAAGCGCCATGGGCTGATTCTCTGAAAGATGGCAAAGCGGCAACATTGATATTCGGCAACCCGATTTGAACTGCGGGTATCGGGGCATCCTCGTGGATGCTCCGATCAAGTCCGCAGATGTGCTGAATACGCCTGACTTCCCGATCCGCGCTCTTGTGAGCCATCTATAAAATTACCCCAAGCGCCAGTTCGCACGTCTGACGCTGAGCGCGCCGATCCCCGAAGACGCCACGATCATGAACTTCAGGCACCTGCTAGAAAAGCACCAACTGGCGCCCGTGACCCTTGTGGTCATCAACGGTTATTTGCAGGAAAAGGGGCTCTTTCTGCGCCAAGGCATCATCGTTGATATCACTATTGTTCATGCCCCGAGCTCGACCAAGATCGAATATTGAAAACGCAGGCGCGGGCCAAGATTGAGCATCCACTTCGGGTGATCAAGCGGCAGTTTGGTCAGGTGAGCGTGCGCTCTCGCGGACTAAAACACAGCCATCTGGCGACGCTGTTCGTCCTGTGAAACCAGCTGATGGGTATGGGCGTGTTACGCGTTTAACACGTGATACCGGGCAAAACATAATGCGTCGGCCGATGTTCGGAAATTGACGCTTCGTGACGCAGGAGTTTTGACTTGGAGCCGTTGCGCGACAAGTTGATCGGAGCATCACCGGGGATGCTCTGAGATTACTGGCACTGTTCAATACAGACATGAATCTTGACAGTCTGACTATTGTTGATGAATCAATAATTGGCCTGGAGTATGACTGCTTGCGAGCCAGGTTTAACGAGATGTCAACTCCCTAAGATTCGACTTTCCTCTTTGCCCAGTCGCAGATGTGGACTTTTAGTGTCTATGAAGTCGTGCGGACGAAGATCGAAAAAGCAAAGCACTATGTTAGAACTGCTGAGAACTCCGGAGTGAGCCTAAAACTGAAGGTTGGGAAAATTCAACTTCACTTAACTGTCGTCCCACGGCATGAAGATATATCTGGCGATCTTGGCGTCCGTACATGTAGTGATCTTAGGGTGGTGAAATAGTTACTACTGTGGACCCACTGAATTGACCAGGCGTAACGTTCCCGCGCTTGACCAGGGTCGAGGTAATGGTCAGCGGTGTGGCCAGGTCTTGTGTAATCGGGACATTGATACCCGCTGTGGCATCCTTGCCATTGACTGTTATCTTGCTGTACAGACTGCCATCGCTCTTGAGGCGTACGCCGTAGGAATCGGTCCGGGACGTCGAGACAGTTACGCTGGCTGGACCACGGCATTGCATCTGGATCTGCGTCGAGGCGGTTGCTCCGTCCACGGCATCGTCCATCAGGATCTTGTGGTCGATCACAGCATACCCTGTGACATTGCATTGCAGTGTTGGTAAAGCTACTGGTTGACAGTAACCAAGGGGATTTAAAGCACCACCAATGCCTGGCCCAATTCTCGCAAAAGTAAAACCGATGCAGAGGTCAGAGGGTGTATATTTCGAGGATGCAAAAATTGATCCGCTGAGCGGAATTCGAAACCCCTTATTCTGCAAATCCCTCAACAACTCCCCCATGTTAGAGTCACGACGCACGGGGACCTCCCAAGTGGCGTAATGAGCTGCTGAACTGTTGAAGGTCGACCTAATACGTGCACTCAGGCTTACAACACAAACTGTGTAAGCCGGATCATTCGTTGAACAGGGGCTAGACGCATACGGATTATCCCAACTGGTCACATCGAAGTAGTAACGTGCCCCCCCTGAAACATACTCACTTTTAGTCGTGGTGATGGCGATGTTGTTGGACTGGGCGGACATACTCCACAGCAGCATAGTTGCCAGGGCGCCCTGCAGCGCTGCCATATAGGCTTTCTTCATGATGATCACTCGTAACTAAGGGAGAAGGTCAGGGAGGCTTCGAAGTTGCCCTGTCCGATGGTGTGATTGGCTAGCACCTTAGGTTCGCCTTGCAGGTAGGCATTGAAGCTGATCAGGTTTTCACCACGAGTCAGCTCGCCCATGCGGTGGGTCTTGTTCAGCGGCAGCGGTTCGCCACCCATTGCCTCCAGCCCTACCAGCAGGCCTTGCACGGTTGTGCTTCGCAGCATCAGAAATCCGGGTGGTTCGCTGCTTTCGTTGCCGCTGAAGGTGATGCTGACCATGCGCTTGCCGACGTCCAGATCGCAGTTCTGCAGGTGCAGTTCGATGGGGCGACCCTTGGTCCTGCTGTTAAGGTACAGGTCCTTGTCGATCACGCTTTTGAAGTCTATTTCAATCAACTTATCCCCTTCGGCGAGCATGCAAGGCTCGTTCACCAAGGTGCCAGAAAAGTACAGGTTGTCTTCTGCCGCCTGGATCGCCGGCAACCACAGGCATACGATCCAGGCGCCCAGGTTCATGGCCCAATTGCTCATGGATCCTCCTAATAGAGCTCGGCCATCAAGAGCGCCGAGGCAGTAAATTCGGTGCTGGGCAATGCCGCGCCAGCGAGCTTTACCGGTACGGCCTCCAGCACGGGGGGGGGCGACGCGCGAACATCGATTTCTCGTGGCTCGTTGGGCGTCAATGCGGTGCCGCCAAGCAGGACCTTGATACCCAAATCGTTTTCCGAGGTTTTCAGCGCAGTGGTGTCGAAAGGCGCGGGCGTGCCCTTGAGGGTCAAACGCATGTGCCAGGTAATGTTGGTGTCGGCGGCTCCCGGGCAATCGATCTGGTAGGGGATTGCCTGGCGATA
Source organism: Pseudomonas sp. LPH60 (assembly GCF_030718165.1). Taxonomy (NCBI): domain Bacteria; kingdom Pseudomonadati; phylum Pseudomonadota; class Gammaproteobacteria; order Pseudomonadales; family Pseudomonadaceae; genus Pseudomonas; species Pseudomonas sp. LPH60. Next base: position 815,799 of record NZ_JAVAJH010000001.1, read on the forward strand.
GCGCTCGCCATCGATGCGGTTGACGGCGATGTTTTGCGCGAAGCGCACGTTGATTCGGCCGCCCTGGTCACTGACGATGCAGCCGGGCGGTGCCAACAGGGTTCCACTGAACACCAGATTGTCCGCGTCAACGCACGACAGGGGCAGGGCAGTGATTGAAAGGATTGCCAAGGTGCGATGCAAGAGGATCATCGATAGTCCACCACCAGGGTTGCACTGGCCTTGAATGCGCCGGCCTTGACTTCGCTGGCGTCGCGTTTGACCAGCACGGCTTGCAGCACGGGCTGCTTGCGCGTATCGAAGTTGGACCAGGTGTTGAGTGCCCACCGGTCGCCGTCCTTTTTCAGGGCGATACCGATATTGTCGTAACCGGGTATCTGCAGCAGCGAACTGTCGAAGGCCCCATTGCCGCGCACCTGTATCCGCAGTTCATTGGTCGCTGCGCGGCTACAGTCGAGCGTGTAGTCGATGGAAATGGTCTTGTAGTCGCCATCGATGCCTGCAATCTGAACATCATGAAAAGGGGCGCTAATGGGCGCGTCTCTGTTGATCACGCAGGGAATCGCCGCATGGATGACACCTTGTATCGTCACCCGGCTCTCGACGGCCTGGGCCAAGGGGCCGCAGCCGAGCAAAAGTGCCAGCAACGCGGGACGTGCGACCGTCATGATGAGGGGCTCAGTCATACGCTAGATTCACATTGAGGCTGGCGCGTAAAGCCCCCGGGCTGACGGCATGAGTGGTGACACTGGCACAGCACAGGCGTGCTGCTAGGGATACACGGAGTCTGGGCTTCATGATCGGCGCTCACAGGAACTGGTCATTGAACGTCAGCGTTTGCTGGCCACGGGGATGGCAGTGCAGGTACTGATTGCGCAGCTGAACTGCAGCTGTGGGCGGCCGCCGTAGTCATTGACATAGGTCAGCACTGGCTGGTTGCCCAGCACTTTGCTGCTCACGCCCAGGTCGAGCTGGCCACTGGGTTCGATCATCAGTGGCTTGAAGCCGGCTGCTCCGTCGGCCTTGAGGTCGGGCGCTGCATCGATCAGCGTGACGTAATAGGGCGTTGGGTTGTTCACCAGGTAGCGGTCCTGCTGGCGGGTGAGGGTCAGCTTTTCCTGCCAGGGGGCTTCATTGACGCCGGCCCGTGGAGCAATCGCTGCGGGCCGGTAGAACAGTTTGACCCGCGTTTGCAGGGCGATTTGCAGCGTATTGGGTTTGTCGCTGCGTGGAGGGATCTCGCGTAGGTTGAAGTAGAACAGCGATTCGCGATCCTGGGGCAACCGGGTCAGCTCCGGCAGCCCCTGGATTTTCACCTGGCTGTTGGCTCCAGCTTCCAGGCGCTGGATTGGCGGTACCACCACCAGTGGGCTGGTGATCTTTTCGGCCTGTTCGTTTTCGATCCAGGCTTGGGCCAGGTAGGGCAACTGGGTGTTTTGGTTGCTGATGCCGAGGCTGACCGATTTCTCGCCTCCTGTGAAAATTACCCGAGTGCGGTCCAGCGATACGGCGGCCAGGCTGGCTTGCGCCGCGCAAATGCTCAGCAGGGCGAGCAGGGATAAAGTGGTGCGTTTGTAGCAAGTTTTCATGAAGTTACCTGGTGTAGTGAGTCAAGCAGTGGCGTTATCTGGGTCGCTGGTCGGCAGGCAGAGCAGCTCCAGTTGTCGGTCGGGCGAAACCACCTGCTCGGGTAGGGTGAAGTGGCAGCGCGCGCTGCCATCCCAATACAGAGACATGAGCTCGCCCGGTTTCATACCGCTCAGGTAGGTCGAACCGTCCTCGCCGACGATGCCGGTTTCCTGACCGCGGCTGTTCTGTACCGAGGCACCGAAGGGCGGCACGCGGTGGTTGGTCATGCGAATCACGACCATGGCCTTGTGGCCGGCGATCAGATCAAAGCGGCGGTAACCGATCGCCCCTTCAGTCAGGGTCGCCTGGGTGACGGACTGAGTGGCTTCGACATCCTCGGCCAGGCTGTCCAGCACGATGTTGGCCTGGTTGCGGTAGTAGCTGTTGATGTCGGTCACTACGGCCTTGCCGAAACGGTTGGTGCGTGTGACTGCGCCGTTTCCGCGCACTGGCACGTCGGCAACGCCTTGGGTATCGATCAGCAGCCGGGTGCCGCCCATGATGTTGCTGCGGTGCAGCGCTGCGCCTTGGCCGGTAATCGTCGCTCCGCCTTGCAGGGACAACCCGGCCGAGGTGTACTCGTCGGCTTGGTAGCTGGCCCTGGCCACAACCTCTGCCTGGTCGCCGTCATGGGACAGGTAGCCGCTGGCGGTTTGACCGCTTGAAGCCTGTCCGACGCTGACCATGTAGTGGTTGCGTTCATCGATCTGGTCGTAATAGCTCAGGTTATGTGAGGTGTCGCCGCGGTTGACCGACGAGCTGTAGCTGATCGAGCCATTACTGTCCCAGGGGATGTTGACCGACAGGTAGGCACCGTCATCGGCGGTGCCGTTGCCCTTGTTCTGGTAAGCGGTCAGCGACAGGCTGAGGTTTTTCAGGCTGCCGACATTGAAGTAGCGCGACAACGACAGGCTGTAGCGATCGCTCGTCCGGCTGTTCCAGTACGTCTGGTGGTTGTAGTTGAAGTACAGGCTGAGCGCGGAATCTCGAAACTGCTTGCTCAAGGTCGCGGTATACAACTCTTTACTCTGGTTAAACGACTGGCTGTCACGCCGGGCCTCGATGAATTCGCTCATGCTCAGGTAGTTCTGCTCGGAGAACCGGTAGCCTGCGAAGGTGACCTGGCTGTCGTACTCATCGAAGCGCTTGGAATAGCTGGCACGGTAGGATTTGCCGCTCAGCGTGTCGTCCTGCAGCGTCGCGCGCGACTGGGTGACGTCGAACGACAGTGCACCGAAGGCCATCAGGTCGCGGCCCACGCCCACGGCCAGCGAACCGTAGTCCTCGGCGCCGAGGCTCCCGCCATACAGCGACCAGCCGTTGCTCACCCCCCAGGAAAACTCACCGGTGGCGAACGCCGGCCCATCCATCTGGTGCTCCCAGTCGGAGGGTTTGCCTGCGGCAAGCTTGTAGCGAACGGTACCGGGACGGGTTAGGTAGGGGATGCTGGCGGTGTCCAATTGGAACTCCTGGACGCTGCCGTCCTGTTCCTCGACGCGCACGTCAAGCTGGCCGGAGACTGCATCGTTGAGGTCCTGGATACGAAAAGCCCCAGGTGGCACCTGTGTGTCGTAGAGCACCCGGCCTTGTTGGCGAATCACCACGCGCGCGTTGGTCCGCGCCACACCAGTGATTTCCGGGGCATACCCCCTGAGGTTGGGGGGTAACATGTTGTCGTTGCTGCTCAGGTTGGCGCCAGTGTATCGGAAGCTGCCGAACACGCTGGAGTCCAGATAGTCTTCACCGAGTATCAGGTTCGAACGTAGCGAAGGCACGGCGCGTTGCGCATAAAAACGGCTCCAGGCGAACTCGTTGTTTGATGGCTGGTCGTCACTGCGTTGCACCTGGGTCTGCCAGTCACCGCGCAGGCGCCATGCGCCTAGGTTGATCCCCATGGTGCCGTTGCCGCTGAGGGAGTCGCTGCGGCCTTTACCGCGTTTGCGCTCGGTGGTCTGGGCGTTGACGTTGTAGTCGAACAGCACCCCGGAAATGCCGTCGTCCCAGCGCGAGGGCGGGTCCCAGTTGGGTGAGCTGTATTCCAGCTGGTCCTGGGGGATGCTCACGTACAGCGCCGAATTGCCCAGGTTGCCACGTGCCTGCATGCCAGGAACGCTGGTCAGGTCCAGGCAGGCTCCATCGTGCCACCAGACCAACTGCTTGATGGCTTTTTCTTTCAGGCCCAGTTCATTGACCAAGGCCGGCGAAAGACAGGCAACGCTGCTTTTCGGATCGTCCTTGGCCGGGTAATAGTCGACGGCAAACTCCGTCAACGTATTGCGGTTCACGTGGACCATCAGGCTGTACTGGCCGGGCATGATGAAGTTGGCCGAAGCAAACACCCCAAGATCAAGGTTTTCGCGATCCTTGAGGTCTAGTACATCGGTGTTGAATTGGAATTCTTCGGCTGCACTTGCCAGCGTCGCGACACAACATAGCGCCGTGGTAGCCAGTACCTTACGGTGATCCACGTGACTTAATCCTTGAGCGAAACTGCACACCGAGTGTGCAGTTCAGAAGTGCTGAATACTCAGCTTGATCGAAGCGTGATAGCTGTCCGCTTCCAGTGCATGTCCGCTACCCACGAGCGTCAGTGAGTAGTTGAGCATCTAACTGTCGGTGGACAGTGTGCTGCGCTCAAGTAACATGCCGGGCGTAATCAACTGCCCTTGTTCATCTTTAATCTGCAATGCGATGCCTTTTGCGCCGCCCTGAATGCCGAAGTGTTTACCATCAGGCTGGCTTTCGAACTTCAGTTAGAAACGCTGGGAGGGCTCGGTGTTGTTCTTTGTGGTCGACGTAATGCAATTGTTGATATGGATGTTCAGCTATTGTTGGGGTGACGTATTGCCGCTGACTAATCCATTAAGTGCCAGGGGGTGAACACAACCGTCTGATTGTTATTACCCAAACGGTGGTACAGGCGCTGTCGACGGTGCTCCCGGCCAGTTGCACACGCCTCTTGAGTGCACCGGCAGCACAGATGGGCAGGCCCACGGAGCAGAGGGAAACTAGCAGCAGTGCGGTAGAGCGAATTATCCAAACCTCCGCAAGCTCCCCCGCAGTACCCAGCCAGTGCGTACTGCGGAGCACGTCAGTGACGCAATACGTTACTGATAAGCGAGGGTGAAGTTGGCGAAGGTTTCGAAGTTGCCTGGTACGATTTCGGCAGGCGCTGCTGCGCCGCCGCCCTCTGGGGTCACCATGTCGCCCTGCAGATAGGCGCTGAACTGCAAGAAGGTGTCGCCATTACTCAGCGTTTGTGCAGGCGAAGCGTTGCCCAGCTTGAGCAGCGCGCCGGAGTGGTCTGCGATTGCCAGGCTTGCGCCCTGTGCGGTGCCTTTGATTGCCAGCAGGTCAGGGTTGGACGAAGGCGAGCCAGTGAAGGTCGCCGTGGCCGATTTCAGGGCACCCAGTTCACAGCCGCGCAGTTCGATCTTGAAGGTCTTCGGACTTGATTTGCCACCGTTCTTCAGGGCAACGTTGGAAACCTGATCCAGATCTACGGTCTGGTATTGCGACTCCTGAGCAATGGAGCATGGTGCGTCGATAATAGCGCCCTTAAAGGTAATCACACCGTGGCCTTGATCTTTGGCAAAGGTTATAGCCGAAGTTGCTGCCAAGGTGACGGTCATGATTGCACCAGCCAACAAACGAACTTTCATTTGATACTCCTAGGTTGAAATTTAAATCCCTGAAGGTACTCAATGGAGCACACAAGCTGCTCCGGTATCTGTGCACCGTTGAGGTTGGGTTATCCTAGAAAGAGGAAGGGAGAATGTAAGTAAGGCGATGCCGAGGTGGGCTTAGGGATTCTCCGAACAAGTCCGCAGAATTTCTTAAGTGCACCAGGCATCCCCATGAGCCAGATGAGCTTTTCCGACACACTTTGAACTTTAAGTGAGGGTGTGGCCGAGTCTAAGACGGCGCCGTTGCCTCCCTGGCGCAACAGCACCTGCGGCCCGCGCGAGCGCAGCCTCGCTAAGCATGCAAATGCTTTTTCAGGAACGACCGGGTGCGTTCGTGGGTCGGGTTTTGCAGGATCTCCTGCGGCGCGCCTTCCTCGACCACCACGCCGCCGTCCATGAAGATGATCCGGTCCGCCACCTCGCCGGCAAAGCGCATTTCGTGGGTGACGATCAACATGGTCATGTGCTCGGCGGCCAGTTGTTTCATCACCTGGTTGACCTCTTCCACCAGCTCCGGGTCCAGGGCCGAGGTGGCTTCATCGAACAGCATGACCTTGGGGCGCATCGCCAGGGCCCGGGCAATGGCCACGCGCTGTTTCTGTCCGCCCGAGAGGCGAGAAGGGTACTCGTCGAACTTGCTGGCCAGGCCCACCTTGGACAAGTACTCCATGGCCAGCTCACGGGCCGCGGCTTTGTTCAGCCCTTTGAGTTTGATCGGTCCGAGGGCGATGTTTTCATGCACGGTCAGGTGCGGGAACAGATTGAAGTGCTGGAACACCATGCCCATCTGCTGGCGCACGCTGTTGATGTGCTGTTCGAATGCGCGACCTTTCAAGGGCCGGTTGACGTGTTCGCCCTCCAGCCAGATCTCTCCTTCGTTCAGCACTTCCAGGTGATTGATCGAGCGCAGCAGCGTGCTTTTGCCCGAACCGCTGGGGCCGATGATGGCGATGATCTGTCCGCGCGAGACAGACAGATCGATGCCTTTGAGCACTTCAAGTGCGCCATACGCCTTGCGCGCGCCCTTGACTTCAACCATGAACTTTTCTGTGGTCATCGTGACATCTCTACCTTGGTTTCAAGCAGGTGCAGGCCGGCTTCCAGAACAAGATTGACCGCGTAATAGATCACCGCGACGGCCAGATAGAATTCGAACGGGCTGTAGGTTTCGCTCACGGCGCGCTGGGCGCTGTAGACCAGTTCGGCAATGCCGATGATCGACACCAGGGAGGTGTCCTTGAGCAGGACGATCAGGTTGTTGCCCAGCGGGGCCAGGGTATTGCGCAGTGCCTGTGGCACCACCACGTAGCGTTGCGCCTGACTGCGGCTCAGGCCAATGGAGCGCGCACCTTCAATCTGCCCGGGGTCGACCGACAGGACCCCGGCACGAATCACGTCGGCGTTGTAGACCGCAAAATGCAGGCTCAGGCCGATGATGCCGGCCGCGAGGGCCGGGATATCGATCCCCACTTGCACCAGGCCGTAATAGATCACGTACAGCTGCAGAAGCAGGGGCGTGCCCATCAGCAGCCAGGTCAGGAAACGTATGGGCAGGGAGACCAGTTTCGGGGTGTAGAGCACGATCAGGGCAAAGGCTATTCCGGCGATCAGGCTCAGCACACTGGAGCAGAGGAACAAGACGATGGTCCACCAGAGCCCGGTGGCCAGCAGCTCGGAATAGGGGGTCACGATACTCAGGTCAAGGCTTGGCATGGAGGCGTCTCACTTGGCCGCGAAGCGTTTATCGAGGTGGTCCACCATCAGCCTGACCGTGTAGACCATGGCGATGTACAAAATGGCCGACACCATGAAGATCTCGAATGGCTTGTAGGTGGAGCTGATAAAACGCTGCGCCGTGTAGGAGAGTTCCACCACGGAGATGGTCGACACCAGGGCCGAGCCTTTGATCAGCGCGACCGCATTGACCCCCAGTGGCCTGATCATCAACTTGGCGGTTTGCGGGAGGGTGATCAGCCACAGGGTCTGGCCCTTGCCGAAACCGATTGAGCGGGCGGCTTCGACCTGGCCGGGATCGACGTTGCTGATTGCGCCACGAATGGATTCGGCCATGTAGGCCGCGATGTTCAGGCCCAGGCCGATGACGCCTGCGGTGAATGGCTCCAGCTCAAGGCCGATTTGTGGGCCGCCAAAGTAGATGAGGAACAGCTGGACCAGGCAGGGGGTGCCGCGAAAAACGCTGATGTAGACCCGGGCCAGGCAGCGAAGCATGAAGAAGCCGGACAGCCGGGCCGCCACCAGCACCACCGCCACCAGCAAGCCCAGCAGCAGCGCCAGCAGCGAAACGTGCACCGTGACCCAGGCCGCCTCCAGAAAGAACGGCAGGGTGCGCTGTATAAGTGTCAGATCCATGGGCAGGCTCGAAAAGGTCGGATTGACTGGCCCGACCCCAGGTCGAGCCAGGCTGCAGATGAGTCAGCGAATGTCCTTGCCAATCCACTGCATCGAGATCTTTTCGTAGCTGCCATCGGCCAGCATGTCGTTCAGCGCCTGCTGCATCGCGGCCTTGAGCTCAGGGTTGTTCTTGCGCAGGGCAATGCCCATGCCTTCAACCCCACCGTCGCTGTCGGGTGGGGTGATGATGCGCACCTTCTGCCCGGTTTCCTTGACGGCCACCAGCACCGGAACGCTGTCCATCACCAGCGCATCGAGGCGCCCGGCGTCCAGGTCGACCAGCATCTCGGGAAGCCCTTTGTAGGTTTTCACCTTCAGGTTGCCCCGCGCCCTGGCCCATTTGTCGTGGGCATCGCCCAGGGTGACGCCCACCTTCACCTCCTTCAGGTCATCCAGGCTGTGGATCGGCGAATCCTCTTTCACCACGATGGTGCGGCCGGCGTGGTAGTAGGGGCCGACGAAGTCCACGGCCTTCTGGCGCTCCGGGGTAATGGTCATGGAGGCGATGATGGCGTCATATTTTTTCGCCAGGAGCCCGGCAATGATCCCGTCGAAGGGCGTTGTGACGATGCTGACTTTCACCCCGAGCCGCTGGGCCAGGGCTTCGCTGATGGAGGCGTCGAAGCCGACGATCTGGTTCTGCTCGTTGGCAAAGCTGAAGGGCGAGTACTGCCCGCTCATGGCGATGCGAATCTCTTTGGATGCCTGGATCGATTGCAAGTCATCAGCCTGAGCGGCCGCGGGGGAGAGGAGTGCCGCAGCCGCGACGGTGGATGCAGCAAGCAGACCCTTGAGCGTTCTGGTTAGCATTGGATGGCACCTTTGAAGAATTATTAATTATTGTTGTTTGGGCTCTTCACCCAGGCCTCGGGAAAAGCTTTGCATAGGCCGTTCTGGAAAGCACCCGGCAAGGTGTCCGCCAGCCGGACACATTGCCGGAGTTGGCCGACACTATGTCGGCCAGGCACGCAGGCTGTCACTCGTGCGCCGATCCGGGCGCTCTAGCGCAGGGCCGCCTTGAAGCTGTCGTCCAGCACCTCGAGCAGGAAGTCGGCATTTTTGTGACTGAAAATCATCGACGGGCGCATTTTCAAAACGTTGTCATAGGGGCCTTCGGTGCCGATCAGAACGCCGCGCTCCCGGGCGCCATCGGCAACCTTTTTCGCCAGTTGCGTGGCCGGAGCCTTGCTCTGGCGATCGGTGACCAGCTCGATCCCGAGAAACAGCCCCAACCCGCGTACATCGCCAATGGCATCGTAGCGCTGCTGCAGTGTGCGAAAGCCATCGAGCAGGTAATTGCCCACCGTCAGTGCGTTGAGTTTCAGGTTGTCGCGCTCGATCACATCGAGAACGCTGAGCCCCACGGCACATGAAACCGGGCTGCCGGCGAAGGTGTTGAAGTACTCCATGCCGTTGTTGAAGCTGTCGGCTATTTCGCGGGTGGTCACCACCGCCGACATCGGATGGCCGTTGCCAATGGGCTTGCCCATGGACACCGCATCGGGCACCACGCCCTGGGTTTCAAAGGCCCACCAGTGGCTGCCCACCCGGCCAAAGCCGACCTGGACCTCATCTGCCAGGCACAGCCCGCCCTCGGCGCGAACCATGGCATAGACCTCCTGCAAGTAGTTTTCCGGGAAAAACAGCTGCCCGGCGACACTGGGAATCGACTCCGCCAAAAAGAACGCCGGGGCTCGGCCCTGCCGGCGCATGTTGTCGATCTGCTCGGCAACACTTTGCGCAAAACGCTTGCCCAACTCTTCGAATGGCCAGTCATCCGCTGCGCGGTAAACGTCCGGTACGGCCGCCTCGAATACATGCTCTGCACGGCCCTTGCCGGCCTTGCGCTTGTACTTGTAGGGGCTCAGATCAATCAGCTCCTGGGTGGTGCCGTGGTAGGCCCAATCCAGCACGATGGCGTCGTTGCGCCCGGTGTGATTGCGTGCCATGCGCAGCATCAGGCTGTTGGCTTCACTGCCGGAACAGCCGAAGGAGGCGACGGCCAGGCCCTTGGGCAGGGTCGCCGTGAGTCGCTCGGCATACTCGACGATGTTGTCGTGCAGGTAGCGGGTGTTGGTGTTCAGTCGTGAAGCCTGGCGCGAAAGGGCTTGCACCACATCGGGATGGCAGTGGCCGAGGTGGCAGACGTTGTTGAAGCAGTCCAGATAGGCCCGGCCAAAGTTGTCGATCAACCAGACCCCATCACCGCGCACGAACTTGATCGGGTCCGAGTAGGAAATCGACAAGTTGGGCAGCAGCAGTTGCTTACGCTTGGCCACGATCTGCGCTTTGCTCCTGCCTTCCTGGCTATAGGTTTCCGCAGGAATTCCGGCCAGGGTCGAAGCATCCGGGAACAGGTCGGCCCACACCTCAAGATAGGCGCGCTCACCGACGCCGATGAACTCGCTCGCCTTCAACTGGGTGTCGGTGGACATCTGGAAATGCACATGGGGCAGCCAGCCGCCATTTTCCGTGTCCGCGCCCATGTAGCCCACCAGCGCGCCGGCTTCAAGGTGGTCCCCGGGTTTGAGGCGGGTCAGCGCTTCGTGGGCCATGTGCCCCCACAGGGTCAGGAAGGGCGGGCAGCCTTCAGGCGAGTGCTTGAGCATGATCAAACCGCCATAGCCCAGCGGTTCAGGCTCGACCTCGACGCTCTGCACCACACCGGCAAGCGGCGTGTACAGCGGCGTTCCGGCCGGCATGATCAAGTCGACACCCAGGTGCATGATCCGGCGCTCTCCTGCAATGAATCGCGATTCAAAGGCGCTGTCGGTGTAGATGGTCCTGGCTTCGCCCCAGGGCCCGATGCCCAGCGGCACCTGATGTTCAGCTGAGAAATCATTCCACCACTGGGTCGCCTCTGCCGGGCGCTGCGCGGCGGAAGCGATGGTCATTTCATGGGCGGCATCGGCGAACGGCACAATGGCCTTGTTCAGGGTTGCCGCCGAAGGATGCACGATGTCCGCGAAGGACTGGCGGTGTTCATCCACCCAGCGGCGAATCGCGCCGGCACCTTCTATCGCGTCGTAACCGCAGGCTTTGCGCAGGATCGCCGTCGCCAGGCGCGGGTTCATGCGATCCATCTTTTCCAGCAGGCGCCAGGCCGGGGCTTCGCTGATGGCCAGGTAGGGGTTGTCCTGGGTCTGCTGGTGGCGCGAGGCTGACAAGGTGACGCTGATCACCAGGCGCATGGCGATCAGATTGAACAGCACGTCCAGCTCTTGCGGCTGCAGCGGGTAGCGCTCATGGAAGCCGCCGGTGAGGGCGGCGGCCGCGCCGATGGGGTCTTGCATGTCGAGAATGGCGTAGGCGCAGGTGATGGCGACTTCGGCAATCAGCACCGTGTGCACCGCATCGCCAAAATCGATGATGCCCGAGACCTGCTGGTGGTTTTGCGGGTTGACGAGGATGTTCCAGTCATTGCCGTCGTTGTGAATGACCTGGGTGCGCAAGCGCGCAAGCTTGGGTTCGACCCGGGTTTCGAAATCATCGATGAAGCGCTGCAGAAGGGCGCGTCTGGCGGGGTCCTTGATGAAGTGCAGGCGGGCGCGGGAACGGGCGGCGTGCCGTAGGTCCCAGTCCAGATCGCGGACCGCGCCGGGATGCATGAAGCCCTGAAGGGCACGGTCCATGTCGGCGAATGATTGACCCAGGTTGCGCATGAGTTCGAAGGTGCGCGGGACCTCGGCCAGCGGAGTACCGTGCAACCAGCTCACCAGGCGCACCGCGTGGGTTTCGCCAGAGGGGGCCACGGCCGAGGCGAGTAAATCGCCGGCCAGGCTTTTCTTCAACTGCGGTACGCCAAGCTCGGGGCTGTGATGGGCCAGATGGCTGAGGATGGCGGTCTGCAGCTGGCTTTCAATGGGCGGTTCGCTGGCGTTGACGACTTTCAGAATCCATCCCGCATCGCTTGCTGTGTTCAACCGGAAGTTGCAGTCTCGCTCGCCGTCCAGAGGCGAAGCCGTAGCGATGACATTGAAAAGCTGCTCAGCCAAGTGTTCGGCATCGCGTGGCGAGAACTGCGGGGCGGGGTGGGAAAGGTCGGTCATGGTAATGGTTTTCCAAGTTATTTTTTTCAGTTAGCTTGGCATGCGAAATCTTCGAGGGCAGTAGGTATGCGGTCGGCTTTGGCCTGCATATTGTCGGAATCGACCGGCACAAACTCGGCAGTCAATGTGAGGAGTTTCAATGCGCGACCTGGACGTGAAAGATCGGGAAATACTCGACATTCTTTCTAAAGAGGCGCGGATCGCCCTGAAGGCCCTGGCCGCGAGAATCGGCTTGTCCAGAAGCGCCACCAGCGAGCGCGTCAGCAACCTTGAGCGCAATGGTGTGATCAGGGGCTACCGGGCGGATATCGGCGAAATCGACGCCAACGTGATTCGCGCCATGTTTCTGGTATGCCTGAAACGCACCCCGGCCATCAGCCTGCTGGACATGCTGGCCCAGCACTCGCAGGTGCGCCGCATCTCTTCGGTCAGTGGCCAGTTGGACCTGGTGATCGAGATCGAATCACGCACCATTGATGACCTGAACCGAGTCCGGGATGCCGTGGCCAGCCACGAATCGGTCGAGGACATCACCACCGCCGTGGTCCTTCGCCGCGATATCGATCGACAGACCTCCTGATCCGCCGCGGCGGCAAGACTTGATGGCGCGTGCCTGCGGGAAATGCCGGGCACCGCTCAGACGCAGCTGCAATCCACGCTTGGCACCTGATCCCGGTGGCCTGTCCGTGAAGGCGGGCCTGGCTCTTTACGGCAATCGCAATGTGCCGTGCTGTACAACTCCCATTCGCAAACCATAAAATGAGAAGCATTATCATTAATGCGAATCTCCCATGCACAACCACAGCCTCTCTTCGCCTGTCGCTCAGCTGTATGCGAACCATCACGGCTGGCTGCGTGGCTGGTTGCATCGGCGCCTGGGGCACAGCGCCGATGCCGAGGATTTGGCCCACGACACCTTTATCCGCGTGCTGCGGTCCCAGGAAGATGTGCGTGAGCTGCGCCAGCCCATGGCGTTTCTGGCCACCATCGCCAATGGTCTGTTGATCAATCGCTGGCGTCGTCAGGCCATCGAGCGGGCTTACCTGGAGGCGCTGGCGGCACGGCCGGTGGGGGAGGAGCCTTCGCCGGAAGAGCGGCATCTGATGATCGAGACCCTGCTGCAGCTGGATTCACTGCTGGTGGGCTTGTCGTCGCGGGTGCGGCAGATTTTCTTTCTGTCCCAGCTCGATGGCTTGACCTACCCGCAGATCGCCGCGCAGTTGGGCCTGACCGTGGCCCAGGTGCAGCGGGCCATGGGCAAGGCGTTCAGCGTCTGCTATGCGAGCCTGTTTGAATGAGTGGCGTCGCGGTCGATCCCCGGGTGCGGGACAGCGCCATTGATTGGCTGGTGCGGATGCAGTCCGGGCTGATGAGCGCCGCGGACCATCAGGCCTTGCAGCAGTGGCGCGAGGCCAGTGCCGAGCATGAGTACGCCTGGCAGCGGGTCAGCGGTTTGCCGCTGATGTTGCAGCCGGGGGCCCACCTGCTGGCTGATGCCACGGCGCGCCGGGCCTTGCAGGCGGCAGGCGCCGATCCGCAACGGCGGCGCCAGGTACTCAAGTGCCTGTTGGCGCTGGGACTGCTGGGAGGCGTGTCCTGGCAGGGGGCGGATTCCACCCTGGTGCGTTCAGCCTTGGCCGGTTATCGCACCGGCATCGGTGAGCGGCGGCGTTGGGCCCTGGCGGACGGCGGTTCGCTGTGGCTGAACACCGCCAGTGCGGTGAACCTGGACTTGAGTGCGGGGCAGCGCAGCGTGCAGTTGATCGAGGGCGAGCTGGCCCTGGATACCCCGGCCGGATCGGCCTCCCTGCAACTGCAAACGCCGGATGCGCTGTTGTACAGCCAGGGCGCCCATCTGCTGGTGCGCCATGATCGCCAGGGCACTCAGGTGACCGTGCTGCGCGGGTTGGTACAGGTCAGTGCCCGGCAGCCGTCGACCCCGCTGCCCTTGCAGGCTGGCTGGCAAACCCGGGTCGATGGCCGGGGAGTCGGGCGGCCGACTTCCATCGATGTGTTTCTGGCCCAGGCCTGGATGCGCGGCATCCTGCCCGCCGAGCGCATGCGCCTGGATCAATTGCTGGCAGAGCTTTCGCGCTATCGTCCGGGCTTTTTACGTTGCAGCGAAGCGGTTGCCGCTTTGCGGGTGACCGGCAGTTTCCAGCTGGACGACACCGATGCCGCCCTGGCCCTGGTGGCCAATACCCTGCCGGTGCGCATCGAGCGCAGAACCCGTTATTGGGTGACGGTGGTGCCGGCCTGAACGTTTTTTTTCACCTGCGCGATAGTTTTTTCGATCTGGCTTGGCCTTCAGGTATTACCCACCGGCACAGGTGGGTTTCGATCCCTAGGAGCCTTGCATGATTTTCCCCGCTCGTGTCTTGCGTACCCATACCTTCGGCCTGCTGTTGCTCAGCCTGCAACCGCTCTACAGCGAGATGGCGCTGGCGGCCGGCGAACGTCACTACAGCATCGGCGCCGGTCCCCTGGACCAGGTGCTGTCGCGGTTTGGCGCCGAGGCGGGGATCAGCCTGGCCGGCAGTGCACTGCTTACGGCGGGCAAGACCAGCCAGGGCCTGCAAGGTGATTTCAATGCCGAAGCGGGCCTCAACCGCCTGCTGGCGGGCACCGGCCTGGGCTACGTGCGCCAGGCCGACGGCGGCTATGCCTTGCGCCTGCGCTCTGATGCGGTGTCGCTGCCGACGCAGAAGATCAAGGGCGAGAACCCTGACGAGGAGGAGGTGTACCGGGCGCCGCGTTCGTCGGTGTACATCTCCGCCGACGACCTGCAGCGCTTCGGCGTGGTGTCGGTGGGCGACGTGCTCAAGGGCCAGCCCGGGGTGCAGGTCGGCGACAGCCGCAATGGCGGCGGCCTGGATGTGAACATTCGCGGCATCCAGGGCCAGAGCCGGGTGGCGGTGACGGTGGACGGTTCGCAGCAGGCGCTGGATGTCTATCGCGGTTATGCCGGCACCCAGCAACGCAGCTACATCGACCCGGACATGATCAGCGACATCGCCATCGACAAGGGCCCGAGCCTGACCTCCAGCGCCATTGGCGGCACGGTGAAGATGCGCACCCTCGGCGTCGGCGACATCCTCAAGGACGGTCAGCATGTCGGCCTGCGGCTCAAGGGCGATGTCTGGAACAATGGCGTGGCGCCGGCCCGTCGCGACCCTCATTCGAAGACCGAGGATCTGTACGCGGAGCCGCACCAGAGCCGCGGCGGGCTGTTCGGCTCGGACGCGGAGTCCGGCAGTGCCGCGTTTGCCTACAGCCTTGACTTGTTCGATGTGGTGGCGGCCTACGCCCAGCGCAACCAGGGCAACTATTTCGCCGGCAAGAAGGGCCAGGATCGCTACCGCACCTTTGACCGCTACGGCGATGAAGAGACCAGCGTGGCCACCACCTACAATGCCGGGGAAGAGGTGCTCAACTCCTCGTCGAAGACCCAATCGTGGCTGCTCAAGACCACCCTGCGCCCAGCGGACGGCCACAGCTTCGACCTCGGCTACCGGCGCTATGACGGGCGCATCGGCGAGATCATGCCCTCGGATATCTTCCGTTTCGGCACCGGTGGCATCTATCAGTACCCTCTGGGCCACACCCAGATCGACACCTACACCGCACGCTACAACTACCTGCCCGCGGACAATCCGCTGCTGGACCTGACTGCCGACCTGTGGCTGACCGATGCGCAGACCAGCCAGTTGAGCGCCTGGTCGGCACCGGCGTCCCAGGCCTATCGCACGGACCGTTCCTGGGCCCGCCAGGCCAACCGCCGCACGGGCGGCGGTCTGGCCAATACCTCGCGTTTTAGCACCGACTACGGCGACTTGAAGCTGGACCTGGGCGGCTCGTTCCAGCTGGAAGAACTGCGTCCGCAGAAGGGCGTGGTCACCACCCAGGACGACATCAACGCCAACCGCAGCTTGCGCGAAGGCTCGCGGCAGGAGTTCAGCTTCAACGGCAAGCTGGAATACCAGCCGGTGGAGCGCCTGACGCTGTGGGGCGGCGGTCGTTACACCCACTATCGCAGCAAGGACCATGTGGCCAATGCCACGGCGCGCAGAGAGGAACGCGAACACAGGTACGTGACCGTCTCCAGGCCCGGCGACTATGGCTACCTGATGTGGTTCCCGGACCAGAACGGGCGGTACACCGATGCCACCGATCCACGCTTGAACAACGGCATTGTCTTCAACAACACCAACTACCCGTTCGAGGGCACGCCCTATAACCAGTACGGCGCCACCGATACCGAGGTGGGGGATTCGCAAGTGGATCGGGTGGTCACCGGCTACAACTATTCGGGCAAGGACAGCAACAGTGGCGGCGCCTTTGCCCCGGCGTTCGGCATCAATCTCGAGGTGCTGCCGGACACCTTCGTCTATGCCTCCTACACCCAGGGCTTTCGCATGCCTTCGCTGTTCGAAACCGGCTACGGCGTGCAGCAGACCACCCCCGGCAAGGGCCTCAAGCCCGAGCGCTCAAGCAACTGGGAGATCGGCGCCAGCACCTTGCACAAGGGACTGTTCGTGGATGACGATTCGGCGGCGATCAAGCTCGCCTACTTCAACAACAGCATCAAAAACTACATCACCCGCTACTACGACCCGAGCCCGGGCCTGTGGGGCCTGATGCGCTTCAGCAACACCGACAGCTACACCACCCGCGGCCTGGAACTGCAGACCCACTACGATGCCGGGCGGGTGTTTGCCGACCTGTCGTCCACCTACTACCTGAAGACCGAAACCTGCGACGCGGCCTTCGCCGCCACCCTGCGGGCCACCAGCAACCCCTACCGGAAAACCGCCGACACCCCGGACTGCACCCCGGGCAGCTTCATGGGGTCCTACACCAACACCCAGAACCCGCCGCGCTTTGCCGGCAACCTGACCACCGGCCTGCGCTTCTTCGACCAGAGCCTGACCCTCGGCACCCGCATCACCTACACCTCGGGGCCCACCGTCACCGCCGACAAGCCCTGGCAGACCGGCGCCACCACGCCACAGCTGAACTACCGCGAAGTGGCGCTGGTCGATCTGTTCCTCAACTACAAGCTGCAGGAACACGCCAGCCTCAACGTATCGCTGCAAAACCTCACGGATCGCTACTACCTGGACCCGCTGGCGCAGAGCTTCATGCCGGCGCCGGGGCGCACGCTGCGGGTGGGGATGCAGGCGAAGTTCTGAGGGGCCGGCAGTGGCCTGCCGGTTGCGGTGAGTCAACGCGATGGCCATTCAGAGGGCGCTTTTGCGGCTACAGTTTTCAGTGCCCTGATTGAGAGGAATCCAGATGAACCTTTTGTCTTCTGTATCGCCACCCAAGCCTGTTGCCCTGCTGGGTTATGGCGGTTTGCTGCCGTTTCTCGGGCTGGCGTTGCTGGCCGTGGTTGCGCACGGACAGCGGCTGTTGTGGTGCCAGGCCCTGGTCAGTTACGGGGCGGTGATCCTGAGTTTTGTCGGAGCCCTGCATTGGGGCTTTGCCATGATCGCTCCCGGCATGAACGCGCAGCAGCGTCACACACGCTTTATTTGGAGCATCGTCCCTGCGCTGATGGGCTGGGTCGCCACTTTGCTGCCGCTGTCATGGGGCGGGCTGTTATTGATTGGCGGATTCTTCGCGCACGGGTGGCATGACCGGCAGCTCTCGCAGGTCATGCACCTACCGGCCTGGTACCTGCCGATGCGTTTGCGACTGACCATTGTGGCCAGCGCCTGCCTACTGCTGGGTGTGCTCGTGATGGCCATCGGGAGTTAAGCGCGACGTTCAACTGCCGCCTCCTACCGAAGGGGCGGTGGTTGAAGCAACAGGCATCGCTGAGCAAGGGCGCAAAGGATCATTCGCTGGGTCGGCAAAGAGTTACCAGCCCCGGCGAGCGGCGGCTGATATCATTCCGGCACTTAAAAAGCCGGGTAGCCCCACATGAATCGTCGCAAGAAAATCCAGCAGCTATTGAAGGCTCACGCCAAGAAGGCCAGCGCCAAACTGGCTCCGCAAAAAAAGTCCAAGTACATCAGCAAGGCTGACCGGGCGAAGCTGGCCACCGAGGCCAATGACGACGCTGTGGTTGTCACTCAGAGCTGATCCATTTGCTTGAAGCCCGATGGACCGTTATCTGGCCGACTTGCGCGACGCTCTCTTTTCTCGGGCGGAGCACGCCTCTGGCCAGCAAAGACGCGGCCGGGTCAGTTCTACAGAGGGCAGAGCATGGTCTGCACCTTCGATCGATCTAGATCGAGCCGACCGAGCGCAGGTATTTTCGTGCCTGAGGGCCGGTGATCTTTTCTGGCTCAAGGACATACAGCGAGCTCCAAAGCGGCGGTAAACCCAGCTCCTCCATGTAGGAAGTGAAACAGTTGAACGGCTCGGTAGCCATGACCTCGGCAGTGAGCCACAGCGATTCGCACTCTTGGCAAACGTACAGAGTCTCCTGTGTTGCCCGCACTTGAACCTTGGTCACTTCGCCCTGTTCGCATTCTGGACAGAGCATTTTTTAGCCCGCAAATGGGCGCGGTGTCTATCACTGACCAGGGGGCACGCTGCCAGCAACGAAGGTCTGCTTCTGCTCAGAAACCCGCCATGCAGGACGGTGCTTTCGACCCCGTCCGGAGTGGACCCTCTGTGCACCACATCCCAGGTTTTGGTCGCATAAATTTGAAATGCCCGGCATTGCCCGCCAGAATCGCCCCCCGATCCGGCCCTGGCTGGCGGACGTATGTGGTGAAAAGGGGCAGCAGTTGAAGCAACAGACATTGTCCATGCGCCTGGCGCGTGTGGCGGCGCATGTGCCGGCCGGTGCGCGGCTGGCCGATATCGGCTCGGATCACGGCTACTTGCCGTTGGCCTTGATCAGCCGCGGCGCCATCGTTGCGGCGGTGGCCGGGGAGGTGGCGTTGACGCCGTTTCGCTCGGCCCAGCGCGCGGTGCGCGAGAGCGGCATGGAGCAGCAGATCGACGTGCGCCTGGCCAACGGTCTGGCCGCGATCGAACCGACAGACGGGATCACCGCGATCAGCCTCTGTGGCATGGGCGGCGAGACCATCCGTGACATCCTCGACGGCGGTCAGGCGCGCTTGAGCGGTGAGGAGCGTCTGATCCTGCAGCCCAACGGCGGCGAGCAGCCGTTGCGCCAATGGCTGATGGAGCATGACTACCAGATCCTCGCCGAGGAAGTGCTGCGAGAGAACCGCTTCGACTACGAAATCATCGTCGCCGAGCGCGTCGGGCCGGTGCAGTACAGTGCCCGGGAGCTGTACTTTGGCCCGCTGCAGATGCAGGCCCGCAGCCCGGCGTTCCTGGCCAAGTGGCAGCGCCTGCTGCGGCTGAAGCAGCGCACCCTGGCCAATTTCACTCAAGCCCAGGCCGTGCCCGAGGACAAGGTGCAAGAGGTCGTCCGCCAGACGCAATGGATCAGCGAATTGCTGGCTTGAGCCGGCGCTTCAAGTGGGCCGCAATGTCCGGGCCCCAGCGAGAGGGCACGGGGATCGTGCTCTCAGATCGAACGCTGGTTGACCCGGGCCATGAGTTGCTCGGCGCTTTCCTTGCGCTCCGAGTAGCGATCCACCAGGAACGCTTGCTGGTCCCGTAGCACAAGGGTGAACTTCACCAGCTCTTCCATCACGTCGACGACTCGGTCGTAGTAGGCCGAGGGTTTCATCCGCCCCGACTCGTCAAATTCCAGGTAGGCCTTCGGCACCGAGGATTGATTGGGGATGGTGAACATGCGCATCCAGCGGCCCAGCACCCGCAGCTGATTGACCACGTTGAACGACTGCGAGCCGCCGCACACTTGCATCACCGCCAGGGTCTTGCCCTGGGTCGGGCGCACGGCACCGAGCTCCAGGGGAATCCAGTCGATCTGTGCCTTGAACACCGCCGACATCGCGCCGTGGCGTTCCGGCGAGCACCAGACCTGACCTTCGGACCATTGCACCAGGTCCCGCAGTTGTTGAACCTTGGGATGGTCCACGGGAGCGTCGTCGGGCAGGGGCAATCCGGACGGATCGAAGATCCGGGTTTCGGCACCCAAGTGCTGCAGCAGGCGCGCGGCTTCTTCGACCAGCAGGCGGCTGAACGAGCGCTCCCGGGTCGAGCCGTACAGCAGCAGGATGCGCGGTTTGTGCTCGGGCCTGGCGTGCTTGCCATCGAGCAGGGAGAGGTCGAGGTTGGGCAGGTGTTCTGACAGGTGTTCTGACATGTAGCCTCCGGCTCAGAGTGTGCCGATACGGTTCAACTCGTGCTGCAGTTGCTCACGGTTGAGGTGGTTGAAAGGCAGGCCCAGGAAGGCCCGGCAACGTAGCTCGATGTGCGCCAGGGTGGCGCGGAAGGCGGCGTCGACGCAGGCTTCGTCACCCCGGACGTCGGAGGGATCTTCCAGGTTCCAGTGGGCCTTGAGTGCGGGGCCGAAGTACACCGGGCAGGCCTCGCCCGCCGCCTTGTCGCAGACGGTAATCACGATGTCGGGCGGGTTGTCGGCGAAGGCGTCGTTGCCCTTGCTGTACAGGCCGGCGGTGGCGATACCGGCCTGCTCCAGGGTGGCCAGGCTGCGGGGCAGCACCTGGCCCCTGGGAAAACTGCCGGAACTCAGGGCCTGGAAACCCTGGGGTGCCAGGTGGTTGAACAGGGCTTCGCAGAGGATGCTGCGGCAACTATTGGCTGTGCACATGAACAGGACTCGCATGGGGTATTCCTTGCGCTGTGGGCGGATGTCAAAGGCTCAAGACTTACGGGGTTGCGTTATCAGCAGCAGGCGGCGCGGACCGGGCGTCCCTCCATGTGCTGCAGGCGCAAGGCGTTGTCGCGCAGCCAGTCGCTGTTGGCCCGGAAGGTCACTTGCAGGATTTCCCCGACCCAGGCCGGCAGCTGCGGGTTGAGGCGGTAATAGACCCATTGCCCCTGGCGCCGGTCGAGCAGCAGGCCGCTGCTGCGCAATTGGGCGAGATGACGGCTGATCTTTGGCTGGCTGTCGTCGAGGGCGCACATCAACTCGCAGACACACAGCTCACCCTGGTTGGCGATCAGCAGGGTGGCGCGGGCGCGGGTTTCGTCGGCAAGACTCTTGAATACGTCGGCAGGCGTCATCATGGTGCTGGCTTGAATATATGGAAAATCGAATATACGGAAATCCATATGTTTCATGCAAGCCACGGGAGTAGCAAAGCCCGCACTTGCCATTTGCCAGCATCTTGTCGGTGCCGAAAGCCTGCCTTTATGATCGTCGCGTCATGCACGACGCCGCCGACGCAGTCCGCGGTTTTCTACAGGCTCACAGGGACGTTCAAGCGATGAAAATCACGATCAAGGCCGGTTCGCTCATGCAAGGCTGCTTGGGCAAAGGCCTGGCAGGCCTGCTGTTGTCCACCTTCACCCTGGCAGCGCCAGCGCTGGCCCAGGCCAAGGACGCACCGATCCCCCCCGGTGCGGTGCTGGCGGTGATGCAGAACGTCGAGGTGCCCGACCAGGATGAGGAAGTGGAACTCCAGGACGGCGTCACCGCGACCTTCTGGTACGGCCAGGAGCTGGACTTGGACGGCAAGCACTACTACGCCACCTTTGTCTGGCATACCCGGGATAGCGCGGCCCGCCAGGGCGAGGACTTTGCCGCGCCCGAGGTCCAGGTCCGGCTGGCGGATGCGACCTTCGAACTCACCCACCCGGGCCAGACGCCGGCCTATTCCATCCGCAGCATCGAACGCAAGATCGGTTTCTTCGGCGGCCGGGAAAAGCCCGAGGAAGTGGACAGCAAGCGCCAGGCCGTGCAGCACCGCACCGCCGATGGCCGGCTGTTGCTGGCAGTGCCCACCGCCACGTTCGACGACGGCGTGGTGACCAAGGGCTACACGATGTTGCTGTTCAACCCGAACAAGAAGCCGGAAGACGATGGCTGGGTCTGGTCCTATCTGGGGCAGGTGCGCACCGGCGAGGACAACTCCGCCGCTTGTGACGAGGGCGCGGTAATGCCCTGTATCGGCAGCGACGGCGAGTTGAATTTTGTTGCCGGCCAGGGGCCGTTGCCGCAGGTGCAGGTCAAGGTCAGCGGCACCACCTTCCAGGGCCCGGGTAAAATCCGCTCGCTGGCCGCGGCCGATGACCTGACCTACGTCTACGACAGCAAGACCCAGCAGTACACCAGCCAGGAACTGGCGGTGCGGCAGCCATGAATCCGCCGTCGGCATGAGCCGCCGCAGGGCCTCGGCGCGGGGCGTGCCCAGGCCTTTGCTCCGCCGGGGACTGCACCGGCGGCAGACGCCGATGCTGACGGTCGAACCCGTGTTGCACAGGGGCGCGCGCAGTCAGCGCGCCCGGTGGCGCCGCTGCGGTCATGGGGCGCTGTGCTGCTTGAGCCAGCGGCGCAAGCGTCCGCGGGCGTTGGCGTAGGGCGCGGCGGTGTTGAGCTGGATCATCCGGCCCAGGGTCCACTTTGCGTACCAGGGGCATTGATAGAGCGCGGCATTGTCACGCTGCCGGATCAGGCTGACGATTCGTTGCTTGGCCGCGTCGAGGCGTTGGCGCTTTTGCGGGTAGGCCATGGCGGCATAGTCGCGGTAGAACTTCTGCGCGAGCGGGCCCAGCTGGTTCCACTTGAAGCCGACAGCCGGAAAGGCCATGGGCAGGCCGGCCAGGTCCTTTTCCAGCCAGTCCAGTACCCGCTCGTTCCAGCCCAGCAGGTAGGCCACCAGCTCGGAGACACTGATCTGCGTGCCCTTGACGTGGCCTTCCAGGCTGCGTTCGTCGACCCGCGCCGGGGGCACTTGATCCAGCACCTGGCTCAAGGCATTGAAGTGGCTGTCGATGGCCTTGAGCAGTTGTTCCTTGTCCTGGGGAATCGCCATGATCGTTGTTCCTGTGCGGCGAAAGCCCGGAGTGTGCCAGCGATTGGCCGCTGCTGCCTGCGCTGCATCAACGCCTGCCAGGATGGGCCCCGGCATCGGGTATGCTGGCGGTCGATGAACCTGAGCAGAGGCACGCAACATGACTCGCCCGCAGTTGCTGGAAATCGATGTACGCGACCTGGTCACGGCCCGTGAGCTGCACCTGGCCTTGCGCGATGCCTTGGGCTTGCCCCAGTGGTATGGCTGCAACTGGGATGCCTTCTGGGATGCCATTTCCGGGCTGGTGGAGATGCCGCTGCAGTTGCGCATCAGCGGCTGGCACAGCCTCTCCCGACGCTTGCCGGACGATGCGCGGCTGATGGAACAATGCCTGCGGCGCCTGCAGACCCAATACCCGGCATGGGCTGCGCAACTGCAGTTCGATTGAGGCGCAATGCAAAAAGCCGCGCCCGGGCGATTTACTAATGCCGCGCAATCCTCTATAAATTTTCCCCTCGGCGCCGACCTTTGCGGCGCCACCGGGTGATAACAGGAGGATGCTATGTCACCGTTAAACGTGTAACCGCAACGCTTTGCCCCATCGCCACACCCTCGCTTGAACACCTCGAAACACGCTGGTCCCAGCGCTGGCTGGAAGAGGGCACCTACGCCTTCGATCGCAGTGCCACCCGGGACGCGGTCTACTCCATCGACACACCGCCACCCACGGCCTCGGGCTCCTTGCACGTCGGCCATGTGTTCAGCTATACCCACACCGACATCATCGCGCGCTTTCAACGCATGCGCGGCAAGGCCGTGTTCTATCCCATGGGCTGGGACGACAACGGCTTGCCCACCGAGCGCCGGGTCGAGAACTACTACGGCGTGCGCTGCGATCCCCAGGCGCCTTACCAGCCGCAGTTGCAGCCACCGGCCCGGGTCGCCGAGCGGCGTGCCGACTATGCGCCGGTCAGCCGGCGCAACTTTGTCGAGCTGTGCCACTGCTTGACCGCCCTCGACGAGCAGGCCTTTCGCCGCTTGTTCATGCAACTGGGCCTGTCGGTGGACTGGGGCCTGACCTACGCCACCATCGATGAGCGTGCGCAGCGGGTCAGCCAGCGCGCCTTGCTGCGCAACTACCGGCGCGGCGAGCTCTACAGCCAGCAGGCGCCCTGCCTGTGGGACCTGACCTTCCAGACCGCCGTGGCCCAGGCTGAACTTGAGGAACGGGAGGTGGCAGGGGCGTATCACGACCTGCGGTTCCAGGGCATCGAAGGTGAGGATTTATGCATTGCCACCACCCGCCCCGAATTGCTCGCGGCCTGCGTGGCGTTGGTGGCGCATCCGGATGACCCGCGTTACCAGGGACGCTTCGGCCAATACCTGCGTTCGCCGTTGTTCGAGGTCGAGGTGCCGTTGCTGGCCCACGCCCTGGCCGATCCGCAGAAGGGCAGCGGGCTGGCGATGGTCTGTACCTTTGGCGATCTGACCGATGTGCTCTGGTGGCGCGAGCTGCAGTTGCCCACCCGCTCGATCATCGAGCCGGACGGTCGGCTGCTGGCCCAGCCACCCGATTGGCTGAGCACGCCGGGCGCGCGTCAGGCCTATGAGGCCCTGGCGGGGTGCAGTTTGCCCCAGGCCCGCAAGTTGATACTGCCGATGTTGCGTGAATGTGGCGCTTTGCTTGGCGAACCGCGGCCGATCCGTCACGCGGTGAAGTTCTTCGAGAAGGGCGACCAGCCTCTGGAGATTGTCGCCACGCGCCAATGGTACTTGCGCAACGGTGGGCGCAGCGCTGAGCTGCGCCAGCAGCTGCTCGGCCGCGGCCAGTCCCTGGAGTGGCATCCGCCGTTCATGCGCAGTCGTTACGAGCACTGGGTCGGCGGCCTCAATGGCGACTGGCTGATCAGCCGGCAGCGGGTGTTCGGCGTGCCGATTCCGTTCTGGTATCCCCTGGATGCCCAGGGCGTAGCGGACTACGCCAGGCCGATCCTGGCGGACGAAACCTCACTGCCGGTGGACCCGACCCTGGACACGCCAGCGGGCTACCGCCCCGAGCAACGCGGCCAGCCCCATGGCTTTATCGGCGAGCGCGACATCATGGACACCTGGGCCACCAGTTCCCTGACCCCGCAGATCGCCGCCGGCTGGGAGGAGGACGAGGATCTGTTTCAGCGCGTCTACCCCATGGACCTGCGCCCCCAGGGCCACGACATCATCCGTACCTGGCTGTTTTCGACCCTGGTGCGCAGCCACTTCGAGGCGGCCGCGGTGCCCTGGAAGCATGTGGCGCTGTCGGGCTGGATCCTCGATCCGGACCGCAAGAAGATGTCCAAGTCGCGGGGCAATGTGGTCACGCCCCAGGGCTTGCTGGAGCAATACGGCAGCGATGCCGTGCGCTATTGGGCGGCCCTCGGGCGCCCGGGCAGCGACACCGCCTTCGAAGAGCAGCAGATGAAGATCGGCCGGCGCCTGGCGCTCAAGCTGTTCAACCTGTCGAAGCTGGTATTCGGCGTGCCAGGCGACCCGCAGGGGCCGGTCGAGCAGAGGCTGGACCAGGCCATGCTGCAACGCCTGGGAGCGGTCACCGCCGCCGCCGAGGCAGCGCTGGAGGGCTACGACTACAGCAGCGCGCTGATCGGCATCGAGGGCTTCTTCTGGTGGTTCTGCGATGACTATGTCGAGCTGGTCAAACGCCGCGCCTATCGCCCCGAGGGCCACTCGGCGCGCAACGCCCTGGCGGCGGCCTTGAGTGTCCTGCAACGCTTGTTCGCGCCGTTTCTGCCCTTTGTCTGTGAGGAGGTCTGGCGTTGCTGGCAGCCGGGCTCGGTGCACCGGGCTCCGTGGCCCGAGGCGCAGGTGGCCGAGGACTATGTCGAACCGTTGCTGGAGGCGGTCAGTGCCACGCTGGCGGCCATTCGCAAGGCCAAGTCCGATGCCCGGCAGTCGATGAAGGCCGCAGTGGCGCGCGTTGAGCTGGTGCAGCACGCGCCGCTGCTGGAGTCCCTGCAATGCGCCCGACAGGACCTGATCGAGGCGGGGCAGGTGGCCAGCCTGGTGTTCATCGAAGGCGCGCAGCCTCAGGTGCGGGTCTGGTTGCAGGATTGACCTGCTCCACCTCGGCGCCCCCATGAAGCGTCAGCTGCGTGGGGGCGCCCCGGCAGGATGAATCTTGTCGTGATCTGAGCGGCAAGCGGTTTATGCTTCCCGGGCGCAGTAGGTCGCAGCCCATGGAGAAGCCGGTGAGCATCAAAGACAGTCCCGAGGATTATCAGGACCTGAAGCGGGCGGTCAGCCTGCTGGAATCCCCTTCATTGACCGCGCGCCTGTCCGGCCTGCTCGGCTCGCCGATTGAAAGCGCGGTCAAGGCCTTGCCCAATTGGGTGTCCGCAAAGATCAACGGCGCGGTGGTGGCTGCGCTGCATACCTCGGCCGATGCCGCGCTGTGGAGCCTGGAGAACACCCCGAAAAAACAGGCCTCGACGCTCTTGCACAAAGTCTATGCCGCCACTTCCGGTGCGGTGGGCGGCGCTTTCGGGTTTGCCGCGCTGTTCGTCGAGCTGCCTATTTCCACCACCATCATGATGCGCTCGGTGGCCGATGTGGCCCGCAGCGAAGGCTTCGACCTGGAGGACTTCGCCACCAAGCAGGCGTGCATCGAAGTGTTTGCCATGGGTGGCAACAGCCAGGCCGACGACGCCACCGAGACCGGCTATTACATCACCCGCAGTTTCACCACCCAGGCCATGCAGCAATTGTCCAAGGAGCTGGCGGCCATTGCCGCCCGGCAAGGCGCCGGGGCGGCCGGCAGGCTGTCTCCGGGGCAGGTGGGCAAGTGGCTGGCGCTGTTGATCGAGAAGGTCGCCAGCCGTTACGGCGTGACCATTTCCAGCAAGTTCGCGGCCCAGGCGGTGCCGGTGATCGGCGCCTTTACCGGCGCCACCATCAATGCGCTGTTCACCGACTTCTATCAGGACATGGCCCGCGGGCACTTCATCGTCAAGCGCCTGGAGCACAAGTACGGCTTTGAGCCGATCAAGGACGAGTATGCGCTCATCCTGGGCAAGCGCTTGGCAGGCTAGGGCGGGTGTCGATATGAGCGACTTTCCGGTTATCCGTACCCCACGCCTGATCCTCAGGGAACTGTGCACGGCCGATGTCCCGGCGTTGTTCGCGATTCACAGCGATGCCGAGGCCATGCAGTGGTTCGGCACCGACCCCATCACGGATGACCGGCAGGCCGAGCAATTGCTGGCACTGTTCGCCGGTTGGCGGAGCTTGCCCAACCCGGGCGTTCGCTGGGGCATCGAGCGCCAGTCCGATCCCGGCCTGCTGGGCACCTGTGGCCTGTTCAAATGGAACCGCCCGTGGCGCAGCTGCGCCATCGGCTTCGAACTGGCAAAACCGGCACAAGGGCAGGGACTGATGAGCGAGGCGTTGCACGCCGCGGTGGGCTGGGGCTTCGAGCAGATGGCGCTGAACCGTATCGAGGCCCAGGTGCACCCGCAGAACCTGGCGAGCCTCAGGTTGCTGGAGCGGCTGGGGTTTGTCCGCGAAGGGCTTTCCCGCCAGGCGGGGTATTGGCTGGGAGCTCATCATGATCTGGTGCAGTACGGCTTGTTGAGGGCCGATTGGTCCAGCCCGGCGCCGCTCGCCGCGCATGTTGTGTAACTGCGTGGCGTGACAATCAAGCCGGTGCTGGCACCTTCAGCGGTGCCCCGGCGTCGCTACATCGCTGTCCTCGACGGGCTCCAGGTGGTGGTAGGAGGGAAAGACCTTCCGCTGGCTGATCTGCAAGCCTGTTGGTAGTGCGAGCCCTTGGGTTTTACTGGAGCCCCAGGTCCGACGTTCGCCGCAATAGGTATGCACCACTTCCGAGCTGTCCCAGAACAAGCGCTCCAGCAGGGCTTCGTATTCGGCCAGCCACGAATCCTCGAAGTCATAACTGCTTTTGGGGGCGCAGGCGAAGTGCAGCATATGCCCGTAGTAGCAATGCCCCCGGCTGTGGGGCAGGAGGCTGAAAAGCGCCCTGGTGATTTGCGCCCCGGTCACAGGCAGGCTGTGCAGAACCGCGCGATTGTGCGCTTCGGCGGCCGGCGAAGGGTCAAGGCAGTGGATGTATCCGTACAGGTTGCCGCTCATGGGCTCAGTGGCCTCTGTTGTCGGTGGGTTGGCGGCATCCGTTGTCGCGGGCCAGCCGATTGATCGCTTGCACCCCCGCGCGCATCTTTTCCACGGCGGAGGCATTGGCCGAGTGGATATGAATCTGCGGCGGACAGAACCCCTGCAGCGCCACCGCCTCTTCGATCCACAGGATCACGTCGTAACCGGTGCCGCGCGCGTCATCTCCGAGGTCGTGGTCGAGGCTGATCTGTTCGACGCCGCCGGCTTCGAGCAGCGCGATGACTTCATCCGGCCAGTAGGTGCGAATCCAGCCGGGCGGGGTCTGGCGTTCGTCGTCGAGGTAGATTTTCATGGGCCTGTTTACTCTTTCAAATGCAGTTCACGCATCGGCGTCGTTCGCGATGACATGATCGCGTCGGTCAACGCCTGCTCATTGCAACCTGCGCCGGAGCGCTAGCAGGAGCGCGGCAGCGTGGCAGAACTGTTCGTCCAGAGGAACCGCGCCGGCTGTTTCAGGCGTCAAGGTGATCGTGCTGGGCACGCCTTGGTCGCAGAGTTGCCGTTGAGCCTGCAACAGGACTCGGCGGCTGCCTGTAAGCCAAGGCTTGTTCTGTTCTGACAGCAGTGCAATGACCTGCGGATAGGTGCAGGCCAGTTTTTGTCGCAGATTGCTCATCGCGGTTTTGTCGTGGCGATCGAATGCAGGAGTCAGTACATAAAAGTTGCCCATCGCAGCGCCCTGATCGTACTTGTCTTGCAGGTAGTCATCCACGTGGGTGGCACTACCGATGGCATCGACCACTCCAGTCTGCACGTTGACCAGATGCGCGTTTATGCCGATATAGCAACTCGACTCTACGCCGTGCTGCACATAATCCGCGCTGTTGCAGCGGATCACCCAGTAAGCCCCCTGGGGGCAGAGCTCGCAGGACTGAATGACAAAACGCTCGGGCTTTCCATCGTTGATCATGCCGTCATGCATGGCGAGCACCAGGGCACAGGCTTGTTGGGCTGAAAGCATCGCTGGGGGCTTTACGTTGAGGGGGCGGATGAATTTTCGACCCGTTGTATAACCCGATAGTGCGCAAGAAGCCATTACCTCGCTCAAGGTGGCGCAGGTTTTTTCCAGCAGTGGATTAGTCCGCCGCAGTTGTGTAGAAACGCTCCATTATTCAATCCGGCACCCGCTGCCAACCCAGGTGGACCCCAATGCGGCCCAATGCCGAACTCCGATTGTTTGCACTGCCGGCATGCGCCGGCCTGGTCTATGCCGTGACCAAGGGCCTGATCAAGGGCTGGAATGGTACGCAGCTGTTTTCCGGGTTTCTGTTTGGCAGCGTGATTGCCATGGTCCTGGGCATTCCCCTGTTGCTGTGGATGGACCGGCGCTGGCCGCAAGCCAGGACGCGCTACCTGTGGCTCGGCCTGATCCTGAGTCTGGTCGCTACCTTGCTGGTGCGCACCTCGTGGACGCAGTTGTTGCTGTTGCCGCTGGCCGGCGGGTTGCTCCTGGGCGGTCTGTACAGCCTGCTGATCCGCGGTATCGAGCAACTGTCGGTGCCGCTTCATGGGCGGGCGCGGCAAGGGTGGCGGGTTCTGGCCGTGCCGCTGTCAGGGGCGCTGACCCTGGGCGGGGTGGCGGTGACGCTCTATCCGAAGGGGGAGCAAAGCCTGGCGGTTTTCTCGCTCGGGGCGCTGATCGGCGCGTGGCTCTCGATGCTGGTTAGCTGGCCGATGCTATGGCTGGTGGACCGTTTCCTCGCCACCGGCTGGCGCCATGTAATCGGTGGCGGGCTCAGTGGCCTGTTGATCTGGCTGCTGTCCGGGGCCCCGGGATTGTTCGCCGGATCACTGAAGGGGGCCTCGGGGCTGGACTACTGGGTCCCCTTGTTCAACCGAGGGATCTTTCCGTTCCTGCTGCTCGGGCTGCTGGCCGGGGTGCTGTTCTCGCTGCTCAACGGCATGGGCCCGCGGCGCCCCGTGGCCGCTGGCGAGTAATCCGCCGGCCCAGCGCCATTGACCCTCTTTATGCAAGGATCTGCTCGATGAACCTCAGCCCCATCACCCATGTCAGCTTCGACGCCGAAATGCTCTGCCTCGGCTGGGCCGATGGCCTGCACCTGCGGCAGCCGTTGAGTCGCTACCGATTCCTGCAAGAGGCCACGCCCGAGCAGCGGGTGGACTTTCAGATCGAGCACCGAGGGCGTCGGGTGTCCTGGCCGCAGTTGGGAGAGTCGGGTGTCAACGTCGAGGCCATCGATTGGATCTGGGAGCACCTGTGCAATGAGTCCATGGCGCGCTTGCAGGCCGTGGAGTGGCAGCTCGACCGGTTGCCGACGGACGATCAAGCCATCGTCGCGCTCTGGCGCCTGGAGGCGGACGGTTACAACGGCGGCTTCCTGCAGTTCTTCTGCAACTGGGGCGAGCAGACCTGTGAGCTGGCGCTGGACACCCTGGCGGCCATCGGTGCGCGCAACACCCGCAGGCTGGTCAGCCGCCAGCGGCAGTTGCTCGGACCTCTTGAACATCACCCGCCACTGCAGCGGTTGTGGGACCTTCCCGAGCTGCTGAGCGACGAGCAGCATGAGTTGATCAGCGGCGAGCTGGACGAGCAGCTGTGGTCGGCGATGGAGGAGGTGCCGGCGTTGGCGGTGAAGTATTTTTACCTTGGTTGATGCTCGCTGCGCTGTGTTCTAATGCCGCGCCTCGTACCGGCAAATGGACTTTATCCCGTGTCTGAACCCCGTATTCGCGCGCTCGCGCTGTGTGTCTTCCACCACCAGGGCAAGATCCTGGTCAATCAGTTCGTTGATGCCGACACGCAACAGACGCTGTTCCGGCCGCTGGGCGGTGGGATCGATTTTGGTGAGCACAGCGCCCAGGCCATTGTTCGTGAAGTGCAGGAGGAACTGGGGCAGTCGATCAACAACCTGCGGCTGATCGGCACTCTGGAAAGCCTGTTTGTGTACGACGGCAAACCCGGCCATGAAATCGTCCAGGTGTACGATGCCTGCTTCGAGGATGCGACGGTCTATCAGCGCGCTCAACTTGACGCCCAGGAAAGCGACGGCGCGCCCTTTGTGGCCCGCTGGCAGGGCAGCGCCAGTTTCACCGAGCATACGCCGCTGGTTCCCCAGGGGTTGGGCGAACTGCTGAAGAACGCCGGCTTGCTGGACTGACCGGGCTCCGGCCGCGATTGGCCGCAGGCGCCCGACCGCGGCCTTGATTCACGAAACACCCCGCAACGCATCTGGTGCCCGATCGGCCTCGGCCTATGTCATTCGGCAGATGTGCACGTTTACCTGCTTCTCGATACTCAAGCCTCCCTGGCACAGCCCGCCGTGATCACGGCTGGCGGGTTGGCCGTTGTTCGAGTAGTGGAGTGATGCATGCGTAAATTGACCCTTCTGAGTACCAGCCTGCTGTTGTCTGCCCTGGCCGTTTCCACGGCCCAGGCTTTCGAGGCTGGCGACATTATTGTCCGCGCCGGTGCGGTGACGGTGGACCCGCGTGAGAGCAGCTCCAGCGTCAAGGTCGATCGCGGCGCACTGGCCGGCACCAGCCTGGGGGGCAAGGCCAGCCTGGGCAGCGATACCCAATTGGGCCTGAACTTCGCCTACATGCTGACCGATAACCTGGCGGTGGAACTGCTGGCGGCGACCCCTTTTGAACACAACGTGAGCCTCAGTGGCACCGCTGGCGGCATTGCCGATGGCAAGCTCGGTTCCCTCAAGCACCTGCCACCGACCCTGAGCCTGCTGTACTACCCGATGCACAGCAAATCGGCGTTCCAGCCCTATGTCGGGGCGGGGCTCAACTACACCTGGATCTACGATGAAAAGGTCGGCAGCCGGGCTTCAGCCGCCGGTTTCGACAACTTCCGCGCCGGCAACTCCTGGGGCTGGGCGGCACAAGTGGGCATGGACTACATGCTCACCGATCGGCTGATGCTCAACGCACAGATGCGCTACATCGACATCAATACCGATGCCTATGTGAACAACAGCCAGCTTGGGGTGCGCTCCAAGGTCAATGTGGATGTCGACCCGTTCGTGTACATGGTGGGCTTGGGCTACAAGTTCTAGGTGCTGCGCCGGGGCGCTGCGCCGAGGTCCAGCGTCCCTGGTCCGGTCAGCGTTTTTCAAGGGAATGTTTTTGTGGCGCCATGGTCGACTCGATATGGCCCGCTCATGACCCGTCGCTTGTCGCCGACGTGCCCATGCGCCGGCCTCGGTGCGCGGCTCTGTCGCTTGAAGGCTCAGGGTTGGCGTTGACCCAGGGTCCATGACTTGTTGGAAGAGTCGATCATGCACATCATTGCAAGGCTTACCTGCTACGGTTTGATGCTCTACATCGCCCAGCTCCTGGCCGCCGAGCCGCAACCTGCGGTCCAGGAAGTCGCCGAGGACAAGGCCCAGGTCCTGGAGCAGAAGGTCGCGGACAAAGAGAGCCCCAAGGCCGAGCCCCAGGCGGCCCCCATCACCAAGACGGAAGTCCAGGCCGTGGATCCCGCCGGACAGGCACCGGTGGACGATGCCATCACCTGTCTGTCGCGGACCCTGTATTGGGAAGCCAAAGGGGGGGAGTCTGCCGATATGGAAGCGGTGGCCGATGTGGTCCTGAACCGTCTGGGCCATGAGGGTTTTCCGTCTACCCTGTGCGAAGTGGTCAAGCAGGGCTCGGAAAAAAGTCCGTGCCAGTTCTCCTGGTGGTGCGATGGTCGCCCGGATCAGGTGCAAGAGGAGGGGCGCTATAGCCTGGCCAAGGAGATTGCGCGCAAGGCGCTGAATCAGCAGCTCCAGGACCGCACCGGCGGCGCCCTGTACTTTCACGATCGCAGCGTTTCACCCCAGTGGGCCAAGAGCTACATCAAGACCACTGAAATCGGCAATTTCCTGTTCTACAAACCCAAGGACCTGGCGGCGCGCTAATGGCGGGTCGAGCAGTCAGGGTACTTGCGGGTATTGATCGCAGATCTGGTGCCAGCTGGCCTTCATTGCCACGCAGTGGTGCTTCTGCTTGGGGGCCGTGAAGGGCGTATCCAGGGTGGCGATGGCGATTGAAATCCACTCGGCGTATTCACCTCGCACATCTTGCCAGAACAGTGATGAGCCACAGTGGCAGCAGAACTGGCGCAGCACGCCAGGGGAGGACTCATAGCCCTTGAGGGCTGTGCCGGCGTCGCTGACGTGCAGATTCGCGCGCGGGGTGCTGGCGTAGGAGGCAAAGGCCGCGCCATGGCCTTTCTGGCACTTGCGGCAGTGGCAGTGGGTGACGGCTTTCAGTGCGCCGGACACTCGGTAAGTGACTGCGCCGCACAGGCAACTGCCTTGATGGGGGATTTGCATGTTGTGAGGGATTCCGAGGTTTCAGGGCCATTCGCGCTGGAACCAGTCCAGTTGGGGGGGCAGAGTGGATGGGGACAACCAGGTCGAGGCCCGGAGGATGTCCAAATGCGCGCTGATGCTCAAGTGGGCAGTGCCAGCTTCCCAGGAATTTCTTTTCGCATTATTGAGCGACGGTAAGCTGTGGCGGGTGGCGCGCAACCTCTGGGGTCAGAGATCCGCCGCCCGTCTATTGCGCAACGTGTCGAGGGAAGAATCATGCTGCAGGCACTGGAAAACAAGGTTCCGCCCCCGCTGGTGGCGCTGGTCTTCGGCGGGCTGATGGGCGGTGCATCACTGGGGCTGCCGGGACTTGACCTGGCATGGAGCACACGCCTGTTGTTGGCGCTGCCCGTGATCGGGGCGGGTCTGCTGTTCGTCCTGGCGGGCGGGATCTCGTTCCGGCGTGCCCGGACCACGGTCAACCCCTTGAAACCCGAAGCGGCCTCAGCGTTGGTCACGTCGGGCATCTACCGCTACACCCGCAACCCGATGTATGTCGGCTTTGCCCTGTGGTTGCTGGCCTGGGGGCTGTACCTGGCCTCGCCCCTGGTGCTGCTGGGCGTCCTGGGTTTTGTCCTGTACATGAACCGCTTGCAGATCGCTCCCGAAGAGCGGGCGCTCGGGCGGTTGTTTGGTGCGGATTTTACCGACTATCGACAGCGAGTGCGGCGCTGGCTCTAGGTCGCACGCCTCTGTGCTCGCGGCAGAGGCGTGATGGTTGTCTCAAGCCGCCACTTGCGCCTGAATCTGCAACTGGCCATCCACTTCGCGAGTCAGGCCGCTGGCGACGAACAGCGGCACCAGCAGCTTGTGCAGTTCGGGCTCGACGAAGTCCTTGACCGTCGCCAGGTCCAGCTCGCCGCTCACTGCAAGCTCGATCTTGGTGAAGGACAGCCAGGCTTTCTTCAGGGCCAGCAGCACGTCGCTGCCAGCGGTGCTGGCGAAGCGGCGGTGGGCCACGCGGCCGGCGAAGTTGAAGCTGTGCTGGTATTCATAGCCGGTTTCGTCACCCTGGCTGGCGACGCAGCGGCCACAGGTGCAGGGGCCGTCGGCGAAGGCGGCGCGCAGGTAGCTGTTGAAGTCGACGATGGGCTTGAGGGCCAGGCGCTTGTCGACTTCGAACAGGTCACCGGTCATTTTTGCTTCACTGCTCAAGGTCAGGTTCCTCAGGGTCGGGCGGTGTATTTCCAAGGGGCGCACCATACCAGCCGGATCGGCGCACGGGTACTTTTCTGGCGTTGAGCGGCCTGCCACATCGCGGCGTGCCCTTGGGCAAGGCCGATGACACCCAGCATATGTTTGCCTGCATGCGTCAGCCGTCATGTGTGTCGCCGCGCCGCTCGATCATTCTCCGGCAAGCGTCAGGTAGCCGCGGATGGCGCGCATGACCCGGCGCTCCAGGTCCGGGGCGTCGGTTTCACCTCGCTCACCTGCGGCATCGATCATGCCGTGGGTCAGGGCGAACAGGTCGTGGGCCACCGTGACCACGTCATCGAGCACCCAAGGTGCATCGGCCAGTTGCAGGGCCTGCACCAGGGTTTGATGAATGACCTGGGCCACTCGCTGATGGCGCTCCTGCAGCGGCAGCCGGCGCTCTTCGAAATCGATCACTCGGGCCAGTTCCGGCCGGCGCAACTGGTGGGCCACTGCGGCCTGGACCATGGCGCGGATGCGCTCCAGGGCGCTGCCGTGACTGCTCGCGTCGTGGACATCGCTGAGCAACTGCGCGGTCTCGCGCTCGATCAGCGCCACCGTCAGGGCATCGCGGTTGGGAAAGTACTGATACAGCGAGCCGATGCTGACACCGGCCCGTTGCGCCACGGCGTTGGTGGAGCAGGCGGTGAGTCCCTGGGTTTCCAGAATGCGAGCAGCCGCTTCCAGAATAGCCTCGACGGTGTGCGCCGAACGGCGCTGGCTCGGGGTTTTACGCGGGGTCAGAGGAGGGCTGGCAGGGTGTTTTGACATGGCGGCAATGCGAGTTTCAAAGGTGAGTGATGACTCGTATTCTGCTTGGGCAAGCAGCACTCATCAACCCTTTGTCTGTCAGGAGTCAACACCATGTCTGTCACCGTGCTCAGCGTATTCATGCTGGTAAAAACCACCCCGGAGTGGTTGGGGTTTCCGGTTGAGGAGCGCTTTCGCCTGTTGCGTACCCAGATGGAGCCGATTCTGCAACGGCATTCGGCCGAGGTATCGCTGCGCTTCTTCGATATCGAGTTCTACTCGGCGCGGGTCACCGATCTGTGGCTGTGGGAAGCCAGCAGTCACCATGCCTATGAGTTGTTGGTGGAGGAGTTGCGGGAGACGCCGTTCTGGGACCGCTACTTCTCGATAGTGGAAATCCTTCCCGGCGTGGAGAACGCCTACGCCAAGAACTATGAGCAGCAGCCCTTACTGGCGTCCTGAGTCGTTTGCGTCACTGAATCAGGTACCCTCCCGGATTTGCGGGAGGGTTTTTGCATTGGCGGCTCATCAAACGCATCCGCCCCAGGCCGCTACAGCGCCGGCCGCGGCAACCGCAGCCATTCCTGCACTGCCGGCCGCTGCCATTGGCGCCGGGCATAGTCCACCAGGTTCGCGGGCATCGGGTCACCGTTGAGGATCAGCCGGTTGAGCATCAATGTCAGGTCGACATCGGCAATCGACCACTGGCCGAACAGGCAGTCACGGCCATCGGCCAACAGCGCTTGCGCCGTATCGATCAGCTTGGCCACCGCCGCTTCGGCGGGTGGCGACAGAGGTTCGCCCTTGCAGCCATAGAACACCACCAGGGTCGAGCGCTCCTGGCGGATCGGCAGCAAGTCGCTGCGCAGCCAGGCCTGGACCTGGCGGGCCTTGGCTCGCTGTTGTCGGTCGAGGGGATAGACCGCGGGTTCAGGGAACAGCTCCTCCAGGTATTCAGTGATGGCCGAGGATTCGGACAGGGCAAAGCCGTTATGCACCAGGGTCGGCACCCGCTGGGTCTGGGACAGGCGGGCATAGTCCGGGGCGCGATTCTCACCGGCATCGAGGTCAAGGGGCATGAGTTCGAAGTCGATGCCCTTTTCCCGCAACGCCACGAACACTGACAGGGCATAGGGGCTGGTGAACTGGGCATCGACGTACAGGCGTGGACGGGCGTCGGTCACGGCGGGATCTCCAATGGGGGAACGGACACGCTAAGAGATCCCGGGCGATAAATAAAATGCGCGATTTTTATCCGTGCATTCCTCGCAGGAATACCGGCCGCTATCAAATGTCCTTGCCGAGAAAACTGTCGCTGTCCAACGGTGCCTGCTTGCGTGCCCTGAAGCGCCTGAGCAGCCGGCCGTCAATGGCCGCCAGGCCCAGGGCGATCATGCCCATGCCCAGCAGGTGCCTGGCGTGCAACTGCTCGCCCAGCACCAGGCAGCCCAGGACAATGGCGCTGATGGGAATCAGGAAGGTCACCAGCATCAGGTTGGTGGCGCCGGCGCTGGAGAGAATCCGAAAGAACAGCACATAGGCCAGGGCGGTGGACAGCAGGGCGATTCCCAGTAGCGCGCCCCAGGTGGCCAGGCTCGGCAGTGGCAGGTTCCAGGGCCGCTCCAGCAGCAGCGCCAGGGGGATCAGCAGCAGGCTGGAGGCGCAGATCTGACCGCTGGCGCTGAGCAGTGGGGCGACGCCCATGGCCTTGAAGCGCCGGCCGAAGACTCCGGCGAAGGCATAGGACAGTGCCGCACCCAGTACCGCCAACTGTGCCCCGAGATGATCCCCGAGGCCCGCCAGGGCATCGGGGCCGATCATCATCGCCACCCCGACAAAGCCGACCAGCACCCCTGCCAGTTTGTTGCCGCTGATTTTTTCATCAGTGGTCAGGACGTGGGCCACCAGTACCGCGAACAGGGGCGTGGTGGCATTGAGAATGGCGGCCAGGCTGCTGGCGATATGGGTCTGGCCCCAGACAATCAGGCCAAAGGGCAGCAGGTTGTTGAGCAGCCCCATGCCGAAGAACGCCAGCCACACTCGTCGGTCCCGGGGCAGTGACAGGCCGAGGATACGGATCAGCGTCAGCAGGGCGAGGGCGGCCAGGCTCACTCGCAGCATGACGATGGTCAGTGGCGGCAGCTCCTTGACGGCAATCGCGACAAAAAAGAACGAGCCACCCCAGAGGATCGACAGCACCAGCAATTGCCCCCATTCCATCACTCCCATGACTTTTTGCCTGGTCATGCCGCTTACTCCCACGTGTTTCAATGATTGAGTCCTGCTCGTCGATGCACGGACGCCTTGGCTATTTGAATGGCTGCCGTGTCGAATTATTCTGCGAGTTGCGACCGCGGACAAACGAGCGTTTTTCGCTCAATGGTTGAGGAGAGCTAAATCATGAGCATGGCCTTGCCGCCCCTTGCGGCACTGCGCGCATTTGAAGCCACAGCGCGTCATCTGAGCGTGACCCTGGCGGCCAGGGAGCTGAATGTCACCCCGGGCGCCGTCAGCTTGCAGGTCAAGGAGCTGGAGTCGGTGCTGGGTCTCGCGCTGTTTTTGCGCCGCCCCCGGCGCTTGATCCTGACCGCGGCCGGTGAGGAGTACTTCGCGACCTTGCGCACGGCCTTTCGGATGATGCGCGAGGCCACGGCGCAGATGGTCGGGCGTGGGCGTCTGGAGGTATTGGTGGTCAGTTGCACGCCGAGTTTCGCCACACAGTGGCTGGTGCCGCGGCTCTCGGGATTCGAAGCGCAGGCACCTGGGGTGGATGTGCGGATCAGCGCCTGCAACCGCCAGGTGGACCTGGCCCGCGATGGCGTCGATCTGGCGGTGCGCCACGGCTTTGGCCGCTATGAGGGGCTGCTCAGCGAACGCTTGCTCGATGACCAGCTGACCCCGGTGTGCAGCCCGCAGTTGCTGGGGCAGGACGCCGGCCTGACGGTCGCCGAGCTGGCAGGGCTGCCGTTGTTGCATGATGAGCATCGTCACGACTGGGCGCTGTGGCTGGCGGCGGCCGGGGCCGGGCAGATCGACGGCGGCCGGGGCCGGGTGTTCGTCGACAGCAATGGCGCCATAGAAGCTGCCAAGGCGGGTCTGGGGGTTGCCCTGGTGCGCCGCTCGCTGGTCCGCCGGGAATTGGCCGAGGGCTCCCTGCTGGCGCCGCTTGCCCAGGGTGTGGCCAGTGATCTGGCTTACTATCTGGTCTATCCGGCAGCGGCCCTGGAGCGACCCAATGTCGCGCTGTTGCGCCAGTGGTTGCTGGCCGAAGCCGGGCGCGGCGAGCCGCTGGCATAGTGCGTTGCGCCTGTACCGCATGACTGGCCAGCAGTGGCAGGCACTTTGCCTTGATCGATAAGGCAATCTGCTGGCCCCGCACTGGCCAAGGTGTCGGCAAAATCACTTTATTTTCAGGTGGTTAGGTGACCGATAAATGCGCCATGTGTTGATAACGCTGACTTCCTGCGCCCTGCTGGGCGGGGCCGGAATGGCCCAGGCCAGAGAGCTGCAGGCCAATGACCGTTATGTTTGCAGTTGGGGCGCAGGCACTGCTGCCCGGGCTCAGGAGCTGAAGTTGTCCGGGGTGTCGCTGTACGCGGCGCGGCAGAAGATCCAGACCTACAAGTTCAGCAAGGGCTGGATGCGCATGATGGCCCTGGGGATCACCGAGCAGACCTACGACAGCCCGTCGCGGATCAGGCCCGAAGCCTTGCGCAAAAGCTTTTACGACGACTGTGTGCGCTACAAACTGGCCCGTCGATAGTCGCTGCTACAGGCTCTAGCCTGAGTGTTGCGTAACGGGACTGACGTTTCTGATCCGTATTTTTCTAGATCATCTGCATCTGTTATCAGAACAGCCAAGGTTTGAAAATGGCGCGCCCACTGGGTCTCCTGGCTGGAGATCCGGTCCGCTGCACCGCACACCTACTGTTCAGGAGGCCTGATGACTAAGATGGCGTTTTTCTTGTTTGGATTTTTAGCCTTGACCATCGCGATCGGTGCGCTTGCCACTATCTCTCCGACCTAGACCCCAAGCCGTTTGCAGCACCCGTCGCCAGGTAAGGCGCAAGCAGTGGCAGGCCTCTTGAGCCTGCCACTGTCGTTTCTGTCACTTGGCCCAACGCTTCGCTCCGGCCACGCACAGGATCACTGCCACTGTGACCCCGAGCATGCCCAGGCTGACCTGTTCATGCAGCAGGCCGGCGGCCAGGGCCAGGCCGAAGAATGGCTGCAACAACTGCAGCTGGCCGACGGCAGCGATCCCGCCTTGAGCCAGGCCGCGGTACCAGAAGACAAACCCGATCAGCATGCTGAACAGCGAGACGTAGCCCAGGCTGAACCAAGCCGGCAGGCTGATGCCGCTAAAGGAGGCCGGAGCGCTGAACAGGGTCAGGACCGCCATGACCGGCAACGACAAAACCAAGGCCCAGGAAATCACCTGCCAGCCTCCCAGGGGCCGGGACAGTTGCGCGCCCTCGGCGTAACCCAAGCCGCACACCAGCACCGCCAGGAGCATGAGCAAATCGCCCTGGGGCGACGCCGACAGCCCCTGGGACAGGGCATAACCCATTACCAGCAGGCTGCCCAGCACCGAGAACAGCCAGAACACCGGACGTGGCCGTTCACCGCCGCGCAATACGCCGAATACCGCGGTGGCCAGGGGTAGCAGGCCGAGAAACACGATGGAGTGAGCCGAGGTCACGTACTGCAGGGCCAGGGCAGTCAGCAAGGGAAAGCCCAGCACTACGCCCAGGGCGACGATGGTCAGGGGCAGCAATTGCTGCCTGCTGGGGCGTCGTTCCTTGAACAGCAACAGGATGCACAGGGCCAGGATCGCAGCGAGGGTGGCGCGGGCAACGGTAAGGAACAGCGGATCGAACTCCAGCACCGCGACCCGGGTCGCCGGTAGTGAGCCGCTGAAGATCAGTACCCCGATAAAGCCGTTCAGCCAGCCGCCGGCGGTATTTTCCAGCGGGGGGGATTGCAGGTGCGATGTCCGTTGCATTCAACAAGTGCTCACTACGGTTGGCAGGGGCAGGCCCGGGGTGGGACTTGCGTCCAGCTCATCCTAGGATTGAAAATCAGCACAATCAAAAAATTGTCATGGATACAGCGCCAATGGCCCGCGCCCGCTACAAGCAGTTAGTCGATGTGTTCGCCGCCGATATCCGTCGCGGCGTGCTGGCCCCTGGCACCCGCCTGCCCACCCATCGAGAGCTGGCGGCCAGGGAAGGGCTGGCGTTGGTAACCGCCTCGCGGGTGTATGCCGAGCTGGAAGCCATGGGCTTGATCAGCGGCGAAACCGGGCGTGGCACCTTTGTCCGTGAAACCGCGCTACCGCCCGGACAGGGTGTAGATCAGCAGGCCACGGCGGCCGGAACCCTGGACTTGAACTTCAACTACCCGTCCTTGCCCGGGCAGGCAGAGTTACTGCGCGCAGCCTTGCGTCAGTTGGCGTCCTGCGGCGATCTGGAGGCCCTGCTGCGTTATCAACCCCACGCCGGCCGCAGCCATGAGCGGGCCACGGTGGCGCAGCATTTGGCGGGTCGCGGTCTGGCAGTGAAGGGCGAGCAGGTGCTGATTGTCAGTGGGGCCCAGCACGGCCTGGCGACCACGGTCATGGCTCTGCTCAAGCCCGGCGACGTGGTGGCCACCGATGCCCTGACCTACCCGGGGTTCAAGGTGGTGGCGGATGCGCACGGATTGGAGTTGCTGGCCATCCCATTGACGGCAGAAGGTCCGGACCTCGATGCCTTCGAGCGCTTGTGCCAGCGTCGGCGGGTAAGGGCGGTGTACGCCATGCCGACTTTGCACAACCCCATGGGCTGGGTGCTTGACCTGGCCTGGCGCCAGCGTCTGGTGGCCCTGGCCCGCCAGCATGGGTTGCTGATCATTGAGGACGCGGCCTATGCCTATCTGGCGGACGATCCACCTGCACCCCTGGCGGCCCTGGCCCCGGAAAGCACGGTGTACATCTCGGGTTTTTCCAAGAGTGTGGCCGCCGGGCTGCGGGTCGGCTACGTGGTGGCCTCCGCAGACCGAGCGCCCTTGCTCGAACGCGCGATCCGCGCCACCACCTGGAACACCCCCAGCGTGATGACCGCCATGGCCTGTGCCTGGATCGAGGACGGCACCGTGGCGCGCCTGGAGCAGGAAAAACGTCAGGACGCCCAGGCCCGTCAGCATCTGGCTCGGGAGCTGTTGGCAGGGCTGGAGCATATCGGCCACCCCAACTCGTACTTCCTCTGGCTGCCTTTGCCCGAGGAAGTACGCGCCGATCAGGTGGCCATGGCGTTGCTGCGTGAGAACGTCTCGGTGTCTACCGCCGAGCCCTTTGTCTGCGCCGGGCCGGTGCCCCACGCCATTCGCCTGGCCCTGGGCTCGGTGGACCTGGCCGATTTGCCCGAGGCGCTGGCCAAGGTCCGGCAAGTGATCGCCCGTTACGCGTTCTGAAGCGGCACGTTCGACGTTTCGAACGTGCCGCTGACAACTGCTTTTTTAGAGCTTGAACTGGGTCACCAGCCCGTTCAGGTCCACCGCCAGCCGCGACAGTTCCTGGCTGGCGGCGTTGCTCTGGTTGGCCCCGGCCGAGGTCTGGGTCGACAGGTCGCGGATGTTGATCAGGTTGCGATCCACTTCCCGGGCCACCTGGGCCTGTTCTTCGCTGGCGCTGGCGATCACCAGGTTGCGCTCGTTGATCATGGTGATGGCCTGGGTGATCTGGTCCAGGGCCAGCCCCGAGGCGCGGGCCGCCTCCAGGGTCAGGTGTGCCCGCTCGTTGCTGTTGCGCATGGCGCTGACCGCACCCTCGGTGCCTTCTTCGATGGTGTTGATCATGCTTTCGATTTCCTGGGTCGACTGCTGGGTGCGATGGGCCAGGGCCCGCACTTCGTCGGCGACCACGGCAAACCCCCGTCCGGCATCCCCGGCCCGGGCCGCTTCGATGGCCGCATTCAGGGCCAGCAGGTTGGTCTGTTCGGCAATCGAGCGGATCACTTCCAGCACCTGGCCGATATTGCGCACGTCCACTGCCAGGTGCTCGACCTGTTCGCAGGTCTGGGTCACGTCTGCCGCCAGTTGGCCGATGGAGTCTACGGTGTGTTGCACCTGCTCGCGGCCGTGGTGGGCGGTGCGGTCGGTTTCCTGGGAGGCTTCGGAGGTGCTCACCGCATTGCGCGCTACTTCCTCCACGGCGGCGGTCATCTCGTTGACTGCCGTGGCAGCCTGCTCCACTTCATTGCTTTGCTGGTGCAGGGTTTGGCTGGAGTGTTCGGTGACCGCATGCAGTTCCTCGGCGGCGGAGGCCAGTTGGTTGGAGGAATCGGCGATCCGCTGCAGGGTGCCCCGCAGGCTGGCCTGCATGGTTTGCAGGGCTTGCAGCAGGCGTGCCGGTTCGTCCTTGCCGCTGACCGTGATGCTCTGGCCGAGGTCGCCGCTGGCGATGGTTTCCGCCACGGCCACGGCCTGGCCCAGTGGGCGCACGATGCTGCGGGTCAGCAGCAGGGCGAGGGCGATGGTCAGGGCCACCACGATCAGCATGATCAGCACGACCATGGCAATGGCGCCCTGGAACACCTCACTGCTCAGCTGCGCGGCGGCGACGCCACCCCGAGTGTTGGTGTCGATGATGTCCAGCAGCTCCTTGAGCATGGCGTCGGCCTGGGTCAGGAACGAACCGCCGTCGACGACATCGATGGCCGCTTCCTTGTGCCCCTGGCGCACCAGTTCCACCACCCGGTGCTGATCCTTGATGTAGGCCGCCTTGGCGCTGAGAAAGCGTTCATAGGCCGAGCGCTCCTCGGCCTCGGTGATCAGTTTCTCGTAAACGCCTTGCTGGCGATTGAGTTGCTCGTCGAGTTCGCCGACGCGCTTGAGCATGGCCTGTACATCGTCGTGGTCACGGACCACCAGCATGCGCAGGGTGATGGTACGGATCTGGGTGCTGGTCAGGGCCAGGGCGTTGGCGGCGACAATCGATGGCTGCCAGTTCTGGTCGACCTCAAGGGATTGCTGGTTCATGCGCCGCATTTCCAGCAACGAGAAGCCCCCCAGGCCCAGTGCCAGCAGGGCGATCAGGGCGAAGCTGAACCCTGCGCGGCGGGAAATATTCATCGTTCTCAAGAGCATGACTGTGTTCCTTGTGGCGGCAAAAAGTACAACCGGCGAAGCGAGTCGCGGTTTGCATCTGTGCGGTGCGCTGTGGAGCGAGGCTTCACGGCACCGTCGGTTTTTGCACACAAGGTCGGCGGTAGGCGCATCTGATCGGCGCCTTTGCCAGGGTTTTCCAGGGGGGGCAGGAGGCACGGCCGGCCTGGAAAACCCGCCGATGATATCACGATGACATCTATTTGCGGGCGCCTGGCCCGCAGCTTTCAATGGGCTTCGGTGTGCAGGAAGCCTGCGATGGAGCGGGCACTGGTCACTGGGTCGACTTGCATGAAACAGTGCTGGCCGTCGATCACCTGGGTGCTCAGGTGCCGGTTGAGGGCGGCCCAGCGTTTGATCGAGCGGGCGACGTAGGGGTAGCTGTCGCGCCCGTGGATCACCAGGGTCGGGGTCTGCACCCGGCGCAGGGATCGCCACAGGCGCTGCGGGAAGCTGCTGAAAATGTCCACCTCGCGTTCAGGGGAGCATTTGAGCGCTACGCCTTGACCGTCGTCTTTCAGACCGTGCTCGACATAGGCGTTCAGGGCCTCGTCGCTCCAGCCCTTGAAGATCCCCCGGTTGGCCAGGGCGGCCTTGGCCGAGGCGCGGTCCGGCCAATGCTGGCGGCGGGCAGCGGCCTTGCGAGCCAGGGTATGGCGACGGTTGAGGCCCAGGGCCGAGAGCAGCCTCAGGGAGCTGATCATCGACGGGCTGAAAATCACCGGGTCGAGCATCACTGCCTTGGCAAACAGCTGGGGGCGTTCGGCCACGATCAGACTGGTGAGCACGCCGCCAAAGCTGTGGCCGACGGCGTAGCGGGGCACGTCACCGTAGGCCTTGAGCCCGGCCTCGAAGGCTTCGGCCGCCAGTTCTGCGGTGCGGTTCCAACCCACAAACGGGCCGCCATGATCACTATCGCCATGGCCCTGGACGTCGCTGAGCCACAGGTCGAAGGATTCGGCCAGCAAGGCCAGCAGCGGACGATAGGCCATGGAGCAGAAGCCGTTGCCGTGGAGGAAGTGCAGCAACGGTTTGCCCGAAGGTTCGGAGCGCAGGCCG
The DNA here is from genome assembly GCF_030718165.1 of Pseudomonas sp. LPH60. NCBI lineage: Bacteria > Pseudomonadati > Pseudomonadota > Gammaproteobacteria > Pseudomonadales > Pseudomonadaceae > Pseudomonas > Pseudomonas sp. LPH60. Next base: position 860,048 of record NZ_JAVAJH010000001.1, read on the forward strand.
CGCAGGGTGAAGCCTTCGGGGCAGGGGTAGGACCAGGGGAGCAACTGCATGGGGCCTCTATTCGAGCGGTGATCACAGCCGGGCATTGTCGATGGCGCGGCCCTTGAGTCAAGGGTCGATCCTGACCGAGTCCAGCACTACGCGGTCTTGAGCTGGCGAAACGACAGGCTGATGCGTTCACCGGCATTCGGGGCCTTGGGGATCGCGTGCAGCCAGTGTTTCTGCAGTTCGTCCGACATGTGCAGCAGCGAGCCGCTGGCCAGGCTGTAGTCGAAGGTGGCGCCGCTTTCCTTGTGGCGAAAGACCATGGCCCGGGCGTGACCCAGGGAGACGATCACCACCCCGGTGCCTTCCACCAGTTGCTCGTTGGCATCGGAGTGGAAGCCCATGGAGGATTGGCCGTCCGGATAGAAGTTGAGCAGGCAGTTGTTGGGGCGAAAGCCCAGCAACTGCTCGATCGGCCCGCACAGCTGCTCCAGCGCCTCGGGCATCGGCACCGCCGGGTAGGTGATCTGCGAGTAGTCGTAGGGCGCGCCGAAGCTCGCGGTCTTGCGTGCGCGCATGCGTTCATCCCAGAGCACGCTGTCCTTGAGGTGGTTGAACAGGGCGTCGGGGGCCGTGATGAAGTCAGGGAACAGATCGATTGCAGGTGGCGTCATGGGGCGGCTTCAAGTGCTAGAGGGACGAGCAGCGAGTCTAACCCGGTTACGGGCGCCCTCGCTGATCGGCATTGCGCCACCGAGCAATCAGCCGCCGTTGCTGCTCAGGATGCTCGCCACCTGACGCGGCTGGCAATTGAGGTAGGCCGAGGATTTCAGCCAGCGCTGGTCCGGATACCAGGAAAACATGAACTGGCCATCCTTGAGCTTGTCTATCACCTGGCGCGCCACCTGGGGTCGTACCGCCGGGCAGCCCTGGCTGCGGCCGATGCGGCCCTGGCGCTGGCTCCACAAGGGGTTCACGTAGTCGGCGGCATGGATCACGATGGCCCGGTCCCGGGCCCGATCATTGAAGCCGGGCTCCAGGCCGTCCATGCGCAAGGAGTAGCCGTGGCTGCCTTCGTAGCTCTCCTGGGTGCGGAACAGGCCCAGGCTGGATTGATAGCTGCCCAGGCGGTTGGAGAACTGGGTGGCGAAGTTTTCCCCGGACTTTTGTCCGTGGGCCACCAGGTCGCGCAGCACCAGTTTTTTGCTGCGCAGGTCGAAGATCCACAGGCGCCGCGCGGTGGACGGTTGCGAGTAGTCGATCACCGCCAGGTGCCGGGCCTGTCGGGCACCACTGTTGACCGCGCATTGCATGGCGTTCAGGGCACTTTTCAGGGCCTGGGGATTGAGTTCCGGTGCGGCGTGAGCGAGGCTGCTGTACAGCGCGGGAGCGGGTTTGCTGGCGGCGAAGGAAGGACTGCAAAAGGCGCCCAGGGCGATAGTCGCCAGGCAGATTCGGCACAAGAAGTTCAACATGTTTAGAGCATCCCCATGATCACTTTGGCTCCTGACGTCCTGTCGTTCCCCCGGCAGTCTGGTCTATATGTTTAGATCCCAGGCCTGATTGTTCCCCATCTGCCGTAACGGTTGGCCAACGCACTGAAGGCCACGGATTGGAGTAAAGCAGTTGTTCAAAAAAACCGCATGTTACTTGAGCCTGTGCCTGCTCGCTGCGCCATTGGTCGCGCTGGCCGAGGACCCTGCGCTGGCGCCGCCCAGTGCGCTGCAACTGACGTTGACCCAGTTGGCAGTGGCTTGCCCGGCACTGAGTCCACGCCTGGATGCTTCCGCGCAACTGCTGTTGCAGGCGTTCTACCGCCAGAACGGCGAGCAGCCGGTGTGGTCCGCCGAGCATCGGCTGGCCAGCTTGCAGGCGCAATTGGCCCAGGTGATCGATGACGGCCTGGATCCAGAGCGCTATCGGCTGCCGGTGAGCAGCGCAGCTGGGGATGAGCTGTGCACCGATATCGCGATCACTCATCAGTACCTGCAAGCCTTGCAGGACCTGCACTACGGTCGCCTGTCACAGAGCCGCTTCGAGCCCTTGTGGCGGGCCCAGCCGCTGGCGGACGATCGCCAGGCGGCGTTGCTGGCGATGGCCGTGCCCGGGCTGGAAAACCTCGCCGGCGCCTTCGATCAGGCCCGTCCGAATCTTGAGCAATATCGCAACCTGCGCCAGGTCTATGCCCGTGAACGCCAGCAACCATTACCCCGTTGGCAGGCGGTAGCCGGTGGCCCGCTGTTGCGTCCGGACATGCAGGACAAGCGAGTCCCGGAACTGGCCCAGCGCCTGTACCTGGGCGGCTTTCTGCCAAGCCCCGAGGTCAGTGACGATAATACCTACAGCAGTGACCTGGTAAACGCGGTGAAAAATTTCCAGCTCAGTCATTCGCTGCAGGCTGATGGCGTGATGGGGGCGGGCACCCTCAAGGAGCTGAATATCAGCCCGGCCCAGCGCCGTGAGCAACTGCGCATCAACCTTGAACGCCTGCGCTGGCTGGCCCAGGATTTCGAACCCAATATCGTGTTGGTCAACGTCGCGGCCGCGCAACTGACCTTCTATCAGGACGATGCGGTGGTGTGGCAGACCCGCACCCAGGTCGGCCGTGCCGAGCGTCAGACACCGCTGTTGAAGTCCCAGGTCACGCGCTTGACCCTGAACCCCACCTGGACGGTGCCGCCGACCATTCTCAAGGAAGACAAACTGCCGGAAATCCGCCGTGACCAGGGCTTCCTCAATCGTCAGAACCTGCAGGTGCTGGACGCCAATGGCCAGCCCCTCGCGCCCGAGGACGTCGATTGGGAGCGTCCCGGCAATATTCTTCTGCGCCAGGGGGCGGGCCCGCGCAACCCCTTGGGGCGCATCGCCATCCGTTTTCCCAATCCGTTCTCCGTGTACCTGCACGACACCCCGAGCCAGGCGCTGTTCAGCAAGGGGCCCCGCGCCTTCAGTTCCGGCTGCGTGCGGGTCGAACAGGCGCTGCAACTGCGCGACTGGTTGCTGAGCCCGGCGGAGCGACTGCGCACCAACGAACTGCTGGCCACCGGCCTGACCCATGAATTCCGCCTGGCCAGGCCGGTGCCGATTCTGCTCAGCTATTGGACGGTGCAGGCCGACAGCCATGGGCAACTGCTGTATGCGCCGGACATCTATGGGCACGACGACGTCCTGTCCAGCGCCTTGGGTAGCAAGCTTCTGTAGGCGCTAGCCCAGGTGCAACGCGCCGCCGCGAGTGGCGGGTTTGAGGTATCTTGTGCGGCCTTTTTTCCCTTGCTCAAGGTCCTTCATGCCACTCGACAAACGCCGGCAAGCCGCCATGGAACGCCAGCTGGCCGCCACCCTGACCGAAGCCTGCGAGGCCGCCAAGGCAGAGATCGTCGGCTTTTCCTGGTTGACCCACGAAGTGAATTACGCCGCCTTTCCGGCAAGCCTGGTGGTGGCCTGGATCTTCGACACCCAGGCCCACAAGGAGCAGGCCCTGGCGGCGGGCCAGGGCTCACGGATGATTGAACTGACAGCCCGCGCCTTGGGCGAGGCCGATGTGCGCCTTGAGTCATTGGCGGCCCATGTGTTCTTCGACAGTGAGGAACAATGCCGGCGGATCAATGGCGGCGATTGGGCGCAACGCCTCAAGCGCCTGCGTCCGGGGCGGGGTTGAGCCATGGCCAAGGAAATCGACAACCCCTGCATCGCCCTGTGCCAGCTCAGCGGCGACCTGTGCGTGAGTTGCGGACGGACCAAGGACGATATCCGCAAATGGAAGCGCATGAAGCGCCCGGAAAAGATGGCCGCCGTGCAGCGGGCCAGTGCGCGACTAAAGGCCTTGCAGAAAAAGAAGGGTTGAAGGCCGCTTCACTCCCCGCAAGGCAGATCAGGTGCCCGGTCAGGCGTCTGGTCAGACCGTTTGCCGACGCATCGCCAGGATGGTGGTGCCGAAGAAGATGAAGGTCGAACCCACCACGCGATTGACCCACTTTGACAGCGCCGGCCGGGTCAGCACGCCCTTGGCTCGGGAAGCGAGCACGGCATAGACGCTGAGGGAGACCAGCGACAGCGCCATGAAGATCAGGGTCAGGATGAAGAACTGCGGCAGCAGCGCGGCGTGCTGGTCGATGAACTGCGGGAACAGCGCGGTAAAGAAGATCGTCGCCTTGGGGTTGGTGGCGGCGGTCAGGAAGGCCGACTTGAACAACTTCAGACGCGGCGGGGGCGCGAGCTTGCCGTTGTCGGCGCTGCTGGCGCTCAGTAGCTGGCTTTTACTGAACAGCTGCTTGGCACCGAGGTAGAACAGATAGCCGGCGCCGACGATCTTCACCGCATTGAAAACCCACTCGGAACTGGCGATCAGCGCGCCGAGGCCGAGCATGGCCGCGGCAGACATGCAGAACAGCCCGCTGATATTGCCCAGTGACGACCACAGGGTCGACTTGGCACCGTAGGCCACACTGTTGTGCAGCGCCACCAGGGTGGCAGGGCCGGGGCTGGCGATGGCGATCGCCGCCACCAGGGTGTAGGTCAATATCGAGTGAGCATCCATGGTTCGGACTCGTGTTGCAGAAAAAGGGGGCTTGATTCTATAGCGGCGGTGGCCAGCTGTATGCCAGAAAATGAGGGTCTTGCAGGTCGTGGCGGGTGATCGAGGTTGCACCTTCGCAGGCGAATCGGTGCCTATTGTCAACCATTGCTGCAATCGATAGTTATCATCAAAAAGTGCAGGTTCCGTTTTTCCAGCAAAGGAGGAAGATGGCGCTTACACCGTGCTGGCTGCAGAAGGAAACACCCGATGAGAATCTCGACTCTATTGACCCTTGTGGTTGTCTTGATCGCGGGAACCGGTGCTTCTGCGACAGCCTTCGCCGCCGATGACATGTCCTGCCACTTCTTGCCCATGGCCGACAGCAGCGCCGATCTGCGGCAGGCCCAGTCGGTAGGGTTGCTGTACAGCGAAAACACCCTCAATACCCTGGAGTACCTGGAGCACTACCACTCGGTGGCGCTGAACGGGGCGAAAAATGCCGGGCTCGACCCGCGCATCAGTGCCGCCTTTGTCGACAGCTCCGACCCGCAACGGGCGATCAACTGGTTGACGGCGTCGTTGCAGAAACACTTTGGTAGCGTGACCCTGTATGACAACCTCGATGCCGTGGTCCAGGCCCGGCCTGACGTGGTGGTCATGCTCGATACCTACAACCAACTGGTGACCAAGGCCAACCGCAAGGTGGAGGCGCGGTTCATCGCCAAGTTCTATGACGCCAACCTGCAATACATCGGCAAGGCCGAAGGCATTCAGGCCAAGGAGCTGCCTTCGGTCTGGGTCCGGGGCAAGGCGGCACCGGAAATTGCCGCGCAGATCAACCAGCAGACCGAGCTGCAGGTCAATGCGCTGAAGCAGTTCGACGCATCCCTCAAGGCGCTGGTGAGCCAGGGTGATGCTGGGCAGGTGGCGACCAACCAGTAAGGTCACCATTGGCTGAAAAAAAACGCCCCGGTTGATCGGGGCGTTTGCGTTCATGGCCGGGCTCGAGCCCTGCCCAGGGGTTGCCGGCAGCTGTGGTCGGCAGGTCACATCTGGAGCCGGCGCCTCAAGGCGCGCCGAACATTGCAGTCCAGTAGATGCCCGCATCGCTTTTCGGGTCCACCGCATAAGCTGCACCCAGCTCGCGGTAGGCCGGATTCATCAGGTTGGCGCAGTGCCCGGGGCTGGCCAGCCAGCCGTCCAGCACCTTGCGCGCGCTGTCCTGGCCGGCGGCGATGTTCTCGCCCACCTGTTGCCCGGCATAACCGGCCAGTTCGGCGCGATCGCCCGGGGTGCGGCCGTCATGGTCCTTGTGATCGAAATAGTTCTGGTTGGCCATGGCCCGGCTGTGTGCTTCGGCGGTGCTGCCCAGGGTGGCGTTCCAGGCCAGCGGCGCGCTGGCGGCGAAGCTCTGGCCACCGCATTGCCGGGGCTGGCTGCGGGCGCTGTTGATCTGTGCCAGCAATTGCTGGCCCTCGGCTTGCCAATCCCCGAGGCGGGCGGCCAGCAACGGCCGGGCGAGGACGATGCGCCACTGGTTGGCCTGGCGATTGACGCCGATATCGACGAACTGCGGGTCCAGCACCACCTGGCAGAAGCTCTCGCGCACCGCTTGCATCGCCGCCTGGGCGTCCCGGGGGCCGGAGAGGCTGATGGCCTGCACATTGACCATGGGATAGGCCGCCCGTGCCAGGGCCTGTTGCAGGTCACCGACGTTGTCCACGGGCAGGATCAGGCGCGGATCGCTGGCCAGCGGTGGCAGCTCCGAGGAGGCCTGGTTGGCGCAACGTTGCGGCTGGCTGCGGTAGGCGTTGATCGATTCGATCAACTGCGACCGATCATCGGCCATGGCGCTGGCCGAACCCAGCAGGCCCAGCGCCAGAGCGGCGGCGGGCAAGAGCAATGGACGCAGGGGCATGAAGGTCTCCCGAGAAATGACAGCGCTCATGATGCACCCGGCGTCCGGGCTTTTCATCCGTTGGAGCATGAAATCGCTATTCACCGGCCGGTCTCAATAGAAGTCGAAGTACAGCGCCCATTCGCCCGTGTCGCGATGTTTCCAGAACATCAACTTTCCGCCGTCCACCACGTTGAGTCCGATCTTGGCGTCGGAGGCAATCTGCATCACGAATTCGAAACCGTCTCCGACATCGATCCCTGATTGGCAGTAGGACGGATAGCCCCCCAGCTTGTGTTCATAGCAGTGGCTGATCAGGTCGTAGTAACACTCAATGCGGCCGCTGCGTTCCAGGTCGAGAATGGCCTGCTCCACCTCATCGGGGATGCCGCCACCGTCCCACAGCGGAAAGTCCTCGGCCACGGCTTCGGCTTTGATCGGCATGGCTTTGAGGAAGGCTCCGGGAGCCACCAGCTCCTTGCGCACCAGCACCTCGTCGTCGCGGTATTCGCGGATCAGCCAACGTTCGCCCATGGGCTCCAGGGGTTCGGGAAAGGGGTTGGCGACAAACACGCTCAGCACCCGCACGCCTTCCAGCAGCGGGCTGTGAAAGGGCAGGGCCGGGAGATAGAGCTGTGCGAAGGGCAACAGGGTTTCACCGGCGCCGTTGCGCGGCCACTCTTCGTCTTCGCGAAACAGAAAGACTCGGCCCAGCCAGCTTTCATCCATGGCCTGGGTGGGGCGAAAGCCGCCGGCGACGAGTTTTAGCGCGGGTCTTGCCAGGCTGCGCTGGATGTCTTGAATGTCCATGCTCAAATGAAACGTCCTCAGGAAGGGGCGGGGCGAGGGCGGATCATACAAAAGCCCGGCGCTGTCTGCAGCGCCCGCAGGGGGGGCGCTGCGACAAGGCCGATTCAGAACTGCGGTGTGTACTTCACGCTGAGCATGAAGTTGCGTGGATCACCGAAGTTGTTGTTGCCATTCAACTGGTTGTAGCCAGAGATGTAGTAGTGCTTGTCGAACAGGTTGTAGGCGTTCAGTGCCAGGCTCACCTCGTCGTTCAACTGATAGGCGATGCGGGCGTTCCAGACGGTGTAGCCCGGCACCTTGTAGCTGCGTTCATAGCCCAGGGTGTGGCTCTGGCTGGTGAAGCCCAGGCCGGTGCTGACCCGGCTCAAGGCACCGTCCAGCTGGTAGTCGCTCCACACCCGCAGCATGTGCTTGGGGGTCCATTGGCTGAATGTCCGACCCTGATCCTGCGGATCTTCAAGGAAGGTGGTGGTGTTGTAGGTGTAGCCGGCGAACAACTGCAGACGATCCACCACTTCGCCGCTGACTTCGGCTTCCAGCCCCTGGCTGCGCACCTTGCCCGAGGCGGTGGAGCAGTACCAGCCGTCACAGGCGTAGCCCGAGGCGGTGTCCTGTACGGCACGGTTTTTCTGGTCGTAGCGGAACAGTGCCAGGGAGGTGTTGACCCGGCCTTCGAGCAGCTCGCCCTTGAGGCCGACTTCATAGTTGCTGCCAATCACCGGTTGCAGTATCGAGCCGCTGGCGGTGCGCGCGGTCTGCGGCTCGAACACATCGGTGTAGCTGGCATACACCGACCATTCGCGACTCAGGTCGTAGACGATGCCGGCGTAAGGCGTGACTTCGCCGCTGTCGGTCATGGTGGACGGATCGTCCGCGGTGCCCTTGTGGCTGATGGCCTGGTAGTTGGTAGCGTCGTAGCGGTAGTCATACCAGCTGACCCGGGAACCCAGCACCAGGGTCAGGTCGTCCATGGGCTTGATCCGCCAACTGCCATACAGGCCTTTCTGGCGGACATCGTACTGACTGTGGGTGCCGCGTCCGCCGGGAGTATTGAGCAGGCTGTCGTAGCTGACCTTCGGCCGGTCGTGATCGATGGCGAAGATGTTGCCGCCATTGTTGAAGGTGCGGGCGAAGACATCGTCAGTGGTCAGTTTCGAATAGTTGCCGCCCAGGGTGATTTCCTGATCCATGGACAGGCCCTCGAAGCGCCCGGTGAGGTTCATGTCGAGGCCGATCTTGGTGTTGTCGAAGTCGGTGACCCAGTCGGCGTACTGCAGGCCGCTGCCGTCGGCGTTGACGCCCTGGAGGGTGGTCTGGATGCGTTGCTGGATCGAGTCGTTGCTTTCGCTCATGCGCACGGCACCGAGCTTGAAGGTCCAATCCTGGTTGAAGCGGTGCTCCAGGTCGGCGTAGAGCGTGGTGACGTTGATCTGCGAATGGTTCCAGCGCGCGCCGCTGTAGGTCGAGCGCGGCAGATTCACCGTGCTGCCGTCGGTATAGCGCGGCAGGCCGCGGAGCATCGGCCGCGATTCGGCCTCGGAGCGGCTGGCGGCCAGGCCCAGGGTGGTGTCGTCGCTCAGATCGAAGTCCAGGGACCCGTACAGCGAGTGGGTCTTGCTCCATTGCTTGTCGATGAACGAATCGCTCTGGTCCTCGTCGGCCACCATGCGCCCGCGTACCGTACCGGCGGCATTCAGTGGGCCGCCGGCGTCCAGTTGCAGGCCATAGTGGTCCCACGAGCCGGCCTTGCCGGTCAGGGTCACGGTCGGGGTGTTCTGGCCGCGCTTGCGCACCAGGTTGATCGCGCCCCCCGGGCTGCCGGTGCCCTGCAGCAGCCCCGAGGCACCGCGCAGCACTTCCAGGCGGTCGAAGAAGATCAGGTCCTGGGTCGCCCAGTTGCCCAGAGAGTAGGTGTTGCGCGGGATCGGCACGCCATCGTATTGCCAATCGTCGATCTGGAAGCCGCGGGAGGAGAGGATCATGCCTTTGCCCACCCCTTGCACCCCCACCAGGCCGGTGGTCTGGTTGGCGGCGGCCTTGAGGTCGGTCAGGCCCTGATCATCCATCTGCTTACGGGTCATGACCGTGATCGATTGGGGAATCTCCCGCAGGCTGTGGGTGCCCTTGCCGATGGTCACTGCACGTGCGGCGTAGGAGCCGGAGCCTTCAGTGGTGGTGTCGAGCCCGCTCTCGATGATGCTGGTCATGCCCAGTTGCACGGGGGCACCGTCGGCCGGGAGCGGCTCGACGCTGTAGTGGCCGCTGACGGTGAGCTTCAATTGCAGGCCGCTGCCGACCAGCGCGCTGTGCATGGCCTGCAGCGCAGTCATCCGGCCAATCACCGCCGGGGCCTGCTTGCCCTGGACCAGCGCCGGTTCCAGGGCCAGCACGGCGCCGCTCTGGCCAGCGATGGCGTTGAGCGTCACGGCCAGGGGGGCCGCCGGCAAGTTGAACGACTGGAGCTGCTCCTGGGCCTGAGCCTGGCTGTTCAGGGCAGCCACGGCGAAGGCAGCGGGAAGGACATGGAACCAAGGGTTGCGCACGGAATTCTCCTGATTGTGTTGGCGTGTCAGGAGATAGGTGGGACAAGAAATGAAAACCGGACACAAATAAGAGTGATTTTCAAAAAATATTCATTCTTGGTTGCGGGGGCGGATCAGTGTGAGCCAGGGGCTGTAGCGATCGATCCTGATCGGCAGGGTCTCCGCCAGGGCGCTGAGGGCCCGTTCCGGCTGATCCAGAGGGAACACGCCCTGCACCCGTAGATGGCTGACCGAAGGGGCTACCCGCACGTAGCCCCGACAGTAAGGGCGTAGGGCTGCGACCACCTGCTCCAGGGAGTCATTCAGCACGTTGAGGCGACCGTTGAGCCAATCGCCGCGATACCGCTGATCCTGCTCCAGCAGTTCGATACGTTCGGGGTGCAGCAGGGCGGCCTGCCCCTGTTGCAGATCGCGTTCATCGCCCGTCAGCAGGCGCAGCCGCACCGAGTGCTCCAGCACGACGACCCGGGTGGCGCTGGCTTCCTGGCTCACCAGGAAACGGGTGCCCAGGGCCTGGACCTGGCCCTGGGCGCTGCGCACTCGCAGTGGTCGCCGCGGGTCGGCGGCAACCTGAATCAGCAACTGGCCATGGCGCAGGATCACCAGCCGTTGCTGGTCGTCGAAGCGCAGGTCCACGGCGCTGTCGGCGTTCAGGCTCAGGTGGCTGCCGTCGGCCAGGGTGACGTCCCGACGCTGGCCGCGGCCGGTGCTGACATCCGCCAGCAGGGTTTCGCCATACCGAGTCTGGGCGCCCAGCCACAGGCCGCCGCCCAGCAGGCCGAGTCCGGCCAGGCCGCGCAACAGTTGGCGCCGAGAGCGGCGGGGGCTGAGCAGCAGTTGTCGGGCTTCGCCAGCCTGCCCGGGCACGCGTCGATCAAGAGCACGCAAGGTATTGAATGATGTGCCAAGCCGTTCTTGCAGGTGATTCCAGGCCTGGGCGTGGGCCGGATCGCTGGCCAGCCAGGTGGCCAGGGCTTGTTCCAGGCGCGGGTCCGGATCACCGGCGCGCAGCCGCACCATCCAGTCGATGGCCTGCTCGGTCAACGGGTCCAGGGGTTGCCGGCTCACAGGGCCAGCTCACTCAGGTAGCACTGGCGCAAGGCCTGCTTCATGTAGCGGCTGACGGTGCGTTCGGACAACTCCAGCTTGCGGGCGATGGCCACGTAGCTCAGGCCATCGAGCTGGCTGTAGAGAAACGCGGTCTTGACGATCAGTGGCAGGCCGTCCAGCGCCCGGTCGATGGCCACCAGGGCCTCGACCAGCAGCAACTGCTCTTCGGGGGAGGGTGCCAGCAGTTCCGGCAGGGCAGACAAGCGCTGCAGGTAGGCCTGCTCCAACTGGCGTCGGCGATGGCGATCGAACATCAAACGCCTGGCGATGGTGGACAAGTAGGCCCGTGGCTGCTCGATGCTGTCCGGGTCGACCTCTGCCGCGAGCAACTGGCAGAAGGTGTCGGCGGCGGTGTCTTCGGCGTCGGCGCGATTTCCCAGGCGCCTGTGAATATGCTGCAGCAGCCAACGGTGATGGTCGCTGAAAAAGAAGCCCAGCTTGTTGCTCGAAGATGAATGCACCGTTGCCTGCCGAGATGTGAGTGTGAATCGTTCTCAATAGTACAGGGGCGCGCCGGAGGATCGCAATCGTTGTATGTGAGTGCTGAAGTCCTCGCCGGTCATGGCGCTTTGGAGGGGCAGGAGTGGCGGGGCACGCCTGCCAATTTCAGGGGCGAGGCTGCTGTCCGATCAGCTTTCACGACCATGAGCGGCGGCGGCCAGCTGTCCGGTATCGACCCGAACAAACACCGAGTCGCCAATGGCGGTCAGTACATCGCCGGCATACACCTCACAGATCACACGGCTCTTGCGGCCCACGTCGCCGTCGACCCGGGCCCGCAGGGTCAGCGGCACGCCCATGGGCGTGGGCTTGATGAACTTGATGCCCAGGTTGCCGGTGACGCAGTCGATGCGCGGCAGGCTGCCCGGTTCCCGTTGTTCGTTACGGTAGTGGTAGGCCATGGCGGTCCAGTTGGAGTGGCAGTCCACCAGCATGGCGATCAGGCCGCCGTAGACCAGGTCCGGCCAGCCGCAGTACTGGGATTGCGGCAGGTGCTCGGCGATCACATGCACGCCGTCTTCATGCCAGTGGCTCTTGATCTGCAGGCCGTGGTGGTTGCTGCTGCCGCAGCCGAAACAGACGCCCTCGGGGGCGGTGGTGTCTTGCAGGGAAGTCTCGTGCATGGTTGTTCTTCTTGTCCTTGACGATGGTCTGGCAGGTCTTGCGGCCGGTCATGATGCCTGTGCCATTGCTGACCGCCAAGGCTCAGTGCAGTGCCGAGGCGTAGCGACCGGCCAGCGTCTTTGTGACGCATTGATTGTGGCGAGTGTCGTAGTGCGTCGCGGTTTTTTCGAGGGCCAGGGCAGCCGCTCCGGCCAAGACAGGCTGATGCCGTAATGATATTCTTGCGCTGAATCGGTTCATCGTTTGTGCAGAAATACCTCCCCTATGCTTTGCTTCAAGTGGCCTGTTCGGGTCCTTGCAAGCGCGTGGGAGTGTCTGGGCAAACTCGCCGAATGCAATGTCAGGCAGTGTTCGTCTACCTCCTTTGGTTGACCCCGACCCTTCTTTGTCCTGCTGGCCCCGTGTAGACGGGTGTCAGTGTTGTGCGTCGAATCGAGTCCGGTGTCGGTGAAAGGAGTGGGGCGTCATTGCCCGTTGGTCTACGTCCCGTGACGTGTCCTGAGAAACAAGTGTCACTCAAGTAGCTGAAGCCAAAAACGACAAGAAGTCAGCGCCGGAGCGATATAAAACTGAGGTCGAGCCAGTCTCGTCGGCCTTGTGTGCCCACCCTCCAGTTCTTTTGAATGCGCTCATCCAGGGCCTGCGAAATGCCTGTTTCGCAATGCACTGAGTTCGCAGGATCGAGGATGGGGCGGCGGATGGCGTTCTATCGTAGGTACTACAGAATGTTGAAGAAAGTGAACACGGCCCTGATCGGGCTGGCGATGTCGATAGGCCTCACGTCCGCGCACGCGGCTGAGCCGAAGAAAGTGGATGTGCTGCTGATCGGTGGCGGCATCATGAGTTCGACCCTCGGGGTCTGGCTCAATGAGCTGCAGCCCGATTGGTCCATGGAGATGGTCGAGCGCCTGGATGGCGTGGCTGAAGAAAGCTCCAACGGCTGGAACAACGCCGGTACCGGTCACTCCGCCCTGGCTGAGCTGAACTACACCCCGGAAGGCAAGGACGGCAAGATCGAGATCGCCAAGGCCATCGAGATCAACGAAGCGTTCCAGATTTCCCGCCAGTTCTGGTCGTGGCAGGTCAAGAACGGTGTGCTGAAGAACCCGCGTTCGTTCATCAACTCCACGCCGCACATGAGCTTTGTCTGGGGCGATGACAACATCAAGTTCCTCAAGGCACGCTACGAGGCCCTGCAGGCCAGCCCGCTGTTCAGCGGCATGCAGTACTCCGAAGACGCCGAGCAGATCAAGAAGTGGGTGCCACTGATGATGGAAGGTCGTGATCCGGCGCAGAAGATCGCTGCGACCTGGAGCCCGATCGGCACCGACGTCAACTTCGGCGAGATCACTCGCCAGTTCGTCGCTCACCTGCAAGCCCAGCCGAACTTTGCCCTCAAGCTGTCCAGCGAAGTGCAGGACATCGAGCGCAATGAAGACGGCTCGTGGCGCGTGACCTACAAGAACCTCAAGGACGGTTCGAAAACCGAAACCGACGCCAAGTTCGTGTTCATCGGCGCCGGCGGCGGTGCCCTGCACCTGCTGCAGAAGTCGGGCATTCCCGAGGCCAACGAATACGCCGGCTTCCCGGTGGGTGGCTCGTTCCTGGTGACCGAGAACGCCAGCGTTGCCGAGCAGCATCTGGCCAAGGCCTACGGCAAGGCTTCGGTGGGCGCTCCGCCGATGTCGGTTCCGCACCTGGACACTCGCGTACTGGACGGCAAGCGGGTCATCCTGTTTGGCCCATTCGCTACCTTCTCCACCAAGTTCCTCAAGGAAGGTTCGTACTTCGACCTGCTGACCAGCACCACCACCCACAACTTCTGGCCGATGACCAAAGTCGGTATCGAACAGTACCCGTTGGTGGAATACCTGGCCGGCCAACTGATGCTCTCGGATGACGACCGCTTCAACGCCCTGAAGGAATACTTCCCCAACGCCAAGCAAGAAGACTGGCGCCTGTGGCAGGCCGGTCAGCGCGTGCAGATCATCAAGCGTGACGAAGAGAAGGGCGGCGTGCTGAAACTGGGCACCGAGATCGTCGCTTCCCAGGACGGCAGCATCGCCGGTCTGCTGGGCGCCTCCCCAGGTGCCTCGACCGCCGCGCCGATCATGCTCAGCGTGCTGCAGAAAGTCTTCAAGGACCAGGTCGCGACGCCAGCCTGGCAAGAGAAGCTGAAGCAGATCGTACCGAGCTACGGCACCGCCCTGAACGACAGCCCCGAGCGTGTGGCCAAAGAGTGGGCCTACACCGCCGAAGTGCTGCAACTGACCCCGCCACCAGCGGTCAAGGGCGCTGCACCTCAGGCTCCGGCCAGCATGGCCAAGCCAGAGAGCAACCCAGCGGCCGACATGGCGCTGTAAGCCTCGGCCCCGTCCGCGTTCGTCGGATGGGGCGCAGCGGCTGCCACCGTGCAGCCGTATCTTGCATGGGTTGCGGCGATATCCCTGATGTCGTCGCAACTGGCCGGTCTTGCCGTTACCTCTGAAACAGCATCTCCGTATCTTTCTCAACGAGGCTTGAGCCCGACTCAAGCATCTTGTTGGCTGCCTGTGCCTTGCCGTGACGCGGTATGATTGCCGCGCCCGCCGTTGCGGGCACGCCTCAACCCTCGGAGTCACTGCCTCGATGTCCAGCATCACCCTGTTCCAAGCCCCGCCGCCCGAAGCCATCCAGAGCCAGATCCAGCAAATGGTCGTGGACTACATCACCGACATCAGCGCGGTGGCCATTGCCCCGAGCAACCCGCTGTACAACCTGTACCAGTACGGCGTCGGCTACGAAGTGCACCTGTACCTGCAGGCCATGGACGGTTCCCGGGGGATCGCGGTAGAGCTGGTGGTGGCCACCGACACTCAGGACCCTGAGCAGGTGCTGGGCTTCACCCTGTACCTGCCGCTCAAGGACGATCCCCAGGCCTGTGCCGTGGCTTATATGGCGGTGCGGCAAAACCATCGGCGCCAGGGCATTGCCCGGCAGATGCTGGAGGCGCTGCGTGCCCGCTATCCCCATGCCGAGCTGGCCTGTCACGTGGCCAAAGTGGAGTGTTTCGAGGCCCTGGGCTTTCAGCTGCTGGGCGCCCGCGGTCCGCAAGTGCTGATGAATACCCGAGACCATGGCAGCGATGGCCTGCTGGCGGTACTGGACGTGGCGCCGATCTACCAATCGGTGGAAGTGCGGCAGATTCACAGCTACCTGCTGGCCCAGCACGGGCGCAAGGCCATGCTGGAAGCGGAGAAGAAGCGCGACCGGCACCTGGACCAGATGACCCGGCAGGCCCAGGCCCTGGTGCGCGAGCGCCTGGGTGAGGCGGCGCTGTACAACGCAAGGCCCCCACAATTGATCTCCTGAGCGCGGCTGCTTGTTTTCGCGAGAGGGCTTGGCTAATCTCGCGAAAACACGCAAAAACGGGCAAGAACATGCAAAACCTGCACCCGGCAGCCGAACTGCCCTCCCTGCGTCGACAAAAGATCCTTCTACTGCTGGAGCGCGACGGCAAGGTCATGGCCGCTGAGCTGAGCCGGCACTTCGCGGTTTCAGAAGACACCATCCGCCGCGACCTCGCCGAGCTGGATGCCAATGGCCTGGTGCAGCGGGTGCATGGCGGTGCGCTGCCGCGACCCAAGGACAGCGGCAAGGACTACTTCACGCGGGTCGGCGAAACCAACGAGGCGAAACTGCGTCTGGCGCAGTTTGCCGTGCAATGGGTGCGGGACGGCCAGACGGTGCTGTTCGATTCCGGCTCTACCACCTTGCATATCGCCCAGTCCCTGCCGGCCGATATCCGCCTGACCGCAGTCACCGCGTCACCAATGATTGCCGTGGCCCTGGCCGAATACCCCGGGGTCAAGGTGATCCTCGTGGGCGGCCAGCTCAACCCGGCCACCCTGTCCGCCAGCGGCCATGAAGCACTGCGGATGATCCAGGGGATCAAGGCCGACCTGATGTTCACCGGGGTCTGTGCGATTCATCCGGAGATCGGCATCAGCTCCCTGCATTTCGATGAAGTGCCGATCAAGCAGGCGATGTTCGACAGCGCCGCCGAAGTCATCGCCGTGACCACCGCCGACAAACTCGGCGCCATGGAGCCCTTTGTGGTCGCACCGTGCAACCGCCTGCAGCGGCTGGTGACCGAGCAGGAAGTGCCAGAGGTGGATATCGAAGGTTATCGCCAGTTGGGGATTGAGGTGCTGCTGGCCTGAGCCGCCCCTGGGTGACTCAACGGGTTGTCAGTTCTTGAACGCCGAGTGCTTGCGCCCCTGGTCGAAGAGGGCAAACACCATCACCAGCACGGCGGCGACCGCGAGGATGATCACCACGCCGTCGGTGGAGTGCGTGGCCGAGGCGGTCACCAGGGATAGGGCGCCCAGTGGCGCCAGGCCGCCGGCAATCGCGGTGCCGATCTCGCGCCCTGTGCCAAAGCCCGAGGAGCGGGTCGCGGTGGGGAACTGGCGGCTGAGGAATGAACCCTGAGGTGCGAACATCATCGGTGCCAGGATGCCGGTGCCGACACCGATGGCGATGTAGATCATCAGGCTCTCGCCGGTATTGAGCAGGGCCAGGAACGGGTAGGCGAACAGCAGCGAGAACACCCCGCCCAGAATCAGCACGGTCTTGCTGCTCCACTTGTCGCAGAGCCAGCCGAAGAAGGGCACGGCGACGATGGCGATCAGGCTGGCGATGGTCACCGACAGCGAAGTGACGTGCACATCGACGTTCTTGTACTGGGTCAGGTAGGCCAGGGAAAAGGTCTTGAAGATGTAGCTCAGGGCGTTGTAGCCAATGGCGACGAAGAACACCACCGCCAGGCCCTTGAGGTCGTTCTTGAACAGTGCCTTGAGGGGCGAGGCCTTGGCCTTCTGGCTTTCCTTGCTCAGCTCCTTGAACTCCGGGGTTTCCGGAATGCTGTTGCGCACCCACAGGCCCACCGCCACCAGGACGATGCTGCAGACGAACGGAATGCGCCAGCCGCCGGCCAGCAGGAACTCGTTGCCGTTGATGGTCAACAGGTAAATGGTCAGCGACGACAGCAGCAGGCCCAGGTTCAGCCCCAGCGCCGGCCAGGCACCTTGGCTGCCGCGTTTGCCTTCGCTGGCGTGTTCATAGGAGGTGACCGCCGCGCCCGACAGTTCGGCGCCGGCCCCCAGGCCTTGGATGATGCGGATCGCCACCAGCAGGATCGGTGCCCAGATGCCGATGGAGGCGTAGCTGGGGATCAGGCCAATCAGTGCGGTGCACACGCCCATCAGGCAGAAGGTCAGCACCAGCACCTGCTTGCGGCCGAACTTGTCCCCCAGGTAGCCGAACAGGATGCCGCCGAAGGGACGGGCGATAAAGCCGATGGCAAAGGTGGAGAAGGCCATCAGCGTGGCGCTTTTCGGGTTGCTGTTATCGAAGAAGATCTTCGAGAAGACGATGGCCGCCATGGTGGCGTAGAGGTAGAAGTCGTACCACTCCAGCATCGAGCCGAAGATGGTGGCCGCCGCGACCTTGCGCAGGCGTTTCTGGGTTTGTTGTGGGGTTTCCGCTGCAGTAATGCCGGTTTCAACTGCGGTCATTGTGTACATCCTCTTGGATCATTGTATTTATTGTCGAGTTGACGCGGGTCTTGCTCGGTGTGCCCCAAAGGGACTGCCGAGGGGTATTCCGGCGGCACGGGGCTCCGCAGACAGCGCAGCTGCGCTGTGCAACAAGGCGTGCCGCGCCTGTGTTTCAGTCGGCCTGGAAAATCTTGTCGGCAATCATCGAACCAATGGGAATCGCCGAGGTGGCGGCGGGCGAGGGCGCGTTGCATACGTGCAACATGCGTGGGGTCTGGGCGAACAGGAAGTCGTGCACTAGGCTGCCGTCACGCATTACCGCCTGGGCGCGAATCCCCGCCTCGTAGGGCAGCAGGTCGGAGACTTCCAGGGACGGGCAGTACTTGCGGCACTGCTCCAGGTAGCCGGACTTGAACAGCGAGTTCTTCATCTCCGTGGTGCCGGAACCCAGGTTCTGCCAGATGGTTTTCCAGAACCCGGGGAAGCTGGCGTACTGCGCCACGTCGCGCCAGTTGATGGAGAACTTCTTGTAGTTCTCCCGGCCCAGGCCCAGCACCGCATTGGGGCCGACGGTGACGCTGCCGTCGATCATGCGGGTCAGGTGCACGCCGAGGAATGGCAGCTCCGGGTCGGGGATCGGGTAGATCAGGTGATTGACGATGTTGTTCTTCGAGGCCGGCAGGCGGAAGTACTCGCCGCGGAAGGGGATGATCTGGTGGTCGATCTTCACCCCGGCCAGGGTCGCCAGGCGATCCGATTGCAGGCCGGCACAGACCACCAGTTTCTTCGCCTGCCAGCTGCCGCCATGGCTGTTGACCGTGACGCTGTCGGCGTTTTCCTGGATCGCGGTCACGGTCTGGCTGAGGCAGATTTCTCCACCGTCGCGGCGGATCACCCGGGCCATGGTTTCGCAGACTTCGCGGTAGTCGACGATGCCGGTGGCGTCGAGGAACAGCCCGCCGAGGCCGACGATGTTCGGCTCACGCTGACGCAGTTGCTCGGCGTCCAGGCGCTCCACCTTCAGGCCGTTCTGTTGTGAGCGCTGGTACAGGGCTTCCATGCGCTGCATTTCCAGGGCGTTGGACGCTACCAGCACCTTGCCGCAGACCTCGAACTTGATTCCGTGCTCGCTGCAGAACTGCTTGGTGGCCTCGGCGCCGCGCTTGCACAGGTCGGCCTTGAGGCTGCCCGGCGCGTAGTAGATACCGGCGTGGATCACCCCGCTGTTGTGACCGGTCTGGTGCCGGGCCAGGACATTTTCCTTTTCCAGGATCACCAGCGAGGCGCCCGGCTGGCGCTTGAGGATCTCCATGGCCGTGGCCAGTCCGACGATGCCGCCGCCGATGATGCAAAAGTCATAAATCATGGTTCTGGGTACCTTGGATCAAACGGTTTCAAGTCTGGTTATCAGGTTGTCAGACTAAGTGTTCCGATAAAAAACCGCAGGCTAGCGCTTGCGGCTTGAAGCGTGTTGCAGGTGTCAGTCGAGGGTTGGCAGCTCCAGGTCCAGGCGCTTGGCCGCGGCACGCAAGTGAGCATCGGCACAAGCGGCGGCGGCCTGGCGATCACCGGCGGCAATGGCCTGGTACAGCGCCTGGTGTTCCTGGGTGGCATCGGCGGAACCGCCGACCTGGCGCCGCGCCGAGTTTTCCCAGGCGGCCTTGCGGGCGCTGGTTAGCTGGCTGCGCAGAAAATCATGGAAGGCCACGAAGTAGTCGTTCTTGCTGGCCTCGGCGATGGCCCGGTGAAACTCCACGTCAGCCAACCCCGCGGCTTCGAAATCGCTGCGCTTGTCGTGCATTTCCTGCAGGGCTTGCTGCATGCGCTGCAGATCGGCGGCATCGCGGCGCTGGGCGGCAATCGACGCGGCCTGGGTTTCGATCCACAGGCGCATCTCGAACATCTGCGCCAGATCCGGCAGGCGGCCATCGGCCTGGGGGAAGCGGAACACCGTGCCGGCCGGGGTCTTGGAAATGTACGACCCCAGGCCGCGCCGGGCGATCAGCACGCCATCGGCCTTGAGCTGGGCAATGGCTTCGCGCACCACCGAGCGGCTGACATTCAGCTGCTCGGCCAGTTGCTGTTCAGTGGGCAGGCGCGACTCGGGAGCCAGGCGGCCGGAGTCGATCTCGGTACGGATCGCATTGACCACACGCACAACGAGAGAGTCGGGACGCTGGAGTTCGAGCATGGAGAAACCTTGGTAGTCAGGTTGTCAGACAATAGCGGGTGGGATTTTTCACTGTCAAGAAAAAACCATGGTGCAGCGGCGCCGGTAATCGCTAGAGCCCCGGCGCCGCGTGCTCAGGCGTTGCCTGGGCTGCCACTCGCTGGCGCTGGGCAATGCCTCCGGGCGCCGGGCGGGCGGGGTCACACCGCGTCCTCGTTGCCGCGCAGCAGTGCTGCTTGCAACCACTCACAGAAGCTTCGGGTCAGTGCACTGCTCTCGCTGTCCCGATGAACCAGCCAGGCCCAGGTCGGGCCGCGCACGCTCTGTTCGCACAGGGGCACCAGCAGGTCCTGACGGCGGGCCTGTTGCGCCAGCAACTGGCTGACCAGGGCAATCCCATGGCCGGAGCAGGCGGCGTCCAGGAGCAACCCGGGATCGGAAAAATTCAGGCCGTTGCTGCGCTGGCCGATGTCTGTACCGCCTTCCACCACCCAGTGGCTCCAGTCCATTTCCCGTTCGCCATGCAAGGTGGTGCGTAGCTCCTGGGGCTGCTCCAGCAGGGACGGGTGGCAGGCCGGGTACAGACGGTCGTGGTACAGCTCCAGGTAGCTGCACTCGGCCTGGGCGCTGAGGTCGTCGCGCAGGGTCAGGTCGATGGTCTGGGTGCTCATGTCTGGCGGTTCGAAGCTGGTGAACAGCCACAGGTCCACCTCGGGGTGCAGGCGATGGAACTCCCCCAGGCGTGGCAGCAACCAGTGACGGGCAAAGGCTGGGCTGGTATTGACCACCAACTGATTGGGCTTGCGGTACTGCTCGAGGCGACGGATGCCCACCGCCAGTTGTTGCAGCAGCGACTGGGTGGTGCTGCGCAGGTCATGCCCGGCATCGGTGAGGGTGACGCTGCGGCCGCTGCGGTGGAACAGCGGCTGTTCGAGGAAGGTTTCCAGGCTGCGGATCTGCTGGCTGATGGCCGACTGGGTGAGGTGCAGCTCTTGCGCGGCCTTGTGGAAACTGCCCAGGCGCGCGGCGGCTTCGAAACCGCGCAGGGCATTCAGGGGAGGCCAGTGTTTCAACATGATTGATAAGCCTTGCTGATCAGAATTGCGCTAAATCTATCGTTTGTTGAGGGTTTTTCAAAGTCATAGCATGGGCGCAATGGTTCGACCCTGTTGGTCGATTGATAAAAAAACCTTACTTCAGAGGTGCAGCGCCCATGTTCAGCAATCACCATCAAACCCAGGGTTGGAGGATGCCCGCCGAGTGGGCGCCCCACGCCGCGACCTGGATGGTCTGGCCCCACAATCAGGCCCTGTGGGAGTCGGTCTGGGGCGTGACCCTGGCCGATGTGCAGGCGGATTTTGCGCGGGTGGCTAATGCCATTGCCCGTTTCGAGCCGGTGAAACTGGTGGTGGACCCGGTGGCTCTGGACAGTGCCCGCGCGCTGTGTGGCGACAATGTCGAGCTGATTGCCCAGGCGGTGAATGACAGCTGGTGCCGCGACTCCGGACCGAGTTTTATCTGTCATCCGCAGCAAGGCCTGGCCGGGGTCAGTTGGCGCTTCAATGCCTGGGGTGAAAAATCGGCTCACGACCTGGATCGAAGCCTGGCTCGGCGCCTGCTCGACGAGCTGGGGCTGCCCAGTTTCGGTAGCCCGCTGGCCAACGAAGGCGGTGCCATCCATGTGGACGGCGAGGGCACCCTGATCACCACCGAGTCGGTGCTGCTCAACCCCAATCGCAACCCGGGCCTGAGCAAGGCCGAGATCGAGGACGTCTTCAGCCGTTTGCTGGGGGTGCAGAAGACCATCTGGCTGCCGGGTGACCCGGACCATGTCACCGGTGACATGACTGATGGCCATGTCGACGGGGTGTGCGCCTTCGCGCGCCCAGCGGTGTTGTTGGTGGATGCTACCCACGATCAGGAGTCGGTGTACGCCGAAGTGGTGCGCGAGAACCGCCGGGCCTTGGAGCTGGCCCGGGATGCCCAGGGGCGCAGCTTCGAACTGATCGAACTGTTCGAAGCCAGTGCTGCGGTGGACGCTCGGGCCGAGGTGTTCTGCGCGTCCTACACCAACTTCTACCTGGCCAATGGCGCGGTGATCATGCCGGCCTACGGCATCGCTGCCGATCAAGCGGCGGCCCAGGTGTTGTCCCGGGCTTTTCCCGGGCGGGAAGTGGTGCCGGTACGGATCAACCACCTGGCCCACGGCGGCGGTGGCGTGCACTGCATCACCCAGCAGCAGCCGCTGTGGCCGCTGGAGGTGCTGGCATGAGCCCGTTGATCGTCGCTACCGTCCAGATGCCCTGTACCTGGGACTTGCCAGGCAACCTCGATCGCGCCGAACAACGGGTGCGGGAAGCGGCGGCCCAAGGTGCCCAGGTCATCCTCCTGCAGGAACTGTTCGCCACGCCGTACTTCTGCATCGAGCAACAGCACCAGCACCTGGCCCTGGCCGAGGACTATGCCGGCAGCCAGGTACTCAAGCGCTTCGCCGCCCTGGCCCGGGAGCTGGGGGTGGTGCTGCCCCTGAGCTGGTTCGAGCGGGCCGGCACGGCCTACTTCAATTCCCTCAGCGTCGCCGACGCTGACGGACGCCTGTTGGGGGTGTACCGCAAGACCCATATCCCCAACGCGGTGGGTTATCAGGAGAAGGAATACTTCAGCCCAGGCGACACCGGTTTCCGGGTCTGGGATACGGCTTACGGACGCCTGGGGATCGGCATCTGCTGGGACCAGTGGTTTCCCGAGACCGCCCGCTGCCTGGCGTTGCAAGGGGCCGAGGTATTACTGTTTCCCACCGCCATCGGTTCTGAGCCGGGAGCGGCCGATCTTGATTCCCGGGACCACTGGCAGATGACCATGCGCGGCCATGCTGCGGCCAATCTGCTGCCCGTGGTAGCGGCCAACCGCATCGGCCGCGAAGTGGCCACCAGCGATCCGACGCTGCATATGGATTTCTATGGCTCGTCCTTTATCTGCGATCACAAGGGCAGCCTGCTGGCCGCGGCTGATCGCACGACCGACGGCGTGCTGTTGTACAGCCTGGACCTTGCGGCCATGGCCGAAGAGCGCCGCACCTGGGGCATCTTCCGTGACCGGCGCCCGGAGATGTACGGCCCCCTGCTGAGCCTCGATGGACAACGCATCCACCCCCACTGGACTACCCGGGAGGCATGATATGCAACCGACTGGCAAACCCCGCTTGCAGGCACTCGGCTGGTTGCTCGCCGCGACCCTGGTATCGACCCAGGCCCGGGCCGAAGCCGAGGACAAGACCCTGCGCCTGTACAACTGGGCCGACTATTTCGCCGCCGATACCCTGAGTCGCTTTACCGCCGAAACCGGGATCAAGGTGATCTACGACGTCATGGAAGGCAGCGAAGTGCTGGAAGCCAAGCTGATGACGGGCGGCAGCGGCTACGACCTGATCTTCCCCGGCGACACCGTGGCCGAACGGCTGATGCGCGCCGGCAGCCTGCAGACCCTGGACCCGAGCAAGCTGAGCGGCCTGGACGACATCGAGCCCGGTCTGCAAAAACTGCGGACCCAGTACCCCCGCGCCAGCCAGGCGACGGTGCCCTACACCTGGGGCACCATCGGCTTGACCTACAACGCACAGCAGGTCGCCGAGCGCCTGCCCAATGCCCCGGTGAACAGCCTGGACCTGTTGTTCAAGCCCGAGCTGGCGAGCAAGTTTGCCGATTGCGGAATCTCGGTCATCGACTCGCCGGATGAAGTGCTGGCGGTGGCGCTCAACTACCTCGGGCGTGAACCGCGCAGCGCCAAGCCGGCGGATCTGCAGGCCGCCGGCGAACTGCTGGGGAAGCTGCGGCCCTACATCCGCAAGTTCCAGTCGCAGCCAGTGACCGACCTGGTCAACGGCAATCTGTGCCTGTCTCTGGGTTACAGCGGCGACATGACCCAGGCCCAGCGCGCTGCCGATGCCGCGGGGAAAAAGGTCGACTTCCAGTACCGCATCCCCCGTGAAGGCACCACGGTGTGGATGGACACCATGGCGATCCCCAAGGACGCCCGGCACCCGGAGTACGCCTATGCCTTTATCAACTTTGTCATGCGCCCGGAGAACATGGCGGCCATCAGCAACTCCACCGGCTATCCCACGGCCAATGCCAAGGCCCGGCCCGCTGTCGATCCGCAGATGCGCGACAACCCGGACATCTACCCGGATCAAGCCAGCTTCGAACGCCTGATCCCCGGCCGGGACATCCCACAGGCCGACATGCGCGCCCGAATGCGCGCCTGGACCAAGTTCAAGACCGCGACAGCACCAAGCCCCTGAACCCGGGCCGGCAGGCCGCAGTGCGGTTCGCCGGCAAGTCGGCTCCTAGAATGTCCGGGTAGGAACAGGCTTGCCCGCGAAGGCGCCCGTGAGCACCTCGCCTGCTTTTGTACCCCCTTCAGCAAACCCCACCCAGAGAATTGCCCCATGCCCACCCGACGTGAACTGATCAAACAGGCCTCGCTGCTGGTCGCAATCACCGCGATGACCAGCCTGGGCCTGGGCTCCCGCCAAGCCCGAGCCCAGGAGCAGGACGACTGGTACCTGCCTGACGAAGGCGACCGCCAGCAGCGGGCCTTCATGGCCTTTGGCGCCCAGGACGCGATCTGGGAAGACTTCACCTCTGATGTCCAGCAAGCCCAGGGGCGCATCGCCCGCGCCATCGCCGTCCATCAACCCCTGACCCTGTTCTGTCGCGAAGAGGAGCGCGACCTGGCCGAAACACTGTGCGGGACGCACAACATCAGCTACGTGATCACCGAGCTGGACGATATCTGGATGCGCGATATCGGCGCCAACTTCGTCACCAACGCCCAGGGCCAACTGGGCGCGGTGGACTTCAACTTCAATGGCTGGGGCAACAAGCAGCGCCACGTCCGGGATGCCCGGCTGGCGAGGCAAATGGCCGACGCCGCCGATGCCCGGTACCTGCGCAGCGAGCTGGTAGGCGAGGGGGGCGGTATCGAGGTGGATGGCCACGGCACCGGAATCATGACCGAAAGCAGCTGGATCAACAGCAACCGCAACCCGGGTTGGAGCAAGGCCGAGGTGGAGGCTGAACTCAAGGCTTGTCTCGGCTTACGCAAGATCATCTGGCTACCGGGGATCAAGGGCCGGGACATCACTGATGCCCATGTCGACTTCTATGCACGTTTCGTCAGGCCCGGGGTGGTGGTGGCCAACCTCGACAACGACCCGGACTCCTACGACCACCAGGTGACCCTCAAGCACCTGGAGATCCTGCGCAATGCCACCGATGCCGATGGCCGCAAGCTGCAGGTTCACACCCTGTCGCCGCCGCTGAACCCGCGCAAGACGCGCTTCAGCCGGGGCAACGACGATTTTGCCGCGGGCTACATCAACTACTTCGTGATCAATGGCGCGGTGATTTCCCCGCAGTTCGGCGATCCGGCGGCGGATACCAAGGCCCTGGCCCTGCTGGAGAGCCTGTACCCCGGGCGGCAAGTGGTGCAGTTGGACATTGACGCCATCGCGGCGGGAGGCGGGGGAATCCACTGCGTGACCCATCAGCAGCCCGAGGTGTGAGGTTCGAGGGCGCTGGCAAAAGTGGTCTGCTCCTTTCGATTGAACTGGACTGATCAAGCCCTCCACTCAAACCATAAGCTGGCGCTCCTCACCATCCAGGGGTTGACGTCTGGAGTGGGTTTTCAACAGGAGAGTGCAATGAGTGATCAACAACACGCAGTGACGATACGACCGATTCAGCCTGGCGATTATCAGCAGTGGTTGCAGTTGTGGCTGGCGTATCAGGATTTCTATCAGGTGACGCTGGATGAGCAGGTCAGTGTGGTTGCCTTCGAGCGTTTCTGCGATCCGCAAGAGCCGGTGTTTTCAGCGGTGGCGGTGCAGGGTGATGAACTGATCGGTTTCGTCAACTCGGTGTTGCACCGTTCGACCTGGGCGGTAACCGACTTCTGTTATCTGGAGGACCTGTATGTCGCACCGGCAGTGCGGGGCAGTGGTGCGGGGAAACTGTTGATCGAGTGGGTGCAGGCCTTTGCCCGGGAACAGCGGTGTGGGCGCTTGTATTGGCATACCCAGGAGAGCAACAAGCGTGCGCAGAGGTTGTATGACTGGGTGGCGCACAAGCCTGGGGTTATTGAGTATCGGATGGGGTTGTGAGGAAGAGCGGGGGCTTTGGGGATTTTTTTGGGGGCATATCCGTTGCTGCGGGTGTGGCGGCTGGCGGTTTCGCCCTTACGGCGAGTCACTTTGGGGCCCCAAAGTAACCAAAGGGCTTTGCCCCTCCACTCGGTGCCTCGCCTAGGCTCGGCATGCCCTCACTCCGGCATTGATCCGTGGGCCGCCGCCACCGGCCATCCATGGCCGGGTGGCGGCTAACCCGGCATCCCTGTCGGGTTACCCACGGCTCAATGCCTGCGTTCGGCCATCGTGGTTAACGGGGCGTTCAGATCAAGATCAAAAGCCAGAGCAAGATCAACATCTGACGGCGGCCTACCGGCCGGCCTGTTTCATCGCCGTTCGCGTTACATGTAGCCGCTGCCGAAGGCTGCGACCGGCTCCGCAGGAGACGCTAAACCTGCCTCCCCGATATTCCTGACCTATCGCGCCGCCTGGTCTTGCGAGCGCTAGCGCTCGTTCGCAGCCTTCGGCAGCGGCTACAAGGAGCCGGCCTGCGCACCTTGGCTTTGGCTTTTGACCTTCCGGCCCCTTCCCAGCAGCGATGGCCCCTCTATTCCCCCTGACGAAACACCAGCGCCTTGAGCCCACATTGCGGATCGGCATCGGGAAACTCCGGCGGGTTCTCCAGCCGCTGTTCAAAACGCAACCCCGGCGCTGCCTCGGCCATGCCCTCCAGCAGAAACTCCACGGTAAACGCCGGGTCGTTCATGCAGGCCAGCACGCAGCCGTTGGCTGTCAGCAACTCCGGCAAGCGCCGCAGGACGCGGGCATAGTCCTTGCCCAGGACAAAGCTGCCTTTCTGGAACGATGGCGGATCAATGATCACCAGGTCGTAAGGGCCACCTTGCTTGACCTTGCTCCAGGACTTGAACAGGTCATGGCCGAGAAAACTCACCCGGCTGGTGTCGTGGCCATTGAGCCGGTGGTTGTCGCGGCCACGGCTCAGGGCCGCTCGGGACATGTCGAGGTTGACCACTCGCTCGGCACCGCCAGCGATCGCTGCTACCGAGAAGCCGCAGGTGTAGGCGAACAGGTTGAGCACGTTCTGGCCCCGGGCATGGGCCCGGACCCAGTTGCGCCCGTAGCGCATGTCGAGGAACAGCCCGTTGTTCTGCTTGCTGCCCAGGTCCACCTGGTAGCGCAGGCCTTCCTCGGTGATGGTGCAGGAATCCACCGGCGGGCCCAGCAGCCATTCGCCATGGCTGTCGGGCAGGTAGCGGTGTTGCAGCATCAGGCTGCGGGCGCCGCTGGCGGCCCATTGCGCGGAGTCGCCCAGCTCCACCAGCAGCAGCTTCAGGGCCGCGAGTTGTTCAGGCTCCGGCGCCTTGAACAGGGACACCAGCAGTACCCCTTGCAGCCAGTCCACGGTCAGTTGCTCCAGCCCCGGCCAGCAGCGGCCGCGGCCATGGAACAGGCGCCGGGTTTCGGTGGGCGCGGTGGCCAGGGCGGTTAGCAAGTGCTGGTTGAGGGTGGCGAGGGCTTGAGGGGTCATCACGGTAACCGGCGATTTTCGGGGGCGGCATTTAACCACAATTGCCGGCGTCCGGCGCTCAGTCGATGTACTGCGCTCGCCCCGTGGCGCGCCAGTGTGCAAGTCGCTCGTCCATCACCGATGCCAGCCGGTCGTAGTTGCTCCAGCTGTTTTCCACCCGGTAGAGGGTGCCCGGCTCGGGGGCCAGGATCTGTTCGTAGTCGCTGGAAAACCGACCGCTGTCCCGCCCCTTGTAGTAGGCCAGGGCAAAGGCATTGCCTTCGTCGTTGAAATCGCCGTCGCTGAGCTTTTCATCCAGTATCCGCAACAGGAACTCGCGGCCATCGAGGGTGCGGGCCTGGACTTGGCGGATCTCCTCTTCGACATCGTCCAGCAGCTCCTCGCTGGCAAAGTCGTTGATCAGCATCCAGGCCAGGAACAGGCCGATGTGGGTGGCTCCGGCCGTGGTGGGCAGGTCGTCGGGAAAGTCGCCGCCGTAGTGCCAGGAGGCGTCGTCGTATTTCATGGGGACAGGTCCTGAAAGGTGAGAGGGGCGTGCAAGTTGCAGGGGCGTCACAGAATCGCGTTGGTCCATTTCGGGGTGCCGGCCAGGCGCCGCTTGACGCTGTCGATGCGCCATTGCCCCGCGACCCGTTTGACCAGGAAGCGATGCTCGTAGCACAGCGTCCGGGAGGCTGGATCACGCATCAGCACTTCGGCCTGGGCGGGCTTGAGCAGCTGGCAGCCCAGTAGTTGGTCGGCCTCGGAGTAGGTTGTGGGGTAACCGTAGGCGGCTCGGGGATAGGTCCGCGGCCGCAGGGTGCAGAAACGTTCGAGGAGCTGTTGCGGTTCGGCCCAGAAGGCCGCGTCGGCAGCCTTGTGGCCCAGGGCATTGCCCCGTTGTTCCCAGGCCTCCAGCGCCAGGGTATAGGCCCGCACCTGGGTGACCGGATCGCCACTGTTGTCATCGCCTGGTGCCAGTGGCGGCCAGGGCAGGCAAGGGGCCGCCGCGGACGCTGGCGGCGCTCCGGCACCGGCCTGCGCCAGCTGTTGCATGATCTGGGTATGGCCCTTCTCTTCGGCCAGGGACCAGGCATTGCGCTGCTGGAAGTCCAGGCGCTGGGGATCGGCGCCGGCTTTGAGCAGCAAGCTCAGCATTGCCTCGTGCCCGGCCTGGGCGGCGTTCATCAGGGCAGTGCGTTGCAGTTCGGGGCTGGCGTGTTCGAGCGCTGCGCCATGGGCTATCAGCAACTCGGCCATGGCGCTATCACCTTGGCTGGCGGCCCAGGCCAGGGGGCTGTAGCCCAGGGCCTTGCACGGTTGCTGGACATTCGCGCCGCGCGCCAGCAGCAGCGCCACGGCCGGCCGGTGCCCGGCGATAGTGGCGGCCAGCAGGGCCGTGCGGCCGGTGCCCTTGTGCTGCCATTCAAGGTCCGCGCCAGCATCAAGGAGGCGCTCGATGGCCGCGAGATCGCCGCGTGCGGCGGCTTTTTCCAGTAGGTGAGACAAGGTCGAGAATCCGTTCGGTCAGGGTAGAAACACCGCGGCATGGTAACGCTGCATGCTGCGTTTTTGCCACGCCCGATAGGCCCCTCATCGCCGTTCTGGCAGGCCAGTTGCGCTGGGCTACGTTGCGATAGGGGACGCTGGGTGCGGCCCGGGCCATTGCGAGCGTCGCCGGCGGGGACTGGGGTGAGGGCGGATCAATGACCGGCAGCACCGGCCCGGCCAGTGGAGCAATTCTGCGGCGGGCAGGGGTGTTCATGGACGCCTTCCGAAGGCTTGCGTAGGATGGCGCGTTCGCGTTCTACGCCGTTGCAGCCAGCGCTGCAGCCTCCCTTGCCAACAGGAGTCCGTGATGTTCAAGGCCATTGTGATTGACAAAGACACTGCAGGTTATCGCGCCCATCTGAGCCAGCTGGAGGAGGTGCAACTGCCGGCAGGTGATGTCACGGTGCGGGTGGCCTACAGCACCCTGAACTACAAGGACGGCCTGGCGATCACTGGCAAAAGCCCGGTGGTGCGGCAGTTTCCCATGGTCCCCGGAATCGACCTGGCAGGCACCGTCGAAGCCAGCAGCCATCCGCGCTTTCGCCCGGGGGAGCAGGTGCTGCTCAATGGCTGGGGCGTGGGCGAGAGCCATTGGGGCGGGCTGGCGCAGAAGGCCCGGTTGCAGGGGGACTGGCTGATCCACCTGCCAGAAGCCTTCAGCGCGCGCCAGGCCATGGCCATCGGCACTGCCGGTTACACCGCCATGCTGTGCCTGATCGCCCTGGAGCGCAGCGGCCTGACCCCCGAGCACGGCGAAGTGCTGGTCACCGGTGCCAGCGGCGGCGTCGGCAGCTTTGCCATCAGCCTGCTGTCGCGCCTGGGCTACTCGGTGATTGCCGCCACCGGGCGGCCGGAAGAGGCCGACTACCTCAAGACGCTGGGGGCCAGCCGTATCATCGAGCGTGCCGAACTGTCCGAACCGGGACGCCCGCTGGCCAAGGAACGCTGGGCGGCGGCCATCGATTCGGTGGGCAGTCACACCCTGGCCAACGTCTGTGCCGGCACCGCCGCCGATGGTCTGGTGGCTGCCTGCGGGTTGGCTCAGGGCATGGATTTCCCGGCTTCGGTGGCGCCCTTCATTCTGCGGGGTGTGAGCTTGCTGGGGATCAACAGCGTGACCCGTCCCTACCACGAACGGGTGCATGCCTGGGAGCGCCTGGCTGCCGAGGTGGACCAGCAGCACCTGCAGCGGATCACCCGCGAAGTGGGCCTGGAAGAGGCGTTGACCGTCGCCCGCGAACTGCTCGAAGGCAAGGTCCGCGGGCGGGTGGTGGTGGACGTCAACCGCTGATACAAACCTCGGGCCGCTGCGCTGCCGGAGCGTCGCGTGCGGCCTTCATTGCTGCACCTTCCAGGACCGACGCGAGCCCCGTACCACGGACTGCTTCGCGGCCCTTCGTCCTCTTGATCCGAGGTTGCCTGCCCCATGTCGATTCCCGCCCAGCGCCCGCTCTGGCAGGTGTACCTGATCTTCCTCTTGCCCATGGTGCTGTCGAACTTCCTGCAGTCGTTCTCCGGCACGCTCAACGGCATCTACATCGGGCAGATGCTGGGGACCCAGGCGTTGGCCGCGGTGTCGGGGATGTTCCCCATCGTGTTCTTCTTCATTGCCCTGGTGATCGGCCTGGGCGCGGGGGCCTCGGTGCTGATCGGCCAGGCCTGGGGCGCCCGGGAGTTGGGCACGGTCAAGGCGGTGGCCGGCAGCACCCTGTTGCTCGGCGCATTGATCGGCCTGCTGGGGGCGCTGCTGGGCATGCTGTTTGCGCGGCCGGCATTGCAGGGGCTGGGGACCCCGCTGGATGTGTTGGACGATGCGGTGGGCTATGCCCGGGTGATGATGCTGATCATGCCGCTGCTGCTGGTGTTCGTGCTCTTTACCCAGTTGCTGCGGGGCGTCAGCGATACCCTGTCGCCGCTGCTGGCGCTGATCGTGTCGACCCTGGTGGGCCTGCTGCTGACTCCGGCGCTGATTCGTGGCTGGCTGGGCCTGCCGCCGATGGGCATCCAAAGTGCGGCCTTCGCCGGGCTGGTGGGCAATATCCTGGCCATGGGTTTCCTGGTCTGGCGCTTGAGTGGCCGGGCCCATCCCCTGGCGCCGGATCGGGCGCTGTTCGCGGCGATGAAACTGGACCGGGCGATCCTCGCCAAGGTGCTGCGCATCGGCTTGCCCACCGGGGTGCAGATGGTGGTGATCTCGCTCTCCGAGCTGGTGATCCTGGCCCTGGTCAACCGCCACGGTTCCCAGGCCACGGCGGCCTACGGCGCGGTGACCCAGATCGTCAACTATGTGCAGTTCCCAGCGCTGTCGATCGCCATCACCGCGTCGATCCTCGGGGCCCAGGCCATCGGCGCCGGGCGCCTGGAGCGCATCACCCCGATCCTGCGCACGGGCCTGGCGATCAACCTGTGCCTGACCGGGGCCCTGGTGTTGCTCGGCTACCTGATTTCCCACTGGCTGTTGGGGCTGTTCATCATCGACCCCACAGCCCTGGTGCAGGCCGAACACCTGCTGCACATCATGCTCTGGAGCATCCTGGTGTTCGGCTTCCAGGCAGTGGTGGGCGGCATCATGCGCGCCAGCGGCACGGTGCTGATGCCGGTGGCGATCTCGATTTTCTGCATCCTCGGGGTGCAGTTGCCGATGGCCTATCTGTTGGACGCGCACTTCGGCCTGCAGGGGGTATGGATGGCGTTCCCGGTGGCCTACCTGAGCATGCTGGTGCTGCAGACCGGCTACTTCAAGCTGGTCTGGCGGCACAAGCAGATCCAGCGGCTGATCTGAGGCCGGTGCCGCTCAGGCGCTGTGGGGCGAGCCTCGGCCAAAGCCGTTGACCACGATGTACAGCAACGGGCCGATGGAGACGAAGACCGCCGTCAGCAGCAGGTAGGGCAGCACCGACAGCGCCGAGCGTCCGCGGGCCCGGGCGTCTCGCAGCATCCACAGTCCAGCCAGCAGCGCCATCAAGTACAGGTCGATGACCACCTGTGCAGTGTCGGGTTGCGACAGCAGTTGCATGCCGAATTGCAGCAGCGACTGCTGTGCCTGGAGCAGGGTGAACAGGGTGTAGGCGCTGAAGACCAGCAGGGTCAGCAGCGCGAGGTAGGGACGGGGCATGGTGGGTTCCTTGAGCAGGGAGGTGATCAGTCGTTGCACGGGGAGCGTTGCCGGCCCAGGTCCAGCATCAGGTAGAGCAGGCCGGTGGCACCGCAGGCGAAGATCAGCGTTTGCGACAGCAGCGAGTCGAAGAGGTACAGCGGGTGCTGCTGAAGGTTGTAGTGCAGCCCGGCGTGAACCACGGCAAACGCGGCCAGCAGTTGCCGGCTGGTCCGGCGCATGGCCTGGCGCGGGTGCCCGATCAGCCACATCAGTGCGACGCACAGCGGGACATGCAGCGCAATGAACCACTGCTGGCCCAGTGCCGGATCGAGGTCGCGCAAGCCATACAGCAGGCGCCACTCGGCTTGGGCCACGGCGTCCAGTTCATGGCCGGCGAACAAGGCCAGGCATAGGCGCCAGAGTGTTTTTCTCACTGTTAAACTCCTTGAACTACGGGGAGCGAACAGGCTAAGTGGCAACCCCCGGGGCACTCAATGACCTCCCAGGTCATAGACAGGCGTGGGGCACAAGCGCTCAGCTGGGCCGCACCGGACGACCAACACCCTCAAGGAATGAGTAGCGATGAGTGACAACCAACAGCTTCCCCAGCCAGGTATCCCGCGGTTGATTCGTGAGGCTCGGCCTGAGGATGTGCCAGCCATGCTTGGCTTTGATGCTTACGCGCAAGCTCATGCCAGCCGAGGCCAGGCGCTTCGTGAGGCGGTCGGGCGGGGCCAGGTGTGGGTCGAGGTGGCGTGCGACAGGGTCGCCGGCTATGTGCTGCTCAAGCATGATTTTTTCGAGCAGGGGTTCGTTTCCTTGGTGGTTGTGGCACCCGAGCAGCAACGTCAGGGGGTGGCACAACGGCTGCTCGCTGCCGCCGAGAGGGCTTGTCGGACGACCAAGTTGTTCACCTCCACCAACCGCTCCAATCTGGCGGCCCAGGGGTTGCTGGCCAAGGCGGGGTTTCGCCCCAGTGGGGTGGTCGAGAACCTGGACGAGGATGATCCCGAACTGATCTTTTTCAAGCCTGTTCGCTGAGCTGTCCGCCAACGGCTAACCCACCCAAAGGATGACGGAACCCGATGATTGAACCCCTTGGACGCGTTCCCGCGCCAGCGCTGCCGGTCGGCGCGCAACTGCGCCAGCTGCGGCGCCAAGCGCGCTTGAGCCAGCTGGATCTGGCGTTGCAGGTGGGCATGTCACAACGGCACCTGAGCTGCGTCGAGACGGGCCGGGCCCAGCCCAGCCCGGCGCTGCTGCATGGCTTGCTGAGCACCCTGGATACCCCACTGGAAATACGCAACCGGGTGTATCTTGCTGCCGGCTATGCCCCCCGTTATGCCGCTTTGCCATTGGACGATCCGGGCCTGGAGCCGGTGCGCGCCGCGCTGATGCACCTGCTCCAGGCCAACAACCCGGCGCCGGCCATTGTCATCGACAGCGGCTGGCAGGTATTGGCCGCCAATCGCGCCACCACGGCCTTGTTCGGGCTTTTGGGACTGCCGGCGGCGGCGCTGGAGCAAGGCTTCAATCTGTTGGCGAGCCTGCTGCTGCCCGGTGGTTTTGGTGACTGCCTGATCAATGCCGAAGAGATCCGTCAGGTGGCTTGGCAGCGGGCGGCCCGGGAGGCGGCGCAACAGCCAGGGCTGGTGGCGCTGCTGGCGAGCCTGCCGTGTCCCGGCGAGGCGGCGGGTGCTGCAAGCCTGGCCACGCCGTTGCTGCTGACTCGGGTGCGCGGGCCCACGGGCGAACTGCGTTTTCTTTCCACCTTCACCACCTTTGGCATGCCCCAGGACATCACTGTGGCGTCATTGCGCATCGAGCACTTGATCCCCGCCGACCAGGCCACCTGGCAGGCGCTGACCCAGGCCTGCGAGGCCGATCCGTCCTAGAGCGCCAAGGTGCGGGCCAGTTCGCCGCTGCGGTCACAAGGGGGGAGGCTTCAGGCGTGGCGGGTACGGCTCCAGCGCCGTGCCAGGTAGCCGTAGACCGAGAGGTTGATCACTAGAACCAGGCTGCCCAGCCAGAGCTGGATGCCCGGGGTCAGGCCGGCGGGGTAGATCAGTGGGATCAGGTAGTGCTCGATGAACCCGGCCCCGTAGCCATCCTGGCCGGCGGCGTGGCGCAACAGGTTTTCCCAGCGGGTCAGCGGGCATTCCAGGTGCAGGACTTCCACCGCCACACCCCAGGCCGCGGCGGGCAGGTGCAGCAGCATCAGCCGCGGATGGCTCAGCACCAGCAGGCCTCCCAGCAGCACGAAGACGATGAATGACAGGTGAAACAGCACCAGGCTGTCAGCGGCGATGCGGTAGAGCATGAAGGTTCCTTGTAGGGGGGAGGCAGGTCCGTGGCGCAGGCGCCCCGGGCAATATACCGATGCCGTAACGATTGCACGAGCGCCTGGCAAAACGCCCCGGGCCTCGCAGTGGCGCTACCTATACTGCAAGTAGGCCAGGCCGGACAGTCGAGTCTGGCCTGGCCTTGCCTTCAGGGAGGGACTTGCCTTGTGCTCACTGGCGCTGCGTTGCTGTCGCCCCAGGTCCTGGTTGTTCAGCCTGGGGCTGGCGGTGCTGGTACTGCTCCTTCCTGGCTGCGCCAGCCGTGTCGCCGAACCCGTCGCCCAGGCGCCGGTCAGTCCGGCCGTCTGGCGTCAGGTGGACGGGGAACTGCTGAACGCCTCACGCTCCGCCACCCAGCAGGCTGAAGTCTATGCCCAGGGCTCCATGGAGCATTGGCGCACACGGATCTATCAGCAGACCGACGAACACTTCATTCCCTGGTTCAGTGGCTACTGGACCCAGGAATGGCTGGCGCTCAAGGTCGGTTGGTATTCCCTGAACGACCGGGGCGATGACGCTCAGGCTTCCAGGCGCCTGGCCGTTTACCTGCAGGAACAGTATCAGCAGCGGGTCCTGGCACCAGTGGCGCTGGAGATCGATGCCGATGGCATTACCGGCGAGGCCATGGAGTTCTATGTGCAGTTGCTGCGTCAGCAGGTGCAGCTCAGCACTGTGCGTCACCAGTTGCCCGTGCCGCAATTGGATCAGCATCTGGCGCGGATCATCGCCATCGATCTTGGGCCCCAGGCCGGGCAGCGCGCTTCGTTGCAGCAGCTGTTGCAGGTCGAGCCGGTGGCCCGTCTGCCGGCCTATGCGCCGCTGTTGCAGCAGATTCATGCCGGGCCGGCGACCGATCAGGGGGAGGCGGCGCCGGGCGTGTCCCAGGTGGCCCAGGTCACCAGCGAGAAACTTCAGGCCCAGTTCGCCAGTCGCGGTGTGGCCGGTGCCGTGGCCGCCGCGGTGGGGCGGGTGGCCGGAGCGCTGATTTCCGTGGGGGTGGCGGGCGTACGGGCCCTGGTCCAGAGCAATAAGCGCGAGGACCTGCAGGCGCAGACCCGGCGCGATCTGGGCGTGGCCTTCGATCAGGCCTGGCTCAAGCAGTTGCATGATCCTGAGCACGGGGTCATGGCCGGGGTGTATTACCTGGCGCGGCAGATCGAGGCGCAGTTGCAGGCGTCGCAGCCCCTGGTGGAGCAGGGCCCCGGCTGGAGCCCATGAACCCGCGGCGCCAGGTCAATGCATCGCAGCGCATTGTCCGGAACCTGCGCCAAGGGCCGGTTCGAGGATCACCTCATAGTCACTGACGCCTGCGGCATGGCGCCCGGCAATGTAGCCGAAGGTCATGGCCGGCCCCAGGTTGATGCCCCCGGACGGGTAGAAGCCGCCCATGACACTGGCCATGTCGGTGCCC
This sequence comes from Pseudomonas sp. LPH60, assembly GCF_030718165.1. NCBI lineage: Bacteria > Pseudomonadati > Pseudomonadota > Gammaproteobacteria > Pseudomonadales > Pseudomonadaceae > Pseudomonas > Pseudomonas sp. LPH60. Next base: position 895,800 of record NZ_JAVAJH010000001.1, read on the forward strand.
GCGGCATACAGCCCCGGGATCACCGCCCCGGCCTGATCCAGTACTTGGGCCTGGGGGCTGGTCTTGAGCCCGGCAAAGGTGCCGAAACTGCCGGGCAGCACTTTGACCCCATAGAACGGCCCTTGCTGGATAGGCGCCACGCAGGGGTTAGGCCCTGGGTGCAGGGCGTCACCCTGCTTGCGGTTGTAGGGCGTCGAGCCGCGACCGAACTCAGGGTCCTGACCCTGCCGGGCATGCTGGTTGAACGCTTGTACCGTGGCGGCCAGGCCTTGTGGGTCGATGCCGCAACGCCGTGCCAGCTCCTGGATGGAGTCGGCCCGTTGCAGGTAGCCGTTGCGCACCAGATGGCCCACGGGCAGGGGGAAGGGGCGGGCATAACCCAGTCCGTAACGACGCTGGAAGCGGTGGTCGCAGATCAGCCAGGACGCCACTTCCTCGCCGGCCGGAACCGCTTCCACCATGGCCGCGGTGTAGTCGTAGTAACCGTCGGCCTCATTGACGAAGCGTTTGCCATTGGCCAGCACCCCGATTACCCCGGGCTTGGCCCGATCGATGATATGGGGAAAGTGGCCGATGCTGCCGTCGGCGTGTTGCACCCGCGATACCGGGGCCCAGGCCACCGGGCTGGCCAGGTCGGTGGCCAGCACGGCACCGGCGGCCTCACCGAGACGAATGCCGTCTCCCGAGCAGCTCAAGGGGGGCAAGGCCAGATGCTCATCGGGGCCAGACGCCCGGGGAAACAGCGCCTGGCGTCGAACCGGGTCGTGGGCAAAACCGCCGGCCGCCAGGACCACGCCGCGACGGGCACGGATCTCCCGCGGCCCTTGAGGCGTGTCGACCAGGGCGCCGTGCACCCCTTGTTCGTCCTGTAGCAGCGAACGGGCCGGCGACGACTCCAGCAGATTCACTCCCAGGTCCTGGGCCGACTTCGCCAGCCGGCCGATCAGCGCCACGCCGTTCACCAGGTGCATGGCTCGGCCATGCAGCGCCAGGTCCCGCAGATGGCGGATAAAGCGCTTGCCCACATGCAACAGCGACTTGAACGAGCGCGTCATGCTGAGAAAGGCGCCCAGGTCGGCCCCGGCCATGATCGGCATGCCCAGGAACGAGGTCTCGCGCAGGGTCCGGCGCAGGCGCGCCAGCAAGGGACCGATGGCCCGGGCGTCATAGGGCGCGGCGATCACCTGATGACCCTCGATGCCAGCCCCGGGCACCTGGCCGTGGATGTCCGGAATGCCATTGCCGTCGACGAACTGCAGGGCGGTGTGCTGTTCGAAGAACGCCACCATTTGTGGGCCGTTATCAAGAAAGGCGTCGATGCGTCCGGCATCGTAGCCTTCGCCCAGTTCATGCCTGAGGTAGGTGCGCGGTTGCTGCGGGTTTTCATGGATGCCGGCGCGGCGCGCCAGGGGATTACCCGGCACCCACATCCAGCCACCGGACCAGGCACTGGCACCGCCGAAAGTGGAATCCTTTTCCACTACTACCACCTTCAGGCCATGCCAGGCGGCGGTCACGGCACAGGCCAGGCCGGCAGCGCCGGAGCCGATCACCAGCAGGTCACAATCCAGGGGTGGGAGGGTTGCGGCGGGAACTTCGCTCACGATGACAGGCCTTTTCGACGTAATTATAAAAAGTGGAATTATGTTCCATATTGTTGGAAAACTATTTCACGTGGCCGCGAGGCTGTCAAACCCGCTGCGTTTTGCAGGTGGCAACACCCTGTGCAGCGGCGTTGCCCGAGGATGGGAGGGGGGATAGGGCGGCGGCCTTGGTGGCGTCCGTCAGGGTTTGCGCAGGATCAGGTCGAACCTGTGGTTGTGCTTGGGACCGCGCAGGCTCTTGCCCAGCCCTTCGCTTTCCTCGAAATGCTCGATGTGCAGGCCGGCGCACAGTGCCTGTGCGGCGCTGCGGGAGTGAAAAGTCAGGTCTGGCGCCGTGGCCCATTGGTCCCGCTCACCGAACAGCTGGCCCACCAGCAACGCGCCGGGTTGCAAGGCCTCGACTTGCACCTGCCAGAACCGGACGAAGGCGTCGGGGCGACAGAACGGCCAGGCCAGTCCGGCGTGAATCAGCTGGGCCGGCGCCAGTTCATTGAGGGTTTCGAACTGCCCCTGGACGGCACGTAGGCGACCTTCGGCGAGGGTTCCGGCGCGTTCTTTGAGGCGCTCGATGGCGCTCGCTTCCTGGTCGATGGCCAGCACTCTCCAGCCGCGCTCCAGCAATAAGCGGGTCTCGATGCCCGAGCCGCAACCCAGGTCGATGGCCTGAGGGTGGTCCATGTCGGGCAGGTTCAAGGCCAGGGCGCGGCACAACAGGGGCGAAGGAGGGCGACCCTCGAAAGTCTTGTAGAAGGCTTCCCACCGGGCGGACGTCTCACTGTCTGGTGCTGGCATGAATCACTCCTTGATGGTTGGCGCCACATCCTACCGGAGCCCGGCCATCCTTTGCCGGGTTTCAGCTAGCACAAAGCCGAGGGGGCGGCCTGGCGCGGGAGGCCAATGCCAGGCAAGAAAAAGCCGCGCGCTCCCAGGGAACGCGCGGCGCTGTTCAACCACCGAAGGGGCTGGGGATCAGCTCACTACGCGGTAGCACGGCACATAGGCCGCGCCGCCTGGCAGCTTCATGCGGTGCTGCTCGACGAAGGCTTTGAGCAGTTGGTCCAGGGGCTGCATGATCGCCGGGTCACCGTGAATGCTGTAGGGACCTTTCTGTTCGATCAGGCGGATGCCCTGGTCCTTGACGTTGCCGGCGACGATGCCGGAGAACGCCCGGCGCAGGTTGGCCGCCAGTTCGTGGGGCGCCAGGGCGTGGTTCAGTTGCAGGTTGGCCATGTTCTCGTGGGTCGGATCGAAGGGACGCTGAAAGCCCTCGTCGATCTTCAGCAGCCAGTTGAAGTGGAAGGCGTCGTTGCGTTCGCGGCGGAACTGCTTGACGGTCTTCAGCCCTTCGGTCATCTGCCGGGCCACTTCTGCCGGGTTGTCGATGATGATCTGGTAGTGCTTCTGCGCCGCTTCGCCCAGGGTCGCCAGGACAAAGGCGTTGAGCTGCTCCAGATAGGGCGCTGCGCTCTTGGGACCGGTCAGGATCACCGGGAACGGCAGTTCACGGTTGTCCGGGTGCATCAGGATGCCCAGCAGGTAGAGGAATTCCTCGGCGGTGCCGGCGCCCCCCGGGAAGATGATGATGCCGTGGCCGACACGCACGAAGGCCTCCAGGCGCTTCTCGATGTCCGGCAGGATCACCAGCTCGTTGACGATGGGGTTCGGTGCTTCGGCGGCGATGATCCCCGGCTCGGTCAGGCCCAGGTAGCGGCCGCCGCTCATGCGCTGCTTGGCGTGGGCGATGGTGGCGCCTTTCATCGGGCCCTTCATCACGCCCGGACCGCAGCCGGTGCAGATGTCCAGCTTGCGCAGGCCCAGTTCGTGGCCGACCTTCTTGGTGTATTTGTATTCTTCGGTATTGATCGAGTGGCCGCCCCAGCACACCACCATCTTCGGCTCCACGCCGGGCCGCAGGGTGCGGGCGTTGCGCAGCAGGTGGAAGACGTAGTCGGTGATGCCCTGGGAGCTCTCCAGGTCGATGCGCTGGCTGTCCAGTTCGTTCTCGGTGTAGACGATGTCGCGCAGGGCGCTGAAGAGCATTTCCCGGGTGCTGGCAATCATCTCGCCATCGACGAAGGCGTCGGCCGGTGCGTTCAGCAGTTCCAGGCGCACGCCACGGTCCTGCTGGTGAATGCGCACTTCGAAATCGTGGTAGGCGTCGAGGATGGTCTTGGCGTTGTCGACGTGGGCGCCGGTGTTGAGGATCGCCAGGGCGCACTGGCGGAACAGCGTGTAGATGCTGCCGGAACCGGCGGCGCTGAGTTGTTGCACTTCACGTTGCGAGAGGGTCTCCAGGCTGCCTTTCGGGCTCACCGAAGCATTGATCACTTGTCTTTGCGGCATTAATCCATTTCCTGAAATCGGCGCCACCGCGCCATGTGCGGTCAGTGGCGAAAAAACGGCGGGGCAGTGAAAGAGCCACCGGTACGGGGCTTGGTTTCCAGCGGCAGGGCAAGAAAGCAAACGTCGTCGCGAGATTGTTCGCTGTCTGAATCTACCTCAAGCGGGCCCGCTGTGGCTGGAAAAATGACGATCCGTCACGGTCGCGGTGAATTTTCATCGAGCCTCAGCAGACGCTGGCCCGTGCCGGATCCATCACCGGCGAGGCTACGGCCTGGGTCAGGCGTTGCTGCAGGGCCGGATAACCCGCGCTCTGGCCCCAGGCGTGTTCGTCCAGGGTCAGACCGACGATCTGCAGGAATTCGAAGCGTCCGCTCAGCAATTGATGAGGCCCGGAAAATGCCGGCGCGGGAATGAACAGCAATGCCCGCAACAGGCTGTCGCCGCCGTCGATGGGTTGCCCGGTACGCATGCGGTCCCATTCGCCCAGAGGCTGCTGCTCGCCGAAACGGCCGGCGGCCAGTAGCAGTTGATAGGCGCAAAATTTACGCAGCAGGTGCAGGGCCCAGGGCGCCTGCTCGCGGGTTTCCAGCAGCAGTTCCTGGCCCATCCCGGACCAGCCATCGGCTTCGGGTTGCGCATCTTCCCAGGCATTGGACAGCCCTGAAGTGACGTACAGCCAACTGCTGCGCGTGGTGGTAGGCGGAGATTCGAAGACTCCGTGGCTGAGCCAGCGCGGGTCGATTTCGGTCTGACCGAAGACCTCGCTGAACAGCGCCATGTCCAGGGGGTAGATGCCTGGGCCCAGGTCGCCGAACAGCGCCGGGTAGAGTTGTTCCTCACGTTGTGCCCAGGCGGCTTCAAACCATGAAGAGTCGGGGGATTGCAGCATGTGAAAGCGTCCTTGAACAGAAACGGTGGCTCGGCTTGAGCCGCCAGAAAATCAGGCAAAGGCCCGGCGCAGCAGTTGCGGCAGAATCTCTCCGGCCTTGCCCACCAGGCTGTATTCCTCAGGCTTCGTACAGGCCTGGGGCTGCGGGTTGATGTGCACCACGCAGGCACCTTGCTCCAGCGCCAGTTGGGGGATCTGCGCCGCCGGCTGCACCAGACCCGAGGTACCTATCGACAACAGCAGGTCGCATTCGCCTGCCGCTTTGAATGCCTCCTTGAGGATGTGCGGTGGCAGGGCTTCGCCGAACCACACCACCCCGGGGCGGATCTTGCCGTTGCAGCCGGTGCAACGGGGGGGCTCCAGGCTGCAACCCTGCTCCGGCAACAGGGGTTCTGGCAGTTTGCCGCTGAAGGGGCGGTTGCAGGCGAAGCACTTGGGGTGATGCAGGCTGCCGTGCAGGTGCAGCACCGAGGGGCTGCCGGCGCGCTCGTGCAGGTCATCGACATTCTGGGTGATCAGGGTCAGGCGCGTTACGCGCCGGGCCAGTTCGGCAATCGCCAGGTGGGCCGGGTTGGGTCGGGCCTGGAGCACTTTCATGCGGCGCCATTCATACCAGCCCCAGACCAGCGCCGGGTCCTCGCGAAAGGCTTGGGGCGTGGCCAGCCGCGCCGGGTCGAAGTTCTCCCACAACCCGGTCAGGGCGTCGCGAAAGGTCGGGATGGCGCTTTCGGCCGAGACTCCGGCGCCACTGAACACCACCAGGTGTCGGGCCTGGGCCAGGCGTTGGGGATCGAACTCCATGGATGACCTGTCTCCCTTGTTACGCTGATATCGGGGTCGCATTATCGCCAGCCGGTTCGGACCTGTCCGAAAAAAACACTGCGGGCGCATCGGGAATGAATTTATCGTCAAGCCGCCGCTCATAACTCTTGTCAGCGGTCCTGTCCGTAGAGTCCTCAAACCTTCAGGGAGTGTTACCCCATGTGCCCAGCCTCGTCCGTCAACCCAGACGCCACCTCCCGTTTGATCCTGGTGGTGGAGGATGAACCGACGGTGCTGGAGTTCCTGTGCGAGATTCTGCAGGACGAGGGGTTTGCCACCGAGGCCATGGAGAGTGCCGACCGGGCCTGGGAATTCCTCCAACAACATGCCGCGGACGTGGCCCTGCTGCTGACCGATATCACCATGCCCGGCCGGCTCAATGGCGCCAGCCTGAGCAACCTGTGCGGTGAGCACTGGCCGTCGCTGCCCATTGTGGTCATGTCGGGGTTCGAGACCCCCGAGAGTTCCGGGGTGCGTTATCCGGTGTCCTTCATTCGCAAGCCCTGGACCATCGGGCAGATCCTCGACTGTGTGGAAGGCGCGCTGAAATCGGCCCAGGGTTGAGGCGTTGCGCCTCACCCCGGCCCATCGCCGGTGTTACTCCTTGACGCTCATGAACTCCTTGGCCCAGACGATGTAGTCCTCGGGCTGGGTGTAGGTATGAGCCAGTTCGGTGGCACTCAGGTCCGAGGCCTGGGTGAAGATCTGCCGCTGTTCCCGCAGGCAGTCGTAAGTGGCCTTGATCGCGGCGAAGTAGGCGGCGTGGCCGTCCACCACGATTTTCACTCCCAGCTCCGCCAGGCGTGCGTCATCGCGCAGGGCCGGGTTGCCGTAGGTCACCAGCATCAGCGGCACACTCAGGTGCTCGGAGATCTGTTCCAGTTGCTCGAAATCACGGATGCCCACCATGCAGATGGCGTCGGCGCCGGCACGTTGATACTGCTGGGTGCGGCTGATGATTTCCTGCACCGGAAGAATCCCGGCGTTGGTCCGGGCGATGATCGCCAGTTCGTTATCGACCCGGGCTTCCAGGGCGGCGCGGATCTTGCCGACGCCTTCGGCAACGCCAATCAGGTCGGTGGATTTACGCCCGAATTGCGCGGGCAGCAGGGTGTCTTCGATGGTCAGCGCGGCGATGCCGGCACGCTCCAGTTCAACCACGGTGCGCATCACGTTGAGGGCATTGCCATAACCATGGTCGGCATCGGCGATCACCGGCAACTGGGCCACGCGGCCGATGCGGGTGGCCTGTTCGGCGAATTCGCTGAGGGTGATCAGGGCGAAGTCAGGGGCCGCCAGCACTTGCAGCGAAGCCACGGAGCCACCCAGGATGCCCACTTCAAAACCCAGGTCGGCGGCGATACGGGCAGACATCGGGTCGAACACGGAAGCGGTGTGGTAGCAGGAGTTGGAAGCGATCAGTTCACGGAAACCGCGGCGCAAATCTTGATGGGAAAGCCTGGACATAACAGCTCCGAGATAGGATCGAGAGATCGACCTTGAGGTCGAGTCAGATTTTGCAATCAGTTCCCTTGGCGAGCCGATGATTGAAGGGCTCACAGCGAAACGTTAGTTGGGCAGATGAAGGTGAAGCAAAGGGGGGTAACAAGGCGTCTGGGTCTCACTCGGTTGCGTGAACCGGCAAGTTTATTATGCGAAGCCGACATAGCGGGACGAGGCTAACACGCTCCAAGGCCCGAGTTGATGAGGAATTTGCATAGCATTATGCCGGACCGGCATTGGCATTTTTTTTCTAACCGAATATTACGACGCTTCGCCGAAGGCGGTTGAGGAGGCCGCCGCGGGCAACCGGGGGCTTGTCGATCCCTGGCAAATCCACCAAGCTGCCGCGCCTCGAATGGCAGCTTGGCAGCTGCGCAATGGCTTGGTTCAAGGATGCAGGTAATGACGCTCAGGGTGTTGGTGGTCGGTGGTTATGGCAATTTCGGCAGCATCGTCTGCCGCTATCTGATCCAGACGCCCGGGGTGCATCTGCTGATTTCCGGGCGTGACCCGCGCAAGCTCGCGGCCAAGGTTCAGGCGCTGCAAGCCGAGGCTGGACAGCCCTGCGAAGGCTGGTGCGGCGATGCCATGGGCCCGCAGTGGGTGCCGGCGCTCAAGGCCCTGGATGTGCATTGGGTGATTCACACCGCAGGGCCGTTCCAGGGCCAGTCCTACGCGGTGGCCCAGGGCTGCATCGAGGCTGGGGTCAACTACTGCGACCTGGCCGACTGCCGCCAGTTCGTGCGCGGTATCGGCACCCTGGATGAGGCGGCTCGGGCCGCCGGGGTGACTCTCCTCAGCGGGTGCAGTTCGGTGCCGACCCTGTCGACGGCGATTATCGATGAGCACCGTGAGCGTTTCTCCCGCATCGATCGGATCGAGCACGGTATTTCCTCCTCGGCGAAAATGCCCGGCTTGTCCACCATCCAGGGTGTACTGGCCTACGCCGGCCGGCCGATCCTGCAACTCAAGGACGGCCAGCCGCTCCCGGTGATCGGCTGGCAGGGCCTGACCTTGCGCAAACTGCCCAGGCTGGGCACGCGGCTGGTGGCCAATGTCGATGTACCGGACCTGGACCTGTTCGCCGAGCGTTATGGCGCCCACACCTTGAGCTTCAAGGCGGGTGCCGGGCTGAAGGTCGCCGGGCTGGCCAACGCCCTGCTGGCCCAGGCGGTGAAGCTCGGGCTGATCGCCGACCCGGCGCCCTGGGCTGCGCGTCTGCATCGTTGCGGTACTTGGTTTGAAGGTTTCGGCGACGGCCTCAGTGCCCTGTACGTGGACGTGCATGGCCTGGGCCAGGACGGTCAGCCGCTGTCGATGTACGCGCAGTTGACCGCCACCCACGATCACGGCCCGGAGATCCCCAGCTGCGCTGCGGTGGCCCTGGTGCACAAGCTGCTGGCCGGCCATGTGCCGGTCTCGGGGGCGCGCTCCAGTGCTGGCGAGGTCAGTGTCGAGGAGTACCTGCGGGCGATCGATGATCCGGATCACCTGCAACTGCAGGTGAGTTTCTCGCGCCCGCCGGTTTAAAACCCACTCACCACAGCAGCGGCTTGGCGAAGTCCTTCCAGAACAGCCAGCGCCGCAGCTCATGGTGCTCGCCGGTGCCGATCTGCCAGTCCGGTCGTCCGCTATCCAGGGCGATCTGGACGATGATCCCGGCATAGGTCGCGGCCACCAGGGTCTTGCCGTCGACGCTGATGTCCATGGCGGTGAGGGTCGAGCCGATGTAGTGCTGCCAGCGTTCTTCGCCGGTTTCACTGATGGCCCGCAGGTAACCGTAGGCGTCGCCGATGATGAACTCGTCGCCCCGTGAAGCCGCGGCATACACCCGGGCGCCTTCTTGCAGCACCGGGGTGCGCGGGTCGTCGCTGTAGAAGTCGGTGGAGAGCCCCGGCAGGTCGGCTACCGCCACCCCCACGCTGGCGCCGCCATAGAAGTGGCAGGCATTGAGCAGCAGGCGGTCGCCGCGCTGGTTGAAGTGAGCGAAGTGCGGGTACTCGCTGGCGGGGCCGATCTGCGCGACCTGTTGCAACCTCGCATCGAACACCAGGTGCATCCCGCTTTGCTCGCCGATGGCGATCCACTGGCCATCGGGCGACACCGCGCCATGTTCCATGCTCAGGCCGATGCTCAGGTCTTCGGCGGCGACGCCGTCGGCCAGGTCCTGCTGGATGTCCTCAAGGCTGCGCAGCAGGCGGGTGGCGCCATCGGCAGCCAGGACGAAGATGCCGTCGGCACTCACCAGCAGCACCCGGCGCCCGTCGGGGAAAGGGATCAGGCTGGTGGCAGAGGGGCGTCCGTTGTCTTCAAGCTCCAGACCTGCCGGCAGGCCGGTGTGAGGGGCGGGCCAGGGAAAGCTGGCCACCTGAGGCCCATTCCAGCCGTCAGTGACCTGGATGCCGTCGGCCCGGCCCCAGGCGAAATAACGCCGCTGCGGGCACATGCCGAAGCACTCCACCTGCTCCAGGGGCTGGATCCGCGCGTCGTCGATATGCACCACGAAGCCGGCCTCGTAGGGCGCGCCGATGCGTGCCAGCAGGCTACCGTCCGGCAACAGGGCCAGGGTCGGAATCATCCGCCCCTGGCTTTCCAGGCGTGGCGTCAGTGGGAAGTGTGCCGGTGGCCAGTCCTGGCGGAACGCCTGGCGCGCGGCCTCATCATGGGGGGGCTGATTGCTCGCTTCCAGGGCCGCTTGCCAGTCCTGCAACAGGTGCTCGGTGTCGGGCATGTTCGGTTCCTTCAAGCCCTTCCAGCCCTCGCGGGTGCCGGTTTCGACATAGTGGTTGATGTCGCGGGCATAGGTCAGCACGGCTTGCTGCCATTGCTGTTGCGGGGACAGGTTCGAATTCGACTGGGACATGCGCGCAGGACTCCTTGTGGCGCTGGAAAAGGCGTAGCAGACCGGGGGATGGACCGGAAAAGCGCGCAGTTTATCCCTTGGCGGCGGCTTTTTTTCAAGGGGCCTGAGTGCCCTTGTTCAAGGCGCCCGAGTCCTGCTGTTCAAGGCGCGTAGGTGCTGACCCGATTGCGCCCGGCGTGCTTGGAGGCGTACAGCGCCTGGTCGGCCCATTCGATCAGGCAACGGTGGTCCCGGGCCGGACGGTCGAGGCAGGCGATGCCCAGGCTGATGGTGAAGGCGATGGCCTGGCCGTTGTGGATCACCTGTTGTGCTTCCACCGACTGGCGCAGGCGCTCGGCCAGGGTGTGGGCACCGGCCAGATCGGTGTGGGGCAGGAGGATGGCGAACTCTTCGCCGCCATAACGCCCGGCCACATCGCTGTCGCGCACATGCTCGTGGATCAGTTGCGACACGCGTTTGATCACTGCATCGCCGGCCTGGTGCCCGTAGCGATCGTTGATCGACTTGAAGTGGTCGATGTCCAGCATCAGCAGGGCAATGGCGTTGCCGTGGCGGCTGTATTCGAACGCCAGGCGCTGTTCCCAGTGGCCGCGGTTGAACAGCTGGGTCAGGTGATCGACGCGTGACAGGTGCTGCAACTGCTGGTTGGCCTTCTGCAACGCCAGGCTGTTGATCGCCACGTCAGTGAGGTCGTAGATCACCAGGCAGACGTGATGGATCTCGCTGTTGGACGAACGCAGCGGCAGCAGCGTGGTGTTCTGGTACATGAACTCGCCCTGGCCGGTGATCGGCTGGTAGTTGTTGAAATGCACCAGGTATGGCCGTTGCTTCCAGATGGTGAAGGCCGGCGTGCCCAGGGCCACCACACGCCCGACCTTGCGGGTGAACCAGGGTCGCTCGACCTCGGGGAACAGCTCGAAAAAGGACTGGTCGATGGCCTGCTTGGACGGCACGCCGGAGCGGTTCTCCATGAAGCTGTTCCACACCTGGACCCGGCACTCCAGATCGAGCACCACGATCCCCACATCGATGCTCTGGACTACCGCCAGCAGCCAGTGCAGTTCACTGAAATCCATTCGTTTGGGCATGGCTCAATTCATCAGGTAGGCGAGCTTCTGTTCCAGCAAGGCCATGGAGCTCTCGGTGAACAGCAGCAACAGGTCGAAGTGGATGTTCTGTTCTTCCAGGCTGTAGCTGATCTCCACCGCTTGGGTCCTGTTCCAGCGTTGCTGGTTGAGCACGATCAATTCATCGATGGTGGTGTGTTCGCCGAGCACCTGGGGATGACCCACGGAAAAGAACACATCCAGCTGCTCGGCAATGCTGCTCAAGCAGGCACCGATCAACACGCTGGACAGGTCGATCAGCACTTCCATTTCCTGATAGGGATCGGTGCCCTGTTCCATCAGTTGGGCGATGTCGGCCACTTCCGAGTCGTAGAACATCAGCAGCGCTTCGCCGGCAATGCCGCTGCCGATATAGCTTTGGCAGATGGCAGTCAGTTGCCGGGCGCGATTGGCATCGGCCAGGAGCATCTGCAGTTCGCCGGCCTCCAGCACATTGACGTGAGGGATCGGCAGGTGCACGAACACGTCCAGGACCTTGGCGATCAGCGCCGCGGCGTAGCCCATGGAGACGTTGACGGTTTCCCGGAACGCGTCGCGAAAGGTCACCAGGGGGGGCGGCGAGAGGGGGGCGACGGGTGATGCGCCAGGGCTGTCCAGCAGTTGCAGTTCGTTGAGCAGTGCACGCAACTGCTGGGGATCGAAGGGCTTCTTCAGGAAGGCCCGGGCCCCCAGTTCGCGGGTGCGACGGACCGCTTCTTCCTGGACGTCGCCGGAGATGACGATGATCTGTGCGTCGATGCCTTCTTCCTGTACCGCACTCAAGACCTGGTAGCCGTCCATCACCGGCATGGTCAGGTCCAGCAACGCCACCTTGCCCAGCCCCCGGCGCAGGGCTTCCAGGCCTTCGCGGCCGTTGCAGGCCTGGGTCACGGACACCCGCCACTCGCTGGGCAAGGTCCGCAGCACCTGCTTGCGGGCCATGCTCGAGTCATCGCAGACGAGGAGAGGGATCATCGGGGTCGGACGCTCATTCGAAAAAACCGCCGTTGGATAACGTTCAGGAATATAACGAGTTGCCGCGCAATAAGGGTGGTGTAACGGGCTGTCCGTGCCGCGCCGCACTATAGTTCGGTCGGCAATGGAAGAACAAGTCGGCGTTCATTACGTTATTTGTTCCAGATCATTGTTCTGTGCATTGAACTGCAGAGCGAGTTGCAACTTTCGGCTGATATCAGTCTGTGCCTCGATGCGTTGTTCCCTTTGCATTGCTGGGTGAGTTCAGCGAGATGCTGAAAGATCGAAAGCCCCCATATAGAAAGGGTGGTTAAAGGTCAGCGAACCGTTGTGCCTGTTTTCTGGCGTTTGCAAAATGACACTTTGCAAGCAACTTTAAAATGCGGCCGTTCAATATGCTTGATGTACGAGCGGGTCAGGGACGGTGGTATGAAAGACGGCATATTCTGCTGCCGGAGGAGGGCATGAAAGTTTCGGCGCAACCGCTGTTCCGATACTCCGTACAGCCCGCTTATATGCAACAAAACCTTACCGTGGAATGCACTTCGATGATCGCTGCCAACCCTGTAGCCCTTGTTTCCCGCCGCCTATAGAGCACGAGGCACAGGCCCGGCCGGCCGGGCAAAAAAATGTCAGATTTTGAGTCCCGGCCTGGACCTTTTCCTGCAATGCGCAATCATTACTGCGTGGAAAACATAAGGAGAGACGCATGTTCATTCGGTCATTGACCCTCGCTACTCTGCTCGCTGTCGCCGGCCCGGTCCTGGCGGCCGACAACGACGGCCCATTGGCTCAGGACCTGGGCAAGTCACGGCCATTGATCGTGATCGCTCCCAGCACCGTGGACCCGACCCTGGTGAGCCTGAAGAAGTCCCTGGATGAGCCGGCGACCCGTCAAGCCTTCAACGAACGCAACATGGTCCTGTACACGGTGATCAACACCATCGGCCAGCGCGATGGCAAGGACATCGACCCGCAATCCACCATGGCCCTGATCCGCAGCCTCAAGCTGGGGGCGGGGGCCCAGACCAAGGTGATCCTGGTGGGCAAGGACGGCGAGAAAAAGCTCGAGCACTCCGGGAGCATCGAGCTCAAGGAAGTCTTCAGCGCGGTCGACCAGTTGCCGGCGGCAGAGAAACAGGCCGCGGCTCCAGCTCCGGCTCCCGAGCCGGAAACCAAACCGGCCAGTGCCAAGGCCGGCAAGGCGGCCAAGCCGGCGGCGCCCAAGCCGCTGGACGACTGAAATGCATAGCCGGCTAGCCCGGGGCAGGCGCTGCGCGCCCCGGAATTTGCCCAGCGTCATCGCGTCAGCCCTGGCGCGATGACAGCGCCTCGAGGGTCTGGCGCAGCCCGTCGACGATCATCTCCACTTCTGCGGCATCGATCACCAAGGGGGGCAGCAGGCGGATGGTCGTGCCCCGGGTGACATTGATCAGCAGGCCATGATCACGGGCAGCGATCTGCACCAACTGCTGGGCCGGCTGCACCAGCTCGATACCCACCATCAGCCCCTGCCCGCGAATCTCCCGTACCGCCGGATGTCCCGCCAGTTCCTCCCGCAACCGACCTAGCAACTGGGCGCCGCGTTGCTCGGCGTTAGTCAGCAACTGCTGTTCCTCGATGATGTCCAGCACGGTGCAGGCCGCCCGGCAGGCCAGGGGATTGCCGCCGAAGGTACTGCCATGGCTGCCTGGGGTGAACAGTTCGGCGGCCTTGCCCCGGGCCAGGCAGGCACCGATGGGAATGCCATTGCCCAGGCCCTTGGCCAGGGTCATCACGTCCGGTACCACGCCTTCGTGCTGACAGGCGAACCAGCGCCCGGTGCGGCCGATGCCGCTCTGGATCTCGTCGAGCATCAGCAGCCAGTTGCGCCGGGTGCACAGCTCACGCACGGCCTTGAGGTAGCCGGGCGCAGCCAGCTGGATGCCGCTTTCACCCTGGATCGGCTCCATCAGCACCGCGCTGATGCGCGGACCGTGCTTGGCAACGACCGATTCCAGGGCGGCCAGATCGCCGAACGGCACCTTGAGAAAACCGTCCGGCAACTGGCCGTAGCCCAGGCGCACTGCCGGGCCGTCGCTGGCGGCCAGGGTGGCCAGGGTCCGGCCATGAAAGGCGTTTTCCATGACCACCACCAGGGGCTGCTCGATGCCTTTGTGCCAGGCGTGCAGGCGCGCCAGCTTGAGGGCGGTTTCATTGGCTTCGGCCCCGGAATTGTTGAAGAACACCCGCTCCATGCCACTCAGCTGGGTCAGTTTGGCGGCCAGTTGCTGCTGCCAGTGGATGTCATAGAGGTTGGAACTGTGCAGCAGCAGGCCGGCCTGTTCGCGGATGGCGCTGACCAGGCGTGGATGAGAGTGGCCGACAGCGGTCACCGCGACTCCGGCGATGGCGTCCAGGTACTCACGCCCGGTCTGGTCCCAGAGGCGGCTGCCCAGGCCCTTGCAGAAGCTCAGGGCGAGGGGCTGGTAGGTGCTCATCAGGCAGGCGGCGGTCATGGCGGGTGACTCCATCTCAGGGGGTGTGCTGCCAGTATCGTTAGCCATTCAGGCTAGATAAACTCGCCATTTCTTTAATCATCTTGAAGTCAGGGTTGATAATGGATCTGTTCCAGGCAATGTCGGTGTACGTCAGGGTGGTGGAGGCGGGAAACATGACGGCCGCCGCCCGGGAATGCGCAATGTCCACCACCATGGTGGGCAATCACTTGCGGGCCCTGGAGCAGCGCCTTGGAGTGCGCCTGCTCAACCGCACGACGCGACGCCAGCGCCTTACCGAATTCGGCACCGAGTACTACCAGCGTTGTCTGGCGGTACTGGGCCTGGTAGCGGACTCCGAGCGCCTGGCGGAGCAGGCTCAAGGCGAGCCCTCCGGCACCTTGCGCATCACCGCGCCGCTGACCTTCGGCACCGAGCGCCTGGCTCCGGCCCTGAGCGAGTTCCGGGAGCGCTGTCCGCAGGTCAAGGTGGAACTGACCCTGGCCAATCAGCGTTTCGACTTGAGCGACGGCGCCTTCGATGTGGCCGTGCGTCTGGGCAACCTGGACAACTCAGCGCTGATTGCCCGGCCGCTGCAGGATTACACCCTGACCATCTGCGCCGCTCCGGAGTACCTGGAGCGTTGCGGCACCCCGCAGGTTCCCGAGGATCTGCAGCAGCACAACTGCCTGGCATTTGCCTACCCGGCCGGTGACGAGTGGAGTTCCACCGCCACGCAATGGCCATTGCGCGGGCCCGAGGGGGATGTGCTGATTCCGGTGTCCGGCTCGTTGCTGACCAACACTTCGTCCGGGTTGCACCGGGCGGCGCGGGGTGGGCTGGGGCTGGTGATGATGCCCGATGCGCTGGTGGAGGAGGACCTGCAGCAGGGCCGGCTGGTGCCGGTGCTGCAGGATTATCAGTTGCCGTTTCGGACGATGCACCTGCTGTATGCCCAGGACCGCTATCGCCTGCCCAAGCTGCGCAGCTTTGTCGACTTCGCCCTTGAGAAGTGGGGGCGTCAGGCCGACTCGGCGGCCAGCAACATCATTGCTGCCGACAGGGTGTGAGCGTCGGTGATCTGGCCGGCGGCGATCATCGCCAGCAACTCCTGGCGGCTGACCCACAGTACATGGTCCACCTCGCCATCGGTGGCGGTGGTCTGCTGTTCGGCGATTTCGACCTGACACACCGCCACCGCGCTGGCGATCAGCGAAGTGTTGCTGTGCAGCAAGCCCAGTTGGCGGACCTGCGATGCCTGCCAGCCGGTCTCTTCCAGCAGTTCCCGGGCCGCCGCGTCACAGGCGCTTTCACCGGCATCGATGGCGCCCCGGGGAAACTCGATGGACTGGCCACCAATGGCCCGGCGCTTGAGGTCCACCAGCATCAGCCGGCCATCGGCCAGGGTCGGTATGGCGACCACGCCGTTCACCGCCTGGGCTTCCTTGATGATGAAGTAGCCGTTTTCGCGGACTACCTTGAAGTACGGGGTTTGCAGCAGGCACTGGCTTTCGGTGACGGAACTCATGGGCGGCATTACTCCAGAAAACAACGATCGAACAGGTACAACTCGGTGGGCTTGAGGCTTTCCACTGTGGCCTGAGGGCGGCCGCCATCGCCGCTTTTCTTGCGTCCGGTTTCCTGCAGGTAGCCGGCTTCGCTCATCTTCAGCAAGCGCTGGCGGATGCTGGTCTTGAGCACCGGCCGTTGCAGCACCAGGGAGAAGATGCTCACCGCCTCGGGGGCGCTGAATTCCTGGCCGAGAAACATCAGCGGCAGGCTGCTGTACAGGGATTTGGAAAACAGCCGCTCCCGTGTCTGGGCCACCAGGCTGTTGTGGTCGAACGGCAACTTGAAGGCGCCGCTGGCCACCTCGCCAAGGGCAAAGAAACCCTGCTGCGGGCCGGGCTGCACCGGGTCGCTGACGATCCCCAGGTAGAAGGTCGAGGACGACCAGCAGCGCGGGTCGCGGAAGGCGTCGCCGACGGTGCCCACCTGTTCCAGCCAGGCCAGGGGCATGTCCACTTTGCTTGATCGGCGCAGGCGTTCCACCGCGTCATTCAGGCTGCGGTCCTCGACATCGCCGTTGACCACGATGCCCGGCAGCGCCCAGTGTCCGGCAAATGGCTCGCTGTCCCGCTGGTGAAGGAGGATTTCCAGCTCGCAGCGCTCGCGGTTGTAGCGCAACAGGCACAGGTCGATGGTGTGCAGGTAGGCGCTGGGGAGGGTGGTGCGGTCTTGCATATCAACTTCCGTGGACGGCGTAGAGGCCGTAGTTTAGCGGATTCAGGCCCGGTGCCAGCCACTGCTTGGGCGGTGTTTCGCCCCGGGCCAGGCACTGGCGCAACACGCTGCTGCGCACTCCGGGTTGTTCCTCGATGCAGAGGATGGAAAAGCGTTGCAGCAATTCTTCGCCGCGATGGAACCTGGGCAACTGCCGCGCCACGTCTTCACCCACCACCAGGGCGATGCGCTTGCCATCCAGGGCCAGGTCGTCGGCCAGGCGTTGCAGCAGGGTGAAGCTGTAGACCGGACCCGGGTCGGCCAGGGCCAGCTGGCGCTCCAGGCGGCTGACCGCCAGCTCGGCCTGGCACTCGGGCTGCAAGTGCGTGGTGATCGCTTGCAACCAGTTGGCCCGTTGCTCGAAATCGGCCATGCGCTTGCCATCCGGGTGGCGAAAGCTCGGGACTACCAGTACCCGGCGGGCGTGGCGAGCGGCTTCGAGCATCACCTGGGCGTGTCCGGCGTGGGGCGGGTTGAAGGCGCCGCCATAGAGGGCCAGTTCAAACATCTGCTTTTCCTCGTTTGGTACATGACGTGTACCTTAGCATTGCTTTTGTCGGCGGAGAATCTCCTTTGCACCTTGCTAGTGCAGATTGATTGAAGATCGACTGATAAAAATAAAATCCATAGGGGGCTTGCCATGAAAGTACATGACATGTACTTTGTGCTCCATGCAGAGGAGAGACCCAGCATGAACAGCCAAACGATGAAGACCGCTTCCTTCGATGTCGATGCACAAAAGAGCTTTACCCCGCTGTGCCCGAACGAGTTGCCTGTGGCCGAAGGCGATCGCATCGGCGGCGAGCTGAATTTCATGGCGACCCTGGCCAGCCTGCGCATCGGCAGCAAGGACGCCCACAGCCCCCAGGCTCCCTGGGTGGTGGCCGAGCACGCACAGATGCTCCAGCCCACCGGCCTGGAACACGCCGACCTGACCTGGGTCAGCCACTGCGTACCGGGCACCGCAGGCTTCACCCTGCTGGACGAGTTGCCCACGCCGTACGACTACGACTACTTCGTGTGGAAGGGCGTGGAGCCGGACCTGCACCCCTATGGCGCCTGCTATCACGACCTGCACGGCAAGCTGTCCACCGGGGTCATCGAGTACCTCAACAGCCAGGGCGTGCAACAAGTCATCGTCGGCGGCCTGGCCCTGGATTTCTGCGTCAAGACCACCGCCCTGCAACTGGCCGCCGCCGGCTTCAAGGTGATCATTCACCTGCCGGCCTGTCGCGCCATCAGCGCCGAGGGTGCTACCCAGGCGATCGACGACATGCAACGAGCGGGCATCGCGGTGGCCGCGACCCGCGAAGCAACCGCCAGACTGGCCAAGGCCTGAGGAGTCATCATGGAAAGTGCATTCGACCGTAACAACGGCGTGATTCAGAGCCTGCTGGACACCGACTACTACACCTTCACCATGATGCAGGCGGTGCTGCACCAGCACCCCAATGTCGATGTGGAATATCAGTTCATCGTCCGCTCCAAAGAGTCCCTGGTGCACCTGATCCCCGAGATCCGCCAGGAACTGGAAAAGCTTGCCGGCCTGCAGATGCGCGAAGGCGAACAGCGCTTTTTGTTCAACAAGCGCTTTCGTGAGTACCTGACCCCGGACTTCGAACAGTTCCTCGGCCTGTTCCGCTTCAACCTGCGCTACATCCACGTGGCGGCGGTCGACGGCCAACTGAGCATCCGCGTCCGTGGTCCGATGCTGCACTGCATCATGTTCGAGCAGCCGGTGCTGGCCATGGTCAGCGAGTTGCGCAACCGCGATAAGTACCCCGAGGTGGAGCTTGAGGATGTCACTCGCCGGCTCTACCAGAAGTTTGAATGGCTGGAGAAAAACGCCAGCCGCGACGAGCTTGCCGAGTTCCGCGTTTCGGATTTTTCCACCCGCCGGCGCCTGTCGTTCAAGGCCCAGCGCGAAGTGGTGAAGATCATGCGCAGCGACTTTCCCGGGGTCTTCGTCGGCACCAGCAATGCCCACCTGGCCTACGAGTTCGACCTGCCGCTGATCGGCACCATGGCCCACCAGTGGCTGATGGTGCACCAGCAACTGGGGCGGTTGCGGGAGAGCCAGAGCGCCGCCCTGGAGAATTGGGTGCACGAGTATCGCGGACGCCTCGGCATCGCCCTGACCGACTGCATCAGCACCGACTTCTTCCTCAAGGATTTCGACCTGTACTTCGCCAAGCTCTACGACGGCCTGCGCCAGGATTCCGGGGACCCGCTGCTCTGGGCCGACAAGGTCCTGGCCCGCTACCGCGAACTGGGCATCGACCCACGGACCAAGGACCTGATGTTCTCCGATGGCCTGAACTTCGAGAAATGCCTGCCGATCCTGCGCCACGTGCGTGGCCAGGCCAGGTTCGGTTTCGGCATGGGCACCAGCCTGGCTTGCGACGTCGAAGGCGTCGAGCCGCTGAGCATCGTGATGAAGCTGGTGCGGGTGCATGGCGAGCCGGTGGTGAAGTTCTCCGACGACCCGATCAAGAACGTCTGCGAAGACCCGTCGTTCCTGCGCTACGCCGCCCAGGTGTTCAACGTCGATCTTGCCCACTCGCCCCTGGAGGCCTGACATGAGCAACCCAACCCAAGAACGTATCGCCCGGGAACTGGGCATCGACCGGCAACTGGTGCGCGGTGGCGAGGCCGCCGAGATCGCCCGGCGCGTGGACTTTATCCAGCAGGTGCTGCGCGAGTCCGGGTGCGGCAGCCTGGTGCTGGGCATCAGCGGCGGGGTGGACTCCCTGACCGCCGGCCGCCTGTGCCAACTGGCGGTGGAGCAACTGCGCGGGGCAGGGCATGAGGCCCGCTTCATCGCCATGCGCCTGCCCTACAAGAACCAGGCGGACGAAAGCGATGCCCAGGCGTCCCTGGACTTCATTCGCCCGGACAGCGTCAGTACCTGCAACATTGCCGACAGCGTCGATGGAATGATGAGCCAGGTGCGGATCGACGGCTTGCAACCCTCGGCGGCCCTCACGGACTTTGCCAAGGGCAACGTCAAGGCCCGGGCGCGGATGATCGCGCAGTACGCCGTGGCCAACTTCAGCAATGGCCTGGTGGTGGGCACCGACCACGCTGCCGAGGCCCTGATGGGCTTCTTCACCAAGTACGGCGACGGCGCCTGCGACCTGGCCCCGTTGTCGGGCCTGACCAAGACCCAAGTGCGGCTGCTGGCCGATGCCCTCGGCGCGCCAGGCCATCTGGTGCACAAGGCGCCCACTGCGGACCTGGAGGAACTGGCTCCGGGCAAGCTGGATGAAACGGCTTATGGTTGCAGCTACGAAGAAATCGATGCCTACCTGATGGGCCAACCGGTGCCCGATAGCGTGCGCCAACTGATTGAAAGCGCCTACCGGCGCACCGCTCACAAACGCGCCTTGCCCCGCAGTCCCGCCTGAGCCGACGCCTTCGCCGGCAAGCCGGCTCCTACTCCATCACCCCCGGCCGTAGGAGCTGGCTTGCCAGCGAACAACCGCGCTAGCCAAGCGCGGCCACCCGCCCTTCAATCCGGCCATTTCCTCAAGCTCGCCCGGCATTCTTCAATCAGCTCGGGCATATGCTCGCGCACGTCCTGCCAACCCAGCATGCCCAGCAACTCGCGCGCTTCCTGGCGCAGGGGCAGCCATTGCGGGTGTTTGAAGCCGTTGTCCTCCAGCGTTACCCCGTAGGCCTCTCGGCACAGCGCTTCACAGCCGCTCAACAGGGTTTGCAGGCGCGGGTGCAGAGTGGGCGCCAGGTACGCCGGAAAGTGCTTCACGAAGCCCTCGAGATAATCCAGGTGGTTGGACCACAGGCCACACTCGGCGCAGCAGCCGACCTCCGTGCGCTGGCGGTCGGCCTCCGAGGCCAGGAACTCCAGGGCCGGGCCCAGCTCTCCCAGCAGGATGATCTTTCGGTACTCGTCCTGGCCGTACCAGGTCCAGACATTCGAGGCGAGGGGCGCGCAGCAGTGCGACGGTGATTCACTCATGCTGTCCACCTTTATCCTGCGTTGTCGGCGCGGGCTGCCAGCCCTCGGGCCAGCGGTCGCTGAACGAAT
Source organism: Pseudomonas sp. LPH60 (assembly GCF_030718165.1). Classification (NCBI taxonomy): domain Bacteria; kingdom Pseudomonadati; phylum Pseudomonadota; class Gammaproteobacteria; order Pseudomonadales; family Pseudomonadaceae; genus Pseudomonas; species Pseudomonas sp. LPH60. Next base: position 916,713 of record NZ_JAVAJH010000001.1, read on the forward strand.
GGCTGTGCGGCATCAGCGCCGGGTCGCGGTTGTCGTCGAAGCAGCCCAGGAGCAAGGCAATGGTCGGTTGATCATCGATGGCCCCCAGGGAGCTGCCGCAGGCCCGGCAGAAGGCTCGGCTCGAATAGTCCGAAGACCTGAAGGTCGCCGGAGCGCCGGCGGGGCCGGTCCAGGTCACCTGGGTGCTGGGGAACTCGACCCAGGCCAGGGTCAGGGCGCCGCTGTGGCGCTGGCACAGTTTGCACGAGCAGGTATGGGGATTGGCGGCAGGCCCTCGGGCCTCGAAGCGAATCTGCCCGCACAGGCAGCCGCCCCGGTACAGGCTGGCAGTCATCAGCGTGGGTTCTCCTGAGGAATCAAACGGTCCTTTTCCAAGTCATGCAGCAGTTCATCGAGCATCTGTCTGCGGCTTTCGACCTGCACCGGCGGAACATACCAGGCCGCTACGCTATAGCCTTCACGGCGGTAGTCGTAGGTCTTGAGCAGTTGGCCGTCCTTGAGCAGGCTGCCGCGCAAGTTGCTCTGGTAGGAGTAGGGCATGGGGAAGGTCAGCAGGGTGATGGCATTCAACGCGCCAAGCAACCCCGCGCTCTTGCCGCCTGGCTCGCTGATCAGCAGGCGGTAGCCGCTGCGGCTGTAGCCACCATCGAGAAAGGAGAAGGCTCCGGTTTGACGCAGGGCGGCGATGGTTTCCCGTTGCTCCTGTTCGTCGAAGCGACTTTTCACCGGGCCCAGGTCCAGGGTCAGCGGTACATAGGGATGTTGGCTGCGGTAGTCCAGCGGTGCCATTCGGGTGCCACAACCGGTGATGATCAGTGCGCTGCACAGCAGGGTGGTCAAACCTATGGGGTTCATTGGGCCTGACTCGCGGTTGGCAACAGTTGATCCTGACGCAGATCGCCAGCAAAGGCGCGGGCGATGCGCTGGATATTCTGTTCTTGCATTTCACCGCCTTGATCCAGCAACCAGGTGTATTTATGCGTCAGGTTGCGATAGCTGTAGCGCTTGAGGAGCTTGCCCTCGTGCAGCAGGCTGATGTCGGTGTGGGTGTCGATGCCATTGGAGAGCGGCATCAGGAACAGAGTGGCGGCACTGAGGAAGATCAACGGCATTGGCGGCATGTCCCGCTCGGACTTGAACTGAATGCGGGCGCTGTAGTCGCCAGCTTGTCCGGCGCCGGTCTGGACATCTGCGAACACCCCGGTGGCACGCAAGGCGTTACGTAACTCAGCGGCGCGCAATGGGTCATCGACCATCACATGCAGGGGCATCAAATAGGCTTGGCCATCCGTCAGCGGACGGTCCGGCAAGGTGTCGGTTGCCGTGCAGCCCGCGAGCAGCAGGAGGGCGCAAAGGGTCAGGCAGGATTTCATGGATGAATCTCCGCAGTGGCGTTGGCTGGGCTGGTTTGCTTGTCGACGGGAAGGATGAAGGGCTTGGCCTTGTCCAGATCCAGCGGCATCCATTGCAGGTCCGGCAGCCCCGGCACCTGGCGCTGGGCAATCACGGCGTCACGGGGCATCTGATTGCTCCAAGCCAAGAAGCACTGGGTCACTTGGCTGCAGACCGAGCGAAACTCGCCGATGTAATACGCCTTGCCCGCCTCCAGGCGCAGCGGCAGTACGAACTCTTCGCGCGCTTCCTGGGATTGCAGGCGTGAGCCGAGCCCCGGGGTGTAGACCATGGACCAGAACTGGAAGTTGTAGAACTCGTAATCACCCGGTTTGAGCGGCATGACAAATACACTGCCGGCTGCGCGGGGTTCATGGATGTCCTCAGGCGTTGGCCGTGGGTCGCCCTCCCAGAGTGCCGCGGCGCCATTGATTGAGCCGCGCTTGCGAATCAGCAGGCGCAGGTTGGTGGCGGCACCGCCGCCGCCCAGGTACTGCGGGCCAATAGCGCCCACCAGATAGGTCGTGGGTTCGTTGGCTGCGGGTTGCAGAGGGGCGCTGACGATGGCGGCGGGTTGGCTGATGCAGCCAGAAATTATGCTGGTGGCCAGCAGCAAGGACGAAGCCTTGAGTACGCGGAACATGGGGAACCCTGAAAGTGACTTTGGACAAGGCGCAGGCAGGGAGGGAGGCATGAGTGTCTGTACATGGCCTTCCCTGGCGCCGCTCGTGAGCGGCGCGATGGTACGGAATCGGTTGGGCTTTGGGTAGTTGCGGCCAGTGACAATGACCAGAGGGGGGCCTATTGACCGAACCCTCAGCGCAGTTTCTCCAGCATCTGGTAGTACCACATGCCCGCCGCCAGCATCGGGTTGCCCAACTGGTCGCCAAAGGGCACGCGGATGTGTCGGCAGGCGGCGAAGGTGTCGTAGTGGCCGAGGTGGCCGGTCAGGGCTTCGGCCATGATCTCGCCCATGATGTGGCTGGTGGCCACGCCGTGCCCGGAGTAGCCCTGACAGTACCAGACGTTGTCCGAGAGCTTGCCCAGTTGCGGGATGCGGTTGATCACGATGCCCATGGCGCAACTCCACTGGAAGTCGATCCCCACGCCCTTGAGCGCCGGGAAGGTGCGTTCGATGCACGGGCGCAGTTCGCCGGCGATGTCCCGCGAGTCCTTGCCGCTGTAGTTGGCGCCGCCGCCGAACAGCAGGCGGCCGTCGGCGGTCATGCGGTAGTAGTCGAGGACGAAGCGGCAGTCGTAGACCGCCAGGTCTTCGGGGTTCAGGCGCTTGGCCAGGTCGCCCAACGGCTCGGTGGTGACGATGCCGCCCATGGCCGGGAAGATCTTGCCCTTGAGCTTCTTCGGCTCCAGCTTGTGGTAGACGTCGCCGGCCAGCAGCACTTGCTTGGCGTTGATTCGGCCTTGGGCGGTGATCACTGCCGGGTGTTCGCCGTGGACGATCTGCAGCACTTCGCTGTGCTCGAAAATCAGCGCCCCCAGGCTTTCGGCGGCCCGGGCTTCGCCGATGCACAGGTTCAGCGGGTGCAGGTGCAGGTTGCGGGTGTTCTTGATCGCGCCGTGATAGAGGTCGCTTTCCAGCAGGCCGCGCACCTGGGCCCGGTCCAGCAGGCTGACTTCGTCGCCCATGCCGCGGCGCAGCGCTTCGTCGTAGTCGGCGCGCAGGCCGGGCAGGTGGCTGGGCTTGTAGGCCGCGTGCAGGTGGCCGTGCTTGAGGTCGCAGGCGATGGCGTATTTCTCGACCCGTTGCTGGATGATCCGGTGTCCGCGCCAGCGCAGGTTCCAGATGAAATCGTCGACCTCGTCGCCCAGTTCGCGGCGCATCTGCTTGCGCATGGCCGCATCGCCGGAAAGGCTGCCGGTGACCTGGCCACCGTTGCGCCCGGTGGCGCTCCAGCCGATCTTGTGGCTTTCGACGATGGCGACTTTCAGGCCGCGTTCGGCCAATTCCACCGCGCTGGCGACGCCGGTGAAGCCGCCGCCGATGATCACCACATCCACCTGATGGCTGCCTTGCAGGGTCGGGTAATGGGTTTCCTGATTCAGGGTGGCGCTGTAGTAGCTGGGGCAGCGCTCGGCTGCCGGGGTCCGCGGATCGAAGGCGGCTGTCATTGAAAAATCCTCGTGGAAAAAACAACCGGCTGCTGCGTGGGGGCAGCGGCCAGCGCTTCAGCAACTGTCGATGATCTGCCGGGCGCAGCTCAGGTCCGGCAAAGCGGTTTCAGGCCGCCTTGCCCATGAGTCCAGCACCGCAGATCGTTTCTGCGGCTCAGGCCTGGGTCAGGTACCAGCGCCAGTCCTGCTCGCCGACTTCGGCCATGAACTGGCGGTATTCGGCACGCTTGACCGCCAGGTACACGCCGAGGAACTCATGGCCCAGGGCATCCCGGGCCCAGGCCGATTGCTCCAGGGCGATCAGCGAGGTCAGCCAGTCGGTGGGCAGCAGCTCGGTGGCCTGGGCGTAGCCATTGCCCTGCACCGGATCGCCCGGATCGAGCTGTTCGCGCAGGCCACGATGGACGCCGGCGAGGATCGCCGCCGCCGCAAGATAAGGGTTGGCATCGGCGCCGCAGATGCGGTGTTCGATGTGCCGACTGTTGGCCGGGCCACCGGGCACCCGCAGGCTCACGGTGCGATTGTCGACGCCCCAGGTCGGCGCGAGGGGCGCGTAGCTGTTGGCCTGGAAGCGCCGGTAGGAGTTGGCGTTGGGGCAGAACAGCAGCAGCGATTCCAGCAGGGAAGCGAGCATCCCGCCCACCGCCTGGCGCAGCAGCGGGGTGCCGGCCGGGTCCTCGGAGGCGAACAGGTTACGGCCCGCCGCATCGGCAATGCTCACGTGCATGTGCATGCCGGTGCCGGCCAGGTGATCGAACGGCTTGGCCATGAAGGTGGCCTGCATCCCGTGCTTGTGAGCCACGGCCTTGACCAGGCGCTTGTAGCGCACCGCCTGGTCCATGGCCTGCAGGGCATCGCCGTGTTCCAGGGTGATTTCCACCTGGCCCGGGGCGTATTCGGAGATCGCCGTGCGTGCTGGAATACCTTGCAGTTTGCAGGCGGCGTAGAGATCGGCGAGGAACGGCTCGATCTGCTCCAGCTCGCGCAGGCCATAGACCTGGGTGCTGCGCGGACGACCGCCGTCGGCGTCCAGGGCCGGTTGCGGTCGGCCGTTGCCGTCACGCTTGGCGTCCAGCAGGTAGAACTCCAGCTCGCAGGCCATCACCGGGTGGTAACCCTCGGCCTTGAGGCTGTCGATCACCTTGATCAGCAGGTGGCGCGGGTCGGCGATGCTGGCGGGCATGCCCTCTTGCGGATGCATGCTGACCTGCACCGCCGCGGTGGGAATCTGCCGCCAGGGCAGGCGCACCAGGCTGCCGGCCAGCGGGTAGGCGCGGCAGTCGATATCACCGACGTCCCACACCAGGCCGGAGTTCTCCACGTCGTCGCCGTTGAGAGTCAGGCCGAGGATGGTGCTGGGCAGGGGCCGGCCGCTTTCATACACCGCCAGCAGTTCTTCGCGGTGCAGCAGCTTGCCTCGGGGCACGCCGTTGGCGTCGAGGATGAACAGCTCGATCATGTCGATGTCAGGGTTGGCGGCCAGGAAGTCACGGGCTTCGTCGAGGGCGGCAAATTTCATCAGGATTCTCGCTTGCGCCATTGGGGCGCGCAGGTTTTCAGGTCCTGCAACAACGCCGTGTGCGGCTCGGTTGCAAGGGCAGAAATCAGTTCTGGGGCGTTACGCGCAGAGGCGCGCGATCAGGCCGCAGGCGAGCGATCCGGAGGACGTGAGGAGTGGCGCAGACGGGAGCGGCACAGGGCCATGGGCAGGTTGACCATTAGCTTCATGGGCAGGACCTGCCCAGCAAGTACAAGCCGATAACGGCGGCGCGGTCCTCATGAACCTCACGAGGCGTGGCGGGGCGTGAGCGGGGCAGCGAGAACCGAGCGTCGACATCACCACCGCGGCCACTGTGCAGGGGCGCGGGAACTGATCTGTCGAATCCGTGAAACGGGCTCAGGGGGTACATCGCCGGGTGATCTCGCTGTCGAGTTCGTTGTAGTTATTGGTTATGGGAACCGGGCGCTGCTGGGGCAGAGCAATGGAGCCGTTGTCCCAGGGCGGATCAATACTGCAAGAATCCGTCCGCCAATGTAAGGGGGGTAAACGGCTCCAGTGCCCTGGCGGGTGCCCTGCACCCACGGGGAGAGGTGCGAGCTAGAGCGGTGCTTTCTGGTTGCCAGAAGTGTCTGATTTTTTTTACAGAACCCCAGTAGACACCGGGCACAGGTGCCGGCAGCCCCTGTCGGCGGTGCATGAGGCCCGGGGCTTCAGCTCGGGCCGGCGTTCGCTAGGCTCTGTACGAAAAGTTTCAAGACGAAGGTCAGGCAAGGCGAAAACGGTCGAGGAACGGCCGGGGTCGCGTTCGACTTTACGGGGTGTAAATGAGCCTTCCGATCGGACTCGCGCACGAGGCCGTTTTCCACGCAGCATCACCGAGTATCAAGGCTCTTCGTACAAAGCCTAGGGATCGACCGACTCTGCCTGGTGCCGTACCACCGGCGCTGCATGGCTGGCTGGCAGGTGAGGGGATGCTTGCGTCGCTCCCCGCTCAACGATCTTCATCGCCCGTACATCGCAGCCCAGGTTCGAACAGATGTAGTCGAATGCCTTGACCGGGTCGCAGGTTGTGCCGCAGGTAAAAATGTCGAGAAACAGCGCGCCATGCTCGGGGTAGGTGTGGAAGGAGGCATGGGACTCCTCCAGCATCACCAGGACCGTTGCGCCTTGTGGCTCGAAGCGTTTTGTCAGCGTGCCACAGACCGTCGCGCCGGCTTCGGCGGAAGCGGCACACAGCAGTTGGGTCAAGGCATCCAGGTCATTGAGCTTTTCGGGGGCGATCTGATAGAGCTCGCCCAGCGTGTGCCTGCCAAAAAAAGCATTGGCGTTCGGGTTCATAGGACTTCCCTGTTTCGACACCAGTACGGATGGCGCGGGTCGGTGAGTGACAGGCTGCGCAGGCCTGATTGCAGGCGCCGATGATGGGATAGCCGGTACTCGATTTCCAGGCAAATTGCCGGCGGGTTATTTGAGTATGTAAGAGGTTGATACCAATTGTTTCGCAGGCCCTGGCGGAGCGATCAGCACCTGGCGCGCAGGCCCCGAGGCAAGGCGGCGCACGGCACCGGCAATGATTCATGGGCCTTGATCAACTCACTCATCGGTTCAGCTATCGCCATCGGCAGGCGTCGCCGTGCTGTCCGGGGGCGAATCTGTTCCTTTATTAGTTTCTGGAAATATCGATTCATACTCGGATTGATTTTGTTACAAGTCTGAAATTATTTTCGGAGTTCTTTGTTTGATGTCGGTGTTAGCTTGTTTTCGCTGCTGTTCCGGCTGTGCCTGGTAGTTGTGGGTCTCGAACTTTGTCGGTTGGTTTTCGAATGGCGTCGCAATAGCGCTTCTTATACGTCGCTGCTGTTTGAAATGTTGTTCTGCAATGTTGATGAAAGTTTATCTGGTTGAACTTTAGTGTCGGAGGTGGGTGATCATGGAAGATCAGAAGTTGAAGTTGTTGGTCTTCGGTATCGACGGGGCGTCCCATGCTGTCCTCCAGCAACTGATGGCTCGGGGATTGCTGCCGAACTTCAGCGCACTGCGCCGGCGCGCCTCCCATGGGGTACTGCAATCGACCTTCCCACCGCACACGGCACCGGGCTGGGCCTCCATGTTTACCGGGGTTTCTCCGGGTGAACACGGGATCTACCAGTTCTGGTCGACCCAGTCTGCGGACTATCGTTTCCGGGCAATGAACGCTGCCGACTATGGGCGTGAACCCTGCTGGCTGACCCTGGAACGCCAGGGGCTGAAAGTCGGTGCCTACAATATCCCCATGACTCATCCGCCGGCAGATCTTCAGGGCGGCTATATGATCAGCTGGCCATTGGCCAAAACCCTGAGATATACCTCGCCCGCCAACTTGATGCATGAGTTGATGCAGGCGGGACTGCACTATCACTCAGACATTGTCACTATGTATCGCGGTCAGGAAGACTACTGTGAGCAGGCGCGAAAGTTTATCAAGGGGCGTGCCGATACTTGCTGTTTTCTGCAGCGGACCCGACCAGTGGATGCACTGTTTGTAGTCTTCACCGAAGTTGATCGTGTCAGTCACTATTATTGGGGCGATCACTCGGCGCCAAGTTCAGTAGTGGAACAGTGTTATATCGATATTGATCAGGCGCTGGGCACGGTATTGACCCTGGCCGATGACGACACCCTGGTGGTGGTGGCTTCCGACCATGGCTTTGGCCTGTGTGAAGCGGACTTCAGCGTGCACGAGTTCCTCGAACAACAGGGCCTGCTGGCGACCCGCTATGAACTCCAGGACTCGGGCGCCGAGGCCTCCCACGACGACCCGGGGGCGCGTTCCTGGTTCGACGCCCCCGGAAGCTACCGACGTGTGGTGGATTGGTCGCGCACCGAGTTCTACATGCCCACCCCTGGCTGCTTCGGTGTCAATGCCAATCTGATGGGGCGCGAGGCCCAGGGGGTGCTGCGCGCCGAGCAGTTGCCGGAGGCCGAAGCGCGTTTGCAGCAAGCCCTGGCGCAGGTGCTCGACGAACAGGGGCGCCCCTGGTTCACGCTGGTCAAGGCCGATCAGGTGTATGCCGGCGCACGCCTGCAGGACGCTCCCGACTACCTGCTGATCCCCAGGGATTTCAGCGTCATGCCGACGCCGGCACTCACCGGCCGGGTCTGGAGTACACCGGCCCAGCGTGGCGTGCATCGGCCCGACGGCATCGTGTTTATCCGTGGCTCGACCTTTCCCGAGGACGCCGCGCTGCAAGCGCGGATCGAAGACATCTACCCGACGATCCTGGCCCATCTGGGGCTGCCGGTCCCTGAAGGGCTGGAAGGCCACTGGTTGCTGGAACCGGCCCACGAGCCGCAGCGCGAGCCCGGCCGCAAAGGCTGTGGCGGGCAACGAATGAGTGAAGAAGAACAGCGCTTCATGGACAGCCAATTACAACAAATTGGGTATTTTTAATGGAAACCGTGCAGTTCACCAACGCCGCCGACGGGTTGATTCCGCTCGCCAACCTGGCTGAGCCGATCGACGCGCCACCGACCAATCCGCTGCATTCCACTGTCGACTTCCGCAAGCCGCAGCCGATGCGCGTGTGCTTTCCGGTGTTGCTCGATGGCGACCTGGTGATGAGTTCCGAACACCTGGGCGTCAGTTACCTGGTGTCGATCCTGCGGGACCTGGGAGCCGAGTGCCAGGTGGTCGAGGTCAAGTCGATCCAGCACGGCGACGAGATTGCCATTGCTGAAGTGGTGGCCTTCAAGCCCGACCTCATTGGTTTCTCCCTGACCACGGTCACCGTCAGTCATGCCACCGCTTTCGGTTCGGCATTGCGTGCGGCCCTGCCCGAGCAGGTGGCGTTTCTGGCCGGTGGCCCGCTGGCCACCTTCCTGGGCTCCAAGTTGCTGAGCAACCCCAACTGGAGCTTCCTTGACGCCCTGGTGCGCGGTGAGGGCGACGTGCCGCTGGTGCGCTACGTCGAGGCCTTCTGGGATCACGGCGACTACGCCCGGGTGCCGAGCCTGAGCTGGCGCGAGGAGGGCGGGTTCGTCATCGACAACCCCATTGGCAAGCCGGTGCCGGAGCTGGACATGCTGCCTGAGCCGGCGCGGGATCAGTTCGAGCTCAACAGTGGCAAGCTGCCCTACCTGCGCCTGGCCACCACCCGTGGCTGCACTGCGCGCTGCACCTTCTGCAACGCGCCTCACGCCGGCAACAAGATCAACCCCGGCAAGCTCTGGCGGGCCAGGACCCCGGACAATATCGTCGATGAAATCGAGCGGCTTTATCACAAGTACAACTTCAACACCTTCGACTTCGTCGACTCGACCTTCGAAGACCCGGGCGGTGCGCCGTTCGCCAAGCAGCGGATTGCCGACATCGCCCAGGGCGTGCTCGATCGTGGGCTGAAGATCTATTACAACTGCTGCATGCAGGCCAAGAACTGGCACCCCGAAGACCAGCCGCTGCTGGACCTGCTGTACCGCTCCGGCCTGGAGAAGGTGCTGATCGGCATCGAGTCGGGTTCACAGATCGGCCTGGACCGCTGGAAGAAGAAGTCCACGGTCGAGGACAACAAGCGGGCCATCGAGCTGGTGCGTGGTGCCGGCATCTACGTGGCCTTCGGATTCATTGCCTATCACCCCTGGTCGACCTTCCAGGAGATCCGTGACAACAACCTCTTCCTGCGCGAATACATGGGCTACAACCTGCGCCGCTACACCGTGCGCCTGGAGCTCTATCCCGGGGCGGAGGCGGTCGAGACCCTGCGCGCCGAGGGCAAGCTGCATGACGACTTCGATGTGTCGCTCAATGCCCTGAGCTACGACTTCGAAGACCCGCGAGTGCGTCAGTTGTCGACCATCAGTGCCTTGCTCTACGGCGAGAAGTACGCCTCGGAAATGGTCATCGAAAAGGAACCGGCGGTGTTCGAGTTCGAGACCTACGACATTGTCATGCACACCTTCATGTCGCGCTTGCGGCGTGCGGTGCTCGGCGACGCCCGGGGCATGGCGATTCTCGAAGCCGGCGAAGCCAAGGCCGCCGAATTGCGCCGGCTCATGAGCGATTTCAACTATGCGCTGATTTCCGAGATGACTGACCTGGCCGAGCAGGGGACCCTCGACGAGGCCTATGCCCATGAACGGCGACCCCAGGTCGAGCAGTTCTACCGGGTCAAGCTCGGCGAGCTGCGCCAGGTCCAGTTGGGTATCAGCATGCAACTCCACCGCGCCGGGCTGAGCCTGCGCGACATCCAGTTCAGCAAAGGGGCTTGAGCCATGACGAATGCCGAACCGGTGAACTTTCTCGGTCACAGCCAGTTGCTGGGCAATGACCTGGTCATCAACGAGGACTCCTGCAACCTGGGGTGCACCTACTGCCTGACCGGGCAGAGCAACATGAAGTCGTCCCACGAAGGCAAGCTGATCTTCCAGCCGCCGGTGCACGACGTCTACAGCCAAGACAGTGACCTGGGCCGGCGTCTGCAGACCATCGTCGAGCGGGTCAACCGCACCTTCAAGCCACCGCTGCTGAAACTCACCGGCGGCGAGATTTTCATCATCAAGGGCATCATGAGCTTCATCGAGAGCATGTCGCCCCTGCATGAAGTGCTGATTGTACAGACCAACGGCCTGCCGTTGACCCGGGACAAAGTGCGGCGCCTGGCCCAACTGGGCAATGTCGTGGTGCAGATCTCACTCGACAGCAGCAACTATCAGGGCAACAGCTATCGGGTCCTGTCGCCACGCATCCACGAGATGATCATGGAGCGTATCGCGATGGTCCTGGAGGCCGGCCTGCCGCTGGAAATCTACGGCGTGCTCAATGACCGCAGTGCGCCGTATCTGCGCGAGTTCGTGGAGTGGTGCTCCGGGTTTGCAGACAACCCGCCGCAGCTGTTTCCGTTCCCCGTCCGCGGCCCGGACAGCGAGAAGTTCAAGGTGCGCCCCGAGCAGTATCCCTTCATCGACGCGTTGTTCGAGCTGCGCGAGCGTTACCCGCAGATCCTGCCACCCAAGGCCTACCTGGACCGCCTCAGTTCGTTCTATCACCAGGGGCGGCGCACCTGGCGCTGTCACCTGCCGCGCCTGGTGCTGTCGACCTTCAGCGACGGCGTGGCCACGCCCTGTCCGAACATTTGGTTCCACAACATGGGCAACGTGCTGGAGCAGGACTGGAACAAGGCTCTGGCGCCGGTGAACCGCTCACCGTTCTATCAGTTGCTGCTGGCTGAACGACCACGGCTGGATGCCTGCAAGGGGTGCTTCACGCCCTGGGACACCCTGAGCCTGTATTTCGAAGACGCTATCAGCCTGGACGATTTGTGCCGTGCGCCTTCCTACGCGCCCCAGGCCGTCAGGAACCTGCTCGAACAAGCCAAGGAAGCGTATCAACATGGCGCCTGAGTCACGGACCGATGACCGCTGGTTTGCCCAACTGAGCGCGGGGCCGGTACTGGCTTCGCTGCCGGCAACCCGGCGCAGTGAGTGGGCCCGGCAGCTTGGTGAACTGGCCAGCAGCGGCCAGCAGCGCCTGCTGCTGGTGTTCGACAGTACGCTTGAGCATGCCGCGCTGTTGCTGGTGCTGCTGGAGCAGGGCTTGTCGCCGTTGCTGGTGGCCAGCGATGCCAAGCCCCAGGAACTGCAGCGCTATGCCGCCCAGGGGGCGATCAGCCACAGCGTCCATCTGGAGCAGGGCGAACTGCGGGTGACATCGCTTGAGCCTGGCGCTGCACTGCCTGGCGATCCGGCAGTGCAGCCACACCGGCGTGGCATCTATCTGCTGACGTCGGGCACCACGGGGGAACCGTCGCTGGTTTTTCGCGACCTGCACAGCTGGCGCGACGAAGGCTTGCGCTATTGCCGGCTGTTGCAACTGAGCCACGAGGACCGGGTACTGTTCATTGCCCCGGTGTATCACGCCTATGCACTGGGCTGGTTGTGGGGCGCGTTGCTGGCCGGGTCCCAGGTGGAAATCTGCAAGCCCACGGAACTGGGGGCGGCGCTGCAGGCGCTGCGTCTGCGCGCCAGCCATTGCGTGGTCACGCCGATGCTGGCGACCCTGATGGCCCAGCGGGTTGGCCAGGGTGAGCGTCCGCCCCAGCTCAAGGTGGTGATGTCCGGCGCCGGCCCGGTGGACGGACAGCTCGACCAGCAATTCCAGCAGGCCTTCGGCATCGGACTGTCGCGCAACTATGGCAGTACCGAAAGCGGTGCCGTGTTTGCCGGCGTCGCGCCATTGCCGCCGTTGTCCATCGGCTTTCCAATGCCGGGGATCGAAGTCGTGGAGCCGGCGGCGGGTCAGCCGTTTGCCCTCAAGGTGCGACTGGAGGATGGCCGCCTTTACGACACCGGCGACATCGCCGAACAAAGTCCGGTCGGCTACAGCATTGTCGGTCGTGAAAGCAGTGCGATCCGTCGGGGCGAACGCTGGATTTCGCCGTTTGAGATTGAATCGGTACTGACCAGCCACCCCGACGTACTGGATTGCTCGGTGCGGGCAGTGAAGTCGGCCCGGGCAGGCAACGACCACATTTTCGCCTTCGTGGTCTGGAGTGCCGAGCGGCCCTGGAACCCGGGACTGCTGCGCGAATACTGTCAGGCGAACCTGGCGTCGGCCAAGGTCCCCGACCGCTTCGAGCGCACGGCATTGATTGCTCGTAGCAGTAATGGCAAGCCGCTGCTCAGTCGCCGCTACCGCCCGGCTGCCAGCCAGGTATTGCTCGACGCGGCCCACGCTTACAAGCGTTCGCAATTGCTGTTGGCATTGTGGGATTGCGGCGCCTTGCAACTCAGTGCCCAGGGCTTGAGCGTCGATCAGATTGCCCAGCGTACCGGGCTGCATGCGCAGACTCTGGCGGTGGCCTTCGACACCGCCCAGGCCAACGGATTGGTGCAGGAAGCCGCAGGCGTCGAGGCGCATGCGCAGGACCTTGAGGCCCTGGCTCCGGTGCTCGATCTGGAAGCTTTCAACAACCGCCACTGGAACCGTCTGGACGAGCTGCTGGCGGTGCTGCATGACGGCCTCGACCGGCGCGCTTTCGAGCAGAGTCCCAAGCATCCGCAATTGCTTCGGCGCTACCAGCGCGCAGTGTCCGGGGCGGACAAGCAACTGGCTGCGCAACTGACCTGGCGCAAGGCCTTGCTCCACACGACGGGCGCCATTCGCCTGCTCGATGTCTGTGCCACCGGCGCGGTGTACACCCAGGCGTTGCTTGGTCGCCGACGCCTTGACTGCAACGCCAGCCGGATCGTGCCACTGGGGGGGCTCAACCCTGTGGCGGCGGATATTCCGGTGCACAGCCGGGAGACATTGGCCGAGCTCGATGAGTGCCGGTTCGACGTCATCGTGCTCGACAACACCTTGCACCAGCCCAGCGTAGCCCAGGCCCTGCCTGCCTTGCTGGAGCGCCTGGGGGCAGGTGGCCGGCTGATCATTGACGAGATTTTCTTTTGCGACACGGCCTCGGCAGCTGTCGGCGTGGATTGGCTGACCCATGGCGGCTGCCAGTACCCGAGGCAGGACGAGGTGGTTGCGGCGCTGGCGCGCCTGGGGTTCGTCGGCGAGCAAATCTGGCGCCGCAAATCGATGATTTATCAATGCACGATGTTATTCAGCAGGAGCTAGAAAATGACCGATACCGACCGCTTGATCAAAGTGTTCTCCAGCACCGTGGGCCGTGAGCTGAGCCGCGAAGACCTTTCGGGGGGCGACCTGATCGGCACCCTGGGCCTGAACTCGATCGACGCCTTGCAGTTGCTGATCCAGGTGGAAACCGAGTTCGGCTTTTCCATCGAGGACAACGAGCTGTCCATTGAACTGGTCAACTCGCTGGAGCGCCTGGAAGCCTTCGTCGCCGACAAGACCCAGGCCCGGGTCGTCTGAGGACGATGACGGCATGTGTCTCTTTGCCAACGTCGGCCGCGCGCTTTGCAGTGCGCGCCGACCTGGGCGGCCCGGCGCCCGCCGGGCCGCCCGGAAGAACCGAACGACGAGGGAATTCGTGTGAACGATGCAAAAAAGACTGAGGCAATGTTTGCCAATCGTCCCGGCACCGATGCCCAGTTGCCCTGGCTCAACCAGCTCAACCGCCAGCGTCTGGCCGGGCCGGCGATGGAGAACAATCGCTGGCTGACCGAAGGCGAGGCCCCGGCGACACTCTGCGTGCACGCCGGCACCTACGAGGACCCGGTGACCGGGGCCGTGGGCACGCCGATATTTCCCAGCACCACCTTTCGCTTCAGCCAGTCCACCTACGAGTCGTTCCTGGAAGGCTACGTGCGTGACATTCCAACCTACAGCCGCTACGGCAACCCGGGGCAGTGGTCGGTGCAGTTGAAGGTGGCGGCCATGGAGGGGGCGCAAAGTGCCTTGGTTCTGTCATCGGGCATGGCGGCGATCGCCTCGACCCTGTTCGCCCTGACCAACCGCAATGGCCATATCATCTCTTCCTACGATCTCTACGGTGGCAGCTACAGCCTGCTGCACGCCGACATCAGCCAGGCCGGGCGCTCGGTGAGCTATGTCGACCCGCTGGATCTGCAGGCGATTCGCCGGGCGATCCGCCCGCAGACCCAGATCATGTTTTTCGAGCTGCTGTCCAACCCGCTGATGAAGGCCATCGATCTGCTGGCCATCGCTGCCTTGTGCAAGCAGGAGAACATTCTCCTGGTGGTGGACAACACCTTCCTTTCACCCATCAGTTGCCGTCCCCTGGAGTGGGGGGCCGATATCGTCATCCACTCGGCGACCAAGTACCTCAACGGGCACAGTGACGCCACCTGTGGCGCGGTTGCGGGCAGTCGCAAGCTGGTGGACCGGGTCTGGGCACAGCTGTTGCGCTTTGGCGGTAACCTGGACCCCTTCGTGTGCTTCCTTCTGGAACGGGGCATGAAGACCCTGGCCGTGCGCATGCAGGCTCATGCCGCAGGGGCCCGGCAGGTGACGCGTTTTCTCGAACGCCATCCGCAGGTGACCGCGGTGCATTCGGTCTATGCCGAGGAGTATGCCCACCCCCATCTGTACCAGTACGCCGCCCAGGCCACCTGCGGCATGCTCGGTTTTGAGCTGCGGGGCGGCGATCCGGCGGCCCTGCAACTGCTGGAACACCTCAAGCTGATCACCTGTGCCACCAGCCTGGGCGGTGTCGAGTCGCTGGTGAGCCTGCCGTTCAACACCTCCCACAGCGGCCTGACTCGCGAGCAGCAGAAAAAGATCGGGCTCAACCCCGGGCTGGTCCGGCTGTCGGTGGGAATCGAGGACCCTGATGACCTGTGTGCCGATCTCGAGCAGGCGTTGCGTCAGGTCTACCAAGGAAGGAGTCAGCCATGAGAAACGGAATGAACATCTCGGGCTTCAGTGAGATTGTCCACGAGATCCAGCAAGAGCCGGCCCAGGCGATCTTCCGTTACGCCGCCTATGCGCACTGTTCGCCGGCCGGCGGCATGCTGGCCGGCGTGGCTCCGGCCTTGATCGGCCTGTTGCGCGCGCCGCGGCATTTCGAAGTACCGATCCGCCCCAGCCCGGCGTTGCAATGCCAAGGGCTGCTGGACCCGGCCTGGCCCCAGGAATTGGCCCTGGCGGCGCTCTCCGGCTGTTTCCTGGTGTCCGCGGTGTCGGGGTTTTCCGCGCGACGGACCACGGTCGATCATCTGTCCATGACCACCAGCGCGATCCTGCAGGAAGCGGCCGCTGCTGCTCCCCAAGTGCGCTACGAGATCCGTTCGGGCACCGACAAGAAGATCAGCGAAGCCCTGGAGGTGATCGAGGCGGTGAAGAGCCACAGTCCCAATCACCAGACTTTCGTCCAGCCCCTGGGGCTTTCGGCACGTCTGGTGGATGCCGAGGGCGCTGGCCCCTGGCACAGGTTTTGCCCCTTCGAGCAGGCGCCTGCGGATACTGCGGCGGTCCAGACCAAGACCCAGGCCCTGTCCCTGGATTGCCAGTGGCTCTATGGCACTCAACTGCGGGCGGACTTCGTCCACCAGGACCCTCAGGACCTGCGCAGCTTTCCTATCGACCAGCCCAAGCAGCTGGCCGGTATCGACTGGGGCCCCAACCCCCAGGAATACCTGCTGATGGCGATTGCCGCCGATGTCCTGGCGCAGCTCAACCGTCGCCAGCAGTTGCCGGGTGCGGTGCACCTGGACGTGCGGGCCATGGTGGACATCCGCGGCATGTGTGAAGTGGCGCCGACCCCGGTTCACCTACAGGACATCGAGCTTGAACTGCAAGTCGAAGGCTGGCCGGCCGCCCAGTTGGCGACGCTGATGCAACAGCTGGCGGCGAGCATCGAGGCCTCGGTGGTGTGTGCCCTGATTCGCCATCGGGTGGGTTTCGAGTTCCAGGTCGGTGCCCGGCCGCTGCCCGAGGATGCCCGCGAGTGCCAGCCATGCTGAATCAGTCGACCCTGTGTTTCGCCACCCTGGCGGTTCCCGACCTGGCGGCTGCCGAAGCCTTCTATGTGCAGGTCCTGGGTCTGCAGGTCAGCCGGCGCTTTGCCCCGACCCGCTGGATCAGCCTGGATGTGGACGAGCAGGGCGGTGCCGGACTCGGCCTGATCGAAGACCCGCTGATGGCCCGACCGTCGCCGGCCAGCATGCTTGACCTGATGGTGCCTGAGCTGGATGCGCTGGTTGCCCGGATGCCGCCGCAGGTGACCCTTGTCGAGGCGCCAGGGCCGACCCTGTGGGGCAGTTACAAGGCGGTGATCGAGGACCCGTTCGGCAACCGCCTGGGCCTGGTCCAGTGCAGCCCGCAGGCCGCTGTCCGGGATACCGGGCAGCCGGGAAAGAACGAGTAAGGAGCTGGGATGCTTAAGCAATATGAATGCATGAATGTACCGGACTGCGTTGCTGGCGATGGCGGCTTCGTGTCCGTGGTCTCCGGGCTGCCGCGCAGCGGCACCTCTATGATGATGCGTGCCCTGGCCAGTGCCGGCCTGGCGCCGCTGACTGACAACCTGCGCCAGGGCGATGAACGCAATCCCCATGGCTATTTCGAATGGGAAGCGGTCAAGTCCCGCGACGGCTACCTGGGGTGGATGGACCAGGCCCGCGGCCGTGCGGTCAAGCTGGTGTCGCGCTTTCTCCAGCACCTGCCAGCGACCCACGGGTATCGGGTGTTGTTCATGCACCGTGATATCGATGCGGTGATCCGTTCCCAGCGAGACATGGCCGAGCACCACAGCGGTCAGGTCTGGGGAGGGCAGGAGGTCGAGGAACTGGCGCGGCTGTATCGCGAGCATGTGGCCCAGGTGCTGGCATGGGTCCGTTCGCGGCCGAACATGCAACTGCTGGAACTGGATTATCAACGGGTGCTGCAAGACCCTGACGGCGAATTCACCCGGGTTGCGGCATTCCTCTCACCCTTGCCCCTGGCGGTGCAGTCGATGGCGGCCACCGTGGATCGAGGTCTGAATCATCAAGCGGCGATGGAGGCTGCGAGCCATGTCTGAATTGCCCATCCGTGCAGTCATCTTCGACCTCGACGGAACCTTGATCGACAGCAAGCAAGTGATTCGCGAGGCCTACCACGCGGCCCATGCCCAGGTGGTAGGGGCGGACGTCGAGCCACCACCGTTCAGCGAGTACTGCAAGCACCTGGGACGCAGCTTTGTGCAGATCATGAAGATCATGGGGCTGCCGGCGCAGATGCACCCGGTGTTCATGCGTGAAAGCAACGCGCGAATGCAGCGCATCCGCGTGTTCGAAGGCGTCGGGGGACTCTTGGCGAGCTTGCATGCCAGGGGCATTCCCATGGCGATCGCCACGGGCAAGGACCATGGGCGCACGGTGGCGATTCTCGAGTACCTGGGCCTGCTGAAGTATTTCTCCTGCATCGTCGGCAGCGACGACGTGGCCAATCCCAAGCCGGCGCCGGACATGGCCCGGATGATTGTCGAACAGTTGCATCTGGACCCGGCGAGCTGCCTGTTCGTGGGCGATGCCCTGGCTGACCTGCAGTGCGGCCAGGCGTCGGGCATGCAGACCGCGCTGGCGCTCTGGGATCATCCCGGCGAGGAGATCCGGCGCTATCCCTGCACCTATCAACTGACTGCGCCAGGCCAGATCCTGGCCTTGCTGGAGGTGGCTCGCCATGCCGACATTACTCCTGCTTAACGGCCCCAACCTGGGGCGCCTGGGGCTGCGCGAACCGCAGGTCTATGGCACCAAGACCCTGGACCAGATCACCGCTGAGGTCACCGCGGTCGCCGCCTCCCGTGGCTGGACGGTGCTGGCCCGACAAAGCAACCATGAGGGCGAGTTGATCGACTTCATCGAGAGCCAGCATCAGGCCGAGGCGATGATCATCAATCCGGGGGCGCTGATGATGTCCGGCTGGGCCTTGCGCGATGCCTTGCAGGACTACCCGGGGCGCTGGATGGAGGTGCACATTTCCAACCTGTTTGCCCGCGAGAGCTTCCGTCACAGTTCGTTGCTGGCGCCCCTGTGCCACGGCTTCATTGCCGGTCTGGGCACTGATGGCTATGCCCTGGCCGCCGCGGCACTGGTGGGAGCCCGCCATGTGTAGTGCAACGGCGGTACCGCTGCAGACTCAGGTGATGGACGACGTGCTGGGCCTCTGCGCCCGTTTGCTGAAGGTGGCGCAGGAGCAGTTGCATGCCGGGCAGAACTTCTTCGCCATCGGGGGCAGCTCGTTGCAGGCCCTGCAACTGTGTGCACTGCTCGAACAACTGCATCCGCAACTGTGCGGCGAGGACGGGATTGACCTGACCCTGATCGTCGGCACCGCGACCCTCGGCGAGTTTGTTGCCGCCGTGCTGCAGGGGGCGGCCGGCCGGCGTGCCGGGGCAATCTGCGAGGGCGAACTATGAGCCAGGCGATGGCGACATTGATCGAGCATTGGGAGCAGCGCGGTGTGCACCTCTATGAAGATGGCGGGCGCCTGCGCTACTACTGCGGCGCAGACGGACTGCCTGAAGATATCCGCCATTTAGTGGGTCATGAGAGGAGTCGCCTGCTGGCGTACCTGGCCCCAACGGACCCACTGGCGTCTCACCTTGGCGGGCTGCGCCAGGCCTACTGGCTGGGTGAGCATTCGGCTTTCAGCCAGGGCAGTGCTGCCTATCTGCACCTGGTCTATGCCGGCGCGGTGCCCACGGCCGCGCAATTGCAAGCGGCATTGCCCCGCCTGCTGGTCTTGCACCCGATCCTGGCCTACACCCTGGACGCCCAGGCCCCGCGCTTCAAGCCGCTGGTCGCGCCGCAGCTGATGGTCGAGCAGCAGGTCGCTGCAGAGGGGACGGACCCACGGCGTTGCACGGCCCTGGCGAACAGCGCCATGCCGATTGCGCCGTTGACCGCGGAGCAGCCGCTGTTTCGCCTGGTGCTGGTGGCAGGTCCCCATGAGCGCTGTTTGCATGTGGTCTATCGGCTGGCGCTGTTCGATGCCCCGGCGGTGCAGATTTTTATCGGTGACTTGCTGGCACTGGTCGCCGGAGACAGTCCTCTGCAAGCGCAGGGCTATGCCCCGGCGCAAGTCGCGGCGTGGAGCCGGGCCCAACGCCTGGCGCGTTTCAAGGCCCGGCACTACTGGCTGCAAAAGATTCCCCAACTGGCTGCGGGTCCGGACCTGCCGCTGGCTCGGCGTCGGCAGGCGAGTGCAACACCGGCGCGCTTCATCGAGCATCGGGTGGTCCTGACGCCGGCGCTGCAGCAGGCGCTGAGTGCGGCGGCACGGCATCACCGGGTGTCGCTCAATGCGGTCCTGCTGACGGTGTATCTGCAGACCCTGGCACGCTGGTCGGGCAGGACCACGGTGACCTGCAGCGTCATGTACAGCACCCGGACGCTGCTGGGGCCGGAGTTCGCCCGCACCATCGGCAATTTCGCCGATACCCTGCTGCTCGATCTGCCATCCCAACCCCTGGCCTTTGCCGCCTGCGCCCAGCGAGTCCAGCAGGACCTGTACGGTGCGCTGCAGCATGCCGCCTACGATGGCGTGTCAGTGGTCCGCGAATGGATTCGCGAACACGACCAGCGTCTCGACAGCAGCGAGCCGCCGATGCCTTATGTGTTTTCCTCGTTGCTGGAAATGGACCTGCCGGCGCCACCGCTGCAACAGACCGATCACGCGATGATGACGCCGCAGATCTGGATCGACGCCCAGGCCTTCGCAAGCGAGGCGGGCCTGTGCCTGTCCTGGGACGAGCGCGAGGGCTTGTTCGAGCCCGGGCTTGTCGCCCAGGCCTTCGAGCATTTTCATGGCGCCCTGGAGCGCCTGGCCAACCAGCCGTCGACCTGGGAGCTGACCGAGCTGGCCTTGCCTGAGTCACTGCTGGCCCGGGTCGATGCCTTCAATCACTGCACGCGGCCGCTGCCTCGGCAGGCTCTGCATCAGGGCCTGTCCAGGCAAGCGGCGCTGCGCCCGGATGCGCCGGCGCTGTTGAGCGCTGGCAGCAGTCTGAGTTTTGCCGAGCTGTTGCGCCTGGCCAGTCGTCTGGCCAGCCACCTGAATGAAAACGGCGTGGGGCCCAGTGACCATGTGGTGGTGCGCGGCAGTCGGGACAGCGCCAATGTGGTGGCGATCTACGCGGTACTGATGGCCGGGGCGACCTATGTTCCGGTGAGCAAGAGTTCTCCGGTGCGCCGGGTGCATTCGATCATCACCCAGGCAGCGGCCACCACGGTGCTGGGAGACGATGCTGCGGACATCGCGGCGGTGCTCGCATCGCCGGTGAACTGGTCGCTCGACTACCGGCACTGGCTGGCGTCGCCGGAGGCGCAGGGCGCCGCTATCGCACCGGCTTATCCGGCGGTGGACAGTTCCCTGGCCTACCTGATGTTCACCTCCGGCACCACGGGCACGCCCAAGGGGGTAGCGGTCAGCCATCGCGCCGCGTTCAATACCCTGCTGGACTGTCGCGAGCGCTTTGCCATCGACGCCCAGGACCGGCTGCTGGGGGTCAGTGAGTTCAGCTTCGACCTGTCGGTGTTCGACCTGTTCATGCCGGCATTGTGCGGCTGTGCGCTGATCCTGCCGGCCAATGGCGAGCGGGCCGAGCCCCAGGCCTGGCTCGACGCGGCACGGACCCATGGGGCGACTGTCTGGAACTCGGTCCCGGCGATCATGGAAATGGCCCTGGGCTACGCCAGGGCGGTGGGCCTGCCGACGCCGGCGGCGAGTGTGCGCCTGTGGATGGCCAGCGGCGACTGGATCGCCCTGGGGTTGCCCGAGCGCCTGCGGGAGCTTACACCGGGTTCGCGCTTCGTGGCCTTGGGGGGCGCCACCGAGGCGGCCATCTGGTCCAACTGCTTCGAGGTCCAGCAAGTGCACCCCGAGTGGCCGAGCATTCCCTATGGCCGACCGCTGAGCAACCAGCGGTTCTACATTCTCGACGCGCTGGGCCGGCGTTGCCCGCCTGGGGTCAAGGGCATGCTGTACATCGCCGGCGACGGCCTGGCAGCGGGCTACATCCATGATCGGCAACGGACCGAGCAGGCCTTCTTCATCGAGCCCGGGTTGCAGCAGCGGGTCTACCGCACCGGTGACATGGGACGGCTGCGAATGGACGGGGAGATCGAGTTTCTCGGCCGCGAGGACTTGCAGGTCAAGCTCAATGGCATGCGTGTGGAACTGGCGGAGATCGATGCGGTGCTGGGACGCGCCCCCGGGGTTGAACAGGTGGCGGTGTGTGTAGACGCTGCCGGGGCCTTGTACGGGTTTTTCGTCGCCGGTCAGCCGGCACCCAGTGGCCCGCAGTTGCTGGCCTTCGCGGCGCAGTACCTCAATCCCTACATGCTGCCGGTGCAGTTGTTCGCGCTGGCGCAGATGCCGCTGAGCGCCAACGGCAAGGTGGATCGGGGGGCGCTGGTGGCCTTGCTGCCAGGGCTTTGCGAGCCCGGCGAGCCGGTGCAGGAGGTGGGCTTCTCGGCTCGGCAGGAACTGCTGCTGAGCTGCGTCCAGCGGGTGTTGCCGGCGGTACGTGGCGCGGCTGATTCATGGTTCGACATGGGCGCCTCGTCACTGCACGCGGTGCATATTCTGTTGGGGTTGAACACTGAGCTGGGGCTGGACCTGAGCCTGGCGGACATCTACGCCTATCCCTCGGTCAGTGCCTTGCTCGGGCATGTGCAGGGCACGGGCCGGCGGCACCGCAACCGGGTGGATTTCTGCGCCGGCAGCGGTGAGCCGCAACCCTTGCTGGTGCTGGTGCACCCGGTGGGCGGGGCGTTGTCGTGCTATTGGCCGATGATTCGTGCCACCCGCGAGGACTTCCAGGTGATTGGCCTGTGTGCCGACGCCGGCCAGCGTTTCGATACGCTTGAGGATCAGGCTCTGGAGTACCTGGAGCAATTGCAGGACAGCCTGCAGGCAGCACGTCCGGTGGTGCTGGCCGGTTGGTCGTTCGGTGGCGTGCTGGCGGTGGAAATGGCCCGCTTGCTCAGTGACCGCGGCCGTCAGCAACTGGCGCTGGTGACCCTCGATGCGGGCGCGCCGCTGGACAGCGTGGTGCAATTGCCGCCGAGCCTGTTGCAGCAACTGTTTCAGGACGACCTGGAGCATTGCGCCCAGATCCAGGCCACGGGCCAGGCGGTAGCCGAAGTCTGCGAGAGCGCCACCCAGGAACGCTTTGCCTTGTTCTGTCGGCACTACGCCGCCTTGCTCGATTATCGCTACCGAGCGCCGGCTTGCCCGACCTGGCACCTGCAGGCCAGCGTCGAGCAGCCGTCCAGCGGGCTGCGTCCCTTGGCCGGACAGGACCGGGATGCCCATTGCCTGACCCTGGCTGGTGACCACTACAGCATTCTTTCCGGGGCGGCCCTGGAGCAGATTTTGCTGAGCCTGGCGGCGGCGGTGCGCGAAGTCAGCGCGGCGGATGACCGCCAGGCAGGGACATGAACGCTGGTGAACACAGGCGTGCGCGCCCAGTGGCCACCCCGGCAGGCGGCTCACTAGTGGCTGCGGGCCATGATGTGGAGTGTCTGAAAGTGCTGTTCCAGGCTGATTCTGCACTGGCGGATCGCCCCGCTAACCGGGAAAATTCGCCTCGGCTCCAAGGCTGCCACCCAGGCGCCAGGAGCCTCATAAACAGGGTAATTAAAGGAGTGACACTGTGAAGTTTGGATACACGATTGTTTATGTTCCCGATGTTGAAGCCTCGATCCGTTTCTTCGAGGACGCCTTCGGTTTCTCCCGTCGTTTCCTCGACGAGTCCGGTGATTACGGTGAACTCGACAGTGGCGCCACGACCCTGGCCTTCGCCAGCCGCGGCCTGGCGGACTCCAATTGTGAAGGCGGCTACCAGTTCTGCAGCCCTCAGCACAAACCTCTGGGCATCGAGATCGCCCTGGTCACCGATGATGTGCCCAAGGCCCATGCCAAGGCCCTGGCCGCCGGCGCCACCGAGCACGCGGCTATTCAGCACAAGCCTTGGGGGCAGGTGGTTTCCTATGTGCGTTGCCCGGCCGGAACCCTGGTCGAGTTGTGCACTCCGGTGGGCCAGTGAGCACCGGGCTTGAGGTTGCGGGCTGCCAGGGAGTACGCGGTCATGGTTAAAACCGAGGATGCGGTCCTGGCGTTGCTCGAGGACATCGGCAGCACCCACGGAGCCTTGCTGGACATCGTCCAGCGTGTGCGCCAGGTGGTGGAGGAAACCTGCGGCGGCGTCGAGGAAATGGTCAAGTACGGGGGCATCATGTTTTCCCGTGCAGCGCCGTTCTGCGGGGTCTATGCCTATACCGACCATGTATCGGTGGAGTTTGGTCAGGGCTATCTGTTCGAAGACCCGCACGGGGTGCTCGAAGGCTCTGGAAAGTTTCGCAGGCATATCAAGTTGTTTGCTGTATCGGATGTTCAAAAGAAGCATCTTGCTGATTATGTAAGGCAAGCAATCACTCAATAGTCTTTTGAACTGAACACCTAACTAACGGTTGTTTCCTGCGGGGGATCATATCCCCCGCACGGGACCTTATTGCCCTGAAAAAACCACAGAGTGGAATGAGCACATGAACGATGCCAGCACTTACGGCGAAACCCTGGCCGATATCTATGACGACCTGTACGGCGAGGCTCCGGCCAATGCCATCGAGGTCCTGGTGGCAATGGCCGGCACCCGCGAGCCGGTGCTGGAGCTGGGGATCGGCACCGGGCGTTTCGCCTTGCCGATGCATGCACGCGGTGTGCAGGTGCATGGCGTCGATGCATCACCGTCGATGCTGGAGAAGCTGCGGGCCAAGCCCGGTGCGGCCGGCATTCCCCTGACCGAGGCGGATTTCGCCACCCTGGAAGGGGTCGGGGGCGGTCCGTTCAGCCTGGCCTTCTGCACCTTCAGTTCATTGTTCCTGCTGCTGTCCCAGGCCGCCCAGGTCAGTTGCTTCAAGGCCACCAGCGCCTTGCTCAAGGACCATGGACGCCTGGTGATCGAGACCTTTTATCCGGACCTGTCGCGCTACGGCAAGGACCAGCCGGTCTATGTCGGCGGCCTGGAGCGCAACGAAGTGCTGCTGGAAGCTTCGCGCCTGGATGCCGTCGCGCAGCGGGTCAGCTGCCGCTTTATCCGCATGCAGGAGCAAGGGGTGAAAGTGATTCCGGTGGAGCTGCGCTATGCCTGGCCGGCGGAACTGGACCTGATGGCCGAGCTGGCGGGCATGCGCCTGGTGCAGCGCTGGTCAAGTTGGGACAAGACGCCTTTCGTCGAGGGCTCGTTCAAACATATATCGACCTATGAAAAGTTGCCCCAGGCCTGACTTTCCAGAACTTCGGAGTTGGACATGGACGTTTCTCAATCACCACGCATTGTGATCGACGAAAGTCGTTCGGCCCGCGAGTTGATGCTCGCGGGAGAGTGGTTCTGTACGCCTGATCTGGAACTTGCGCGCATGCGTTTTCGCTCCCAGGCATTGCAACGACGCTTTAACGATTGCTCTGTTCTGGCGTTCAAGGAGCAGCAGGCCCTGCTGGCGAAGTTACTCAAGCGAGTGGGCCTGAACAGTTGGATAGAACCCAACTTTTATTGTGATTACGGGGTGCATATCGAGATTGGCGATGAGGTGTTTATCAACATGAACTGCACCTTTCTGGACGCAAACCGGATCCTCATCGGCGATCGCACCTACCTCTCGCCCGGCGTACAGCTGATGACCACCGCCCACCCCCTGGACCCCCGGGCACGTACGGTGCGCATCGACGCTCGCCTCAAGTGCGTGCAGCGGGCGGCACCGATTGTGCTGGGCAACGATGTGTGGATCGGCGCGGGGGCGGTGCTGTTGGGCGGGGTGGAGGTCGGCGATGGCAGCGTCATCGGCGCCGGCAGCGTGGTGACACGCTCGATCCCGGCCGGGGTACTGGCGGCAGGTAATCCCTGCCGAATCATCCGCTCGGTGTACGAGTGAACCTACTGGATCTGTTTATGAGAGACGTGACAGTGAATATCGATGACACAGGCAAGGGCCACACCGGCGCTATCGCCTCCCTCGGCGAGGCGGCCGGCCGGTTCGTCCATGGACCGTTGTGTGTGTGGTTCACCGGCCTTTCGGGGGCCGGCAAGTCGACCCTGGCCAGGGCCCTGGAAGCGCGGCTCGGGCAGTTGGGCGCACGAGTGCGGGTCCTGGATGGCGACGACCTGCGTGGCGGGTTGAACAGCGATCTGAAATTCAGCGCCGCCGACCGCAAGGAGAATATCCGCCGCCTGGGGGAGGTTGCCCGGCTGTTCTACGACAGTGGCTACATCGTCCTGGTCAGTGCGATTTCGCCATTCATTGAAGACCGCGAGCGGGCGCGGGCGTTGTTTGCCGCGCCGTCGTTCATCGAGGTGCACGTCGCCACTGCTCTGGCCTTGTGCGAAGCGCGCGACCCCAAGGGCCTGTATGCCAGGGCCCGCAGTGGCCTGCTGCCGGAGTTCACCGGGATTGACAGTGCCTACCAGCCGCCGACGGCCTGCGAGTGCCTGATCGAGACGGCAGGGCGCAGTGTCGACGACGGCGTCGGGCAGTTGCTGGAAGTCATTGGGCGCATCGGTGGAGGACATCATTGATGGCCACTTCGACCTTCGAGCGCGTGCTCAAGCGTTACCGTTTCTGGCTGTTTGCCCTGGTGCTGGTGCTGGTCGCGGGGTTGTCCTGGGGGATGACCTCGATCCGCTTCGCCGCCGACTACCGGGCGTTTTTTCCCGAGGGCGAAAAAACCGTCGAGCAACTGGACGCCTTGCACCGGCAGTTTGGCAAGTCCGACACCCTGCTGTTCGTGATCAAGAACCCCAAGGGCACGGTGTTTACCCGGGAGTACCTGGAGCAGTTGCATGAGCTGACGCAACAGGCCTGGCACATTCCCCACGCTTATCGGGTGGACTCGGTAACCAACTTCCAGCATGTGTTCGCCGAAGGCGACACGGTGCATGTCGAGGCCCTGGTACGCGAGCCCACGGACCTGACGCCGTCCCACATCGAGTTGATGGAGCGCCTGGGACGCAATGACATCGAACTGGTCAAGCGCCTGGTGTCCAGCGATGGCCAGACGCTGGGGGTGCTGGTCACCCTGCAGTTTCCGCCACAGACCCTGGATGCGGCGCTGGCCGCCACCGCCGAAGGCCAGCGCCTGCTGGATGACTTTGCCCGCAAGAACCCGCAACTGCAGGTGCACCTGACCGGGCTGGCGGCCGTGGAGGCGGCCTATCCGGCAGCGGCGCAGCAAGACATGGCGGTGCTCACGCCGTTGATGTACCTGATCATTCTGCTGGTGAGCGTGCTGATGCTGCGCAGTCTTGGCGCCCTGCTGGTGGTGCTGATCGCCATCAGCATGGCCACCGCCGCGACCCTGGGCGCCAGCGGCTGGCTGGGCTTTGAGGCGACGGCCTTGACCGGCCTGCTACCGACCATTGTTCTGGCGACCTCGGTGGCGGAGATCATGCACGTGCTGTCCGCCGCGCGGCAGATGAGCGCTGAGTATGGCCAGCGCCGGGTGGACCTGGCCTGCGCGGCGATCAAGGACACCATCAAGCCGATTGCCATTGGCACGGCGACCAATGCCGTGGGTTTCTATAGCCTGGTGTTCGCCGCGTCGCCGCCCTACAAGGAGTTCGGGGTGCTGGCGGCCATCGGTGCGGTCATGGCGTTGCTGGTGACCATTTCGGTGGCCGCGGTGCTGATCCCGCTGCTGCGGCTCAAGCCGCTTGAGGGGGCCGCCAGCCGGCGCTATTCGCTGTACATGGAGCCGTTGTTGCGCTACCCGAAGCTTTGGCTGCTGGGGTTTGTGGTGCTGTTCGTGCTGGCGATCGAGCCGGCGCGCAACAACCTGATCAATGACCGGATCGTGGAGAACTTCGACACCAGCATCCCGGTGCGCAACGCCACCGAGTTCGCCATGGACAACCTGTCCGGGATCTATCGCCTGGAATATGTCGCCACCTCGGCCAGGGGCGATATTTCCGATCCGGGCTTTCTCGTCGAACTGGACCGTTTCGCCCAGTGGCTCAGGACTCAGCCGGAAGTCGATTCGGTCACCACCCTCGGTGATGCCCTGAAGAAGCTCAACCAGACCATGAACGGCGGGCAGGCCGGGGAATACCGCTTGCCCAGCGACCCGGCGTTGGCCGCACAGATGCTGCTGGTGTACGAAATGTCACTGCCGTTCGGCCTCGACCTGGGCAGCCAGATCAACATCGACAAGTCGGCCACGCGCCTGGTGGTGACCCTGAGCCGGCTCGACACCCAGCAGATCCGCGACATCAAGCAGCGGGCCGATGACTGGTGGCAGACCCATGCCGATCGTGCGGCGCTGGTGCCGAGCCTGGGCACCGGCGAGGCGGTGGTGTTTGCCAACCTCACGCACATCAGCATCGAGTACATGGTCAATGGCCTGCTGTTCGAACTGGTGACCATCACCCTGATGGTCGCGCTGTTCCTGCGCAACGCCGGCCTGGGGTTGATCAGCATCCTGCCCAACGTCTTTCCGTTCTTCATCATGTTCGGCCTCTGGGGCCTGTGGCGCGGTGAGATCAATACCGCGGCGATCAATGTCTGCGTGGTGGTCTACGGCCTGATCGTCGAGGCCACGATCCACATCATGAGCCACTACAAGGAACTGCGCCTGGTGCAGGGCCACCCGCCACGAGAGGCACTGCGCCTGACCTACCAGCATGTGCTGCCGTCGGTGTTCGCCAATGCGGTGATTCTCGCCTCGGGCTTCATGGTGATGACCTTGTCGCCGTTTTCGATGAACGCCGATTTCGGCCTGCTGGCAGTCATCGCGATTTTCCTCGGACTGATCTTCGACGCTCTGTGCCTGCCCCTGGTGCTGCTGACCTTTGACCGCTTCCTGTGGGGCCGCGCCGCCACGCGACTGGCCACGCGCGAAGCCTGAACCCGACCCGTATTCAGAGAAGGAATCGACAATGAACTGCAATGCCGTATCGAGCGTCTGCCTGTCACTCTGCGCACTGCTGTACCAGGGGACATCGCTGGCCAGCCCGGAGCAGGAACTGGGGCAGCAATACGCCCATCACTGGCGCGACAGTGACCTGGGCTACCAGGACACCAGTGCCAGAATCCGCCTGACCCTGGTGGAGAAGGAGGGCGCCAGCACCGACCGCTTCATGCGCATGAACAGCTTCGAAACCGCCAGCACGGCGGTGGGCGACAAGGTGCTGCTGACCTTCGAGGCCCCGGAGAACATCAAGAATTCCCGGGTGCTGATCCACTCCAAGATCAAGGAAGGCGATCAGGTCTGGCTGTACCTGCCGGCCCTCAAGCGGGTCAAACGGGTGGCGGCGGCCGACCGTTCCGGGTCGTTCTCGGGCAGCGAGTTTTCCTACGAGGACATTGGCTCAATGGAAGTCGGCAACTACGACTACCAATGGTTGCGCGACGAACCCTGCGGCGACTTCCAGTGCGCGGTGGTCAAGCAGGTGCCGCTGTATCCGTATTCGGGCTATTCGTCGATCTGGGTCTGGTACAACAAGACCGACTACCGGCAGATGAAGACCGAGTACTACGACCGCAAGGGCAGCAAGTTCAAGACCCTGACCCTGGGTGACTACCAGTTGTTCCTGGGGCGCTACTGGCGTGCCCTGAACATGACCATGGTCAATCACATCACCGGTCGGCAAACCGTGCTGGTCAGTTCCGACGTGCAGTTTCGCACCGGCATCCGGGAGGACGCTTTTGAACCTGCAAGGCTTGGAAACCTGACGCAATGAATCCAGGCAAGGTCCACCGCAGGCTCCAGGCGTTGATGCTGGGGCTGTGCTGGAGCGTCACCCAGGTGCAGGCCGAGGCGGAGCAGGGGTTGTCGGCGAAGATCGCGCTCAAGCGCTACTTCTTCAGCTCATCGCCGGCCGAAGGCGTCGACGATGGGCAGCTGTCCGGCACCGCGCAACTGGGCCTGGACTACCAGTACCTGCAGAGCTGGGACAGCCTGCGCCTGCGCCTGGTGGTCAACCCGCGCTACCTGGAGAGCGGGTCCAGGGACCCGCGGCCGAGTTTCTATTGGGATGAGCTGTTCGTGCTCCTCGAGCAGGACAACCGTGAGCTGAAAGTGGGGCGGATCAAGGAGCATTGGGGTGTCATGGAGACCCGCCAACTGGTGGATGTGATCAACACCTACGACAACCTCGACGGTCTGCAACCGGAAGAAAAGCTCTCGCAGAAAGCCATCAAGCTGGGCAGCACCCTGGGGCCCGGGCATCTGAGCCTGTACCTGCTCGACGGCTTCGAACCGGTGCAGTTCTACAGCGAGCCGGCGCGGTTTGCCGCTTACCGGGTCCAGCCAGCGGCCGAGTACATCCACGGTGCCGATCCGGATTCCCTGGATCTGGCGGCGCGTTATTTCGTCTCGGTGGCCGACCTGGACATCGGCCTGAGCTACTTCAAGGGCACCAATCGGTCGCCGGCATTGCGCGCCGAAGGTGACAGCCTGGTGGCCCAGTACACCGAGGTCACGCAATGGGGGCTGGATGCGATCTGGGTCAGGGAACAATGGTTGTACAAGCTCGAGGCCCTGGATCAGCGGGTTAGCGACAATGCCTACAGCTCGCGCAAGCTGTCGGTGGGGCTCGAATACGCGATTAACCGGGCCTGGCGCGATGCCGACCTGAGCCTGATCGGTGAATACCACCACGACCGTGACCAGCCCCTGGCCCCGGTGAGCATCTTTGATCGCAAGTTCCTGTTGGGGGCGCGTCTGGAACTCAACGATGCCCATTTGTCCTCGGTGTTCCTGGGCTACACCGCGCAGGCGTCCGATCTGCGCAACAACATGCTCAGCGCCTCCCTCGACCTGGGGCTCAGCGATGCAGTGCGGGCCGGTGTCAGCGCGGCGCTGATCAACAGTTCCGCGAGCGACGTGGTCTGGGATGCGCTGGCCAGCGATTCCCACGTGGCGTTGGAGCTTTCCTATTCATTCTGATCGTACCGGCGCACGCCGGGCCGATCCCATGCAATTGCTTAAAGGGATAAGGCCATGGATACCTTGCTACAGATCATCGGATTCGGGCCCGCGGCCCTGGGTCTGTTCATTACTGCAGATCGCAATGGCCGTTTGCAGCAATTGCTCGACTGCGGGTTGCAGGTGCATGAGCGCAGTGCCTCCCTGGAGCAGTGGGATGGCCTGGGCTACGAAATCGAAGCCAATTCGCCGATTGCCGATTTTCTTGGCGGCATTCGCCGCGACGGGGTGTTTGCCCAGTGCCTGGATCAACCCCAGGTCCAACGCTGGCTGCAGGTTCCGGAGCAGGTAGTGCCCCTGGTGCAGGTCTCGGCGTTTCTGCGTCAACTGGCGCAGGTGATCATCGAGCGCTGTCAGGCTCACCCCAGAGCGGCGATCCATTTTGCCCACGGGGTCGAGGACGTCCGATGCGAGGCGGATGGCTTCACGGTCAGTGGTGGCTGGGGTAACAGTTCCAGCCGTTACCTGGTGCTGGCCTGTGGCGCCCGGGTGCGTGACCTGCAACCGCAGGAGGCGATGCCGGCCACTTCGGTGCTGTGCTCCGACCGGGTGCTGCGGGGGCGGGTTGACCCGATCCTGCGCCAGACCCTGGAGCAAGGGCGGCCAGTGGTGGTGCTGGGGGGCAGTCATAGCGCCTTTTCCGTGGTCGGCTACCTGCTTGAGCGTTTCACCGGACTGCTCGGTCTGGGGTCGATCCAGGTCCTGTGCCGTCGCCGCCCGGCATTGTGGGCGGCCTCGACCCGGGTTGCCGCGCCATTGGGGGCCCAGGACCGGGTGGATGAGGACAGTGGCGAGGTCAACCGCTTCTGCGGCTTGCGCGGTGCCGCCCAGGACACCCTGCTGCAGATCGAGGCTGGCGCGCGCGCCAGTGTCGTCTTGCACATCGGCTCCACCGATCCGCAACCCTGGCTCGCCCGCGGTGCGCTGTTGATCAATGCCACCGGTTACCGACCCCGATTGCCCGGGCTGCTGGATGCCCAGGGCCGTCAACTGCGCCTGGACCAGCGCGACGGCAACCTGTGCAAGCACCCGCAGAGCCACGAACTGACGGTGGGCGGCCAAGCGGTGCGCGGGTTGTTCGGCACCGGGCTGGGGTTTTCCGACCGGCGCGGCGCGACCCTGGAAGTCGGGGTCAACTTCTTTCACGGCCGTTGTGCCGGGAACATTCTGCACGCCGTGCTCTGACGGCATCTCACTTCAACCAGGCATACAGGAGGCTGCATGCGCACACTCGCGGCAACTCGATCGGATCTACAGACAGGACTGGCGATGCTGCCCAGCGCTTTACCCGCGGACCCCGCCGCACTGGACGACCTGCTGTCCAAACTCGCCACCCCCCAACGGGTCTATCAATTGCTGTCGTCGCGCCTGACGGTGCGGCAGGTGCTCTGGTGCCTGGCGCAACTGCTGGCCGAGGGACAGCTGCGCGTGGTGCCGGGAGGCTCGCCGCAGCGCTTTGTCCGGGAGGGGCCGGATGAGACTCCGCTGCCGGGCTGCGGCCTGCATCTGGTGGGCGACGACAGCCTGCGCCTGAACCCGCATTTTCGCGAGATCCTCACCGATCTCATCAGTGACAAGCAGAGCCAGTACAGCCAGTCCGTCGAGACCTACGAAACCTTGATCCGTCGTTACAAGATCATGCAGAGCCTGGGCGACTTGAATCACGAGGCACTGTTGCTGTTGGGGGATGACGCGTTGTTCTCGCTGTTCCTCGCGGTACATGGTTATCGCCGACGGATCGTCGTGGCGGACATCGACCCGCAGTTGCTGGCGACCATTGCCCGGGTCGCGGCGCAGCAGGGTTTCAATAACATCGAGGTGGTTCAGTACGATGTCTTCCAGCCCTTGCCCCAGAGCCTGGTCGGGCAGTTCGACTGCTTTGCGGTCAATGGTTTCAAGGACCTGGGAGGCTTGCTGATGTTCGTCTGTCGCGCCTTGCAGGCACTCAAGGCGCCACCGGCCATGCGCAGCGGCTACCTCAACTTCGGCAGTCACGATGTGCTGTCAGTGGAGCAGGTCAGGCAGGAGGTCGAGATGCATCAGGCGCTGCTGCGCTTTGGTCTGTACCTGGACTACTGCGTGCCCTGTCCCGAAACCCATGTGTGCAGTGCCTTCGAGGAAGCCTTCAGCGCCAGCGCGCAACGCCTGGCCGAGGTGCCGCCGGTGTTGCGAGTGCAGGCGTGCGAGCGTGAACTGCAGGCGCTGTACCAGGCCTTTTCCCACCTGTCCTGGGTGCAGATGCGCAACTTCCCGGACATCCAGCTCTCGCCCCTGAAGATGGGCCGCTGCCGGGTGGTGGAGCGCAATGACCGGGAGATCTCCCGGTTCCTGCGCTTGGGCCAGTTGTACGCAGGCAGCACCGCCAATGCCCAGTGAGGCCGGCAATGGCCGGGTGGTGGTGCTGTCGCCGCACCCGGACGATGGGGTCTGGTCCCTGGGCAGCGGCCTGGCACGCTGGGCGCCGCGGCAGGAGATTGAGCTGTTGAGCCTGTTTGCCGGCGACGCCCCGGCGGGGCTGACCCGGGCCCGTGCGCCGGAGCAGCGCTGGCGCTGTTTTTCCACGCCCGGGCAACGTCGCGCCGAGGATCGGCGTGCCGCCGCAGTCCTCGGCTACGGCTGTTCGAACCTGGAGGCAACGGATGGTGCATTGCGTCTGGATCAGGGCGGAGGTTTTGCGCATGCCAGCCTGCAGTCGCTGTTCCTGGACAGCACCCCGGCCTCCTGGCCAGCCCCGGAGGCTGCCCTGGTGGCTGCGCTGCAAGGTTTTCTACGGCCGCAGGATGTGGTCTGCGCGCCGCTGGCCATCGGGGGGCATGTCGACCATTGCCTGACCCATCGCCTGGCCCGCGAGCTGCCTAACCGGGTGTATTTCTACAGTGAGTTTCCCTATGCCGAGCAGTTGTCGCAGCAGGCGCTGCAGGGGCATGTGCGGGCCTTGGGCCTGCAGCTGCAAGCCCGGGATATTGCCTGTTCCTGGCCGGCGTGGCGCGAGGCGGCGCTGTGCTACCGCTCCCAGGTGCTGATGCTGTTCGCCGGTCAGGGCCGTTTTCTCCAGGCCCTGCAGCGTCACTGCCGCGTACAGGGGGACACGGCGTTCTGCCGGATCTGGTCGACCCGGGCGATGTAGCGCTGCACCGAGCCGGTGGGCGAGAGCAGTTCGTCCAGGGCCAGGGCCTCGGCGATTGGTGCCTGGGCCTGGAACAGTTGCAGGTTATGCCGATGGTCCTCCCAGCGCTGGGGATTGTGATGGGACATGTGGTAACCGCAGGCGCGGGGTTCCAGGCTCAGCCTGACCCCGGCCCGCCACAAGCGGTAGCCCAGGTCCAGGTCTTCCATGCCCCAGCGTCGGCCATAGGACGCATCGAACCCGCCTACTTGGCGCCAGGCGCTGCGCGACAGGGAGATGTTCGCCCCGGCACTGGCCAGCCATGGCCACTGGCTGGCCCGTGGATGTTCTGCGGCCTGCTCCAGGGGATTGGCCAGGGTCCGCGCGCTCTGTGGTGTCCAGCGCCCGGCCAGCAAGTCTTCCACCAGGATCGGTGGGCAGCCGACGGTGCCCAGGGCCGGATCGCTCACCGGACCCAGGGCAATCAGTTCCCGCAGCCGGCCGTGTACCAGGCCGCTGTGTGTCTGCTGGGCCTGCAGGTGGGCCTCGAAGAAACCGTCCTGGACCAGGATGTCATCGTCGAGAAACAGCAGGATCTCACCCCTGGCGACACTGGCCCCAAGATTCCTCGCCGCTGCGCGCCCCAGGCCCGGCGAGCTGAGCAGCCGTACGTCCGGCAAGGATTCGACCAGGGCCAGTACGGCGGGCTGGGCGCCGTCGGCGACGATCACGGTCTCGAATTCACAGCGTGCCTGTTGGCGCTGCAGGCTGGCCAGGGTCAGGCGCAGGCGCTCGGCCTTGGCATGCACCGGAATGATCACGGAGAGCTGCATCAGGCACCTTCGTCGCGCAAGTCGCTGGCAGGGCCAGCCTGGCCGGGCTGGTGGTTCAGTTGGTGGTGACGCTGGGTCATGAGCACCGCAGCGATCAGGTTGCCGATCAGCATGGCTTCCACCAGACCATTGAGGCCGCGCTGCCAGTGCAGGGTCAGCAGCCAGCCCAGGGGCACCATCAGCAGCAGGTAGGCAATGGCATGGATCAGGGTGGGGGCCATGGCGTCTTCGCGTCCGCGCAGGGCATTGGACATGATTCCCTGCCAGGCATCGAAGGGCAGCGCCAGGGCCAGTAGCAGCATGCTCGGCAGGGCCACGGCCAGCAGTTGCGAGTCATGGCTGTATTGCGCCAGCAACGGTTCCGGCAGGGCCGCCAGGACC
The DNA here is from genome assembly GCF_030718165.1 of Pseudomonas sp. LPH60. Lineage (NCBI taxonomy): Bacteria > Pseudomonadati > Pseudomonadota > Gammaproteobacteria > Pseudomonadales > Pseudomonadaceae > Pseudomonas > Pseudomonas sp. LPH60. The sequence continues at coordinate 951,431 of NZ_JAVAJH010000001.1, forward strand.
AGGGCGCAGAGGGTGCTCAGGGACACCCCCAGCAGCAGCCCGGCGCGGGTCGACAGCTTGATGTCCGGCAGGTCGCGGTTGCCGTGGGCCATGCCCACCTGGATCGAGGTGGCAAAGCCGACCCCCATGGGAATCATGAACAGGATCGAGCGGATATTGACCAGCACCGCGCAGGCGGCGGCAATTAATGGCGAGGCCACTGCGGCCATGACCGCGATGAGCATGAAGGCCAGGGCTTCGATGCCGAAGCTCAAGCCGCCGCCGTAACCGATGCGGCGCTGCATCTGCCATTGCGGCCAGGCCCAGCGAAAACGCTGGTTGATCGCGAAATCGTCACGGTCAGCCATGATCCGGTGCACATACAGCACGATCGCCAGTGCCATTAACAGCCGGACAATGGTGGTGCACCAGGCTGAGCCCAGGGCGCCCATTTCCGGCAGGCCGAACTCGCCGTAGACCATGGCGTAGCACAGCACCGCGTTGACCAGGTTGCCGCCCAGGATGACCAGGGTGGCGGGCATGGGGCGAGAGATGCCTTCGAGGAAAAACGAGTAGGCGATGTAGATCAGGATCGCCGGCAACCCCAGCGCCACGATGACCATCAGTTCGGCAATGGCCGCGGCCAGCTCCGCCTGCACCCCGAACCGCGCGAGCAAGGGCAGGCTGGCGACACTGGCCAGGGCGCAGGCCAGCCCGAGACCGAGGGCCTGGACCACTCCGCGCTGGGCGGCCAGGCCGGCGGCGCGCGGGTCCTGCTGGCCGATGGCGATCGAGCCCATGACCAGGATGCCGAACAGCAACCCGGCGGCAATCAGCATGTAGGTGTCGGCAATCGCGTGGGTGATGGAGATCGCAGCCAGCGACTCGGTGGCATAGCGCCCGACCATGATGGTGTCCACCAGGGACAGCAACAGGAAGCCGATGCGCGACACGACGATCGGCCCCGAGAGTTTGGAGAGTTGCAGCAACTTGTCTTTGAGCGGTGTGGAACTGGCCATGGGAGTGGCTCCTGGCTGCGGTGCCCGGTCAGTGACCTGGCCGGGCGGTGCAAGATGGCGTGAGATGGGGGTAGAGGGCGGACATCGCCGAGGCCAGCGAGCGCAGCTTGCGGTACTCGTGTTCGCGGGTCTGCGCACAAGTGCCCAGGCTGGCGATGCGGCTGCCGAGGAAGTCCCGGTAGGGCGCGAGGTTGTCCTCGGCGGCGAAGGCCAGAGAGGTCTGGGTGCCGTCCACGGTCAGGGTCAGGCTCGGCTGTTGGATGCGGTTCTGGCTGAAGCCGAAGGTGGTGCGCAAACACAGCTCACCGGCGCTGCCGTACAGGGTGATACGGGTTTCATCGTGCTCCTGGTGGCTGGCCCAGGCAGTACTCATGCGCACCAGCGTGCCGCCCCGGGCCTGCAGGCAACTGAATGACTGCGACTCGACTTCGATCGTGCCTCCCGGGCCCTGGTCGCCACGCCAGGTGGCCTGCTGTTGAGCTTCATCGGCGGTCGCCGGCACATGGTTGCACAAGGCCGCGTCGATCAACGGATAGTCCAGTGCATGCAGAGCCACCTCCAGCAGGTGCCAGCCCAGGTCCGCGCCCGAGCCGGCCAGGGCCTGGCTGGCCTGGGTGAACCAGGAGCCCGGGCGCGGCACCCCACGGCGCCGACGCCAGCTGACATCGATGCAGTGCAGTGTGCCCAGCGCGCCCCGGGCCGCGGCCATGGCGCGAACGTCGCTGCGGTGGGCCGCCGCGGCGCTGACCAGGAGTTCGGCACCGGTTTCACGGCTGCAGCGGATCAACTGTTCGGCATCCGCGGAGGACAGGCAGGCGGGTTTTTCCAGGATCACGTGCAATCCCTGGCCCATGGCCCTCAAGGCCTGCTGCACGTGATGCACGTTGGGCGAGCAGATCAGGGCCAGATTGCAATTGTGCAACGCCTGGTCACTCATGCAGCGATGCCAGCGCGGGCCAGGCGACATGGCAGGGAAGGCCGTACTCGCATCGGTCTGTGGATCGATCACCGAGACAATGTGCGCATTGTGTTGCACCAGCAGTGGTGCCCAGACATTGCGCACCACCCAGCCGGCTCCGACGAGGGCTATACGGGGCTCGATCATCGTTCGCCGGCCAGATGCTGGTGGACCTTGGCGATGGCCGTGGCGATGTCCAGGGTGTCCTGTTCGTTGCCGAGCAGGGCGCGGTGATGGATCCAGATACCTCGTTGTGCCATGTGCTCGGTCACCGGACAGGAGGCGATGCATTGGGCCAGGTCCTGCCGGGTCGGTGCCGGTGCCTGCCAGAAGCTGGGAATGCGGTACAGCGCCTGGTAGGAGCGGAACGCCGGGATGCCTTCGGCCACCAGGCAGTCCACCACCCGGTTGCGATCCAGCGCGCGCTGGCCCGGGAGGTCGTTGAGGGTGAACAGGAACATGTAATAGGGATGGGTGTGGGCATCTTGGGTGCGCACCTGTGCGGTGACCAGTCCCTGGCGGGCCAGGGTGTCACTCAGGAGCCGGGCGTTGTGCTGGCGCACACGGGTCTGTTGCTCCAGGCGTGAAAGCTGGACACCAAGCACCGCGGCGCTGAACTCGCTCAACCGGGCATTGGTGCCGACCACGGTGTGCTGATAGCTGCGATCACCCAGCGGACGCCCGCAATTGCCATACAGGAAGACCTTCTCGCGCAGCTCTTCGTTGGGGCACAGGACCAGGCCGCCTTCACCGGCGGTCATCAGCTTGAAGTTCTGGAAACTGAAGCAGGCCAGGGAGCCATACTCGCCGATCCCGGTATCTGCGTAGCCCCGCGCGCCGTGGGCATGGGCGGCGTCCTGGATGATCACCAGCCGATGCTGGTCGGCGATTCTCGACAGGCTGAGCATGTCGCACATGTGCCCAGCCATGTGTACTGGAATGATGGCTCGGGTGCGGGGGCCGATGTTCGCCAGCACGGCGGCCGGGTCGATGCACAGCGTGTCGGGCAGTACATCCACGGCAATCGCGGTGGCACCGATACGCTGGCAGGCCATCGAGGTGGAGATGAAGGTGAACGCCGGCACTATGACCTCGTCACCGGCACCGATGCCTGCGGCTTGCAGGGCGATTTCGATCGCCACTGTGCCGTTGCTCACCGCAAAGGCCGAATGGGCGCCGTGCATCTGCGCGAAGGCCTGTTCGAAGTCCAGGTTTTCGCAGCCTTGCATGCGCCACCACTGGCCCTGATGCAGGCTGCGCAGCAGAGCGCTTTCCTCTTCGGCGCCAAACTGTGGCCAGCCGGGATAAGGGGTTTGTCGAACAGGGGTACCGCCATCAATAGCCAGGGTCATACATCCATTCCCTTGGAAAGGTTGATAAATAAACAGGCAAGCAGATGTTTACCGGGATGTTTTGGAAGAAGTCCCGGTGTTTAAAGTGTCTTTCCTGAAGTTGTAGTTGGGCTGCCAAATGTGTCGCGCTATAGGTTTTGTAGTTCGTGGGTGGTGCTTCCCTAGTTGTTATTTTCAGAGTCGCCGTGAAGATAACATGGGATTAAAAGCTGGGTGCAAGGTTATTTTTAGTAATCCTTTGTAATATTGTGAAATACTCTCGGAGTTGCAGTTGTCGTGTCCGAATTAATCCCTGTGTTAAAAAATCGGAAATAGCTGATTTGTCCTGAAGCCCCCGTTCTGAATGGCTTTGAGGTGGGTTGGTGGCGGGCGTAGGCGCGCTTTATAAGAATAGCTGACGTCAAGGAAGTGTCGTTTCATATCTGGGAATTTATATGCAGCTCTCCTTTTTAAATAAAGGAGTGGTTTGTGTCTTTCTGCCTTTTATTCGCTTTCTTGACAGGGTGGTATTCGCGACATTGCAAAGGGATTGTCACTTTGCGGTCATGTCTAAGTGTTGGTTCGGTATTCACTAAGTTTGCCGGATTCAGGGATGATAAGAGGCTAATTGATATTATGAAGACATTGATTGTCATTGCCGAAGGGATGGACCCACTGGTACTGGAGTCCGAAGTTGCCAAAGGCCGGCTTCCATGGTTCTCGCAGCGCTTGGGCGCGCACTCTTATCGGCATTTGAATTGTGGGCCGGTGCCCTATGAGCCAAGCAACCTGGCGACCGCTTTCTCGGGGGTCAACCCGGGTCGGCATGGCTGCTTTTCCTACTGGAGCGCCCACAGTTCGGGGGAGATTCCGCGGATTCTCGAAACCACCGATGTCATGGCGCCCCGGCTTTGGGAGTGGCCGGAAATGGCCGGTCAGCGTTTTGCGGTGGTCAATGTGCAGCTCACCCATCCGCCGCGGCCGCTCAATGGCACGCTGATTACCTACCCGATGCACAACTCGATGAACACCAGCCACCCGCGCAGCCTGCTGCGCGACCTGAATGCCCAGGGGGTGCGCTACGCCCATGACGTTTCGCTGTTCTACACCGGGCAGCCCTTCGACCAGTTCGCAGCCCAGGCCTTCCGGATTGCCGAGCATCAGCTCGACAGCGCCATGGCGCTTGCGCAAGAGGCGGATGTGATGATCGTCAACCTGACCCTGGCCGATCGTCTGTCACATTTCATGTGGTACGAAATGCTTGAGTCCGAGCCCGCGCAGCGCCCGCAGATTCTGCGCGCTTATGACTTCATCGACCGTGCCTGCGAGCGTCTGCAGTCCCTGGCTCCAGAGTCGATGCTGGTGTTTTCCGAAATGGGCTTCGGCGAACTGGCGGGGTTCTTCTCCATCGATCAGCACTTGCGGGCCGCGGGCCTGCAAGTGCTCGACGAGCAGGGGCAGGTTGACCTCAAGCGCAGCGTCGCCCTGGAGACGGTGCAGGGTTCCCATGGGGTGATGTTGTGCGCCGACCTGTGCAATGAAGGGCACGCCAGCGCTGCTCAACGCCAGGCGGTGATGCAATGCCTGAGTGACATCCGCTTTGCCGATGGGCAGCCGGCGCTGGCCAGCGTCCGTGCCCGGGAGGAGGTGTACCAGGGCCCCCATACTCACCTGGCCCCGAGCCTGATCGTGACTCCGGCGGACCCCAAGCGCCCACCTTTGGGCGATCCGCGCTGGGCCAACCACGTGCGCCGCACCGCGCAGTCGGGATGGCATCGCGACTGCGGCTTCGTGCTGCTGGATGGGGCCAGGATCAAGGCCGCGCCGGGGCCCCTTCAACTGCAACAGATCGCCCCGACAATCGCCGGGCTGAGTGGTTGTCAGGCGGCTGCCCAATGTGAAATGACGAGCTTCGCATGACCAGCCTGGCGCTTGTTCGGCAGCCGTTGGCGCAAGCTGTTCTCGATAACCTGGGCAAGGTCGAGGATCACCATCGCCGGTTCAGCGTGGCGGCAGGGGAGGCGGGGCTCTATGGCTTTGTCGACAGTGACTTGCAGGCACTGAAGTCCATCGGCCTGGTGTCGCGTATTCAGGAGCACGACGAGTTCTTCGATCCTGACGATCTGTACAGCCTGTCCCTGCACCTGCGCTTGCCGTCGTTGCACAAACTGGCCATGCGCAGTTGGGCCACGGCGTTTCGCCAGTCCGATCGTCAGCGACAGGTTGAACTGGTGTATACGCTCAACGAGAAACAGCCGCCCCAGGGGCCGATCCAGGTGCTGACCGCCGCGGAGCGCCTGTGTGTGCTGGAGGCACCGCAGGGCGGTGACTTCTATCGCCAATGCCTAGTCATACCGGGCCAAATGCGGCTCCTGCCGAGTCCGTTTCGGGAGCTGATCGAAGAGGTCAGTGCCGGCATGCAGTTCTACATGCTGCATGACGGAGTTCGTTGGGATCTTGAATTCATGAGCCGGCACAAGCTGGCCGAATGCGGTGGCTTCTCGAAACTGCTGGTTGAGCGGGCCAAGGCACTCGGCTTGCCTGCCAGGCAGGTATTCGGCCTGCTGCTCAGTTCCCCCTATGCCACCGGCCATTACTGGGCCGAACTGCAGATCTGTGGTGAGTGGATTGCCGTGGACCCCTTGATGATCCGCCTGCTGTCACAGCAGGCGGGGCTTGTCTGTGATCAATGGCCGCTGCACAGGTCACCGCTGGGCGCGCTGTTGAGGCTGTGCGTTGTCGAATCCTACGACCACAACGGAGCTCCCTGCCTGAGCTGCTTCGAAGACAAGTACTTTCGCCAGCTTCCTGTGGCGACGGCAGGAACCACGCAGTACCAGGTGTCATACAGGGTAGCGGTTCAGCTGCCTGTTTAAATCGATTGCAGATAGGGAAAATCATGCTGGAACTGAATGGACGGGTGTGCCTTGTCACAGGGGCTTCAGGTGTGCTGGGCGCTGCGATATGTGAAGAGCTGGTCCGCGAAGGCGCTTGGGTCTTCGGGGTCTATCAACACAACATCGAGCGTATGCAAGCCCTGGTCGCCGAGACCGCGGAGCTGCCTGGCACACTGATTCCGGTCGCTTGCGACCTGACATGCGCAGAAGATACCTCAAGGATGCTGGTCACCCTGGCCGCTGACTCAAGGCCGATTCATGCCTTGGTCTGTTGTGCCGGGAAGATGTTGCGCAAGTCTGCCCTGCTCAGCAATCAACTCGATGGCGACCCGCTGTTCGAACTCAATGTCGAGGCCACGATCCGCCTGGTGCGTCAGGTTGTGCGGCCGATGCTGGGGCAGCGAGCCGGGCGCGTGGTGCTCCTGGGGTCACTGGCCGGCGAGAGCGGGATGCCCGGGCAAAGCCTTTATGCCGCGTCCAAGGCGGCGCTGCATGGTTACGCCCGATCACTGGCCTTTGAGGTCGGTGGGTTCGGCATCACCGTCAATGTGGTAGCTCCGGGGGCCGTGGCCGGACCACCGACCCATTACAGCGCCGCCGAGGAACAGCAGGTGTGCCAGCGTATTGGCCTGCGACGCTTGGGACGCCCCGAGGAAGTGGCGGCAGTGGTCGGCTTTCTCGCCTCGGCCCGGGCCTCCTATATCAACGGTGCGGTGATCGCGGTCGATGGCGGAGGGCGTTTCTGATGCATTGCGCAAGTATCGACCTGGGCGGCAGCAAGATGGCCCTTCACTTCAGCATCGCCGGACGCGTTGTGCAGCGTGAGCGCATCGAGATTCCGGCCGGTTGTGTTCCGCAAAGCATTCTTGAACAGGCGGTGGTCCTGTTGTGCCAGCAAATAGCGCTGTACGGCCCGATCAATTGCCTGGTGATTGCCAGCGCGCCGACGATCAATGCCGACGGCACAATCATTCGCTGGCCCAATCGACCCGACTGGGAAGGCCTGGCCATCGGCCCGGCTTTTCGCATCGAGGGGGTCGAACGGGTGATCTGGTGCGATGACGGAACGGCGGCGACTTTCGGCGATGCCACGGTCATGCGTGCCTCCAACCTGGTGCATTTTTCTCTGGGCACCGGGGTTGGTGGCGGCGTGGTGTATCAGGGCCGCATGTTGCCCGATCGCGAATTGGGACACCTGCTGGTCTGGCCCGGAGGAGCGCCCTGCAGTTGTGGACGGGCGGGTTGTCTGCAGGCCTATGCGTCGTTCCGTTCACTGGACAAGTTTGTCGCCTCGATGGGCTTTTCCGATGAGGCCACGCTTAACCACTGGCGCTTGCGGGCGGTACAGGCCCTGGCGCTGGCCACGGCCAACCTGGTGGAGCTGTTCCGGGTGGAGGTGATCTGCCTTGGCGGGGGCATGCTCGGACGCTTCCCGGAAATTCCCCATCAGGTGGGCATGCTGCTGCGCGAGCCGGGCTACCTGAAACCCTCCTTGAATCCGCCCCTGGTGATGCATTCCCCCCAGGGCACCGAAGCCTCGGTGCTGGGCGGGTTGTATCTGGCCCAGGCCAGCCACGAAGTGCAGAACGAGATTTGCGAAGGTGGCATCGACAACTCCAGGGTCAGCATTCGCCATGTCAGCAACGGCATGAGTTTTATCTCCATGAGCTCGAGGTGAATGGGCGCATGGCAGGACACAACGGATGTATCCATTCTGAGAAAAGGCAAACGATATGATCAACGAACCAATCCACGAGCCCAAGCGCCTCAAGAAAGTCCTGGCCGCCTCTGTGCGTGCCTGGCTGACGCCGAGTCGGCTGGCGATGTACTTGATAGGCGTGATGATCTTTTCGCTGGGGGCACTGTTCTTTATTGTCAGCCGATTGGGCACCGATCCACTGGATGTGTTTGTCATCGCCTTGAACAATCATCTGCAGGTGGGACTGGGGGCTTGTTCTGCATTGTTCTCCGTGGGCTTGTTGCTCTGGTGGGCACTGTGGAACAGGCAGTGGCCGCCGATCAGTCCCTTTGTGACCACGACCCTGACCGGACTGTTCATCGATCTCTGGCTGTTTCTGGAGTTTGACGAGGTGTTGGCGGCGGCCCTGGGGCCTTATGTGCTGCTCGCCATTGGCTTGGGGCTGTGCGCTTATTCCTCGGCGCTGATCATCATGAGCGGGATCGGCATCCGGGTCATCGATTTGCTGGTGATCAGCATGATGAACAAACTCGGTTGGTCCTTCACCCTGGCGAAGATGGTTCTGGAGATTTCGGTCTTTGTCCTCGGCTGGTTCATGGGTGGGCCATTCGGCATCGGGACCATCGCGTTTCTATTGATCATCGCGCCGATGATCAAGCCCTTCATGAACATGAACGAGCGTTACCTGCGCATGGGCAACTATGGGCTAAAGCGCCGCGATGTGTATTTCGTCCCTCCGGCGTCGCTCACTGGCAAGTAAGGCCGCTGTGCTCGAAGAGCATGCCCAGGTGCCGGATCGAATGGTCGAGTAACAGGCGCGTCAGGGAAGTTCCGAGCCACTTGTTGCAACGCTGTGGCAAGTCATGAGGGGAGTGAAAGTTGCTAGAGGTGGGCTGCAACACGCAGAAGTTGGTTATGTGCCGTGTTGCAGTTGTTCCAGGAAGAGGGTGGATCAACGGGGGTTCAACCCGTTGATCACACAAGGTACTCAACAAAACCGATCAATAACCCGAACTTCCGACTTGTCCCGCAGCGATTGCCATTCGGCTTTCAGGGTCTCCAGGACCCGACCGATGAAGTCTTTGTCGGCGGCGGCTTTCTTGCCGACGTAGCCTTGGCCGCGGCGGTACATCTTCAGGCGGGCCGCCAGTTCCTGGTTGTTCTGGTCGAACTCTGCTTCATGGCTATGGGGCGACAGGCAGTCGATATGCACTTGGCCCGACTTGGCAATCCACAGGATGTGGCTGTCGTGGCTGTCTTTCTGTGCGGCGAACATACGTGCCAATTCATCAATAGTGGGTTGATTATTAAGATTCATTTGTAGCCCCCTTGACCATTTATCGATCTATCTAAGTTGATTCGCTAATTCATCTTGCTACGTCGGTAAGTTGAACCCTGATACCGGAAACAGGGCGACAGAGGGTGTCTGTCGGATACAGATAAGGCCCAGAGCCTGATGCGTGTAGTTGCCTTGATTAACTGCTACGCAATAGCGTCACAACGAAGAGAAGCAGCGTAAACCTGGATGAAGCTGCCGACATTCCCACCATCGGCCACAAGCATCTTGAAGAGTTTTCGCTAGCTTGCTGTCCTTGTTCTGGACGATCAATGCCAGGTCAGTTTCATCAATCTGCCTTGTGGGCAGTACACATCCGGGTCACAGCTCGGCGGTCAGACGAGCTTGCTCATAACACCTTTGCCTCGTCCCCCGATCGGGGGGACGCCTGCATCATGCAAGGGCGAAATCCTCTCGTCAACGGTTTTGTAGTGAAAATTTCAAGGCACTACATATTGTCTGACAAAAGCCGAAAAGCCATCACTCAGGCCCCCCAATGCCGGTCAGGGCAGGTAGAATCGGCGCCTTGAAATGTTCTGAGGTTGCAGCGGTGGATGTACAACAAGGCTTCGTCCTGACCCGGCACTGGCGCGACACGCCGGCGGGCACGGAAGTCGAATTCTGGCTGGCCACCGATCAGGGGCCGCGCCGTATCCGCTTGCCGTTGCAAACGTCCGTGGCCTTTGTTCCGGCGGCCCAGCGGGCCCAGGCCGAGCGTTTGCTGGCCGACGACCCGGATGTCCAGCTGCGCCCCTTGCAGTTGCGGGACTTCCACCAGCGCCCGGTGCTGGGCCTGTACTGCCCGCAGCACAATCAGCTGATGCGCCTGGACAAGACCCTGCGCCGTGCCGGTGTCGAGGTGTTCGAGGGCGACGTTCGTCCGCCCGAGCGCTACCTGATGGAGCGTTTCATTACCGCGCCGGTGTCCTTTGGCGGCCAGCCAGGGCCCGACGGCCTGTTGCTTGAGGCGCAGATGAAGCCGGCGCCGGACTACCGCCCGACCCTCAAGCTGGTGTCCCTGGACATCGAAACCAGCGAGCGCGGTGAGTTGTACTCCATTGCGCTGGAGGGGTGTGGCCAGCGCCAGGTGTACATGCTCGGCAAGGCCCGGGAGGACGACAGCCCGGTGGACTTCGACCTGGAGTTCTGCGCCAGCCGCGAGCAGTTGCTGGAGAAACTCAACCAGTGGCTGGCCGAGCACGACCCCGACGCGATCATTGGCTGGAACCTGGTGCAGTTCGACCTGCGGGTGCTTCACGAACATGCCCGGCGCCTGGCCGTGCCCCTGCGCCTGGGGCGTGGTGGCGAGGAAATGCAATGGCGCGAGCACGGCAGCCGCACCCATTACTTCGCCTCGGCCGCCGGGCGCTTGATCATCGACGGCATCGAGGCATTGCGTTCGGCGACCTGGAGTTTCTCGTCCTTCAGCCTGGAGAACGTGGCCCAGACGCTGCTGGGGGAGGGCAAGTCCATCGACAACCCCTACCAGCGCATGGACGAAATCAACCGCATGTTCGCCGAGGACAAGCCGGCCCTGGCCCGCTACAACCTCAAGGACTGCGAGCTGGTGACGCGGATCTTCGCCAAGACCGAGCTGCTGACCTTCCTGCTGGAGCGGGCCACGGTCACCGGCCTGCCCGCCGACCGCAGCGGTGGCTCGGTGGCGGCCTTCACTCACCTGTACATGCCGCTGATGCATCGCCAGGGCTTTGTCGCGCCCAATCTCGGCGAGCTGCCGCCCCAGGCCAGCCCCGGCGGTTTTGTCATGGATTCGCGGCCCGGGTTCTACGAGTCGGTGCTGGTGCTGGACTACAAGAGTCTGTACCCCTCGATCATCCGCAGTTTCCTGATCGACCCGGTGGGGCTGGTGGAGGGCCTGCGTCAACCGGATGACCCGCACTCGGTGCCAGGCTTTCGCGGCGCGCGCTTCTCCCGTACCCGACATTGCCTGCCCTCGATCGTGACCCGGGTCGCCGAGGGCCGCGAAGTGGCCAAGCGCGAGCACAACGCGCCATTGTCCCAGGCCCTGAAGATCATCATGAACGCCTTCTACGGCGTGCTCGGCTCCAGCGGCTGCCGCTTCTTCGATCCACGCCTGGCGTCATCCATCACCTTGCGTGGCCACGAGATCATGGCCCGTACCCGGCAGTTGATCGAAGCCCAGGGCCATCAAGTGATCTATGGCGATACCGACTCCACCTTCGTCTGGCTCGGCAGCCTGCATGACGAGGAGCAGGCGGCGCTGATCGGCCGCGGCCTGGTGGCCCACGTCAATCAGTGGTGGCGCGAGCATCTGCAGCAGCAATATGGCCTGGACAGCGCCTTGGAGCTGCAGTTCGAAACCCACTACAAACGCTTTCTGATGCCCACCATCCGCGGCGCCGAGGAGGGCAGCAAGAAGCGTTACGCCGGCCTGGTGCAGCGCGCCGATGGCAGTCAGGAGATGGTCTACAAGGGCCTGGAGACCGTGCGCACCGACTGGTCGCCCCTGGCCCGGGAATTCCAGCAGGAGCTGTACCAGCGCATCTTCCACCGCCAGCCCTATCAGGACTATGTGCGCGACTACGTGCAACGCACCCTGGCCGGGCAACTGGACGATTTGCTGATCTACCGCAAGCGTCTGCGCCGTCCCCTGGACGACTACGAGCGCAACGTGCCGCCCCATGTGCGCGCGGCGCGCCTGGCGGACGAGTACAACCGCGAGCAGGGCCGGCCCCTGCAGTACCAGAACGGTGGCTGGATCAGCTACGTGATCACCCTGGCCGGCCCCGAGCCCCTGGAAAACCGCCGCGCGGCCATCGACTACGAGCACTACCTGACCCGGCAACTGCAACCGGTGGCAGACGCCATCCTGCCGTTCGTGCAGGACGACTTCAGCACCCTGGTGGGCGGGCAGATGGGCCTGTTCTGAGGCGCCTCAGTCGTCCACGGCTTCGCACAGGCCACTGGCACCGTGTTTGTCGCTGTACTTCACGCTCACTGAATCGTCGTCCTCGACGCTGATGGTCAGGCTCGTTTCCGGCGTCTTGACCTGGAAATGCCGGTCATCCACGGCGCGGCTCTTGACCACTTTGCCGTTGATGTAAATCGGACCGCCCTGGTCGGCGCTGACGGCCAGATTGCCGGGGCAGGAGACGTTGAACAGCGGTACAGCTTCGGCGTGGGCGGCGCCGGTGAACATCATCAAAGTGCCCAGCAGCAGGATTTTGCGCATTGCGGACTCCTCGTGGAACAGCCTGGAGGCAGAGGCCTGAGCGGCCCTTTGCAACCCCGGATGGGGGCTTAGCCTATCGGCTGCCAGAGCCGTGCGCGAGTGGAATATTTACCCCGGGGCAGAGTGGTTTTCGGGCTTTTGTCGGACAAAAAAAACCGTGGACTCGCCGTTGACGACTGTGTCAGGTTTCCTGGGCCTCAATGGGCGAGTGATAGGACGATCTCGCAGGCGGGGTCGTGGCTGTTCTATCGGAAATTTTTTGTCTGGAACAAGGACGTAACAATGTCAAACGCACTATCCAAAGCACTTCCTGAAACCATCGGTTACGGGATCGACCCGCTCGCAGCGGGCAGTAATGCCTACCAGCAGGTCCACGCCTTCAGCCATCTGTATGACCGGGGCGGCAGCGAACTGGTGAACGGCAAGCCATCGTTCACCGCCGACCAGGCCGCCGACTCGATCCTGCGCAAGGGCCTGTCCTGGCACGACCAGAATGGCGACGGCAAGATCGACCTGAGCTACAGCTTCCTCACGGAAAAACCGGCCAACTACAACCCGGCCCTGGGCAGTTTCAGCGAGTTCAGCGCGCTGCAGAAGGCTCAGGCCTTCCTGGCCCTGCAGTCCTGGTCGGACGTGGCCAACGTCACCTTCAGCGAGTCCGCCAAGGGCGGTGACGGCCACCTGAGCTTCGGCAACTACAACGTCAGCACCGGCGGCGCGGCCTTCGCCTACCTGCCGTCCGGCAGCAGCTATGACGGCCAGTCCTGGTACCTGATCAACGACCAGTACCGGGTCAACGAAACTCCGGGCAATGGCAACTATGGTCGCCAGACCCTGACCCACGAGATCGGCCACAGCCTCGGCCTGTCCCATCCGGGTGTGTACAACGCCGGCAGCGGTAGCCCCACCTACAACGACGTCACCTACGCCCAGGACACCCGCGGCTACAGCCTGATGAGCTACTGGAGCGAGAGCCACACCGGGCAGAACTTCAGCAAGGACGGCGGCGGTGCCTACGCCTCGGCGCCGTTGCTGGACGATATCGTCGCGGTGCAGAAGCTCTATGGCGCCAACCACGAGACCCGTGCCGACAACACGGTCTATGGCTTCAACTCCAACACCGAGCGTGATTTCTACAGCGCCCACAGCGCCTCCGACAAACTGGTGTTCGCGGTCTGGGACGGTGGCGGCAACGATACCCTGGACTTCTCCGGCTTCACCCAGAACCAGAAAATCAACCTCAACGAGGGTGGTTTCTCCGATGTCGGCGGCCTGGTGGGCAACGTCTCCATCGCCCATGGCGTGACCGTGGAAAACGCCATCGGCGGTTCCGGTAATGACCTGCTGATCGGCAACGCTGCGGCAAACATCCTCGAAGGCGGTGCCGGCAACGACATCCTCTACGGCGGTGGCGGCGGCGATAGCCTGTGGGGTGGGGCGGGGGCCGACACCTTCGTCTACGGCGCGGCTGCGGATTCGACCTTCGACGCCCCGGACTGGATCATGGATTTCGCCAGTGGCGAGGACAAGATCGACCTCAGCGGCCTGTTTGCCTCCACCGGCGCCACCCTGAACTTCGTCAGCGGCTTCACTGGCCACGCCGGCGACGCGATCCTCACCTACTTCGCCGAGACCAACCAGACCAGCCTGATGATCGACCTGACCGGTCATGGCGCGGTGGACTTTGCCGTGGGCACCGTGGGCCAGGCGGCCGTCACCGACATCATCGCCTGATCAACGCTGTGTGACGGGAGCGGCGCCAAGGCGCCGCTCTTCACTGAATGTCAGTCACCCCCGCCGCCGCCACAACCGCCACCCCCGCAACCGCCGCTGTCACCGCCGCCATCGCTGCCACTGTCTGCGTCGCCGCCCAAACGCGAGTTGTCGCTGTCAGAGCTGCTATTGGAGGAATCGCTGTCGAAGGAACTGCTGTGCAGGTCGCTGCCGCAGTGGATCACTGTGGTCGTGCTGCCGTTATCCGTCAGACGCCGCAGGGCTTGGCAGTCAGCGACGTAGTGAAAGCCCCGGGCGATCTTCAGCTTGGCATCCAGGGCGAACAGCAGCGGCAGGCGGCTGGGTTTGGCCGGATTGATGTTTTCTTCCAGGCAGGCCTGGCGCCAGACCTGACGCAGGCCGTTGTCGCTTTTTCGCGCAGCGTTCTTGCCGAGCACCGCAGCGGGGGTGTGATGGAGGAACTGGCCGAAGGCCTTGTTGCAGAAGGCCTGGTAGTCCCGGGTATGCAAGATGAATTCATGCCACAGGTCGTCCACCACCTGGGACGGCATCGACACGTAGTGCTGGCCGCCCTTGAGGTAGGCGAGGAAGAACTGGCGCAGGCCCTGGGCCACCAGTTGGCAGTCCTTGAGGCTCAGGTGCGGATGCTGGGTGCGCAGGGGCTCGAACAGCCGTGGTGGCAAGGTGAAGTTGCGGATATGAGCTTCCCGACGCAACGCGGTGAGGGTGTTCTGATGGCGCCAGAACACCAGGATCAAGGCCAGGACCACCACTGCAGGAAGGATCAACAGCATGCTCGGTCTCCGCCGGAAAAAGTGCCGAGACAGTGGCGCAAAGCAGCGCGATATTCAAGCCGTCCCATCGATGCCGCCCTTGACGATCGCCGGCAACCCGCCCGAGTGGAACCTGGAACTGTCGCAGTCCAGCACCTCTAACCAAGACACCATCGCCAGCGGCTGCAACAACACCTGACAGCCGCCGGCTCCTACGCAATCCTGCTCGCCCGTGAAAGGCCCCGTCAGACGTGGTCGATATCGATATCCCGGGTCTCACGCAAACACAGCAAGCCCACCACCAGGCTGACCCCGGTAATCAGCACCGGGTACCACAGGCCGTAGAAGATATCGCCGGTGTACACCACCAGGGCAAAGGACACGGTGGGCAGGAAGCCGCCAAACCAGCCGTTGCCAATGTGGTAGGGCAGGGACATCGAGGTGTAGCGGATACGGGTCGGGAACAGCTCCACCATCAGCGCTGCCAGCGGGCCGTAGCACATGGCGGCAATCAGGATCAGCGCCACGATCAACAGCACCACCATGGGCTTGTTGACGTTCTGCGTGTCCGCCTGCTGCGGATAGCCGGCCAGGGTCACCGCGCCACGCAGCGCCGCTTCGTCGAAGCCGTTGATCTTCACGTCACCGACGCTGACCTGCACCGGGCTGCCGGCCGGGGCGGCGACGCTGCTGTAGGGCAGGCCCTGTTTCACCAGGAAGGTCTTGACCTTGTCGCAGGGGCTGTCGAAGCGCGCCTTGCCCACCGGGTCGAACTGGAAGGTGCAGGTGGCCGGGTCGGCGCTGACGCTGATGGGCGCCTGGCGACTGGCCTGGTCGATGGCCGGGTTGGCGTAATGGGCCAGGGCCTTGAAGATCGGGAAATACAGCACGGTGGCCAGCAACAGGCCGAGCATCAGCACCGGCTTGCGGCCGACCTTGTCCGAGAGCCAGCCAAAGAAGATGAACATCGGCGCGCCGATCACCACGCTGATGATCAGCAGGCTGTTGGCCAGGGCCGGGTCCATCTTGAGGAACTGGGTGAGGAAGAACAACACGTAGAACTGCGCGGCATAGAAGGTCACCGCCTGCCCGGCGTTGATGCTGAACAGGGCGATCAGCACCACCTTGAGGTTTTCCCATTTGCCGAAGGATTCGCGGATCGGCGCCTTGCTGGCGCGGCCTTCTTCTTTCATTTTCAGGAAGGCCGGCGACTCGTGCAGGCTCATGCGGATCCAGGTGGAGATGCCCAGCAGGACGATGGACAGCAGGAACGGCAGGCGCCAGCCCCAGACCTCGAACTGATCGCCGGTGAAGTAGCGACAAGCCAGTACCACCAGCAGCGACAGCAGCAGGCCGAGGGTCGCGGTGGACTGGATCCAACTGGTGTGCAGACCGCGCTTGCCCTGGGGCGCGTGCTCGGCCACATAGGTGGCGGCACCGCCGTATTCACCGCCCAGGGCCAGGCCCTGGAGCATGCGCAGGGCCACCAGGATGATCGGTGCGGCGATGCCGATGCTGGCGTAGTTGGGCAGCAGGCCCACGGCGAAAGTCGCCACTCCCATGAGGACGATGGTGGCGAGGAAGGTGTACTTGCGGCCGATCATGTCCCCCAGGCGACCGAACACCAGGGCGCCGAAGGGGCGCACCACGAAGCCGGCGGCGAAGGCCATGAGGGCGAAGATGAACGCCGTGGTGTCGTTGACCCCGGCGAAGAACTGCTTGCTGATCACCGCCGCCAGGGCGCCATAGAGAAAGAAGTCATACCACTCGAACACCGTGCCGAGTGACGAGGCGAAGATCACCTTCTGACTGCCCTTGGCGGCGCAGTCGTCCAGGGACGCATTGAGAGGCTGAGCGTGTTCTGACATAGGGGGCTTCCTTACAGTGATTATTGTTGTTGTTCCACTGCCGGCGCCGTGACCGGCGCCGTTGTTGCGATTCACCGCGACCGTGCGATGAACCCTCGTTTACCTCCCGAGCGCAGGAGCTGGCTTGCCAGCGAAGAGGCCCTTGAGCCGGGTTCCGGCCTTGTGGACGCCTTCGCCGGCAGGCCGGCTCCTACATCAGGTGCATCTGTTCCTACGGTCATGCCGGGGTGGCGGGTTGCTTGTGCTGGACGGTACTCCTGGGGGCGGTGGCGAGAATCAGTTCGGCGGCTTTCTCGGCGATCATCAGGGTCGGCGAGCAGGTGTTGCCGGAGGTGATGCGCGGCATGATCGAGGCATCGGCAATCCGCAGTCCGGGAATGCCATGCACCCGCAGTTGCGAGTCGACGACGGCGTGGGCGTCGCTGCCCATGCGACAGGTGCCCACCGGATGAAAGATGGTGGTGCCGATGCGCGCCGCCGCTTCATGCAGTTGTTCCTCACTCTGCAGTTGCGGCCCGGGCAGGTATTCGCTGGGTTTGAACGGCTGCAGGGCCGGGGCGCCGACGATGCGCCGGGTCAGGCGGATGGCATCGGCGGCGACGCGCAGATCCTCCGGATGGCTCAGGTAATTGGGCTGGATCAGCGGTGCATCCCCGGGTTCCACGGAGCGTATCTCTATCCGGCCGCGGCTTTGCGGACGCAGGTCGCAGACCGAGGCGGTGAAGGCCGGGAAGCTGTGCAGGGGCTCACCGAAGCGCTCCAGGGACAGCGGCTGCACGTGGTATTCGAGGTTGGCGCTGGTCTGCTCCGGGCCCGAGCGGGCAAAGGCGCCCAATTGGCTTGGGGCCATGGACAGCGGGCCGCTGCGGTCATACAGGTAGCGCAAGCCCATGCCCATCTTGCCCCACAGGCTGCCGGCGATCTGGTTCAGGGTGCGAGCGTTTTCCAGCTTGTAGATCAGGCGCAACTGCAGGTGATCCTGGAGGTTGCCGCCGACCCCTGGCAGGGCATGGCTGACCCCGATCCCCAGCCGCTGCAGCAGCGCGCTCGGACCAATCCCGGAGCGCTGCAGAATACTTGGCGAGCCGACGGAACCGGCGCACAGAATGATCTCCCGGCGGGCCTTGAACGTCTGCTGGCGGCCCTGGCTGATGGCCCGTACTGCGGTGGCGCGGCCGTCCTCGAGTATCAGCCGCTGCACCTCGACATCGGTCAGCACCACCAGGTTGGGGCGGTTGGCGATGGGCTTGAGAAAAGCCTTGGCGGCGTTCCAGCGCACCCCGGCCTTCTGGTTGACCTGGAAGTAGCCGCAGCCTTCGTTGTCGCCGCCATTGAAGTCGTCGATGTTGCGGATGCCGCTTTGCTGCGCAGCCGTGCGGAAGGCGTCGAGGATCGGCCATGACAGGCGCTGGCGCTCCACCCGCCATTCACCGGCGGCGCCGTGCAACTCGCTGCCCCCGGCAAAGTGGTTTTCGCTTTTCTTGAACAGCGGCAGGACCTCGTTCCAGCTCCAGCCCGGGTTGCCTTCAGCGGCCCAGCCGTCGTAGTCGGCGGCCTGGCCGCGCATGTAGATCATGCCGTTGATCGAGGAGCAGCCGCCCAGCACCTTGCCCCGCGGGTAGCTCAGGCTGCGGCCTTGCAGGCCCGGTTCGGCTTCGGTCTTGAAGCACCAGTCGGTGCGCGGGTTACCGATGCAGAACAGGTAGCCCACGGGAATGTGAATCCAGGGGTAGTTGTCGCGGCCGCCGGCTTCCAGCAGCAGCACCCGGTGCTGGGGATTGGCCGACAAGCGATTGGCCAGCAGACAGCCGGCAGGACCGGCGCCGACCACGATGTAGTCGTAGGCGTCAAAGGCAGGGAGCATCCGTGACCTCTTTTCTTCGTTCTTGTTTTGCCCTCATCCTAGTTGTTAGCTTTCGTTAAAAGAATGTTAGTTTTTACCCACCTGCTGTGCGTTTTCTAACAGCATCCCTCTTCGACATCGACCAGGATTTTCCATGTTCGACTGGAACGATCTGCGCTACTTCCTCGAGCTGCAACGCAGCGGGCGCCTGCTTACCGCGGCCCGGCGGCTGAACACCACCCACGCCACGGTGGCCCGGCATATCGAGGCGGTGGAGAAGGCCCTGGGCACCGCGCTGTTCGTCCAGCATGCCCAGGGCTACGAGCTGACCCCGGCCGGCGAGGCGCTGCTCAAGCACGCCGAGGCCATGGAAAACGTCGCTCTGCTGGTGCAGGAGGAAATCACCCAGTCCAGTGCGCCCCTGGGCAAGATCCGCGTCGGCGTCACCGAAGGCCTGGGGGTGAAGTTCCTGGCCAGCCGCATGTTTGGCCTGTTCGAACGTTATCCGGGGTTGGAAGTGGAGCTGGTGGCGGTGCCGCGCTTTGTCAGCATTCTCAATCGCGAGGCGGAGATCAGCATTCACCTGGAGCGCCCCAATGCCGACATGCTGGTGACCCGCAAACTCACCGACTACCGCCTGGCCCTGTACGCCAGCCAGGCCTACCTGGACCGCGCGCCGCCCCTGCGCAGCCGCGAGGACCTGGGGCGCCACGCCTGGATCGGTTATGTCGACGACCTCTTGTTCAGCCAGGAACTGATGTTCCTCAACAGCTTCTGCCGCAACCCCCAGGTGGTGTTCCACAGCACCAGCGTCATCGCCCAGCAGGAAGCGGCCCGCTCCGGTCTGGGGATCGCCGTGCTGCCGTGCTACATGGCTGCCGCCGACCCGCAACTGGTGCCGCTGTTACCGGCCGAGAGCATCCAGCGCGCCTACTGGATCAGCACCCGCCGCGAGCTGCACAAATCGGTGCGGCTGCGGGTGGTCTGGGACTATCTGGTGCAGCTGTGTGCGGCGCAGCAGCAGGTGTTGCTGGGGCCCGAGATCTAGCCTGGTTCAGAGGATCGGCCCGCAATGGGCCGAACTGCGGATCGGTGCACCGGGCTTGATGTCGACGAAGCGCGAACCGTAGGACACCGGGTTCAGCGGGCCGCCGTCCAGGCCCATGCCCAGGCCACCGGCGCTGCGGGTTTCACCTTCCTGCATCAGTGGATCAAGGCATGCCCGCCAGTCCAGCAAGCGCAGGGTCACGGCCTGGCGCCGTTCCAGGTCGCCGGCCAGCAAGGGGCTGGAGCGGTGCCACAGGTATTTGCTGAACAGCAGGGCGTCGCCGGGATCGAAGGCCTCTTCGATGCGTTGTTCCTCGAAGGCGTCGGTAAGCACCCCGGGCGTGCAGTAGGTCTGGCGCAGGTGCGCGGAAAATTCGGCCACCGACTCGCCCCGTGCCAGCTTGCCTGCCAGCAGGCGCGAGAACTGGAAGTTCTCCTGGGCCGAGAACAGCGACAGGGGCACCCAGGCCATGCCGCCACCTTGCAGTTGGGGGCGGATCGGCTGCAACGGCATCCACAGACTGAAGGCCGGGTCCTGGGGGCGGATGTAGCGAAAGTTCAGCGAATCGTAGTGCCAGGCAAAGCCCGAGCGTCCCACCCCCAGCTCGAAGCTCTGGGCCTCGCTCATGATCAAGCGGCAGCCGGTGAGGCAGGTCAGCACCTGGGCGAAGGCCGGTTGCCAGTAGAGGCGTTCGAGGATGCCCACCTGGGTCACTCGGTGGGTCAGGCGGCTGAAACCGTCGCCATGGGCCGAGGTGCCCGAGGGGGCAGGGCGCAGTTGGCTGTTGGCCAGCTCGCGCAGTTGCAGGATGGCCGCGGGCGTCAACAGACTGCGCAGTTTGATGAAGCCACGCTCTTTGAAGTGCCGCAGATCGTCCTGGTCCAGGCGCAGCGGGTTGACCAGGGCAGGGGCGGTGTCAGGCAGGACCGGTGGCAGGTTCACAGGGGTATTCCATTACCAGGGGACAAGGCCCTTGAGTATGGACAGCACGCGTTGGGTCGGCAGGCTGGATTCGACCTCGAACAGCGCCTTTGCGACATCGGGCAGAGAAGGCGGCGCCTTAGCCGCCAGGCCGGACGTAGCGGTCCTGGGTCTGGATGAACTCATCGAAGGCCCGGGAGTTGTAGACCTCAAGGCAAGCATGCAGCACCACCTTGTCGCGGCTGTATTTGCTGCTCCCCGAGGCCTGCTCATAGGCTTGTGCCACGTAGTTGGTGGTGGCGGTGTAGGGGTTGTGCAGGGTTTCCAGGGTGTCTTCGTTCTGCAGCACGTTGTACAGGCCTATCCCCAGCACGCCGTACATGCCGACGGCGTGGCCGACGTCCTGACGCATGGCCGAGGGTTCCTCGAAGCGCGCGGCCAGGCAGTTGGCCAGGCCGTAGTTCTTCAGGGATTGGCGGGCAGCGTCGACTTCACTGGTGGCCTGGGCCGCGCTGCAGGCAGCGGCCAGTGATAACAGCAATACGCTCATCCTTTTCACCCTTGCCACTCCTCGATCCAGGCATCCGCCAGTGCTGACGGCGGCAGATGGTCGGCGTTGCCACGGCGCTTGTCAACGAGCCGGCCTGCCGTCGATCCCATGCGCCAGGCAGCCCTTGCAGCGCAGGAATCCCAGCTCTCTTTTGCGCCGCTATTGCTCTAGAATGCCGGCGCTTTGAGCGCCGCCGTCGAGGACCATGCCCGACCCTGCTCAAGGCGATTGTCCAGGCCTGCCTGCGCCTGCTGGACCGGCCCCCTCTTGAAGACCCCACGGGTAAAAGGAACGACCCTCCCGATGCAAAAAATCAAACTCATTCTGGGCTCCGCACTGGCGGTGTTCCTGGCGTACCAGGCCTACGGTTCGTTCTACTACGGCACGCCGTATCAGGGCCGCGACTACAGTCCCGACCAGGCCTTCTACTACCAGAAATACCGCTTGTTCAGCTGGCGCACCTGGATTCCCACCATGACCATGCCCGGTGATGGCGACAGCTCGCGGTACAGCGTTGGCGGCTACCTGCGAGTGTTCAAGGCCGACGGCACGCTGGTGGGGCAGTCCTATGACGGCTGCATTGCGGTGGTGGAAGTGTCCTGGTACGACGATGCGGTGGGCGGCTTCGGCTGCAGCGAGCACTTGATCGCGCTGTCCGCGAAGGCCACGTCGGACTGAGCGTTCAGTCCCGGCGCCCGCCCATGGGCTATGGCTCGCGGCGCGCCGTCCAGGCGCTGCCCAGCCGCAGCGGTTGCTGGCAGGGAATCGACAAGGTCGCGCGCAGGCCGCCCAGGGGCAGGTTGTCGAGGCTGATCCGGCCACCCAGGTGGCGGGCGATGACGCTGACGATGGTCAGCCCAAGGCCGGCGCCGTGGGCGTTGCCGCGACTGTAGAAGCGCTCGAACAGCCGCTCGCGTTCCCCTTCATCGATGCCCGGGCCCTGGTCTTCCACGCTCAGTTCGAAGTGTTCGTCGACCTGGGTCAGGCGCACGCTGATCACGCCATTGGCCGGTGAAAAGTTCACCGCGTTGCTGATCAGGTTATTCAGGGCAATGTCGATGGAGGCCGCTTCAGCGCGAACCGGATAGGGACGCTCGTCCACCTCGAAGGACAGTTCCAGGCCCTTGTTCAGCAGCCACGGGGTCAGTTGCACCAGGCTGTCGCGCACGGTATGGGCCAGGTCCACGGTCTGCTCGCTGGGCATCTGCGCCTTGGGTTCCAGGCGGGCCATGGTCAGCAACTGGTTGACCAGGCGTCCGGCGCGGTCGACGCCCAGGATCAGCGATTCCAGGGAGGCCCGGCGTTCCTGTTCGGTGCCGGCTTGCAACAGGTTCTGCGTGTGCACGCGCAACACCGCCAGGGGCGTGCGCAGCTCATGGGCGGCGTCGGCAATGAAGCGCCGCTCGCGGCCCAGCAGTTCCTGAATCTGCGTCAGCATGCGGTTGAGGGCAGCCTGCATGGGTTCCAGTTCCCTGGGCAGCGGTTCCAGGTGCAGGGGTTCCAGGGAACCGCTGGGCCGGGCCCGGAGCAGGGCGGCCATATTGGCCAGGGGGCGCAGGCCCCAGCCGATGGCCAGCCAGATCATCAGCACCAGCAGCAGGCTGCCGACCACATTGGGCCACAGGGTGTGGCGCATGATGCGGTTGACCAGGTCACTGCGCACATCGACTCGCTCGCCGACCCAGACCCGCAGCCCGGAATCCTGATCATCCAGGATAAAGGTACGCCACTGATGGTCGTTGCCGTCCTGTT
Source organism: Pseudomonas sp. LPH60 (assembly GCF_030718165.1). Classification (NCBI taxonomy): domain Bacteria; kingdom Pseudomonadati; phylum Pseudomonadota; class Gammaproteobacteria; order Pseudomonadales; family Pseudomonadaceae; genus Pseudomonas; species Pseudomonas sp. LPH60. The sequence goes on from NZ_JAVAJH010000001.1 coordinate 974,353, forward strand.
CATTGCCGAACCCTGGCGTCAGCGGCTGCACCGCCAGGGCGGGGGCGCTGGTGGTGCGCACCAGCAGGCTGCCTTTGCGGTCCCACACCTGGAAGGCGATCTTGCTTTCGTAGGGGTGACCGTCGACCTGGGGCATGGCCTGGCTCAGTGCCAGGTTGAAGGCGTGATACAGCTGGGCCTGCTCGGCGCTGCTGTTGGGCATGCGCATGATGCCCAGCAGCAGCCTTGCATGTTGCGCCAGTTGGGCGTCGTAGACCTCGTCGATCTCGTGGTTGCTGTCGTGCAGGTTGAAGGTCGTCAGAATCAGCAGGCCGGCGAACAGCAGACCGATGATCAGGGTCAGGGTGCGTCGGCGGATCGAATTCATCGACGCTCCTCCACCAGATAACCGACCCCGCGAATGGTGCGGATCAGGTCGGCGGAAAACTTCTTGCGCAAATGATGGATGTGCACTTCCAGGGTGTTGCTCTCGGCCTCTTCATTCCAGCCGTAGAGCAACTGCACCAGGCGGTCGCGGGTCATCACCCGGCCCGGCGGCGAGAGCAGTTCGTAGAGCAGCTGGTACTCCTTGGGTGTCAGGGCCACCGGCTCGCCGTGGTAGTGCACCTGTTGGGTGCCAGGGTCGAGGCTGATGCCGGCATGCTCGATCAGCACCCGGGCGCGCCCGGCACTGCGCCGCAGCAGGGCCCGCAGCCGGGCCTTGAGTTCGTCCAGGTCGAAGGGCTTGATCAGGTAGTCATCGGCGCCGGCGTCCAGGCCGGCGATACGGTCCTCGGTGGCGTCCCGGGCGGTGAGAATCAGCACCGGCAGGGTCGAGCCGCTGTCACGCAGGCGCTTGAGCACTTGCAGTCCATCCAGGCGCGGCAGGCCGAGGTCGAGCAGGGCCAGGTCGAAGGTTTCGCTGAGCAGCGCATGCAACGCGCTGCTGCCGTCCTTGAGCCAGTCCACGGTGTAGCCTTCGCGAGTCAATGCTTGGTGGATACCTTCGCCCAGGGGCTGGTCGTCCTCGATCAGTAGTAAGCGCACAACGACTCCTGTCCTGTCCGGATCATTTGATTTTCTTGCCCACCTCGGCCAGCAGCGCCTGGATCTCCTCGCGCCGGCCCTTGTCGGCCACTTCCCGCCCAGGGCGCGGAGCAGCTTGCAATGCCTTGAGCAAAGCGACCCGGGCCTCGCCGTAGCGGCCCTGGCGATACAGGTGGTCACCCCAGAAGTACAGACTATCCAGGCCCTCTGGGTTTTGCTGCAAGGCTTGCTTGAGCAGCTCCTCGGCCTTGTCGGCGTCGCCGAAACCGATGGGCCAGCCAGGAACGCGATCATACAGTGCACCCAGGCTGGTGTAGGCAGAACCCTGCAGGGCCTTGGGGTCCAGATTCAGCGCCCGTTCCAGGTCGGCCTTGGCTGCCTTGACCTTGCTCAAGGCCCCCAGCCCGCCCTGGGCTCCGGCCCAACTGCTGGTGACGATGCCCGACCAGATCCAGGCTTCGGCGACCGCCGGGCGCTCCTGGGTAAAGGCTCGGGTTTGCGTGGCCAGCTGTTCAAAGGCGGCGGCCCGTTGCTCGGCCGGCACCTGGTACTGAATGTGCGCCCAGCCTTGCTGGATGACGCCGAGACGTTGCTGGTCCGCCGTATCCAGGGCCCAGGCGGGCAGGCTCAAACAGCCCAGCAACAGTGCGCTGATCAGGTTCTTCATGGTTTCTCGTGCTCCCGTTCGGATCGGATACTCAGCCGCCGGATCAGCGGCAGGTGTTTACGCAGGCCGCGGTCCACCAGGTTGGGCAGCAGACTGTTGAGGCGGACAAAAAAACGTTCCGGCCAGCCCAGGTACAACTCGCGGTGGTCGCCGGCGATGGCGTGGACCACCGCGCTGGCCACGGTCTGCGGATCGTCGACGTTGCTTTTCAAGGCATCGTTCAAGGCCTGGGCGGCGGGGCTGTTCATGCTGGTGCGGGTGGCTCGCGGCGCCACATAGAGCACGTTGACCCGGGTGTCCGCCAGTTCCCGGCGCAGGGCCTCGGAGAAGCCGCGCAAGGCGAACTTGCTGGCGCAGTAGGCGGCATAACCGGGGTAGCCGATGGAGCCATAGGTGGAGCCGACGTTCACCACCATGGCGCTGGGAGCCTGTTGCAACAGCGGTAGCAGCAGGCGAGTCAGGCACATCGGTGCGCCGATGTTGACCGCCAGCATGGCGTTGATCTCGGCGTCTTCGAGCTGTTCGAGCATGGCGAAGTGATTGATTCCGGCGGCGTTGATCAGCAGGTTGACGCTACCGATGGCCTCGGCGGCCAGCAGCACCTTGCGCCGGTCGCTGAGGAAGGTCAGGTCTGCCGAGACCCAGCACAGTTGATTCGGGTAACGCGCCAGCAGCGGCTCCAGGGGTTCCTTGTGCCGGGCCACGGCCAGCACCTGGGCGCCACTGGCACACAGGGCCTCGGCGATGGCCAGGCCGATGCCGCCACTGGCCCCGGTGAGCACGGCGCGGGTTTCAGGCAGGCGCATGGGCGCGCTCCCCGACACGTGGCAGACCGCGGAACATCTCGCTGTACAGGTGGTAGACCACCTTCGAGGCATGGATCACTGCGGCCTGGTCGGCAGGGTCGTCGAGACGGTCCATCAGGCGCTTGTAAGTCTGCATATGCTCGATGTCCAGGGAGCCGTGGGAGGCCAGGTAACTGAAGGCGCTCGGGGGCAGTTGCAGACTGTCCTGGATGCTGCCGGCGGCCAGGGTGGCCAGGGCGATGCTGGTGCCTTCGAGCACGTTGACCATGCCGAACAGTCCCACCGGATTGTCCCGGGCGATCAGGTCATAGAGAAAGCTCACCATCAACTCGATGGCCAGGGACGGGCGGCCATCGCGAACCGCCAGACGGTCGCCGCCGCAGGCGACGATGTCGTTGAGCACCCACTGTTCATGGCCGTACTCCTCCTCGATGTACTCGCACACCGCGCCGCGCAGCCATTCCAGGCGTTCCGGCAGGCGTGCGCCGCACGCCATCATCAGCGGCACGGTGTGGCGCACGTGGTAGTAGGCCTGGGTCAGGAATGCCCGGTAGCCCTCAAGGCTGACCTGGCCGGCCAGGGCTTCACGAATGATCGGCAGGCTGAACAGCTGTTCCCGTTCCCGGGAGGTGGCGGCTTGCAGTTGGTCGAAAAAACTCATGACGATGATTCCTCGGAATGAACAGTAGGGCAGAGCAGGTCGCGGTAGCGTTCAACGATGGCCTCGCGGCGAGGCCGGCCGTTGGCGGTGAGCAGGCCGTTGGCTGGGGTGAAGGGTTGCTGCAGGCGGGTCCAGTGGTGGACCTGGGCGTAGTCCGGCAAGGCCTCGTTGGCCTGGGCCACGGCAGCGGCCAGTTGGCTGTCGCTGCAGTCCGGCCGATGGGGCCAGAGCAGGGCGTGGTTGCGGGGCAGGGCCTCGCCGTAGACGAAGGCCTGGGCAATATGGCTGCGCTGGGTCAGTTCGGCTTCGACCCATTCAGGGTTGACGTTGCGCCCGTAGCTGGTGACGAACTGATGCTTCTTGCGGCCCTTGAGATAGAGGTAGCCATCGCTGTCGAACTCACCGATATCGCCGCTGTGCCACCAGCGCTCGACCCGCTCGGGTTCACCCAGGTAGCCCAGTAGCAGCGAGCCCTCGATCAGCACCTCGCCGTCGGCTGCCAGGTGCACTCGGACATGGGGCAAGGGCTGGCCGACGCTGCCCGGGCGGTGTGCGCCGGGACGGTTGAGGCACACCACCGAGGCGCATTCCGACAGCCCATAGCCCTCGTACACCGGCAGGCCCAGGCGCTGGGCGCGTTGCAGCAGCTCCAGCGAGACCTTGGCCCCGCCCACGGCGGCAAAGCGCAGGCTGGCGGGATTGAACAGGCGCTGTTCGGCGGCCCCCACCAACAACAGCAACAACTGCGGCACCAGGATCAGGCTTTCGGGCTGGCGCTGGGCCAGGCAGCCGAGCAAGGTGGGCGCGTCGACCCCGCTGGCGCCCTGGATGCCCAGGGTTTTCTGGCTTGGCAGGCTGAGGGTGGCACCGGCATAGAGCGCGGCGTAGCAGCCCAGGTTTTCCAGGAGAATCCCCAGGGGCAGCAGCGCCAGGTGATGGCGCGGGTTGCTGGAGTGACTGGCCTGTTCCAGTTCCCGGGCCACCTGCAGCAGGCTGTCGGCGCCCAGGCACACGCCTTTGGGGGTGCCGGTGGTGCCGGAGGTGAAGGTCAGTTTCGCGGTGCCTGGCGGCAGGATTGAGGGTCCATCGAAGCGTCGGCGCCAGAACTCGCCCTGGCGCTCATAGCCGGCGGCTTGCAGTGGCGCCTCCTGGCCGTCTTCGGCCAGCAGCAGCTCGGCGCGGCTCTGTTCCAGGCAGTGCTGGCGCTGGGCAGCGCTGAAGAAGGGCGGCAGGGTCAGGCAGGTCAGGCCCTCGAACAGGGCCGCCAGGTCCCAGAGCAGCAGTTCCGGGCTGTTGTCCAGGGCCAGGGCCAGCACGTTGACCTGTGCCTCGCGCAGCCGTTGCTGGCGGTCGATCACCTCGGCATACAGGGTGGCGTAGTCCAGGCGCAGGCGATCGCCCCAGAGTGCAATGTGGGTGGTCTTTTCTTCGGCGTGCTTGCGTAGTGCTTCCTTGAAACGCTGCACTTCAGGCGACATGGGTGTTCTCCTCGAATGACTCCGGCAAGCCCAGGCGGTTGAACATCCCCATGTTGCGCAAATGGATGAAGCCTGCGCGGATGCTGCCCACGTGTACCGATGGCTGGCTTTGGTAGTAACTGCCCCAGTGATGCCGCTCTTCACCCAGGCGCTCGGGGTCGGCCGCGCACAGGGTCAAGGGGCGCAGGCCCAGGCGATGAAAGCTGTTGACCAGGCCGATGTTGCCGGTGAACGCCACCCACTCCAGGCCACCCATGGCCAGCAGCCAGGTGATGGCGATGATGGACAGGCGTGCGCTGCCGGTGTCGCTGGCCGCCAGGTTGCCCACTTCCACCACGCCCTGACGCGCCGTCGGGCGCTGGGCGGCGAAGTCGATCAACTCCTCGATCGGTGCATCCAGATAACGTTCCAGAAACAGCGGGCCGCTGCTGGCCAGGCGCACCCCGGCGACGGCGCACAGCGCGCCCTGGGGATCACTCAAACCGAACAGCTCCGGCATGAACTGACGGATGGTGGCGCCGTGGACCTGCTGGAATCGCTGGCTGACGTAGGTTTCGAAGACGGGGCGCTGAACCTCCCCCGGCAGGCTGCGGGCCAGGGTCAGGGCCGTGGCGCAGTCCCGGCCGAAGTTGAGGGGCAGATGGATGTTCCAGTCAAAACCAGGCATGGATGCAGAGCCTCCCGAGGCATGTTGGGGAGGAGTATCGGCAGGCTTTCTTAACGAAGTCTGAAGATGGCCAAAAGACATTTTTTGCGCTCTTCAGGTTGCCTTAAGGCTGGCAACACAAGGTGGCGCACCCGAGCGACCGAAGAAGGCGTTGCGCGGGTCCTGCGACGACCTGAATGACTCGGGCGTCCCGAACCACCGTGAGGACTGTGTATGACTGCTCAATCCGTACCATCGCGTTACGCGCGACTGTCGATCCTGATGCACTGGCTGATGCTGGCGCTGTTCGTCGGTGTCTACGCTTGCATTGAACTCAAGGGCCTGATGCCACGGGGCAGTGCGGCCCGGGGGCTGTTTCTCGGGCTGCACAGCCTGTTCGGGATCAGCATCTTCGCCCTGGTGTGGATTCGCCTGGTGGCCCGCCTGCAACCGCGACCGCCGATCTTGCCGGCGCCCTCAGCCTGGCAGACCGGGCTGTCGCACCTGATGCACCTGGTCCTTTATGCGCTGATGATTGCCACGCCGCTGCTGGCCTGGCTGATGCTCTCGGCGGCGGGCAAGCCCGTGCCTTACTTCGAGTTCTTCCTGCCGGCCGCGCCAGTGACGGTGGACCCTGATCAGGCGCGATTCTTCAAGCACTGGCACGAGCAACTGGGTAGCGCCGGCTACTGGCTGATCGGCCTGCATGCCGTGGCCGGGCTGTTCCACCACTACTGGGTCGGCGACAACACCCTCAAGCGCATGCTGCCGGGTGCCCGGCGCTGACATACGGCGTGGCCGGCAGACGCCGGCTGGCCAGCGAACCGCCGCGCCGCGGTCTGTCGATTCTCCACGGCGGCCTCAGGATCGCTTTCGCCGGCAAGCCGGCTCCTACGGGGGGACGGGCCGTGGGGGCTGTCGATGGCTTCAGGTCCTGGCCTTCCACAGGCCGAACTTGCCCGCCAGATCCAGCTTGGGATCACGTACCCGGGTCAGGTTGATCGCGGCGCCGGACCAGCCGCCCTCCATCTCTTCACTCAGGTGGTATTTCAACAGGTTGTACTGGATCGCCGTCCCCCCCAGTTGCTGGTAGCCGATGCGTGAGGTCACCGCCTCCAGCAAGCTGGAAATCAGGTACTGCAGCGGCGTTTCGTAGGCCTTGATGGCGATGCCGTAGTCGAAGCTCTCAGCGTTGCTTTCGCGGAAGCAGGCAAAGAATTCCTGCTTGCTCATGCTGCTGGACATGGCCGTGTTGTAGCTCTGGCGACAGGCTTCGAGGTCGGCAGCGCCGGGCCGGGGCAGGGCCAGGTGGTTGTTGAGGTTCTTCAGGGTCACACAGCCCTGGGTGGCGATGACCTCGGGCATCAGGGTCACGTCCAGTTCACCGGCACGGTCGGGGAGGTTGTGCCAGGTGTTCAGGCTGTTGCGCAGTTGCTCCAGGCTGGCGCCGGGATAGCCTCGATAGCCGTACACATACGCCGGCGGCAGCACCAGGCCCATGACCGAATTCATCTGCGAGACCGTCAGGTTCTGATAGTCGCGGTCATAGATGCGCGCGCTGTACTCGTCGAGGGAATGGCGCAGCACCGAGGGCTTGAGGTTGCGCACCGACTTGCCGTTCTCCAGGGCCTCGAACAGGCTCTTTTCGTTGAGCTGGGACTTGACCTCCACGGTGGCGATCACCCCTTCGATCAGGTACACGTCGGCCGAGCCGAAGGTGCGCAGCGTGGGGAAATCGTTGCGGTAGATGATCAGGTCGATCTGCTTGGAGATGCCGCCTTGGGCGTCGATGATCTGTCCGGCACCGATGCTGATGTTGCTCGGTAGAAAACGCTTGAGGACGTCACGGATGAAGCTCTCCCGGGCGTCGCCAAGGACCCCGGAGTGGCTGGCAATGGTGCTGCTGACGCTGAAACTGCTTTCCAGGACCCGGGCGATGGATTTCGCCCATTTGCTGATGATTGCCACACGGTCTTCCTTGAATGTCAGGGGATGAGCAAGTCGAAATGGCTGGTGGCCAGGGGTTCGCCGTTGACCAGCAACTGCACGCCATGGCGTCCGGGATAGTGACGGCGGGTGGTCAGTTCGCGGATCTGCTGGCTGCGGCCCAGGTCCACCCGGGCCAGGCCTTGCAGGGTGAAGGTCTTGAGCTTGAACACCTTGCGCGCCGTGGCGCCTGAAGCCTTGACGTAGTCGATGGCGTAATCCACCACCAGGCGCTGGTGGCGGGGGCTGGTGGAGACCAGGGTCAGGGACAGGTTGAGGCTGTCCCCCAGGCGCAATTGCCCGGGAGCCACCTGGAAGCGGCTGACCTCGACCTCGGGCCGGGCCCCGGCCCCGATGATCGCCAGGGCTCGGCGGTCGCCCTGCTTGATCAGGCTGCGCAAGGCGTGACGGGCGATCCAGGCACTGTGGGGTTGCTCCAGGGGCCAGCCTTCAAGGCGTTCCAGGACCCACTGCGGGTGCTCCTTGGTGATGTCGTTGAGGTGATTGGCCACGGATTTGCGCACGTACAGGCTGGGGTCGTTGCGCAGGCGTTCGAGGATCGGCGCCGCCAGCTGCGGGTCGGCTTGCAGCTGTTCCAGGCGAAACGACCAGGGCAGGCGCGGGCGGCTGCCCTCGCTGGCCAGGCGACGCACGTGTTCATCGCTGTCGGTGGCCCACTCCTGCAGGACGGCCAGCGTGCGCTGGCAGTCCTGGCGCAGAAAGTGGCGCACGGCGAACTCGGATGAACCAAACCCGGTGAAGTACTTCAGGGCTTGCATGGAGCGCTCGAAATCGTCCAGGCCGAAACTGGCCACGTAATGGGGCAGGAAGATGCACACGAAGCGGCTGTTCAGGCGCGGCGCCAGTTGGCGCAACAGCTCGAGGCTGGTGGCGTAGTCCAGGTCCAGCACCTGATGCAGGCTGTCGCTGACCCGGGCCAGGCGCTGCATCAGCGACAACTGGGGCAGATCTTGGCTGGCCAGCTGCAAGAAGGCCTGGCGCTGGAAGTCTGGATACACCGCGTGCATCTGTTCGGCGATGTGTTCCAGGCGTTCCTGGTTGAAGATCTCCTTGAGGGCGGGAGCGTTCTGCTGGCTTGAGCTCATGGGGTGTATCCGTTCAGTGGCGAGGCGGCGTCCACTTTACACAACCGCTCCTGACAGAATCTGTCGGTAGTCGCTGGCCACCACCACAACCTGCCGTCCCCAGTCGCTGGTTGGCCAGCCAAGCAGTCCCTGGGGGCGAGGCAAGGTTCAGTGGCCTGTTCGCCAGCAAGCTGGCTCCCACGCGGTGTGGTCTGAAGCGCCGTCAGCGCATCGGCGGCAGCGGGCTCTCGATCTGCTCGTCCTGCTCGTCGGCGGCGAACAGTCGGGCCAGTTCGGCCCGGGCTTCCTGGGCGCTCTGCAGCACTTTGGCAGCGTCGTCGTAGACCGCGTGCTGGGCCGCCAGCAGTTGTTCGTCGTGCTGGGTGAAGCGCTGGATTCGCGAGTCGGCCTGGGCCTGGCTGAGCCCCAGGCCCACCAGGGTGCGGCGGCTCATTTCCAGGCTGGAGTAGTAGGTTTCCCGCACGGCCTGGGCCTCCAGGTCCATCAGCCGGTGCACGTGCTGGCGGTTGCGCGCCCGGGCGATGATCTTCAGGTGCGGGTAGAGTTTGCGCACTTGTTCGGCGGTCTTGATGTTGGTTTCCGGATCGTCGGTGGCGATGACGAAGTACTCCGCTGTACCGACCTTGGCCGCGCTGAGGATTTCCGGGCGCATGGGGTCGCCGTAGAACACCGGCATGCCGCCAAAACTGCGGATCAGTTCGATGGTGTCCACCGAGGTGTCCAGGGCGACGAAGGGGATTTTCTGCGCCCGCAGGATACGCGCCACGATCTGCCCCATGCGGCCCATGCCGGCGATCACCACCCGCGGGCTGTCGGCATCGATCTGACGGTACTCGGCGGGCATTTCCAGGGGTTTGGCCTTGGGTTTGAGCCAGCGCGAGCAGGCCAGCAACAGCAACGGGGTCAGGGCCATGGACAGGGTAATGGTGAGCACCAGCAGGTCATGCAGGCGGGCCTCGAACAGGCCCTGGTCGCGACCGATCTTGAACACCACGAAGGCGAATTCACCGCCGGCCGCCAGCACCACGCCAAGGCGCACCGCGCTCTCGCGATTGAGCTCGCCGGCCAGCCGCCCGACCACAAACAGCAGCGGCAGCTTGAGGCCGATCAACAGCAGGGTCAGGCCCAGCACCGCGACGGGCGCGCTGAGCAGCAGGCTGATATTGGCGCCCATGCCGACGCTGATGAAGAACAGCCCCAGCAGCAGGCCCTTGAAGGGTTCGATCTGCGCTTCCAGCTCATGGCGGTATTCCGAGTCCGCCAGCAGCAGGCCGGCAAGGAAGGCGCCCAGGGCCATGGACACGCCCACCAGATCCATCAGCCAGGCGGTGCCGATCACCACCAGCAGGGCGGTGGCGGTGGACACTTCCGGCAAGCGGGTGCGGGCCACGATGCGAAACACCGGGCGCAGCAGGTAACGCCCGCCCACCACCACCACGGCGATGCTGCCCAGCACTTGCAGGCCGTGACGCAGATCCTCGGCGCTGCTGGTGTGGTGATCGTTGCCCGCCAGCACCGGGACCATGGCGATCAGCGGAATGGCGGCGATGTCCTGGAACAGCAGGATGGCGAAGGCCATGCGCCCGTGGGGGCTGTTCAACTCCTTGCGTTCGGCCAGGCTTTGCAGGCCCAGGGCGGTGGATGACAGGGCCAGGCCCAGGCCCAGCACGATGGCGCTGTTCAGCGATTGGCCGAACAGAAACAGGGCCACCACGCCGATCACCGTGCCGGTCAACAATACCTGGGCCAGGCCAGCGCCGAACACCGCCTTGCGCATCACCCACAAGCGCTTGGGCGACAGCTCCAGGCCGATGATGAACAGCAACAGCACCACCCCCAGCTCGGAGATGTGACTGACGCTTTGCGGATTGCCCACCAGCCCCAGCACCGAGGGGCCGATCAGCACCCCGGCCAGCAGGTAGCCGAGCACGGCCCCCAGTTGCAGGCGCTTGGCCAGGGGCACGATGAGCACGGCGGCGCAGAGGAACACGACGGCGGCTTGTAGCAGGTTGCCTTCATGGGGCATCGGGGGGACTCCAGGGAGAACGGGGCGCAGTGGATGATAAAGGCTCGCCGGTGACAAACAGCGGATGGCTGTTGCCAGTCTGCGCCCGGATAAAAACGGCGTGGATGTTCTGAGACTGGCGGTGCGCCCTGCAAGGCACGTCGGAGTAGGGGGCAAGCTGGAGGGGGGAGAAGCTGGAGGGGCGCGCCGGTCAGTGCGGCCACTGCTCCAGCAGGATCGCCACGAACTTTTCCGCCGCCGGCGACAGCGATGCGCCGCGTCGATACACCAGGCCCAGGGTGCGATTGACCACGGGGTCGGTCAGCGGAACGCTGACCAGGGTCGGGTGATCGGCGGCCGGCATGGCCAGGCTCGGCATCGCCGACACCCCGAGGCCGGCCTCCACCATGCCCAGCGACGTGGACAGGTGCTGCACCTCGTAGAACCACTGGGGCCGCCAGCTCAAGCCGGACAGGGCGTGGTCCAGCAGCATGCGGTTGCCGCTCAGGCGGCCGACGCCGATCAAGCGATAGTCGCTCAGTTCCGACCAGGTCACCGAGCTGCGCTCGGCCAGTTCGTGGTCGCGCCGGCAGGCCAGGACAAAGGGCTCGTTGACCAGTGGCACGAACTCGATGTCCGGGTGCTGGCCGCTCATCATGTTGATGCCGAAGTCCGCTTCGCCGCGCAGCACCGCTTCAAGGCCCTCGTTGGCACTGAGGTCGAGCAGACGGATGCGGATTTTCGGGTAGCGCTGGTTGTACAGGCGGATCACCGACGGCAGGAAGTAGAAGGCCGCCGTGGGGATGCAGGCCAGGGTCACCTGACCGATCTGCCGTTCTGCCAGCTCACGGATGTTGAGGATCGAGTCGTCGAAGTCGTCCAGCAGGCGTCGGGCCTTGGGCAGAAAATCGCGACCGACGCTGGTCAGGCTGACCTTGCGCGTGGTGCGGTCGAGGAGGGCGGTGCCCAGTCCCTCTTCGAGCTTTTTCATGCGTCGGCTCAGGGCCGGTTGGGATAGGTGCAAGGCGTCGGCCGCTTCGTGAAAACTCCCCAGTTCGGCGATTTTCACGAAAGATCTGATGTCCTGAAGCTCATATTCCATGGGGGCTACTCAAGGCGGGAGTCGGGTGGGGCGCTGGCGGACACGATATTTAACTCATGCGCGAAACGCAATAATCTCTCTGATCTTTGCATTGGAAACACATTTTAATCCCTGACACTCTTGTGCCCAGAACATCAATTACCTCGATTGATCAACAAGAGTCAGTGTTCATGCAACGAATTCCTTGTGTGTTGATGCGCGGCGGCACCTCCAAAGGGCCGTTTTTTCTGGCCTGGGATCTGCCGGTGGCCGTGTCCGAGCGTGATGAGCTGTTGCTCAACCTGATGGGCTCCGGCCATGAGCTGGAAATCGACGGCATCGGCGGTGGCAGCCCGCAAACCAGCAAGGTGGCGATCGTCAGTCCTTCGCTGCACCCGGACGCCGATGTCGACTACCTGTTCGTCCAGGTCATGGTGTCCCAGCGGCGGGTCGATACCGCACCCAACTGCGGCAACATGCTGTGCGCTGTCGGGCCTTTCGCCATCGAGCAGGGGCTGGTCAAGGCCACGGGGGCACAGACCCAGGTGCGGATTCGCAACCTCAACACCGGCACCCTGGTCCATGCCCAGGTCCAGACCCCCGATGGCAAGGTCAGCTACGAAGGCGACACCACCATTGACGGCGTGCCGGGCAGCGCGGCGCCGGTGGCCCTGACCTTTCTCGATGCCGCCGGGAGCAAGACCGGCCAGTTGTTCCCCACCGGCCAGCCCCAGGACCTGATCGACGGCATTGCCGTGACCTGCATCGACATGGCCATGCCCATGGTGCTGGTGCAGGCGGCCTGCCTGGGCAAGCGCGGCGATGAAAGCCCCGCCGAACTGGACGCCGATGCGGACTTTCTCCAGCGCCTGGAGAGCCTGCGGGTGAAGGCCGGCCTGGCCATGGGCCTGGGGGATGTCAGCGACAAGGTGATTCCCAAGCCGGTGCTGGTGTCCCCGGCCCGGGCGGGGGGCACCCTGGCGGTGCGCTATTTCATGCCTCACAACTGCCATCGGGCCCTGGCCATCACCGGCTCCATCGGCCTGGCTACCGCCTGTGTCACCGCCGGCAGCGTGGTGGCCGAGATGCTCGGCGGGATCAGTGAACCGCGTCTGCATCAGGTTCGAATCGAACACCCCAGCGGGGCGATAGATGTCGTATTGTCCTACAGCGGAACCAGCCCCGAGACCATCCGCGCCTCGGTGGTCCGCACCGCTCGCCGATTGTTTTCCGGGTATGTCTACGCGCCTGCTGCACAACGTCTAGCCGGTTAGTCGACGCGCTGTCGATCCTGGTTGCATCAGAACAATTCTAAAAATGGGTGATGCCATGAAAGTTGTTAAATCGCTCTACTTCCAGATCCTCTGCGCGGTGTGCCTCGGGGTACTGGTGGGGCACTTCTGGGCCCAGCAAGCCATTGCCTTGAAGCCGCTGGGCGACGCCTTCATCAAGCTGATCAAAATGATGATCGCTCCCGTGGTGTTCTGCACCATCGTCACCGGCATCGCCGGCATGAGCGACAAGCGTTCCCTGGGTCGGCTGCTGAGCAAGACCATGCTGCTGTTCCTGGGCCTGACGCTGATCAGCCTGTGCATCGGCCTGGCGGCGGTCTACCTGTTCCAGCCCGGCGCGGGGATGAACATCGACCCCACCCGGCTGAACACCCAGGGCCTGTCCCAGTACACCGAGTCGGCGGCCAAGCTGGGGGTGGTGGAATTCTTCATGCACATCATCCCCGAGACCTTCATCGGCGCCTTCAACAAGGGCGAGGTGCTGCCGGTGCTGTTTATCGCGGTGCTGTGCGGGTTTGCCCTGTCGTCCCTGGGCGAGCGCGGCAAGCCGGTGCTGGAGGTGCTGGAGTCGGCCTCGCAGATGGTGTTCAAGATTTTTTCCTACCTGATGCGTTTTGCCCCCGTCGGCGCCTTCGGGGCCCTGGCCTTTACCGTGGGCCAGTACGGCATCACCTCCCTGGGCGCCCTGGCCAAACTGATCATGACCCTGTATGTCGCCTGCGGCTTCTTTGTCTGCGTGGTCCTGGGGGGCATTTGCCGGGCCAACGGCTTCAGCCTGTGGAAGCTGCTGCGCTACCTGCGCGAGGAGTTCCTGGTGGTGCTTGGCACCTCGTCCACGGAGCCGGTGATGCCGCGCATGCTGGAAAAACTCCAGGCCCTGGGCTGCCGCAAGAGCGTGGTGGGGCTGGTGCTGCCTACCGGCTATTCGTTCAATCTCGACGGTACGGCGATCTACCTGTCCCTGGCGGCGATCTTCATTGCCCAGGCGTGCAACATCGAGCTGAGCGCCGGCCAGATCGTCACCATGCTGGCGATCATGCTGCTGTCATCCAAGGGCGCCGCCGGAGTGACCGGCAGCGGTTTCGTGGCCCTGGCCTCGACCCTGACGGTGATTCATGACATCCCCCTGGCCGGCCTGGCGTTGCTGATCGGCATCGATCGCTTCATGTCCGAGGCTCGGGCCTTGACCAGCCTGGCCAGCAACGCCGTGGCAACCGTGGTGATCGCCATTTCGGAGCAGGCCTGCGACCGCCAGGTGCTGTTGCGCACGCTCGATGGCCAGCCTCTTGCGGCCCAGGCCGCTGCTGCCGACGACACCCCGGCGAGCGCGCTGGCGAACAAGCTCGGCTAGACCTCCCAGGCCGCACCGCTTCACCCCAAGTACCGACTCAACACCTGTGCCGGGCGCCCTTGATCGGGGCGTCCGGTGCTCGGGTGGCCGTGCGCCCGCGCGTCGGCCACGCTCATCATAAAAACAAGAGAATCGACTTATGCTCGCTTTACTCGGCCTCGCCATGGTGGTGGTCTTCACCTTCCTGATCATGACCAAGCGCCTGTCGCCCATCGTGGCGTTGACGCTGGTGCCCATCGTCTTCGCGGTGCTCGGCGGGTTTGCCGGCACCACCGGCAAGATGATGCTCGACGGCCTGAAAATGGTCGCGCCGTCGGCGGCGCTGTTGCTGTTCGCCATTCTGTTCTTCGGCTTGATGATCGATTCGGGGCTGTTCGACCCGCTGATCCGCAAGATTCTCAAGCGGGTCAATGGCGATCCGACCAAGATCGCCATCGGCACCGCGCTGCTGTCGCTGGTGGTGGCCCTGGACGGTGACGGCACCACCACCTACATGATCACCTGCGCGGCCATGCTGCCGCTGTACAAGCGCATTGGCATGAACCCGATGATCCTCGCCACCATCTCCATGCTGTCGTTGAGCATCATGAGCGGCATGACCCCCTGGGGCGGGCCGGCAACGCGGGCCATCGCCGCCCTGGGCCTGGATGCCGGCGAGTACTTCGTGCCGCTGTTGCCGACCATGATCGGTGGCGCCGCCTGGGTGGTGTTCACCGCCTACCTGCTGGGCCGGGCCGAGCGCAAGCGCATCGGCAACACCCAGCTGCAAAGCGGCGGTGGCGACTGCTACATCCAGGCGATTCTTGAAGACACGCCGCACAAGCGGCCCAAGCTGGCCTACGTCAACCTGCTGCTGGTGGTGGCGGTGATGACCGCGCTGGTGCTGGGCCTGATGCACTCGGCGGTGCTGTTCCTGATCGGTTTTGTCCTGGCCTTGATGATCAACTACCCGCAGTTGGATATTCAGAAGGAGCGCATTCTTGCCCATTCAGGCAACGCCATGACTGTGGTGCTGCTGGTATTCGCCGCTGGGATCTTCGCCGGCATTTTCTCCGGCACCAAGATGGTCGATGCCCTGGCTCAGACCCTGGTGGACTGGATTCCGCCCTCCTGGGGTCACCTGTTCCCGCTGGTGGTGGCGCTGACCAGCATGCCGTTGACCTTCGTGCTGTCCAACGACGCCTACTACTTCGGCGTGGTGCCGATCCTGGCCAACGCGGCGGCGGCCTATGGCATTTCTCCCCTGGAAATCGCCCGGGCCTCGATCCTCGGCCAGCCGGTGCACCTGATGAGTCCGCTGGTGGCCTCGACCTTGCTGCTGGTGGGCATGGTGGATCGCGACATCGGCGACTTCCAGAAAGCCACGGTGAAGTGGGCCGTGCTGACCTCCCTGGTCATTACCGCCCTGGCCTTGCTGACCGGGGCCCTGACCCTGTTCGTCTGATTGCCTCGAAACCCTCTTTTGTAGCCGGGCGCGCCTGCTGGCGGGGCGCTTGGCGAGCTGCGCCTTGAATAACAACAACGAGAAGTACGACATGAGCCATTTGCTGATTCGCGCAACGGTATTTTCCTGCTTGAGCCTGCCACCCGTGGCCGGGCTCCAGGCCGCTGACTTCATCGACGACAGCAGCCTCAAGCTGCAACTGCGCAACGTCTATTTCAACGAGAACTTCCGCGACGAACACGGCCTCAGCGCCAAGGCCGCGCGCGCGGCCAAGAGCGAGCGCACCGAATGGGCTCAAGGCTTCCTGCTGGACTATCAGTCCGGATTCACCCCGGGCACCCTGGGGTTCGGGGTCGATGCCCTGGGGCTGCTGGGGGTCCGGCTCGATTCCGGCAAGGGCCGCAGTGGCACGGGGCTGCTGCCGGTGCACGACGACGGTCGCGCCGCGAGCGAATTTGCCAGTGCCGGCGCCACGGCCAAGGTGCGGCTGGCCAAGACCACCCTCAAGTACGGCACCTTGCTGCCCAAGACCCCGGTGCTGGTCTACAACGATGCCCGTCTGTTGCCGCAGACCTATCAGGGCACCCAGCTCACCAGCACCGATATCGACGGCCTGAGCTTGACCGGCGGTTATCTGCAGCGCTTCAAACTGCGGGATTCCACCGACAGCGTAGGGTTGGTGCCCGACGGCTACAGCGGCGGCCAGTCCGGGGACTTCCGCTACGGCGGGGGCGAATACAAATGGAGCAAGACCCTGCGCCTGAGCTATTTCCATGGCGAGCTCGAGAACTTCTATCGGCAGGACTTTGTCGGCCTGCAACATGACCTGGCGCTGGGGCAGGGGACCTTGACCAGCGATCTGCGCTACTTCCGCAGCGCCGATTCAGGCGCGGCCTTTGACGGCAAGATCGCCAACCGCATGTTCAGCGGCCAGTTGACCTACGCGATTGCCGGGCATTCCCTTGGCGGCGGCTATCAGCGCCTGAGTGGCGATGCCGGCTTGCCGTATATCAGCGGCGCCACGGTCTACTCCTTCAGTAACGCCGGCATCGGCAAGTTCATCGAAGAGGGCGAGAAGACCTGGATGCTCAGCTATGGCTACAACTTCGCCAGCCTGGGTGTCCCCGGCCTGACCTTCAGCTCGCGCTACCTGAGCGGCAACGACGGCAAGTCCGGGACCCGGGGCGATGAGTGGGAGCGAGACGCCGAACTGGCGTATGTACTCCAGCAAGGCTCGCTCAAGGGGCTGGGGGTGAAGCTGCGCAATTACGTGTATCGCTCCGACTACTCCCGTGGACGCGACAGCAACCGCCTCTACATCACTTACGACATCGCCCTCTGGTAGCGCATCTACAACGGCGTGAAGCGCCCATCCCACTGCGGGTCCAGGCGCTGGATGCGTGCGGCCAGCGGCGGGTGGGTGGCGAACAGGCGTTCCAGGCGCAGTTTCACCCCCTGGTGGAAATACAGGTGGCTGTACTGGGCGGCGGCGAAGGCTCGCAGGCGTGAGCCGGCGCTGCTGCCGCCGATCTTTTTCAGGGCCCCGGCAATGCCCTGGGGGTTGCGGGTGAACTGCACCGCCGAGGCATCGGCGAGAAACTCGCGCTGACGGCAGATGGCGGCCTTGATCAGGTTGCCCAGCAGGCTGCCCAGGGAGCCGAAGATGAGCAGGGCCAGGCCCAGCACGGCAAACACGATCTGCCAGAAGAAACGGTTGCGGTCGCTGCCCAGGTGCTGCTTTTCAGCCTGGCGCAGCACCGCGATGCCCGCCAGGCTGAACACCAGCAGACCGTGGATCACCGCCAGCAGCCGGGTGTTGAGGCGCATGTCACCGTTGTAAATGTGGCTGAACTCATGGGCGACCAAGCCCTGCAATTCGTCGCGGTCCAGATGGACGAGGGCACCGCGAGTGATTCCGAGCACCGCCTGCTCCGGGGTCAGCCCGGCGGCGAAGGCATTGATCGCGTCTTCCGGCAGTACATACACCGCCGGCAGGGTGGCGCCGGAGGCCAGGGCCATTTCCTCGACGATGTTCAGCAGGCGCTGTTCTTCGCTGCCCCGCGGCGAGTCGTTGATCAGGCGTCCGCCCAGGTGCTCGGCGATCACCTTGCCGCCGGCCCGCAGGCGCCAGGTCTTGTACCAACTGCCCAGCACCACCACCAGCAGCATGAGCAGTGCTATGACCGCGACCACGGCCCAGTTCAGCACCTTGGGCTGGCCGTACTCCTGGCTCAGCTCGCGCCATAACAGGCCCAGCCCCAGGCTGCTGAGGCTGACCAGGGTGGTCACCGCCAGGGTCATCAACAGCAGCAGTTTGAGGGTGTGGCGCCGGGCACGGGCCTGGTGTTGAAAGAACTTCATGCAAGTTTCCGGGGGCAGGCGGCGGGGTTATTGGAACGACACTTTGCTGGCGTCCTGGATCTGCGCGCTGTCGGCGAATTGCAGCAGCGCGGCATCGGCGCGATGGCCGAACAGCCCGGCGAAAAACAGCGCCGGCACTTGCTGCTTGCACAGGTTGTAGTCGGTCACGGCGTCGTTGAAGGCCTGGCGCGCGTAGGCGACCTTGTTCTCGGTGCTGGTCAGTTCTTCGCTGAGCTGCGCCATGTTCTGCGAGGCCTTGAGTTCCGGGTAGGCCTCCAGGCTCAGGTGCAGGCGGTCGAGGACCTGGTCCAGGGCACCCTGGTCCTGGCCCAGGCGGGCAATGCGCGCGCTGTCGCCGGGTTGCGCGGCGGCCGCTTGCAGGCTGTCCCGGGCGCTGTTGCGCGCCTCGGCCAGGGCGGTCAGGGTCTGGCGCTCGTGCTGCAGGTAGCCCTTGACGGTTTCCAGCAGGTTGGGGATCAGGTCGTAGCGGCGCTTGAGCTGCACTTCGATCTGGGCGAAGGCATTGCGCAGGCGATTGCGCCGGGTCGTCAGACGGTTGTAGAGACTGACCAGGTACAGCGCCAGAACGGCGAGCAGCACCAGGGCGACGATATCGGCGGTGGCCATGGGATGTCCTTATCGGGGTGAGGCGTGGGGGCGGCCATGGTAACGGAAACGTCCCGGGCCGTGACAGCGCTTTGCTCAAGTAGCCAATCAGGGATTGCCCCGGGCCGGCAATTCTGCGAAAAAGCGCGCGGCGCTCCGGCTTCAAGGTCGAGGGGGCGCCTTTCATTCGATGAACCAGGGACAGGCAATGGACAAGATCATGCTCAGGTTGACGGTGGTCGACGATTACCCACCGGTTGCCAGCGAAGGGGTCTGGGCTGAGCAGCAGCCGGACGGCCTGTACCGGATCGCCAATCTTCCTTTCTATTCCCAGGACGTCTGTTATGACGACGAGGTGGCCGTCCAGGTCGAGGCCGATGGCCTGAAATGGTTCAGGCAGGTGGGACGCAGCAGTGGCAACAGCACCCTGCGCGTGGTGTTCTTCAAGGCCGGCCGGGAGCGGATCCCGGAGGTGCTGGAGCGGATCAACGCCCTGGGTTGTCGCTGGGAGGGCATGAGCCAGGCCTTCTTCGCGGTCAACGTACCGGCCTCGGTGCCGTTGGACAGCGTGCTGGAGTACCTGCAGGCGTGCGTTGACCAGGATTGGTTGGATTATGAAAGCGGGCTGTTGCGCCAGTGACCGCGCCAGGGAGCAAGGACCGATGAACTTGAAATTTCATGCCAACACCTACAGTGCCTATACCGAGGACGACGTGCAGATCCTGGGTTTTGCCGACGATGGGCAGCAGCCCGAGCACTACCTGCTGTTGCAGCGTGCCGAATGCTTCGACGAGCAGGATCGGCAACTGGGCATGGACACCTATTACGTCGAGCTGGGCGGGCAGGGCGTGGCCGGCTATGGCGGCATCGAGCAGCTGCAATTGGCCCCGGGGCGCTTGACCCTGCAGTTCTCCAGCACCCTGGACTGGTGCCGGGGCCTGCCCGGCCTGGACATCAGCTGGGACGCCGGGCTGGCCAGTGTCGAGGAAGTCCGGGCGGCGCTCGGCGAAATGCTGCTCGGTACCGACACGCGCATTCAGCTTCAGTCCGGGCCGGGGGCGCCGCAGTGATTGCCAAGGCGCGGCAATTCTGCGAAAAAGCGCGCCGCGGTCCCGTGTCGGGGCAATGTTTGAACGGGAGTGAAGCATGAGTGACCAATTACAGGTGATCGATATCCAGCTGGGCGACGGCAAGGCGGTGGTCAAGGGCGCTTTGATCACCACCCAGTACCGGGGCTTTCTGGAGGACGGCAGCAGCTTCGATTCCTCCTACGATCGCGGCAAGCCGTTCCAGTGCGTGATCGGCACCGGGCGGGTGATCAAAGGGTGGGACCAGGGCCTGATGGGCATGCAGGTGGGCGGCAAGCGCAAACTGCTGGTGCCGGCGCACCTGGGCTACGGCGAGCGCAGCATGGGCGCGATCCCGCCCAACTCGAACCTGATCTTCGAGATCGAGTTGCTCGAAGTGCTGACCCGTGACGACTGAGGGGCCGGCGCACACCTCAGCCGCACCCTCGACACCCGCCAACAAGGCGTGCCCGGTGCTGCTGCGCTACACCACCGAGCTTGAGGTCTTGGCCTTTCGCCATCCGCTGGCCGGCCTGCAACTGGTCAAGGGCACGGTGGAGACGGGAGAGTCGACGGCCGCTGCGGCGGTCCGCGAGCTGGCGGAAGAAGCGGGCGTCAAGGCCGAGGAAAGCCGTTTTCTCGGCCTCTGGCACTCGGGGTTTGCCGGCCAGGTGTGGGCTTTCCATGAGTGCCGGGTGCCGGCGCCGCTGCCCGAGAGCTGGACTCACTTCACCGCGGATGACGGCGGCCATCACTTCGAGTTCTTCTGGCATGCCCTGGCCAGCCCGCCGTCGGCCCAATGGCACCCGCTGTTCCAGGCGGCCCTGGTGTTTTTGCGCGAGCGCCTGCTCGGCGCGGGCGCCGACGCCTAGGCCGGGTTGGCGGGTATCACTGCCCCAGGCGGTACTGGTTGTTGCCGCTGCGCTTGGCTTCGTACATTGCCAGGTCGGCGATGTGCAGCAACTGGTCCATGCGCCCGGCATGGTCGGGAAACACCGCCACCCCCAGGCTGCTGCCGATGCTGTGGCGCTGGCTGTCCACCTCCACCGGGGGCGATAGCTGGCTGAAGATCTTTTCGCCGATGCGCCGGGCTTCTTCCGTCAGGTCGAGCCCCGGGGACAGCCCCTCCAGAATCACCACGAATTCGTCGCCGCCGATCCGCGCCACGGTATCGCTGCTGCGCAGGATGCCTTGCAGGCGTTGGGCCGTGGCGCTCAGGACCCGGTCGCCGGCAGCGTGGCCGTACTGGTCGTTGATCGCCTTGAAACCGTTGAGGTCGACGAACACCAGGGCCACCCGGGTCTGATTGTGACGCGCCTGCTCCAGGGCCCGGGACAGGCGCTGTTCCAGCATCAGGCGATTGGGCAGGCCGGTCAGCGGATCGAAGTGGGCCAGTTGCTGCAACTGGCTGGTGGAGACTTTTTCATCGGTAATGTCCCGCACCACCCCCATCATCTTGATGGTGGTGTCGTGCACGTTCTTCACCACGTTGCCGGTTTCCCGCAGCCAGTGGATGCTGCCGTCGGGCCACACCACGCGGTACTCCTCATCGTGGTTCTCGCCGGTTTCCAGGCAGCGCAACTCGCCGGCGCGGACCCGTTCGCGATCGTCCGGATGCACGCAGGAGCAGAACAGTTCGTAGGAGGGCACCACTTCGCCGACCTTGAAGCCGAACATGCCGTAGATGGCTTCCGACCAGTACAGGCGCTGGGTGTCCACTTCCCAGTCCCAGGTGCCGATGCGTGCGAAGTACTGGCTGCGCTTGAAGCGCTCGGCATCGTCGGGCACGCCTTCGGCGAGTGTGCGATAGACGCGCAACTGGGCCTGGGCGCGGCGTTCGCGGCGCAACAGCCACAACGCCAGCAGGGCCAGCAACAGGGACAGACACAGCAGGGGCCAGACAGCAATCATCGGATTCTGGACAGCATGGAAGAGGGTGGTCCTGAGGGGTGGATAGCACTTGGCTATGTTAATTCATGGCGTGCTTCCCACAGGAGATTTTTATCGGCTGGCGAGCGGTTTTTCCACAATGTCGCCACGGGCTACGAATGCCCGGGGCACAGTCACGCGTCACCGGTGGGCGCCGGCATTGCTCAGTTCCAGCACGGCGTAGCCCAGGCCCAGCAGAGCCACCAGTAGCAGCGCCAGGCTGGAAATGCCGGTCACCAGGCGTTTGTACTTCAGCGAGAAACCCTGACGCGCCACCAGGATGTAAGCCCCCAGCACGGCAAAATCCACCAGCACCCAGACCAGCGTCAGCAGCAGCGCACTGTGCTGCAAGGAGCGGGTGACCTGGATGAACTGGGGGAAGAAGGAGGCAAAGAACACGATGTCCTTGGGGTTGCCGATTCCCACCAGGAAACCGCTGGCCAGGCCCTGGCGGCCCTGGTCGGTGCGTGGCGCCGCTTCCGCGGGTGCCGGGCCAAACACCTCCCGCAGTCCTTGCACGCCCAGCCAGCCGATGAAGCAACAGCCCAGCAGACTGACCCAGCCGATCAGGCGCGGGTCCAGCGCCAGGCCGGTGGTCAGCATCAGCACCGCCAGCAGCGCCAGCAGCAGTGAGGCGGCGTTGGTGCCCAGGGCGGTCAACACGGCCTGGCGCGGCCCGGCGTTCATGCTGGTGTTGACGATCAGGGCCACCACGGGCCCCGGGGTGGCCACCAGCATCAGTACGCTGAGTGCATAGGCCAATAATAACGACAGGTTCAGGTCCACGAATAACGCCTTTCAAGTCATGTGCAAGGCCTCAGCTTGGCGGCTTTGAGCTGCATTGAAAAACGCAAAAAGCTATGACCTACTATGAGTTTTAATCATTATTGGTACCTGTCGATGGTCGAATCCCTGCCGCCGCTCTACGCGTTGCGGGCCTTTGAAGTGGCCGCCCGTTCCAGCTCCTTTACCCGGGCCGCCGAGGAACTGTCCCTGACCCAAAGCGCCATCAGCCGGCATATCCGTACCCTGGAAAGTCAGTTCGGCTGTCGCCTGTTCGAGCGCCACGGCCCCAGGCTGGTGCTTACCGAAGCCGGACAGCGCCTGGCCCGGGAGCTCAAGGTGGGCTTTCGGATCATCGAGGATGCCTGCCTGCCGCTGCGGGCCAACACCGGCCAGTTGCGTCTCAAGGCGCCTTCGACCCTGACCATGCGCTGGCTGCTGCGGGTTCTGGAGGCTCTCAAGGGGCAACAGCCGGCACTGGCGGTGCAACTGGCCAGTGTCTGGATGGACTTCGACCATGTGGATTTTTACGCCGAGCCCTACGACTGCGCGATTCTCCTGGGCAACGGACACTTTGGCGCCGGGATCGAGGCCTGCAAGCTGTTCGATGAGTGGCTGATTCCCATCGGCCCACCCGAGCCCGCGGACGGACCGCCCTGGACCCTGGAACGGCTCAAGGACGCCGAGCTGATCCATCCTTCGGCGGACCGTCGCGACTGGCGCCGCTGGCTGCAGGCACAAGCACCGCAGGACCGGGCGTTGCTGGAGCAGGTGCGGCTGGAGCGGGGCAATGTCTTCGACACCTTGGACCAGGCGATCTGCGCTGCCATGGCCGGGCACGGCCTGTCGATCGGCGACCTGCATCTGGTGGCGCAGGACATTCGCCTGGGGCGGATCAGCCTGCCGTTCCCCAACGCGGTGGCCTCAGGGGACGGCTATTACCTGGTGTGGCTGCGCGACAGTCCCCGCCAGGAGCACATCGCCCGGTTGCGGGCGTTTCTATTGAGCCAGGTGCTGGATATCAGCGACCTCGAACTGGACTACCGGGTGCCGGGGGCGGTCACCGGCCGTCCTGAACTCAGTTGAGGAGGATGTAGTCGTTGCGCTGTACGATGCCCCGGTGCGGGCCGGGCACCAGGTGCACATAACGGCCCTCCAGCAGGTCGATCGGCAGGCAGTCGTCCACGTCCAGCAAGGCATCGGTGTGGGATTTGTGCCAGTGGGCCAGCATCTGCCGTTTGCCTTTGGCCTTGGCTTCGGCCTTGTCCCGGGCCACCACCAGCAGGTAGCTGTGGGCCTCGCCAAAGGCCGCCGCTTCGTAACCGCCCAGGTTCAGGAAGTACAGGCGTGGTGCACCCGGCTGCGGTGCCAGGGGGCTGAGTTCGACCTTGTAGTCCTCGACCCCGTCGACCTGCATCCAGGCATCGATGTGCAAGCCCGCCTGGCTGCCGAACCAGCCTTCGCGCAGTTGCGGGTAGGCGGCTTCGAGACGCTCGGCGACCACGAACTGGACATCGTGGACTTCAATTTTCGCTCTGGGGTGTTTTCCCCCCAGCATCACCACAAACAGCATTGTTGTTCCTTTTCCAGGATCGGTTTTGGCAGTGGGGCACCTTTTACCTCAAGCACGCGGAGACTGCCAAGGCGCTTGCCGGTTATCCGGCGGCATCGGTGAACAGCGGCAGGCGGCCGTTGACCGAAGGCAGGTAATTCCAGTCTAGCGTCAGGGTGCTCAGCCCCGGCGAGCGCAGCAGCTGCTGCAGCAAACTCTGGACGATATTCAGCGCCAGGCCCTGGCCGGGACAGCGGTGCGTGCCGCTGCCAAAGCTGAACCCCTGGTATGCCGGATCGCAGCCGGTGACCGCGGCCAGGGCCGGGTCGTGGTTGGCCGCCGCCAACAGCACCAGCACCGTCTCGCCGGCTTGCAGGTCCACGCCCAGCAGGGTGCAAGCCGTGGCGACGAACCGTCGGGTGTTCTGCACCGGCGGGTCCAGGCGCTGGCGTTGGAGCAGCCAGGCACTGAGCCGGTCCGGGTCATGGGACAGGCGCTGGCACAGTGACGGCTCCGCCAGCAGGGCGATCAGGCTGTTGCCGATCAGCCCGGCGCAGGCGTCGTGGGTTTGTGCCAGCAGGCCCAGCAGGTTGGCCTGCAGATCTTCTGGGGCAAGGCCCTGGCTGCGCTCGAGGATCGCCCTCAGGAACGGGCTGTGTTGCGGCGCATCGAGCAATGCCTGCATCTGTTGGATCAAGTGCTGCGCCGCTGAGTCGGCGGCCTGCAACTGTTCTGCGTTGCTCAAGGGGGAGAGGCAGGCTACGAATTCGCCGGTGCGTCGGGCAAGGTCTTCGCGCCGCTCGGCGGCTATTCCCAGCAGTCCTGCCAGCAGTGCCACCGGCAGGCGCCATTGCCAGCGTTGCAGATCGTTGGCGCCTTGGGGGGCGCTCAGGGCAGGGCGCCACTGTTCCAGCCAGGGCTGCAGGTCGATGGTGCCCAGCTGCTGCAGCGGCGCCGCCATGGCTGCACGGGGACAGCCGTGGCGCAGGCCATCGTTCATCCGCATCAGGCGTGCAAACACGTCCCCGGCAGGCCGCCCGGCGATGGCCCGGGGCACCGGCTCCTGGGGCGGTCGGACACGGCAGGCGGGGTGGTTCAGCACCGCCGCCACTGCGGCGGCGCTGCTGGCGACCCATAGGCCCAGCGCTGAATCGTAGGTCAGGCCTCCCCGGGCACGCAGGCGGGCGTAATAGAAATCGTAGGGGGCAAAGTGGGTGGCAGCGCTGATCGGGTCCATGATTTGTCTCTTTGTTGGGCAGATATCCAGGTTGCTACTATCCTCATCTTTTCGAAGACACGATTCGTCATGGAGCGAAATATGAATGTAGTGCAGAACGACCTGGGGGTATCCAACGTGGCGGCGGCCATCGCCGAGCCGGCCCGTACCCGGATGCTTTGTGCGCTGATGGATGGCCACGCCCGTACCAGCACCGAGCTGGCGGCGATTGCCGAGGTCAGCACTTCCACCGCCAGCGCCCACTTGGCCAAGCTCAGGGACGCCGGCCTGCTGCGGGTGCAGGTACAGGGGCGGCACCGTTACTACGGCCTCGGCGATCCGCTGGTGGCCCAGGCCCTGGAGGCCCTGATGGTGATCGGCCAGGGCAGCACCTTCACCCCGCGTACCCCGGACCGCCTGCAATTTGCCCGCACTTGCTACGACCACCTGGCGGGCACCCTGGGAGTGCAATTGCACGACCGGATGCTGGAAGCCGGCTGGTTGCTGATGGGGGAGGAGGGCGAGGACTACCGGGTCAGTGACAGTGGTGTCGAGTTCTTCCGCGGCCTGGGCATCGACGTTGCCGAACTGAGCAGGCTGCGCCGAAACCTGGCCTGTCCGTGCCTGGACTGGAGCATGCGCAGCCCGCACCTGGCGGGCGCCTTGGGGGCTGCGCTGCTGCGGGTGCTGTTGCAGCGCAAATGGCTGAGGCAGGATGTGGACAGCCGAGCCCTGACCCTGACCGGCACCGGCGGGCGCTACATCAGCAAGTACTTCGGTATCGCCTTGATTCAGCCATCCAAGCCGCTGTCGGCGTCGGCCAGTCTGGAGCTGCAAAGCCTGGGGGCCTGAACCCCGGCGGCTGGGCGGTAAGGGGCTCTGGTGCGGTGCCCGAGTGTGCGATCAGCTGATGCCAGGGCTGCTCAATCGGGCACCACGGACTCCAGCAAGTCACGATCCAGCCCCACCATGGCCTGCTCCAATCGCGTCAATGCCGTCTTGATCTGGCCGGCATTCGCGCCTTCGCGGCAGGCCTTCTCCAGGTATTCGCATTCATCGATCAGGGCCTGGGCATTGATGATCCGCGCCGCGCCGCGGATACGGTGAGCCAGGTCGGTCACGCCTTTATTGTCGGGGTTGGCCAGCAACCCGCGGATCTGCTTCAAGTCCTGCTGGTTGCTCTGGTGCAAGCCCTTGAGCACCCGCTGAATGGATGCTGGGTTGCCGCCGGTGAGGTGGTCCAGTTGCTGGATGTCGAAGCGCTCACTGTTGGCCTTGAGTTGCAAGCGGAGCAGGGCGGGCAGTTCTCGCAGACGGCGGTCCAGTTCCGGCAGGGCAATAGGCTTGAAGATGCATCCATTCATGCCGGCGTCCCGACAACGCTGTTCCTCTTCGGGTTGGACGTTGGCGGTAAAGCCGAAGATCTGCACCGGCGGCCGGCCCTGGATCTGTTCGGCAACACGGATTTGTCGGGTCAGTTCATAGCCGTTCAGCACCGGCATGTTGCAGTCGGTGATCACCACGTCGAAAGTTTCCCGCTGCCAGACTTTGTAGGCTTCGGCGCCGTTCTGCGCCTGGCTCAATGAATAGTTCAGGAAGCGCAGTTGTTCGCACAGCAGTTGGCGATTGGCCTGGCTGTCGTCCACCACCAGGATATGCAGCGGTGCCCTGGCGGCGACCGACGGGGTGGCTTGCGCTACAGCAGGCGGGGCATCGGGCAGTGGGTCGAGGCGATTCAACTGCACCTGCACCCGGGCCAGGGTGCCGACGCCCGGCTGGCTCTCCAGACGCAGTTGGCCGCCCATCATTTCGCAGAGCGTGCGGCAGATCACCAGCCCCAGTCCGGTGCCCGAGCGGGCGTTCTGATGTTGCCCTGGCACCTGGCTGAAGGGCTGGAACAGCCGTTGCTGGTCGTCGGGATCGATGCCGATCCCGGTGTCCTTGACGGTCAGCAGCAGGGGCAAAAGTTGCGCATCGTCACCCTCGGCCTGCAAACGGATCTGCACCCCGCCGTGTTCGGTGAACTTGATCGCATTGCTCAGCAGATTCGACAGCACCTGCTTGAAGCGCAGTGGGTCCACCAGCACGTCGCCATTGACGCTGCTGTCCAGATCCAGCTCCAGGCGCAGGCCCTTTTGCCGGGCCAGGCCATCGAAGACCCGGAACACCGACTCCACCAGATCCCGCAGGTTGGCCCGTTCGGGGCTCAGGCTCAGGCGTCCGCTTTCGATCCGGGCGATGTCCAGGATGTCGCCGATCAACTCCAGCAGGCCCTGGGCCGAACTGTAGGCCACCTCGATCGAGCTACGGTCGAGCTGGCCCTGGTCGGCACGCTTGAGGGCCAGTTCCAGCATGCCGATGACCGCGCTCATGGGGGTACGGATCTCATGGCTCATGGTGGCCAGGAAGGTGGTCTTGGCACGGTTGGCCTTGTCGGCGTCGTTCTTGGCCTGGGTCAGCTCGTCCAGCAGTTGCTGGCGCTCACTGATGTCCAGCCAGCCGCCGATGATGCCGAGGATTTCGCCCTGGGCATTTCGATAGGGCAGCATCCAGTGGTAGATCTGCGTCTGCTGCCCGCGGATATGGACGGTGCGGTCGATCAGCAGCGGCGGGCCACCGTCGAGGATGCTTTGGAAATCTTTGGCGAACAGACCGGCTTCGGGCACCGCCAACTGTTCGAGGTTGCTGCCCAGCACGCTCTCGCGATCGGTGCCCATGGTCTTGAGATAGCTGTCATTGCAGATCACCAGGCGCCGCTCGAGGTCGCGCACGTAGATCGGATTCGGCGTGCCGTTGATCAGCGCGTCCATGAAGCGCATTTGATCGTTGAGCGCATGCTCGGCCCGTTCGCGCTGGCTGACCTGGCGGCGCATGGCATAGCCCCAGGCCAGGGCGATCAGCAGCAACAGCACGCAGACGGCACCCGCCAGGTAGAGGGTGGTGCGGTAGTCGCGCCAGGAAGGAGGGACGACAGCGGCCTTGGAGCGCCAACGATTATTGAGCTCGGTAATGGCGTCGGGAGAAATGCTGCGCAAGGACTTGTCGATGATGCTGAACAGCTCCAGTTGGTCCCTGCGCACGCCGAAGGATTCGTTCAGCAGCGGCAGGTTCAGGGCCGATCGGACCTTGAGCTGGTCTTGCTTGATGCGCGGCAAGTTGAAACTGACGGCGATTTCCGCTTGCACCGCAGCATCGCCCTTGTGGTCGCGCAACAGGGCCAGGGCTTCGAAGTTGGTTTGTACTTCTTTGATCCGGATCTGTGGATAGCGCTGGCGCAGCAGCGGCACCAGGGCATGGCCGCTGCCGATCAGCAGGGTCTTGCCGGCCATTTCTTCCAGGGTTCTCGGCGCATCGGGAGCGTCGCGAGTGATCAACATGTAGGGCCCGACCAGGTAGGGGCGGGTGAATTGCAAATAGCCTTCGCGCTCGGGGTTGCGGGCTCGATCGGCCACCATCTGCACCCGGCCCTCGCGTACGGCGTTGTTGAGGTCCGTGAAGCTGGGCATGGCATCGATCTCGAAACTCAGCCCGGTCTTGGTCTCCAGCATGGCCAGCAGGTCGGAGGTAATCCCCAGGTAATTGCCTTCGGCGTCGAAGTAGGACATCGGTGGCAGATAGCGGTGGATGCCGATGCGCACCACGGGGTTGTTTTCGATCCAGCGTTGTTCGTCGGCCGTGAGATCGGTTTTTTCCATGCTCAGCAGCAGGCGGTCGCCCCAGCGATTGCGGATGCTGATGTCCTGTTCCTTGTGGATCGCTTGCAGCGCACTGTCGATCAGGCGTTGCAACTGCTGGTTGTCCGGGTTCACGGCGAAGGCGAAACCCGGGATGCTCGCGGGGCCGCTATAGATGATCCGCAGGTAGTCGCTGTAGTTGCGCGAGATCAGGAACTGCGCCGAGACCGCATCGCTGAGCAGCACATCGGCATCACCGAAGGCCACGGCGGCCATGGCGGCATCCGTGCTGTCGTAGCCTTCGATCTGTGCCTTGGGGTACATGGCCCGGGCAACGGGCAGGCTGATGGTGTCCGGGGAAATGGCCAGGCGACGTCCCTGCAAGCCGTTTTTCAGCGATGGAGAGTCCCCGAGGCGGGCCACCAGCGTCGGGCGATTGACCAGGTAGCGTTGGCTGCGCAGGAGCTGATGTTGCTGGGCATCGACCGGTGTCACGCTGCCCATGAAGTCGATCTCACCCTTGGCCAGGGCCTTGAAGACCTGTTCGCGGTTGTCATAGGCGCGGACGCTGATCTTCACCCTCAGAGCGTCCGCCAGCAGGCCGATGTAGTCTGCGGTGATGCCTTCGTATTCCCTGGACTCGTTGACCATCTCCAGCGGTGGCAGGTTCTGCTGCGAGGTGCCCAGCACCAGTTCGCGCTTGTTGCGCAGCCATTGCCAATCATCGTTGGTCAAGGGCAGTTCATGGTGGTGGGGTGATTCATAGTTGAGCAGTTGCAAGGGAGTTGCTGTGTCTCCCAAGGCGGGAAAGCATGCCAGCCATATCAGCGTTGGCAGGAGGAAGCGGGGCATCGGGGCTCCTGATCGAAGAACGGCACAAGGATGAGTCGAGGAGGAACTGGGCTGGCTGAGTTGACCGCCGCACAAGGGCTGATCGTCAATGCTGGATATCAATATAGATCAAGGAAGAGCGCGAAACGGGCCTATTTTCCTGAGTTGCTCGGGCTTGGGCAAGCCCGTCAAGGCTGGCGGACCGAAGGTAGGGGCTTAGTCTTGACCCGCGTTCGGTTGGCGATACGCTTGTGTCTATCTGCACCCTTGCGATACTTCTGTCGGTTAGTGCCACAGAAGGCGCCTAGCGATCCGTTATCGGGCCCCTGGGCAGTCGCCGCTCACCCTGGAGCCGCGCGTGAATACCCTGAAAATATTGGTGCTTGAAGACCATCCGGTGCAGCAACTACTGGCCCTGGAGCAATTGCGACGCCTGGATGTAGCTCAGCCATTGGCGGCGTCCGATGGGGACAGTGCCCTGAACCTGCTGCGTGAGCGCGGTGCGGCGGACATCGTTCTGTGCGACTTGCAGATGTCGGGCATGGACGGCCTGGAGTTCTTGCGGCGAGCCAGTGAGGAGCACTTGGTGCGGGCGGTGATTCTCTACAGCCTGATTGAGTCCGATCTGCGTCGCGCAGTGTTGCAGATGATCAGCCTGCATGGGTTGATCGTCCTGGGGGACGTGGGCAAGCCGGCGGACCTGGAAGCCTTGCAGGCGATGCTCGAACTGTATCAGCAGCGCCATCAGCAACAGGTTCCGGCACCGTCCCGGCACTTTGCCCCGGTGAGCCTTGAAGACCTGCAGCGGGGCGTCGAGCAGGGCCAGTTCGTCGCCTACTACCAACCCAAGTTCGACCTGCGCCACGCCAGTTGCTGTGGCGCCGAAGTGCTGATGCGTTGGTGCCATCCCGAGCGCGGGGTCCTGGCGCCGGCGGCCTTTCTCGATGAGCTGGAGGCCGCAGGCCTGCTGGACGAGGTTCTCCACCAGCAGCTTGACCAGAGCATGGCCCTGCAGCGCCGACTGCTGGACCAGGGTGAAGAACTGGAGCTGGCGTTCAACCTGATGCCCCGACAACTGGCCAGCGGTGACATCGTCAGGCACATCCGTCAGGCCATCGACCGGCATCAGGTTCCGCCGCGGTTGCTGACGTTCGAAATCACCGAGGTGGGCCTGGTGCAGGCGCCGGCCATCAGCCTGGAAAACCTGGTGCGTCTGCGGATGATGGAGTGCAACCTGGCCATCGACGACTTCGGCGCCGGCTATTCCTCCTTGCAGCGCCTGTGCGAACTGCCGTTCAACCAGATCAAGCTCGATGCGCATTTTGTCCGTGAACTGGTGCGTCAGCCCCGCTGTCGCGCGGTGGTCGGTGCCTCCCTGGCCTTAGCCAGCAACCTGGAAATGTGCCTGGTGGTGGAGGGGGTGGAAACCCAGCTCGAACGGCGCCTGCTGCTGGAAATAGGCTGCGTCATGGCCCAGGGGTACTGGTACGCCCGGCCGATGTCGGAAAGCGCACTGTTGTCCTGGCCGCGAAGCATCCCGGCCGAGCAACCTTTAGTGTTTCCCTGACACTGCTCTGCGGTGTTGGAGGGTCCCGCGCTGGACGTCGACGGCGATTGCGTTGAAGCTTGCCCTCCAACGTTCCAGCCAGGGCCTTGCATGCTCATCGTATTCAGCGGATTGCCGGGCTCCGGCAAGACCACCATCGCTCGCACCCTGGCTCCCCACTTGGGAGCCACCTACCTGCGTATCGACAGCATCGAGCAGGGCCTGCGCGATGCCGGCCTGGCAGAGGTCGGCAAGGCCGGTTACCAGATCGCCCTGCAACTGGCCGAGGCCAATCTGGCCCTGGGCAACCCGGTGCTGGCCGATTGCGTCAATCCCGTGGCCGAAAGTCGTCAGGCCTGGAGCGATCTGGCGCAGCGACTGGGAGTGCTCCTGCTGGATGTCGAGGTGATCTGTTCCGACCCCCGGGAACATCGACGGCGGGTCGAGACCCGGCAGGTGGATGTGCCGGGGCTGCAAGCGCCCAGTTGGCAGTCGGTACTCGATCACGACTACCAGGCCTGGGCGCAGTCGCCCTTGCGCCTGGACAGTGCGAGCCTGTCGCCGCAGCAGGCGGTGGCGCTGATCCTGGCTCGGTTGCCGGTGCGCAGCTGACGGCCGACCGGCCAATCCTCGCTGTGGCCAGTCAATGCCTTGAACCTCGATGGTGCGCTGGCGGTCAGTGTTCAGGGGCCGCTGCTGGCCAGTGCACGCCCTATTGCCAGCAAAGCTCCCGATAACGGGGCAAAAAAATCCTCCCTGGGGCTTTGTGCACCGATTCAGCCCGCAACCGTTTGCCATGACTCGGGCAGGGTCCCCATGGGCGTCCCCAAGACCGCTTCCTGGTGGGGATTTATGTCTCTTTTATGAATGTATTTGTCGCTATTTGTGGGGTTTTTCAGACCATATGCCGCAGTGGCCGTGGTTTGGGCATTTGCGGCATAGCCTTTGCTACCGCTCTGTGAAGCGGGCGGCAGGGGCCGTCCGACCGTGGGCCCAGGAGGTGCTCGCACACAGGGGAACTATCATCCCTTCAAGGTTAAAGCCGGGTCACGCACACACAGGGTTCAAATAAAAAGCCGTTCATATCGCGGCAAGGAGTTGGCTATGTCCCGCGCTTTTTTCGATGAAATGTACGCTGCCAGCGGCACCTGTCGACCACACTACGAAGCGTTCGCCCGTTGGCTGGCGGACACGCCCCTGGAGCTGCTGGACCAGCGTCGGCGTGAAGCCGACCTGTTGTTCCACCGCGCCGGTATCACCTTCACCCTGTACGGCGACGAACAGGGCACTGAACGCCTGATTCCCTTCGACATCATTCCCCGCAGCATCAAGGCCAGCGAGTGGCGCACGGTGGAGCGCGGCTGCGTGCAGCGGGTCCAGGCGCTGAACCTGTTCCTGGCGGATATCTATCACGGCCAGCGGATCATCAAGGAAGGCATCATTCCCGCCGAGCAGGTGCTGGCCAACGAAGGCTATCAGGTGGCCATGCAGGGCCTGGACCTGCACCGGGGCACCTACGCCCATATCGCCGGGGTCGATCTGGTGCGCGACGGCGATGGCAGCTACTACGTGCTGGAGGACAACCTGCGCACCCCCAGCGGCGTGAGCTACATGCTTGAAGACCGCAAGATGATGATGCGTCTGTTTCCCGAGTTGTTTGCCGCCCAGCGCATTGCCCCCATCGATCATTATCCCAACCTGTTGCTGGACACCCTGAAGAGCTCCAGCCCCCTGGACAACCCGACGGTGGTGGTGCTGACCCCGGGACGTTTCAACAGTGCCTATTTCGAGCACGCGTTCCTTGCCCGGGAAATGGGCGTGGAACTGGTAGAAGGCGCCGACCTGTTCGTGCGTGACGACCGGGTGTTCATGCGCACCACTTCCGGCGCCCAGGCGGTGGACGTGATCTACCGTCGGCTGGACGATGCCTACCTCGATCCGCTGTCGTTCAACCCCGATTCCATGCTCGGCGTGCCCGGGCTGATCGCCGCCTATCGCTGCGGCAATGTGGTGCTGGCCAACGCCGTGGGCACCGGGGTCGCCGACGACAAGTCGATCTATCCCTATGTGGACGAGATGATCCGCTTCTACCTGAGCGAAGAACCGATCCTCAAGAACGTGCCCACCTGGCAGTGCCGCAAGCCCGCCGAGCTGTCCCATGTGCTGGCCAACCTGCCGGACCTGGTGGTCAAGGAAACCCAGGGCTCCGGCGGCTACGGCATGCTGGTAGGGCCGGCGGCCACCGCAGCGGAGATCGAAGAATTCCGCACCCGCCTCAAGGCTCGCCCCGAGGCTTACATCGCCCAGCCGACCCTGTCCCTGTCCACCTGCCCGACTTTTGTCGAAAGCGGCATCGCCCCGCGGCACATCGACCTGCGGCCGTTCGTACTCTCCGGCCGGGAAACCCGCCTGGTGCCCGGCGGCCTGACCCGCGTGGCGCTGCGCGAAGGCTCGCTGGTGGTGAACTCGTCCCAGGGCGGCGGCACCAAAGACACCTGGGTAGTGGAGGACTGAACCATGCTCTCAAGAACCGCTGCGGACCTGTACTGGATGTCCCGCTACCTGGAGCGCGCCGAGAATCTGGCGCGCATGCTCGAGGTCAGTTATTCGCTGTCGCTGATGCCCCAGGCCGGGCGCGGTGACGGCCATGCCGAACTGGCCATGTCGTTGCTGGCGGCCGGCACCCTGGATGACTACAACCAGCGCTACGGTGAACTGAACACCGAGCGCATGCTGCACTTTTTCGCCCTCGACGAGACCAACCCGGGGAGCATCTACTGCTGCCTGCGGGCGGCCCGCAGCAATGCTCACGCGGTGCGCGGGCGGATCACCGCGGACATGTGGGAGAACATCAACGCCACCTGGCTGGAGATGCGCAACATCGCCCGCAATGGCCTGGGGCGCTACGGCATCAGCCAGTTCTGCGAGTGGGTCAAGGAGCGTTCGCACCTGTTCCGCGGCGCCACCGCCGGCACCATCATGCGCAACGACGCCTATCGCTTCATTCGCCTGGGGACCTTTATCGAGCGCGCCGACAACACCCTGCGCCTGCTGGACGCACGCTATGAAATGTTCGGCGAGGAGTCCGAGGAAGTCAGCGATAACTCGGCCCGGGGCTATTACCAGTGGAGCGCCTTGCTCCGTGCCTTGTCGTCCTTCGAAGCGTTCAACGAGATCTACCGCAATGCCCCGGGGGCCGAGCAGGTGTCCGAGATGCTGCTGTTGCGCGCCGATGTACCGCGCTCGCTGCATGCCTGTGTCGAGGAACTGGACCAGCTCCTGGCCACCTTGCCGGGGGACAACGGGCGTCCGGCCCAGCGCCTGGCCGCCGAGCTGAATGCGCGCCTGCGCTACACCGGGATCAACGAGATTCTCGATTCCGGCCTGCACCAGTGGCTGACCGATTGCATCGGGCAGATCCGCCACTTGGGGCAGACCGTGCATGAGTCCTATCTGGAGGTGGTATGAAACTGTCCATTCGTCACGACACGACCTACAGCTACGCCGATGAAGTCTGCACCAGCATCCAGTTCCTGCGGTTGACACCCCAGGACAGCCAGCGCCAGCAGATCCTCCAATGGCACCTGGAGCTGCCACGGCAGGTGCGCGCCCAGCGCGACCCCTACGGCAATATCCTGCATGTCATGACCCTCGACGAGCCCCACGGCGCCATTGTCCTCACGGCCTTTGGCGAAGTGCAGATCGATGGCACGCGGGAAGTGGAGGGCGACAGCCAGTCGCCGCTGCCGTTCCTGCGTTGCAGCCACCTGAGCAAGGCGGACTCGGCCCTTTGCGACTTTGCCCGGCGCCATTGCGGCGAGCGCCGTGATCGCGCCGCGCTGATCGAGCTGATGCAGGCCCTGGCCGAGCACATGCCCTACAGCCCGGGCGCCACCGGGGTTGGCAGTACTGCGGCCGAAGCTTTTGCCGGCGCTGCCGGGGTCTGCCAGGACCATACCCACGCGTTCCTGGCCTGCGCCCGCAGCCTGGGGATTCCCGCGCGTTACGTCTCCGGCTACCTGTGCACCGAGGACGCCAGCCACCTGGCCAGCCATGCCTGGGCCGAAGCCTGGCTCGACGACGGCTGGTACAGCTTCGACGTGACCAACCGCCTGGCGCGACCCGAGCGTCACCTGAAACTGGCGGTGGGCCTGGACTACCTGGATGCCTGCCCGGTGCGCGGCATGCGTCGCGGGGGAGGGGCTGAACAGATGCAGGCTCGGGTCCAGGTCAGTTCCATGGTGCAGTTCCAGCATCAGTAACGCCGCGCAGCGTCGCCGCCCGTGCCCTGACGGGCGCGGCGCTACGGGTCGATTGTTGCCTGGGGCCGTGGCCACAGCTAAGGAGTTTTGGATAGACAGCCAGATGTTATAAAGTAACGGCCGATTTGCCGGGCGCGAGACCGGCACCGTCCCTTTGAACCTGACGCTGCGATCCCTCCTTATGAGT
This sequence comes from Pseudomonas sp. LPH60, assembly GCF_030718165.1. NCBI lineage: Bacteria > Pseudomonadati > Pseudomonadota > Gammaproteobacteria > Pseudomonadales > Pseudomonadaceae > Pseudomonas > Pseudomonas sp. LPH60. Next base: position 1,009,916 of record NZ_JAVAJH010000001.1, read on the forward strand.
TCTTTACCCAACCCTCCCGCGAGCCTCGGCACCCGGCTGCTGAGTATCGATGCCCTGCGCGGCCTGGTGATGCTGTTCATGCTACTGGACCATGTGCGGGAAACCTTCTTCCTGCACCGGCAGGTGAGCGATCCCATGGACGTGGCCACCACCGAGCCCGGGCTATTTGTCAGCCGCACCCTGGCACACCTGTGCGCGCCGGTGTTTGTCCTGCTGACCGGGCTTTCGGCTTACCTGTTTGCCCAGAAGCACGGCCATCGGGCCGAGGCCAGCACTTTCCTGTTCAAGCGTGGGTTGTTCCTGGTGGTGCTGGAACTGACCCTGGTGAACTTCGCCTGGACCGGGCAGATCCCGCCGACGCTGATCTACCTGCAGGTGATCTGGGTCATCGGCCTGAGCATGCTGGCGCTGTCGGCCCTGTTGTGGCTGCCTCGGGCGCTGTTGTTGGGCCTGAGCCTGCTGCTGATCGGCGGGCACAATCTGCTGGATGGGCTGCATTTCGCCCCGGGCGAGGCGCTGCACGTGCCCTGGGCGATCCTGCATGATCGCGGCTGGATCGAATGGGGCGAAGGGCTGCGTCTGCGGACCTCCTATCCGTTGCTGCCATGGATCGGCGTGATCGGCCTGGGTTATGCCCTGGGGCCCTGGTTCGCCCGCGAAGCCGGGGCCGCTCAGCGACAGCAGCGTCTGTTGCGATGGGGGCTGGCGGCGCTGGCGGGGTTCATCGTGCTGCGGCTGCTTAACGGCTATGGCGAGCGGCCCTGGGTCAGTGGCGAGACCTGGGGGCAAACCCTGATGAGCTTTTTCAACATCACCAAATACCCGCCGTCGCTGCTGTTTATCGCCCTGACCCTGGGCGCCGGGCTGCTTCTGCTGCGGGCCCTGGAGCGGCGGCAGGACAGCGGTTTGATCCGGGTGCTCGGCGTATTTGGCGCGGCGCCGATGTTCTTCTACCTGTTGCACTTGTATGTGCTCAAGGGCCTGTATCTGCTGGCCGTGGCGCTGCTGGGACGCAATCAAGGGGCCTATTTTGGCTTCGACTCGCTGGGCTGGCTGTGGCTGATCACGTTGCTTCTGGCCTTGGTCCTGTACCCGCCGGTGCGGGGCTTCGCCCGACTCAAGGCCCGGCGCCGCGACCTGGCCTGGCTGAAGTACTTCTAAGGGGCCAGTCCCTTGCTGCCTGCACCGGATTGCTGGCGCAGGCAGGGCGATCAGCGTTTTTTTGCCGGCGCCGATAAACACCGCTTGAACGGCACGGGGCACTCTCTGTACTGTATATAAAAACAGTATTCGAGCCTCGCCATGCAACTGATCGACAAGCTGAGCATCCTCGCCGACGCCGCCAAGTACGACGCTTCCTGCGCCAGCAGCGGCGCGCCCAAGCGCAGTTCCGAAGGCAAGAGCGGGTTGGGCTCGAGCAATGGCATGGGCATCTGCCACAGCTATACGCCGGACGGGCGCTGCGTCTCGCTGCTCAAGGTGCTGCTGACCAATTTCTGCCTCTACGACTGCCAGTACTGCGTCAACCGCCGTTCCAGCGATGTGCCCCGGGCCCGTTTCAGCCCCGAGGAAGTGGTGCGCCTGACCCTGGATTTCTACCGGCGCAATTGCGTCAGCGGGCTGTTCCTCAGCTCCGGGATCATCCGCTCGGCGGACTACACCATGGAGCAGTTGGTGCAGGTGGCGAGGCTGTTGCGTGAAGAACACGAGTTCCGCGGCTACATCCACCTCAAGACCATTCCCGACGCCGACCCGCTGCTGATCGAGCAAGCCGGGCGCTATGCCGACCGCCTCAGCGTCAATGTCGAGCTGCCTACTGACCAGGGCCTCAAGACCCTGGCCCCGGAAAAACACCTGGGCTCGATCAAGCAGGCCATGGGCACCATCTATACCGGCGAGCAGACCGTGCGCAACGAGCCCCGGGCGCCGCGTTTCGCCCCAGCGGGGCAGAGCACCCAGATGATCATTGGTGCCGACGACACCGATGACAGCACCATTCTCCACAGCGCCGAGGCGCTGTACGGCAATTTTCGCCTGCGCCGGGTCTATTACTCGGCGTTCAGCCCGATCCCCAACAGCCCGAAAAGCGTGCCCCTGGCCGCGCCGCCGCTGATGCGCGAGCACCGCCTGTATCAGGCCGACTTCCTGCTGCGCGGCTATGGCTTCAGTGCCAACGAACTCTTCAAGGGGCCGGGGCACCTGGCCCTGGACATCGACCCCAAGCTGGCCTGGGCGCTGGAGAACCGCAACCTGTTTCCCCTGGACCTGAACCGCGCCGAGCCAAGCTTGATCGCGCGCATTCCGGGGATCGGCCTGCGCACCACCCAGCGCCTGGTGGAGCTGCGTCGCGAGCGGCGCATCCGCTTCGAGGACCTGGCGCGCATGCGCTGTGTGCTGAGCAAGGCCAAGCCGTTCTTCATCACCAGCGACTATCACCCGCAGCAGGCGGAAACCAGCAGTGCGCTGCTCTACCAGCAACTGCGGGACCGGCCGCAACCGCAGCAGATGGGGCTCTGGGGATGATCAGCCTGGACTGCGACGACCTGTTCGACACCTGGCGCCAGCAGGCGCGCTGGCTGCTCAGTCATTCCATCGATCCGAGCCGGGTCAGTTGGGCCGGGACCCGGGAGGCCGACCTCTTTGCCAGCGACGAGAGCTGCCCCGAACAGCCCGGACCGTTTCGCGCGCGCATTCCCCAGGCCCTGCTGGAGCTGTTGCAGCGGGCCGCCTGCTACCGCGGCGAGCAGCGCTGGAGCCTGCTTTACGAGGTGCTGTGGCGGGTCAGCCATGGCGACCGCACGGCCATGCTCAGCGGCGATCAACTGGGCAGCGAGTTGCAGCGGCGGATCAAGCAGGTGGACCGCGAGGCTCATCACCTGCATGCCTTCGTGCGCTTCGTCAGGCTGCCCGAGGGCCGTTCATCCCTGGCCGAGCAACCCGAATACGTGGCCTGGCACGAACCGGCCCACGACATCCTGGCCCAGGCCAGCCGGCACTTCATCGGACGCATGGGGCGCCACCGCTGGATGATCGCCACGCCCCGGGACGGGGTGTACTTCGACGGCGAGCAACTGCACCACCAGCGCCAGTGCCCCGCTGGTTGGCAGCAACTGGCCCAGGCCGGCGACGACCCCGGAGGCGAGCTGTGGCTGGCCTACTACAGCCACATCTTCAACCCGGCGCGGCTCAACCCCAGGGTCATGCAGGGGCATTTGCCGACCCGGTTCTGGAAGCACCTGCCGGAGGGACCGCTGATTCCGGCGCTGATCAGCGAAGCGCGCCACGGCAAGCAGCGCGACGGCCAGGCCAGCCAGGTGGCAGCGCGGCCAGGCAAGCGGATCGGTCAGGTGCGCAGCGATAGCGCTGGGCAGACGCCAGGACCTTCCCTGACAATGCGCGGCTTTGAACAATGAGGCAGGCAGTCAATGGATGACGGTGTGGATGACGGCAAGGGCATTACCGAGGAGTTCTGGTCGAAGGCAGTGACTGACGACGCCAAGATGATGTGGCGGGTGGGCAGCCGCGGCGTGACCTTCCTGGCGGCGCTGCTGCTGCCCAAGACCGGGTTCAAGGTCGTGGACATCGCGGTTGGAGTGCTGACCATGCTGATCCCCTTGCTGGTGATCGAGACCCAGAGGGCCTATTCGAAGTTTTCCCCCGGGTTCCTGGCCTGGGTGGTTCGCATCAGTGTCTTTGCCAGTGGTGTGGCCATGGCCAGCCTGGGGTTGGTGATTTACGCCTGGGTAGTTGGGCCTGTGGTATCGGTGGTCGGCCTCGCCTTTTTTCAACAGACAGTCAGTCTTGGCGGGTACGGGAACAAAGGGGTTGAGTTCGTTGTGTTCTGGTGTATCGCGATAGTCACTGCGATGGGGGTGATACACGCGGTGATCAAGCAGTTTCGCGAGCTGAAGATTTTCGAACTTGTTTATCACCTGCCACGCAATCGAATGGAGTGGCTCATGCAGGGCCGACCGCTGCGAGCCAGCGACTGGCCGATGTTCGTCTGCTTCGAACTCTGTGTGCTGATCACGAGTTTTCTCTACACCTTGGTGGCGTCCCGGGCTGCACTGCTGGTGGTGGATGGAACGCAACAGGTGCTGATGTCGTTCGGTATCAGCCTCTGAGGGGGGAGCCCCGCCTTCGGCAGGCATCCTGCAGTCTCCAGGCATGAAAAAGCCCGCCCCTGGCAAGCAGGGGCGGGCTGGGGTGCAGCAGGGGGCGAATCAGACCTTGACGATCCAGCCCGCTGGCGCTTCCACGTCGCCGGTCTGCACGCCGGTCAGCTCTTTGTAGAGCTTCTGGGTGATCGGGCCGACGTCTTTTTCGCTGTAGAACACGTGCAGCTTGTCCTGGTACTGGATGCCGCCGATCGGCGTGATCACCGCGGCAGTACCGCAGGCACCGGCTTCCTTGAAGTCCGAGAGCTTGTCGATGAACACGTCGCCTTCGACCACTTCCAGGCCCAGGCGGGTCCTGGCCAGCTCGATCAGCGACAGGCGGGTGATACCCGGTAGTACCGATGGCGAGTTGGGGGTGACGAATTTGTCGTCGTGGGTGATGCCGAAGAAGTTCGCCGAACCGACTTCCTCGATCTTGCTGTGGGTCAGCGGGTCGAGGTAGATGCAGTCGGCGAAGCTGGCCTTCTTGGCCTGGGAGCCCGGCATCAGGCTGGCGGCGTAGTTGCCACCGACCTTGGCCGCGCCGGTGCCTTGTGGGGCGGCGCGGTCGTAGCTGGAGATCAGGAAGTTGTGCGGGGTCAGGCCGCCCTTGAAGTAGGCGCCGACCGGGATGGCGAAGATCGAGAAGATGAACTCCGGCGCGGTGCGCACGCCGATGTTGTCACCCACGCCGATCACGAACGGACGCAGGTACAGCGCGCCGCCGGTGCCGTACGGCGGAATGAAGCGCTCGTTGGCCTTGACCACGGCCTTGCAGGCTTCGATGAACTGTTCGGTGGACACCTGCGGCATCAGCAGGCGGGCGCAGCTGCGCTGCATGCGCGCGGCGTTCTGGTCCGGACGGAACAGGTTGATCGAGCCGTCCTTGCAGCGGTAGGCCTTGAGGCCTTCGAAGCATTGCTGACCGTAGTGCAGGGCGGTGGAGCCCTCGCTGATGTGCAGCACGTTGTCTTCGGTCAGGGTGCCCGCGTCCCACTCGCCGTTACGCCAGTGCGACAGATAGCGCTTGTCTGTCTTGATGTAGTCAAAACCCAGCTTGTCCCAATTGATGCTTTCGTTACCCATGACACCCTCTATCACTTAACAACCGCCGGAACGGCTTAAGGCTTCTGACGTTTTTTTGGATGGGCACAACAATACTGCATTCCGGGGGCTTACCGCATCCCCGTATTGAACCCTGTAACTGCTGCCGCAGGCTGCGATCGGCCTCGAAGAGAACGTGCTCTTGAGGCCCTCGGAAGGTCCTGCGGACCTTGTCGCAGCCTGCGGCAGCGGCTACAGGTTGTGTTTACAGGTGCAGGGCGTGCCCCAGTGCCCGCAGCGCCGCTTCCTGGACCGCTTCACCCAGGGTCGGGTGGGCGTGGATGGTGCCGCCGATGTCTTCCAGGCGCGCGCCCATTTCCAGGGATTGGCCGAACGCCGTGGACAATTCGGAGACACCGACCCCCACCGCCTGCCAGCCGACAATCAGTTGATTGTCACTTCGGGCCACCACCCGCACGAAACCGCTTTTCGATTCCAGGGTCATGGCCCGGCCATTGGCCGCGAACGGGAAGCTGCTGACGATGCAATCCAGCCCGGCAGCGCGGGCCTCGTCCGGAGTCTTGCCCACCACCACCAGTTCCGGGTCGGTGAAACACACCGCCGGGATCGCCGCCGGGTTGAACTCGCGGTGCTTGCCGGCGATCAGCTCGGCGACCATCTCGCCCTGGGCCATGGCCCGGTGCGCGAGCATGGGTTCGCCGCTGAGGTCACCGATGGCCCAGACGTTGCGCATGCTGGTCTGGCAGCGGTGGTCGATCTTGATCGCCGCGCCGTTCATGTCCAGGTTCAGGCTTTCCAGGTTCCAGCCCTGGGTGTTGGGTTTGCGACCCACCGCCACCAGTACCTGATCGGTGGCCAGGTTCAGGGTGTCGCCGTTGGGCTCGCGCACCTGCAGGCTGCTGCTGGCGGCATCGAAGCCCAGCACGCTGTGCTTGAGGTAGAGCTTGATGCCCAACTGCTTCACCGACTCCAGCACCGGCTGGGTCAGTTCGGCGTCATAGGCCGGGAGAATGCGCTCCTGGGCCTCGACCACGCTGACCTCGACACCGAGCTTGCGATAGGCGATGCCCAGCTCCAGGCCGATGTAGCCACCGCCGACCACGGTCAGGCGCTTGGGCAGGGTCTTGGGCGCCAGGGCCTCGGTGGAGGAGATGATCGGCCCGCCGATGGGCAGCATCGGCAGGTTGACGCTTTTCGAGCCGGTGGCCAGCAGCAGGTGTTCGCACTGGATGCGGGTATCAGTGCCTTCGATCTCCACGGTCTTGCCGTCGATGACCTTGGCCCAGCCGTGAATCACCTGGACCTTGTTTTTCTTCAACAGCGCGGCGACCCCGGTGGTCAGGCGGTCGACGATGCCGTCCTTCCATTCCACGCTCTTGCCGATGTTCAGGGTCGGCGCCGCCACTTCGATGCCCAGGGCCGAGCCCTGGCTGTGGTGACGGGTCTGGTGAAACTGCTCGGCCACATGAATCAGCGCCTTGGACGGGATGCAGCCGATGTTCAGGCAGGTGCCGCCCAGGGCCTGGCCTTCCACCAGGATGGTGGAAATGCCCAGCTGGCCGGCACGGATCGCCGCCACGTAACCGCCAGGCCCGCCGCCGATGATCAGCAGTTGGGTGTTGAGAGTCTGTTGCATGCCTGCTCCTCTGAAAGTCAGTCCACAAACAGCGTGGCGGGTTGTTCGAGCAGGCCGCGAATGGCCTGGATGAATTGCGCAGCGTCCATGCCGTCGACCACCCGGTGATCGAAGGAGCTGGAGAGGTTCATCATCTTGCGGATCACGATCTGGCCCTTGATCACCATCGGCCGCTCGACGATGCGGTTGACCCCGACAATCGCCACTTCCGGCAGGTTCAGCACCGGGGTGCTGACAATCCCGCCCAGGGCGCCGAGGCTGGTGAGGGTGATGGTGGAGCCGGACAGTTCATCCCGGGCCGCCTTGCCGCTGCGGGCCGCCTTGGCCAGGCGCGAGATTTCCTCGGCGTTGCCCCACAGGCTGCGGGCTTCGGCGTGACGTACCACCGGCACCATCAGGCCGACGTCGCTCTGGGTGGCGACCCCGACATGCACCGCGCCGTGGCGGGTGATGACCTGGGCTTCGTCGTCGTAGCGCGCGTTGATCTGCGGGAAGTCGCGCAGGGCGACGACCATGGCCCGCACCAGGAACGGCAGCAGGGTCAGCTTGCCGCGGCTGGCGCCGTGTTTTTCATTGAGGTGGATGCGCAGCTCTTCCAGGGCGGTGACGTCCACTTCCTCGACATAGCTGAAGTGCGCGGCGCGGTGCTTGGATTCCTGCATGCGCTGGGCGATCTTGCGGCGCATGCCGATCACCTGGATCTGCTCTTCGTCGTGGCGTTCGGCATAGCCTGTGCCCGGCGCCGAGTAGCCCTTGAGCGGCTGGCTGTCCTGGGCCAGGTAGGCCTCCAGGTCTTGGTGCAGGATGCGCCCGGCGGGGCCGCTGCCTTGCACCAGGCGCAGCTGGATGCCCAGGTCCAGGGCGTGCTTGCGCACGGCGGGCGAGGCCAGGGGGCGTTCGTCGGCCTGGCGCGCCACCGGCGCCTGGGGCGCAGGGCGGCAGGCGGCTTGGCTGACGACGGCTTGTTCCACCTTGGGTGCTTCGACCACTTGCGCGGCAGCCGGCTTATTAATAGCGGCCGGTGCTTGTTGCGCCGGCGCGGCGGCCTGGGCGGATTCCTTGAGGTTGCCCGCGCCTTCGACTTCGATGCTGATGAGGATGCTGCCCACCGCCATCACTTCACCGGGTTCGCCGCCCAGGGAAATGACCGTGCCGTGCACTGGCGAGGGAATGTCCACCATGGCCTTGTCGGTCATCACGTCCGCCAGGACCTGGTCTTCGACCACCTGGTCGCCGACTTTTACGTGCCACTGCGCCAGTTCAACTTCCGCGATGCCTTCGCCGATGTCCGGCATCTTGATAACGTGCGTGCCCATTCAGACCTCCATGACCCGTTGCAGCGCCGCGCCCACTCGGGACGGCCCTGGGAAATATGCCCACTCCTGCGCGTGGGGATACGGCGTATCCCAACCGGTGACGCGCTCGATCGGGGCTTCCAGGTGGTGGAAGCAGTGTTCCTGCACCAGCGACACCAGCTCGGCGCCGAAGCCGCAGGTACGGGTGGCTTCGTGCACCACCACGCAACGGCCGGTCTTTTTCACCGACTTGACGATGGTGTCCAGGTCCAGGGGCCACAGGCTGCGCAGGTCGATGACCTCGGCGTCGATGCCGGTTTCCTCGGCCGCCACTTGCGACACATAGACGGTGGTGCCGTAGGTGAGGACGGTGACGTCCTTGCCCGGACGGGCGATGGCCGCCACATCCAGCGGCACCTTGTAGTAGCCGTCCGGCACCTGGGCCGCCGGGTGTTTCGACCAGGGGGTTACCGGGCGGTCGTGGTGGCCATCGAACGGGCCGTTGTACAGGCGCTTGGGTTCGAGAAAGATCACCGGGTCATCGTTTTCGATGGAGGCGATCAGCAGGCCCTTGGCGTCGTAGGGGTTGGAGGGCATCACGGTGCGCAGGCCGCAGACCTGGGTGAACATCGCCTCGATACTCTGGCTGTGGGTCTGGCCGCCATAGATGCCGCCGCCGCAAGGCATACGCAAGGTCATCGGCGCGGTGAACTGGCCGGCGGAGCGATAGCGCAGGCGCGCGGCTTCGGAAATGATCTGGTCCGAGGCGGGGTAGACGTAGTCGGCGAACTGGATTTCCGCCACCGGACGCAGGCCGTAGGCGCCCATGCCGATGGCCGCGCCGACGATGCCGCTTTCCGAGATCGGTGCGTCGAACACCCGCGAGGTGCCGTACTTGGCCTGCAGGCCCTCGGTGCAGCGGAACACGCCGCCGAAGTAGCCGACGTCCTGGCCGAACACCACCACGTTGTCGTCACGCTCGAGCATCACATCCATGGCCGAGCGCAGGGCCTGGATCATGGTCATGGTGGTGGTGGTCATGGCGGTTTCCAGCTGGATATTGTTGTTGTGATCGTTCATGTCAGACCCCCAGTTCCTGGCGTTGACGTTTCAGGTGCTCGGGCATGTCCTTGTAGACGTCCTCGAACATGGTCGCGGCGCTGGGGATCTGGCCGCCGGCGAGGGTGCCGTACTGCTCGGCTTCCTTCTGCGCGGCAATCACCTGGGCTTCGAGCTCGGCGCTGACCGCGGCGTGTTCCTCTTCGGACCACTGGCCGATCTTGATCAGGTGCTGCTTGAGGCGGGCAATCGGGTCGCCCAGGGGGAAGTGGCTCCAGTCGTCGGCCGGACGGTACTTCGACGGGTCGTCGGAAGTGGAGTGCGGGCCGGCGCGGTAGGTGACCCACTCGATCAGGGTCGGCCCGAGGTTGCGGCGGGCGCGTTCGGCGGCCCAGCGCGAGGCGGCGTAGACCGCGATGAAGTCGTTGCCGTCGACCCGCAGGGAAGCGATGCCGCAGCCCACGCCGCGTCCGGCGAAGGTGGTGGCTTCACCGCCGGCAATGGCCTGGAAGGTGGAGATCGCCCACTGGTTGTTGACCACGTTGAGGATCACCGGCGCGCGGTACACGTGGGCGAAGGTCAGGGCGGTGTGGAAGTCCGATTCGGCGGTGGCGCCGTCGCCGATCCAGGCCGAGGCGATCTTGGTATCGCCCTTGATCGCCGAGGCCATGCCCCAGCCCACGCCCTGCACGAACTGGGTCGCCAGGTTGCCGGAGATGGTGAAGAACCCGGATTCCTTCACCGAGTACATGATTGGCAACTGGCGTCCCTTGAGCGGATCGCGCTCGTTGGACAGCAGTTGGCAGATCATCTCCACCAGCGGCACTTCCCGGGCCATCAGGATGCTCTGCTGGCGGTAGGTGGGGAAGCACATGTCGTCGATGTTCAGGGCCAGGGCCTGGGCGCTGCCGATGGCTTCCTCGCCCAGGCTCTGCATGTAGAAGGACATCTTCTTCTGGCGCTGGGCGACCACCATGCGGTTGTCGAAGATCCGCGTCTTGAGCATGGCGCGCATGCCCTTGCGCAGGATTTCCAGCGGCACGTCGTCGGCCCAGTCGCCCAGGGCGTTGCCCTGATCGTCGAGCACACGGATCAGGCCGCGGGCCAGGTCGGCGCAGTCGGCAGGTTCGATATCGATGGGAGGTTTGCGGGCCAGGCCGGCGTCGTTCAGACGCAGGTAGGTGAAGTCGGTCTTGCAGCCGGGACGGCCCGAGGGTTCGGGAACGTGCAGGCGTAGCGGTGCATACGCGGTGGTCATGGCTTTCTACGCTCGATCTTGTGGATTTCTTGTAATTGGGCGCGCTAGCTGACAGTCATTCCCTGGGTAAGGGAAATTTTGTCCTACAAACATCATAGGCCGGGCGTAGAAGAATATTTATCTCTGTTTCATTGCGCTGGAAGTTATTTGCAGATAAAAAATCTGCATAAACATAAAAAACAGGTTGTTTTGTCTCATGCGCAAACTGGATCGTACCGACATCGGCATTCTCAACAGTCTTCAGGAGAATGCTCGCATCACCAACGCCGACCTCGCCCGTTCGGTGAACCTTTCACCCACGCCGTGCTTCAACCGGGTCAAGGCCATGGAGGAGCTGGGGCTGATCCGCGAGCAGGTGACCCTGCTGGATGCCGACCTCTTGGGGCTGCACGTCAACGTGTTCATTCACGTCAGCCTGGAGAAGCAGGTGGAGGAGGCCTTGCAGCACTTCGAAGAGGCCATCGCCGACCGCCCGGAAGTCATGGAGTGCTACCTGATGGCCGGCGACCCGGACTACCTGATCCGCGTGCTGGTGCCGACTATCCAGTCCCTGGAACGCTTCATGATGGACTTTCTGACCAAGGTGCCCGGGGTGGCCAACATCCGCTCCAGCTTCGCCCTCAAGCAGGTGCGCTACAAGACCGCGCTGCCACTGCCGGCCAACGGCCTGACCCTGGGCACCTGAGGCTCAGGCGGAGACTCCGCTCCAGAGCCGATCCAGGTTCTTGAACTCCCAGTCTTCCGGGGCTTCGCGAGCGACGATGCGATCCTGGCCGTGGATCTTGGCCAGGTCGACCACGTTCTGTTCCAGGGGCAGGTTGGAGCGGGTGGAGAAGAACACCCGGACCTTGGGCGTCAGCAGCGACTTTGGGTTTTGTTCGATCACCACCGCCAGGCGACCGCTTTCCAGGCGCACCAGGGCCCCGACGGGATAGATACCCACGCTCTTGACGAAGGCCTGGAACACCCGCTGATCGAAATGACCTTTCCAGGTGGACATGCGCTGGATCGCTTCGGCCGGGTCCCAGCCACGGTTGTAGGGACGATTGGAGGTCACCGCGTCGTACACATCGCAGACCGCGCCCATCTGCGCGAACAGGCTGATCTGGTTGCCGGCCAGACGGTGCGGATAGCCCGAGCCGTCGGCCTTTTCGTGGTGATGCAGGCATACATCCAGAACCAGCGCATCCACATCGGGGCTTTGACGCAGGATCGCGCCACCGGCTTCGGGGTGCAGCTTGACCCGTTCGAACTCGGTGTCCGAGAGCTTTTGCGGCTTGTTGAGAATGCTGTCGGGGATGGTCAGCTTGCCCACGTCATGCAGCAATCCGGCAACGCCTGCCAGGCGGATATAGTCCTCCGACAAGCCCAATTGCCGCGCCGTGGCCAGCATCAGCGCACAGACCGCCACTGAATGCATGTAGGTGTAGTCATCGGCGTTCTTGAGCCGCGCCAGACTGATCAGCGCATCGGGATGACGCAGCAGCGACTGGCCGATCTGCAGCACCAGATCCTCGGCTTGCTGCATCTCCAGGGCCTGGCCCATGCGCACTTCCTGGAACATCGCCATTACCGCCTTGCGCGAGTGGGCGCAGAGCTTGAGGGCGCGCTGCACTTCCTCATCCATGCTGGCCCGGGGCGTGGCAGCGGTGGCTGGTTGTGCCGTCGGCGGCAGGTCCGGCGTGGTGGTTGCACTGGCCTCGGGCAGGTCGCCACCTTTGCTGGTGTCGATCCACAGGCTGCTGAGGTTGGAGCTTCGCAGGCGTTGCAGGTCGGCATGGCTGTCGAGGACAAAGCCAGCCTTCCAGAAAGAGTGGTCCAGCCAGGAGCCACAGAACTGATGGATGTACATGCCCATCTGCAACTGATGGATCGAAATCAGTTTCAGCATCAACAACACTCCCTTCCAGGGCAGCCGGCCATTGCCGGTCATCTGGCTCCTACAGACCCGTGTAGGAGCCGGATCGCCGGCTAACAGCACCAGCGCTTTTCTCTACCTGACGTCTTACCGGGCCTGGGCCCGCCTCACAGGGAGAAGCGTGCCACCAGTTTGTTCAAACTCACCGCCAGGGACGACAGTTCATTGCTGGCAATGGACGTCTGGCTGGCGGCGGACGAGCTTTGCAGCGACAGGTCGCGGATGCTCATCAGGTTCTGATCCACCGAGCGCGCCACCTGGGCCTGTTCCTCCGAGGCGGTGGCGATCATCAGGTTGCGTTCGTTGATCTCGCTGATGGCCTGGGCGATATGGCCGATGGCGGCGCCGGCCTCGTGGGCGATGGCCAGGGTCTGGCTGGCATCCTCGCTGCTTTGCTGCATCGACAGCATGGCCTTGCTCGAACCGTTCTGGACGCCCTGGATCATCTGCTCGATCTCCTGGGTCGAGAGCTGGGTGCGGTGGGCCAGGGCCCGCACTTCATCGGCCACCACGGCGAAACCACGGCCTTGCTCGCCGGCCCGAGCGGCCTCGATGGCCGCGTTGAGGGCCAGCAGGTTGGTCTGCTCGGCAATGGCGCGGATCACGTCCAGGACCTTGCTGATGTCCTGGGCCTGTTGCGCCAGGCCGGCCATTTCCACCCGGGTGTTTTCCACGGTGCCGGTGAGCTTCTCGATGGAGTGGATGGTCTGCTCGACCCGCTCCTTGCCCAGCCCGGCGGAGCGCTCGGATTCCTGGGTCGACTGCGAGGCGGACACCGCGTTGCGCGCCACTTCCTCCACCGCGGCGGTCATTTCGTTGACCGCGGTGGCGGCCTGATCGGTCTCCATGCTCTGTTGCTGGATGCCGGCGTTGGACTCGCGGGTAATGGCGCTCATTTCCTCGGCGGCGGAGGCCAGCTGGGTCGAGGAGTCGGCAATTTGGCGGATGGTCGACTTCAGGTTGTCGAGCATGGACTGGGTGGATTTCTGCAGGTCGGTGAGTTCGTCCTGGCCGCTGACTTCCACCTGGGTCCGCAGGTCGCCCTCGGCGATTTTGCGCGTGGTGGCCAGCAGCGATTGTACCGGGCGGGTGATGCTGCGGGTGAACAGGGTGGCGATGAGCACGGTCAGGACAATCGCCAGGACGATGATCAGCGAGGTCAGGGTCAGGCCACTGTCGAACTGATGGTCGGCCAGGGTCGCCGAGTGCGCGGCACCGCTCTCGTTGATCGCGATCAGGGCTTCGATGGCGCTTTGCAAGGCATTGGCCAGGGGCACCGTGACCTGATTGATGTAGTCACTGCTCTGCTGCGCGGTGTTGGTCTTGCTGGCATCGATCAGCACCGCCAGCTTGTCCAGGTAGTCCTGGGCGCCGCGCTTGACCTGATCAAAGGCGGTTTTCTCTTCGGCGCTGGACACCAGCGGCTCGTAGTCCTTGATGGCCTGGGCCAGGGTGGCTTTCAGGCTACCCAGCTTGTCCAGGGATGCGCCTTTCTGGGCTTCGCTTTCAGTGGCGTAGTGCAGGGCCTCCAGGCGCACACGCAAGGTGGAGGATTCGATTTTCGTGGCTTGCCTGACGCTGGGCAGCCAATTGTTTCGCAGGTCCAGTGCAGCATCGTGAATCTGTCCCATTCTCCACAGCGCCAGTCCCCCCAGACCGACCACTAGCACACAGATAGCGCCAAAACTCAGGAGCGCCCTGGACGTCAGTTTCAAGTTTCTTGTCACCATACAGGCACCTTGCAGGTTGGAGTGATACCGCCAATTGCTTTTCGACTCCTTGTCGCCCTGATAGCACTGTGACTCCAAAGAGATGAAAAATCTGTAGGGATGTAAAAATATTTCTTTGCGTCCAACGCGCTTCAACCTAGCGTCGCCGCAAGGGCGGGCAACCCCGCGGCTTGACCTTTATCAACGCGCTTTTGGCGGTTTTGTAGCAAGCTTGGCGCCTCTCCAATTGCAAAGGAAAAGGCCCATGACTACGCCTCCGACAACGGCGCCCGCGGCCAAGGCTGTACTACCGATTGGATTGCTGATCGCCGTGCTGGCCATGATCGGGGTGCTGTTTCTGCCACTGCCCGCCGACCTGCCGGTGGCCGGCCAGCGGATGCTGGCGATCCTCGCCTTCGCGGTGGTGGTGTGGATCAGCGAAGCGGTGTCCTACGAGGCCAGCGCGATCATGATCACTGCACTGATGGCGTTCCTGATTGGCACCGCGCCGACCCTGCAGGACCCGACCCAGGTCTATGGCAGCTCGGCGGCCATCAGTCTGGCGCTGACCGGGTTCTCCAATTCGGCCCTGGCCCTGGTGGCCGGTGCCTTGTTCATCGCCGCCGCCATGACCCACACCGGCCTCGACCGGCGCATCGCCCTGGTGACCCTGACCCGGGTCGGCACCAGCACCCGGCGCATCCTCATCGGTGCCATTGCGGTGACCATCCTCCTCAGCCTGCTGGTGCCCAGCGCCACGGCCCGCAGTGCCTGCGTGGTGCCGATCATGATGGGAGTGATCGCCGCGTTCGGCGTCGACAAGCGCTCCAATATCGCCGCCGGGCTGATGATCGTGGTGGCCCAGGGCACCAGCATCTGGAACGTCGGGATCCAGACCGCCGCGGCGCAGAACCTGCTGACCGTGGGCTTCATGGACAAGATGCTCGGCCAGCGCGTGGCCTGGCTCGACTGGCTGATCGCCGGCGCGCCCTGGGCGCTGATCATGTCCCTGGTGCTGCTGTGGCTGGTGCTCAAACTGCTGCCGCCGGAAACCGACAGCATCCCCGGCGGCAAGGAAGCGGTGGCCCAGTCCCTGGTGGACATCGGGCCCATGACCGGGCCGCAGAAGCGCCTGTTGGCGGTGTCGCTGTTGCTGCTTTTGGCCTGGTCCACCGAAGGCAAGCTGCACCCCTTCGACACCACGACCACCACCTACGCCGGGCTGGTGATCCTGCTGTTGCCGCGAGTCGGCATCATGACCTGGAAGGACGTGCAGTCGCGCATTCCCTGGGGCACGGTGATCGTCTTCGGGGTCGGCATCAGCCTCGGTTCGGCGCTGCTCAGCACCCAGGCCGGGCAATGGCTGGGCGGGCAGGTGGTGGCCCACACCGGCCTGGACCAGGTCGGGCCGTTGGCGGTGTTCGCGATTCTCGCGGCGTTCCTGATTCTCATTCACCTGGGGTTCGCCAGTGCCACGGCCCTGACCTCGGCCTTGCTGCCGATCCTGATTGCCGTGCTGCAAACCCTGCCGGGCGAGTTCAGCCGCCTGGGCATGACCATGCTCCTGGGCTTTGTCGTCAGCTACGGTTTCATCCTGCCGATCAACGCGCCGCAGAACATGGTCTGCCTGGGTACCGAGACCTTCAATGCCCGGCAGTTCGCCAAGGTCGGGCTGCTGGTGACGCTGATCGGCTACCTGTTGATGCTGGTGTTCGCCATGACCTGGTGGAAATGGCTGGGCTGGATGTAGAGCCCTTCACAGTGACCCGCTGAACACCCGGGTCACGCTGCCGGCCAGGCGCACCTTGCCCTGGCCGTCCCAGCTCACCGTCACCGGCCCGCCGTCGCACAGCACCCGCACCGGGCTGTCGAGCAAGCCGCGACGGATGCCATTGACCGCCGCCGCGCAGGAACAGGAACCGGAGCCCAGGGGGATGGCGCCATGGCGCTCCCAGATGCGCAGGCGGATGGTCTGGCGGTCGATCACCTGGATGAAGTGCACATTGGTCTTGTGTGGAAACAGCGGGTCGCTCTCGATCGTGGGACCCAGGGCGGCCACGTCCAGTTGCTCCAGATCGTCGACGAAAAAACTGCAATGGGGGTTGCCCATGCTGCATGCCGCCGGTGTTCCTGGCAGCGGCAGGTGCAGGCTGTCCAGCTCTCGGGCCAGGGGGACGTCCCGCCAGTCGAACGATGGTCGGCCCATTTCCACGGACACCGACTGATCCTCAAGGCGCAAGCAGTGCTGCAGGCCGCGGGCGGTTGTCACCTGCACCGAGGTGGCACCGTTTTCCTCCATCAGCAGGTCGGCGGCGCCGCGGGTGGCGCTGCCGCAGGTGTCCAGGCTGGAACCATCGGCGTTGAAGAAGGTCAGTTGCGCCGCACTCTCGTGGCAATCGCCGAGCACCACCAACTGATTGAAACCAATGCCGCGTCGGCGATCGCCCAGGGCCCGGGCCCGTTCGGCAGTGATCGGGTTGTCGCGGCCACGGGCATCGATCAGCACGAAGTCGTCGCCATTGGCGTGCATCTTGACAAAGTTCAGCGACATGCGAGCTCCGGTGGGCGAGGGCAGGCGACGCCCGCTTCGCCGGGCGCCAGCGAGGGCAGGATTGCGAAAAAACGCCACCGGCGCCAGCGCCTTAAAATAAAATTCATCCTGCAAGCCTGGGCACTGCCTGGACGGCGGGTTTTTCCGGCACACTGCCGGAGCACCGCGAACATCGCCGGGCGCTGCAACAGCGGCCGGTACAGCACAAGGTCACGGCATGGATCACTACGCCCCGCGCAACTGGCAGCCCCACGAAAAGCCCAGCTTGCCCGGTTCCCCCTCGACACCGCTGCACCCCGGCCACAAGCGCCTGGCCTATGCCCTGGTGGGCTTGCTGGTGGCGATTACCGGCGGCCTGGGCAACTCGCTGGTGATCGCCAATCTGCCGTACCTGCAAGGGGCGCTGGGGGCGACCACCGCGGAAATGGCCTGGCTGCCGGCCGCCTATGTGATGACCAACGTGTCGATGAACCTGCTGCTGGTGAAGTTTCGCCAGCAGTTCGGCCTGCGTGCCTTCACCGAAGTGTTCCTGGTGCTCTACGCCCTGGTGACCTTCGGCCACCTGTTCGTCAACGACCTGAGCTCGGCCATCGCCGTGCGCGCGGCCCATGGCATGGTCGGCGCGGCGCTGAGCTCCCTGGGCCTGTACTACATGGTCCAGGCCTTCCCGGCGAAATGGCGGCTCAAGGCCCTGGTGCTGGGGCTGGGTACTTCGCAGCTGGCCTTGCCCCTGGCCCGGCTGTTTTCCGAGGACCTGCTGCAGATCGCCGAATGGCGCGGCCTGTACCTGTTCGAACTGGGCCTGGCGCTGACCTCCCTGGGCTGCGTGTTCCTGCTCAAGCTGCCGCCGGGGGACCGCTTTCGCACCTTCGAGAAACTCGACTTCCTGACCTTCGCCTTGCTCGCCACAGGCGTTGCCCTGCTGTGTGCGGTGCTGTCCCTGGGGCGCATCGACTGGTGGCTGGAAGCGCCGTGGATCGGCTATGCCAGTGCCGGTTCCATCGTGCTGATCCTGGCCGGGCTTTGCATCGAACATAACCGCAGCAACCCGATGCTGATGACCCGCTGGCTGGGCAGCGGGGCGATGATCCGCCTGGCCCTGGCGGTGATCCTGATTCGCATGGTGCTGTCGGAACAGTCCACCGGCGCCGTGGGGTTTCTCCAGGCGCTGAACATGAGCAGCGAGCAGATGCGCCTGCTCTACGGGGTGATGCTGCTGGGCAGCATCGCCGGGCTGGCCACCAGCGCGCTGACCATCAACCCGGCGCACCTGTTGATGCCGCTGGTCATTTCCCTGGCGCTGATGGCCGTGGGCTCGGTGATGGACAGTTTCTCCAGCAACCTCACGCGCCCGGCCAACATGTACCTCAGCCAGTTCCTCCTGGCCTTTGGCGGCACCTTCTTTCTCGGCCCGACCATGGTCCTGGGCACCCGCAATGTGCTGACCAACCCGCGCAATCTGGTCAGCTTCTCGGTGCTGTTCGGCATCTGCCAGAACCTCGGCGGGCTGATCGGCTCGGCCTTGCTCGGGACCTTCCAGATCGTGCGCGAGAAGTATCACTCCAGCCATATCGTCGAGCAGTTGACCCTGCTCGATCCCCAGGTCCTGGCCCGGGTGCAGAGCGGCGCGGCGGCCTACGGCAAGGTCATCGCCGACCCGGACCTGCGCACCCTGCAAGGCATTCGCAGCCTGGCCAGTGCGGCCACCCGCGAAGCCAACGTGCTGGCCTATAACGATGTATTCATGCTGATCGCGGTGATTGCCGTACTCACCATGCTCTGGATATTCATCCGCAGCCTGTGGCTGATGAGCACGACCCGAGCGGTCGCGCCCGCGGCTCCCGTTCAACAAAGTGGTGCCCCAACTTCATGAGCGAAACCGTCAACCCCACCACCAATGCCATCGCCTCGACTCCCGAGCCTAACGGCCCGCCGAGTCTTCCGGCGACCGAGCCGCGCCCGCTGGCGGTGCGCATCCTCTCGTCCCTGGGCTTTGCCGCCATCGCCATCGTCGGTGTGCTGATCGTGCTCTACGCCTGGCAGCTGCCGCCGTTCTCCAGCGCCATCGAAAGCACCGAGAACGCCCTGGTGCGCGGGCAGGTGACCATTATCGGCCCGCAGCTCAGCGGCTATGTGTTCGAGGTGCCGGTGCAGGACTTCCAGCAGGTCAAGGCCGGCGACCTGCTGGTGCGCCTTGACGACCGCATCTATCGCCAGCGCCTGGACCAGTCCCTGGCGCAACTGGCGGTGCAGAAGGCGGCCCTGGCCAATGCCCTGCAGCAACGCAACAGCGCCGAAGCCACGATCAAGCTGCGCCAGGCCGCTCTGGTCGACAGCCAGGCCCAGGCGCGCAAGAGCGCGGCCGACCTGCAACGCAACCAGGCGCTGATTGCCGACGGTTCGGTGTCCCAGCGTGAGCTGGACGTGACCCGCGCGGCCAATGCCCAGACCGTCGCCGCCGTGGCCCAGGCCCAGGCGCAACTGGACATCGCTCGCCAGGACCTGCAGACGGTGATCGTCAACCGCGGCTCCCTGGAAGCGGCGGTGGCCAGCGCCGAAGCCGCGGTGGAGCTGGCGCGCATCGACCTGTCCAACACCCGCATCCTCGCGCCCCGCGACGGGCAACTGGGGCAGATCGGCGTGCGCCTGGGGGCTTACGTCAACTCCGGCGCCCAGCTCATGGCCCTGGTGCCGAACCAGCTGTGGGTGATGGCCAACATGAAGGAAACCCAGATGGACAATGTGCGGGTCGGGCAGCCGGTGAGTTTTACCGTGGACGCCCTGAACCACCGCACATTCAGCGGCAAGGTGCAGCGGATTTCCCCGGCTACCGGTTCCGAATTCGCCTTGTTGCAGGCCGACAACGCCACCGGCAACTTCGTCAAGATTGCCCAGCGCGTCCCGGTGCGGATCAGCGTCGACCCGGATCAGCCGGAGTTGGAGCGGTTGCGGCCAGGGTTATCAGTGGTGGTCAGCATCGACACCTCCGTCACGCCTTGAACCCTCTCGCCGCGGATCCTCTGTAGCCGCTGCCGCAGGCTGCGACCGGCTGCGCAGCAGACGCCAAGGATGGCGCTCCACCGCGATGCTCCAGACCAGGAGGGGGAGGCCTTGAGATCGCTGAAGGTCCTGCGGACCTTTTCGCCGCCTGCGGCAGCGGCTACAGAGGCGCGGTGCGCGGGAGGCTATGCCGCCTGCATCGGCGGCAAGGTGCCCAGTAACGAAACGGCGGCCACGGCGGCCACACCCAGCAGCCACTCCACCTGCACGCTGCTGCGCAGGCTCGACAGGCGCTGGTCGCAGCCGCGGATGCGCAGGCGATTGAACAGCGCCAGCCCGAGCATGCCCGCCACCAGCAGCACCTTGATCAGCAGGATCAGGGCAAAGCCGCTGAACAATGGCGTCGGCCACCACTGTCCGGTGAGCACCCGGACGTTGATCAGACCGGTGATCAGCAAGCCGCTGACCAGCCCGTAACCCACGCCGCTGAAGCGCTTCAACAAGGGCTCGACAGACAGCCCCGCGGGTTGGCGCAACACCAGCAACAACACCAGCAAGCCCCCCAACCAGATGGCGACACAGCTTAAGTGCACGATCTGATTGAGGATCAGCAACTGCCCCTGCAGCCCATCGAGCATGGCGCCGTGACCCACCGGAGCCAGGGTGGCCAGGAGCAGGGCACCGAGCCCCAGTTGCAGCGGCAGGCGCCGACCCAGCGGCGTCAGCAGCAGCCCCAGCAACAACAGATTGAGCAGCAGGTGCCAGGTCCAGACCTGGCCGAAGAAGGTCTTGCCCAGCACCAATTGCACGGTCGCTGGGTCCAGCGCCGCCGGCCAGGAACCGGCCATGCTGGCGGTGATCAGCAACAGCCAGCACAGGCCGCTGCAAAGGCCGATCAGCGTCAACCAGCGGCTGAGCCGATCGAGCTGTCGATGCACGGCGCCATGGCCGTTCTGTGCTGAATCACGGCCCAGCAACAGCGGGCGAAACACCCAGGCCCCCACCAGGATCAGCACTACCGCAAAGTGCACGAAGCGGCACAGCACCAGCCATGACGCCACGGCTTACGGGCTCACCTTGAAGCTGTAGCTGCCTTCGCTCTTGTGGGTGTCCACCGACACCGCGTGCCACTCCACCTTGTACTCGCCAGCGCGCAGCGGCGTGGCGGCCGGGGTGACCACCAGGGTCTTCTTGTCCGCACCTTCGGTGGCCAGGCTTTTCACTGCGAGGGGGGCACCGTCCTTGCTGATCGTCACTTGAGTGAAGGCCGCTTCCACGCCTTCGCTGAACATCAGGCGCAGTTCGTTGGGCGCAACCACGCTGCTGTCGGCCGCCGGGTTCGAGCTTTTCAGATGGGCGTGGGCGAATACCGAGGAGGCGCCCAGCAGCGAGGCGAGCAGGGCGGTGGTGGTGAAGAGGTTTTTCAGTGACATGAGAGGGTTACCTTTATATGGAGGGCAGGGGCTCAACGATCGCGCAACTGCATGTGGATGATCGGAAACGGCCGGCCTTCGCCATCGGTTTCCGAGCGGCCGCAGTCGACGAAGCCGTAGTGACGATAGAAACCGTGGGCCTGTGGGTTCTGTTCATTGACGTCGACCTTGAGGCCGGGACGGCGAACGTGATCCAGAAGCGTTCGACCGATGCCCTGGCCGCGTTGGGCCGGTTCGATGAACAGCATCTGTACGGTGTTGTCGCTGGTGGCGATAAAGCCTGCGGGGCTGGCGTCGGGGTTTTCGAAGACCCAGGTCTCAAGGGCCGGCAGGTAGCTGTCGCGTACCAGCGGGTACAGGCGCTGGATGTCGTCTTCAGCAATGAAGTCATGGGTGGCGCGTACCGAACGCTCCCAGAGCGCGGTCAGCAGGGCGTCGTCCGCAGCGACGCGAGGGCGAATCGTCATGAGTGTGTTCCATCAGTAACAGGACAGATGGCCGGCGGTGGGGCAGGGCCGGCATTCGGGCAGAGACCTGTATGCCCGTGTCGCGAGTTAACGCCTGGACGGAGCACCGCAGTGGCTGCTGCAAATGAGCGGGAGGCCGATCCTACTCAATCCGGCCAGGCGGCGAAAGACCCATCGGCGGCGCGCAATGTCGCGGCCCTGACAGCCCCCGCAAGACCCGGGCGAATGCTAGTCTTGCCGCAGACTGTTTTCGTAGGAGCCCTCATGGGCAATCACAAGATCGAGATTCGTCGCAGCAACGTGGAAAAGATCCTCCTGGCGGCCGAGAAAATCTTCGCCGAAAAAGGTTATGCCGGGACTGCCATGGCCGACATCGCCGAAGAAGTGCAACTGCCGCGTTCCAACCTGCATTACTACTTCAGTACCAAGAACGAGCTTTACAGCGCCGTGCTCATGGACCTGCTGGACCTGTGGAAGCAGGACGCCCTGTGCTTCGAGATGTTCGACGACCCGCGGGTGGTGCTCAGCAGCTACATCCGCGCCAAGATGCAGCATTCGCGCAGCCGGCCTTACGGCTCCAAGGTCTGGGCCAACGAAATCATCCATGGCGCGCCGACCCTGGGCGCGGCGCTGGATGCCAGCCTGTACGACTGGGCGAAGATGAAGGAAGCGAAGATCCGCCAATGGGTCGAGGCTGGACGAATCATGCCCGTGGAACCGTCGAGCCTGCTGTACATGATCTGGGCCTCGACCCAGCATTACGCCGACTTCGACCACCAGGTGATGATCCTCAACGACCACCAGCCGCTGTCGGACCTGCAATTCGAACGCGCGGTGCAGACTGTCACCAGCGTCATCCTGCGCGGCATCGGCCTGGAGCCCTGAGCAACAGCAGCGGCCACACGACCCCCCCGACCCTCCGCAATTCCTGTAGCCGCTGCCGAGCCTGCGAGGCTGCGAAAAGGCCCGCAGGGCCTTGCTTGACGGTCTCCCGCCACTCCTCTGTTGGCCTCACGAGCGCCGCGAGCGTACCGCTCGTTCGCAGCCTGCGGCAGCGGCTACACGAAACCATCCGATCCCCGCAATCCCTGTAGCCGCTGCCGAGCCTGCGAGGCTGCGAAAAGGCCCGCAGGGCCTTGCCTGGCGATCTCCCGCCAATCCTCTGTTAGCCTCACGAGCGCCGCGAGCGTAGCGCTCGTTCGCAGCCTGCGGCAGCGGCTACAAGTGGTGCGGTGTTACACGGCTTCGCGGTAGGGGTTGCGCGGGTCGTGCTGCCAGTCGAGGAAGGGTTTGCCCGTGTCCTGGGGCACCATTTCGATGCAGTCCTGCACCGGGCAGGTGATCTGGCACAGGTTGCAGCCCACGCATTCGTCGTCGATCACTTGATAGGTGTGGGTGCCGTCGGCCTGGCGGATGCTGGCAATTGCCTGGTGTGAGGTGTCTTCGCAGGCGATATGACAACGGCCGCAACCAATGCACGCCTCCTGGTCAATTTTCGCGATCACCTGGTAGTTGATGTCCAGGTACTTCCAGTCGGTGGTGTTGCCCACCGCGCGCCCGGAGAAGTCCTGCAGGCTGTGGTAGCCCTGGCTGTCCATCCACCGCGACAGGCCGTCCTTCATCTCGTCGACGATGCGAAAGCCATGCAGCATCGCCGCCGTACACACCTGCACCGCACCGCAGCCCAAGGCCACGAACTCCGCCGCATCGCGCCAGCTGCCGATGCCGCCAATGCCGCAGATCGGCAGGCCGCGGGTCTGCGGGTCACGGGCAATCTCGGCCACCATGTTCAGGGCAATCGGCTTGACCGCCGAGCCGCAGTAGCCGCCGTGGGTGCTCTGGCTGCCCACCATCGGGTGGGCCACCATGCGCTCCAGGTCGACGCTGGTGATGGAGTTGATGGTGTTGATCAGCGACACCGCATCGGCGCCACCGCGGTGGGCGGCGCGGGCGGCCATGCGGATGTCGGTGATGTTGGGCGTCAGCTTGACGATCACCGGCAGCGAGCAGTAGGTCTTGCACCAGCGGGTCACCTGCTCGACGTACTCCGGCACCTGGCCCACCGCCGCGCCCATGCCGCGTTCCGGCATGCCGTGGGGGCAGCCGAAGTTCAGCTCGATGCCGTCGGCGCCGGTGGCTTCCACCAGGGGCAGGATGGCTTTCCAGGATTCCTCGACGCAGGGCACCATCAGCGACACGATCAAGGCGCGATCCGGCCAGTCCTTCTTCACCTGGGTGATTTCCTTGAGGTTGATCTCCAGGGAACGGTCGGTGATCAGCTCGATGTTGTTGATGCCCATGACCTCGCGGTTCGGTCCGAAATGCGCGGAATAACGGGACGAGACGTTGACCGCCGCCGGGTCCTCGCCCAGGGTTTTCCAGACCACGCCGCCCCAGCCGGCCTCGAAGGCACGGACCACGTTGTAGGCCTTGTCGGTGGGCGGTGCGGAGGCCAGCCAGAACGGGTTGGGGGCCTTGATACCGGCAAAGACAATCGATAGATCGGCCATTTACGCAGCCTCCACATTGAGCATGAGTTGGGCATGCATGGCTTCTGCGGCCAGCTTGCCGTGTTGTACCGCCTGCACGGTCAGGTCCTGGCCGAGGCTGACGCAATCGCCGCCGGCGTAGACCCCGGGAATGCTGGTGCGCAGCTGTTCGTCCACCTGGATACGTTCCCCGCAACGCTGCAGTTCCCGCGCCAGTGGATCGGCTAGGGCACCGCCGTCGAACGACTGGCCGATGGCCTTGAAGATCGCGTCGGCCGCCAGCTCGAAGGTTTCCCCGGTGTGTTGCAAACGTCCCTCCAGCATTCGGGTGCGAACGAAGCGCATGCCGCGCACCCGGCCCTGATCATCCAGCAGCACCTGTTGCGGTGCGGCCCAGGTCAGCAGGCGCACCTGATTGGCCTTGGCGATCTCTTGCTCGTGCCCGGTGGCGCCCATGTCCTCGACGCCCCGGCGGTACACCAGGTTGACGTCCCGGGCGCCGAGGCGGGCCATTTGCACCGCCATGTCGATGGCGGTGTTGCCGGCGCCGAGAACGATGCAGCGGTCGGCCAGGGGCAGTTGGCTGAGGTCGTCGGCCTGGCGCAGTTCGCGGATGTAGTCGGTGGCGGCCAGCAGCCCGGGGGCGTCTTCATGCTCCAGCCCCAGCTGTTTGCTGGCGGCCAGCCCGAGGCCGAGGAACACCGCATCGAACTCCTGATGCAGTTGGCTCAGGCTCAGGTTGGCGCCGAGTTTATGCCCGTGGCGGATCTCGATGCCGCCAATGCCCAGCAGGAACTCCAGCTCCTGCTGAGCGAAGTCATCCACCAGCTTGTACTTAGCGATCCCGTATTCGTTGAGGCCACCGGCTTTTTCCCGGGCTTCGAAAATCACCACGTCGTGGCCGTGCAGGGCGCTGCGGTGGGCGCAGGACAAACCCGCCGGGCCGGCGCCGACCACGGCGATGCGCTTGCCGGTGGGCGCGGCGCGCTGGAACGGGTGCTCGGTGAAGTGCGCATTGTCCAGGGCATAGCGTTGCAGCAGGCCGATCAGCACCGGCGCACACTCTTGGGCGTTGTTGCGCACGCAGGCCTGCTGGCAGAGGATTTCGGTGGGGCAGACCCGGGCGCAACTGCCGCCGAGGATATTGGCCGAGAGAATCTTCTGCGCCGCGCCCTGGACGTTGTCGGTGTGGATATTGCGGATGAACGAAGGAATGTCGATCTCGCTGGGGCAGGCGTTGACGCAGGGCGCGTCGTAGCAATACAGGCAGCGCGAGGCTTCCAGATGGGCCTGGCGGGCGTTGAGTGGTGGCGCCAGATCGCTGAAATGGCCGGCCAGGGTGGCGCCGTCCAGGGTCGGGTGGGGCAAGTGGTTCAAGGTCTTGATCACGGTTTTGGCCTCACGGTTTTTCATCTGCCTCTGACGGGCATGGGTGTTCACGAAACTGCTAGCTGTCCTGTCGTCCTGCCATCCTGCTGTCCTGTAGCCGCTGCCGAGCCTGCGAGGCTGCGAAAAGGCCCGCAGGGCCTTGCTTGGCGATCTCCCGCCAATCCTCTGGTGGCCGCAAGAACGCCGCGAGCGTACCGCTCGTTCGCAGCCTGCGGCAGCGGCTACACGAAGCCCCGATCCCCGCAGTCCCTGTAGCCGCTGCCGAGCCTGCGAGGCTGCGAAAAGGCCCGCAGGCCTTGCCTGACGATCTCCCGCCAACCCTCTATTGGCCGCAAGAACGCCGCGAGCGTGCCGCTCGTTCGCAGCCTGCGGCAGCGGCTACACGAAGCCCCGATCCCCGCAGTCCCTGTAGCCGCTGCCGAGCCTGCGAGGCTGCGAAAAGGCCCGCAGGGCCTTGCTTGACGGTCTCCCGCCAATCCTCTGCTGGCCTCAAGAACGCCGCGAGCGTGCCGCTCGTTCGCAGCCTGCGGCAGCGGCTACACAGAGCGTGGATTGGCATTGGGGCATTCCGGGGTCAGCGTTTGACGGCGGTCGGTTTGTGCCGCTCGGCGCGCTTGCTCAACAGATCGAACACCGCCGGGTAGGCCGGGCGTTCGATGTAGCGACCGGCGCCGCGTTCGGCTCGCAGGTCGCCGTCGGCCCACACCAGCTTGCCCTGGCTGATGGTGTGGCTGGGCACGCCGCGCACGGTCTTGCCTTCGAAGATGTTGAAGTCCACCTGCTGGTGGTGGGTCTTGGCGGAGATGGTCCGCGTGCCTTGCGGGTCCCAGAGCACCAGGTCGGCATCGGCGCCGACGCGGATCGCGCCCTTGCGCGGGTAGAGGTTGAAGATCTTCGCGGTGTGGGTGGAGGTCAGGGCCACAAACTCCTGCATCGACAGGCGTCCGCTGTTGACCCCTTCATCCCAGAGCACGGCCATGCGGTCCTCGATGCCGGCGGTGCCGTTGGGGATCTTGCTGAAGTCGTCGCGGCCGGCGGCTTTCTGCTCGGCGCAGAAACAGCAGTGGTCGGTGGCGGTGGTGTGCAGGTTGCCCGATTGCAGGCCGTGCCACAGCGCTTCCTGGTGGCCACGAGGGCGGAAGGGTGGGCTCATCACGTAACCGGCGGCGGTCTGCCAGTCCGGGTCGCGGTACACGCTGTCGTCCAGCAGCAGGTGGCCGGCCAGCACTTCACCGTAGACCGGTTGACCCTTGCTGCGGGCGTAGGTGATTTCGTCCAGCGCCTCTTTGGTCGAGACGTGCACCAGGTACAGCGGCGTGCCCAGGGTTTCGGCGATACGGATCGCCCGGCTGGCGGCCTCGCCTTCCACTTGCGAGGGCCGCGACAGCGGGTGGGCTTCCGGCCCGGTGATGCCCTGGGCCAGCAGCTTGCGCTGCAGGTGGTACACCAGCTCGCCGTTTTCCGCGTGCACCGTGGGCACCGCGCCCAGTTCCAGGCAGCGCTCGAAGCTGGCCACCAGGGTGTCGTCGGCGGCCATGATGGCGTTCTTGTAGGCCATGAAGTGCTTGAAGCTGTTGATGCCGTGGTGCTGCACCAGCTCGGCCATTTCCTCGCGCACCTGTTCGCTCCACCAGGTGATGGCCACGTGGAAGCCGTAGTCGCTGGCGGATTTCTCGGCCCAGCCGCGCCACTGGTGGAAGGCTTCCAGCAACGACTGCTGCGGGTTGGGAATCACGAAGTCGATGATCGAGGTGGTGCCCCCTGCAAGACCCGCCGCGGTGCCGCTGAAGAAGTCTTCGCTGGCCACGGTGCCCATGAAGGGCAGTTGCATGTGGGTGTGGGGATCGATGCCGCCGGGCATCAAGTACTGGCCGCTGCCGTCGAGTACTTCACAGCCGGCGGGAATATCCAGATTGTTGCCGATGGCGCGAATTAGACCGCCTGCGCAGAGTACATCGGCTTTGTAACTTTCATCATGGGTAATAACGGTGGCGCCACGGATCAACAGAGACATTCCGAGTTCCTCGCAGGCATGACCGACTGGTGCCGGTTCTAACTTTTTTATTGAACGCGCTGACAACTTAATAATCCTGTCAGCAGTGTCAGGATTAGAAGCTAGCCGGAGTTCAAAGAAACAGCAAGAATATTTTATATAAGCTTATATTCTATTTAACTTATTGAAAAATAAGGATAAATAATACAAATCCGCAAAATGGTGCGGCTCATCACCATTTTGACGCACTTGACAGGATCGAAAAATAGTCGAGATTTCCTATGTCAAATCAGCTGCTTGAGGAGTCGCGAGAAAGACTAATCGATAACTTGGAAAATTAACGTGCACTGCTTTGGGTCCTGACCAAACGGACAACTTGCCAAACACCCGGCCTGAGTGAGTTGGCAACTAACCGAGGGCTGCAAAGTTGGTTGAATAAAACTGAGTGGTATCAGTTGTTTACATGGATTTCGCACACTGTGCAGTAGCGAGTTCGGCCTTAGTTGGCATCTTTATTGAGTGCCGCCGCAGATCGCTGGCCAGGAGGGCGGAAGTCGTCAGTTCTCCGGCCATCGTCCGGCGCACTGTTCCTGGGTGCGCTGGCCTGATGAGCAAAATAATCAGAACAACAGTGGAGCGGCCATGCAACAGATCAGATCCCAGGTGACCGAGCGCGAAGGCTTGTACGAGCTGGACGCCGGCAGCGACGTGCTCGACAGCCCCCGTTACAACCACGACATCGCACCAACCAAGGTCCAGGAACGCACCTGGAACAAATGGCACATCACCGCACTGTGGATCGGCATGTCGATCTGCGTGCCCACCTACACCCTGGGCGGGGTACTGACCGCCTACTTCGGCCTCAGCGTCGGCGAGGCGCTGCTGGCGATCCTGCTGGCCAATATCGTGGTGCTGGTGCCCCTGACCCTCAATGCCTTTGCCGGCACCAAGTACGGCATTCCGTTTCCGGTGCTGCTGCGCTCGTCGTTCGGCATCATCGGCTCCAACGTGCCGTGCCTGATCCGCGCCCTGGTGGCCTGCGGCTGGTTCGGCATCCAGACGATGTTCGGCGGGTTGGCGATCCACCTGTTCCTGGGCTCGATCTTCGAGGGCTGGAAGGCCCTGGGCGGCACCGGTGAGGTGATCGGCTTCATGATCTTCTGGACCCTCAACCTGTGGGTGGTGCTGCGCGGCGCCGAGTCGATCAAGTGGCTGGAAACATTGTCTGCGCCGCTGCTGGTGGCGGTGGGCATCGGCCTGCTGGTGTGGGCCTTGCCCAGCGTGTCGCTGACTGAGTTGCTGGCAATCGCGCCCAAGCGTCCCGAGGGCGCCAGCGTCACGGGTTACTTCATGGCCGGGCTCACGGCGATGGTCGGCTTCTGGGCCACCTTGTCGCTGAACATTCCCGACTTCAGCCGCTACGCGAAGAGCCAGAAGGACCAGATCCTCGGGCAGATTTTCGGTCTGCCGCTGACCATGTTCCTGTTCGCCGCCCTGGGGGTGGTGATGACCGCCGCCTCGGTGAAGCTGGTGGGCGTCACCGTATCCGATCCGGTGAGCCTGATCGGCCACATCCAGAGCCCGGGCTGGGTAGCCCTGGCCATGGCGCTGATCATCATCGCCACCTTGTCCACCAACACCGCGGCCAACATCGTCTCGCCCACCAACGACTTCCAGAACCTGGCGCCCAAGCTGATCGGCCGCACCACCGCGGTGATCCTCACCGGCCTGGTGGGGCTGGCGCTGATGGGCCACGAACTGCTGAAAAAGCTCGGCCTGCTGATTTCCGACGTCAGCTTGGAGACGGTGTATTCCAACTGGCTGCTGGGCTACTCCAGCCTGCTGGGGCCGATCGCCGGGATCATGGTGGTGGACTATTTCCTGATCAAGAAACAGCGCCTGGACCTGGCCGGCCTGTACCGCGACGACGTCTACCCGGCATGGAACTGGCACGGTTTCATCGCCTTCGGCGTACCGGTGGCCCTGACCCTGATGTCCCTGGGCAGCAGCGCCTTCAACTGGTTCTACAGCTACGGCTGGTTTACCGGTTCGGCCCTGGGCGGGTTGATCTACTACGGCCTGTGCACCTGGCGCAGCACCCAGGTGGCGACCGCCAAGACCCCAACATGAACACCCAGCCAGCGCTCACGTGCTCACCACATACGCGCGGTTTTTTGTAGGCGCTGGCTTGCCAGCGAAGACGTCGGCACGGGCGACGCACATCTTGCGCGGCCTTTCGCCGGCAAGCGCAACACCGCCCGGCCTGCTCCTACCGATTGTTGCTAGGCCGTTATCCCGGGTGATTGCGTCATGCATCCCCCGACAAAATCAGAAGAAATGCCTGAGGAGATCACCATGAACGCTGCCGTCGAGGTTCTGCAATCCAGCCATCAGCACATCAACCGCGACCGCCTGTGGCAGTCGCTCATGCAACTGGCCCAGCTCGGCGCCACGGTCAAGGGCGGGGTCTGCCGTCTGGCCCTGACCGACCTCGATCGCCAGGCCCGCGACCTGTTCGTAAAGTGGTGCGAGGAGGCCGGTTGCACGGTCACGGTGGACGGCATCGGCAACATCTTCGCCCGCCGCCCCGGGCGCAATCCGCAGCTGCCACCGGTGATGACCGGCAGCCATATCGACACCCAGCCCACCGGCGGCAAGTTCGATGGCTGCTTTGGCGTGCTGGCCGGGGTGGAAGTGCTGCGCACCCTCAATGACCTCAAGCTGGAGACCGAGGCGCCCCTGGAAGTGGTGGTGTGGACCAACGAAGAAGGCTCGCGTTTCCCGCCGTGCATGATGGGCTCCGGGGTGTTCGCCGAGAAATTCACCCTAGAGGACACCCTGGCCAAGACCGACGCCGAGGGCATCAGCGTCGGCGAGGCGCTGAACGCCATCGGCTACGCCGGCACGCGCCCGGTCAGCGGGCACCCGGTGGGCGCCTATTTCGAGGCGCACATCGAGCAAGGCCCGATCCTGGAAGACGAGCGCAAGACCATCGGTGTGGTGCTGGGCGCCCTCGGCCAGAAGTGGTTCGACCTCAAGCTGCGAGGGGTCGAAGCCCACGCCGGCCCGACCCCCATGCACCTGCGCAAGGACGCCCTGGTGGGCGCTGCCGCGGTGGTGGCGGCGGTCAACCGTGCCGCCCTGGGGCACCAGCCCCACGCCTGCGGCACCGTCGGCTGCCTGCAAGCCTACCCGGGCTCGCGCAACGTGATTCCGGGGGAGGTGCGCATGACCCTGGACTTCCGCCACCTGGAGCCGGCGCGCCTGGATTCGATGATTGCCGAGGTGCGCCAGGTGATCGACAACACTTGCGAAGAGCACGGCCTGAGCTTCGAACTGACCCCCACCGCGGACTTCCCGCCGCTGTACTTCGACCCGGTGTGTGTCGACGCCGTGCGCGGAGCCGCGCAGGGCTTGGGGTTGTCCCACATGGACATCGTCAGCGGCGCCGGGCACGACGCGATCTTCGTCGCCGAGCTGGGCCCGGCGGGGATGATCTTCGTGCCCTGCGAAGGCGGCATCAGCCACAACGAAATCGAAAACGCCGACCCCGACGACCTGGCCGCCGGCTGCGCCGTGCTGCTGCGGGCCATGCTCGCTGCCTCCCAATCCATCGCCCAGCGCCAACCTTAGGAGTCGGCCTGCCGGCGAAGGGGCCCGCCAGAGGTGGGCCGCCGACGCCTTCGCCGGCAAGGCGCATCGTCAGGCGCATCGTCAGGTGCTCGGCTGGCGTACACTGGCGAACTTTTCGCACGGGATGTCGACTATGCACAGGATGGCGCTTTGTCTGGCCCTGGCTCTGAGCCTGGGGGGGTGTATCGATTACAAATGGGGCCACGACTGGAAGGCCGACAGCCTCGGCGGTTGGCAGGACGCCAGCAAGGGAAGCTATGACCAGGGCACCTCGTTCAAGCTGGCCTGCGGCCCCGAGCCGCTGTATGTGAAGCTGACCTCCGCGCCGTCCCACCATCTGATGTCGCTGCTGTTCATCCCCCTGGTCCCGGCGGCCACCGGCGATGACAACCATCTGAGCATCAACGCCCGCCACCCCAGCCTCTCGGCCTGTTCGGCGGCGCAGAACCCCCTGGTGATCAAACTGGACAACCGGGTGATCAGCCAAATCGGCTACGCGGCAGGCGACCAGGCGGGCAGTTGCGAGCTGCGGCTGGACGAGCGCGAGTTGCAGGGCGAGCGGGTGTCGATCGAAGTCAATCAGGCCGTGCTGCCTTGCGCCGTGGCACCGCTGACCTTGAAGAAAAACGGCTTCTTCTGCCTGCGCAAAACCGAGTTCGGCGGTTCCAAGCCTTGTGACCGTTAGGGGTGGTCGGTCGCACGAACCTAAGCTAATTCCTAAAAAGTATTTATTTTCGATTTATTAGATCGATTAGCTTTTAGCGACTGTCCTGTCTCCGAGAAGGTTCGCCCCCATGCGCCTGCCCTTTGCTTTGCGTCGTAGCTTGTCGATTACCGCCCTGGCCGGTCTGGCGCTGGGCATGGCCCTCAATGCCCAGGCCGATACCGACCTGCGCATCGGCTACCAGAAATCCTCGACCCTGCTGGCGCTGCTCAAGGCCCAGGGCACCCTGGAAAAACAACTGGCGGGGCAGGGCGTCAACATCACCTGGCACGAGTTCACCAGTGGCCTGCCGCTGGCGGAGTCGCTGAACGTGGGCAACGTCGACATCAGTGCCGATGTCGCCGACACGGTGCCGGTCTTCGCCCAGGCCGCCGGGGCCCAGCTGACCTATTTCGCCACCGAAACCCCATCCCCCGCGGCCCAGTCCATCGTCATCCCCAAGGATTCGCCGCTCAAATCCCTGGCCGACCTCAAGGGCAAGCGCATTGCCGTGACCAAGGCCGCCGGCAGTCATTACCTGCTGATCGCCGCCTTGCGCGAAGCGGGCTTGAGCTTCGCCGATATCCAGCCGGTGTACCTGACCCCGGCCGATGGCCGCGCGGCCCTGGAAACCGCCAAGGTCGATGCCTGGGTCACCTGGGAGCCCTTCGTCGCCAGCGCCCAGCGCCAGCAGGGCGCGCGGGTGCTGCACGACGGCCAGGGACTGGCCAGTTATCGCCGCTATTACCTGGCCTCCAATGACTACGCCAAGGCCCATCCCGAGGTGCTGAACCAGGTGTTCGCCGAGTTGCAGAAGACCGGCGCCTGGGTCAAGGCGCACCCGAGCGAGGCGGCCAAACTGCTGGGCCCGCTGTGGGGCAACCTGGACGTGCCGACGGTAGAGCTGGCCAACAGCCGCCGCACCTACCAGGTGGAAGCGGTCAAGCCCGATGCCCTGGGCGAGCAGCAGAAAATCGCCGATGCCTTCTACCAGGAAAAGCTCTTGCCCAAGCCGGTGGATGCCCGGGCCGTGCAGTTGTGGAGCCCCAAGAAGTTGTGATCGCTGGTTAGATTGCCTTCGCTGGCAAGCCAGCTCCTACATGCACCACGCGATGCCGTTGTAGGAGCCGGCTTGCCGGCGAACAGGTCCCCCCTTTTTTCTTGTTCACCGCCGGTTACGCCATCCCGCGCCCGGCGTCAGGAGTTCCCGTGTCCGCCGTTCACCCCCAAGAGGTCTTTGCCGTCTCAGCCTCAGCCGCCACGCCACCGAGCCCCGCCGACGTGGTGCTGGAGTTGCGCAACCTGACCAAGCACTACACCCGTCGCCGTGGCCAGAGCGCGCCGCCAGCGGTGCAGCAGGTCAGTCTGCAGGTGCGCCGTGGCGAAGTGCTGTGCCTGATGGGCACCTCCGGCAGCGGCAAGTCCACCTTGCTGCGGCATATCAACCGGTTGATCGAGCCCAGCAGCGGCGAAGTGCTGATCGACGGTTCGGCCATCAGCCAACTCTCGGCCCAGGAACTGCGTACCCTGCGTTCCCGGCGCATCGGCATGGTCTTCCAGCACTTCGGCCTGCTGCCCCATCGCAGCGTGCGCGACAACGTCGCCTTGCCCCTGGAACTGCGCGGCGAGCCCGAGGCCCTGCGTCACGCCGCAGCGGATGTGCAACTGCAGGCCATGGGCCTGGACGGCTGGGGCGAGCACTATCCCCATGAACTGTCCGGCGGCATGCAGCAGCGGGTCGGGCTGGCCCGGGCGCTGGTCAGCGAGCCGGACATCCTGCTGATGGACGAACCCTTCAGCGCCCTGGACCCGACCATTCGCCGCGACCTGCAAAGCCACTTTCTGCGGGTGGTACGCGAGCGCGGCATCACCACCTTGCTGGTGACCCACGACCCGGCCGAAGCCCTGCGCCTGGCGGACCGCATTGCCGTATTGCGCCACGGCCAGCTGATTCAACTGGGCACCCCCGCCGAACTGCTGGAGCAGCCGGCGGATGCCGAAGTGGCGGACTTCTTCCAGGAGCACGGTGCCCGCAGCGCTGCGCCTGCGGTGGCGGCGATTGCCCCGCACCCGCGCGCGACGACCCCGGCTCCGGCCCCGGTCAGCCCCGGGCTGTCCCTGGCCCAGGCCCTGCTGCTGGGGCCCGCGGCCCTGGCCGCCAGCGGTCGCGGTAGCCTGTACTGGCTGGGCTTTGCCCTGGAGCTGGGCGCCGCCGCAGCCTTGGGGCAGGGGCTGGCCACGGCCGGTTTCGCCTGGGTCGCCTTGGCGCTCATCGGCTTGCTGTCCAGCCGCCTGTTGAGTGTGACCCTGGCCCGCCGTCCCAGCCGCCTGGGCCGCTCCGGCTGGCGTCTGCCGTGGCTGGTGTTGCTGCTGTCCCAGGCCCTGGTGCTGTGGCGAGTACTGGCCGCCGATGCCTCGGGCCCCTGGCTGCAGTTTCCCGCCGACCGCCAAGTGCTGCTGGGCACCGCGGCGGCCATCGACCAGTTGATCGGCTGGTCCCAGGTCACCTTTGAAAGCAGCTTTGTCGGCGTGATAGTCGCCGTGCGCACGGTGATCGAAAGCATCGAAAGCCTGCTGGGCTGGCTGCCCTGGCCGGTGCCGGCCCTGGCCCTGGTGCTGCTGGCCTGGCGCAGCGCCGGCGCCGCCCTGGCCCTGACCAGCGCCGCGGCCTTGCTCTACATCGGCCTGTTCGGCTTCTGGGAACGGACCATTGCCACCCTGGCCCTGGTGGGTTCCTCGGTGCTGATCTCGCTGTTGATCGGCGTGCCCGCCGGCATCCTCCTGGCCAAGCGCGCCCTGGCCCGGCGCCTGATCACTCCCTTGCTGGACGTGATGCAGACCCTGCCGACCTTCGTGTACCTGATCCCGGCGGTGGCGTTCTTCTCGGTGGGCAAGACCCCGGCGGTGATCGCCACGGTGATCTTCGCCCTGGCGCCGATGATCCGCCTTACCGCCCTGGGGATTCAGGAAGTGCCCAAGACCGCCGTCGAAGCCGCCCTGGCCCACGGCGCCACGCCGTGGCAGATCCTGACCAAGGTCGAGCTGCCCCTGGCGGCCGGCTCGCTGCTGCTGGGGATCAACCAGACCCTGGTGATGAGCCTGTCGATGGTGGTGGTGGCGGCGCTGATCGGCGCCGGCGGCCTGGGCTACGACGTGATGACCGCGTTGCGCAACATCAAGGGCGGCGAGGGCATGTTGGCCGGCGTCGCGATCGTGTTCTGCGCGCTGATTCCCGATCGAATCATTCAAGCGACCCTGCGCCAGCGGGATCGCACATTGCATCAATCATGAGGTGTCCCTTGAACAAGTCGTTTACCCGTACCCTTGGCGCCGCTGCGCTGTTGTTGGGTCTGTCCCTGCCGGTGCTGGCCAAGGACAAGATCGTCATTGGCGAACAGAACTGGACCGGCGCCATCGCCATCCAGAACATCCTCGGCGAAGTGATCAAGAGCCGCCTCGACGGCGACGTTTCCTACCTCGCCGGTGACGTACCGGTGCTGTTTGCTGCTGCCGCCAAGGGCGACGGCTCGGTGGACGTGCTGACCGACATCTGGCTGCCCAACCAGTCCGCCGCCTGGGCCAAGTACGTCACCGGCGGCACCCGCTCCCTGGTGCCCAACAAGCAGCCGTACCTGGGGGTGCAAGGCTTCTACATCCCCGGCTACCTGCAAGATAAATACGGCGTGAAGTCGGTCTACGACCTGCAAAAGCCCGAAGTGGCGAAACTCTTCGAACCCCTGGGCGGCGGCAAGGCCCAACTGCTGGTGGGCCCGGCGGGCTGGGAGTCGACCTACATCGGCCAGATCAAGGCCAAGGATTTTGGCTTTGCCGATAAATTCGAATCGGTGTCCACCGAAGCCTCGGTGACCTACGCCAAGCTCGCCGCGGCCTACAAGGCCCAGCGCGGCGTGGTGTTCTACGCCTACACCCCGGACTGGATCTTCTCCGCCTTCGACCTGCGCCGCCTGGATGAACCGGCGTTCGACGGCTACGCCCAGGACAACAAGAAGGGCGACCCGCTGTACAAGTCCGACGGCTGCTGGAAATTCATCAGCCCCACGGTGGACGCCGACTGGCTGAGCAAGAGCAAGATCACCTGCGCCTACCCGGATGCCCGGGTGTATGTCCTGGCGTCCAGCGCTTTGCAAAAACGCGCACCACGGATCGCTGCGTTCCTGGAGAACTTCAGCATCGAACCCCAGGCCTTGAATGACCTGATTCTCAAGATCGAAAAGGAACAGCAACCGGCGGCGCAGGCGGCCAAGGAATGGGTCGCCGCGCACCCGCAGATCGTTGATGGCTGGCTGGGTGCCAGCGGTGAAAAAGTGGGAGTGGCGCAATGAGTGGGGCGCCGGTGAACAGCCTCGAACAGGCGACCTTCGGCGCCGGTTGCTTCTGGGGCGCGGAAGCCGCGTTCCGGGCGCTGCCGGGTGTCATCGACAGCCGCGTGGGCTACGCCGTGGAAGCGGCGGACGAAGCCTTGCAAATTGAAGTGGTGCAGGTGGATTTCGATCCGCAGGTGCTGGCGTATTCGACCCTGATCGAACACTTCTGGGGCCTGCACGATCCCACCTCGGTGGATCGCCAGGGCGAACATGGCGGGGTGAAATATCGCTCGGCGATCTTCCACACCACTGCCGAACAGGCCGAACAGGCGAGGGCGGCCAAGACCGCCCTGCAAGACTCCGGACGCCTCAACAAACCCGTGGCCACGGTGATCGTGCCCCTGGGCCGCTTCGAGTTGGCGGATGAAGCGCACCAGCGTTACCTGGAGAAGAATGGCCTGAGCACTTGCCATATCTAGAAGCTGCAAGCTGCAAGCCGCAAGCTTGGAGCTTAAGCTTCAGTTGCTGGCGGCTCTTCGTGGCGAGGGAGCTTGCTCCCGCTGGGCTGCGCAGCGGCCCCAAACCCTGATGACGCGGTGCATCAGGATGTATGGGGTTGAGGCCCAATCGGGAGCAAGCTCCCTCGCCACAGGTCCGCGAATAGGGTTGCTACGCGACCCGCCACTGAATCACTTCCAACACCGCGCAGCCTTCTCGTGTCAGCAGGTGCACGCCACGGGTGATGCGGGTCAGGTCGCAATCGCTGATGTCTTTCAGCCCCAGGGTGGAGAGGCTGTCCATCAGGTCGCGGACCACGGTGAAACGGTGAGCGGCGCTGCTGGCCAGGTCGCTCAAGGGGGCTTGGGTGTCGAGGTAGAACACCGGGTGTTCGCTGTCGTGGGTGTCGATGGGGGTGAAGCGAGGGAGGTGATGGTCAGTCATAGCTGCGGCTCCTTTTTCAGAGCAGTCACCTTTTTCGCCGATTGGGAGGAGTAGGGCGGTAGTACGCGGAAAGACTGGCCGGAGACAGGACAGCAGTGCACCAGAAGGTGTCCTGCGCATCACCGTCATGTCCCTCGATCACTGGCGCAAAAAGCGACTGCAATGATGGTTTGATAGTCGATGCGTTCCTATATTCGACCGGCCAAGGTCGCTCGCGGATTGGGTTGCGAGTGGGGACTATAGGAGCGACGTCATAGCGCTGTAACAGGGTGGTTGGGGAGATGTTTGAGCGCTTGTTTCGTGGTGTTGGTGGCTGGTTTTGCTGGGGGGCATATCCGTTGCTGCGGGTGTAGCGGCTGGCGGTTTTGTCTTTGTGGCGAGGTTGACGGGGTACATATTCGTTGCTGCGGTCATGGCCACTTAGGGTTTCGCCCTTACGGCGATTCCCTTTTGTCAAACGCCGGAGTGCCGGCCCAGCAAAAAGGAACCAAAAGGGCTTGCCCCTCCATACGGCCCCTCGCTGGGGCTCGGGGTTCCCTCGCTTCGGCATGGATGCCGAGCTGCCCCCTATGCAACGCCTACGCTCGGCCTGCTGGGAAGGGGCCGGAAGATCAAGATCAAGATCAAGATCAAAAGCCAAAGCCAAGGTGCGCAGGCCGGCTCCTTGTAGCCGCTGCCGAAGGCTGCGAACGAGCGCTCGCGCTCGCAAAACCAGGCGGCGCGATAGGTCAGGAATATCGGGGAGGCAGGTTTAGCGTCTCCTGCGGAGCCGGTCGCAGCCTGCGGCAGCGGCTACATTAACGCGAACGGCAATGAAACAGGCCGGCCGGTAGGCCGCCGTCAGATTTTGATCTTGCTGTTGATTTTGATCTTGATCTGAACGCCCCGTTAACCACGATGGCCGAACGCAGGCATTGAGCCGTGGGTAACCCGGCAGGGATGCCGGGTTAGCCGCCACCCGGCCAGGGATGGCCGGTGGCGGCGGCCCACGGATCAATGCCGGAGTTCGGGCATGCCGAGCCTAGGCGAGGCACCGAGTGGAGGGGCAGGAGCCTTTGGTTACTTTGGGCTTTTCAAAGTGACTCGCTGTAAGAGCGAAACCGCCAGTGGCCGTGACCGCAGCAACGGATATGTACCCAGAACTCGCGGTAAGGGCGAGTGACTTTGGCAAAGCCGGAATGCCGGTCCAGCTCAAAATAACCAAAGGGTTCCTGCCCCTGCATCCGGCGCCTCGCTCCGGCCTCCTGAAGGGAGAGCAAAGCCAAAGCCTGAACCCTCACCCTTTCAATCAAAACCCTCAAACGCCCTGCAAGACCCTCAACGCAGCCTGAGCCAAAAAGCCCGATCGGCTTTTCTGTTCCGGATGATGTTTCACATATTCATCAATTCGATTCAGCAAATAGCCCGGCAGCGTGATGTTGAGTTTTTCCGCCTTGCCCATGTAGCGAGTGATGTCGATATCAATCACGGCCCAAGTGCAGCCTTGATACTGGGGATTGGCGGCGTGGAGGGTCACTGTGCGTGCTGTGGGAATGGCTGCTCCTTCTTCGGCCAGTAATTCCAGGTGGCCTTCGATGGCTTCGCGGGCCATGGCCATGGCGTCGTCGAGGTCGTCGCCGGCAGAGAAGCAGCCAGGAATATCGGGTACTTCCACACCCCAGGCGTGTTGGTCGTCACCGGGGAGAATGGCAATGGGATAGAGCATGGACTGATCCTCCTTCGGACCTGGGAGCCTTGAGCCTGGGTGGTTAGAGCCGGGCTTGTTTCAATATGCTGCTTACCGTTTTGACCAGTAGATCTTTTTTGGGATGGGGAATGGTGACCAGGCCTGGCTTGGTTGGGTGTTTGAAGTGGTGGTGACTGCCCTTGACCCTGACCAGATACCAACCATCTGCTTCGATCTGGGCGATGAGTTGCCGGATGTTCACATCACTTTCAACTCCCTGTCGTGGTGGTGGGTATGATAACTACTTTTTTCCGCTCAACACGATCAGCAACGGTTGGCGACTCATAGGGCGAGGCGGCAAACCTCAAGCTTTTAGCTTGCCGCTTGCCGCTACAAACTTGCCGCTGACTCTCCTCCGCCTAACGCCACCACCAACCCCACACTGGCCTGCAACTCCCGGGTCTGCAGCGCCTGCAACCCCCGTTGTGCCTGCAAGGCTGCAGTCTGCGCTGTCACCACATCCAGGTAACTCACCGCCCCGGCCTGATAGCTGTTCATGGCCAAGGTCTGGGTATGCAGCGCCGCATTCACCGCTGCCTGCTGATCCAGCGCTTCCTGGCGCAAGTCCCGCAACTGCCCGAGGTTGTCCTCCACCTCGCGCACCGCTCGCAGCACTTGCCCACGGTAATGGGCGGCGGCTTCTTCGAACTCGGCATGGGCCTGACGCTCATTGGCGCTCAGCCGCCCACCATCAAAGATCGGCAGGTTCATCAGGGGGCCCAGGGCCCAATAGCGATTGCCCGCCGCCAGCAGGTTGCCCACGCCCTGGGTCTGCCCGCCGAGCATGCCGGTCAGGCTGAAATCCGGGTACCAGGCGGCGCGGGCGATGCCGATGCCGGCATTGGCGGCGTACACCCGGCGTTCGGCGGCGGCAATGTCGGGTCGGCGTTGCAGCAGGGTGCTGGGCAGTTGCTGGGGAATACTCGGCAGGCTCAGCAGCCGCGAAGAGGGCGCCAGGCTGAAGCGGCTGGCCGGTTCCCCCACCAGTTCGCCAATCGCATGTTCGGTGAGGTTGCGCTGGGCGCGCACTTCGTCCAGTTCAGCCTCGGCGCTGGCCAGTTGGCTCTGGGCCCGGGTCAGGTCCAGTTCCGAGGCGATCTGCCCCTGATAGCGGTCGCGGGTCAGTTGCAGGGCCTGGGCGTAATCCTCCAGGGAACGGCTGAGGATCCGGCTCTGGGCATCCAGGCCGTTGAGTTGCACATACAGGCTCGCCAGCTGTTTTTGCAGGCTCAGGCGCGCCGCCGCCAGGTCGTCGCCGGAGGCCTGGGCCTGGGCATCACCAGCCACCGCTTGATTGCGGATTCGGCCCCAGAGGTCGAGGTCGAAGCTCAGGGCAAAACCGGCGCTGTTGCTGTTGTAGATCGACGGTTGCGTGCTGCCGCGCAGGGGGCGGCTGTCCGACTGGCGCTGGCGCAATGGCTGGGCGCTGGCGCTGATCTGCGGGAACAGCCCGGCATGCAGTTGGCTGGCGTAGGCCTGGGCGCCGTCGTAGTGGGCCAGAGCCGCGGCCAGATCCGGGTTGGCTCGGAGCAGGCGTTGTTGCAGGTCATCCAGCTGCGGGTCCTGGTACAGCCGCCACCAGTGCTCGGCGAGGCTCTGGGGCGCGGCGGCCGGGTGCCAGGGGCCGTCGCTGCTCTGTTCGCGGTAGTGCGCCGGCAGGTCGATGGCCGGCACTTGGTAATGGGGCGCCAGGGAGCAGCCGTGCAGGGCCAGCACCAGCAGGGCGGCGAGGGGCTTAAGCCTTGGGCGCATGCTCACCTCCTGCGTCGGCCAGTTGCACCAGGTCACCTTCGCGCAGGGCGTCCGGCGGGTTGTCGATGACGTGATCCGTGGCTTGCAGGCCCTGGTCGATCACCAGTCGCTCGCCCAGGTCCAGGCCAATATGGATGCTGCGCAGGTGCACACGCTTGGCACTGTCGATCACCGCCACTTGGGTGCCCTGGGCACGGAAGATCAGCGCGCTGGCGGGGATGCTCACGCCGTGGGTGTCGGCAGGGATCGCCAGGGTGGCTTCGGCATAGTCGCCGGGCAGCAATGCGCCGTCGGGGTTGGCGGCGACGAACTGCGCCAGCAGGGTGCCGGAGCGCGGGTCGATGGCGGTGGAGTCGCCCACCAGTTGCGCGCTGAAGTGCTGGCCCGGGTGCTCGGGCACGGTCAGTTGCGCTTGCAGGCCGGGGCGGATCACGCTGGCGTAGTTCTGCGGAATCGGCACGTATAGCCGTAGTTTGTGGGTGTCCGCCAGGTCGAACAGCTCCGGGTCGCTGTCGTTGTCGGCCTTGATCAACTGGCCGATGTCGGTGTGGCGAGCGGTGATGGTGCCGGCGAAGGGCGCGCGAATGGTCTTGTAGTCTTCCAGCGCCGTGAGCCGTGCGTAGTCGGCGGCGGCTGCCTCGGCATTGGCCTTGGCCGCGGCGGCGTTGGAGCTTTTTTCATCGGCCTCCTGGCGCGAAACCGAGTGGCTGGCCAAAAGGTGCTGCCAGCGCTCGGCGGTGGTCTGCGCCAGCCTTGCATTGGCCTGCTGCTGGATCATCCGCGCCCGGGCCTGGGCCACTTGCTGGTCCAGGTCGGGGCTGTCGATATGGGCCAGTACCTGCCCGGCGGCCACCTTGGCGCCGATGTCCTGGCTCCAGTCCTTGAGGTAGCCGCTGACCCGGGCGTGGATCGGCGCCTTGCTCCAGGCTTCCAGGTGCGCCGGCAGGCGCAGGGTGTCGCCCAGCAGGTTGTGCTGCGGCTGGAACACCAGCACGTGCGGCACGGCGGCGGTTTCGGTCCAGGCGACCACCGCCCGTTCATGCCGGGTGCGCGCCGCCAGGCCGCTGGCGACCAGCAGCGCGGCCAGGCTCAGGCCGCCGATGCCCAGGAGCATCAGGCGTTTGCGCGAAGGGGTGTGATCAGGCGACATGGGTGTTTTCTCCAACGACAGCGGATTGGGGGTGACGGCCGTGGACCAGGCTGAAGACCACGGGGACAAAGATCAGGGTGGCGACGGTGGCGAGCAGCAGCCCGCCGATCACCGCGCGGCCCAGGGGCGCGTTCTGTTCCTCGGACAGGGCCAGGGGCAGCATGCCGATGATCATCGCCAGGGCGGTCATGCACACCGGGCGAAAGCGTGTGTAGCCGGCTTCCAGGGCGGCCTTGAGGGCGTCGCCATGTGCCGCCAGGCGCTCGCGGCAGAAGCTCACCACCAGGATCGAGTTGGCGGTGGCCACCCCCATGCACAGGATGGCCCCGGTCAGCGCCGGCACCGACAGCGAGGTGCCGCTCAGGAACAGCATCCAGACGATCCCGGCCAGGGCCGCCGGCAGGGCGGTGATGATCACGAACGGATCGACCCAGGACTGGAAGTTGACCACGATCAGCAGGTAGATCAGCACCACCGCCCCGAGCAGGCCCAGGCTCAGGCCGCTGAAGGCTTCGTGCAGGGCGTCAATCTGCCCGTGCAGGCTGACCGTGGCGCCCTTGGGCCGCAGGGCCGCGGCGTCGTCCAGGACCTTTTGCATGTCGTGGGCCACGGCGCCGAGGTCGCGCCCCTGCACGTTGGCGTACAGGTCCAGGGTGGGCTGGATGTTGTAGTGGCTGACCACCGCCGGGCTTTCTACGCGGGAGATGTCCGCCAGCCCGCCGAGGATCTGCGACTGGCCGTTGCTGCCGGTGACCGGCAGCGCCTCCAGGGCCGGCAGGCTGTCCAGGCGGTACTGCGGGGTGGCGGCGACGATGGAGTAGGACACGCCGTTCTTCGGGTTGAGCCAGAAGGTCGGCGCCACCTGGGAGCTGCCGGCGAGCGAGGCCACCATGCTGTTGGTCACGTCGCGCTCGGTGATGCCCAGGCCGTTGGCCCGCAGGCGGTCGACCTTGACCTGCAAGGACGGGTAGCCGGTGGACTGCTGGATGCGCAGGTCGGCAATGCCCGGCACATGCTGCAGGCGCCGTTGCAGTTCCAGGGCGAAGGCGCGGTTGGCTTCGGCGTTGGGCCCGGAGACTTTCACGTCCAGCGGGGCCGGGGCGCCGAAGTTGAGGATCTGGCTGCTGATGTCCGCTGGCAGGAAGGCGAACTGACTGCCGGGGAAGCTTTCCGGCAGTGCTTCGCGCAGCTGTTTCACGTAGTCGGCGCTGGGCGCGTGGCCGGGCTTGAGGGTGACCTGGATATCACCGTCCTGGGGGCCGATGGTGCCGCTGTTGCTGTAGGCCATGTCGATGCCGCTCAGGGGGATGCCGATGTTGTCGATGATGCTGTCCAGTTGCTCGGCCGGGATCACTTCGCGAATCCGCGCTTCGATGCGGTCGAAGGCCGCCGCGCTTTCCTCGATCCGCGTGCCCAGGGGCAGGCGCACGTGCAGGGCCAGGGCCCCGGCGTCGGTGGCGGGGAAGAAGTCCTGGCCCAGGCTCGGCAGCAGGGCGAAGGAGGCCAGCACGCAGGCCAGGAAGCCGAGGATGAAGGTCTTGCGCCGACCCAGGGCCAGGTGCAGCAGGCCGTGGTAGGTGTCGCGCACGTTGGAGAAGCGCGCCTCGAAACCCTGCTGCAAGGCCAGCAGCCCGCGCACCAGGGCGCTGCGCGGCTTGGCGTGCTGTTCGCCTTCGTGGTGGTTGATGAAGGCGTCTTCCGGGTGATGCCCGGGCCCGGCTTCCGGCGCGTGGGGCTTGAGCAGGTACAGGGCCAGTGTGGGCACCAGGGTCCGCGAGAGGATGAACGAGCTGGCCATGGCGAAGATCACCGCCAGGGCCATGGGCCGGAACAGGTAACCGGCGATGCCCTGCAGCAGGAACATCGGCACGAAGACGATGCAGATGCACAGCAGCGAGACGAAGGCCGGGCCGACGATCTGCTTGGCGCCGTCAAGGATCGCTTGCTTCACCGCCTTGCCCTGTTCCAGGTGCCAGTTGATGTTCTCGATGGTCACCGTGGCGTCGTCCACCAGAATCCCCACCGCCAGGGCCAGGCCGCCCAGGGTCATGACGTTGAGGGTCTGGCCGCTGAGCGCCAGCAGGGCAATCGCGGAAAGCACCGCCAGGGG
This sequence comes from Pseudomonas sp. LPH60, assembly GCF_030718165.1. Lineage (NCBI taxonomy): Bacteria > Pseudomonadati > Pseudomonadota > Gammaproteobacteria > Pseudomonadales > Pseudomonadaceae > Pseudomonas > Pseudomonas sp. LPH60. The sequence goes on from NZ_JAVAJH010000001.1 coordinate 1,053,676, forward strand.
AATCGAGGCGGCGATGATCAATGTCGAGCGCCAGCTACCGAGGAACAGCAGGATCATCGCGCTGGTCAGCAGGGCGGCGATGATGCCTTCCCGGGCCACGCTGCCCACCGATTGCTTGACGAACACCGAGGCGTCCCCCAGCAGCGAAGTCTTCAGCGCCGGCGGCAGGGTTTCGTTGATCCGCGGCAGCATCTGGCGGATGCCGTCGACGATCGACAGGGTGGAGATGTTGCCGTTCTTCAGGGCCGGCATCAGCACCGCGCGACGCCCGTCGACCCGCACGATATTGGTCTGCGGCGGCGAGCCGTCGCGCACGTGGGCCACCTGGCCGATGGTGATCAGCGCACCGTCCACGGTCTTGATCGGCAGGTCGTTGAGCTCGTCGATGGCGGTCGGGCTGTTGTTCAGCAGCACTGTGTATTCATCGCCGCCGAGCTTGGCGGTGCCCACCGGGATGATCTGGTTCTGCGCCGCCAGGGCATTGCCCACGTCCTGGGCCGACAGGCCCTTGGCGGCCAGGGCTTGCGGGTCCAGGTCGAGGGTGATCTGGCGCTGCTTGCCGCCCATGGGCGTGGGCATGGCCAGCCCCGGCAGCGAGCTCAGGGGCAGGCGGATGTTGTTCTGCACCAGGTCGCGGATCTTCGCCTCCGACAGGGTCGGGCTGGAGAAGGCCAGCTGCAGGATCGGCACCGTCGAGGCGCTGTAGTTGAGGATCAGCGGCGGGGTGATGCCCGGCGGCATCTGCTTGAGCACGGTTTGTGACACCGCGGTCACCTGGGCGTTGGCGGTGCGGATATCGACCCCGGGCTGGAAGAATATCTTGACGATGCCCATGCCCGGCAGCGACTGCGATTCGATGTGCTCGATGTCATTGACCGTGGTGCTCAGGGAGCGCTCGTAGGTGTAGATCACCCGGCCGGCCATGGCGTCCGGCGACAGGCCGTTGTACTGCCAGACCACCGCCACCACCGGGATGCCGATATCCGGAAACACGTCGGTGGGGGTACGCAGGGCCGCCAGGGGCCCGATGATGCAGATGAATATCGCCAGCACGATGAACGTGTAGGGCTTGAGCAGTGCGGTCTTGACCAGCCCGAGCATGCCGAAAACCTCCGAGGGAGTGGGGTTGCAAACCTCGGCAGCCTGCAGCGACCCACCTAACACGCGGCTTTCAGCCAGGTGAAGGAAGTTTTAGGTAAGGCCTGAAATTCCTTTCACTGGGATTCATTTGTACTCGCACCGACACCTCGACACCCTTGATGGGCATCGACGCAGCCGATTGTCCTGGACTGGCGTCGCACTCATTTCTGTCATTGGCGAGGTACGTTTTCATGACACTCAAACCGCTGTTGCTGATTCCCGCCCTGGGGCTTGCCTGCTTGCTCAGCGCCTGCGCCGGGCCGATGCCCCAGCCCGACCCCAGCCAGGCCTGGATTGGCCTGCAGGAAGAGGCGCCCAACGACCTGATGGCCGAACGGGTGGATGGGCAGAAGGTCGACGATGGGCGTTATTTTGAGGTCAAGCCCGGCGCCCATCGCCTGGACGTGACCCTGTTTGAAGAGAGCGTCGGCGACTCCAATCAGCAAGACTGCAATGGCCATATCAGCTACAGCGGCTTCAAGGCCGGTGAGCATTACAAACTGGTGGAGTCGAGCCTGGGGACCGAGGTGTCGGTTCGCTTGTATGACGCCAAGGGCAAGCAGGTGGCCAGCACCCACGGCTTTGCCTGCATGCCAGGCTGACGGGGCTGTTTGCGTCACTGAAACAAGGACGTTTCGCTCAAGCTAAAGAGACGGGGCCGACTATAGCGGCACGGTGAGCCGGGTGATGATGGAGGCCTTTATCCAGGCAACCGGGCGTTCGTCATGAAGCAAGAGGCGCAAGCGGCCGTCACCTCCACCGAGGTGGCATTCAATGAAGTGGCACGAATGATCACCGCCGCACGGCAGCGGGCGGTGCGGGCGGTGAACACTGAACTGGTGGAACTGTACTGGCAGGTCGGGGCCTATATCAGCCGCAAGCTCGAGGCGGCGGAATGGGGCGATGGCGTGGTCCAGCAATTGGCGGATTACCTGGCGCGGCAGCAGCCGGGGCTGCGGGGGTTTACCCGGGCCAACCTGTTTCGCATGCGCCAGTTTTATGAGACCTATCGCGGTGACGAGAAAGTCGCACCACTGGTGCGACAATTGTCCTGGAGTCACCATCTGGTGGTGATGGGGCAGAGCAAAGGATCAAGTGAACGTGAGTTCTACCTGCGCTTGGCAGTCCAGGAGCAATGGTCACGCAGAGAACTGGAACGACAGATCAAGTCCGCCCTGTTCGAACGCACGCTGACCCGCCCGGCAAGCGCCACGGCCACCTTGAAACAGGCCCGTCCCGAGGCCCTGAAGGTCTTCAAGGATGCCTACATGGTGGAGTTTCTCGGCCTGGCCCAGGGGCATGATGAAGCCGATCTGCACCAGGGGCTGGTGCGCCAGCTCAAGGATTTTCTGATCGAGATGGGGCGCGACTTCTGCTTTGTCGCTTCGGGCTACCCCTTGCAGGTCGGCGGGCGCGATTTTGCCCTGGATCTGCTGCTGTTCCATCGTGGGTTGAATTGCCTGGTGGCCGTTGAACTCAAGGTCGGGCGCTTCGAACCGGAGTACCTGGGCAAGCTGGACTTCTACCTGGAGGCCCTGGACCGCCAGGTGCGCAAACCCCATGAGAACCCGGCGCTGGGCGTGTTGCTCTGTGCCAGCAAGCATGACGAGGTGGTGGAATATGCCCTCAACCGTTCACTGTCGCCGGCGTTGATCGCCGAGTACCGGACCCAACTGCCGGACAAGAAGCTGCTGCAGGCCAAGCTGCAGGAGTTTTATGCCCTGGACACGCAGGCGCGGTGAGTCGAACGGCCATTGTGTCCGGGGTTCTGCACCGCCTTGCTGAGTCCTATGCGCACCCTGGCGCCGACCTCCGGTTCATTCCGGCTCACTGCCGAACCAGTCGGCCAGGCGGGCGCTGGCTTGTTCCCGGACCTCGGCGTTGATATGCGCAGCTACAGCCACCACTGAACCGGCCAGCAGTCCGAGGTCATCGGTGTATCCGGCCCCGGGGAGCAGGTCGGGGACCATGTCCAGCGGCAGTATGAAGTAACCCAGCGCGGCGTAGATGGTGGTCTTGGCCCAGATCGGGGTTTGTGGTCGTTGCGCGGCGTAGTAGAGCCACAGGGCTTTTTGGATCAAGGTCCGGCCGATGCGCGAGGCGTAGCGGCCGATCTTGCGCCAGAGACAGAGTTCAAGGGATTGGGTGGTGGACATGGCGTACTCCTGGGAGATACAGGTCCAGGCCATCGTCGCCGCCCGCGCCCCTGACCGGCAGAGGCCAATATTTCCCTGGCCGTTTCCCAGGCAGGAGCAGGCTCGCCGACGAAGAGGCCGGTGACGGCGTCATCAATCCTCTGTCAGGTCAGCGGTGCCAGCGAGAGCCTGCGCTGGCAAGGCCGTTCCTGTGCAGGGGTGGTGTATGCGTGGGTGTGCGCTTCAGCCGCGTTGGCGGGCCTCCAGGCGCTGGAACAGCAACATGCCCAGGAGCATCGCCAGGACGAACACCCAGGCTTGCCAGTGCCCGCCCGGCAACAGCACCAGGGCCGGTCCCGGGCAGATTCCGGCGATGCCCCAGCCGATGCCGAACAGCAGGCTGCCGCCGATCAGGCGCCGATCGACACTGCGCTTGGCGGGAATCTGCATGGGGGCCCCGAGCAGCGAGCGCGAGTGGCCCATGGCCCAATGGAAGGGCCACCAGGCCGCCGCGATGGCGCCGAGCATCACCAGCGCCAGGGACGGGTCCCAGGTGCCGGCCAGATCGAGAAAGCCCAGGACCTTGGCCGGGTTGGCCATACCCGCCAGCAACAGGCCGATGCCGAACAGCAGGCCGGCGACAAAAGCGCTGAGTTTTCTCATGGCAGCAGCCCCAGTCCGTGGCGCAGCACCCAGACCGTGGCGAAGCCGGTGCCCATGAAGCACAGGGTGGCGATGATCGAGCGTGGCGACAGCCGGGAAATACCGCAGACCCCGTGGCCGCTGGTGCAACCGGCGCCATAGCGGGTACCGATGCCCACCAGCAGGCCGGCGCTGATCAGGCCGAGTAGCCCGCCCTGGAACTCGGCGACGGGCAGGGTGTGAAACAGGCCCCACAGCAGCGGCGCCAGCAGCAGCCCGAGGATGAACAGGGCTTTCTCGCCCCAGCCGTCGCTGCCCGGTTGCAGCAGGCTGCCGAGCAGGCCGCTGATTCCGGCGATGCGCCCGTTGGCGACGATCAACAGCCCGGCCGCCAGGCCGATCAACGCGCCCCCGGCCAGGGCCGAGCCTGGGGTGAAATGTGCGGCGTCAAAGAGCATATCGATTTCCTCTGCATGGCCCTTGCTGGTGCAGGGGCCGGTCATGGCTCAGGCATTTCCGCCGCGCAACCGCAGCGTCGGTGCGCACGCCTGCGCTGGCAAGCCAGTGCCCATGGGGGATCTGTACCCACTGTTGCAGGAGCCGGCTTGCCGGCGAAAGGGCCTCAATGGGACAGCCAACCCAGGGCCCCGCCCGCCAGCAGCAGCGCTGCCAGCATGCCGGTGATGGCAAACAGTTGTTGCAGGCGCGGGCCGGCCAGGTGGCTGGCCACTTGTCGTCCCAGTACCAGCCCCACCACCGCGCCCAGGGCAAAGGGCGCACCCACGGCCCAGTGCATCACGCCGCTGAGGCTGGCGGTCACCACGCTGCCCAGGGACACCAGGGCAATCACCGCCAAAGAGGTGGCGACGATGCTCTTGCTGTCCAGGTTGGTGTAGCGGCTCAGGGCCGGGATGATCACGAAGCCGCCGCCGACACCGAGCAACCCCGACAGCAGGCCCGAGAGCATGCCGGTGAAGGTCAGTGCCCGGGCGCAGGGCAGGGTCCAGCGCAAACGGCCCTGGGCCGGGTTGAGCACGCAGGGCAGGAACGCCGGACGCGCCGCCGCCCGGCCCTGTTTCAATTCCAGGCTGGCCTTGCGCAGGATGCGTCCGCAGGCGTACAGCAGCACCAGGGAAAACAGCAGGGCCAGGGGCAGGTTGGGCAGGCGGTGGGCCAGCCACAGCCCCAGCGGCGCCATGAGAATACCGATGCTGGCGACAAACCCCGCCGCACGGTAGCGCACGATGCCCTGGCGCAGGCCCAGCACCGCGCCGACGCTGGCGGCCAGACCCACCGCCAGCAGGCCGATAGGGGCGGCCTCGACCATGCTCAAGCCCAGGCCGAACACCAGCAGTGGCACCGCGAGGATGCCGCCGCCGGCTCCGGTCAGCGCCAGGATCGCGCCAATGACCGCCCCCAGCCCAGCGCCCAAAAGACTGTGTTCACTCATGTCTTCGGGGTGTCCGTGGCCAGGGTCGGTTGTGCCAGCCATTCATGGCCCTTGAGCATGCCGCGCCAGTACAGCGGCGGCAGGATTCGTTCCTTCAGCCACCAGGCGCGACGGGTCGGTTGGCGGCCGTCCAGCAGCCAGCGCGGGAAGCTCGGCGCCAGCTTGCCGCCGTAAGTGAATTCGGCGAGGACGATCTTGCCCCGTTCCACGGTCAGTGGGCAGGAGCCGTAGCCGTCGTACTCGGCCAGCCGGGTCAGGCGCTTGAGGGCCACCAGTACGTTGTTGGCCACCACCGGCGCCTGCTTGCGTGCCGCCGCGGCGGTCTTGGCATTGCTGGTGTTGGTGGCATCGCCCAGGCCGTGGACATTGATGAAGCGCTTGTGGCGCAGGCTATGGGGATCGACATCGACCCAGCCAGCGGCGTCGGCCAGGGGGCTGTGGCGGATAAAGTCCGGGGCGCATTGTGGCGGCACCACGTGCAGCAGGTCGAAGGCGCGCTCCAGGGTTTCCTGGCGGCCGTCGGCCAGGGTGCGCACGAAGGTTGCGCGCTGGGCCGGGCCGTTCACCGCCACCAGGTTGTGGCCGAAATCCAGTTCGATGCCGTACTTCTTCACGTATTCCATCAGCGCCGGCACATAGTCCGCCACGCCGAACAGCACGCCGCCGGCATTCAGGAAGCGCGGTTTGATCGACCCCAGGCGGCCGTTGCGCCGCCAGTGGTCGCAGGACAGGTACAGGGCTTTCTGCGGCGCCCCGGCGCACTTGATCGGCATTGGTGGCTGGCTGAACAGCGCCTCGCCCTGTTGCAGCTGCTGCACCTGTTGCCAGGTGTAGGGCGCCAGGTCGTAGCGGTAGTTGGAGGTCACGCCGTGGTTGCCCAGGGCCTGGGGCAGGCCGTCGATGGCCGCCCAGTCGAGCTTGAGCCCGGGGCACACCACCAGTTGGTCGTAGCCCAGCACGCGGCCGTCGTCCAGCACCAGGGCATTGTTGTCGGGTTCGAACAGGCTGACGGCGTGCTGCAGCCACTTGACGCCCTTGGGCATCAGCGCGGCCATGCTGCGTTCGGTGGACTGGGCGCTGAACACCCCGGCGCCCACCAGGGTCCAACCGGGTTGGTAGTAGTGGCTGCTGGCCGGGTCGATGATCGCCACGTCCAGGTGTGGATCGCGGGACATGAGGCTGGCGGCGACGGCAATGCCAGCGGCACCGCCACCGACGATCAGCACCTGATGGCTGCCGTCGACGGCGCGCAGGGCCGGGTTGAAGGGACGCATGGCAAGTTCTCCGTGTGGAGTCGTTAGTCGTTATAGGGTGTTCAGGGGAATCTTCAGGTAGCTCACGCCGTTGTTTTCGGGCTCGGGGAAGTGCCCGCTGCGCATGTTGACCTGCACCGAAGGCAGGATCAGCACCGGCATGTCCAGGGTTGCGTCGCGGGCTTCGCGCATCTTCACGAAGCTGTCTTCGTCGACGCCCTGATGGATGTGAATGTTGTTGGCGCGTTGTTCGGCAACGGTGGTCATGTACTGCAGTTCGCGACCGTTGGGCAGGTAGTCGTGGCACATGAACAGCCGGGTTTGCGGGGGCAGGGCGAGGATCTTGCCGATGGAGCGGTACAGGGTCCGCGCATCGGCCCCGGGGAAGTCGCAGCGGGCGGTGCCGTAGTCGGGCATGAACAGGGTGTCGCCGACAAAGGCCACGCACTCATCGCCCACTTGCACCAGGTAGGTCATGCAGGCCGGGGTATGCCCCGGGGTATGCAGGGCCCGGGCGCCGAGGCCGCCGATGGCGAACTCGGCGCCGTCTTCAAGCAGCACGTCGAACTGGCTGCCATCCCGGGCAAAGGCCGGGGCTTCGTTGAACAGCGCACCGAAGACTTTCTGCACCCGGGTGATCTGATTGCCGATGGCCACTTGGGCCCCCAGCTGGTCCTTGAGGTAGGCGGCAGCGGACAGGTGGTCGGCGTGCACGTGGGTTTCCAGAATCCAGTCGACCCGGGCCTCCAGCTCGCGCACCCGGGCGATCAGGCGGTCGGCGGACTCGGTGCGGGTGCGGCCGGATTTCGGGTCATAGTCCAGCACGCTGTCGATCAGCGCGCAGCGGCGGCTGGCCTGGTCCATCACCAGGTAGCTGATGGTCCAGGTGTGAGGGTCGAAAAAGGCTTCTACACGCAGCGTGTCGCTGATGATCATGGGGCACTCCAGGCAATGAAGGTGAGGGCAGTCTGCGCTGTCGCTCGTCCCTTGGACTGTCAATAAACGTGCCAACCTCAAACACCCGGATTGGCCACCTGTTCATTGAAGTAGAAGGCCGCAGGGGCTGCCATCAGGCGTTTTTCGAGGCAACTGCCAGCGTCATTTGGCAGTGACATGGCAGTTTGTGGCAGAAAATGGCAGAAGGCCGCGGCGTGCTTTAAGCTGCCGCCACTGCCTCGGAGTTGCCCCATGTCCCTGATCGCCACCGACCGTGCCCAGCCGTCCATGTCTGCCCTGGTGTCCTACCTCGAACACGACCCGCAACCGACCATCGTGCTCGACACCGACTACAACATCATCGCCGCCAACACCGCCTACCAGCGCCAGTTCGGCGTGGCCGGCAAGCCCCATGTGGGCGCCAAGTGCTATCGCGTGTCTCACCAGTTCGCCGTGCCCTGCGACCAGGCCGGGGAGCATTGCCCGATGCGCAAGGCCCATGACAGCCGGGTGCCGGAGCGCATGCTGCACATTCATCACACACCTCGCGGCCCCGAGCATGTGGATGTGGAGCTGCGGCCGATCATTGGCGAGGCCGGCACCGTGGTGGCCTATGTCGAACGCCTGAGCTCAGTGGCGGTGGCGTCGGTGCAGCCCCAGCAGAAGGGCCTGGTGGGGCGCTCGCCAGCCTTCAACGAAGCGCTGAGCGCCCTGCAGCGGGCAGCTCCGGCGCCGATTCCGGTGCTGCTGCAGGGTGAGTCCGGCACCGGCAAGGAACTCTTTGCCCGCGCCCTGCACGATGGCAGCCCCCGGGCCAGTGGGCCGCTGGTGGTGGTGGACTGCACCGGGCTCACCGAAACCCTGCTGGAAAGCGAACTGTTCGGCTATGAAAAGGGCGCCTTTACCGGCGCCCTGCAACGCAAGATCGGCCTGGCGGAAGCGGCCCACGGCGGCACCCTGTTTCTCGACGAAATCGGCGAGGTGCCCCTGGCCATGCAGGTCAAGCTGCTGCGCCTGATCGAGTCCGGCAGCTTCCGTCCGGTGGGCAGCCTGCGCACCGTGCACTCGGATTTTCGCCTGGTGGCGGCGACCCACAAGCCGCTCAAGGAAATGGTCGCCGCTGGCACCTTTCGCCAGGACCTGTACTACCGCATCAGCGCCTTCCCGATCCGCCTGCCGGCCCTGCGCGAACGCAGCGACGACCTGCCGCTGCTGATCGACAGCCTGCTGCGCCGCCTCGATCCCGGTGTGGTGCCGCGGGTCGATCCCCAGGCCCTGGAACAACTGCGGCTGTACACCTACCCGGGCAATATCCGCGAGCTGCGCAACATCCTCGAACGGGCGCGGTTGTTCAGTGATGACGGGGTGATCCGCCCGCAGGACCTGCCGGCAGAACTGCGCAGCCCACAGGCACCGGTCCCGGTGACCCGCCGTCGCGCCGGCAAGGACCTGGAGCAACTGGCCCATGCCCTGGAAGTCTTCGACGGCTCGCGCAGCGAACTGGCCAAGACCCTGGGCCTGAGCGAGCGAACCCTGTACCGACGCCTCAAGGCCCTGGGCCTGTAGCCGCCGGGTGGACGGCCGCAGCCGGGTTCAAGCCTCGGCCGGTGGCCGGGCCAGCGGCAGGTCGCAGGCCATCACCCACATGCCGATCTGTTCCAGGTCGGTGCTGAAGGGCACTTCACCGATCTGCCGCAGCCCGGCGCTTTCATAAAAGCGCCGGGCGCCGCTGTTGCTCTTGAGCACGTCCAGCCACAGGCAGGATTCCCCGGCGGCGCTGGCCCGTTGCAACACGTGTTCGAGCAGGCGCCGGCCATGGCCCTGGCCGGCCTGGGACTTGAGCAGGTAGATCTTCTGCAGTTCGGCCCCGAGCCGGCCGCTGCCCGGCGTCGGGCGGGCCCAGTTGAGCTTGGCAAAGCCGATGGGTTGGTGCTGCGGGTCCAGGGCCAGTAACCACAGGTGCCGGTCCCGGGCCGCTACGGACGCTTCGAGGTTGGCGGGGGAGAAGTCCTGGTCGAGAAACTGCTGCATGCCGTCAGTCGTCCAGATCGCCGCGAAGTGTTCGCGGTAGGTGGCGCAGCCTATGGCCTGCAGGGCATCGATATCGCGGCTGTCGGCTTCACGGATGGTGATCATGCTTCACTCCTTGAGGGCGGTCGGACCAGGCGCAGCAGCTTAACCCTTGGCGCGAGGTGGCTCCAGTGCGCAGCGGCGGAGGTGCAGGGCACGATGGCGAGCGGCCGTGGTCGTAGTGTTCAGCCCCTTTTTTGCGGCGCGCAGCCTGTCCGCTGTGGCGCCGGTTCTGACTGGAGATGCCATGAGCCAGGCCGTACTTGCTACCGAAACCAATCGCCGCCAGTTGCAGCAGATCATCGCCGGTCTGTCCGACGGGGTGATCCTGATCGAAACCGACCAGGCCCGCAGCCTGCTCTGGGCCAATGAGGCGGCGCTGGCCATGCATGGAGTGAGCGAGGTCGGCGAGCTGGGGGCCAATGTCCGTGAGTACGCCCGGCGCTATGCCTTGCGCTATCGCAACAATCACCCCCTGGCCCTGGAGGCCTATCCCATCAATCGGGTGGCCGCCGGGGAAACCTTCAGCGACGTGGTGGTCGAGGTACAGGCCGAGATCGACGGCGAACCCCGGCACTGGGTGCACCGGGTGCGCAGCATGATCCTCACCGATCGCAGCGGCGCGCCGGAATCCCTGGTGCTGATCCTCAGCGATGCCAGCGATTGGGCCGGCGCCGAGCAGCGCTTCGAGAAGACCTTCAACGCCAACCCGGCGCCAGCGGTGATCTGCCGCCTCAGCGACTTGCGCTACATCAAGGTCAACCAGGGCTTCCTGGAAATGACCGGCTATGCCCGGGACCAGGTGATCGGCCGTTCGGTGTACGAGCTGGATGTGCTGGAGGACGCCGAGCACAAGGACCTGGCCATCGAGCGCCTGGGCCAGGGCGCGACCATCCCGCAGATGCAGGCCGAGCTGCGCCTGCCCGACGGCGGCAGCAAGCTGGTGATCGTCGCGGGCCAGCCCCTGGACATCAACGACGAGGACTGCATGCTGTTTTCCTTCATGGACCTGGAGCCGCGGCGCAGGATCGAGATTGCCCTGCGCCAGAGCGAGGAGCGTTTTGCCAAGTCGTTTCGCCTGACCCCGGTGCCGACCCTGGTGTGCAGCGCCGAGCAGCAGATCGTCGATGTCAACGAGGCCTTTCTCAATACCTGCGGCTACAGCAGCGAAGAACTGCTGGGCAAGAACGTCGAGGCCATCGGCTTCATCGCCGAAGCCGCGGCGGCCAGCCAACTGTTCAGTCAACTGGAGAAGGTCGGCAACGTCGATGGCCTGGACCTCAAGGTGCGCCAGAAGAACGCCGGGCTGATCGATTGCGTGGCCTACGCCGACACCGTGCTCATCCAGGACAGCCCCTGTTACCTGCTGGTGCTGATGGACATCACCGAGCGCAAGCGCTCCGAACTGGAGCTGGTGGGCGCCATCGAGGAAGTGATGCGCGACGCCTCCTGGTTCAGCCGAACCCTGATCGAAAAGCTGGCCAACGTGAGAAGCCCCAAGGCCCGGGACACGCCTGGGGTGTCCTCTGCCGACCTGACGGCCCGCGAGCGGGAAGTGCTGGGGTTGATCTATCAGGGATTGGCAGACAAAGAGATTGCCGCCCAGTTGAGGCTGGCGCCCAACACCGTGCGCAACCACGTCGCCACCCTGTATTCCAAGCTCGGAGTGCACAGCCGGGGCGAAGCCATCGTCTGGGCCCGGGAGCGCGGGCTGTTCGTCGGCACGGTCGGCAGTCGGGGACGCTGAACTGGTGCATATGCACCAGGGCAACCCGTGCAAATGCGCCTTCTTTGCGTGGTGGGTGTTTTCTACCCTTGGAGCCGCCACAGGTCCGGTCAATGGGGCTGTGGCAGAGCACAACCACAGCACAAGGACAGCCCGCATGGGTGATGAACAGAGCAAGGGCACCGTGACCGATCAGGCACCGGCGGTGCTCACCCAGGCCCAATGGCGCGCCTGTATCGAACAGCGCCTGGCGCCCCTGGCCTGCAGTTTCAGCCATGCCGGCGACGGCACCCTGACCCTGCGGGTGTTCGAGCCCGACAGCGGTCGGGTCGATCTGGTGGTCAGCGGGTTGCGCATCAAGTCCCAGCAGAGCGAGGCCGACGTATTGCGGCTCATCGACGAGTTGCTCTACGAGCTGGACAGCAACTCCCTGGGCCACCTGTAGCCGCTGCCGAAGGCTGCGAACGCTTTGGGCGGCACTCTGCCTCAGGAGACGCGGGGAGTTGAAGCCCGCTGGAGGTTCGTCGGGAAATCGCCAGGCAAGGTCCTGCGGACCTTTTCGCAGCTTCGCGGGCTCAGCAGCGGCTACAGGGATGGGGCGGGTCAGTGGTCGGCGATCAGGCTTGGCCGGCAATCCAGGCTCAGGCGCGCGCCGCCGTGTTCGCTGCTGCCCACTTCGAGCTTGAAGCCGTGCAGGCTGACAATCGCCGCGACAATCGACAGGCCCAGGCCAAAGCCGCCCTGGGCGTTGCTTTCGTCGACCCGGTAGAAGCGCCGGAACACCGCCGCCCGTTCCGCCGGGGGAATGCCGGGGCCTGAGTCCAGCACTTCCAGACGCGGGCTGCCGCCGTCGTCGAGGCCGCGCAGTATCACTTCGCCGCCCGGCGGGGTGAACTTGATCGAGTTGCTCAGCAGGTTGGCCAGGGCCTCGAACAGCAGGGCGCGGTCGCCGATCAGCCGGGGCAGGCTGGCCGGCACGTCGAGCTGCAGGGTCAGGCGGCCTTCCTCGGCCAGGGGCAGGTAGAAGTCGTACAGCTCTTGAAGCAGCGGCAGCGGATCGAGTTCGAGGAAGCCCGAACGCCGTTGCTGGTCCTCCAGTTCGGAGATGCGCAGCAATCCGCGAAAGCGCGCCATCAAGGTGTCGGCCTCGGCCAGCAGCTGGTCCATCTGCAGGGCCTGGGGCGAACCTTCCTCGGCCTGTTGCTGCAGACGATAGAGCTGGGCCCGCAGGCGGGTCAGCGGGGTGCGCAGGTCGTGGGCGATGTTGTCGCACACGCCCTTGACCTCGTGCATCAGCCGCTCGATGCGTTCGAGCATGGCGTTGACGATAGCCGCCAGCATGTCCAGCTCGTCACGCCGGTCCGACAGCGGCAGGCGCCGGGTCAGGTCGCCGGCGACGATGGCTTCGGCGCTGGCCTGGATCTGGCGGATGCGCCGCAGCGGCCGGCGGCGCAGCAGATGCCAGCCGGCGACCCCGGGAATGATGGTCAGGGAAATGCCCCACAGCAGCGCGTGGAGAATGATCCGGGTCACCGCGAACAGCGAGCCGTTGTCGCGCACCAGCACCAGCCAGCGGCCGTCCCGGGTGTGGGTGGCCACGGCGTCGCAGCTGTCCCGGGGCAGGCTGGTGTCGTCGGAGTCGATGCAGCTCTTCAGCTCGTGGATCTGGCCGTCCAGGGGCAGGTCCTCGGGGATCTGCCGGATCGGCCCGCTCAAGGGCCGGCGCTGCTCGTCGAACAGGCCGTAGGCGTCGATGGCGCGCATGTCGAAGGTCATGCTGGTGGCCAGGGCCTCCACCAACTGCTCGCCTTCGAAGCGGGCGAACAGGTGCTGGCGCTGCATCAGCGAGTGTTTGGCCAGGCTGTCCAGGTAGGTGGAGACTTCGTAGTACAGCACCCCCATGAGGATGCAGCTCCAGGCCACGAACAGCGTGCTGTACAGCGCCAGCAGGCGACTGCTGGAGGAGCGCCAGCCTTTAGAGGGGTTCAGCAATGACATAGCCCGAGCCTCGCACGGTGCGGATCAACGGGGTCATGCCGGGCGGGTCGATCTTCTTGCGCAGGCGGCCGATGTGCACGTCGATCAGGTTGGTTCCCGGGTCGAAGTGATAACCCCAGACCTCTTCGAAGATCATCATCCGCGAGAGGATCTGCCCGGTGTTGCGCATGAGGAATTCCAGCAGCTTGTATTCGGTGGGCAGCAGGCTCAGCAACTGGTCGGCGCGGGTCGCCTCGCGGCTGATCAGGTTCAGCTCCAAGTCGGCCACCCGCAGGCTGGTGGCGAAGTCCTTGACCGTGTTCTTGCGCCGCAGCAGCACCTCGACCCGGGCCGCCATCTCGTCGGAGGCGAAGGGCTTGGTCAGGTAGTCGTCGCCGCCGGCCCGCAGGCCGCGCACCCGTTCGTCGACGTCGGAGAGGGCGCTGATCATCAGGATCGGCGTCGACACACCAATGGTGCGCAGGGTGGTGACGATGGCCAGGCCGTCCAGCTCCGGCAGCATGCGGTCCAGGGTGATCAGGTCGTAGTCGCCGCTCACGGCGCGTACCAGGCCTTCACGGCCATTGTCCACCCAGTCCACGTCGAGGCCGTGGCTGCTCAGTTCGGCGACGATCTCCCGGGCCGTCACGGCGTCGTCTTCGATGGTCAGAATGCGGGTCATAGGCGTTACCTGCTTGGCGGTTCGTGACACAGGCGGGCATTTTGCCAAGAAACCAGGGCCGGGATTCTAAATAAACTTTCATCTGGCTTGTGGTCTGGTCCGGACAGCCCAAGTCAGGGGCGTTGAAGCTTGATATCATCCGGCCAGTTTTTTGCCAGGAGGCGTCACCATGAGTGCCCTGACCCGGGTCGGCTGGAAGCCCTTTTTCGCGGTGTGCCTGATGCTGCTGTGCAGCGCGGCGGCCCAGGCGGCCAATCAGCCCTGTTCTGGAAAGAAAGGCGGCATCGCCCGTTGTGACGGCGAACTCTTCCTGTGCAACGACGGCTCCATCAGCGCCTCGAAGAAGAACTGCGCGCTGATGTTCGGTCAGCGTTCCTCCACCTCTCGTGCCGAGCCACTGCTGCGCGACGCTCAGGGTTGTACCTGCGGCAGCGGCAGTTTCTGCACTGGCCCGCGGGGCGGGGTCTACTGCCTGACCCCCAGTGGCAATAAAAGCTACAAGCGGCGTTGAAGCCCCGACTGAGCTTCTCTGTATCAAGGTGTCATGCAATGAAATACGCATCACGTTTCAAGGGGCTGCTGTGGCTGGTGGTGGCTGCTCTGCTGTTGAGTCTGGCCGTGGATCTGGCGTTGCGCCTGCCAGGCTACCTGGAGGCTTATGCCGCCGATCCCCACTATGCGCGCTGGATGCTGGGGTATCGCGGCCTGGACGTGCTGGTCATTGCCCTGATGGCGGTGATCGTGCCGGGCATCATGCGCCTGCTGGACTTTCGCCGTTCAGCCTGGCTGGCATTGCCGCTCTTTATGCTGTGGGGGCAGGGCATCGCGCAATTGACCCTGGTGGGCAACCTGCTGCTGGCGCTGTGGGTCCTTGGGCTGCTGGTGCACTGGTGCTACACCCGGGGCCGGGAGCTTTACCTGAGCAGGCGTGCCTGAGGGGGGGCCGTGCAGAACGCCCGCCACAAAACTCCCAGGCCGGTAAATTGCACGACCCTGGCGCGGGAGCTGATCGCAAGTCATTGAAATGCATTGAGTTATAAAGTTCGTGCAACTGGCACGCTGACTGCACTTGTCCCCTGGAGACGTGCAACAGCCTTTTTCATGCCTGGAGCAGAACAACAATGAACAGACCCTCTGAACACCAGCTCGCCACTGCGGACGCCTCGAGTCATTACTCGGGGGTGTCCTGGGCGGCGATCTTCGCCGGCGCCGCGGCGGCCGCCGCCTTGTCCCTGATCCTTTTACTGCTGGGCTTCGGCCTGGGCTTTTCCGCGGTTTCGCCCTGGGCCGGCAGCGGCATCAGTGCCAAGGGCCTGGGTATCTCCAGCATTGTCTGGCTGGCCCTGACACAGATTCTCGCTGCCGGGCTGGGGGGTTACCTGGCCGGGCGCCTGCGGGTGAAGTGGGCCAATCTGCACGGCGATGAAGTGTACTTCCGGGACACGGCCCACGGCTTCCTGGCCTGGGCCGTGGCGACCCTGGTGACCGCGACCCTGGTGGTGGGCTCGGTGACGAGCGTCATCAGCGGCGGTGTGCAGGCTGGTGCCCAGGTCGTTTCCGGTGCCGCCAGCGCCGCGACCCAAGTGGCCGGTCATGCGGCGGCCCAGGGCTCCCAAGACGATTACGGCTATTTCGTCGACAGCCTGTTCCGCGATGATCGTCCGGTAGCGGTCAGCGATGACGCGGCGCGGGGCACGGTGTCGCGGATCTTCGTGCGTACCTTGAGCAACGACGGTCAGCTCTCGTCTGAGGATCGCCGCTACCTGGCGCAACTGGTGGCCCAGCGCACCAACCTCAGCCAGGCCGAAGCCGAGCGCCGGGTGGACGAGGTGTTCGCCAAGACCCAGCAAGCGCTGCATGAAGCCAAGCAAGCTGCCAGGGAAGCCGCCGACAGCGCCGCCAAGGTGGCCGCCTGGTCGTCTTTGTGGATGTTCATCGCGCTGCTGTGCGGGGCTTTCTTCGCCAGCCTGGCGGCGACCTTCGGTGGCCGTCGCCGGGATGCCGTGGTCTGGTTTGAAACCGACGTCCAGCCGCGCACCGTGGCCCCGACTCCCATTCACTGACCCAAGAGAATTCCCATGCGCTCATTACTGTTGTGGTTCCTCGGTGTGCCGATCCCGGTGATTATCCTGATCGCCATTTTCATGCACTAAGCAGCCTCCCGAAACGGGTTACCCGTTGTCCATGCGCCGCTGCCGGCTTCTGCCAGCAGCGGCTTTTTTGTGGCCCGTGTCGCAAGTTTGAGAAGGGGGATGCACTGCTTGGGTGCACTCCGGCCTTTTGCTTGGCCCAGATCAATATTTCTGTCGGACAAAAGCACTAGATTGGCCCGCGCTCGGTTCTGACAGAGTTTTCGGAACCGCGGTGTTACCACGTCCTTGCCCCAGGACTGCGGGTGGCAGGACGCCGGTAACCCCACTCACTTCTCACGGATGAACCGCAATGCGTCAGATAGACCGCAATTTTGATATTCAGCCGCTGCAGCATGCGGACATGACCATCAGTCTCAACGGCCAGCCGGTCACTGCCGCCCTGGGTGAAACAGTCCTCAGCGTGATCCAGGCCACCGGCCTGCGCCAGGTGGCGCGCAATGACCACGGACAGTTGGTCGGTGCCTACTGCGGCATGGGTGTGTGCCATTGCTGCCTGGTGCAGATCGACGGCCGCCACAAGCGCCGCGCCTGCCAGACCCTGGTCAAGCCGGGCATGCAGGTGCAGACCCTGAGCAACCGCATCAGCGAGACGGAGCCCACGGTATGAGCCTGAACCCGGTGATTGTCGGCGGAGGGCCGGCGGGCATGGCGGCGGCTATCGAACTGGCCAAGCACGGCGTGCGCAGCACCCTGATCGAAGAAGCCTCGCGCCTGGGGGGCGTGGTCTTTCGCGGCCCGCTGCGCGATGGCGTGCAACTGGATTACCTGGGGCCGCGCTACTGCGAGACGCTGGCCAAGCTGCACGGCGAATTTTCCGATCACGAGCAGATGATCGAGGTGCGCCTCAACCACCGGGTGATCGGTGCCGAGGGCCTTGACAGCCTGATGCTGCTGGATGCCGACGAGCAGGTGCAGCGGGTGGCCTATGGGCAATTGTTGCTGGCGGCCGGCTGCCATGAACGCAGCGTACCGTTTCCCGGCTGGACGCTGCCGGGGGTCAAGTTGCTCGGTGGTCTGCAACTGCAGATCAAGAGCGGCGTGGTCAAGCCGCAAGGTCCTGTGGTGATCGCCGGCACCGGGCCCTTGCTGCCACTGGTGGCGTGCCAGTTGCACGCCTCGGGCGTGCGGGTGGCCGGGGTCTACGAGGCCAGTGCCTTGAGCAAGATCGCCAAGCAGAGCCTGGCCCTGCTGAACAAGCCCCAGCTGTTTCTCGACGGCCTGAGCATGCTGGCCTACCTCAAGCTGCACAGCATCCCCCTGCGCTATGGCTGGGGCGTGGTCGAGGCCCAGGGCCAGGACGCCTTGAGCGTGGTCACGGTTGCCCCGTATTCCGCCGACTGGCAGCCGGACATGGCCAAGGCCGAGCGCATCGCCGCCCAGACCCTGGCGGTAGGTTACGGCTTCATTCCCCGCACCCAACTGAGCCAGCAGATGGGCCTGGATCACGGCTTCAGCGATGACGGCTATCTGCGGGCCAACGCCAACGCCTGGCAGCAGAGCAGCGAGCCGCACATCCACCTGGCCGGCGACATGGGGGGGATTCGCGGTGGTGAAGCGGCGATGCTCACCGGCCGCATCGCGGCGCTGTCGATCCTCATGCAGCGCGATGTGCTGAGCAACGAGGCGGCCTTGCAACGGCGCCAGGGTTACGAGCGCAAACTGGCCTCGATCCTGCGCTTTCGCGGCGCGGTGGACCGCTATACCGCACGTGGCACCGGGCAGATAGACCTGCCCAAGGGCGACACGGTGATTTGCCGTTGTGAACACACCACTCGCAACGATATCGAGCGCGCCCTGAGCCAGGGCGTGCAGGACATGGCCAGCCTGAAAATGCGCACCCGGGTGAGCATGGGCGACTGCCAGGGGCGGATGTGCGTCGGCTATTGCAGCGACCGCCTGCGCCAGGCCACCGGACGCAAGGATGTGGGCTGGATTCGCCCGCGCTTCCCGTTGGACCCGATTCCGTTTTCCGCCTTTGCAGCCCCAGACCAGGAGGTCCCCGGACATGAGTAAGTATTACGACGTGGTGATTGCCGGTGGCGGCGTGATCGGGGCGTCCTGCGCCTATCAGTTGTCCAAGCGCAAAGACCTCAGAGTGGCGCTGATCGACGCCAAGCGTCCGGGCAACGCCAGCCGGGCTTCGGCCGGCGGCCTGTGGGCCATCGGTGAGTCGGTGGGCCTGGGCTGCGGAGTGATCTTCTTTCGCATGATGTCGGCCAACCGCAAGCGCGAGGCCCAGGGTTCGGCGGTGGTGGTGGACTCCAGCACCCCGCACATCCTGCCGCAGTCGTTCTTCGACTTCGCCCTGCAGTCCAACGAGCTGTACCCGCGCCTGCACCGCGAACTGATCGGCCTGCACGGCATGGACTTCAAGTTCGAACAGACCGGGCTCAAGTTCGTCATCTATGACGACGAGGACCGCCTGTACGCCGAACACATTGTCGGTTGCATCCCGCACCTGTCCGATCAAGTGCGCTGGCTCGACCAAGCGGCCCTGCGCGCCGCCGAGCCGAAGGTCAGCCACGAAGCCCAGGGCGCCCTGGAGTTCCTCTGCGACCACCAGGTCAACCCCTTCCGCCTGACTGATGCCTACACCGAAGGCGCACGGCAGAACGGCGTGGATGTGTACTTCAACACCAACGTCACCGGGGTCCTGCACCAGGGCAACCGGGTCAGTGGAGTACAGACCGCCGAGGCCGGGCTGTTCCATTGCTCGACCCTGATCAATGCCGCCGGTGCCTGGGCCGCCGAGCTGAGCCTGCAGGCCACTGGGGTGGAGATTCCGGTCAAGCCGGTGAAGGGCCAGATCCTCCTCACCGAGCGCATGCCCAAGCTGCTCAATGGTTGCCTGACCACCAGCGACTGCTACATGGCGCAGAAGGACAACGGCGAGATCCTGATTGGCAGCACCACCGAGGACAAGGGCTTCGACGTCAGCACCACCTACCCGGAAATCAACGGTCTGGTGCAGGGGGCGGTGCGCTGCATTCCCGAGCTGGCCCAGGTCAACCTCAAGCGCTGCTGGGCGGGCCTGCGTCCGGGCTCGCCGGATGAACTGCCGATTCTTGGGCCGATGGATGGGGTCGAGGGTTACCTCAATGCCTGCGGGCACTTCCGCACCGGCATCCTGACCTCGGCCATCACCGGCGTACTGCTGGACAAACTGGTGAACGACGAAGCCCTGCCGCTGGACATCACCCCGTTCCTGGCCCGGCGTTTCGCCACCGCCCCGGTGAAGAAACAGCCCGAACCGGCCTGACAGATCCCCACGAGGATCTGTTGGACTTGCGTAGGAGCTGGCTTGCCAGCGAAAGCGTTTCCAAGAGCGCCGCACGGCTCGCGGGCCTCTTCGCCGGCAAGCCGGCTCCTACGGTCGGCAGGGTCTGTTGGACTGTCGTAGGAACTGGCTTGCCAGCGAAAGCGTTTCCAAGAGCGCTGCATGGCTCAGGGGGCTCTTCGCCAGCAAGCCGGCTACGGTGATGGCGCTGTGTGGGTCAGGTAGCGGGGGTGTCGAGGAACACCGGCAGCTGTTCGGCGTAGTCGGCAAAACCGCGCACCGCCGGGAATTGCTCGGGACCGAACAGGTCCGCCAGCATCATCTGGCTGAAACTCCAGGCCACCGCCAGGCTGATCCCGGCCTGGCTCAGGGCGCCGTCCTGGGGCAAGGGCTGTTTCTGCAGTTCCTGTTCCAACTCGGTATAGGCGGCCTGCAATTGGCCGCCGATCCGCTCCAGCCAGGGGCCGTGCTGTTTCTCCGCCGGACGCAGCTTTCGTTCGTAGACAATCTGCACCGACTTCTCACAGGCCGCCAGGGCCAGGCCGATCAACCGCAACTCATGCAAACGCGCTGGCAGGGCCAGGGGCATCAGGCTCCTTTGCGGGCCGGCCAGGCTTTCCAGGTAATCGAGGATCAGGCTCGAATCCATCAGCACCTCACCCCCGTCGCAGACCAGGGTTGGTGCCTTGACCACCGGGTTGATGGCCTTGAACTGCTCGAAGGTGCTGAACACCGAGAGCGAATGATGCTCGAAGGGCAGGTCCATGCATTTGAGGCTGATGGCGACGCGGCGCACATAGGGTGAATCGAGCATTCCAATGAGTTTCATCGCGTATTTCCTTGTCTTGAACGGCGCAACGGATGGGGAAGGCGCGGTTAATGTAGCGGCATTGAATCGGCCTTGCACAGCTCCTTGTCATGGCTCAGCAGCGGCTACAGGCCAATGCCGATCGGGGGTTGGTGTAGCCGCTGCCGCAGGCTGCGAACGGCACGAAGGGCCGCGGCGTTCTTGAGGCCGCTGCGGGTTTGGCGGGGGATCGCCAGGCAAGGCCCTGCGGGCCTTTGCGCAGCTTCGCCGTGGCTCAGCAGCGGCTACAGGGCCAGTGCCGATCCGAGGTTGTGTAGCCGCTGCCGCAGGCTGCGAACGGCACGAAGGGCCGCAGCGCTCTTGAGGCCGCTGCGGGTTCGGCGGGCGATCGTCAGGCAAGGCCCTGCGGGCCTTTGCGCAGCTTCGCCGTGGCTCAGCAGCGGCTACAGGGCCAGTGCCGATCCAAGGTTGTGTAGCCGCTGCCGCAGGCTGCGAACGGCACGAAGGGCCGCGGCGCTCTTGAGGCCGCTGCGGGTTTGGCGGGCGATCGTCAAGCAAGGTCCTGCGGACCTTTGCGCAGCCTCGCCGAGGCTCGGCAGCGGCTACAGGGACGGTGCCGATCCGAGGTTGGTGTAGCCGCTGCCGCAGGCTGCGAACGGCACGAAGGGCCGCAGCGCTCTTGAGGCCGCTGCGGGTTCGGCGGGCGATCGTCAGGCAAGGCCCTGCGGGCCTTTGCGCAGCTTCGCGGGCTCAGCAGCGGCTACAGCCAGGCAGGTAATCGGCGACCGGCGGGTTGCGCGTCGCGTTACCACAGGTGCTAGGGCTGCCGTGGTCGCAGGCACCACCAGACCAGGCCCAGGGCGAGGCTGGACAGGCCGGTCAGGGCCTGCAGCGAGCCGGCCGGGTGGTTCGCCAGCAGGCTGGCAAGCAAGCCGCAGCCGGCGGTCAGGGCCATCTGGATAAAGAAGAACAGCCCCGAAGCGGTGCCCGCCATCGCCGCATAGGGTTGCAGGATCGCCAGCTGGCAGGCGGGTATCGCCAGGCCCACCGAGAGCATCAGCGGCAGCATCGGCAGGACGATTGCCCACAGGCTGTCGGGCCACAGGCTGCGAGCGAGCAGCAACAGGCCGGCGCCCGCCAGGTTCAACAGGCAGGCCCGGGCTATCAGGCGGTCGGCGCTGTGGCGCGCGCCCAGGCGCTGGAACAGCCGCGAACCCAGCAGGTAGCCGGCCACGGTGGCGGCGAATACCAGGGCGTAGGCCGTGGGTGACAGCCCCAGCTGGCGCTGCAACAGCGCCGACGATTGCAGGATGAAAGGGAAATAGGTGCAGTACAGGCAGCCGATGGCCAGGGAATAGCGCATGAAATAGCGCTCGCCCAGCAGGCGCAGGTACAGGCTAGGCAGGCTTCTGGCGGCCACGGGGCAGAGCTGCGGCGGGCGGGTTTCGGCAAGCCGTTTGTACATCAGCAGCCAGGCCGCCGCGGCCACCAGGCTCAGGCACAGGAACAGCCCGCGCCAGCCCAGCAGGCGGTCGATCAGGCTGCCCAGCGGCGCGCCAGCATCGGCGACAGGGCAATGCCCATGGACAGCAGCCCGAGCAGGCGCGGCTGCTCTTCGGGGGCGCAGCGGTCGCGGACCATGACCCGGCCGATCAGGGTGCCGCAGCAACCGCCCAACGCTTGCAGCAGGCGGGCGACCATCAGCACCTCGACGCTGGCGGCGAGCATGCAGGCCAGGCTGGCCAGTAGGAACAGCGCCGTGCCCGCCAGCAGCACCGGGCGTCGGCCATAACGGTCGCACAGCGGCCCGCCCAGCAGCATCGACAGGGCATAGCCGAGCATGTACAGGCTCAGGGTCAGTTGCAGCTGGGCGTCGCTGGCCACCAGGTCGTCGGCCATGGCCGGCAGCGCCGGCAGGTACAGGTCGATGCTGATCCGTGGCAGGCAGACCACCACCAGCAGCAATAGGGTCCAGAGCCAGGGAGCAAGGGGGCGTGTAACAGCAATGGAGCGGGGCGGGGCGTCGGCAAGCGGGGGCATGGCGGGCTCGGGGCAAGTGGGTACGGCGCTGAAATTAAGGTCTTTATGGTTTAATGCCGAGCACCGTTTAGAGCCCATTCGACTGGACCACTATGAGCCGTGGAAAACACCCCGTGCCCCTCGACCTGCCCCTGCCGGAGCGCATGGATGAAACCCTGGGCAAGCAGGACAGCGCCTACGCTGCCTTGCGCCAGGCGATCCTGGAAAAACGCCTGCCTGCCGGCTGCCGCTTGCCTTCGACCCGCACCCTGGCCCAGCGCTGGGGCCTGTCCCGGGGCACCCTGGAAGTGGTCTTCGACCGCCTGCGCAGCGAAGGCTATGTGAGTCGCGCCAGCGGTTCCGGGACCCGGGTCTGCGCGGTGGTACCGGACCTGTATCTGAGCGCGCCGGCACGCGTTGCACCGTCCGCCAGCCGTGACAACGAGCCCTCGTGTCCGCCGCTGAGCGTACGTGCCGGCCAGCCCTTTGTGGCACGACTCGCCGACCCGGCGCTGTTTCCCCTGCAGCGCTGGACCCGTTCCCTGACCCGAGCCCTGGGCAGTGCCACGGCGCAATCGCTGTGCGATGCCGACCCCGCCGGCCTGCCGGCGCTGCGCCAGCAGATCGCCGAGTACCTGGGGCAGCACCGGGGCATCGCCTGCCATGCCGGGCAAGTGATGATCACCACCGGCATCCGCCATGGCCTCGACCTGCTGGCCCGCAGCCTGCTCAATGCAGGGGACAAGGTTTGTATCGAAGACCCCGGCTACCTTTCGGCCCAGGGCCTGTTTGCCCTGGCCGGTGCGCAGCTGGTGCCGATTCCGGTGCAGGAGGAGGGCATCGACGTGGCGCAACTGCAAGGCCACCGCGATGCACGCATGGTCTACGTGACCCCGGCCCATCAGGCGCCCCTGGGCATGACCATGCCGGTGTCCCGGCGTCTGGCGCTGCTGGAATGGGCCCGGCACAGCGACACCTGGGTGGTGGAAGACGACTACGACAGCGAATTCAACTACCAGAGCGCGCCCCTGGCGGCTCTCAAGTCTCTGGACCCGGATGACCGGGTGATCTACTGCGGCAGTTTCAACAAGACCCTGTTCGCCGGTTTGCGGGTGGGCTTCATGCTGGTGCCCGAGGCGCTGCGTGCAAGGCTGCTGGCCACCTTGCAGAACACCGGGCGCTCGGTGGGGGTGATCGAACAGCTGGCCCTGGCCGACTACATCGCCAGTGGCGCCTTTCTGCGTTGTCTGCGGGCGGCGCGTCAGGCTTATCAGGAGCGCCGCGACCTGCTGCTGGCGATTCTCGCGCGGGAGGCGCCCGGCTGTTACCGCATCAGTGGCCAGCAGGCCGGGCTGCATCTGCTCCTGGAGTTGCCTCCGGGTAGCGACGAGGCGGGCTTTCGCCGGCGCGCGGCAGAGCAGGGCCTGCTGCTGCAAGGGGTGATTGAACATTGCCAGCAGGTGCGCCGGGCGCCGGCGGTGATCATCGGCTATGCGGCCCTGAGCCTGGCGCAGATCCGTTTCAGCGGATCGCGGCTGGCGGCGCTGCTGGTGGCCGCGGCGCGGCAAGAGCAAGAACAAGTGCAAGCGCGCTGAGCCTGGGCTGTCATCTGCCTGTCATGTGGTTCGGGCACCCTCGACGCCCCGGCCTTCGGCCTTTGTGGATTACACGGACGTCATGATCATTGTCACCGCCGGCGCGGCCTATCTGGATATCGACGCCTACGCCGGTTGCATCGCCTACGCCGAATTGCTCAACCTCAGCGGCCGCCCGGCCCGGGCCCTGAGCAGCGCACCGCTGAACGAGAGCATCCCGGCCCATTTCCGCCAGCAGCTCAAGGGCCTGGACCGCCACGTCCCGGAGGGCGCCGATCAGTTCGTGCTGGTGGACATTTCCAACCACTTGCACCTGGACCCGTTGGTGGACCTCGCCCGGGTGATCGAGGTCATCGACCATCACCCCGGGTTCGAGGCCTTCTGGGACGAGCGCCTGGGCAAATACGCGGATATCCGCCCGATCGGCGCCGCCTGCACCCAGGTTTTTGAGCGCTGGCGCGATTCCGGGCTGCTGCCCAGGATCAGCCGCGACAGCGCGCAACTGCTGGCGGCGGGAATCCTCGACAACACCCTGAACTTCACCGACCAGGGATGCACCGCAGCGGACCGCGAGGCCTACGCTGCCCTGGCCGCCCATGCCGGCCTGGGGCCGCAGTGGCCCGACGAGTATTTCCAGCAATGCCAGCGGCAGATCGAAGCGCAACTGGCGCAGGCCCTGCTCAAGGACCTGAAAGTCCTCGAACCGTCCAGCAACCTGCCGCAGCGCTTTGCCCAGCTGACCCTGTGGAATGGCGAGGACCTGCTGGCGCGCCAGCGCAGCCTGATCGAGCAGGTGCTGGGGCAGTGGGGCGATGACTGGCTGCTGAACCTGATCAGCCTCAGTGAGGGCAAAAGCTACCTGCTGACCGGCAGCCAGGGCAGTGCCCACAAACTGGAGCGGCTGCTAGAGTGCCGCGCCCTGGACGGCGTGCATTGCCTGGCCCGGCCGATCCTGCGCAAGGAACTGCTGCGCAAGGGCCTGGCGCTGCAGGCCCCGTCCTGTCGGACGGGCTAGTCGTCGAAGCCGCCCTGTTCGTGAATCTCGTCCATCTTCAGTTCCAGGCGGTAGGCCACGGCGATGAACAGTGCCTGGCACAGGCACAGGGTGGCGCTCAGTGAGCGGAAGGCGAAGGAGCTGCCTTCATTGACCAGCAGCACGCTGTTGGCGCGCTTGGCCAGGGGCGACAGGGTGCTGTCGGTGATGATCAGGGTCTGGGCCTGGTTGTGCTGGGCAATGCGCAGGCAGTGCTGGGTCTCTTTGCCATAGGGGGTGAAGCTGATGGCGATTACCAGGTCGTTGGGGCGGATGCTGCGCATCTGCTCGCGGTAGCTGCCCCCCAGGCCCGACACCAGGTGAATGCGCTTGTTGGTGTGCTGCAGGTTGTACACCAGGTAGTCGGCCACGGCGAAGGAGCGGCGCACCCCGACCACGTAGATGTTGTCGGCGTTGACCACCAGGTCCACGGCCTTGTCGAAGGCCGTGTCGTCCAGTTCCAGGCCCAGGCGCTCGATCCCCGAGAGGGTGGCGTTGACGCATTCCCGAGCCAGGTCACCGCCGCTGGCCTTCTGCGACTTGTTGGCAATCATGCTGCGGATGCGCTGCTGGTAGTTCTGTACCGGCGTGGCCTTGTGGGTGTAGGCCTGGCGAAACAGCGCCTGCATTTCACTGAAGCCGCTGAAGCCGAAACGCTGGGAGAAGCGCACGATGGCCGAGGGATGCACTTCGCATTCCCGCGCGATGTCACTGATGCGGTCGACCATGATCCGGTCGCTCTGCTGGCTCATGTAGCTGGCAATGCGCTTGAGCTGGCGCGGCAGGCTCTCGTATTCCTCGGTGATCAGTTGCAGCAGGCGTTCGGCATTGATCGGAGGGCTGACGAGGTCGCTCTCGGGCGTGCTCTCGGACAAGGCCGGCTGATCGGTGCGGGACATAGAAAATCCTTCTGGCTTGTGCTTATGGGAACGGCCTGTGGCCCCGTCCCCTGACAATAGGTGGGCAGCCGGCAGTCTACAGGGTAGGGGCCCATAAAATCTTCGGGCTGATGCCGGCCGGCACCTTGCTGAAACGATGCATGACCTCTGGCTCAGGCTAGAACAAGTTTAATGGAAAAAATATTCCACGTAAAAAACTTATAGAAAAAATATTGATTGGCGCCGAGAGACGTTTTAGTCTGCATCCACCAAGAGTGTTCGGCGCCTGCCAAGGGTGGCGAGCACAGGCTGATAAAAATAACAGGAGCCAGCATGGGCCAGACTCGTTTTGCCAGTGGGCGTCAATTGGATCTGATTTGCCTCGGACGCCTGGGCGTCGATCTCTATGCACAGCAGGTCGGTGCGCGGCTGGAGGATGTCAGCAGTTTTGCCAAGTACCTCGGCGGCTCGTCGGCGAACATTGCCTTCGGCACCGCGCGTCTGGGCCTCAAGTCGGCGATGTTGAGCCGGGTCGGCGACGATCACATGGGGCGCTTCCTGGTGGAGTCCCTGGCACGCGAAGGCTGTGACGTCAGTGCCATCCAGGTCGACCCGCAACGCCTCACCGCCATGGTCCTGCTGGGCCTCAAGGACCGCGAAACCTTCCCCCTGGTGTTCTACCGCGAGAACTGCGCGGACATGGCGCTGCGCGCCGAAGACATCGACGAAGCCTTTATTGCCTCCAGCAAGGCCTTGCTGATCACCGGCACCCATTTCTCCACCGACGGCGTCTACCGGGCCAGCCTCCAGGCCCTGGACTACGCGCAAAAGCACGGGGTCAAGCGGGTCCTGGACATCGACTACCGGCCAGTGCTCTGGGGCCTGGCGGGCAAGGCTGACGGTGAGACCCGGTTTGTCGCCGATCACCAGGTCAGCCAGCATGTGCAGAGCATCCTGGGGCGTTTCGACCTGATCGTCGGCACCGAAGAAGAATTCCTCATTGCCGGTGGCAGCGACGACTTGCTGACGGCCTTGCGCACGGTGCGCTCTTTGAGCGCCGCGACCCTGGTGGTCAAGCTCGGCCCGCAAGGGTGCTCGGTGATCCACGGCGAGATTCCGCCGCGCCTGGAGGACGGGGCGATCTATCCCGGTGTGCGGGTGGAGGTGCTCAACGTGCTGGGCGCCGGCGATGCCTTTATGTCCGGCTTCCTCAGTGGCTGGCTGAAAGACGCCAGCGATGAGCGCTGCTGCCAGTTGGCCAACGCCTGCGGCGGCCTGGTGGTGTCGCGCCATGCCTGTGCCCCGGCGATGCCGACCCGCGCCGAACTGGATTACCTGTTCAGCAGCCCGGTGCCCATTACCCGTCCCGACCAGGACCCGATCCTGCAACGCCTGCATCAGGTCAGCGTGCCGCGCAAGGCCTGGAAGCAATTGTTCGTCTTTGCCTTCGATCACCGTGGGCAACTGGTGGAACTGGCGCAACAGGGCGGCCAGGACCCGACGCGCATCAGCGTCCTCAAGCAGCTGTTTATCCAGGCGGTCGAGCGGGTCGAGCAGCTGCTGCGCGAGCAGGGCGTGGCGGCCGATGTCGGCCTGCTGGCCGACCAGCGCTTCGGCCAGGATGCGCTGAATGCCGCCACCGGGCGCGGCTGGTGGGTGGCGCGTCCGGTGGAGGTGCAGGGCTCGCGGCCGCTGGCCTTCGAGCATGGGCGCTCGGTGGGCAGCAACCTGATCGCCTGGCCCCAGGAGCAGATCATCAAGTGCCTGGTGCAATATCACCCGGACGATGAACCCCTGCTGCGCCTGGAGCAGGAAGCACAGATCCGCGGCCTGTATCAGGCGTCCCAGGTCAGCGGCCACGAGCTGCTGCTGGAAATCATCCCGCCCAAGGACCTGCCCGGCGCCCATCCCGAGGTGCTCTACCGCAGCCTCAAGCGCCTGTACAACTTGGGTATCTACCCGGCGTGGTGGAAGATCGAGGCGCAGTCGGCCGAGGAGTGGCAAAAGCTCGACGAGCTGATCCAGGAGCGTGACCCGTACTGTCGTGGCGTGGTGCTGCTGGGCCTGAATGCCTCGGCCGAGTGCCTGGCCGAGGGCTTCCGGCAAGCCGCCAACAGCCAGACCTGCCGTGGTTTTGCCGTGGGCCGGACGATTTTCCAGGAGCCGAGCCGTGGGTGGCTGGCGGGGGAGATCGACGACGAAACCCTGATCCGGCAAGTGCAGGGCACCTTCGAACAACTGATCAACGCCTGGCGCAGCGCCCGCTCACGTTAGCAGCCGGCTTGCCGGCGAAGAGGGTCTTGAGCCTGGTGCCAGGCTCGCCGGAGCCTTCGCTGGCACGCCAGCTCCTACGAGTGCGAGGCCGTACTCCACGCTTTCATGAATAACAACAAAAGGTGCAGCCATGCCCGCTATCCGAATTGGCATCAACCCGATCTCCTGGAGCAACGACGACCTGCCGGCCCTGGGCGGTGAAACGCCCCTGAGCACCGCCCTGAGCGAAGGCCGTGACATCGGTTACCAAGGCTTTGAACTCAACGGCAAATTCCCCAAGGACGCCAAGGGTGTGGGCGATGTGTTGCGCCCTTATGACCTGGCGCTGGTCTCGGGCTGGTACTCCAGCCGCCTGGCCCGGCGTTCGGTGGCGCAGGAAATCGACGCCATTGCCAGCCACGTCGAACTGCTGAAACGCAACGGCGCCTCGGTGCTGGTCTACGGCGAGGTGGCCGACTCGATCCAGGGTTCACCGGTGCGCCTGATCGAGCGTCCGCGCTTCCACAGTGAACAGGCCTGGCAGGATTACGCCGACAAGCTCACGGAGCTGGCGCGCTTCACCCTGTCCCAGGGTGTGCGCCTGGCCTATCACCATCACATGGGCGCCTACGTCGAGTCCCCGGCAGACATCGACAAACTGATGAGCCTGACCGGCGAGGAAGTCGGCCTGCTGTTCGATTCGGGCCACTGCTACATGGGCGGCGGCGAACCCCTGGAGGTGCTGCGCAAGCACATCCGCCGCGTCTGCCACGTGCATTTCAAGGACGTGCGCAAGCCGGTGGTGCAGCTGGCGCGCAACAACCTGTGGAGCTTCCCGGACTGCATCGTCAACGGCACCTTCACCGTGCCCGGTGATGGCGACCTCGACTTTGCCGCCTTGCTCGATGTGCTGCTGGACGCGGGCTACCAGGGCTGGCTGGTGGTGGAAGCCGAGCAGGACCCGGCCGTGGCACCGAGCTACGTCTATGCGAAAAAAGGTTACGACACCTTGCGGGCCCTGCTGGACGCCGCTGTGCAACGCAGGAGTACTGCCCAATGAACCTGCTGGTGAAAAGCGCGGCCAAGGGCCGGACCCTGGTCCAGTTGCCAGAGGGCGCCCTGGAATACGTGGGCTTCAGTGCCTACCGCCTGAGCCTGGGGGAAAGCCTGCCGCTCAGCGCCGGCGACCAGGAACTGTGCCTGGTGCTGCTCAGCGGCCGCATCGATGTGCAGGGCCAAGCGCCCCAGGGCGCCTTCCAGTGGGACAACCTGGGCGACCGGCAATCGGTGTTCGAAGACAAATCGCCCTTTGCCGCCTACTTGCCGCCGGGCAGCCAGGCCCAGGTCACCGCTCTGAGCGAGGTGCAGATCGCTGTGTGCGCCGCCCCGGGTGATGCCGCCGCTGGCCTCGGCCCGCGGCTGATCCGCCCGGAGCAGTGCAAGCGCAGCGTGCGCGGCAAGGGCGCCAATACTCGTTATGTCTGCGACATCCTGCCCGACAGCGAGCCGGCCCATTCCCTGCTGGTGGTGGAGGTGCGCACGCCGTCCGGGCATTCCTCCAGCTACCCGCCGCACAAGCACGACACCGATGACCTGCCGCACCAGAGCTTTCTGGAAGAGACCTATTACCACCAGGTCAACCCGCCCCAGGGCTTCGTCTTCCAGCGGGTCTACACCGACGACCGCAGCATCGACCAGGCCATGGCCGTGGAAAACAGCGACCTGGTGGTGGTGCCCAAGGGCTATCACCCGGTCAGCGTGCCTTACGGCTACGAGTCCTATTACCTGAACGTCATGGCCGGGCCCAAGCGCGTCTGGCAGTTCCATAACGACCCGCAGCACAGTTGGCTGCTGGATCTCTGAAGCGCCGAACTCAGACGGCAACCCTTTACGGAGAACAAGAACAATGAGCGACACCCCGGTAATAGGTCATTACATCGGCGGCCAGGTGCAGGACGCCGGCGAGCGTTTCAGCCAGGTGTTCAACCCGGCCACGGGTGCGGTCCAGGCCCGCGTCGCCCTGGCCAGCCAGAAGACCGTGGACGAGGCCGTGGCCGCGGCGCTGCGGGCTTTTCCTGCCTGGTCCGAACAGTCCTCCCTGCGCCGTGCGCGGGTGATGTTCAAGTTCAAGGAACTGCTGGACCGGCACCACCAGGAACTGGCGCAGATCATCACCCGCGAGCACGGCAAGGTGCTGTCCGACGCCATGGGCGAGGTGACCCGTGGCATCGAGATCGTCGAATACGCCTGTGGCGCGCCGAACCTGTTGAAAACCGATTTCAGCGACAACATCGGTGGCGGCATCGACAACTGGAACCTGCGCCAGCCCCTGGGCGTGTGCGCCGGGGTCACGCCGTTCAACTTCCCGGTGATGGTGCCGCTGTGGATGATTCCCATCGCCCTGATCACTGGTAACTGCTTCATCCTCAAGCCGTCCGAGCGCGACCCGTCCGCTAGCCTGCTGCTGGCGCGCCTGTTGACCGAAGCCGGGTTGCCCGAAGGGGTGTTCAACGTGGTCCAGGGCGACAAGAGCGCGGTGGACGGCTTGCTCCAGCACCCGGACATCGAGGCGATTTCCTTTGTCGGTTCGACGCCGATTGCCGAGTACATCCACCAGCAGGCCAGCGCCCGAGGCAAACGCGTGCAGGCTCTGGGTGGGGCCAAGAACCACATGATCGTGATGCCCGACGCCGACCTGGACCAGGCCGCCGATGCACTGATCGGTGCGGCCTACGGCTCGGCCGGCGAGCGCTGCATGGCCATCTCCATCGCCGTGGCGGTGGGCGAGGTAGCCGACGAATTGATCGCCAAGCTGCTGCCGCGCATCGACCAGCTCAAGGTCGGCAACGGCTTGCAGGGCGACAGCGACATGGGGCCGCTGGTGACCGCCGAGCACAAGGCCCGGGTTGAAGGTTTCATCGACCAGGGCGTGGCCCAGGGCGCACAGCTGCTGGTGGACGGACGCGGCTTCAAGGTACCTGGGGCGGAGCAGGGCTTTTTTGTCGGCGCCACCCTGTTCGATCACGTCACTACCCAGATGAGCATCTACCAGCAGGAAATCTTCGGGCCGGTGCTGGGCATTGTGCGGGTGCCCGACTTTGCCAGCGCGGTGGCGCTGATCAACGCCCATGAATTCGGCAATGGCGTGTCCTGCTTCACCCGCGACGGCGGCGTGGCCCGGGCCTTTGCCCGCAGTATCAAGGTGGGCATGGTGGGCATCAACGTGCCAATTCCGGTGCCCATGGCCTGGCATTCCTTCGGCGGCTGGAAGCGTTCGCTGTTCGGCGACCACCATGCCTACGGCGAGGAAGGCGTGCGCTTCTACAGCCGCTACAAGAGCGTGATGCAGCGCTGGCCCGACAGCATCGCCAAGGGCCCGGAATTCAGCATGCCGACGGCCAAGTAACTGTCTCGACGGGATGGATTTGGGAGCACAAGAAGAATGAGCCA
Organism: Pseudomonas sp. LPH60; assembly: GCF_030718165.1. NCBI lineage: Bacteria > Pseudomonadati > Pseudomonadota > Gammaproteobacteria > Pseudomonadales > Pseudomonadaceae > Pseudomonas > Pseudomonas sp. LPH60. The sequence continues at coordinate 1,085,153 of NZ_JAVAJH010000001.1, forward strand.
GCCCCTGCGTTTCGCCCTGAATCGTATGGTTGCACCGGGTTTGTCACTGTTGGAGTTCATCGACCTGGCGCTGACGCTGAAGGTCGATGCCATTGAGCTGCGCAATGACCTTGCGGGCGTGGAAATCGAGGACGGCACGCCGCCGCAGCGGGTCCGCGAATTGTGCGCGGCCCAGGGCATCAAGGTGTTGTCGATCAACGCCCTGTACCCCTTCGATGTGTGGAACGACGAGCGTCGCCAGCAGGCCCTGAAACTGGCCGCCTATGCCCGTGCCTGCGGCGCCGAGGGGCTGGTGCTGTGCCCGCTCAATGACCCTGCCGATCCGCGCACTGAGGCCCAGCGCAGCAGCGCGTTGCGCACGGCCCTGAGCGAACTGGCGCCGATCCTGCGGGAGCACGGCCTGCTGGGGTTGATCGAGCCCCTGGGCTTTGAGGAATGCGCGCTGCGCCACAAGCGCACGGCAGTGGAGGCGATCCGTGCCACTGGCGGCCTGGATGTGTTGCGCCTGGTGCACGACACCTTCCACCACCACCTGGCCGGCGAGCATGAGTTCTTCCCCGAGCTGACCGGGCTGGTGCACATCTCCGGAGTTGAGGACCGCCAGGCGCCGCTTGGCAGCATTCGCGACGGTCATCGGGTACTGGTCGGCGAGGCGGACATCCTCGGCAATGCGGCGCAGATCGACACCTTGCGCAGCCGTGGCTACAGCGGCTACCTGTCGTTCGAGCCGTTTGCCGAGAGCGTGCACGGGCGGGCGGATATCCAGCAGGCGCTGGCGGCGAGCATTGCCCACTTGCGGCAAGCCCTGGCCTGAGGTCATTTCCTTGTGGGCGCTGGCAAGCCGGCTCCCCCAGGGCGACATAACAAGATGAAGGTGCAAACCATGAGTACGACACGCTTGACCATGGCCCAGGCCCTGGTGAAATTCCTCGATAACCAATACGTCGAGGTGGATGGGGTCCAGAGCAAGTTCATCGCCGGGGTCTTCACCATTTTCGGCCACGGCAACGTGCTCGGCCTGGGCCAGGCCCTGGAGCAGGACTGTGGCGACCTGGTGGTGCACCAGGGCCGCAACGAGCAGGGCATGGCCCACGCCGCCATCGGTTTCGCCAAGCAGCACCTACGGCGCAAGATCTACGCCTGCAGCTCCTCGGTGGGCCCCGGCGCGGCCAACATGCTGACCGCGGCGGCCACCGCCAGCGCCAACCGGATTCCCTTGCTGCTGTTGCCGGGGGACGTCTACGCCAGCCGCCAGCCGGACCCGGTGCTGCAACAGATCGAACAGTTCCATGACCTGAGCATCAGCACCAACGATGCCTTCAAGGCCGTGAGCCAATACTGGGACCGCATCAACCGCCCCGAGCAACTGATGAGCGCGGCGCTCCACGCCATGCGCGTGCTCACCGACCCGGCGCAGACCGGCGCCGTGACCCTGGCATTGCCCCAGGATGTGCAGGGCGAAGCCTACGATTACCCGGACTCCTTCCTCGCCAAGCGCGTGCATCGCATCGACCGCCGCCCGGCCACCGAGGCCATGCTCGGCGATGCCCTGGCGCTGTTCGAGGGCAAGCGCAAGCCGCTGATCATCTGCGGCGGCGGGGTCAAGTATTCCGGGGCCAATCGGGCGTTGCAGGCCTTTGCCGAACGCTTCGGCATTCCTTTTGCCGAAACCCAGGCGGGCAAGAGCGCGGTGGTTTCCGAGCACCCGCTGAACGTCGGCGGGATCGGTGAGACCGGCTGCCTGGCAGCTAACCTGCTGGCCAGGGAAGCCGACCTGATCATCGGCATCGGTACCCGCTACAGCGATTTCACCACCTCGTCGAAATGGCTGTTCCAGCACCCGGAGGTGGCGTTCCTCAACCTCAATGTCTGCCCTGGCGACAGCCTCAAGATGGAGGGCGTGCAGCTACTGGCCGATGCCCGCGCCGGCTTGCAGGCCCTGAGCGAAACCCTGGGCCGCAGCGGCTATCGGGCGGCTTGGGACGGGCAGATCGGCGAGGCCAAGGCGCAGTTGGAAGCCGAGGTGGACCGGGTGTATCAGGTGCAATACCAGGACGACGGTTTTGTCCCGGAAATCAATGACCACCTGGACCCGGCGGTGCTGCGCGAATTCATCGAACTGACCGGCTCCTGCCTGACCCAGAGCCGGGTGCTCGGGCTGCTCAACCAGGCCTTGCCCGAGGACGGCATCATCGTTGCCGCCGCCGGCAGCCTGCCCGGCGACCTGCAGCGCAGCTGGCGCAGCAAGGGGGTCAATACCTACCACGTGGAATACGGCTATTCGTGCATGGGCTACGAGGTCAACGCGGCCCTGGGGGTCAAGCTCGCCGAGCCGGATCGCGAGGTGTACGCCCTGGTGGGCGACGGCTCCTACCTGATGCTGCACTCGGAGCTGGTCACCTCGATCCAGGAGCGGCGCAAGATCAACGTGGTGCTGCTGGACAACATGACCTTCGGCTGCATCAACAACCTGCAGATGGGCCACGGCATGGACAGCTTCGGTACCGAGTTCCGCTACCGCAACCCGCAGAGCGGCAAGCTCGACGGCGGCTTTGTGCCGGTGGACTTCGCCATGAGCGCCGCCGCCTACGGCTGCAAGACCTACAAGGTCAGCACTGAGGAGCAACTGCTGGCGGCCCTGGCCGATGCCCGGACCCAGACGGTATCGACCCTGATCGACATCAAGGTCCTGCCCAAGACCATGATCCACAGCTACCTGTCCTGGTGGCGGGTGGGCGTGGCCCAGGTGTCCACCAGCGAGCGCACCGATGCGGCGGCCAAGACCCTTAATGAACGCCTGGCCCAGGCCCGGCAGTACTGATTGCTCTGCAACGAACAACAACAGGAGTATCTGCATGTCTTTGAAACTTGGCGTTATCGGGACCGGGGCCATCGGCCAGGATCACATCCGTCGTTGCAGCCAGACCCTGCTGGGCAGCCAGGTGGTGGCGGTCACCGACATCAACCTGGCGTCGGCGGCCAAGGTGGTCAGCGACCTCAAGCTCAGCGCCGAGGTCTACCCGGACGGCCACGCGCTGATCAAGGCGGCGGACGTCGAGGCAGTGCTGGTGACCTCCTGGGGCCCGAGCCACGAGGAGTTCGTGCTGGCGGCGATTGCCGCGGGCAAGCCGGTGTTCTGTGAAAAGCCCCTGGCGGTGACCGCCGCCGGCTGCCGGCGCATCGTCGAGGCCGAAATCGCCCACGGCAAGCGCCTGGTGCAGGTGGGTTTCATGCGCCCCTACGATGCCGGTTACCAGGCCTTGAAGGCGGTGATCGACAGCGGCCAGATCGGCGAGCCGCTGATGCTGCACTGCGCCCACCGCAACCCGCGGGTGGGGGAGAACTACAAGACCGACATGGCCATCACCGACACCCTGATCCACGAACTGGACGTGCTGCGCTGGCTGCTGGCCGACGACTATGTGTCGGTGCAGGTGGTGTTCCCGCGCAAGACCAGCAAGGCCCTGGCCCACTTGCGCGACCCGCAGATCGTGCTGCTGGAAACCGCCCGTGGCACGCGCATCGACGTCGAAGTGTTCGTCAACTGCCAGTACGGCTACGACATCCAGTGCGAAGTGGTGGGGGAGAGCGGTATCGCCAGGCTGCCGGAGCCGTCCCAGGTGCAATTGCGCAGCGAAGCCAAGCTGTCCAACGCCATCCTGATGGATTGGAAGGAGCGTTTTATCGCCGCCTATGACGTGGAGTTGCAGGCCTTTATCGACGGCGTGCGCGCCGGCCAGGTAGGCGGGCCCTCGGCCTGGGACGGCTTTGCCGCCGCCGTGGCGGCCGATGCCTGCATCGAAGCGCAGGGCAGCGGCCAGATCGTCAAGGTTGAGCTGCCTGTGCGCCCGGGCTTCTACGACTGACCTTGTACCGGGCCTGCCCGGGGGATTTGCGGGGGCGCCTGCGGTTGGGCGCCGCTGAACCGCCGCCCGGGTTTTCCCCGGGCGCGACCCCACCGGGCTTGGGCGCACATTGGCCACGGGCCAGGATTTTCAAGGCTTTAACTGATTTGGAATAAAATTCTAAAATGAGTTGATATAGAAATTATTTTCCAATAAAGTCATTTTCAGGTTGCCGACTCGCTAGGTCGCATGCCCTCAAGCAAACCATGAGAGGCGTGCGGACCGACCCACAAAAACAACAGGTACCGTCGATGAAAATCTTCACTAGCACCATCCTCGCTCTCGGTTCGCGGTTTCGCAGCTCGCCCGCGCCAACCTCCGCTTCGCCTCGGCCCAGCCGCTCTGCCGTCCTCCTGACCTGCCTCGGCTTTCTGTGTGTAGAACGCAACGGTTCACTGCTGTGCTGCGTACCCGGTGCCCCCATCGTGCATCTGTCGCTCTGAGTGGTTTCTGCGCTTTATCCATAAAACCTACAAGAATGTGGAGAAAGACCTGTGATGAACACCAAGATCCGTTTTGCCTCGCTTGCACTGTCGATGCTGCTGGCCAGTGGGGCCGCCTTCGCCGACATCAAGATCGGCGTGAGCATGTCGCAGTTCGATGACACCTGGCTGACCTATCTGCGCGAGTCGATGGATCAGAAAGCCAAGTCCCTGCCCGATGGCGTCAAGCTGCAGTTCGAAGACGCCCGCAGCGATGTGGTCAAGCAATTGAGCCAGGTCGAGAACTTCATCAGCCAGAAAGTCGACGCGATCGTGGTCAACCCGGTGGATACCGCCGCCACTAAGAAAATCACCGAGGCCGCGGTGAAGGCCGGCATCCCCCTGGTGTACGTCAACCGCCGCCCGGATGACCTGAACCTGCCCAAGGGCGTGGTGACCGTGGCTTCCAATGACCTGGAAGCCGGGAAAATGCAGATGCAGTACCTGGCCGACAAGATGGGCGGCAAGGGCGACATCGTGATTCTGCTGGGCGACCTGGCGAACAACTCCACCACCAACCGCACCAAGGGGGTCAAGGAGGTGCTGGCCCAGTACCCGGGGATCAAGGTCGACCAGGAACAGACCGGGGTCTGGCTGCGGGACAAGGGCATGACCCTGGTCAACGACTGGCTGACCCAGGGCCGCAAGTTCGACGCGGTGGTGTCCAACAACGATGAAATGGCCATTGGTGCCGCCATGGCGCTGAAGCAGGCCGGGGTCGAGAAGGGCAGTGTGCTGATCGCGGGTGTCGATGGCACCCCGGATGGCCTGCGCGCGGTGAAAAAGGGCGAATTGGCGCTCTCGGTGTTCCAGGACGCCAAGGGCCAGGCGGACGGTTCCATCGATACCGCGGTGAAGATGATCAAGCATGAGCCGGTAGAGCCGGCGGTGTGGGTTCCGTATCGGCTGATCACCCCGGACAACGTCGACCAGTTCAAGTAACGCCGCTCACCTTCCAGAGCTGTTCCAGAAGAACAGGCTCTAACAACAATAAGTAATAAGTGGCAAGGCGGCCTTGGGTGGCCTTGCCGATGGAGTACCTGATCATGTTCTCTAGCGCGACTGCCTCGAGCACCCCGCAGGCGGGAATCTCGCCTGCCGCCACATCGATTGAAGAACCCTTTCTGCTGGAGGTCATCAACGTCAGCAAGGGCTTTCCCGGTGTGGTGGCCCTGTCCGATGTGCAACTGCGGGTACGCCCGGGAACGGTGCTGGCGCTGATGGGCGAGAACGGCGCCGGCAAGTCGACCCTGATGAAAATCATCGCCGGCATCTATCAGCCGGACGCCGGCGAGCTGCGCCTCAAGGGCCGGCCGGTGGTCTTCGAAACGCCCCTGCAGGCCTTGCAATCGGGCATCGCCATGATCCATCAGGAGCTCAACCTGATGCCGCACATGAGCATTGCCGAGAACATCTGGATCGGCCGTGAGCAGCTCAACGGCCTGCGCATGATCGATCACCGCGCCATGCACCGCTGCACCGCGCAGTTGCTGGAACGCCTGCGCATCAACCTCGACCCCGAGGAGCAGGTGGGCAACCTGAGCATTGCCGAGCGGCAGATGGTGGAGATCGCCAAGGCGGTGTCCTACGACTCCGACGTGCTGATCATGGACGAACCGACCTCGGCCATTACCGACAAGGAAGTGGCGCACCTGTTCTCGATCATTGCCGACCTCAAGGCCCAGGGTAAGGGCATCATCTATATCACCCACAAAATGAACGAAGTGTTCGCCATCGCCGATGAAGTGGCGGTGTTCCGTGACGGTGCCTATATCGGCCTGCAACGGGCCGACAGCCTGGACGGCGACAGCCTGATCTCGATGATGGTGGGGCGCGAGCTGAGCCAGCTGTTTCCCCAGCGCGAGAACCCCGTCGGCGACCTGCTGCTCCAGGTCCGCGACCTGCGCCTGGACGGGGTGTTCGACAAGGTGTCCTTCGACCTGCACGCCGGGGAGATCCTCGGCATCGCCGGGCTGATGGGCTCGGGCCGGACCAATGTTGCCGAGACCCTGTTCGGCATCACCCCCTGCGACGGCGGCGAGATGGTTCTCGACGGCCAGGCCCTGCGCATCAGCGACCCGCACCAGGCGATCGAGAAGGGCTTTGCCCTGCTGACCGAGGATCGCAAGCTCAGCGGGCTGTTCCCGTGCCTGTCGGTCCTGGAAAACATGGAAGTGGCGGTGCTGCCGCATTACGCCGGCGGCGGCTTTGTCCAGCAGAAGGCCTTGCGTGCCCTGTGCGAGGACATGTGCAAGAAGCTGCGGGTCAAGACCCCGTCCCTGGAGCAATGCATCGATACCTTGTCCGGGGGCAATCAGCAGAAGGCCCTGTTGGCGCGCTGGCTGATGACCAACCCGCGCATCCTGATCCTTGATGAGCCGACCCGGGGTATCGACGTCGGGGCCAAGGCCGAGATCTACCGCTTGATCTCCTTCCTCGCCAGCGAAGGCATGGCGGTGATCATGATTTCCTCGGAGCTGCCCGAAGTGCTGGGCATGAGCGACCGGGTCATGGTCATGCACGAAGGTGAACTCATGGGCACCCTCGACCGCAGCGAGGCAACCCAGGAACGGGTGATGCAATTGGCGTCGGGAATGTCGGTGGTGCACTGATTCTTCAATCGATGGCGGCCGGCGGCGCTGTGATTCGCCGCGGCCAGGCACTAACAAAGGTGAGTGGTTATGAACGTGATGTCTGAAAACAAACCGGCCGCGGCGCCCGCTAGAACGCGCCGGCGCCTTCCCACCGAATTGAGTATTTTTCTGGTCCTGATCGGCATCGGCCTGGTCTTCGAGCTGTTCGGCTGGATCGTGCGTGACCAGAGCTTCCTGATGAACTCTCAGCGCCTGGTGCTGATGATCCTCCAGGTGTCGATCATCGGTCTGCTGGCCATCGGCGTGACCCAGGTGATCATCACCACGGGCATCGACCTGTCCTCGGGCTCGGTGCTGGCGCTGTCGGCGATGATCGCCGCCAGCCTGGCGCAGACTTCGGACTTTGCCCGGGCAGTGTTTCCGTCCCTGACCGACTTGCCGGTGTGGATACCGGTGGTGGCCGGGCTGGGGGTGGGCCTGCTGGCGGGGGCGATCAACGGCAGCATCATCGCCATCACTGGCATTCCGCCCTTTATCGCCACCCTGGGCATGATGGTGTCGGCCCGCGGCCTGGCCCGCTATTACACCGAAGGCCAGCCGGTGAGCATGCTGTCCGATTCCTACACCGCCATCGGTCACGGGGCGATGCCGGTGATCATCTTCCTGGTGGTGGCGGTGATCTTCCACATCGCCTTGCGCTACACCAAGTACGGCAAATACACCTACGCCATCGGCGGCAACATGCAGGCGGCGCGCACCTCGGGGATCAACGTCAAGCGCCATCTGGTGATCGTCTACAGCATCGCCGGGCTGCTGGCGGGGCTGGCCGGGGTGGTGGCCTCGGCGCGGGCCGCCACCGGGCAGGCGGGGATGGGCATGTCCTATGAACTGGATGCGATTGCCGCGGCCGTGATCGGCGGCACCAGCCTGGCCGGTGGCGTGGGGCGCATCACCGGCACGGTGATCGGCGCGCTGATTCTTGGCGTCATGGCCAGCGGCTTCACCTTTGTCGGCGTGGATGCCTACATCCAGGACATCATCAAGGGCCTGATCATCGTGGTGGCGGTGGTCATTGACCAGTACCGTAACAAGCGCAAGCTCAAGCGCTGATCCACCAGCCTGTTGTCGGCGCCGGCTGGCCAGCGAAGGCGCCCACAAGATGAGGTGCAACGGACGGGGCTGTTCGCCGGCAAGTTGGCTTCTGCGGCGGAGAAACGGGGGAAAAGGCTCCGAATCCGCCGCCCGGTACTGCCGTTTGTCTTCTAAAAGACCTGCTTGTATGGAATTTTTTGTTATAAAAGCACTCTGACAAATGCCACCAAAGCCCGCAATTGCGGGCTTTGTGCGGTTTGTCAGACAGATTCGCTGTCATTTCAGTTGCTGCGCCCTCAAACCGGCCTTAGACTGCCGCCCCTCGTAAATTGAGTGCCGGGTGGCGCTTGGAAGGTATGGCGCCTTTCTGATGACCTGACGGGTCAACCGGAAACAGTTTGAATTCGCCTTAATGCACGTATTTTTTATAGAGAAATCAATGACCAAGGAAAAGTTGCTGGCCATGCCGGCGGATGACTACATGAATGCCGAGCAGCACGCTTTTTTCAGCGACCTGTTGCAAGCCATGAAGGTGGAAACCCACGAGCGCATCGAACAGAACCGGATCGCCATTGAAAGCCTGGACACCCCGGCTGACCCGGCCGACGCCGCTTCCGTCGAAGAAGAGCGCACCTGGTTGGTCAACGCCATTGATCGTGACCAGCGCATGCTGCCGCAATTGGAGCAGGCCCTGGGCCGGATCAGTGACGACAGCTTCGGCTGGTGCGATGACAGCGGCGAGCCGATCGGCCTCAAGCGCCTGCTGATCAGCCCAACCACCAAGTACTGCATCGAAGCCCAAGAGCGCCACGAGCAGATCGACAAGCATCAGCGTCAAGCCTGATCGCCAGCCCCCGCCACAGCGGGGGCTTTGTTTTTTCGGGTACGACTCCATACCCGTTCATTCCCTTGATCTACTGCAAACCCCCGACTAAGGGACCATGGATAATGGCCTTCTAGTGGCGTCTAATGCCGAAAATAATTAGAACGATGTGGGGTGCTAAACATGTCAAGAGAAGGATCTCTAGCGGTGCCGATCGCGCAACCGCTGGCAGCAACACCCGCCGTCCGTTGGTGGGCGCCGACTTTGCAGAGCGCGGCCTTGATGGGCTTGCTGGGCGGCCAGGCACTGGGTGACTGGCCGCTGTACCTGTGCCTGCCCCTGGCGGTGCTGGTGGTCTGGCTGCCTCGGCTGAGAAGCCGCAAGGTGCCCGAGGCGCCGACGGCAACGGCCGACAGCGAGCTGTCCTCGCTGACCCGCGACCTGTCCTACAGCACCACCCATAACGCCCTGTCTGCCGCTGGCGTGGCCTATTCGGTGACGCAACTGGCGGGCAAGCTGCAATCCCAGCTGGATGCCGCGGCGCGCATCGTCGGCAACGCCGAAGTGATGATCAAGACCGAACAGGCCACCTCGCAACTCAGCCGGCAAGCCCTGGAGGCGGCCAGTGAAGCCCACGCCAGCAGCGCCGAAGGGCGCACGGTGCTGGGGGAGTCCATCAGTCGCATGCACTCCCTGAGCGAGCGGGCCAGTGGCAGCCGCGAGCTGATCGAGGCCTTGAGCCAGCGCAGCGAAGAGATCCAGCGGGTGACCCTGGTGATCCAGTCCATCGCCAGCCAGACCAACCTGCTGGCCCTGAATGCCGCTATCGAGGCCGCCCGGGCCGGGGAGCACGGACGGGGTTTTGCCGTGGTCGCCGACGAGGTGCGCGGGCTGGCCGGGCGCACCGCCACGGCCACCGATGAGGTCGGGGTGATGGTGGCCGATATCCAGCAACGCACCAGCGATGTGGTGGAGCAGATCCGTCAGCTGTCCGACGACCTGAACCTGGGGGTGGAGCAGGTGGAACACACCGGTCGGCACTTGGACAACATCGCCCGTCTGGCAGCAGGGGTGGAAGGCCAGGTCAGCGAGATCGCCCGGGGCGCCGAGACCAACCGCGAACAGTTGGACAGCCTGTTCCATGCCGTGGAGCAGATGCGCAGCGACCTGGCGGTCAGCGATCAGCAGACCCGCAGCCTGGCTCAGGCGGCGGTGCAGATGGAAGGGCAGGCCGAAACCATCAGTGAGCGTCTGGCGGCTGTGGGGCTGGATGACTACCACCAGCGCATTTATGACCTGGCCCGTGAAGGCGCCCGGCGTATTGCCGAGCAGTTCGAGACCGACCTGGCGCAGAACCGCATCAGCCTCGACGACCTGTTCGACCGCCATTACCAGTTGATTGCCAACACCGATCCGGCCAGGTACCAGACCCGTTTCGATCGCTACACCGATCAGGTGCTGCCGCCGATCCAGGAATCCCTGCTGCCGCGCCACGACGGCCTGGTGTTCGCCATCGCCTGTACCCAAGAGGGTTATGTACCGACCCACAACCTGGCCTTCTCCCAGCCGTTGACCGGCGATCCCGTGGCGGACAACCTGCATAACCGCAGCAAGCGCAAGTTCGCCGATCGCACCGGCATTCGTTGTGGCAGTCACCAGCAACCGCTGTTGCTGCAAACCTATACCCGCGATACCGGCGAACTGATGCACGACTTGTCGGTGCCGATCTGGGTCCAGGGGCGGCATTGGGGAGGGTTGCGACTGGGCTACAAGCCCGAGCAGGCGCCGTCCCAGCGCAAGGGCTGAGAACATTGTTACCAGGGGCGTAAGACTGCTGTGCAGGATGTGACTGTTTCAGACGCCGGGAACTGACTAGTATGCTCACATCGTTAGGGAGCTAACTAATTCATCGAGGTTCTCCATGCACAGCAAAGTTGATGTAGCCGTGATGATCGGCAGTGGTGTTCCCCCCATGCTGCGGGACCTGGGACGCAAGGCGTGCTGGGTGGTGCTGGTCAATGGCGAACAACGTGGCACTGCCTTTGCCAGCCGCGTCGAGGCCGAGGAGTGCCGGCAGGCCTGGCAGGCGAAACTGGCGCAGTGCCGGCCTGGGCGCCATGCATTCCAGCATTCGGCTTGATGCTCGGGCGGTAGATAGAGGCTTGATCGGTTGGGGCGGATGTCTGGATTCAGGCTGTTGCAGGCAGGGCCCGAAGGCGAGTCGCTAGTTTTAAGTTAATCATCATGATGCTCTTAAACGGATCTCGCCTGGGTCACGGGGGCGCCGCTGGGTTCCCGGGCGGCGCGCTATGGCAGGTATCAGGCGTTCAGGGCGCCCTGGTCAATGGCCAGCTTGAGGGCCTTGGCGGATTCCCTGGCCGCCGCTGCAGCTTCTTCGGAGGTCTTGAACCAGCGGTCGCGTTCCACCTGGTGGAAGGTGATCTGGGTCAGTGGAGGTTTGGCGCGCATGGCAATCACGGCCTGGAATTCGCCTTCGACTTCTCTGCACTCGCCACGAATGAAAAACTCGCCAATATCTAGTTCGGTCACTTCTAGCCTTCCCTTGGAGATGAGTGAGTGCTTGAGCGCCCGTACCGCGAGCGCTCAACCAGCGAGGGAGTATGGCAGTTGTTGCGTTGCGACGGGCTGAGTTATGTCATTGCGGTTTTAGGTAGAGATTGTTCTGAGGTACTAAAGTGAACTTTCTTACGCTTTAATCCGCCCATCCAGATCACTGCACCAGAGTATTACTGGTTAGAATGCCGGGCCTTGTGTGACGACTGCGGGCAAGATTACCCGCTGATGAGCAACATTAGTCTTTGTACTAATCAATGGCCGTGCAGTCATGAATCGCTCGCTTTAAATGGTCGAAATGCACAAAGTTGCTCTAGAATTGCTTCTGCAACCCGAAGTGGCTGCCGATCCGGGGATTCAATCTCAGGGTATATCCGGCTTTCCGGCCTGTTTCAGTACCCGCCCCAGATAGCTCGCCGCCACACTTTTCGGGGTGTCAGAGCCTACTCCTACAGCCTTTGACCTGTGCCTGATGCTTCGGCGAAATGCCCGCAGCTCAGCGCCGGCGTTAACGCCGTGGCCTGGAGTACCCGCTGCATTTGAGTGTTTTTTTGGGGTAACTGATTGGGGTGATCACGCCGTCATGGCGGTTTTTTGTGCTGTCCGTTTTTCCTCGGACGGCACCCTTTTGAGTATCGGGGAGTGTTCCTTGGCAGTAAGTAATCTTGAAATGCATGCGCTGTTCGTTTTGGGTGATTTGCGCGCAAAGCTGGTCAAGCAGTTCCAATCTCGTTTTGTCTACATCACCGAACAGTCCGCCGAAGGCATCTACATCGCCGAGATCGATACCGAGAGCGCGTTGGTGGTGGACGACAAGCCTCGGCTGGAGCTCAAGGTGGGCGATCATTTTCGCGCTGCTGTACTGCCCAGCCGGGAAGGCGGCAAGCTGGAGATCCGCTTTCGCGAGATCAAGCTGACGGTATACGGCCTGGGCGACTATGCCTTTGTCAGCAGTCCCCTGGGGCAGGGGATTGTGTTCAAGGAAGGTCACTCGGTGGTGATGGTCTTCGCCGCCAACGAGCAATTGCAGGAAGGCTTGAGCAAGACCCTCAAGGCGGTCAGCGCCAAGGCGGCCAAATTCCGCAAGGGCGAACTGGTGAGTTTCAAGGCCAGCGAGTGATGAGCCAGAGCCGCGCCGAGTTTCACCAGCAACACCAGCAGGCCGCGTGTGACGAAGCTCAACGCCTGTTCGCCGAGAAGGCGCGCTTGCAGGGCGCCTGGCTGAACTGGGTGGCCGGCCAGCTGTACCACCTGCGCCCGGCGGCATACGCCAGCATGGTGCGCCGCGAGTTGCAGCGGCTGCAGGAGCCGGCGGACCCTTGATGGCCCGATCCGGGCCGCGCCCTGGTTGAAAATATGGAACCTCTACTACAGTCAGTTGACTGAATGCTTCAGGGGCCTGGCAGCTTTGCGTGGCGTGTCCCTTTGGTCCTGGTCCTGATCCGAGAGGTGCACCCATGAAAGGAATTCGAGCGCTGCTGGCCAGCAGCCTGTTGGCCCTTGCCGCCTTGAACGCGCCCCCGGTGGCGGCGGCTTCCGCGCCGATTCACTTCGCCGACCTGAACTGGGAGAGCGGCAGCCTGATCACCGAGATCCTGCGGATCGTGGTCGAGAAGGGTTATGGCCTGCCCACCGATACACTGCCTGGCACCACCATCACCCTGGAAACCGCCCTGGCCAACAACGATATCCAGGTGATTGGCGAAGAGTGGGCGGGGCGCAGCCCGGTGTGGGTCAAGGCCGAGGCCGAAGGCAAGGTGCTGGCCCTGGGGGACACCGTCAAGGGCGCTACCGAAGGCTGGTGGGTGCCGGAGTACGTGATCAAGGGTGATCCCGCCAAGGGCATCGCGGCCCTGGCGCCGGAGTTGCGCAGCGTCACCGACCTGGCGCGCTACAAGGATGTGTTCAAGGACCCGGAGAGTCCGACCAAGGGGCGTTTCCTCAACAGCCCGATTGGCTGGACCTCGGAGATCGTCAACCAGCAGAAGCTCAAAGCCTATGGCCTGGAGGACAGCTACGTGAACTTCCGCAGTGGCTCCGGCGCAGCCCTGGATGCGGAGATCAGCTCGTCGATCCGTCGGGGCAAACCGATCCTGTTCTACTACTGGTCACCGACGCCGCTGCTGGGGCGCTTCAAACTGGTCCAGCTGCAAGAGCCGCCCTTTGATGCCGAGGCCTGGAAGACCCTGACCGACGCCAGCAACCCCAACCCGCGTCCGAGCCGTTCCCTGGCCTCGAAACTGTCCATCGGCGTGTCTGCGCCATTCCACAAGCAATACCCGCAGTTGGTGAGCTTCTTCAGCCAGGTCGAGCTGCCCATCGAGCCCCTCAACCAGGCCCTGGCGCAGATGAGCGAAAACCACAGCACGCCCCGTGACGCGGCCCGGGCCTTCCTCAAGCAGCATCCTGATCTATGGCGCAACTGGGTGCCCCAGGACGTCGCCGCCAAAGTCGCCGCCGCCCTGTTGTAGGAGCCGCCTTGCCGGCGAAAGGGCCCGCAGGCCTTGCACCGTCCATGGCGACGCCTTCGCTGACAAGCCAGCTCCTACGCTCGCCCTGACACCGCGCAATGTTCCCGTAGGCGCCGCTTGCCGGCGAAGAGGCCCCCAAGGCAGGTCAGAAGCGGGTCTGCACCGCCAGTTCGAAGGTGCGCGGGGTGCCCAGGTAGTAAGCCGGGGAGACATGGGCGAACTTGCCGTAGACCTCGTTGGTCAGGTTGCGTACCCGGCCGGTGACGGTGGTGTGGCTGTCGACCTGGTAGCGCAGGAAGCTGCCGTACAGGGTGTAGGCCGGCAGCGTCAGGGTGTTGGCGTTGTCGGCGTACACCGAAGCCACATAGCGCGCATCGACGCCGGTCTGCCAGCTCGGGGCCAGGTCATAGGTCAGCCACAGGTTGGCCACCCGCTCGGGGACGTTGGTCGGGGTGTTGCCCTTGCGCGAGACCACCGCGCCGCTGGCCACCTTCTCGTTGAACGCGTCATATTCGGCGTCGACCCAGGCGAAGTTGGCTTCCGCCAGCAGCTTGGGGGTGACCCGCAGGGAGCTGGCCAGCTCGATGCCCCTGGAGGTCTGCTGGCCCACGGGAATGCTGTTGGCCGGGTCCAGGGGATCGGTGACGGCAAAGTCCTTGCGTTCGATGCGGTAGGCCGCCAGGGTCGCCGAGCCGCGTCCTTCCAGGTAGTCGAACTTGCTGCCCACTTCCCATTGCTTGCCGGTGGACACCTCGAAGTTCTGGGTGCCGCTGGGCTGTTCGGCGGCCGTGCTGTATTGCACGTAGACGTTGGCGCTGGGCAGGAACTGCCAGGTCAGCCCCAGGCGTCCGGTGACCGGTTCCCAGCTTCGCTTGAGATGTCGCGGGTTGCTGGCGCTGATCGCGCGGTGGTTGGTCACGTCCAGGTCGATGGCGTCATAGCGCAGGCCGCTGAGCAGGGACAGCTCGTCGGTCAGGGCCAGGCGGTTCTCGACGAACAGGGCACGGGTGGTGACCTGGTTGGTCTTGTCCTTGACCCAGCCCTGGCGGGTGCCCTTCAGGTCGTAGAAGTACCCCGGCTGGAAGTTGCCGGGGTCCACGCTGTTGTTGGCCGGCACGTTCCACGGTGAGTTGGTGGTGCTGTTGACCTTGTACTCAAAACCCCCGGACCAGGTGGTGTCGAGGCCGAACAGTTGATCATCATGGCGCAGTTCGAACTGGTTGCCGTCCTGCTGGCCCTGGTGCCGCACCAGATAGGCGGTGGAGCGGTTCACCCGGCTGTTGTCGGGGCTGTACTGGTAGGTCTCCAGGTTGCGGTAGTCGCGCTGGCTGTCCAGGTGATAGAGGGTGTTGCGCAGGCTGGTGCTGGGGTTGATCCGGTAATCGATGATCGAGCGCAGCCACACGGTGCGCTGTTCATACAGGCCGTCGGCGACGTTGTAGTTGTTGAAGCGCTGGTGCTTGTCGATCTTCAGCTCGCCGGCCTTGGGGTTGCGCACCGGGGTGCCCCAGTAGGGGCTGTCTTCGTGCTCGTCCTGGTATTCCACCGCCAGGGTGTGGGACAGGTCAGGGGTCAAGTCGCTGAGCAGGGAGAAGGCCAGGCTCCAGGCATCGCGCTCCTGGCGGTCGATGTAGCCGTTGCTGGTGTTGTGGCTGACATCCAGGCGTGCGTAATGCTGCACCTCGGCACCCGCCGGGCTCAGGGCGTGATTGACCCCGAAAGCGGTTTGCGTGGTGTCGTAGCTGCCGTAGCCGAGCAGGCCCTCGGCCGCCTGTTCGCGGCGGTCCGCCAGCTTGGTCACGTAGTTCAGCGAGCCGCCCACGGAGCCGGCGCCATTGATCAGCGACGAGGGGCCGCCCACCAGTTCCACCCGGTCATAGATCCAGGCGTCCACCGGCCGTGCCAGGCCGGTGGCGACATTGATGCCGTTGAACATCTGGGTGATCTGGCTGCTGGTGAAGCCGCGGTAGGAGATGAAGCCGCCGAACCCCGGTGGTGCACTGGCATTGACCCCGGGCAGGGCGTTGGCGGCGTCCTGGAAGGTCTGGGCGCCACGGCGCTCGATGTCCTGGCGGCTGGCTATCGCCACCGAGGCCGGGGTTTCCCGCAGGCTCAGGCCCAAACGCGAGGCCATGCCGCTGGACTGCTCCAGGGACAGGCCGGGTTCAACGTCTGCCTCTTCGGCGTTAACGGTGGTAGGGACCAGCTCCAGGCCGGATTTGCCCCAGGCGTTGACGGACAGGCAGGCCAGCAGGCTCGCCAGCAAAGGAAGGTGTTTCATGCATGCATCCTGAATTCTTGACTAGGAAAAGGCCCACGAAAGCGCGCCGCGCAGCAGCGCAGTGGGCGGGTCGAGCACGAGCAAGAATCAGGCGTAGGGCGGTGCCCGAGGATGGGCGGCGGGCCAGGTGAAACGGGCCGGGAGGTGGGTCTGAAGCTGACGCGCCAGCGGCGGCGCCTGGGGTTGGGGCAACAGTGCCAGGCTGACGCTGGAGTTCAGTGCCGGACCCATGCCGCCGGTGGAGCACAACGGGCAACCGAAGGCCTTGGACAGGGTGGGCAGGGAGTCCTGGTCAGTCGGCTGTTGCAGGGGGGGCTTGGGTGTTGGGATCGATGCTGCAGAACTGCCCGCCGATGCCGTTGAGCTGCATGCCGAGCATTTGCCCGTGGCCGATGCTGCAGGCAAACACGTTGAACAGGACGCAGCAATAAAGCATCCAGGCAACGAGCGAGCGATCGGAACGGGTCAATTTCATGGGGCGGCACTTTATCATCGAAGGCGACGAACGTACTTACAAAAACCGGCAATCGAGTCCATTCTCTTTACGACTTTTTTACAAGGACGTCTGAACATGAATCTTCTGCTCGCTCAGGGGATGTCCGGCACTTTTCTGTTCATCAGCCTGATCCATCTGTACTGGGCCGCCGGAGGCAAGCGTGGAAGCGATGCGGTGATCCCCCAAGTGCCGGGGCCGGTTCCCGGGCAGAGCCAACCGGCCTTTCACCCTCCGGCCCTGGCCACCTTGCTGGTGGCGGTGGGGCTGTTACTGGTGGCGATGCTGGTCTGCCTGCGGGTTGGGCTCTACCTTCCGACCGTGACCCATCCGTCCCTGCAATGGGTGATCAGCGCCATTGCCTTGCTGATGTTCGCCCGGGCCATTGGCGACTCCGAGCTGGTTGGCTTCTTCAAGCAAGTGCGTGACTCGAAGTTCGCCCGTCTCGACACCCTGTTCTATTCCCCGCTGTGCGTGGTACTGGGTGCCGGATTGCTGGTGCTGGCCTGGGCCTGAAGGGCAAGCCCGCTCGCTGCCGGCGCTGGCGTGTGCAGAGACTGGCTTGCCAGCGAAGGCGATCCCGCCTGGCACCTGCCTCACGGGCCTCTTCGCCGGCAAGCCGGCTCCTGCATGGGGTGGTGCGCTCAGTTGCCGCTTTCGTTGCGTTTGCTGCTGACCTCTGCCGGCACATCGTCACCGGCCATGCGCTTGCGGAACAACGCCGCGCGGGCCAGCAGCAGGGTGGTCACCGGCACCGTGATCGACAGCAGGATCGGAATCAGCCAGGCATGCAGCACCGGCCCGGACTTGAGCGCTGAAAAATACAGGATCGAGGCCAGGGCCACGGTCCAGGAACCCATGGTTGAGGCCAGGGCCGGCGGGTGCATGCGCTGGAAGTAGCTCTTCATGCGCAGGATGCCCAGGGCACCGATCAGGGCGAAGACGCTGCTGATCACCAGCAGCACGGCCACCAGGACCTCCACCCAGAGGGGCAGTTGTTCCAGGCTGTTCATTCGATCACCTCGCCGCGCAGAAGGAATTTGGCCAGGGCGAAGGAGCCGACAAAGCCGAACAGGGCAATCAGCAGCGCCGCCTCGAAGTAGGTATCGCTGGCATAGCGGATGCCCAGCACCAGCATCATCAGCATCGCCAGGATGTACAGGTAGTCCAGGGCCAGGACCCGGTCCTGGGCCGAGGGGCCCTTGAACAGGCGCACCAGGGTCAGGACCATGGCCAGGGAAAACAGGAACAGGCTCAGCAGGATCGCGTTGGTCAACAGCACGCTCATTCGAAAATCTCCATCAGCGGGCGCTCGTAGGTCGCCTTGAAGTGCTGGATGAATTGCCCTTCGTCCTGCAGATCGAAGACGTGCAGCAAGAGGATGCTGCGGTCCAGGGACAGCTCGGACCAGACCGTGCCCGGCACCACCGTGGTGATGGTGGACAGCGCCGCCAGGCCGTTGGCGTCGCGCAGGTCCAGGGGGATCTTGACGAAGGCCGAGCGCACCGGCCGGCGCCCGTTGTTGAGCACGCCCCAGGCCACGATCAGGTTGGAGACCAGCACATCGCAGCCCACCCGCAACAACAGCCGCAGGATGGTGCCGGGGCGGCGGATACGGATCGGCAACGGCCGCAGCGGGCGCATCAGCAGCGGTGCGAGAAAGCCCAGGATGGCCCCCAGCAGCAGATTGCCGGGGCTGATGGACAGGTTCAGCACCAGCCACAGCAGCCACAGCGCCAGGGACAGGAAGGGGGCAGGGAACAGACGCTTCATGGTTGCACCTCCGCCGCCTGGGTGGCCTTGGACTCAGGGCTGAGCACGGTGCGGGTGCCCAGTACCGCCATGACATAGTGCTCCGGATGATTGAGGCTGTCGGCGGTGGCCTGGGTGAAGCGCAGCAGCGGCTCGGCCTTGAAGCTGAGCAGCACGCAGAGCCCCAGCAACGCCACGATCGGCACGCATTCCAGACGCCGCAACACCGGTGAAGGTCGCTCCTCCGGGCTCCAGAAACGCTGGATGCCCAGGCGCGCAAAGGCGATCAGCGAGGCCAGGCCGGAGAGGATCAGCAGCACCAGGAAAATCCAGCCCGCCAGCGGGATCGGCGTGTCGCTGCTGGTTCCCAGGCCCGTCGGGTTGAGCAGGGCGGCGATCAGGTTGAGCTTGCCGATAAAGCCCGACAGCGGCGGCATGCCGATGATCAGCAGGGCGCAGGCAATGAAGCTCAGGCCGAGGAAGGCCATGGTCCAGGGAATCACCTGGCCGACCACCACTTGCTGTTCGTCGTCGAGGTTGCTGCCCCGGGGCGGGGGAAGGGTTTCCATGGGCCTCGGGAGGATTTCGCCTTCGTCTTCCAGAGGCACTTCCACCGCCGAGCGCGAGCGCTCGATCAACTCCGCCAGCAGGAACAGCGCGCACAGCGCCAGGGTCGAGCTGAACAGGTAGAACAGCGCCGCGCCGGTGAGCGCCGGCTGGGCGAAGCCGATCACCGCGATCAGGATGCCCGCCGACACCAGGATGCTCAGGCTGGCCATGCGCTCCAGGCGCTGGGCCGGAAGAATCGCCAGGGCGGCGCAGAAGATCGTCGCCAGGCCGCCGTAGATCAGCCACTGGTTGCCGAAGTAGGCCGAGGCCCCGGCCTGCCCGGAGAACAGCAGGGTCCACAGGCGCAGCACGGTGTAGATCCCGACCTTGGTCATGATGGCGAACAGCGCCGCCACCGGTGCGCTGGCCGAGGAATAGGCCGGCACCAGCCAGAAGTTCAGCGGCCACATCCCGGCCTTGGCCAGGAAGGCGATGGCCAGGATCGCCGTGCCGGCGTGCAGCAGGCCGCGGTCGGCTTCCGGCACCAGCGGGATCTTCATCGCCAGGTCGGCCATGTTCAGGGTCCCGGTGACCCCGTAGATCATTGCCGTGCCGATCAGGAACAGCGACGAAGCCAGCAGGTTGATGGTGATGTAGTGCAGTCCCGACGACACCCGCGCCCGTCCCGAACCGTGCAGCATCAGGCCGTAGGAGGCTGCCAGCAGCACCTCGAAGAACACGAACAGGTTGAACAGGTCGGCGGTGAGGAAGGCGCCGTACAGGCCCATCAGCTGGATCTGGAACAACGCATGGAAGCTGGCCCCGGCGCCGTCCCAGCGGGCCATGGCGAACAGCAGCGCGCTGACCCCGATGATTCCGGTGAGCACCATCATCAGTGCCGACAGGCGATCCACCACCAGCACGATGCCGAAGGGCACCTGCCAGTTGCTCGGCAGGTACACGCCGAAGGAACCGGTGGCGCCCTGGACCTGGGTCCAGTACAGCAGGTACGCCGCCAGGGCCAGCCCCAGCAGGCTGGAGAACAGGTTGATCCGCGCCTTGAGCGGGCGGTGTTTCTCCCCCAGCAGCAACATGATGGCCGCCGTCAGCAGCGGCAGGAGGATGGGGGCGACGATCAGGTGGGACAACGAACTCATTCCTTGGGCTCCCGGCCGTCGACGTGGTCAGTGCCGGTCAGGCCCCGGGACGCCAGGAGCACCACCAGAAACAGCGCGGTCATGGCGAAGCTGATGACGATGGCGGTGAGCACCAGCGCCTGGGGCAACGGGTCGGTGTAGTGCAGCAGGTCCTGGGGCACGCCGTCCTTGACGATGGGTTCCTTGCCGATGAACAGGCTGCCCATGCTGAAGATGAACAGGTTGACCGCGTAGGACAGCAGGCACAGGCCCATCACCACCTGGAAGGTCCGCGGGCGCAGGACCAGCCAGACTCCGGAAGCGGCGAGGACCCCAATGGCGATTGCGATGACTTCTTCCATCAGGCGGCTCCGCTCTTGATCAGGGATTTGGACTGGCTGGCCGGCTTGTGGGCCCGCACCGACTGGTGCGCCAGGGCGGTGAGGATCAGCAGGGTCGCGCCCAGCACCACCGCGTACACGCCGATGTCGAAGAACAAGGCGCTGGCGATATGGATATCACCGAACAGCGGCAGGTCCACATGCACCGTGTGGGTGGTGAGGAACGGGTAGCCCCAGGCCAGGGCGCCGAGGCCGGTGGCCAGGGCGAAAAGCAGGCCCGTGCCCATCCAGCGCAGCGGCCGCAGGCTCATCTGGGCCTCGACCCACTGGGTGCCGGCCACCATGTACTGGAGGATGAAGGCCACCGACATCACCAGCCCGGCGACGAAACCGCCGCCCGGCAGGTTGTGCCCGCGCATGAACAGGTAGAAGGACACCACCAGGGCAATCGGCAGCAGCAGGCGCACCAGCACCGCCGGCACCATCATGAAGCCCAGGGCGGTGTCGCTGGCCTGGCGCGGGTTGACCAGATCGGTGACCACGTCCGGGGCCAGCAGGCGCTGTTGCGCCGGCAACTGCATGCTCTCCTTGGGCGGGCGGAAGCGACGCAGCAGGGCGAACACGGTCAGGGCCACGGCTGCCAGCACGGTGATTTCGCCCAGGGTGTCGAAGCTGCGGAAGTCCACCAGGGTCACGTTGACCACGTTGGTGCCGCCGCCTTCAGGCAAGGCACGGCTGAGGTAGAACGAGGAAATATCGTTGGGTGTGGGGCGGGTCAGCATGGCGTAGGACAGCACCGCCATGCCCAGGCCGACGGCGATCGACAGGCTCAGGTCGCGCAGGCGGCGGATGCGCGCCTTGGGCACGCTGCTGGGCAGCGGCGAGACATCCTCGATCCGCCGTGGCAGCCAGCGCAGGCCAAGGAGGATCAGCACCGTGGTCACCACCTCAACCACCAGCTGGGTCAGGGCCAGGTCCGGCGCGGAGAACCAGACGAAGGTCACGCAGGTCATCAGCCCGCAGACGCTGACCATGGTCAGGGCCGCCAGCCGGTGGTACTTGGCCTGCCAGGCGGCGCCCAGGGCGCAGGCAATGGCCAGCAGCCAGAAGGTCACGAAGACGATGGAGCCGGGGATCTTCGGCCGGTCGCCCCAGGTCAGCTGGCTGTAGAGCATGGGAATCAGGCCGGTGATCACCGCCGCCAGAATCAGCAGAAACAGCTGGGTCTGCAGGCGCTTGGTGCTCAGCCGCCGCTCCAGACGCCGGGCCAGGCGGGTCATGCCCACCAGGCTGCGCTCGAACAGCAGCTTGCCGTTGAGTCGGCCCACTCCCGGCGGGTAGGCGAAACGCCCGGCCACCAGCGGTTTGTGCAGCAGCAGGTAAAGCACGATGCCGCAGGACATGGCGATCAGGCTCATGATCATCGGCGCATTGAGGCCGTGCCAGATGGCCAGGCTGTATTCGGGCAGGGTGCCGCCCACCACCGGCCGTGCGGCGGCGGCCAGCAATGGACCAATGATCTGCGCCGGGAAGATCCCCACCAACAGGCAGGTGAACACCAGCAGTTCAACCGGCGCACGCATCCAGCGTGGCGGCTCGTGGGGCGTGTGCGGCAGGTCGGTGGCCGGTTCGCCGAGGAACACATCCACGGTAAAGCGCAGGGCGTAGGCGACGCTGAAGGTCCCGGCGATGGTGGCGATCACCGGCAGGGCGATTTCCACCCAGGCGCTGGAATTGATGAACACCGTCTCGGCGAAGAACATCTCCTTGGACAGGAAACCGTTGAGCAGCGGCACCCCGGCCATCGAGGCACTGGCGACCATGGCCAGGGTCGCGGTGTAGGGCATCAGCTTGATCAGGCCGTTGAGCTTGCGGATATCGCGGCTGCCGCTCTCGTGGTCGATGATCCCGGCGGCCATGAACAGCGACGCCTTGAAGGTGGCGTGGTTGAGAATATGGAACACCGCCGCCACCGCCGCCAGCGGGCTGTTCAGGCCCAGCAGCAGGGTGATCAGCCCCAGGTGGCTGATGGTGGAGTAGGCCAGCAGGCCCTTGAGGTCGTTCTGGAACATCGCGCAGTAAGCGCCCAGCACCAGGGTGCAGGCCCCGGCGCCGCTGACGATGTAGAACCATTCTTGCGTACCGGACAGCGACGGCCACAGGCGGGCCAGGAGAAACACCCCGGCCTTGACCATGGTCGCCGAGTGCAGGTAGGCCGAGACCGGCGTCGGCGCGGCCATGGCGTGGGGGAGCCAGAAGTGGAAGGGGAACTGCGCGCTCTTGCTCAGGGCGCCCAGCAGGATCAATGGCAACAGGATCGGGTAGAGCGCATGGGCGCGGATCTTGTCTCCGGCAGCTAGCACCTGATCCAGGTCGTAGCTGCCGACCACATGGCCGAGCAGCATGACCCCCGCCAGCAGGCACAAGCCCCCGGCGCCGGTGACCATCAGCGCCATGTAGGCGCCACGGCGGGCGTCGGAGCGGTGATGCCAATAGCCGATCAGCAAGAAGGAGAAGAGGCTGGTGAGCTCCCAGAAGAACACCATCTGGATCAGGTTGCCGGAAATCACCAGGCCCAGCATGGCCCCCATGAACGCCAGGAAGAAGGCGAAGAAGCGCGGCACCGGGTCTTGCGGCGACATGTAGTAACGCGCGTAGAGCGCCACCAGACTGCCGATACCCAGCACCAGCAATGAGAACAGCCAGGCGAAGCCGTCCAGGCGCAGCACGAAGTTCAGGCCCAGGCTCGGCAGCCAGGTATATTCCTCGCGGATAATTCCGCCATCGGCGATCTGCGGGTACAGCAAAGCCACCTGGACGGTGCCAATGAGTGCCACCAAGCCGGCCAGCAGGGATTCGGTGTTACGTGCGTTGTGCGGCAGCACGGCCGCCAGACAGCTGCCTATGAATGGCAGAAGCAGTAGAACTATCAGGGACATAGGCTTCTAATCTGCGGAAAAGTATGACGCATAATACGTGCCAGGCCCTGGATCACCAACCGCCATGCGCGGCCCGGCCCCCCAAAGAAATGTTACATACGCTTTCAAAGGTAGGAGACAAATGCCTGATGCGCCCGTTCACCGGGCGCTGTAGGGCCAAGGTCCTGCCCAGGTCAAAACACCACAAGGATCGACAAGGGTGGACATGATTAAAGGATCGGCCATGGGCCGGATGATTCGACGCGGATGTTTCGCTTTACTGTTCACCGCCTTCGGCGCGGCGCTGGGCATTGGCCTGGAGCATTATCTCCAGCGTCCCGACATGCTCCAGACCCGCCAGGCGCTGATCATCGAAGGGCCGTTGGGCGATGAGTCCAGCTACCGGCTGCCGCCGGGCACGGTGCTTTACTTCGACCGCGCGCTGGCCGAGGGTCATGCGCTCTACCACGCCTATTTCTACTTCCACGGTACGCCCGAGCATGACCCGGTACGGCTTGAGCCCAAGCACCGGGGTTCGCTGACCGCCCCGACCTGGCTCTACGCCCCCGGCGACCCCGCGCTCTAGGCGCTGGCTTGCCAGCGAGGGAACCTGCCGGATCGCTTTCGCCGGCAAGCCGGCTCCTACATGTCCCTGCGATATCCCAGCCAATCGTAGGCGCTGGCTTGCCAGCGAAGAGGCCCGCAAGACCGTTTTCGCCGGCAAGCCGTCTCCTACACACCGTCCGCTGTCTGGTCGGTCAATGCCGGCGTGGCCCGGCCCTTGGGCTTCCATTCGCTGATGATCACCGCCAGCACGATCAAGGCGCCCCCCAGCAGCGCCAGCCCCGGCAAACGTTCCCCGGCGATCCGCCCGACAATCCCGGCCCACACCGGCTCACCGGCATAGATCAGGGTGGCGCGGGTCGGCGAGACGCTTTTCTGCGCCCAGTTCATCGCCACCTGGATCGCCGCGCTGGCCGCCCCCAGCCCCAGGGCGCTGGCCAGCAGCAGCCAGGAAAACTCCGGCAGCGCCTCGCCGGTCGGCAGCACCATGGCAAAGGCCAGCAGTGAGGTGACCGCCAGTTGCACCACCGTGACCCGGCGCACATCCACCTGCCCGGCGAAGCTGCTGATCAGAATGATTTCCGCGGCAATCGCCACGGTGCTGATCAGGGTGGCGATCTCCCCGGGGCTGAAATCCAGCGACGCGCCATTGGGGCCGGACAGCAGCATCAACCCGGTAAACGCCAGCATGATGCCGATGCTTGGCAGCAGCCCCGGACGCTTGCCCATGAACAGCCATTGCAGCAGGGGAACGAAGGGTACATAGAGGGCGGTGATAAACGCCGACTGGCTGCTGGGAATGCTTTGCAGGCCCACCGTCTGCAAGCCGTAGCCGAGCATGATGGCGCTGCCGATAAAGGTTCCGGCACGCAGTTCGAACAGGGTCAGCCCGCGCAGGTGGCGCAGTGAAAACAGGGCGACGATGCACGCCGCCGCGGCAAAGCGCAGGCCGACGAAAAACATCGGTCCGCTGACGCTCATGGCCTTCTGCACCAGCAGGAAGGTGCCGCCCCAGATCATGGTGATCAGCACCAGCACCGCTTCGGCCCTGCTGAGTGGGAAGCGCATTGCGCGGGAGGGCGTTGAAGTCATGGCCTTGCGTGCTACCTGAGGGGGGACGCACAATGCGCCGGAAGCTGGGCAGTATACTGCGCAGGCCCGCAGAGCGAGCAATATAGTGCACAAAGATAACGTCCAACGGGCTTCGGTCCTGCAACATGTCAGCCTTAACGTGCGACGCCTGCGCCATGCCGCAGGCTTGAGCCAGAGCGCCCTGGCAGAAAAATCCGCCGTCAGCCGGCGGATGCTGGTGGCCATCGAGGCCGGGGAGAAGAACGTCAGCCTCGGCACCCTGGACCGAGTGGCCGAGGCCTTGAACGTGGCGTTCAGCGACCTGATCCAGGCCCCGGATGCCCGAGACCCGAGCCGTATCAACGAGCTGGCCTGGGCCGGCGTCATCCCCGGGAGCAAGGCACTGCTCCTGGCCAAGGCCGAGGCCAGCCGTGAAGTGGAACTCTGGGAGTGGCAGCTCGAGCCTGGCGAGGTCTACCACTCGGAGTGCGACACCGTCGGCTGGAGCGAGCAGATCTATGTCGTCGAGGGCTGCCTGACGCTGTTCTTCGGCGACGCCGAGCGGCGCCTGGAAAGCGGTGATTTCTTTATGTTCGCCAGTCATGTGCCTCACGGCTATCGCAATGACGGCGCCCAGGCCACGCGCTTCGTGCGCAACGTGGTGTACTGATTGCCCAGGCGTGCCGGCCACTGTTGGCCAGTCAACAGCGGTTGAACATTCTGCCTGTTTTCAGTTGATGCCTTTTCTCCGAAGCAATCTTCAAGCTGCTGAAATAAAAGGATTTTATATTTAGGCACGACTCCTGCAATTGTCCTGATAGCGAGCACCCGAGCGGTGTTCATCTTGATCTTCAGGACGTGGAGTCGGCCCATGACAGCCCCAGCCCAACCCTTACCCAATGCCCACCTGATCCGCAGCGATGCCGAGGCCATCAGTGTCGCCCGGGACCTGGCCCAGCGCTTTGTCGTGGAGGCCGCGGTGCGCGACCGCGAACGGCGCCTGCCGCGGGCCGAGCTGGACCAGTTCTCCGCCAGCGGCCTGTGGGGCATCACCATTCCCCGGGCCTACGGCGGCGCCGGGGTGTCCTATGTGACCCTGGCCGAGGTGATCAAGATCATCTCCGCCGCCGATCCGTCCCTGGGCCAGCTGCCGCAGAACCACCTCGGGGTGGTAGACATCCTGTTGCAGACCGCCAGCGAAGAGCAGAAGCAGCACTACTTCGCCAAGGTGTTGCAGGGCTACCGTTTCGGCAATGCCTTTTCCGAAGCCGGCAGCAAGCATGTCGGCGCCTTTGAAACCCGGATCCGCTTCAGCGGCGAGCAGGCGCAGATCGACGGCGAGAAGTTCTACTGCACCGGCGCCTTGTTTGCCCACATCGTGCCGACGGTGGCGGTGGATGAGCACAACCAGGCCCACATCGCCTTTATCGAGCGCGACAACCCCGGCCTCACGGTGATCGACAGCTGGGACGGCTTCGGCCAGCGCACCACCGCCAGCGGCGGGGTCAGCCTCAAGGCGGTGCAGGTGCCACGCAGCGCGGTGATCCCGGCCCACCGGGCCTTTGACCAACCCACCGCCGACGGCCCGATCTCGCAGATCATTCAGGCCGCGGTGGACACCGGTATCGCCGTCGCCGCCCTGGAAGACGCCAAGCATTACGCCCGGCAGTCCCGGCCGTGGATCGACAGTGGCCTGGATCACGGCTGGCAGGACCCTTTTACCCAGGCCGCCATCGGTGATCTGGAATGGCGGGTGCACGGCACCGAGGCGATCCTGGTCAAGGCCGCCGAGGCGGTCGACCAGGCCCTCGCCAGCCCCAGCGAAGACAGCGTCGCCCACGCCTCGCTGGTGGTGGCCCAGGCCAAGGTGCTGTCGGCAGAAAGCGCCTTGCTCGCCGCCAGCAAGCTGTTCGAACTGGCCGGCACCCGCTCGGTGTCGGCCAAGTACAACCTCGACCGCCACTGGCGCAACGCCCGCACCCACACCCTGCACGATCCGGCGCGCTGGAAATACCACCTGATCGGCAACTTCCTGCTCAACGGCGTCAAGCCACCTCGTCACGCCTGGAACTGAAAGGACACCGCCATGAACGCATTGACCCAACCCGACAGCCCCCAGGCCGCCCTGGCCGCCAGCGGCGAGCAGCTGCAACGGGCCCGCGACCTGTTGCAGCGGACCCTGGAATTCGTTCGCCAGCAGGCCCGGCCCTGGTCCGGCAGCGGCCTGAGCAAGGCCAGCGACGACCCGTATGTGATCAGCCGCTTTGGCGATCTGCAGATCCGCATCGAAGTGGCCGCCGCCCTGCAGGAGCGGGCCCAGTACCGGCTGCAAGAGGGCAAGGACCCGGCTGAGATCGCCATCGCCCTGGCCGAGGCGGCGATTGCCGCCGCCGAAGCCCTGGCGGCGGCCGGCAACGCCGAATTCGAACTCACCGGCCAGCGCAGCCCGCAGCCGCAGAGCCTGGATGATCCGCTGCGCTGGAAGTATCAACTGATCGGCAACTACCGCCTCAATGGCGTGCTGCCCCAAGGTTTCAGGAGTGCTGTGTGATGTCCCGTGAAATTCGCCTCAATGCTTTCGACATGAACTGTGTCGGACACCAGTCGCCGGGACTCTGGGCCCACCCCCGGGACCGCTCCTGGCAGTACAAGGACCTGGAGTACTGGACCGACCTGGCGCGCATCCTTGAGAAGGGCAAATTCGACGGGCTGTTCATCGCCGATGTGCTGGGCATCTACGACGTCTACAACGGCAATGGCGAGGCGGCGATCCGCCAGGCGGCCCAGGTGCCGGTGAACGATCCGCTGCAATTGATTCCGCCCATGGCCCTGGTCACCGAGCACCTGGGCTTCGGCCTCACCGCCTCGCTGTCGTTCGAGCATCCGTACCCCTTTGCCCGGCGCCTTTCGACCCTGGATCACCTGACGAAAGGCCGTGCCGGCTGGAACATCGTCACCTCCTACCTGGAGAGCGGGGCGAAGAACATCGGTCAGCAGGCCCAGACCGAACACGATGCGCGCTACGACTACGCCGAGGAATACCTGGAGGTCTGCTACAAGCTCTGGGAAGGCAGTTGGGAGGAGGGCGCGGTGCTGCGTGACCGCGAGCGGCGGATCTTCAGCGACCCGAGCAAGATCCACGAGATCCGCCATGCGGGCAAACACTTCCAGGTGCCGGGGATTCACCTGTGCGAGCCGTCACCGCAACGCACACCGGTGCTGTACCAGGCCGGGGCGTCCAGCCGCGGCAAGCAGTTCGCCGCCGAGCACGCCGAATGCGTGTTCGTCGCCGCGCCGTCCAAGGTGCTGCTGAAAAAGACCGTGGCCGACATCCGCCGCCGCGCGGCCGAGGCTGGGCGCGACCCGTCGAAGATCCTGATCTTCAACCTGCAGACGGTGATCCTCGGCGAGACCGACGCCCTGGCCAAGGCCAAGTTCGAGGAATACAAGTCCTGGGTCAGCTATGAGGGCGCCATGGCGCTGATTTCCGGCTGGACCGGTATCGACTTCAGCCGCTTCAAGCCTGACGAGCCCCTCAAGCACGTGCACACCAATGCCATCCAGTCGGCGGTGGAGGCCTTCTCCACGGCGGACCCGAACAAGGTCTGGACCCCCCACGAACTGGCCGACTGGGTCGGCATCGGCGGCTTTGGTCCGTTGTTCGTCGGCAGCCCGGAAACCGTGGCCGACCTGCTCCAGGAGTGGGTGGAAGAGACCGATGTCGACGGCTTCAACCTGGCCTACGCCCTGACCCACGAAACCTTTATCGACGCGGTTGAGCTGCTGGTTCCGGAGCTGCAGAAACGCGGGGTGTACAAGACCGAATACACCCCCGGCACCCTGCGGGAAAAACTCTTCGGCGCCGGCCCGCGCCTGCCCGAAAGCCACCCGGGCAACGCCTGGCGCAACCTGGGCGAGCAACGCCAAACACTCGCGCAACGCGCCCGCGCCTGACCCAACCCCTGTAGGAGCTGGCTCGCCAGCGAAAGGGCCCGTAAGACAGGCGTCGGATTCAGCAACGCCTTCGCCGGCAAGCCGGCTCCTACCAGGGAGCCGCCCAATTCCGGTAGGAGCTGGCTTGCCAGCGAAGAGGCCCGCACGACCTGCGTCCAAGGGCCAGCCCCGTTTATTTCCAGCCAGCGGACCACCGCACGCGTTTGCCAAGTTGTCGAGGTCAATTCATGAGCGTGCATGAACTCAAGCGTCCGCCCACCACGGATGCGTCAGCCCCCGAGGACCGCTTGCAGTTGAGCGGTGCCCTGGAGCAGTTGCGGCACTGGGCCCAGGCCCGGCCGTTGGACAATGCCCTGCGCCACAAGCGCCACGGCCATTGGTACGCCTGGCGCTGGATCGATGCCCTGCGCGATGTCGAGCGTCTGGCCGACGGCCTGCGCCAACAAGGCCTCGACTCGCAGTCCCGGCTGGCCCTGAGCGGGCCGTTCGAGCCGGACCTGTTGCTGCTGGCCCTGGCTGCCCGGAGCCTGGGCGCCGAGGTGCTCAGCCTCGACCCGGAGCTGGCGCCCGAGGCCCTGCGCCAAGCGCTTTGGCGCCTGCAGCCGAGCCACGCCTTCGTCCACTCGCGGCGCCAGGTCCTGGCCTGGGTGGCCGCCGGGGAACAGGGCCCGGCCCCGGGGCTTTTGATCGCCGGACAAGCCTTGCCGCGCCTGCCCGCCGGGGGGCGCCAGCCGCTGCTGTGCTTTGCCGACTTGCTCGGCCCCAGCGAAGCGCCCCAGCGCCAGCTCTATTGGCGCCATCCGGCCACTGCCGAGCAACTGTGGAGCGAAGAGGGCACGCAATGGGCGGCGGGTCTGCAGGTGTTGCTGGAGCACTGGCTGAACAGCGGCCACAGCCTGGCCTTCCCCGAAACCGCGGCATCCGCCAGTCGCGACCGCCGCGACGTGGCGCCCAGCGGCCTGCTGCTGTCGCCGCCGCGCCTGCAGCAGCTGGCGGACGAAATCGAAAGCCGCCTGGCGCCTCCCGGCAGCTGGCGCCGGCGCCTGTGCGAGTGGGTCATCGCCCATCCTCGCCGGCCACTGCCCCGGCTGCTCAAGCAACGGGTGCGCCGGTTGCTGGGCTTTGCCCGCTTGCAGTTCATCTGGCAGCCGGCGCCGTCGCATGCTCACCCCTCAACCCCGGCCTGGATCGCCGAATTCAAACGGAACATTGCATGAGCCCCAGCGAACCCATCCTGCAAGTGCGCGCCGTGTCCCTGTCGTTCAAGGGGGTCAAGGCCATCAACCAGCTGTCGTTCGACGTGCGCCGTGGCGAAATCTGCGGCCTGATCGGACCCAACGGCGCCGGCAAGAGCTCATTGCTCAACCTGCTCAACGGCGTCTATCGCTTCGACAGCGGGGCGATTGTCTTCGACCGCCAGAGCTATTCGCGCATCGACCCGCTGAGCGCCGCTCGCCGTGGCATTGGCCGGACGTTCCAGAACAATGCGCTGTTCAAGAAGATGAGCGTGATCGACAACCTGCTCACCGGCCTGTCGCGGCATTCGCGCACCTACCTGATCGAGCAGGCCCTGGGCTTGCCCCGGGCCCGGCGCGAGGCCGCGACCTTCCGCCAACTGGCCCAGGGCATCCTGCAGTTTCTCGATTTGCAGGCACTGCGGGATGTCCCGGTGGGCAACCTGTCCTACGGCCTGCAAAAGCGCGTGGAGCTGGGGCGGGCGCTGATCGCCGGGCCCAGCCTGCTGTTGCTGGACGAGCCCCTGGCGGGCATGAACGCCGAGGAAAAGCAGGAAATGGCTGGCTTCATCGCCGACATCAATCGTGACCTGGGCACCACCGTGGTGTTGATCGAGCACGACATGGGGGTGGTCATGGAGCTGTGCCACCACGTGGTGGTCCTGGACTACGGGCGCAAGGTGGGCGATGGCACGCCGGCCGAGGTCCAGGCTAATCCCGACGTGATCGCCGCCTACCTGGGGGTGGTGCACTGATGAACTTCTTCCTCGAAACCCTGCTCGGCGGCCTGCTGGCCGGGACCCTGTACTCCCTGGTGGCCATCGGCTTCGTGCTGATCTACAAGGCCAGCGGCGTGTTCAATTTCGCCCAGGGCGCGATGCTGCTGTTCGCCGCCCTGACCTTCGTCAGCCTGCACGACCAGGGTGTGCCCTTCGCCCTGGCGCTGCTGCTGACGGTGCTGGTGATGATCATCGGTGCCTGGCTGATCGAGCGCCTGGTGCTGCGGCCCCTGGTCAATCGCTCGCAGATCACCCTGTTCATGGCCACCCTGGGCCTGTCGTTCATCATCGAGGGCCTGGCCCAGGGACTGATGGGCTCCCAGGTGCGCGCCCTGGACCTGGGCATCGACGACGTGCCGCTGTTCCTCGGGCCGCTGATGGTCAGCCAGTTCGACCTGATCGCCGCCGCGGCCGCCCTGGTGCTGGTGACGGTGCTGGCGCTGCTGTTCAACAAGACCCGAATCGGCATTTCCCTACGGGCGGTGGCTGACGACACCACGGCGGCGCTGTCCATCGGCATCAACCTCAACCGCATCTGGCAGATCGTCTGGGCCGTGGCCGGGGTCGTGGGGCTGGTGGCCGGGCTGCTCTGGGGCGCGCGCCAGGGGGTGCAGTTCTCGCTGTCGCTGGTGGTGCTCAAGGCGCTGCCGGTGCTGATCATCGGCGGCTTCACCTCCATCGGCGGGGCGATTGCCGGGGGGCTGATCGTCGGTGCCGCCGAGAATCTGGCGGAGGTCTATATCGGCCCGCTGATCGGCGGCGGCATCACCCCCTGGTTCGCCTATGTCCTGGCCCTGGCCTTCCTCTACATCCGTCCCGCCGGCCTGTTCGGCGAGCGGGCCATCGAGCGAGTGTGAATTGATGTCCATCCCCCTGACCCGGCAAACCGCGCCGCTGCTGCTGGTCCAGCGCCGTCTGCCCCTGGGCCTGAGCGGCCTGTTGCTGTTGACCTGCGGCGTGGTGCCCCTGGTTGCCAACGACTATTGGCTCAACGCGATCCTGATTCCCTTCCTGGTGCTGTCCCTGGCCGGGCTCGGGCTCAACCTGCTGACCGGCTACACCGGCCAGACCTCGGTGGGCGCCGCCGGCTTCATGGCGGTCGGAGCCTTTGCCACCTACGGCTTCGTGCTGCGCCTGCCAGAGCTGGGGCTGCCTGTGGCGCTGCTCGGCGGGGGCCTGATCAGTGCCCTGGTGGGCTGGCTGTTCGGCCTGCCCAGCTCACGGATCAAGGGCTTCTACCTGATGGTCACCACCCTGGCGGCGCAGTTTTTCCTGGAGTGGCTGTTCGTCAAGTTTCCCTGGTTCTACAACTACGGCTCCTCGGGCACCATCTCGGCGCCGCAGTTGAGCCTGTGGGGGCATGACCTCAATACCCCGACCGGGCGCTACCTGTTGACCCTGGTGGTGGTCCTGCTGCTGACCCGGGTGGCGCAGAACCTGGTGCAAAGCCAGGTCGGGCGCAACTGGATGGCGATCCGCGACATGGACACCGCGGCCGCGGTGATCGGCATCCCGGTGGCCCGCTACAAGCGCCAGGCCTTTGCCGTCAGTTCGTTCTACCTGGGCATCGCCGGGGCGCTGTGGGCCTTCGCCTACCTGGGCACCGCCAGCGCCAGCAGCTTCGATATCAATCGTTCGTTCCAGATCCTTTTCATCATCATTATCGGCGGCATGGGCAGCGTGGCCGGCAACTTCGTCGGCGCGGCCTTCATCAGCCTGCTGCCGATCTTCCTCAGCCACGCCGGGCAGTGGCTGCTGGGCGGGGCGGTGGACGCCGGGCAATTGCAGAACCTGCAGAAAATCATCTTTGGCGTGCTGATCATCCTGTTCCTGATCAAGGAGCCCGAGGGCCTGATCCGCCTGCTGAGCAACCTGCGCGAGCGCCTGCGGCACTGGCCGCTGCGCTTCTGAAATTCCACTCAAGACCTAGAGAGACAACATGCGTGCATCCTTGAAAGCTTCCCTGGCCAGTGCGGCCTTGCTGCTGTCCGCGGCGCTGACCCCGCAGGCCCAGGCCGCGCCGGACCAGCAGTTCTTCCCCCTGGCCACCTACCGGGTCGGCGCCTATGCCTCCAGCGGGGTGCAGGTGTGGGCCGGGATGATCGACTACCTGAACTACATCAATCAGGTGGAAGGCGGGATCAACGGGGTCAAGCTGGTGTGGCAGGAATGCGAGACCGAATGGACCGCGGAGAAGGGCATCGAGTGCTACGAGCGCTTCAAGAAGGGCCTGGACGGCGCGCCGGTGGCGGTCTATCAGCCCAACGGAGCGCCGGCGGCCTATGCCCTGAGCGAGCGAGCCGAGGTCGACAAGATCCCGCTCATTACCCTGGGCTACGGGCGTACCGAAGCCACCGATGGCACGGTGTTCCCCTACAACTTCCCGGTGATGCTGACCTTCTACAGCGAGGCCTCGACCCTGGTGAACTACATCGCCCAGCGCGAGGGCGGGTTCGACAAGCTCAAGGGCAAGAAGATCGCCACGGTCTATCACGACTCCGCCTATGGCCGGGAAACCCTCGGGCCGCTCAAGCTGCTGGCGGAAAAATACGGCTTCGAGAACATCCAGATTCCGGTGGCCGACCCGGGCAACGAGCAATCGGCGCAATGGCGGCAGATCCGCCAGCAGAACCCGGACTGGGTGTTCCTGCGCACCTGGGGCGTGTCGACCCCGGTAGCGGTCAAGACCGCGGCGCGCTTCGGCTTCCCGGTGGATCACATCATCGGCGACATCTGGGCCAGTTCCAGCGAGGACGTGCTGCCGGCCGGGGTCGCCGCCAAGGGCTACCTGGCGCTGACACCCTACCCGGCGGGCAGCGACTTCGAGATCCACAAGCGCCTGAAGCAGTACATCCTCGATACCGGCAAGAGCGACCTCAAGGACCTGAAGAACTTCGGCAGCGTGTACTACAACTCGGGGCTGGTGAACGCCGCGGTGGCGGTGGAGGCGATCCGCACCGCCCAGGGCAAGTTCGGCAAGCGCCCGCTCAACGGCGAAGAAGGGCGCTGGGGCCTGGAGCACCTGAACATCGACGACGCCCGGCTCAAGGACATGGGTTACCTGGGGCTGATGCAGAACCTCAAGCTGTCGTGCCGCGATCACGAAGGCGGCGGCGCGGCCCGGGTGCAGCAATGGGACGGGGCCAACTGGACCCTGATCAGCGACTGGATCGCTGCCGACCGCGCGCTGCTGCGGCCGCTGATCGACGAGAAGGCCGCGGCCTTCGCCAAGGAAAAGCAACTGACGCCACGCACCTGCAACGGGGATGACTGAAGCATGAGCCACAGCGCCACGGCCACCGCGGCCGAGCACCTGTTGCAGGTGCAGGACATCGAGGTGATCTACGACGGCGCCATCCTCGGGGTGGCCGGGGTGTCCCTGGACGTGCCTCGGGGGGCGATCGTCGCCTTGCTGGGGGCCAATGGCGCCGGCAAGAGCACCACCCTCAAGGCCATCTCCGGCCTGGGCCGGGCCGAGCGGGCCCAGCTGGGGCGGGGCAGCATCCGCTTCGCCGGGCAGGACCTGGCCGGGGTCGACCCCAGTCGCCGAGTGCGTCAGGGCATGGTCCATGTGCTGGAGGGGCGACATGTGTTCGGCCAACTGACCGTGGAGGACAACCTGCGCAGCGGCGGCTTTGTCCGCGGCCTCGGCCGTCGGCAGCTGGCCCAGGATCTGGAGCGCATCTATCACTGGTTTCCGCGGCTGCTGACCAAGCGCCGGGTGCGTGCCGGCCTGACCTCGGGCGGCGAGCAGCAGATGCTGGCCATCGGCCGGGCGTTGATGACCCATCCTACTTTGGTACTGCTGGACGAACCTTCCATGGGCTTGGCGCCTATCATCGTCCAGGAGATTTTTCAGATCGTCGCCCAGCTCAATCGCGAGGCGGGGGTGAGTTTTCTGATCGCCGAGCAAAGCATTAATCTGGCGCTCAAGTACGCGTCCCACGCCTGCCTGCTGGACAACGGACGGGTGGCCCTGTCCGGCACCGCCGAGCAGTTGCTGGCCCGGGGCGATCTGCAGGATTTCTACCTGGGCAAACACTGACCGCGAGCATGCCATGAGCCAGAACCACACCCCGCCGACCATCCCGGCCGACCCTGATGCGGACATTCTGATTGTCGGCGGTGGCCTGAGTGGCGCCTTGCTGGCCGCGCAATTGCTGCGCCGGCCGGGCCGGCGGCGGATCCTGGTGATCGAGCCGCGCCGCGAGCTGGGTCGCGGCGAGGCCTACAGCGCCGTGGAGCTGGGGCACACCCTGAACGGCAACGCCGCGCGCATGAGCGTCGACCCGGACAACGCCGATGACCTGACTCAGTGGCTGACCCGGCACATTGCCGAGGGCGGTTGGCCCGAGTCGGATCGCCAGCATGTGCCGGTCAGCGAACTGTTTC
The DNA here is from genome assembly GCF_030718165.1 of Pseudomonas sp. LPH60. NCBI lineage: Bacteria > Pseudomonadati > Pseudomonadota > Gammaproteobacteria > Pseudomonadales > Pseudomonadaceae > Pseudomonas > Pseudomonas sp. LPH60. The sequence goes on from NZ_JAVAJH010000001.1 coordinate 1,120,559, forward strand.
CGCCCCGCGGACTGTTTGGCGTCTATGTTCAGCAGCGGCTGGCCGAGGCGCAAGCGCAGGGCCGGGGGCAGGGCTCCTCGGTGAGCCATGTGCAGGGCGAAGCGGTGGACCTGGAAATCGAACCTGACGGCGTGCTCCTGACCCTGGCCGATGGCCGGCAACTGCGGGGTGCGCGGGCGGTGCTGGCCACCGGCATGTTCCCCGCGGCGCGCACGCCACAGACCCGGTCCAGCGGCCTCAACGCCGCCGCGCTGGACCCCTGGGACGTGGCCGCCATGGCCCGCCTCGATCCCCGGGCGACGGTGCTGATCATTGGCTCCGGGCTGACCATGGTCGACGCCGTGGTGTCCCTGGAGCAGGTCGGGCATCGCGGGCCGATCGAAGTGTTCTCTCGCCATGGGCTGTTGCCGCACGTGCGTCGCCAGCCGCCGGCCTGGGAGGATTTTCTCGCCGCCGACCCGAGCCTGCGCAGCCCCCGGCAGTTGTTCCGGGCGCTGCGGCGCCAGTGCCAGGCGGCGCAGGCCCGGGGCATCGACTGGCAAGCGCCGCTGGACACGGTGCGGGCCCATATCGGGCGCTTGTGGAGCCAGGCCAGCGAGGCGCAGAAACGCCAATTCGTGCGGCATGTGCGGCCCTGGTGGGAGAGCCACCACCATCGCTCGCCGCCCTTGAGCGCGGCGCTGGTGGCGCGCCTGCAGGAGCAAGGCCGGTTGCGGGTGCATGCCGCGTGCTACCAGGGGCTGGAGGCGGGCGCCGACGGCCGCCTGGCGATCCGCCTGCGCTATCGCGGCAGCCCGCACAGCGTGCGCGTGCCGGGCGATGCCCTGATCAACTCCAGCGGCATCGAATACGACTGGCGCCGGGTGGCGCGGCCCTTGCCACAGCAACTGCTGGCTCGCGGCCTGGTCACCCCCGGTCCGCTGGCCCTGGGCATCAGCGCCACGGCGGACGGCGCCGTGCACGATGCCCGGGGCCAGGCATCCGCGCGCCTGTTCGCCCTGGGCCCACCGTTGCGCGGCCTGTGGTGGGAAAGCACCGCCGTCACCGACGTCGCCCTTCAGTCCAAGGCCCTCGCCGCGCACCTGGCCGCATTGCCCTTGTAGCCGCTGCCGCAGGCTGCGAACGGCCCGCTAGGGCCGCGGCGCACTAAAGGCCGCTGCGGGTCCTACCGACGCAGGAGACGCGGGGATCTTGAGGCCGCCCAAGATCGGCGGGTGATCGTCAAGCAAGGTCCTGCGGACCTTTTCGCAGCTTCGCCGTGGCTCAGCAGCGGCTACAGGGCCAATGCCGATCCGGGATTTGTGTAGCCGCTGCCGCAGGCTGCGAACGGCTTGGGCGGCATTCCGACGCAGGAGACGCGGGGATCTTGAGGACGCCCAAGATCGGCGGGCGATCGTCAAGCAAGGTCCTGCGGACCTTTGCGCAGCTTCGCCGTGGCTCAGCAGCGGCTACAGGGCCAGTGCCGATTGGGGTTGTGTAGCCGCTGCCGCAGGCTGCGAACGGCCCGCAGGGCCGCGGCGTTCTTGAGGTTGTTGCGGGTTCGGCGGGTGATCGCCAAGCAAGGCCCTTTGGGCCTTTGCGCAGCTTCGCCGTGGCTCAGCAGCGGCTACAGGGCCAGTGCCGATTCGAGATTTGTGTAGCCGCTGCCGCAGGCTGCGAACGGCCCGCAGGGCCGCGGCGTTCTTGAGGTTGCTGCGGGTTCGGCGGGCGATCGTCAAGCAAGGTCCTGCGGACCTTTGCGCAGCTTCGCGGGCTCAGCAGCGGCTACAGGAGGGGGACCCAGCGCTGTTCTTGGGCGGCGGTGCGGATTGCCGCGGCCAGGCGCTCTATTTCACAGGCCTCGGCGAAATCCGTGCCGTCCCGACCCTGGCCGCACAGGGCCATGATCAGTTCATGCACTTCCAGGGTCTTGAGTTCGTTGTAGCCCAGTTGATGCCCGGGGGCCGGGCTGAAGGCGGCGTAGCCGGGCAGGTCGGGCCCGGCCAGCAGGCGCTGGAAGCCTTTCTGTCCGACCCGGTACAGGCGCAGTTCGTTGAGCCGTTCCTGGTCGAAGGCCAGGGTGCCCAGGGTGCCGCTGATCTCGAAGCTCAGGTGGTTTTTGTAGCCATGCTTGATCCAGCTGCTGCTCAACGTGCCCCGCGCACCGTTGGCGAAACGCAACAAGGCGTGGGCCTGATCGTCCACGGCAATATGGCGCCGTTCCTGGCTGCCGGCGTGGGTCGGTCGTTGCTGGTGCACTGTCTGCACATCGGCGCACACCGCCTGCACCGGCCCCATGAGAAAGCGCGCCATGGCCAGCAGGTGGCTGCCCAGGTCGGCCAGGGCGCCGCCGGCGTGCTGCGGGTCGCAGCGCCAGGACCAGGGCGAATCCGGGTCGGCCATGAAGTCTTCGCTGAACTCGCCCTGGAAGCTCACCAATTGCCCCAGCTCGCCCTGGCCGATCAACTGCCGGGCCAGGGCGATCATCGGGTTGTGCTGATAGTTGTAACCGACCCGGGTCACCACCCCAGCGGCCTGGGCGGCGTGGTGCATCTGCCGGGCCTCATCGACGCTGATGGCCAAGGGCTTTTCGCAGTACACCGCCTTGCCTGCCGCCACGGCCGCCATGGCCATGGGGAAATGCAGATGGTTGGGGGTGGTGATGGCCACCAGATTGACCCGGGGATCGGCGATCAAGCCTTGCCAGTCGCTATGGGCCCGGGCAAAGCCCCAGGCCCCGGCGCAGTGCTCGGCGCGCTGCGCATCGGCATCGGCCAGGGCGGCCAGGTGAAGGCGCACCGGCAGTTCGAACACTGCGCCGACGCTGCGAAACGCCAGGGCGTGGGCCCGGCCCATGAAGCCGGTCCCGATCAAGCCAATGCCAAGTTCATCCATAGCCGCACCTGCAGAATTATTGTTTTAGGAAGGGCTAGTTATGGAATAAAAATTCTCTAATTGCAATTGCTGGAATTAAAATTTTGACGGGCGCTGTAGGAGCCGGCTTGCCGGCGACAGGGCCCCTGTGGCTTGCGCTGGGTTCAAGGTCCTGTTCGCTGGCAAGCCCGCTCCCAAGGCAAATGAAAAAGGCAGCCCGGAGGCTGCCTTTTCGGTGGTGCAAGCGGGCCTCAGGAGAGGAAGCCGCCGTCCACGTTCAGCGCAACACCGGTGGTGTAGCTGGAGGCATCGCTGGCCAGGTAGAGCACCGCGCCGGCCATTTCGCTCGGGTCGGCCACGCGCTTGAGGGGGATCTGCGCCAGGGCGGTCTTGAGGATGGCGTCGTTCTTCACCAGGGCCGAGGCAAACTTGGTGTCGGTCAGGCCCGGCAGCAAGGCGTTACAGCGGATGCCGAACTGTGCGCATTCCTTGGCGAAGACCTTGGTCATGTTGATCACCGCCGCCTTGGTCACCGAGTAGATGCCCTGGAAGATCCCTGGCGAGATGCCGTTGATCGAGGCGACGTTGATGATGCTGCCGCCGCCGTTGTCGCGCATCAGCTTGCCGGCTTCCACCGACATGAAGAAATAGCCGCGGATATTGACGTCGACGGTCTTCTGGAAGGCCCTCAGGTCAGTGTCCAGGACGTTGCAGAACTGCGGGTTGGTGGCGGCGTTGTTGACCAGGATGTCGAGGCGGCCGAACTGCTCGCGAATCCCGGCGAAGACCTGGCTGATCTGCTCCATTTCACCGATGTGGCAGGCAATCGCCGTGGCCTTGCCGCCAGCGGCGATGATGGCGTCGGCCACGTGCTGGCAGCCTTCGAGCTTGCGGCTCGACACGATCACGTGGGCCCCTTGCTGGGCCAGGAGCTTGGCAATGGCTTCACCGATACCGCGGCTGGCGCCGGAGACGAATGCGATTTTGCCGTCGAGGTCGAACAACTGAGTCTTGGACATGGTTTTTCCTTGCTGGGCTGTCGGGCGCCGAGGGCGCGGTCAGAGGCTGGATTTTTCGATGACCTGCAGGCTCATCTGCTCCAGCAGTTTGTTCATGTGAATGAACTGCGCGAAGCGTTTGTCCTGGGTCTGGCCGTGGTAGAAGCGGTAGTAGATCTGCTGCACGATGCCGGCCAGGCGGAACAGGCCATAGGTGTAGTAGAAGTCGAAATTGCCGATCTGGATGCCGGCGCGTTCGGCGTAGTAATCGACGAATTCCTGGCGGGTCAGCATGCCCGGCGCGTTGCTCGGCTGGCGCCGCATCAGTTGCACCGGCGCCGGGTCGGCGGCCTCGATCCAGTAGGCCAGGGTGTTGCCCAGGTCCATCAGCGGATCGCCCAGGGTGGTCAGTTCCCAGTCCAGCACGCCGATGATCTGCATCGGGTTGTGGGGGTCGAGGATGACGTTGTCGAAGCGGTAGTCGTTATGCACGATGCTCGAGGTTGGGTGGTCGGCGGGCATCTTGTCGTTGAGCCAGGCCTTCACGGTTTCCCAGTGCGGCGCATCGGGGGTCAGGGCTTTCTCGTAGCGCTCGCTCCAGCCCTTGATCTGACGCTGCACATAGCCTTCAGGCTTGCCCAGGTCGCCCAGGCCGCAGGCGTTGTAGTCGACCCGATGCAGTTCGACGAAACGGTCGATGAAACTCTTGCACAGGGCTTGGGTCTTGCTGGCATCCAGGCCCAGTTCCGCCGGCAGGTCGGAGCGCAGGATGATGCCCTTGACCCGTTCCATGACATAGAACTCGGCGCCGATCACCGACTCGTCGGTGCAGTGCACATAGGCCTTGGGGCAGTAGGGGAAACCGTCCCTGAGCTGGTTGAGAATGCGGAACTCGCGGCCCATGTCATGGGCGGACTTGGCCTTGTGGCCAAACGGCGGGCGGCGCAGGACGAACTCCTGATCCGGGTACTCCAGCAAGTAGGTGAGATTCGAGGCACCGCCCGGGAACTGGCTGATTTGCGGTGTGCCGCTGAGGCCGGGAATATGCGCCTTGAGGTACGGATCGATCAGGTTGGCATCGAGCTCCTCGCCGGGGCGAGTACGGGTGGATTGGTCTGTAAGCGCCATGCTTATCCCTTCTGCTTATTCTGGAGGCCAGAGATTATTGACTAATCTAATGCGCCTACCGGCCCCTCACAATCGCGGCGGGCCTTTATAGGTGCGCGTGTTGCCGGACAATCATTGCTTTTGATACAAGCGTTTGAATTTACCCCCGTACTTCCACGATCTGGTAGCACCAAGCCCCCACAGGAGCCGGCTTGCCAGCGAAGGGAGCGTCATGACGCAGCCGCGTTTGAGACGGCTTCCCTGGCTAGCCCGCACTTTCCCAAGCCATGCAGGCCCAGAGGCAAGCCGCCCCACGAGCATAGGCGTTGCCCAGGGGATGGGTCAGTTGGGTGTCGGCAGGGGAAGAGGGGTCAGCAGGGGCCGGCCCTCGAAGTGGGCCAGCAGGTTCTGGCCGACCATGTCCACGGTGTCGCGGCTGGCCTGGGGCGAAAGGCCGGCGACGTGGGGCGTCAGTACCACATTGTCCAGGCCCTTGAAACCGTCCGGCACTTGCGGTTCGTCATCGAACACGTCCAGGGCCGCGCCGGCAATCCGCCGCTGATTCAGGGCCTGCAGCAGGGCGTTGGTGTCCACCACGCTGGCCCGGGCGATGTTCACCAGGAAACCTTCGGCGCCAAGGGCTTGCAGCACTGGCAGGTCCACCAGATGCCGGGTGTCGGCGCCGCCGGGGGTGGCAATCACCAGGGCATCCGAGTCCCGGGCCAGCTCCAGCAGGGTCGGGCAAAAGCGGTAGGGCTGGTCCGTCCGGGGCTGACGGCTGTGATAACTCACGGTCATGTCGAAACCCAGGGCGCAACGCCGGGCGATGGCCTGGCCCACGGCGCCCAGCCCGAGGATGCCCAGGCGCATGCCGGCCACGGAAGGGCGCAGGACCTTCGGCCATTGCCCCTGGCGCACGGCGGCATCGGACTGGGGAATGCCCCGCACCAGAGACAGCAGCAGGGCGAGGGCATGATCGGCCACCGACGAGGCATTGACCCCGGCGCCGTTGGTCACGGCAATCCCGCGGTTGCTGGCCGCTTGCAAATCGACGTGTTCGTAGCCGGCGCCGATCACGCAGATGATCTGCAGCCGGGGCAGGGCGTCGATTTCCGCCGCAGTCAGTCCCAGTGGGCCGCGGGTCAGCACGGCGTCGATCCGCCCGGCATGGTCCTGGATGGCCCGGGCCCGTTCGGCGGGGGTGGGCGCCAGGATCAGGTGAAAGCCCTGCTGTTCGAGCAGCGGCAGGTAGGCGTTGACGTTTTCAACCAGGACCAGGACGGTGGCACGCATCAAGGGATTCCTTGTGAATAGCTGAAATGGCGCAGGGGAGGCGGTGCACGGCTTCGGGCGAGGCGCGCAGCAGGCCGGCGCGAAGGCTCAAGGGTGCGGGTTGCGAGGGAATTTGGCAATGCTCGCCGGCACCGTTCCCGGGGGAATCACGCCATGTTCGGCGTGCCCGGGGCGGTGTGGGGACGATGGGGTCAGAAGGTCACATCGGCGGTCGTGGCCAGGCGCACGAAGGGGCCGTTGAGGGTGGCGTTATGGTGGGCGATGATTTTCTTCGCCCCCAGCACGGGCGTGTCCATGCAGGTATGGGCGTCCTCCACCAGCACGGCGGCAAAGCCCAGGTCGCCGGCGGCGCGGCAGGTGGCATCGACGCAGTACTGGGTCTTCATGCCGACGATCACCAGCTCATTGACCTGGGCTTCCTGCAGGCGCTCGGCCAGCCCGGTGCCGACAAAGCAACTGGGGCGGGTCTTGTCCAGTACGCAGTCCAGTTCTTCATCCACTTCCAGGGTCGGCAGCAGTTGCCAGAGCGGGCTGCCGGCGGCAATCGGCGATTCGGCGGGGCCGGTATGGCGCACGGCGAAGATCGGCGCCCCGGCCTGGCGGGCGCGGCGGATCAGCTGGTTGATGTTTTCCAGGGTCTGTTCGCGCTTGTAGGGCTTGTCCGGTCCGTTGAAAAGGCCAACCTGCATGTCGATGACCAGCAGGGCACGCTTGGCGTTGGATAAAGGCATCTTGTCTCTCCTTGTAGTGCCAGCTGGACGGAGAAACAAAAGGCCCCGTCCATTGCTGGCGGGGCCTTGGTTTTACTGTGCTTGCATCATCCCGCACAGCTACCACACGACCCGCCGTAGGCAGTCGTGGTGGTAGAGGTAGGGTTGAGCGCGTAGATATTCATGGGGCCCGATCATGCCGCCTGGCCGTGAATCTTGTCAACGCAGCCCAGCGCGCGTCGGCTTGCCGAGGAACAGGTACCTGGGATGTGCATCGCCTTCGCGGACGCTTGCGCCGGCAAGCCGCTGCCTGGGGGAGGCGTGAGAGGGCCGGGCCAGAGGCTTCGCCACGGCAAAAAAATACATCTGCACCGTACAAACCGTTCCTCAGCTAAGTCTATGCAGCGCTCGCGGAATCCCGGACAATCGCGCCCCCTCTGTTTCGGTCGGGGTTCTGTCTGTCGGGTACTCCGACGCGCCCTGATCGAATGGCAAACGACCGGAATGTGGAGATCCCACCGGATGAATGATCAGGCCAACAGCGTTGATCAACGCTTTGAAACGGCGACTCCAGCGACCCTGAGTAGCTGGAACCGCCAAGACACCACCTGGATGCTGGGCCTGTTTGGCACCGCCATCGGTGCCGGTACCCTGTTTCTGCCCATCAATGCCGGTATCGGCGGTTTCTGGCCGCTGTTGATCCTGGCGCTGCTGGCCTTCCCCATGACCTTCTATGCACACCGCGGCCTGACCCGCTTCGTGCTCTCCGGGCGTGACGGTGCGGACATCACTGACGTGGTGGAGGAGCATTTCGGCCTCACCGCCGGTGCCCTGATCACCTTGCTGTACTTTTTGGCGATCTTCCCGATCCTGCTGATCTACAGCGTGGCCTTGACCAACACCGTCGACAGCTTCATGACCAACCAACTGCACATCGCGCCGCCACCGCGGGCGATCCTGGCCCTGGTGCTGATCTTCGGCCTGCTGGTGGTGGTGCGTTGCGGCGAGCAGGTGATCGTCAAGGCCATGAGCCTGATGGTCTATCCGTTCATCGTGGCCCTGCTGTTCCTCGCGGTGTTCCTGATCCCGCACTGGAATGGCGGCATCCTTGCCACCGTCAGCGATGTCCCGGCGCCTTCGGCCTTCCTGCATACCCTGTGGCTGGCGATTCCGGTGATGGTCTTCTCGTTCAACCACTCGCCGATCATCTCGGCCTTTGCCGTGGACCAGAAACGCCGCTATGGCGTGCATGCCCAAGAGCGCAGCTCGCAGATCCTCTCGCGTGCCCACCTGCTGATGGTGGGCATGGTGCTGTTCTTCGTCTTCAGCTGCGTGCTGACCCTGAACCCGGCGCAACTGGCCGAAGCCAAGGCGCAGAACCTGTCGATCCTGTCCTACCTGGCCAACCACTTCCAGAACCCGACCATCGCCTTCGCCGCGCCGTTGATTGCCTTCGTGGCCATCGCCAAGTCCTTCCTGGGTCACTACATCGGTGCCAGCGAAGGCCTCAAGGGCCTGATCGGCAAGAGTGGCCGGCGTCCTGGGGCGAAAACCCTGGACCGGGTCACCGCTGCCTTCATGCTGGTGATCTGCTGGGCCGTGGCGACCCTCAACCCGAGCATCCTGACGATGATCGAGACCATGGGCGGCCCGGTGATCGCGGCGATCCTGTTCCTGATGCCGATGTACGCCATTCGCAAAGTGCCGGCCATGGCCCGCTATCGCGGCCAGGCCTCCAACGTCTTCGTGACCCTGGTGGGCCTGGTGGCCATTACCGCCCTGGTGTACTCCCTGGCTTCGTGAGTTGCGCGACGCGCTGGCGGGTGCCTTCGCTGGCATTCCACACCTGCGCGATGCTCACCGCCTGGAGCCGGCTTGCCGGCGGACAGGCCCTCAAGCCTGACGCGATTGCTGGCAACACAACCAACGCCGCCGGTGCTCACAGCACCGGCGGCGTTGTCGTTCAAGGCATTGATCAGGATCGTTTGCGGCCTTGAATAAAGGGCTAAGCTGGTGCTCTTATTGCTGCCCGAAACCCGCCAATGGCCACTCCCGTCACACGGGCTGCAATCTGGCCCAAACGCGTTGATGCCGTTGGGCGACACCCTCTGAATTCGAATCTTGCCTTGTCACGGACGAACCCGATTGGCCACTGAACCCCTCACCCAGCCAACTGTTGCCCCCAAGCGCAGCCGTGACCTGCTGGCCGGCTTGTCCATCGCCGGCCTGTTGCTGCCGGAGGCTGTGGCCTATTCCGGTATTGCCGCCTTGCCGCCCCAGGCCGGGGTCATCGCCCTGTTCGCCGGGCTGCTGTGCTACGGCCTGCTGGGCAGCAGCCGCTTCGCCATTGTCTCGGCCACGTCCTCATCGGCGGCGGTGCTGGCTGCTGCCACCTTGTCCCTGGCAGAGGGCGACGTGCAGCTGCGCCTGAACCTGGCGTTCGCCCTGGTGCTGCTGACTGGAGGCTTCTTCCTTCTGGCGGGACTGTTTCGCCTCGGCGGCGTGACCGCGTTCATTGCCAAGCCGGTGCTGCGCGGCTTCGCCTTCGGCCTGGCCGTGACCATCATCCTCAAGCAGTTCGCCACCATCGTGGGGGTGCACCTGAGCACCGGCAATCTGGTGCGTTTTCTGCCCCAGTTGCTGGAGCAGTGGCCGCAGTGGAACTGGGCTGGCGCGGCGGTGGCGGCATTGGCCCTGCTGGTGCTGGCGATCTGTTCGCGGATTCCCTACGTGCCCGGTGGGCTGGTGGCGGTGGTGATCGGCATTGGCGCCGGGCAATGGCTCGATCTGCCGGCTCATGGGGTGGCCCTGATCGGGGTGATCGAACTCAAGTTGCAGGTACCGAGCCTGCCGGACCTGCCCTTTGCCGACTGGCTGCGCCTGGGGGAACTGGCGTTTGCCCTGGTGATGATCCTGTATGCCGAGTCCTATGGCTCCATCAGCTCCCTGGCGCTCAAGCATGGCGACCGGGTCTCGTCCAACCGCGACCTGCTGGCCCTGGGCGCTGGCAATCTGCTCTCCGGTCTGTTCCATGGCATGCCGGTCGGCGCCGGTTATTCGGCCACTTCCGCCAACGAAGCGGCCGGGGCCCGCTCGCGGCTGGCCGGGCTGACCGCTGCTGCGGTGATGCTGATCATCGTTCTGACGGTGCTGCCCTATATCGCCCTGACCCCGGAGCCGGTGCTGGCGGCGATCGTCATCTACGCCCTGGGCCATGGCCTGAGCCTGCAACCGCTGGGGCGCTATTTCATCTGGCGCCGAGATCGGTTGCTGGTGATCTGTGCAGTCACCGCGGTGCTGGTGCTGGGGGTGCTGGATGGTTTGCTGCTTTCGGTAGGGGTGAGCATTCTGTTGATGCTGCGCCAGTTGTCGGCGGCGGATATCCAGATCCTCGGTCAATTGGGCAGCGGACATGATTTTGTCGACCTCAGTCGCCACCCTCAGGCGCGGCAGGTGCCGGGGGTGCTGATTCTGCGTCCGGGGGAGGCGCTGTTCTTCGCCAATGCCGAGCGCATCCTGGGCGGTGCCTTGCACCTGATCCGGCACGTACAGACGCCGATTCACACGGTCATTCTCAGCCTGGAAGAGTCGCCGAATCTGGACGGCACCAGCATCGAGGCCCTGGACGACTTCTTCCGTCAGGTCCGCCTGGAGCACAAGCGCCTGGCCCTGGCCCGGCTCAAGCACAGGGCCAAGGAAGCCCTGGCGGGCCTGCCGTCGACTGCCGAGCATCAGGTGTTGCTCAGTGGCACCAGCGTCGACGATACGCTGCAGGAAAGCCTGCAGATCTGGAGCGGTCAGGCTCAGGCGGGACTCTGGCATTGAGTCTTGGCGCTTGGGTGTATCGCGCCTGGCCTGTCGCAGCGCAGCCCAGGGCGAACGAGCGGGCAGGGCAGTCAGCAAAAGTTACAGGCATAAAAGAACGCCGCGTATCGTGGAATACGCGGCGTTCTTTTTTACAACGCTAGAGCCTTAGGCTTGCACCACCGGGATCTTGGCGTTGGCCGCCGCTTCACGGAACTCGGCGATCTGGTCGAAGCTCAGGTAGCGGTACACGTCCGCTGCCATGCTGTCGATCTTGCCGGCGTATTCCATGTACTCCTCGACGGTCGGCAGGCGACCCAGGATCGAAGCCACCGACGCCAGCTCGGCCGAAGCCAGGTAGACGTTGGCGCCATCGCCCAGACGGTTCGGGAAGTTACGGGTCGAAGTCGACACCACGGTCGAGTTCGGCTCAACGCGGGCCTGGTTACCCATGCACAGCGAGCAGCCCGGCATTTCCATGCGCGCGCCAGCCTTGCCGTAGATGCCGTAGTAGCCTTCTTCGGTCAGTTGGTGAGCGTCCATCTTGGTCGGCGGCGACAGCCACAGACGGGTTGGCAGCTGGCCCTTGACCTGATCCAGCAGCTTACCGGCGGCGCGGAAGTGACCGATGTTGGTCATGCAGGAACCGATGAACACTTCGTCGATCTTCTGGCCAGCGACGCTGGACAGCAGGCGAGCGTCGTCCGGGTCGTTCGGCGCGCAGAGCACAGGCTCCTTGACGTCGGCCAGGTCGATTTCGATGACTTCGGCGTACTCGGCGTCCTTGTCGGCTTCCAGCAGCTCAGGGTTGGCCAGCCAGGCTTCCATCGCTTGAGCGCGACGCTCCAGGGTACGGGCATCGCCGTAGCCTTCGCCGATCATCCAGCGCAGCAGGGTGATGTTGGACTTCAGGTACTCGGCGATCGACTCTTTGGACAGCTTGATGGTGCAACCGGCAGCCGAACGTTCGGCCGAGGCGTCGGACAGTTCGAAGGCTTGCTCGACGGTCAGGGTTTCCAGACCTTCGATCTCCAGGATGCGGCCGGAGAAGGCGTTCTTCTTGCCTTTCTTCTCGACGGTCAGCAGGCCTTTCTGGATCGCGTAGTAAGGGATGGCGTGGACCAGGTCACGCAGGGTGACGCCAGGCTGCAGCTTGCCCTTGAAGCGAACCAGGATCGATTCCGGCATGTCCAGTGGCATGACGCCAGTGGCGGCGGCGAAGGCCACCAGGCCGGAACCGGCCGGGAACGAGATGCCGATCGGGAAACGGGTGTGGGAGTCACCACCGGTGCCGACGGTGTCCGGCAGCAGCATGCGGTTCAGCCAGCTGTGGATGATGCCGTCGCCCGGACGCAGGGACACGCCGCCACGGGTCATGATGAAGTCGGGCAGGGTGTGGTGAGTGGTGACGTCGATCGGCTTCGGATAGGCCGCGGTGTGGCAGAACGACTGCATCACCAGGTCGGTGGAGAAGCCCAGGCAAGCCAGGTCCTTGAGTTCGTCACGGGTCATGGGACCGGTGGTGTCCTGGGAGCCGACGGTGGTCATCTTCGGTTCGCAGTAGGTGCCTGGACGTACGCCAGTCACGCCGCAAGCCTTGCCGACCATTTTCTGCGCCAGGGTGAAACCCTTGGTGCTTTCAGCCGGGGCTTCAGGCTTCTTGAACAGGTCGGATGGCGGCAGACCCAGCTCGGCGCGAGCCTTCTCGGTCAGGCCACGGCCGATGATCAGCGGGATACGGCCGCCGGCACGGACTTCGTCGAGCAGCACCGGGGTCTTCATTTCGAAGGTGGCCAGGACTTCGTCGCTGTTGTGCTTGGTGACTTTGCCAGCGTGCGGGTACAGGTCGATCACGTCGCCCATGTTCATCTTCGACACGTCGAATTCGATCGGCAGGGCGCCGGCGTCTTCCATGGTGTTGTAGAAGATTGGAGCGATCTTGCTGCCGAAGCAGAAGCCGCCGGCACGCTTGTTCGGCACATAAGGAACGTCGTCGCCGAAGAACCACAGCACCGAGTTGGTGGCCGATTTACGGGACGAACCGGTGCCGACCACGTCGCCGACGTAGGCGATCGGGAAGCCGTCGTTGCGCATCTGCTCGATCTGTTTCATCGGGCCGATGGAACCTTGCACGTCAGGCACGATGCCGTCACGGGCCATTTTCAGCATGGCCAGGGCGTGCAGCGGGATGTCCGGACGGGACCAGGCGTCAGGTGCAGGGGAGAGGTCGTCGGTGTTGGTTTCGCCGGTGACCTTGAACACCCGCAGGCTGATCTTGTCGGCCAGTACCGGGCGGTTCTTGAACCACTCGCCGTCGGCCCAGGATTGCAGTACGGCCTGGGCATGAGCGTTGCCGTTCTTGGCTTTTTCCGCGACGTCGTGGAAAGCGTCGAACATCAACAGGGTGTGCTTGAGTTGAGCGGCAGCCACAGGCGCCAGCTCGGCGTCGTCCAGCAGGTCGACCAGGGTCACGATGTTGTAGCCGCCCTGCATGGTGCCCAGCAGTTCTACGGCGCGCTTCTTGTCGATCAGAGGGGAGGAGGCTTCGCCTTTGGCCAGCGCGGAGAGGAAACCGGCCTTGACGTAGGCGGCTTCGTCGACTCCTGGTGGAACGCGGTTGGTGATCAGGTCAACGAGGAAAGCTTCTTCGCCAGCCGGGGGATTCTTCAGCAGCTCGACCAGGCCTGCAGTTTGTTCGGCGTTAAGCGGCTGGGGAACGATACCCAGTGCTGCGCGCTCTTCGATATGTTTGCGGTAGGCTTCAAGCACAGTTATTACCCTCATCAGTGGTCCCAAATGGGTGTCCGGGACGCTCATCCCGAAATTGCCGTACTCATGCGCTGCGTGGCGTTGTGGGCCACTTAGCCAGAATTACCGACAATTCCTTACAGAAGCTGCTTTCAAAGTTTTACGCCTGCAGAACGGGGAGCTGATGAGGGTTGGCGCTGGATTTTTCCCCGCTGGAAAAACCCCTCGCCAACACCGCTCTGAAGGAACGACTGTGCTCGTGACGCTTTGAAAACAGCTTCAAACGGACATTGGCGCCTAAAAAGGCTGGCTGATTCTACGGCAAAAAAAATCTAAACGTAAGTTGCTGTATTGAAGTTTGAGGGGTGATCAATCTTAGACAAAGGGCTAACATTGCCGACTGTTTTGCCTTTGCGTGTGTTGTTTTTCTATGCCCAATCAGACCATCAAGACCCCTTGCGTCGGCCTCTGCTCCACCGTCTACGGCGACCTGGTGTGCCGCGGCTGCAAGCGTTTCCATCACGAAGTGATCAACTGGAACGGTTACAACGAGGAGGAGAAACGCGCGGTCTGGTTGCGTCTTGAACAACTGCTGGTGCAGGTGATGACGGCCAAGCTGGAAGTCTTTGACCCGGCGCGTCTGCGCGGGCAACTGGAGCAGCGCAAGATCCGTTTCGTGCCGCACCAGTCCGAGTATTGCTGGGCCTATCAGCTGATTGCCCGGGGCGCGCGGGTGATCAACCAGCTCGACGCCTACGGCATGGCGCTGTTGCCGGAGTTCCGTGACTGGGGCCTGCCGGAATTGCGTGACGCCATCGATCGGGAATTCTTCCTGCTGTCGGAAGCCCACTACCAGCGCTACATCGCCCCGGGGTTTCTCAAGGACGCCCTGGGCTGAGAGGTTCGTCGGCCAGCCACTTCCTGCGCAAAGGGTGCTGCAGGCGTGGGCTTGCCAGCGACAGCGTCGTCATGGGCGACGCAGGTTAGGCGCTGGCGTTGCGGGGAAGGGGCTCAGACTTTGGCGGCGAGTTCTTCCAGATGGTCCATGATGTCCGCCGGTTTGAGCACCAGCACGTCACTGTCCAGGGAGTCGAGCACCACTTCGGCGGTGTTGCCGATCAAGGCCCCCGACAACCCGGTACGGGCCACGGTGCCGATGATGGTCAGCACGGCCCCCAGCTTGTGGGCCATATGGGGAATCAGCACGTCCGCCGGACCTTCCTCGATATGCAGGTGCGCATCGTCGATATCGAACTCGGCCTGGAACGCCCTGCATTCCTCGCGGTAGCGCTTCTCGATGGTTTCCTTGAGCTGGAACACCGGGTCGGATGCCGAAAGCATCGGTGATGGATGGGCGCTGATCACGTGCAGTTGAGCCCTGGCCAGGCTGGCGATGTCGAAACCATAGTCAACGATGCTGGCATGCAGGGTGCGGTGTTCGCCGTCCATGTTGCCGACATCGATGGCCGCCATGACCACGCCACCGGCCCAGGGGGTGGCGGTCTTGACCAGCAGCACCGGGGTTGGGCAGTAGCGCAGCAGCTTCCAGTCCGCCGGGGTCAGCAGGACTTTCTTCAGCGGATTGTCATGGGAATGCTGCTTGATCACCAGGCCGCAACCCTCGGCCTGCTGCACGTCGATGATGGTTTCATGCAGGCTCTCGTTCCAGGCCTGCTCGGTGGTGACGCTGTAGCCTTCGCCGGTCAGGCTGCTCTTGAGCACGCTGAGCAGCGCCGAGTGTTCGTGTTTCTTGTCGCAGACCAGCAGATGCAGGTGGGCCTGGGTGACCCCGGCAATCAGCTTGGCGCGCTTGAGGGCCAGACTTTCGCCAGGCGTGGGATCGATGACCACCAGGATGCTGCGGATACTTTGCATGATCGGGATCTCCAGGAAAGGGATGAACGGTTAGGGTCTGTTCCCGTTTGGCCCAGCAACGCGGCTCGTCACCAAACGGCAACAGACCCTGGCGTGCACAACTATAGTTGCTGGCGCCCGCGCCGCATGTTGATGCATATCAAGCGCGGCCGCTGGTGGTCTGCGACGTGGCCGGTATAATCGCCAGCCTTTCGCTGTGAAGCCTTATTTGTCTCGTGAGCCTCATGTTATCGATCACTGATAGTGCCGCCATTGCTCGCCTTGCTGTGGCGGATTGCTCGGAAATGCGCCGATGAACTTTCCGGAAATTCATGACTTCCTCGGCTGTCGGACTCCCGACGCCTGGGTCCAGGCGGCCCTGGCCGACCAGGAAACCCTGCTGATCGACCACAAGAACTGTGAGTTCAAGGCCGCCAGCACCGCCCTGAGCCTGATCGCCAAGTACCATTCCCATGTCGACCTGATCAACATGATGTCGCGTCTGGCCCGGGAAGAACTGGTGCACCACGAACAGGTCATGCGCCTGATGAAACGACGCAAGGTCGAGCTGCGCCAACTGCATGCCGGGCGCTACGCCTCGGGCCTGCGCAAGGTGGTGCGCAGCCATGAGCCGGTGAAGCTGGTGGACACCCTGGTGGTCGGCGCTTTTATCGAAGCCCGCAGTTGCGAGCGCTTCGAAGCCCTGGTGCCACACCTGGACGAGGAGTTGGGCAAGTTCTATTTCGGCCTGCTCAAAAGCGAGGCCCGGCACTATCAGGGCTACCTGAAGCTGGCCTACCAATATGGCGACGCCAAGGACATCGCCCAGGTGATCGACAAGGTGCGGGCCGCCGAGCAGGAGCTGATCGAGTCCCCGGACCCGGAGTTCCGCTTCCACAGCGGCGTACCGGCCTGGTAAGGCACAACCCTTGTGTCGCTGCCCTTGTGTAAAAACAGGGGCAAATTGTTAAAAACTCTTAAAAGAATGAAACTTTGCGCAAAACCGCGATAAGTCGCTGGTTTTGCCGCGACCTTAGCCTTTTTTTAACCTCGGTCCTTCTATAATGCGCGCACTCAAAATTGTGTGCTTGCGAACGGGAAGGTATGGAAAACCTGGGTCTTGGCAAAGTCCTGCTGGTGGAAGATGACGAGAAGCTCGCCGGGCTGATTGCCAGCTTCCTGTCCCAGCATGGCTTTGAAGTGCTGACGGTGCACCGGGGCGATGTGGCCTTGGCGGCGTTTCTCGAATTCAAACCGAAGCTGGTGGTGCTCGACCTGATGTTGCCGGGCCAGAGTGGCCTGCACGTGTGCCGGGAAATCCGCGCCGTGGCCGATACCCCGATTGTCATCCTCACCGCCAAGGAAGACGACCTGGACCACATTCTCGGCCTGGAGTCCGGCGCCGACGACTATGTGATCAAACCCATCAAGCCGGCGGTGCTGCTGGCGCGGCTGCGGGCCCTGCAGCGGCGCCAGGTGCCGGAGTCGAGCGCCTTGCGCGGGGCCCTGGAGTTCGGCGTGCTGAGCATCGACCGCAGCAGCCGCGAGGTGCGTCTGTCCGGCGAGCCGATCGAACTGACCACCATGGAGTTCGAGCTGCTCTGGCTGCTGGCCAATGCGGCAGGCAAGACCCTGTCCCGGGATGACATCCTGAACCGCATGCGCGGCATCGAGTTCGACGGTCTGAACCGCAGCGTCGACGTCTACATCAGCAAATTACGCGGCAAGCTCAAGGACAACCCGCGCGAGCCGGTGTGCATCAAGACCGTGTGGGGCAAGGGCTACCTGTTCAATCCATTCGCCTGGGAGATTTGAATGCTGCGGCTGTTTCTGGGGCTCTACCTGTTCCTGGCCTTAGGCTTTGCCGGAGCCATGACCGCGGTGCAACACATCTTCCTCAACTACCTGGCGGTGGACCTGATCGAGGCCTACAACCGCGATGCGGTGCGCGGGCCGGCCTATAGCCTCAGCGAGCAGCTGCGGCCCTTTGACGAGGCCGGGCGTCAGCATCAACTGGAGTTGCTCAAACCCCATTACGGGCTGGGGCTCAAGCTGGTGCAGGCCGGCGAGCTGGACCTCAACCAGAAGGAGCGGGCGCTGCTGAGTGCCAAGCAACTGGTGGTCCGGGATGATTTCAACGAATTCATTTCCAGCATCGACGACGGTCCCCAGTTACTGAGCATCAAGCTCCCGGAAGACCCACCCCTGACCCTGCTGTACAACATCGCCGCCTATGCCTTGCTCGGCACGCTGCTGGCCATCGTCCTGTACTTCTGGGTGCGCCCGCACTGGCGCGACCTGGAGCGCCTGCGCCTGGCCGCCGAGCGTTTTGGCGGCAATGACCTCAGCACCCGCCTGCAACTGTCCCAGCGTTCCAACATTCGCGACCTGGCCCAGCACTTCAACCGCATGGCGGCGCGCATCGAGGGCCTGATCGCCAACCAGCGCGAGCTGACCAACGCGGTGTCCCACGAGTTGCGTACGCCCATCGCGCGGCTGTCTTTCGAGCTGGACCAGTTGCAGCAGCAACCGGACCCGGAGGAAAACCGCGAACTGATCGCCGACATGTACGCCGACCTTGGCGAACTGGAGGACATGGTCTCCGAGCTGTTGTCCTACGCCAGCCTGGAGCACGGCGCGGCCACCATCAGTCGCGAGAATATCCAGGCCCAGAGCTGGCTCGACAGCGTGGTCGGCAGTGTCGCCCTGGAGGCGGAAGCGGCGGGGGTGCAGTTGCTGATCCGCTCCTGCCAGGTCGAGTACGTGCGGATCGAGCCACGCTTCATGGCCCGGGCGGTGATCAATCTGTTGCGCAACGCCATTCGCTACGCCGACCGGCGGGTGGAAGTGTCCCTGGTCCGCCTGGAGCAGGGCTACGAAGTGCGGGTCAATGATGACGGGCCCGGCGTGCCGGTGGACGGACGGGAGAAAATCTTTGAACCCTTTTCCCGGCTCGACGCCAGCCGCGACCGGCGTACCGGTGGTTTCGGCCTGGGCCTGGCCCTGGTGCGACGGGTTTCCCAGTGGCATGGCGGCAAGGTCGAGGTGGTGGATTCGGAGTGGGGCGGGGCCTCGTTTCGCCTGACCTGGGCCCATGTCGATTAGCGGCAGCGGCAAGCTTCAAGCCGCCAGTTCGCTGCTTGCCGCTTGCCGCTCGAAGCCTACCGCTTAAAAGCTGTACTCAAGCTGGGTGCCCAGCACCGTCTGCATGCGCCGATCGACGATCGGACTGTCGCCGGCTTCCTTGCCCAGGTACTGCAGGGACAGCAGGGTCGAAAGCTTGGTCTGCTCGTTGAGGGGCAGGCTCCATTCCAGGTCCAGGCCATTGCTCACCAGCCCGCCCTTGGCGCGGTAGGCGCTGAAGCGGCTGTTGGCGGCCTGGGTGCCGCTCACGCCGTACCAGGTCTGCATATAGTCGGCATTGCCGAACAGGCTGTTGAGGCTGGCATCGAGGCTGCCCAAACGTCCCTCGTACAGGTTGGTGCCAATGCTCAGCTGCAGCTGGCTGTAAGCTGAACCGGTGTCCTTGTTGTCATTCTTCTTCACTGCGTGGGTCACCGTGGCTCCCAGTTCGAACGGGCCCAGGTCGTAACCCAGGTGTGCGCCGAACTGTGCACGTGACTTGATCTGGCCCATGCCCTTGAGCCGCTTGGAGCCTTGGCCCAGGTGGTTCTTGTCGCGCCGTTCGTCGCTGGGGCCGACCCAGGTGCTGAACGACAGGTCGCCCCATTCATGGCCCCAGCCCAGTCCCTGGTCGGTGTTGAGGAAGAGGCCATAGGGGCTGATGATTTCGCCGCCGAAAATCGGCGCCACGGTGCGCTCGTCACTGCCGCTGTAGCGCGGCACGCTGGCCACACCGCCGCGCACGCCATATTTCCAGTCCTCGGCATGCAGCGCTGCAGACCCTGTGGCCAGGCCGAGGGTGCCCGCCCAAAGGGCGACGGTGGTGCAGCGTTTCAGGCTTTTCATAGTGTTTTAGAACCTCAGGTAGTGGGGGGTGTAGATACGTTTGAAGGAGTAGCCGAGGACGTTGACCCCGTTGACCTGGCGGCGCACGGTGTCGCCCAGCCCGGGGCCATGGCCGGCAATCACCGCATGGGCGTTGTCCACCGGAGCCAGGATGTAATCGGTGAGGGTGCGACCCTGTTGCAGGCTGCGGATCATCAGGAAGCCGTCTTCCAGGGCGATGCTGACGCCGTTCACGGGGGCGTTGGCTTCGTCATCGTTGAGGGCGTGATAGGTGCCGACCATGGCCAGCCAGTTG
Organism: Pseudomonas sp. LPH60; assembly: GCF_030718165.1. Lineage (NCBI taxonomy): Bacteria > Pseudomonadati > Pseudomonadota > Gammaproteobacteria > Pseudomonadales > Pseudomonadaceae > Pseudomonas > Pseudomonas sp. LPH60. Next base: position 1,140,190 of record NZ_JAVAJH010000001.1, read on the forward strand.
TCGGGCAGGGGCACCGGGTCGATCCGTTCCCCCATGGCCAGTAGCTGGCCGTGGCGCTTGGCGGTAAACACCCGGTTGCCCTGAACGTTCATGACGTCCAGTTGCACCCGCCCCAGGTCGCCCAGGTCCTGCTGCCACAGGCCGAGGATTTTCTTCTGCGCCCGCAGCCAGCCGTGTTCGTCGCGCAGCAGCTCGAAGCGCGTGCCGGCCAGTTCGCCAAACAGCCGCTGGTTCTGGTCCTTGATGCGCAGCACGCCCCAGGTCGTGGCATAGAACCCCGCCAGATGCTGGCGGTCGGCGGCTTCCGGCACCCGGCGCCGCGGGGTGGGCTGGTCGGAGCCGTTCTGGTCTGAGCCCTTCAGGTCAGTGCGACTCTGGACGGAGTTACTCAGTAGGGGGCTATCCACTACGGAGCTATCCAGTACGGAGCCATTCGGGACGGAGCCATTCTTGACGAAGCCATCCTGGCCGGAATCGTGCTGAACGCAGCCCTGCTGAACAGGGCCGGCTTGCATCCCTCCGGGGGCGCCATGGGCCTGCTGCAGCATGCGCAGAATCTGCGGCACCAACGGCTGGGCCAGGGCTGCGCCGGAGCCGGAATTGCTCATCACGATCACCGCCAGTTGCTGCTCCGGGAGCACGCTGATCCGGGCGTGGAAATCATCGCCGGAGCCACTGCGCTGCCAAGTGCCAACCCCCGGGTTGACCCACTCATCGCCACAGGGCGAGAGGAACCAGCCCAGGCCCACCTGACAATCGAAATCCAGCGGGTTGCCGCTGTTCTGCGGACGCACCATCTCCTTGATCGAGGCCGGCGAGAGCAACGCCTGATGCTTGTAGCTGCCCTGGGCGAAGAGCATGCGCACGAAGTGGCTCAGGTCCCGTGGATTGCTCCACAAGCCAGCGGCGGACAGGTCGCGCACCAGGACATCATTGCTGCGGGAGCCGTCGGTATAGCCTTGGGTGCGGTAGGGTTGTGCGCCGCTGCCGCCGATGAAACTCGACTGGCTCATGCCCAGCGGGCGCAGCAGGCTTTTTTGCAATTGCATCTCGAAATCCAGGCCGCTGCTGCGTTCCACCGCCGCGCCCAGCAGGGCGTAGCCCAGGTTGGAGGGGGCGGTCCGGGTGCCCGGGGCATTGTTCAGCCAGACCCCGCTGACCTTTCTCGGCAGCTCGTTGAGGGCCTGGGGCGTACGTGAGTCGCGCAGGTACTCGGCGGGCATCCCGGCCTGATGGCTGAGCAGACGGCGCACGGTCACGGCCTGGTCGGCGGCGTTCTGGTCCTGGTGAAAGCGCGAGCGGACGTAGAATTCCTTGAGGCTGTCCTGCAGGGGCGCATCCAACTGCAGGCGTCCCTGTTCCACCAGTTGCATGACCGCCGTAGCGGTCAGCAACTGCGACAGGGCGCCGGCACGAAACGCGGTGTTCTCGGTCACCTGCAGGCCCCGTGCCTGGTCGGCAAACCCGAAGCCCCGGGCCCAGATCAGCTCCTGGCCGTCCACCAGGGCGATGGACAGCCCCGGGACCTGGTGCTCGGCCATCTCCCGGGGGATGTACTGCTTCAAGTAGCTGATGATGCTTGCGTAGTCGCCGGGCGCTATGACCGGCGGCGCAGGTGGTTGGCCATTGCAGCCGAGGCTGCTCAGCAGGATGCCCAGCAGTGGCAGGCCGAGAAGTTTGGGGGACATGCAGCACCCGACCGGAAATTCGATGAGCGGATGCTAGGGAAGGGCGCCTGAGGAGTCTTTGGCAGCTTTGTCTGGAAACTGTCAAAGAGTGTTAAGCGAAGGTGGCCGCGCCTCGGACCGAGGCGCGGCTTGGGCGGGTTACAGCTCCAGGCTGTGGATCACCTGGGTGGCATCGTCGGGGTCGATGGCGCTGCGCATACCGAGGGTCTTCGCCAGGCGGCGCATGCTGTAGTTGGCGGCGCTGTCCACCGAATACAGCTGCTGGAAGCCATTGCTACGGGCTTCGTCGATCAGATGCTGCATCAGCAGGGCACCGAGGCCCTTGCCTTGCCATTGATCGGCGATGGTCACGGCAAACTCGCAGCGCCAGGGTTGGTCGTCGACCTGGGCATAGCGGCTGATGCCGACTTCCCGCAGCTCGCCGTTGTCGTGGACCAGGGCCACGTAGGCCACCCGTTGCGGGGTGCCGACGTCCATCAGTTGATCCAGCAACTGATCGCCGACTTCCTTGACCTCACCGAGAAAGCGCTGGTGCCGGGTGACGGGGGAGAGGTTTTCGATAAAGGCCTTTTCCCGGCCCCGGTCTTCAGGACGCAGCGGGCGGATCAGCACATGGCTGCCGTCGCTCAGGGCGTCGATCCAGTATTGGCCTTGCTGGGCCGGAAAGGGCGGTTGGGCGAGGACATCGAGGGCGCTGCTGGACATGATCAAGTCTCCGGGGAAGCAAAGGGCAGGTGATTGCCACAAGCTTTACTCCGCCGGCGATCCGGGCGCTTGATCGGCATCAATGTCCGCTGCTGTCGCGCCGCGACTGGCGATCACCGGTCATGGCCCCATCCGCTGCCTATCAGGTGGACGGGCAGATGGTCGACGCGCCAGTGCTGCAACAGGCCCGGCGTCTGCTGGCCCTGGCCTGAACCGGTCGGGTTAGTATGGCCCCGGCATTGTTGCCAAGATCCGGAGCCACCGCCCATGAGTACCCTGGAACGCGCCATCGCCATTGCTGCCCGGGCCCATGCCGGGCAAGTCGACAAGGGCGGGGCGCCCTATATCCTCCATCCCCTGCGGGTCATGCTGCGGCTGTCCGAGCCCCGGGAACAGCTGGTCGCGGTGCTCCACGACGTCATTGAAGACAGCCCGGTGACCCTGGAACAACTGCGCGGCGAAGGTTTCAGTGAAGAGGTGCTGCAGGCCCTGGCGGCGCTGACCAAGGTCGAGGGCGAGGACTATCCGGGGTTTATCCGCCGCGCGGCACAGAATCCTTTGGCGCGACGGGTAAAGCGGGCGGACCTGGCGGAGAACAGTGACCTGTCACGCATCCCCGAACCCAGTGACGATGACCGGCGGCGCCTGGAGAAGTACCGCCAGGCCATCGAGTACCTCGACAGCCTGGACCGGCCTTGAGCCGCTAACCCAGGGCCAGCGGCGCCGGGGCGTTCAGTTGCTGTAGCTGGAAAGGGCGACTTCGGCGTTGCGCGCCGGTGGCTTGCTGCCCCGGGTGCGCCAGTGTTCGATCAGGGCGCGACCATGGGCCAGGCCGGCTTGCAGGGCGGCTTCGGTGCTGGCGTAGTCGTTGCCGTAGGGCGGGCAGGCAAAGTGCACGGAAAAGCACGGGTGCTGGCCATGGCCGGTGAGCCGCCCGACGTAGCTGAAGCTGGCACCGGATTGATGTGCATAGAGACTCGGTGAACTCGGCTCACGAATGATCATCACGTAGATGTCGTGGTCGAATTGAGTGTCTTGATACCAACTGCTAGAAGACTCCATGGTCCACCTCCTTGTCCGTAAAGCGGCGCGTTGTTGCTGCGTCAGCGGGTTGTTCAGTGCAGTTCACGCCCGGGGGGGCGTCCAGCAGGCCGGCGGGGTGAGCGAACACCCCGGCAGGCAGCAGTTTTTCCAGGGCCCGGGCGGCCCGCAGGACCCATTCGTCACGGCCGAAGCGGGCGACGATCTGCAGGCCTATGGGCAGGCCGGCGGCGCTCAGGCCGCAGGGCATGCTCAGCGCCGGTTGGCGGCTGAAATTGAACGGGAAGGTGGTGGGCTGCCACATGGCGCTGATCTGCTCCGGCCAGTCGGGCGGCATCTGGCGCTCCACGGCGAAGGGCTCGACCACCGCAGTGGGGGTCAGCAGCAGGTCGTAGTCGCCGAGAAAGTCATGCAGTTGTTGCGCGACCCGATGCCGCTCCTGCACCGCGCAGGCGTAATCCAGGGCATTGAGCTGGCGTGCGCGGACCTGGGCCTGCTGGAGGAAGTCGCCGACCAGGTGCTGGCGCTCCAGCGGGATTTCCTCGGCCATGGCGCTGGCCACTTCCACCGGCCAGGCCCGCAGGTAATTCGCGGCCGGCTGGCCGATGTCCGGCGAGGCCTGGACCACCGTTGCCCCGGCCTGCTGCAGCAACTGGGCAGCGGCCAGGCAACGGGCGGCAATCTGCGGATCGACATGGGCGGCATGGCCCAGGTCGGCGCTGAAGGCGATGCGCAGGCCGTTGATGCCGTCCTCGATGCCGGACAGGAACTGGCCGGGAGCATGGGGCCAGGCGAAAGGTTCATCAGGCTCATGGGCGCTCATCAGCTCCATCAGCAGGGCGATATCCCGTACATGCCGGGCAATCGGGCCTTCGGCGGCCATGCCCCCCGGGTCGATGCTCGGGCAGGCGGACACCAGGCCATGGCTGGGCTTGAAACCGATCACCCCGCAAAAGCTCGACGGGGTGCGGATCGATCCGGCGGCATCATTGCCGGTGGCCGCCGGGGCGTAACCGGCGGCCACGCCAGCGGTGCTGCCGCCACTGCTGCCACCGGCATGCAGGGCCAGGTTCCAGGGGTTGCGGGTGATGCCGGTCAGCGGGCTATCGGTCAGGGGTGTGCTGCCCAGTTCCGGCAGGGTGGTCTTGCCAATGAAGATCGCCCCGGCCTCGCGCAGCCGCGCCACCAGGCTGGTGTCGCGGGGCATGGGCGGGCGGTCGGCCAGCGCCCTGGAGCCGCTACGGGTGTGCCAGCCCTGGATGTCGCTGTTGTCCTTGACCAGGATCGGGATGCCGTCCAGCCGGCCCAGCGGTTGCCCGGCGGCCCAGCGCGCGGTAGCCGCCTGGGCGGCGGCGAGAGCGGCCGCGTCCTGGCGCTCGCAAAGAGCGTTGAGTTGCGGCTCATGGCGTTCGATCCGGGCCAGCACCGCGTGCAGCAGATCCACCGGGGTGAACTGCCGGGCGGCAAAGCCGTGCAGCAATGCCTCGATGGACAGCAGGTGCAGGGCCGGTGTGCTGGACGGGGATAACGACATGGGCAGCTCTTCTATCAAGGCCGTGGGGCGCCGGTGGCGGGCCAACGGGCAAGGGCTGCGGACGCGCCGCTGGTGGCGGCCCGCAAACCCTTGAGGGTCAAAAACTCAGCGGCCACTGGTGACCTTGACCCAGGTCCGGGTCCGGGTGCGTTCGGCCTTGGCCGGCAGCGGTGCCAGGGGGTACAGGCGGGTCATGGTCTCGGCGCTGGGGAACAGGTCCGGGTTGTCCAGCAGCGTCTGCTGGATGAACGGTTTGGAGTCGGTCACGCCATTGGGGTAGCCGACGTAGTTGCTGATGGAGGCGATGACTTTCGGTTCCATCAGGTAATTGAGAAAGGCGTGGGCGGTGTCCACGTGCTTGGCGCCGGCGGGAACGGCCACGGTGTCGATCCACACCAGGGTGCCTTCCTTGGGAATGCGCATTTCAATGTGCACGCCGTTCTTGGCTTCGTTGGCGCGGTTGGCCGCCTGCAGGAAGCCGCCGGAGTAGCCCACGGCCACGCAGATGTTGCCGTTGGCGATATCGCCCATCCACTTGGCGCTGTGGAAGTAGCGCACATAAGGACGCAGCTTGAGCAGCAGGGCCTCGGCCTTGCGGTAGTCCTCGGGGTTCTGGCTGTTGGGGTCCAGGCCCAGGTAGTGCAGGGCCAGGGGCAGCATCTCGGCGGGCGAGTCGAGGAAGGTTACGCCGCACTGGCTGAGCTTCTTCAGGTTCTCTTCCTTGAACACCAGGTCCCAGCTGTTGACCGGGGCATCGCTGCCCAGCAGTTCCTGGACCTTGTCGCGGTTGTAGCCGATCAGGTTGGTGCCCCACATGTAGGGGATCACGTAGCGGTTGCCCGGGTCGCTCTGCTCCAGCAGCTTCATCACTGCCGGGTCGAGGTTCTTCCAGTTCGGCAGTTGGCCACGGTCCAGGGGCTGGAAGGCGCCGGCGCTGATCTGCTTGCTGACGAAACCGCTGGAAGGCACCACCACGTCGTAGCCGCTGTTGCCGGTCAGCAGTTTGGCTTCCAGCACTTCATTGCTTTCGAAGATGTCGTACTTGACCTTGATCCCGCTCTGGGCCTGGAAGTCCTTGATGGTGTTGGGAGCGATGTACTCCGACCAGTTGAAGATGTTCACCGTGCGCTCGGGGGCGGCGTGGGCGCTGAAGCTGGCGCTCAGGGCCAGGGCGCTCAGGGAGCAGCTCAGGGCCAGGCGGGTGAGGGCGGTATGCAGCGATTTCATGCGACAACTCCATGTCTGAAATGAGCGGGACCTTCCGGGTGGATCATTCTTGGCCGGATAGGTCCCTGAGAGAATGTTGGCAACGGTCAATAGGGGATATTTAGCGTCAATCTTCAGCGCAGTCCGAGAGCGGGCCGAGCTGGCCGGCCAACTGCCGGAAGCGCCCGGGAGCAACGCCGCTCCAGCGTTGGAAGGCATGGCGGAAACTTGCGGTTTCCTTGAAGCCCAGGGCTTCGGCGATGCGGTAGATGGGCAGGCTGTGCTGGCCCAGCAACTGTTGCGCCCGGGCATAGCGCAGCTCATCGAGCAACTGCTGATAGCTGGTGTCCTGGGCCCGCAGGCGTCGGCGCAGGGTGCTGGGGGAACAGTGCACCTGGCGCGCCAGGCTGTCGAAGTCCGGCACCGCGTGCAGCTGTTCATTGAGGATGCGCCGCACCTGATCGATCCAGGTCGGCCGGGCGCTGAGCTCTTCGTTGAGGCGGATGCAGCGTTGCAGCATGTCGTTCTGGGTCACCAGGTCCGCCAGGGGCAGGCGCCGGTCCAGCCATTCCAGGTCGAAGCCGATGGCATTGCGCCCGGCGTTGAACTGCACCGGGCAATTGAACGCCTGCTCGTAGCTGTCCAGATAGGGTTGCGGCGGGTGCTTGAGGTGCACCTCGCGCAGCGGCAGCTTGCAGCCCAGCAGGTCCTGGCAGGTGACCCGGTAGGACGACATGCAGAAGTCGGTGTTGAACACCTCAAGTTCGGTTTCGCTGTACTGGTCGGCGGTGAGCCAGGCCAGGCCGTCGCGGATCTGCAGGTCGAGGTGGAAGAAGGTGCCCAGCAGCAAGGGGTAGCGCAGCGCCAGGGACCAGCCTTCGCGCAGGGTGGCGCTGGTCAGCAGGGTCAGGCCGAACATGCCGTAGGCGCTGATATGCAGGTTGCGTCCCAGCACCAGCCCCAGGTCCTGGCGAAAGGCCACGGCGTTGCTGAACACGCGCATTTCCTGGCTGATGTTGATCAGGCTGTTGGGCAGCTCCAGGTCGGCCAGCTGGATGCCACTGCCTTCGAGCAGCACCTCGGGCGATACATCGCTGTCGCGAAAGGCGTCCAGCACCGCTTGAGTGGTGTGCAGGGTAGTCAGGCGAAGAGCGGCCATCGGCGATCTCAGATTGATAGCGGGAGGCGTGACTTTAGGGGTTACGCGCGCGCGGTTCAATTGCCCACTTGCAGGCGCTGGCGCGCCGGCGAAGGCGTCGGCCTGGCCCACGCCAACGCCTGCGTCGGCCATATCCGCGGCGGCCTGGCGTTTGCCGCGGTACTGGCCTGCATGCTGTTCGCCGCGTTGTCCGGTTCGTCGCCGGCCACGGTGGCGACGGTGGGCTCGATTGCCGTGGCGGGTACGGTGCGCTCCGGCTACCCCAAGGAATTCGGCGCCGGGATCAACTGCAACGCCGGGACCCTGGGCATCCTGATTCCGCCGCCGATCGTCATGGTGGTGTACTCGGCCTTCGTCGCGCTGTTGGTGTACCGCGGCATGACGCTGCGCGACTGCGCCAAGGTGTTGCTGGAGTCGGGCCGACTGTCGATCCTGCTGCTGTTCCTGATCCTGGTGACCTAGGTGCCGCTGATCTCCCTGGCCTTGCCCAACTGGCTGCGCTGGCTGTCTGTAGCCGCTGCCGCAGGCTGCGAACGACTGCGAAGCAGGCGCCGCTCTTGAGGTCCCTGAAGCCCCTTCGGGGCTTTTCGCAGCCTGCGGCAGCGGCTACAGGGTTAGGGTTGGTGGGGCGGTACGCGCCACAGGTACCAGGCGGCGGTGGTGCGCCAGGGGCTCCAGGCCTGGCCGATCTGGCGCAGCTGGCGGGGGCTGGGCGGTTGCTCAAGGCCCTTGAGGCGGCGGTAGCCTTCGCGTACGCCAAAGTCGTCCACCGGCAAGATGTCCTCGCGCTCAAGGCTGTAGATCAACAGCATCTCCACGGTCCAGCGGCCAATGCCGGGCAGTTGGGTCAGGCGCTCTATCAGCTGTTCATCGTCCAGGCCGCGGGCGCTGGCGGCATCGGGCACGCGGCCGTCGAGGGTGGCCTGGGCGATGCCATGCAGGGTCGCCACCTTGCGTGCGGAGAAGCCGCAGCCGCGCAGGCACTCCAGGCTGGCATCGGCCAGTTGCCGGGGCGTGGGGAAGGCTTGCCCGGGAAACAAGGCGCGCAGGCGGCCGAGTATCGCGTCGCCAGCGCGGGCATGCAGTTGCTGGTAGGCCACCGCGCGCACCAGCGCCTGATAAGGCTCGCGCTCCGGGCGGGGCTGGTGCAGGCAGGGGCCGACGGCGGCGATCAGTGCGGCCCAGTCGGCATCCAGTGCGGCAAGAAAACGAGTGGCGGGGCAGGTGGGCATTGGCGATCCGGAACATGTGGCGGGGCGAGCGGCAGATTAGCCCGCCGCCCCAAGGCTTGCACCCCGTCTCTTGCGCTGGAACTCGGCGCCCGGGCCTTGCACCCGGGCGCAGGGTTTTCAGTCCTTGGCCGCCGGCAGGTAGAGCCGCTGCAGCACGTAGTGCAGCGACGCCGCCAGGGTTTGGCCATGGCTGAGTTTTTCGAAGCTGTGGTAGTCCAGGGCCAGCCCCGGCACCTGGGCCAGTTGCGCCTGCAACTGGCGGGCACGCTGGTCGGCCTCGGGCCCCGCTGGCTGACGCGGGTTGCCCGGTTCGGCGCCGCCACGCATCAGCAACAGTTGTGCACGCTGGCCGTGAAGGCGCCCGGCCAGGCCCTGGGCCTGAGTCAGGATCAGGCCGTCGCCCCACCACAGTGAAGGACTCGCAGCGGCGTAGTGGCGAAACTCCTGGGGCTGGGCGAACAGCGCTTGCAGCACCAGCAAGCCGCCATAGGAATGGCCCCACAGGGTCTGCTGCGCCGGGTCGATCGGCGCCTGCGCCGCCACGGCCGGGCGCATGCGCTCGCGCAACAACTGCAGGAAGGCCTCGGCGCCGCCGCTGGGCTGCCCGGTCAGTGGGTCTTGCTGCTGCGCCAGGCCCGGCTGCTGGGGGGTGTAATCGTAGGTGCGGGCGTTACGCTCGATGCGCAGCGGGGTCTGGTAACCCACCGCCACCAGCAGCGGCGCCGGACTCCGGTCCAGGCGCTTGAGTTGCTCGGGGTCCAGAGCGCCGATGGCGGCATTGCCATCGAGCATCCACAGCACCGGGTAGCCCTGGGGCGGCGGCGCCTGCAGCGGCTGGCCGATCCACAGCTGGTAGTGGCGCTGGCCGTCGACGGAATCCAGTTGCAGGCTGCTGAAGCGGTAGGGCAGGTCCTGGCGCTGTAGCAGGCTGCGGTCCATGGGCTGGTCCGGGGCGGGGGCGGCCAGGGCCGTTCCCGCAAGGCCCCAGGCCAGGGCCAGGGGCAGAACAAAACGTCTCATCAGGCGTTCTCGGCGGGGGCTGGGTGATGACATCAGAACGATGCGCTCAGGCTGGTGTACAGGGTGCGCCCGGGTTCGTTGTAGGTGGCGGCGCCGGCCCCGGCGATGTTGTTCACGCCCTGGGCATTGCCTTCACGGAACAGGCGTTTGTCGAACAGGTTGTCGACCCCGGCGGTGACGCTCAGGTGGCGGGTCAGGGCGTAGGTGCCGCTGACCCCGGCAATCGCGTAGGGCGCCAGTTGCTGGGTAGCGCTGCCTGTGACCCGGTCGCCGTGGTAGTCGTACTTCTTCGGCGTCTGCTGGCCGTACCAGGCCACGCTGGCCTGCAGCGACAGGTCCTGGGTGGCCTGCCAGTCGAGCATCGAGTTGAGGGTGTAGCGCGGGGTCACCGAGAGGTAGTCGCCGGTCTGCTTGTTCTTCGATTGCAGCATGTAGGTGAAGTTGTTGTTCCAGGTCAGCTGGCTGGCCAAAGGAATGGTCAGGGTGCCTTCCAGGCCTTCCACCAGGGCCTTGGGCACGTTCTCCCACTGGTAGATCGCCGCGTTGCGGTAGGCGCCGCTGCCGCCGCTGGCACGGCTCACTGGCGCCAGGCCGGATTCCACCTTGTTCTTGTAGTCGTTGCGGAAGTAGGTCAGGCCGGCGACCCAGCCGTCGGCCTTGTACTCCAGGCCCAGTTCCTTGTTGACGCTGGTTTCCGCCTTGAGCCGGTCGTTGCCCTGCAGGTAGCAGCTGGTGCTCTGGCCATAGCAGCCCTGGCCGCGGCTGTAGAGCAGGTAGTCGGCGTTGAGCTGGTACAGGTTCGGCGCCTTGTAGGCCCGGGCGATGCCAGCCTTGAGGGTCAGGGTGTCGCTCAGGGCATGGGACAGGTTGAGGGACGGGCTCCAGTTGTCGCCGACGATGCTGTGATGGTCGAAACGCAGGCCCGGGGTGAGCATGGTGCCCGGGCGCAGTTCGATGTTGTCTTCGGCGAACAGCGAGAAGATCTGCGCGCTGGACTGGGTGCTGCGGTTGCTGCTGCTCAGGCCGCCCACGGCGCCGCCTTCGCTGGTGCTCTGGGTGTTGGCGCTGGGGTCATCGAGCTTCTGCTGGGACCATTCGCTGCCCAGGGTCAGGGTCTGCTCGAAGCCTGCGTGCAGCGGCAGGTTGACTTCGCCATGGGCGGTCAGGTCGCGCAGCACCGCAGTGTAGAACTCGCTGTTGCTGAAGATGCCTTCGGTGCCGCCGGCCAGGCCTTCGTTGATCCGCGTGTTGCGGGTCTTCTCGTATTGCAGGTAGGCCATGGAGCTGCCGAAGTCCCAATCGCCGCGATGGGTCAGGGCGTAGGTTTCGCGGTAGCTGCGGTTGGTCTCGTGGCCCAGCAGGTTCTGCACATTCTTGTTGCTGTTGGTGTTCTGGGTATCGCCGGTGTAGATATTGCCCTGGCGGCTGAAACCGGCCTCGAAATCCAGGGTCTGGTCCGGAGTCATGCGCCAGCTCAACAGGCCGTTGAGGTCCTTGTTGCGTACGCCTTCGCGGCCGGCGGGCAGGGTGCCGATCTGGTTGCCGGTGCGCAGGGATTCATGGCCGGCGTTGATATCGGCGTCGTCGGAGTCGGTCTTGGCCACGTTGCCGTAGACCCGGAAGCTCAAGGTGTCGGTGAGCGGGCCGTTGAGGCCGAAGCTTGCACGCTGGGTGGCGCCTTCGTCCTTGTGGGTCGGGAACGAGCTGTAGAGCGTGGCGTTGCCGTGGGTCTGGCTGCCGGCCTGCTTGGTGATGATGTTAATCACCCCGCCAGCGGCACCGTTGCCGTAGCGGGCCGCCGCCGGGCCGCGGATCACTTCGATGCGTTCGACCTGATCGGCCGGCACCCAGTTGCTGTCGCCGCGGCTGTCGCGCTCGCCGCGCCAGCCGTAGCGCACCGAGTTGCGGCTGCCCACCGGCTTGCCGTCCACCAGGATCAGGGTGTTTTCCGGGCCCATGCCGCGGATGTCGATCTGCCGGTTATTGCCGCGCTGGCCGCTGGTGGAGTTACCGGTTAGGTTGACCCCAGGCATGGTGCGGATGATCTGCGACAGGTCGTTGGCCGGCGGGCGCTTCTGGATGTCCTCGGCGGTGATCACCGAGACCCCCGGTGCCTGCTTGGTTTCTTCCTTGGCGGTGGCGATGACGCTCTGGGGTTCCAGCTCCAGGACCGGCGGGGTCGAGCCTGCATTGGCGGCCTGCACCGCGTGGCTGAGCAGGCAGCAGCCGGACAGCAGGAAGGGGGCGAAAGGACGCAGCGAGGGCATGGACATCGGTGATCTCCGGACAGAGGCAGAAACAGAAGGTCACGAATGATAATGACTGCTATTTGCGAGTAAAGCGCATTAACTTTCTAAACACTTCCAGGTCGTGGGTCTAGGCGGCAGGCAGCAGCAGGTGCAGGCACAACCCGGGGTTGCCATTGCTGGCCCAGATCCGCCCCTGGTGCAGCTCCACGGCGCGCCGGGCGATGGCCAGGCCCAGGCCGAAACCGTCGCCCTGGGCCGAGTCCAGGCGCTGGTAGGGCTGGAAGATCCGTTGCAGGTCCTGCTCGGCCACGCCCGGTCCCTGGTCTTCCAGGCACAGGTGCCAATAGCTGCCTTCACGCCAGCCGCGCAGGCTCACCCGGCCGTCGGCGGGGGAGTAGCGGATGGCATTGCGCAGCAGGTTTTCCAGGGCCTGGGCGATGCTGTCCAGGTGCACCTGGACCCGGCACTCGGCGTCCAGCAGGCAGGGCAGGCGCTCGGCGTCCCAGGCGCTTTCAAAGCAGGCGTCCTCGCGCAGCGCCTCCCAGATCGACAGCACCTGCACCGCTTCGGTGGGCAGCTGCGGGCGCTCGGTGTCGAGCCAGGCCAGGTCCAGGGTGTCTTCCAGCAGGCGCTGCATGTCGGCGATCTCGCGGTCCAGGCGCTGGCGCAACTGCTCCGGCGGCAAAGGGCTGTCGTGGGCAATGCGCAGCCGCGCCAGGGGCGTGCGCAACTCGTGGGACAAGGTGCGCAGCAGCAGGCGCTGCTGGGCCAGGCTCTGGCGCAGGCGCTCGGCCATGTGCTCGAAGGCCAGGGCCAGCTCCCCCAGTTCGTCGTGGCGGTTCACCAGGGGCGTGCCCAGCCCCTGGCTTTCCAGGTCGTCGGCGCGCAAGGCATCGGCGCGGTCGCGCAGGCGGTTCAGGGGCAGCACCAGATGGCGATAGAGCAACAGGCCGAGCAGGGCGGCGAGCAGGGTCGGCACCACGCCATGGCTGAAGAGGTGGGTCCAGGGCGTCAGGCCGCTGGGCAGCAGGCGCTCGGGCAGTTGCAGCACCAGCCGGCCTTGTTCCGGGTGCTCGGGGAATTCGATGCTGACGTAGGGCAACTCGTCCTGCAGGCGCCGGCTCATGGGCCAGTCGAGCTTGCGCATGAAGGTCAGGTGGCTGGCGTCCTCGGCGCTCAGCGGGGTGCTGCCCAGGCGTTGCAGACGCTCGCCAAGCACCGCGACCCAGGTGTGCTCCTCGGCCGCCAGGCGTTGTTCGAAGGCATCCACCGCCGCCGCGCCACCCTGTTGCCAGGCGGCCTCGGCCTGCTGCGCATAGCGGGCCAGGTACTGGCGATCGGCGGGGTCGAGGAAGTAGGTGCTGCGCTCGGCCGACAGGCCCCAGGTCCAGATGATCCAGGTCAGCAGCAGGCAGAAGCCGATCTGCAGCCCGGCCAGTTTCCACAGCAGGGGATGACGGCGCATCAATGGCGCTCCGCTTCCACCAGGATGTAGCCGGCGCCGCGCACCGCCTGGATCTGCAGGTGCTGCACCCCCAGCTCGGCGAGCTTGCGCCGCAGGTTGCACACGTGCACATCCAGGCCGCGATCCAGGCGCGTATAGATGCGGTGCAGCACGTGCTGATAGAGAAAGGGCTTGCTCAGGGTTTCTCCGGGGTGCTCGCGCAGGGTCACCAGCAGCCGGTATTCCGAACCGGTGAGGCCCGCGGCGTGGCCCTGGAGCAGTACGTCCTGGGCCTGCTCGTCGAAGCTGAGTTCCGGGTCCTGGCGTGTGGCCTGCTGCTGTTGCACCCGGACCATGCGCCGCAGCAGGGCGTCGGCGCGGGCGTCCAGTTCGGCCAGGCTGAAGGGCTTGGGCAGGTAGTCGTCGGCGCCCCGGGTGAAGCCGGTGATCCGGTCCTGCTCGGCCCCCAGGGCCGACATCAGCATCACCGGCGTGTCTTGCTCCTGGCGCAGGGTTTCCAGCAGGGCCAGGCCGTCGAGGCCCGGCAGCATGATGTCCAGCAGCACCAGATCGAAGCGGCCGGCGCGCACCGCTGCCAGGCCCTGGCGGCCGTCGCTGCAAGGGGTCACGGCAAAGCCGCGCTGGTGGAAATGCCGGTGCAGATCGTCGCGCAGTCGGGCGTCGTCTTCCACGAGGAGCAGGGTGGGGGTCATGGGGGCACTTGAAGGAAAGTATTTAATGAGAATGTTTTACATTTGCGAATATTGCCGCAATGTCCCGAGCGCTGCAATTGCCGCAATCGGCTGACCGGGCAGGGCATTGCAATCAACTAAAAGTTGAATATTCAACAGTGTGTTGATATTTTTTCCCGTCCGCCCAGTTTGGTAAACACCAATGAACGTGCCTTCCGATACCCTTCTTGCCGAGCGCCAACTGGTCCTGCAGGTGCTGCGCAGCACCTTGCAGATGCTCGCCAGCGTGGTTGGCCAGCATGTGGAAATCGTCCTGCATGACCTGGACCGCCCGGAATCCTCGATCGTCGCCATCGCCAACGGCCATGTCACCGGGCGCCGGGTCGGCGACCCGGTGTTGGGCGGGCCGCGCCAGGACCTGGGTTTTGCCGCGGTGCTGAGTGCCCTGCAAGACCGATCGGCGAGCACCCCGCTGGTGCTGGAAAACTACCCGACCCTGGCCCCCGACGGCCGCGAGCTGCGTAGCTCCACGGTGATCTTTCGCGACCGCAGCGGGCAGCCCTTCGCCAGCCTGTGCAGCAACAGCGACCTGAGCGGCATCGCCGCTGCCCATGCCTGCCTGGGCCAGTTGCTGGGCCTGGGCAGCGCCCCTGCGCCGCGCCGCGACGAAGCCCCCGACATGGAGCAGTTGCTGGCCCAGATCATCCAGGGTGCCTGCCCGGCGAGCGCGACGCGCATGAGCAAGTCGCACAAGCTGGAGGCCGTGCGCCAGATGCAGGAGCGCGGGGTGTTCATCGTCAAGGGCGGGATCGAGAAGGCCGCCGCGGCCCTGGGGGTGACCCGCTACACCATCTACAACTACCTGGAACAGATCCGCGCCGAAGGCGCCGAGGAATGACCGCGATGCAACTCGATATCTTTCAAGTGGATGCCTTTACCTCCCATGTCTTCGGTGGCAACCCGGCGGCGGTGTGCCCCCTGGACGCCTGGTTGCCGGATGAACTCCTGCAACGCATCGCCCTGGAGAACAACCTGTCGGAAACCGCCTATTTCGTGCCCCGGGGCGAAGTGTTCGAACTGCGCTGGTTCACCCCCACGGTGGAAGTCGACCTGTGCGGGCACGCCACCCTGGCGGCGGCCTGGGTGCTGTTCGAGCAGTTGGGCGAGCGCCGCGACGTGCTGCGTTTTGCCACCCGCAGCGGTGAGTTGCGGGTGAGCCGCGAGGGCGGCCTGCTGTCCATGGATTTTCCCGCCAAGCAGCCCGAGGCGCTGGCGATTCCTGCGGCCCTGTTGCAAGCCCTGGGGTTGCCGGCGGCCGAGGCCCTGTTTCGCACCGACGATTACCTGCTGGTGGTGGACGACGAAGCTCTGGTGGAATCGCTCAAGCCGGATTTCGCCGCACTGGCCGCCTTTGATGTACGGGGCATCGCCGTGACGGCGCCGTCCCGGGCATTCGATTTCGTCTCGCGCTGGTTCGGCCCGCGGGTCGGAGTCAATGAAGACCCGGTCACCGGTTCCGCCCATACCTCCCTGGCGCCTTACTGGGCCGAGCGCCTGGGCAAGCGTCAGTTGCGGGCGCAACAGGGCGGGGCGCGCAAGGGCCAGTTGGAGTGTCAGGTGCTGGATAACGGGCGGGTGATCATCAGCGGCTACGGCGCCTTGTACCTCAAGGGCAGCATTTTCCTCTGACGCGGCGGTGGCGTTAACGAGCCGGCCTGATACCCGCCGGCGGATTTGTCTGGGCGCCGCCTGCGGGAGTAGAGTCGCGCCCTTCAGCCCGGCCAGGCCATGATCAGCTCGGCTTCTCCGGTATTGGGGTCAATACCATCGCCGATCACCTGGAAACCCTGCTGGCGGTAAAAGCCGATGCTTGGCAGGTTGGCGGCATACACCGCCAGCTCAAGGCGTGAGCGCCGCTCGCGGGCATCGGCCAGCAGCTGTTTGCCCACGCCCTGGCCCTGGTGCTGCACACTGACGAAAATCGCTGCCAACTGATCCTCATGCAGGCAATAGAAACCCAGGAGCTGGCCGTCGCGTTCGGCCACTCGGGTCTGGGCATGGGGAAGGTAGAGGTTGCGCATGTCCTCGACCCTGGAGCGCCAGAAATCGGGGTCGACAAAATGATGGGCCTGGATCGAGGCGTCCAGCCAGAGCGCCAGCAACGCTTGCAGATCGCTGCTTTGAAAGTCCCTGATCAGCATGTTTGGGGGCCTGTCGGATTGAAATGTGCGCCGCACGCTACCCAGCTGGCGGCGGTCTGTCCAATTGTTGAGAGCCAAGGAAGTATTCGATGCTGGAAAGCAACCGCACCATCACCCTCTCGGGGGAGCAGGCCCTGCAAGCCCTGGCGGAGCTGGAGTTCGTGTTGATCTCGCTGCACAAGATGGGCGCCTACTACAGGGATAAACCCGTGGCCGACTACCAGCGCGCCACCACCGATTTCATCGATAACCAGCAGGTCACCCAGCGCCTGGCCCAGGTGCGCAGGATTCTCAGCGAGCCCTTCGACTGCACCCTGGGGGAGGACGACATGGACGACATCGAGCGTCATGTGCAGGGGCTCGAACTGTGGCGCCCCGAGTAACCGCGCGGTCATTACCTGTCGTTTTTCAAGGAACCTGCCATGTCCCGCATCAGCCTCGCCACGGCCACTCCCACCACCAGCCTGGCGCTGGTCAAGTTTCTCCATCAACGCCTGGGCCTGCCCCTGAGCGTTGCCCAGGGCTATCTGCGCCGTGGCACCGAGGGTTTCTTCTACAGCGCCAAGCTGTTTCACAACGACCATGTGCAGCGCGAGCAGGAACTGCGCGACATCCTCGCCTTCTTCAACAGCGCCCAGGTGCCGCTGCTGATTGTCGAAAGCGACCCCGATGAGGAGTGGAACGGGGTTGCGCCCGAACCTTTGCAGGACTGCGCGATGCCCCAGGAGCACTTGTTCAATCTGCTCCAGGCCCATGAAGAGGGCTATCAATAGGGGGCCGCAAGCGGGCCAGTGCCGCTCGACGCAATGCGCGGTTTTCCTAAAGTTCTGGGCGCCGGGGTCGAGACGTTGGTGCTGTTTGTCTTTCAATAAGGATATTTCGTGTTCAGAACCCTGCTCGGGGCCGCCGCCCTCATCGCCACCCTGGCGCTGACCGGCTGTGTCTCCTACCACGTCACCGGCCCGCTGGGCGCGCCGTTGCATCCTGCACCCATCAGCAGCCCGCGCACTGCGCAAATTGCCGATGTGCAGGTCACCGCTCCCGGTATCGACGAAGCCACCCGCACTGCCATCAGCCGCTCCCTGACCGCCCAGCTGACTCCCTACGTCAAGAGCGCCGGCTACTTCCGCCAGCTCAGCGAATTCCCCACCCGCCTGGGCGAGGAAGACGTGGTGCTGAAATTCAACATGACCTCCCTCAAGGGCCACCGCGCGCCCCATCCGGGCTACCTGCCCGGGGCCTTGCTGACCCTGACCGTGTGGATCTGGGTCAACGGGCCGATCTACGTCGACAGCTTCGACCTGGCCGGCGAGCTGTCGATCGTCGACCGCAACGGCCAGGAACTGGCCAGTGCCAAGGAGCAGCTCAAGTTCGAGCGCAACGTCGGCCTGTACGGCCGCGAATACTGGGCCTCGACCCAAGGCGCCAAGCAACTGAATGAACTGGTTGCCAAATTGCTCGACAACGCCAGCGCCCGGTTGGCACAACGCTAAGGTCAAGGAGAGACATATGTTGGTTTCCATCAAGCACGTCCTGGTGCTCGGCGCAGTGCTGCTGAGCGGCTGCGTGTCCTACTCGCAACACGAACTGGCAGCCGTCGGCACCTGGCCTCCGGCGGCACAGACCACCGAGCAAAAGCCCAGCGCCTTTGTTCGCACCACCGCCATGTACCAGGTCAACGGCGGCCCGGCCAATGCCGCCGCCGGCGCTCCGGCGGCCGCCTGGGAAACCGTGGTGGCCGATGCCTACCGCCAGTCCGGGCGCTTTGCCCGGGTCAGCACCGACAAGGTCGAGTCGGACCTGTATGCCGAAGCCACCCTGTACAACAACGAACAGTTCAGCATGGCCTCGGCCATCATCACCGGCGTCACCTTCTTCGTGATTCCGTCAACGGCGAAGAACACCTTCACCCTGGAGACGGTGTTCAAGGACAAGGACGGCAAGGAGCTGGGGCGGATTCGCAAGAGCGAATCGGTGCGCACCTGGATGCAATTGCTGCTGATCGTCGCCATTCCTTTCCAGGCAGACACCCGCGACGTGGTCCAGCAACTGGCCCGCAGCACCCTGGAGGAGGCGGTGCAGCGCAAATTGCTGTAAGCCTCGCGCCGAAGGCAGGATGCAGACAAAAACGCCGCGGGCTCTGATCGGAGCCCGCGGCGTTTTTTTTCGGATGCGGTTTATTTCAGCGCTGTGCCGACCAGTAGGCATGCAACTGCCGCGCGGCAGGTTCGATGGCCGCGATCTGCTGGCGATGCTGCTCCAGATCCAGGTCGGCGGGCAGCTCGAAGTTGTCCTGTTCGGCGCAGTCGATGATCAACTGCAGCGCCTGGACCTGCGGCGCCGGCATCTCCGGCCAGTTGCCCACGGCCACCCCGCGCAGGTAGCCGAAGCACCACTCTTCGGCCAGCAGCAGGTCCTGGCCCTGGTGCTCGGTGTGTTCGAAGCGCGCCTTGAAGGCTTGCGGGGCCTGGGTCAATTGCACGGCCAGGGTGTTGATGTGGCGCACGCACAGGTCGATGAACTGCCGGCATTGCTCCGGGGTTTCCCAGGCCGGGTTTTCGCCGCCCCAGATGCCCGGGAACCATTCGGCGATATCGACCTGAGCCGGGCCCGACACCAGCGCGGTGAAGTAACCGTCCAGCTCGCAGGGATTGAGCACCGAGTGGTCGTCGCCGTACTGGAGCAGGGTGTCTTCGATCAGCTCGAAGTCGGCGGCGTTGAGAGGCGAGTTGGGCATGTACGGAATCCTGAAAAAAAGCAGCGGCAAGTTTCCAGCTTTGAGCCACAAGCCGCAAGCCTGCTGCTTGTAGCTGAAACTTGCCGTCAGGTATCGCGCAGCAAGTCCTGGGCATCGAGCAGGCGGTAGGCAATTTCCGGGCGGTTCTCCATGGCCCGGCGGATGGCGGCGGGTATCGACTGTCGGGTCTTGCGGCACAGGCCGGGGTGCTCGGCCAGGGCGATCGTGATACCGCGCATGCTGCGCACTTCGTTGTCGCTGGGGGTGATCTCCACACGGACTCCCAGTTGCTGGTAGATCCGTCTCTGCATGTGCTCCAGATCCGCCAGGTCCTTGAGATTCTCCAGGCGTTCGAGCAGGCGTTTTTCCTCCTGGCGCGTCAGATTGAGGATGCGCAGGTCGGCTCCGGGGGTGTCCAGCAACTGCTCGCGCTCGCAGATGCAGGCGCCGGGCGGACAGGGTTGGCGGATCGCAGGGCTTGGATTCATGGTGATCCATCATAGCCATGTCGCCGGGGCATTCAGAGAAAATTGTGTGGCATCCCCGGTGCTGGGGGAATGCGGTAGGGCCTGGCTTTCCAGCGGCTGTATGACGAACGCCTGTCGACCTTGCCCAACGTCCAGCGCCTGACCTCGACCCTGGTGATGAAGCAGGTGATTCCGGACCGCACCCTGCCATTGTGATCGGGATCAAGCCCCGAAGGCCCCGCAGGTTTTAAGGTGCAGGCTCCTTCATCCAGGTTCTGCGAGGCGCCATGGCCAAGCCCTTTCCCCTGAACCCCAAACACCCCGAACGGATCTGCTGGGGCTGCGACCGCTACTGCGCGGCCAATGCCCTGGCCTGCGGTAATGGTTCGGACCGCACCATGCACCCGGCGGAGATGCTCGGGGAGGACTGGTACCTGGACGGTGACTGGGGCGTCGAGATACCCGCCGGTAGTGAGCCGGCCGCGAAACGGGTGGAGTAACGGACGTTTCCCAACAGTGACAGTGCGTAGGACAAATATTACCCGGGTGATATTTAATGTCTGATTAATATCCGGGTAATATTCAGCCTCGTTTCCTTGGGGCCACTGCCATGTCTGATTTCCTCACTCAGTCCGTTACCGCTTTCCAGGCCCAGCATGTGCTGGCGGCCGGCCCGTTGCTGGAGGTAGCGCAGGCGGTCAAGCGTGCCAGCGAAGAGGCGGCGCCGCAGCCGTTGCTGGTGTTCGACGATGCCAGCGGCCGGGTCATCGATCTCGACCTGCGAGGCAGTGCGGAGGAAGTGCGCCAGCGTTTGGCCGCGACGCCGCAGCCCGGCAACGGGCGCTATCGTCCACGTCAGCCCGCCGCCGCGCCGGTGGAGAGCGAAGAGGCAGCACCTCGTGGGCGAGGGCGGCCCAAGCTTGGGGTCATCGCCCGGGAAGTGACGCTGTTGCCGCGCCAGTGGCAATGGCTGGCCGAGCAGCCGGGAGGTGCCTCGGCGGTGCTGCGCCGGCTGGTGGACCAAGCCCGGCGCAATGGCGCCGAACCGCAGCGCCAGCGGGCCGCGCAAGAGGCGGCTTACCAGTTCATGCTGGCCATGGGCGGCGACCTTCCCGGTTATGAGGAAGCCACCCGGGCGCTGTTCGCCGCAGACCTTGCGCGCCTGCAACAGTGCATCGAGCACTGGCCCGGGGATATCCGCGACTACGCTTTGCGCCTTGCCGGCGCGCTTTGACAGGCGAGCGATACATCGCCAATCCAAGGCTCTGCCTGAGCGGCCAGCCGGGCTGTGCGGTTCAGGCCGCCGGGGGAGAGTGGCCAGGCATTGGCGGCTCCTGGCCTGGCCTGGCCAGACTAGCCCCGCCGCGCCATCAGCAGCACCGACGCCGCCCCTGACAACAGCAGCGCACAGCCGCGATTGAACAGGCGCTTGCCCCGGGGTTCGGCGAGCCAGCGGCGCATGTGCAGGCCCATGTAGGCGTAGGCGCAGATGGCGATCCACTCCAGCCCCAGGAACAGCGCCCCCAGGATCAGGAACTGCGGACCCATCGGCTGCGCCGGATCGACGAATTGCGGCAGGAAGGCGGTGAAGATCAGGATCGCCTTGGGGTTGCCTGCCGCCACCAGGAATTCCTGGCGGGCCAGGGCCCAGAGGCCGACGCGGGCGCTGTCCTCGCTCGCTTCAGTGCCCGGATTGGCCCGCCACAGTTGCCAGGCCAGGTACAGCAGATAGCCCGCGCCGAGGATCTTGATCCCATGGAACAACAGCTCCGAGGTTTGCAGGACCACCGCCAGGCCGGCGGCGGCCAGGGCGATCATGGCGGCGAAGGCCAGCAACCGGCCGCTGCCCGCCAGGCAAGAGTGGCGATAGCCGTAGCGGGTGGCGTTGCTCACGGACAACAGGTTGTTCGGGCCGGGGGCCATGTTCAGGGCGAAACAGGCGGGGATGAACAGGCTCAGGGTGGTGAGATCCATACAGTCTCCGGGACAAGGCAAGGGAACGGGCCCACGCCATCGGCGACCTCGGGGCTGGCCGGGAGGTTGTTGCGGCGGGGGTCGATAAAATACGGGCCGCGTCGGGCGGGAGGCAAGTGCCTGGTTCGCGGTGCATCAAGGCTTGGCCAAGATTGAGCGGGGAGCAGAGGCAGTGACAGTGATCGGGCAGGGCGACGGCAAGCCCCTCTCCCGGTGCCGACAGGGAGAGGGGCAAGGCACTCAGTTGATATTGATGTAGGGGTCCCAGTCGCAATAACCCACCACCTGATTGTCACTGTCGACAATCATGAAGGCCCAGGTATAGGTGATGCTGCCTTGGCGCACGGCGCGGCCTTCCCAATAGAAATTCTTGACGCTCTGGGCGATGGGCTGCCCGGATGGATTGCTTTGATTGATGATCGGCATGGGCGTGTGGTTCAAGACCACCGGCGTGATGTCTTGCACGTAATTGGGGTTCTGTTGCGTCACTACCGGCGACGTCTGGGTGTACTGATACAGCAGCACCGTGTGGTACAGCCCCTCGGACAGGCTGGTGCTGCGCCAGTGGATCAGGTCGCCCTCCTTGAGGTTGACCGACAGTTCATCCGTACCTTCGCCGACTGGGGCGTTGTTGCGTCTGGCGACCATGTAGATCGCCTGACTGGAGAGCCTTACCCCGCCGGTGGTGAAGTTGTAGAGGTGGCTGGGCTGCGTCGGGTCGCTTTTTTGCAGGTTGAATGTCTGGCCGCTGTCGAATGTTTTGCCCTGGCTATTGAGAATGGTGTCCACATCAATGGTGACCATGATGTCGATGATGTTGTCGTTCATGTCCAGCTCCCTGCTGTCGCGTTAGATGCCTGGAGTGCCCAGGCAAACAGGCAATCGAGTTTCCGGGCGCGGCCACTGAGCATCGCTACCCGGGCCCCGGTTTGCCGGGCTTCGAGCTTGATGCACTTCCATGAAGTCGCGAGTGGAATCTAGATCCTCAAGACGGTTAGTCAAATGGCCCGCTGTAAAAAGAGCGAGCGCAAGACGAGCGGTGCAAGGCCAGGGCCAGGCGCCCACTTGGGCGTCTTCAGCCCGGCCACCGACCCGAGATCGGCCGCGAGGGTTTATCATGCCGCGCTGCCGCCCGTTGCCCGGCCGACAAGGGGCTGCTCTTTTCGCCCACCGTGGAGGCGCCCGCCATGCCCGATCTGCCAAAGCCTGCTGCTATCCCTGAGTTCCCCGTGTGCCACGCCCGGGGCGGCACCTCCACCGGGCTGATCCTGGCCCGCGAAGCGCTGCCCCGGGACGAAGCCCTGGTGGAAGAACTGCTGCGCCACCTGATGGGCGTGCCCCTGCAGGGCGAGTGGCCGGGCAATACCCAGATCACCGGCCTGGGCCGCGGCGGACCCACCAGCAACAAGGTGTTCATCGTCGAACGCCGCCCCGGCGAGACACGGATGATCAGCACCCTGGCGCAACTGGCGGCGGGCAAGAGCGCCATCGACTGGAGCGTCAACTGCGGCAACATGTCCGCGGCATTGCCGCTGTACGCCCTGCAACGCGGCTGGCTGCAGCCCGGGGAGGGCGGCGGGCAGATCGAGATCTTCAACAGCAACACCCAGACCACGATGTATGCGCGCCTGAGCCTGCGCGACGGCCGACTGCTCAGCGACACGCGGATTCCCGGGGTCAACGGGGTGTTTCCCGGGGTCGACCTGTTTCTCGACAAGCCGGTGGGAGCCAAGACCGGCGCGCTGTTTCCCAGCGGGCAACGGGTCGACCTGCTGGATGGGATTGCCGCCACCTGCATCGATGTGGCGGTGCCCATGGTCATCCTGCGCGCGGCGGACCTGGGCAAGACCGGGCAGGAAAGCCCGGCTGAACTGGATGCCGACCCACAGTTCAAGGCGCGCCTGCTGGAGCTGATGGTGCTGGGCGGGTTGCGCATGGGCCTGCGCCAGCGCGACGGCCGTTTGATGAGCGCCGACGACCTGCGGCGCAGCGAAACCATCCCCAAGATCTGCATCGTCAGCCCGGCGCGAGAAGGCGGTGATATCGCCACCCGCTACTTCACCCCACAGAACGCCCACCCGTCCCTGGCGGTGTCCGGCGGCTGCTGCCTGGCGGCGGCCTGCCTGGCCGAAGGCACCGTGGCCCATGCCCTGTTGGCGCGGGCACCGGTGCTAGGCGAGGAGCAGGGCGAGTACCCACTGGCGATTGAAAACCCCGCCGGAGTGCTGGAAACCCTGATCAATGCCCGACAGGAGGCCGGGGAGCTACTGATCGACGGCGCCGCCTACCGGCGCAGCGCGCAGATTCTGCTACAGGGCAGCACCCCGCTGTACAACGCCTCCCCCGAACTGACCGCCGCCCTTGGCGCCGCACACCGCGCCTGACCCCGCCCGCATCCGCCTCATGTAGCCGCTGCCGAAGGCTGCGAACGAGCCGCAGGCTCGCCAGCCGATGGGGTCTTGCGCAGCTCCAGCCGCCGCTCAGGCGGGGCCCTGAATGCCAAAGGCATATCAGCGAGCCGCGTCGCCATCGGGAAGAAACGGCGGCACCTTCTGCCGCAGCAACTGGATCAACTCCGGGTCCATGAAGTCGTAATCATCGGGAATGTTCAGGCACACGATCTGCTGGTTGTTCAACTGCGCCTTGAAGCGCTTGCGCAGTTTTTCCCGGTGGCGGGTTTCCATCACCACAATTAACCCGGCCCATTGCACCAGCTCCGGGCCCAGGGGTACTTCGGCATCGTGATTGAGCCCGGCGGAGGCGGTCTGGATCCCCGGCCAGTCGGCAAACACCTGCTCGGCGGTGGGGCTGCGCAGCTTGTTCTGGCTGCAGACAAACAAGACATTGAGCATTGGGCCGAACTCCTTGGCACAGACACCCGGCCCGTAACGGGCAGGGCAAAGGCGCTGATTTTTCGGGGCCTTGGCCGCGCTGTCCAGCAACTTGTGACGGGCCGGGCCAATGGCGTTGGTCAGCCCCGGTTGCCCGCCAAGGGCTGTGGCTGCGAAACTGCCAGCCCCTTGACTTGCATCGCTCACGCCATGTCCGCAGCCCTGTTCACCTCACCCCATCTGGGCCTGGCCCTCAGGCGCTGGCGCCTGTTGCACCGGGTCAAGCAGCAGCACGCCGCCGAGCTGTTCGGCGTGGCGCAGTCGAGCATTTCCCGCTGGGAAAACGGCCGGCAGGCCATGGAGCCGGCGGAGCGTGCGCGCCTGGAGCACCTGCTGGCGGCCAACCTCAGCGCCGCCGCCGATCAGGCCCTGGCGCGGCTGGTGAACGACAGCCCGCGCGCCGTGCACCTGGTGTGCGACCTTACCCACCGCCTGCTGGCCTGTTCGCCGACCCGCGCCGCGCAGTTCGGCGTGCCCTTGAGCGAGCTGCTGGGCCAATCGCTGTGGGGCTTTTGCACCGAGGAAATCGTGCGCAAGGAAGCCGCCCTGGATGACCTGGGCTGGCGCGAAGTGCTGGCGCCGCCGTCCCTGGAATTCTTCAGCGGCCACAACGATTCGGCCATCGTGCCCATCGCCCCCAGCCAGTGCCGCTGGACCCGCCTCAACCTGTCCGACGGCAACGCCGTGCGGCTGGTGGAAACCCTCTGACGCGCTTGTCGAGGCACGTCACGCATATTTTATCCGTGGACCGGTTGCTGCCCGCTGGCTAGTCTGGCAAGCCTTCGCCCGCCGCCCCACGGCGCGGGCCTCATTCACGTGCAGCAGGCTTGTCCATGACCCCCGAACTCCTCAGCGGCCGCCTCGACTTTCTCCGTGAAGCGGAAAAACTCAAGGACGTGCTGCGCAGCGCCCACACCTCCAGCGGCCGCCAGGAAAGCACCGCCGAGCAAAGCTGGCGCCTGTGCCTGATGGCGCTGCTGTTCGAAGACCAACTGGGGGACCTGGACCTGTTGCGGGTGCTGAAACTGTGCATCGTCCACGACCTGGGGGAAGCCATCCATGGCGACATCCCGGCGGTGGCCCAGGCCGCCCACCCGGACAAGAGCCAACAGGAACGCGACGACCTGCAATACCTCGCCCGGGCCCTGGACGCCCCGGCCCGCCGGCGTCTGCTGGAGCTGTGGGACGAATACGAAGGCGCCGCCAGCACCGAGGCGCGCGCGGTCAAGGCCCTGGACAAGCTGGAAACCCTGCTGCAACACACCCAGGGCCAGAACCCGGCGGATTTCGACTACGGCTTCAACCTCGATTACGGCCGCCGCTACACCGATGCCAGCCCGTTGTTCCAGGCCCTGCGCCAACAGATCGATGCCGACACCCGGCGCCGCCTCGACGCCCAGGACTGAGCGGCGGTTCACGATCGGCGGTGCCTGGCTCAGGCACCGCTGAGCATGCCCGGGCAGCATTCGCAAAAGGATGAACAGGCTCCGACAGGGGGCAGGGCGCCCGCTTGGGGCCTGGCACGGGTCATGGTTTTTTTCTGGCAGGGTCATCAAGCGAAGCTATTTTTACCTTCGCTTGTCCTTCACTACGCTTTTCACACGGTTGTCCAACCCGGGGCCAACGTCGAGCGGCAGGTTTTCGATGACCGAAGGAGTGATCCATGTCCAATGAATCCAAGTGCCCGTTCAAACACACCGCCGGCGAAGGCACCAGCAACCGTGACTGGTGGCCCGGCCAACTGAACCTGAAGATCCTCCACCAGCACTCGCAGCTGTCCGACCCGATGGCCGAGGACTTCGACTACGCCGCCGAATTCAAGACCCTGGACCTGGCCGCCGTGAAGCGCGACCTGCTGGCCTTGATGACCGACTCCCAACCCTGGTGGCCGGCGGACTTCGGCCACTACGGCCCGCTGTTCATCCGCATGGCCTGGCACAGCGCCGGCACCTACCGCATCGCCGATGGCCGCGGCGGCGCCGGGGGCGGGCAGCAGCGCTTCGCCCCGCTCAACAGCTGGCCGGACAACGTCAGCCTGGACAAGGCGCGGCGGCTGATCTGGCCGATCAAGCAGAAGTACGGGCGCAAGCTCTCCTGGGCCGACCTGATCATCCTCACCGGCAACGTCGCCCTGGAATCCATGGGTTTTAAAACCTTCGGCTTTGCCGGCGGCCGCCAGGACGTCTGGGAGCCGGAAGACCACGTCTACTGGGGCAGCGAAACCACCTGGCTCGGCGACCAGCGCTACAGCGGCGACCGCGAGCTTGAGAACCCCCTGGGGGCTGTGCAGATGGGCCTGATCTACGTCAACCCGGAAGGCCCCAACGGCAACCCCGACCCGCTGGCGGCGGCCCGCGACATCCGTGAAACCTTCGCCCGCATGGCCATGGACGATGAAGAAACCGTGGCCCTGATCGCCGGCGGCCACACCTTCGGCAAGACCCACGGCGCCGGCCCCGCGACCCACGTCGGCCCGGAACCGGAAGCCGCCGGCCTGGAAGAACAGGGCCTGGGCTGGAAAAGCAGCTTCGGCACAGGCGTCGGTGGCGACGCCATCACCAGCGGCCTGGAAGTGATCTGGACCACCACCCCGACCCGCTGGAGCAACGACTTCTTCGACCACCTGTTCGGCTTCGAATGGGAACTGACCACCAGCCCCGCCGGCGCCCACCAATGGCGGCCCAAAGCCGGCGCCGGTGCCGACAGCGTGCCTGACCCCCACGACCCGAGTAAACGCCGCACACCGTCGATGCTCACCACCGACCTGTCGCTGCGCTTCGACCCGGCCTACGAGGCCATCTCCCGGCGCTTCCATCAGCACCCCGAGCAACTGGCCGAAGCCTTCTCCCGGGCCTGGTTCAAACTCACCCACCGCGACATGGGCCCGCGCGCCCGCTACCTGGGCCCGGAAGTGCCGGCCGAGGAACTGATCTGGCAAGACCCGATTCCCGCCGTGAACCACCCGCTGATCGACGCCCAGGACATCCAGCAGCTCAAGGGCCAGATCCTCAACTCCGGCCTGTCGGTTGCGCAACTGGTGTCCACCGCCTGGGCCTCGGCCTCGACCTTCCGCGGCTCGGACAAGCGCGGCGGCGCCAACGGCGCACGGATTCGCCTGGCCCCGCAGAAAGACTGGGAGGTCAACCAACCGCAGCAACTGGCTCAGGTGCTGCGCAGCCTGGAAGCGGTGCAGAGCGCCTTCAACAGCGCGCAAAGCACTGGCAAACGCGTGTCCCTGGCGGACCTGATCGTCCTCGGCGGCTGCGCGGCGGTGGAGTTGGCGGCAAACAATGCCGGCTACAGCATCAGCGTGCCCTTCGCACCGGGGCGCATGGACGCCAGCCAGGAACAGACCGACGTCGAATCCTTCGCCGTGCTCGAACCCGTGGCCGACGGCTTTCGTAACTACCTCAAGCCGGTCAGCGGCGTCACCGCCGAAGCCCTGCTGGTGGACAAGGCGCAACTGCTGACCCTGACCGCCCCGCAACTGACCGTGCTGCTGGGCGGCCTGCGGGTGCTGGGGGCCAACGTCGGGCAAGCGCCCCACGGCGTGTTCACCGCGCGCCCGGGCACCTTGAGCAACGACTTCTTCGTCAACCTGCTGGACATGGGCACCCAATGGAAACCCCAGTCCGAGGCCCGCGAGCTGTACGAGGGCAGCGACCGCGCCACCGGGCAATACAAATGGAGCGGTACCCGGGTCGACCTGCTGCTGGGCTCCAACTCGCAACTGCGGGCTTTGGCCGAGGTGTATGCAGCGACGGATGCGGGAGAGAAGTTCGTGAAGGACTTTGTCGCCGCCTGGGACAAGGTGATGAACCTGGACCGGTTCGATCTGCGCTAAGGAGATTTACAGCTAGGTCAAACCACAACGCCTCACAAGGGACTCACGCTGATGATCTGTGGCGAGGGAGCTTGCTCCCGCTGGGCTGCGAAGCAGCCTCAAAAACGCCACAGTCACCTCCCCAGTAAGGCGTTCCCAGCAACGCGGTCGCAGCCCTCTGGCCGCGACCACCCTTGAATCCGCGGGCGCTGCACCCACAGCGCCCGCCCGAGGCTCTACTGGGCCTTGAGGTACTCATTGAGAAACGCCTGGGCATCGCCATAGCTGGACAGGTTGCTGTCATAACCCACCTTCAGCGGCTTGGCCTCACCCGGCAGATGCAGCTCGCCATAGCCCTCCTGAAGCAGCAGCACCACGAACTTCTGTCCGTCCACCTGAGTGAAGTAACGGGTGTCGCGATCGGTTTGCTCCACGTTCATTTTCTGAATGCGCATGTTCCAGTCGTGGTCGGCGTCTTCCACCTGCACCAGCGCCTGATGGGCGCTGCGCTCACCGATGCGCAAGGTCCAGACCTTCACCCCGTGCGGCCCGGTGTAGGCCAGGATCTTGTCCGCCACCTGTGGCCGTTCCTCGGCCTGGGCCAGCCCGGTTCCCAGTACCCACGCCATGACCCATGCGGCCGCCCAACGGTAATAAAGCTGCATCCTTCTAGCTCCTGAACATGAAAAGGGGCGCTCATTGAAGCCGACCCGTGCAGCGCTGCCAAGCACCCGAGGCAACAGGCGGAATAAAAAAACCATCGTGTACAACCCGCGCCGGGCGAGGCGCGAGTGGGTTACCATCCGCCGCCTGGGCGCCAAGGCACAACGCATGCGCATGCTCGGCAAGGGAGCCAGCAAATCCCCAGCCTCTTAAGGACAACCCCCATGAGCAAACTGACAGCGCTGATTGAACAAGCCCGTGAAGGCCTTAGCATCCAGCAAAACATCTCCCCGATCGGCTGGGAACTCATCTCCAGACAATGCGGCGCGGCGGAAATCGCCGAGATCAAAACCCGCATCGCCTCACTCAAGGCCGCCCGCGAAGCCGTCGAAGAATGGGACGGCGACACCCGCGATGACCTGTATTTCGCCATCGCCAACTTCACCCGCCTGCTGGAACTGGCCACCGCCTACGCACAAGGTGAATGACATGTCGGCTGAGCGCACAACGGATTATGTCGAGAGCAGCGAGGGCGCCGTGCGCCTATGGATAGAGCAGGGCAGTGCCATTCATCTCAAGGCCTGCACCGAACACAACGACCCCGTGGAGCTAACGGCAGAACAGGCCCTGGAACTGGCCCAGGCACTGCAACGTTTGGCCAGCCGCCTTGCGGACTGAAAGCAGCCCCAAGACCCGCGCCCACGCAACTACCTGGGTAACGACACACCTGAGAGGAACAGCCCCTGTTTAACGAACTAGTGTTTTTGCCCGAAGACCCGACCAGGACTCCGCCTACCTCGGCGGCAACCCCTACCTGCCTGAGTCCATCCCTTGGCCCACCGACTCGACGGGCGCCCCCTTGCTGCACCTTGCCAGCCTGCCGGCCAGCGTTATCAATCGATACCTTGCCGGCATGCAGTTGAATGACGAGCTGGTGATTTCGCTGTTTACGCCTTACTCAATCGTCAGCGACACCTACATCGAGCAGGCCATGCAAGAGGGCGGCAAGGTGCTGGCCTACAGGCCCGCGGCGCGACAGGTGGATGGTTACGGACAGCCCATCACCCCGGCGCGGCGAATCGCAGTGATTGAAAATCCGGGGCAGGACAGCGACGAAAACGGCCTGGCCAAGATCGCCGGAATACCCGCCTGGATTCAGGGGCAAGAGACACGCCCAGGCTTGAACTATGTGCTGCAGATCAACAACTCCCGGCTGAACAGGGCCGCTCCAGGGCACAAGGGCATTTTGGTCGGCGGAACCGGCTATCTGCTATTGAAGCAAGGCATTGATGACGAAGACCTGATGGCCGGGGCCCTGATCATCCAGAGTTCATAAGACAGGGGGCGGGCCCTCAGCCCACGAGGGCAAATCCTTGGGATCGAAGCGCTCGCGGGTGTCCATCTGAACATTGCGCTGGCTCGCGGTTTGCTGCTGGCTGGCGTACAGCGGCTCGGCAAAGTAACTGATCAGTAGCGAACGCCGGCGCGCGCCACTGGGGTTGCGGCAGGCCCCGTGCACCAGATCGACATCGAACAGCAGAATGTCCCCCGCAGCACCGGACAGCTGCACCGCGCGGGATTCATCGGCGAAGTCGAACGGCGGCTCCTGCGCACCGGGGCGATGACTGCCGGGAACCAGACGCGTCGCCCCGTTCTGCGGCCCGTAGTCGTCGAGAAAGGCGATGGCATTGACCACATCCCCCGGCCGCTGCACCGACAAATCCCGGTGCAACACCTGATGACCGCCCCCGGCCACGGGCTCGCGCCCTTCCACCTGGGACAGATAGAAACGCTCGCCGATCAACTCGCCCACCACCGCCAGCACCTGGGGCAAGCGGCACAGGGCCTGCACCTGCGCATCCGTATCCAACTGCGAATGGCGCCAGTCCCAGCCACGGGGCACCGGCCACTGATCCGACGGCTTTACCCCGGCATCGAAGGTGGCGCGCAGGTCCGCCAGCCAGTCGGTCGGGATGACCTGGCGCAGCAGGGCATAGCCATTGCGGTGGAGTTGTTCGCGGGCGGTCATGGGGGGCTGGATATCCTTATCTGCAATAACCCGTCGAGCATACCTGCGCGCAAAAGCCCTGGACATAACCGGCGACGGTTTAGCCATTGCCCCAACGCGAACAGCCGCCTAGTCTGCTGCGGTCGCTGCAAAATCAGCGACCGGGCCTGAGAACCCGATCAGATGCAGGCACATTTTTGATCAGGGAGTTTCAATCATGTCTGCCGGTAATCTGTCTGAAATTTGCTGCCGTTCCTTTCGCCTTTCTCCGCTCAAAAACCTCTGCTGCCAGACCCTGGCGGGAGGTGCACAATGAGCCAGTCAACCCCCATCAAAACCCAGGGTTTTGTCACCTTTGGCAATTGCGCCGATCCTGAACTAACGTTGTTTCGCGTTAATGCGGATGTGCCTTTGCAGCAGGCGTTGGAGCAGGCTTCTACCTTGTTGTACTACGCCAAGAAGTTAGCGCTGGATGCTGCTATGGAAGAGCAGGGGGAGCGGTATGCGTGGGCTGCGTATTTTTTGGCGGAGATGGGGAAGGCGGTGATTGATGATGTTGAGTTGGGGTTGAGGGAAAGAGGGAGTGGTGGATCGACTCTGAGTTAGGGCAACATCGCACGGAGTAGATAAAAGCGCCGCTATCGTTGCTTGATAAGCAGTGTCTCTATTACTTGAGAGGCTGCTTTCGGCCAATAGCGGCCGTTCTGGAATGGCAGGAAACGACCGATAACTGCCTTCGATACGCGACTTTCGCCCGTCAGCGGCTCGATTGTAAGAATATGGCGGAGAGCTGCAAAACCGCCTACGCTTATAGAATGATTCCTCGAACGCCTTGCCCATCTGGTGGTATAGAGCCGAGAGATCTGACTTCCTTTGACCGTCCGCTTAACACCTACCCGGACCAACCCGCGCCTATCGCCAGCAACTGCCCCCTGAGTCCGGTCCACACGACCAGCAGTACGGCGCAACGGGTAAAAGCCAGACCCAGTCCCCCCACCTGCCGTTCAAAAGCGACCGATGCCGCAGCACCTCTGGAAACGGGGGCGCTGTTCACGTTCTGTCATGAGGTCAATCCGTATGTATCGGCCGAGCACGATTCCTTACCAGCAGCATCGAGGGTTCAGCCGAACCTTCACTCAGGGGCATTTGAGCCTTGGATTATTCTTTCCCATGGAGGCGTTCGACGGGGACACTCCGAGCATGCTCAACCAGGTCACACTGGCTAAAAAAGCCGAGGCGCTGGGCTTCTGCGCGCTCTGGTTTCGCGACGTGCCGCTTCGCGACCCTGGCTTCGGCGATGTCGGCCAAGTCTTCGACCCCTGGGTTTACCTGGGTTATATGGCCGCCCATACCTCGGAGATTGCACTTGGCACCGCCTCCATCGCCATCCCGCTGCACCATCCCCTGCACACGGCCAAGGCGTCAGCCAGCGTCGATCAGTTGAGCACTGGTCGCTTGATTCTGGGGGTTGCTTCGGGAGATCGGCCAGTGGAGTTTTCGGCGTTTGGCGTCGATCCCGAAAGGCGTGGAGAGATCTTTCGAGAACACTACGAAGTGATTCGCCGCGCCCACAGCACCAGTTTTGAGCCCATCCACTGGAGCACTGGTGAAATGCAAGGCGCAGACCTGATTCCGAAACCTACCACCCAATTCATTCCAATGCTCGTGACCGGCAACAGTCGCCAGTCACTGGATTGGATCGCGCGTGAGAGCAACGGATGGATCAACTATCCACGCATTCCGAACATGCAGCGGCTGGTCGTGGAAGATTGGCGACTGGAGGTCACGAAACAATGTGGCTCTGTGTATAAGCCCTTTACTCAGTCGCTGTACATCGATCTCGATGAGAATCCGTCAACGCCACCCACACGTATCCATTTGGGGTTCAGACTTGGACGTTACCATCTACGATTTTTGCTGGAGTCGCTTGAGGAAATCGGCGTGGACCACGTCATTCTCAATCTCAAATACGGCAAGCGCCCTGCGGTGGAAGTTATTGAGGAATTGGGTACGCACATCGTTGCGCAGTTCGGAGTGCAGCCGCGTCAGGCAGCTCATTGAACATCGGTCACTGCTACGCCGACGAATGCTCACTTGACGAAACCATAAGGTGTCACGGCGCGGATGACCTCCGGTTCTATATCAATGATGGAGATCTTCGCGGCATGAGCGACCGGTGCCCGGCAAACAATCTACCCTACCCAGCCTAAACCCGTGATGAGCACATTGCCTTGCAGATTCTGTGCGGCCTCCACGCCGTCCATGGACACGATTTGCGCGCGTATCCTTTCACTTCTACCGAGCGCGCAAGCATGGCATGAATCCTGGACACGGCACTTTAGCCATGACATTTATCTTCAATACAAGTGTTTTAATTGATCACCGCCCGGGACAGCAGCAGGCCCAGGCGATCCTGATTTTCATACAAGACATCGTGAGCCTCCCCGAACTGAATGGAACTTCCTGTTGGATTTGCTTAACCGGGCAGCTTGGCCGCAAGGACGTCAACCTTCTCGATTGATGGCGGTTCGGCAAATAGCTCGGCAGCGTTTGCCATAAGCGCCGCCGCGACCTTGCCCGAAAGATGAGCCTGCCGGCCCGCTTCATCCGGGAATGCGTCAAAGATGCCAAAGGTGGACGGCCCCAAGCGGATTCCAAACCAGGCTGTAGTGGCTGGCTCCTCCTCCACTAACGGAAGGCCGCCCAAAAGAAAACTTTCTACATCCTTTTCTTTCCCGGGTTTTGCTTCCAGGCGAACGAACAACGCTACTTTGACCATTATGTGGCTCCTGTTGTTACGATGCGGCTGGCGCTATCAGATCGCGATAGCTAAGAGGGGTATCCGAGACTCTTAACTATGGTCGACGATACCAGGATTACAAACCCAAATAGACCAAGGGTAGCGGCGAGTAGCGCACGGGCAGTGAGAACGACGTAGTGGGCAGCATGTAACCGCAAGTCAGCCACTTGCTCACTTGGTCCCACCCTCTGGTCTGATAATAATGATTCAACGATATCTGAAATTTAGAAAAACATAAGAGATCATGGTTGCTGTCAGGCCGACCAATATGTACTCGATGCGGGGTAAAAATACGACTAACCCGCCCAAAGAAAACACTATCAACGTGTTTTGTAGTATGTATTTCCTTATTCTACTCACGGCTATGAAATAGCCATATTGCTTACCTAGGAAAAACAAGGCCATGCCGGTGATCGACATAATCTGAAAATCGCGTATCGCAATGTCGTTCAGGATCGCATGCCTGATCAAATTTGCCAGAAGTGCCAGCCCCATAAAAAGAAAAAGGTGCGAGTAGATTAAGGCGTGCCCACTCATACTGCTTTGATGTTTTTTCAATAAGTAAAAACTATCAAAATAGATCCACCAGATACTGCAAATCATGATAAATCCGGTGATGGCCGCCATCACATTATAATAACCCCATTGAATGTTAGACAGGCCTCCGGAAAGGCTAATAATTGACTCCCCCAATAAGATTAGGGTGAGTAGGCCTATGCGCTCAACCAAGTGTTCCGTGTGCGCTGGCAACGGTTTTAGTTTAGTCCAGAAAAATACAGGAAACAGAATATCAAGAACAATCCCAATATAAGCAACAAGGTAACGCAAGGGCGGGTCAAAAATAACGGATGAAAGACTAATAACTGCGCTAACTAATAGGGCAAAACCAAGCCTTGAGGAAAGTTCGCCGCGAGAATCGAGTTTACTAATGGATGAAATGTACATAACACTGATGATCGCTCGTATACCAAAATAGCAGGCAATAATAAGCGGGTAGTTCACTTCCAGGTCTTCCCCAATCCGTGCCGATAGCACAATGAGCAGGAGCATTATGAATAATGTTGCCAAACGGTGAAGATTACTGTCTGTATCGAACCTGTTAGAGTAAATCGTGTGACTGGACCAGATCCACCACAACGGTACAAAAAGCAGTAAGAATGTCCATAATTGCTTATGTTCAAAGTGGCCGTCATGAACATGTCCGAGAGTGTGCGTAACCTGGCCTATCGTAACAACGAAAGTCAGGTCAAAAAACAACTCCAACCATGTGGCGTGTCGATTTTCTTCATAATACTTCAAAGATTTCATTAGTTGCCGGCTCCGTATCCACCTCTTTAATGTAAAGGAAGCTAACGTTGGTTTTTCCTCGGCTCCGATGTGGGTGATGCCAAGCCGATTTGGCTCTCTAGCGATTTCGTCCACGCACTAACAAAAGCTCAATCATCTGACTCATCCCGATGAACTCTGGAACTCCGTCATAGCGAAGCCCGTCAATGTAAAACGCTGGGGTGCCATTCACGCCGCTGCGTACACCGCCATTGAAATCGGCTTGTATTTTGGGAATGTAAGTATCCTCTTGCATTGCAAGATCGAATTCCTCCTTGGGAAGGCCGTGTTTGAGAACGATGGCGCGATACAGCGGCAGGCCCAATCGTTCCTGATTTTCGTACAATTCGTCGTGGGTCTCCCAGAAGAATCCTCGACTCCCGGCATACTCAGCGGTGACCGCTGCACCCAATGCATGGGGGTGAGCGGTGGTCAGAGGGAAGTTACGGAACACAAACAGCAAGTCATCGCGAAAATGCTGTTGCAGATTCTTGACCATCCAATAAGCTTCACCGCAATAGGGACATTCATAGTCGCCAAATTCCACCAAGGTGACCTTGGCATGCGCACTTCCCTGGCGATGGTCGTTGGCACTTACCGGGACTTTGAGAGTGGCCATGTAATCACCTGTTAATTTTTGGTTGGCGTGCTTTGTGGCGAATTCACCTGAGCATCCAGCGCATCCAGAATGCCGTCCGCCCCAGGGTTGATTGCCATTGGTGAGACGTAGCTCCAGGCGACCACCCCCTCCTTGTCAATCACGAACAGTGCCCTCTTACAAACTCCGAGCTGGGACTCGTACGCTCCATACTGTCGTGCCACCGCCCCTTTGGGCTCGAAATCGGCCAGCAGGCTGAAGTGGAAATTTCGATCTTTGGCAAAGGCCTGATGACACCAGGCGCTGTCAACCGAGATACCCAATAGCACCGCACCATATTCTCTGAAGGTGGGTAACAACTGGTTGTACAAGGTCAGTTGGTCACCACACACCGAAGTCCAGTCAGCGGGATAAAACGCCAGTATCACGGGATTTCCCTTTAGCTCACGCAGCGACAACTGTTGATCAGGGGTTGCGTGAAGAGTGAAGTCGGGCGCGACAGTGCCGGCCGGCAGCGGACCCTGAACCAGGTCGCCATTGGTTTTTTGTGCATCATCTAACTCTGAAGTATTCATTGCTTGAACCTTGATAGATGGGTGGTTGGGACGTGCTCAGTGGGATACGACGTGCCCGGCGGGATAACTCCATCCACCATCAAGGGGAAAAAAAAAGACAACGCTGCCTCGATCTCAGCCTGAGCCTGAGTAATTTCGGCAGCGAAACGTTTACGTTCCGCATCAAGGAACACAAGAAGATCCGCCGTGTAATCGCGGAATTGGATTAGGCCAGGTTGGCAGGGGAATGGTCGGATTCGCTCTGGCTCACCAATGACTATAGTCGTTGATGACGCTTACCGTAGTAACTGAACGAATTTTCGGTACCCTCCAGTGCCAACAACAGTCACGCGCTTAATGCGTCCACGGCCAGGCGTGTTGAGCAGAGCTTGGGTCTAAAGCGCTCAGTTTCCCAAACGCTTCTGGACCCGGCAAAAGATCTGAAGCGCTCAACAGGAACGCTCCAGGACAGAAGTGGCAACTGAAGTGTAGTTCAGGACAACCGGACGCGTTTGAATCTGCGAATTCCCCCGTTCAAACCTGCGGACAAACAAGACCGGGCTTCAGGGACCGGGATGCGCGTAGGCTAAGGAAGGCTTCGAGGTCTACACAGGGCATCGGTTTGGCAAAGTAGTACCCCTGAAAAATATCGCAGCGACTGCCCTTCAGGAAATCGATTTGAGACTTGGTTTCCACACCTTCGGCGACCACCGACAGGCTGAGGTGATGGGCCATGGAAATAATGCCTTGGGTGATCGCTGCATCGTGATGGTCGGTAGCGATATCCCGAATGAAAGAACGGTCAACCTTGATCTTGTCGATGGGTAAACGCTTGAGGTAGCTGAGGCTGGAGTAGCCCGTGCCGAAATCATCGAGCGCAATGCGTACACCTAAAGCCTTGAGCTGGTGCAAAGTGTCGATGGCTTGTTCAACGTTATGCAACAAGAGCGACTCGGTAATCTCCAGTTCCAACTGCCCGGCGCTAAGTTCGTACCTGTTCAGCACTGCCTGGATACACTCGACGAATTGCCCACGCTGGAAATGAATCGGCGAAATATTAACGGCCATCGAGAGACCTGTGATGCCCTGTTCGCTTAGCTGTCGCAGCTGTGCGCAGGCGGTATCGAGCACCCAAAGGCTCAGCGGGATGATCTGGCCACTGTCCTCTGCCACCGGCACAAACACCGCTGGCGAGATAAATCCTTTTTCTGGATGATCCCAACGCAGCAACGCTTCGATCCCGACCACCCGCCCCGTGCGTGCGTCTATCTGCGGTTGATAATGCAACTGGAAGGATTGAGTTTCGATAGCCTTTTGCAGGTCATTGCGCAGGCTCGCGTGCTCGCAAAAACGTTGATTGAGGTCGCTGGTGTACCACTGAAAGTTGTTGCGCCCTTCCTGCTTGGCTTTGTACATGGCCATGTCCGCCTGCTGAATCAGTTGCATCGGCTGCTCGATGTCACCATCGCTCAGGGTGATGCCGACGCTTGCACTCACATGCAGGTCAATACCCTGGATGCAGTAGGGTCTGGCAATGCTCGCCATCAGGCGCTCGGCTACGGGTACAACGTCCTCGTCACGCAGCAGGTCAGGCAGGAGCACAATGAATTCGTCACCGCCCATGCGCACGATGGTGTCACCGGGACGAACTTGCTGGGTCATACGTTGCGCCACTTCGATCAGCACCTGATCGCCAAAGAAATGCCCGATCGAATCGTTGATGGATTTGAATCCATCCAGATCAATGCACATCACCGCGAGCCGCCGATTACGCCGACGACTGATGTGGCAATCCAGAACCAGTCGCTCTTCAAGCGAAACACGGTTAAGCAAACCGGTAAGCCGGTCATGGCTGGCGTTGAAGCTCAATTCGCGTTCGAAATGTTTCTGCGCGCTGATATCCCGGGCAATGCCGAATACTCCGACGATTTCTCCGTTGACCATGATGGGCAGGTTGGAGATATCCATGGTCAACAGTTGCTCACTTTCGTCGCGAAGCTGTGCCTCGAAGCGCTGAGGCGCTCCGGCACGGGCTGCGCAAAAATGCTGACTAACCCGTTGCAGATCCTCATCGAGAACCAGATGGGAAAAGTGATGACCAATGAAATTGACGGCCGTGTGCGGTTTCAGCTTCAGGCCTGCAGGATTGACGCTCTGGATGTTGCCGGCCAGATCGAGGGCGAACACCGGGTTGGGGTTATAGGTGAACAATGAACGAAAACGTTGTTCGCTCTCCTCCAATCGCCGACCGTCACGCTCATGACGGATCGCAATGACGGCCAGTTGCGCGGCAAAAACCAGTTGTTGAATCTGCGCCTCGTCCGGCGCATGGATGCTCTTTTGGTACAGGGCAAATGTCCCCAACACCGTTCCTTGATGGGAGAGCAAGGGGACAGACCAGCAGGAATGCAGGTTATGCCCCAGCGCCAAGCTGCGGAAACGGTCCCAGTTCGGGTCCCGGGCGATGTCTTCAGTGACCACAAGCTCGCGCCGGAACGCCGCGGTGCCGCAGGTCCCTTCCTGCGGACCAATGGCCATGCCATCTATCGCCTCGCTGTACTCGGTCGGCAGGCCGGGTGCCGCGCCGTTAAGCAAGTGTTTGCCCTCGGCATCCGCCAGCAAGATAGAGCAGTAGGTTTCGGGAGTCTGTGTGTCGAGCATCTGGCAGATGGCGCAGAGTACATCGCCCAGATGCTGATCGGTCGCAATCATGCCGAGAATGTCACGTTGCGATTGGTGGAAGGTCTTGCTCTGAAAACTTGGACGAGGATTCATTGTAAATTCCTGAAGACTCTCGATTCGTCCGGTCTTCAGAGAGCCAGAAACAGTGGCGGGCCGATCACTGTCCACTTGTGTGTCGGGTACACACTCTATAGAGCGTTGACCCGTTAAAAACAGGTTCAGATCCAACAAAAAAAACAGGATCACATTGTTGCCGTCTGGCTGACTTCGCTTTCTCGACTTGTGGCAATCCCCCCTACAGCCCTTCACGACACCGCAGTTGGCCAGATTGAACGCTGCAATTTAAGCCCGATTGTTCACCCGTGGCTACGGCGTGGGCGATGCCAAGACGACGCCGCACCCTAGCGATTTCGTCCGTGCCCTACAGACCGCTCTACTGGAGTCCCGTCATACTCCCTATGGCCGAAAGCAGTCATTTGTGGACGGCAGCTATCGGCTAAAAGGAGACTTTCGCATACATCTAGGATGGAAATCCGGATGGTTTACTTCACCTAAGTGAATCGCCCCGGGTGAAGTGACAACAGAAGAGCAGCTATCCTCTGCATCAATCTAAAGGCTGCTTATCCAAACGCTCTGTTTAAGGGACCAGACATGACCGTTGAGATCACCGAATACAGAAAATTGCTAGAAGCCGGGCGGCGTTACCTGGAAGGCACCGCCACCCTCGCCGAACTAAACGGTCGAGTCAGGGCAACGCTGGAGACTGGACACTTCTGGGGAGCAGCAGCGCCACTCATGGAAGTCGCCCGAGATTGGGAGCACATGATTAACCGCACCTGGAATGAAATGGGCGAGCAACCCGCTCCGCTGACCGAGGTCCAGTTCAGCGAGTGGTTGCGACAGCAGTTCTACTTCCCAGCCCGTGACAGCTAGTTGTCACTAAACAAAAGAGCGGTGCAGGGCGCTACCGTTCAGAATCACCCCCCTCAAAACGTCGGCGGCGTTATCACCCACAACACCACCGCATCCTCCTCCCCAGGGTTCCCATACTTATGCGGTTCCTGGCTGGAAAAGCTAAAGCTATCCCCCTCACTCAACTGAAAATACCGCTCGCCCACCCACAGCTCAAAGCTCCCCGACAGCACATACCCGGCTTCTTCCCCCTCATGGCTGTAACTCTCCTTGCTGTACGTCCCCGGCGGAAACCGTGAGTGCAAAAACTCCAGCTGCCGGGTCGGCTGTGGCGTCAACAGTTGATCGATAATCCCGTTCTCATAATTCACCTGCAGCCGCTGTTTCTTGCGCACCACGTAGCCCTGATCCTCGGGCGCGGTCTGGGTTTCGCTGGCGAAGAACCATAGGATGGTCACGCCCAGGCTGCGGGCGAAGTTAAATAGTGAGGTGTGGGGAGGGAGGGTGCGTTCCAGTTAGATGATAGGAGGAATTTTTTGGTTGCTGAGGCTGCTTTCGGCCAGAAACGGTCATCCAGGTTGGGCGTCATCCGGGTTGATTTTGTCTTTGACGTCAAATCTACTCAACAATGCGGCTCCATCCGAAACACCAAGAATCTGATCAATTGCGGCTATTTTCTGGGTCGCACAGTCGAGTTGAAAGTCAGCATTGCTGTATGTAGCCTCCGCCTCATTGTGGAGTGCATAGGCCATATGGGCCGCAACACGGACGCTCATTGGAGCATCTACATCACTGCCCAGATAATCTGCAAGCAACGTCCTGATCTCTATCAGTGCAAGCGCGAGTAGCCTAGTTTGAGCAGTCTGCATAAAGGTATCCCGGGTATTACAACGAATTTGCGAACGGATTTCGCGAGATTACATAAACTTTCAGACTGTCAAAAGCGAAAGACTGTTATGGGTCGGCTTCTGCCGGTCACGACAGGCAGAAACCGGCCAAAATCAGTCATCGAGTGACTACGAGTTTAGGGGCGATTCAGAGATAGGAATTATCTGGCACGGCGTATTCGACACGTCATGAAAAGCAGCATGGCCGTGGAAGCGCTCATTCTGTTCTCTACCAACGTATGGACGATTCAGCCGCAATCGTAATCACAACGAAGATACAAAGGACGTTTCCAGTGGAAAAAGCTTCTCTTAAGAGTTTTTTGGCTGTTGTTTCTGTTTTTTTAGCCACATTCGCTAGCGCGAATGAAAAAAATCTAAAAGTGTCCGCAGAAAGCGAAGTGTTTTACTTCAAAGCGTTGCCTTATCTAGAAAAAATCGATGAAGCACAAAACGATTTGTTCACTTTTCGAAAGCAGTTAGCAGTCAACGAAAAGGTGCCCGACCAAAAAAAGGAACAATATAGAGAAGAAATGCTTCTGCTTGTAAAAGAAGGAATGCCTTTGCTCAAGCGTTCAGCTGAGGAAGGCAACCCAGCAGCGCAGTACCGTCTAGCGTTGATGTTGTCGACTTTTGAATCTCGCGATCAAGTCGCCGAAAAAGTCTGCACTCTCCTAAAGTCCAGTTTCAGTAACGGATTTACTCCAGCGGGTTTGCAGATGCTTTTCTATTGCTTCGATGAGGTTAAAACACCTGGGTATCGGTCACTTGTCGACGCGTTGCCTAATGATGAAACGCTGTATAGCAGATACTACCCCCAGCCAACGATGATGCCGAGTTGCGATAGAAATAGTCGCTCTGACAGCAATCCAATCGTGTTGCTCGACGAAAAAAGTTTTCGCGCCAACCTTTATATGAGTATGGCGACTCAAATGTTGACGCAAAACCTTAAGCAAGAGCAGGTGCAGTTTCTCAATAAAGCTGCTGAGCATGGATGCGTCAGGGCAATAGAAAGGCTAAAGCTCAGCAGCGCCACTAATGGAGCTCACCCGAAACTGGGAACACATGATTAACCGCGCCTGGAATGAAATGGGCGAGCACCACGCTTCGCTGACCGAGGCCCAGTTCAGCGAGTGGTTGCGGCAGCAGTTCTACTTCCCAGCCCGTGACAGCTAGTTTTTCAGTCAACGAAAGAGCGGTGCATTGCGCTTCCGCTCAGTAGCTCACCTCAAAACGTCGGCGGCGTAATCACCCACAACACCACCGCATCCTCCTCTCCAGGATTCCCATACTTATGCGGTTCCTGACTGGAAAAGCTAAAGCTATCGCCCTCACTCAA
Organism: Pseudomonas sp. LPH60; assembly: GCF_030718165.1. Taxonomy (NCBI): domain Bacteria; kingdom Pseudomonadati; phylum Pseudomonadota; class Gammaproteobacteria; order Pseudomonadales; family Pseudomonadaceae; genus Pseudomonas; species Pseudomonas sp. LPH60. The sequence continues at coordinate 1,182,019 of NZ_JAVAJH010000001.1, forward strand.
CTGAAAATACCGTTCCCCCACCCACAGCTCAAAGCGCCCCGACAGCACGTACCCGGCTTCCTCGCCCTCATGGCTGTAACTCTCCTTGCTGTACGTCCCCGGCGGAAAGCGTGAGTGCAAAAACTCCAGCTGCCGGGTCGGCTGTGGGGTCAACAGCTGATCAATAATCCCGTTCTCATAATTCACCTGTAGCCGCTGTTTCTTGCGCACTACATAGCCTTGATCCTCGGGCGCGGTCTGGGTTTCGCTGGCGAAGAACCATTGGATGGTCACGCCTAGGCTGCGGGCGATGTTGAACAGGGCGGGGATGGAGGGGTAGGCGAGGTTGCGTTCCAGTTGGCTGATGTAGCCGGCGGTGAGTTCGCTCTGTTGCGCCAGTTCGCTCAGGGTCAGGCCGCGGCGTTTGCGCAGGCCGCGGATGCGGGTGCCAAGAAACTGTGGGCCGCCAGGGGCTTGGTTGTCGCTGCCGGGCTCGGGCGGCGTCTTGCTGCTTTGATTCATGGCGGGCTCCAGGCCTGGAAGGCGGGCGCATCCGGGCACCCGTCCTGCAAAAGGCCTGGAGTATAAAGCAGCCTCAAAGCGCCCAGGCGACTTTCAAGCCTTCATGGATGGCTTCTTCCACGGTGCGCGGTGCCAGGCAGTCGCCGATGCGTTGGAAGGGCACCAGGCCTTTGAGTTGCTGGCCGAGGTCGTCCACGGATTGGTGGCCTTGGCACAGCACCAGGCTGTCGACGTTTTCCAGCAGCATGGGTTCGCCGCTGGCGGTGTGTTGCAGGTAGACGGTGCTGTCGTCGCAGCCGTAGAGGCGGGCGTAGGGGATGATCGGGATCGCCAGTTTGTGCAGTTCGCCGGCCATCTGGTCGCGCACGTACAGCGGCAGGCTTTCGCCGCAGTGGGTGCCGTTGACCGCCAGTTGCACCTGGTGCCCGGCGCGCACCAGGCGCTCGGCGATACCGGGGCCGATCCAGTCGCAGCGCCAGTCGGCCACCACTACGCTGCGGCCCAGTTGCACTTCATCGCGCAGTACTTGCCAGGCGTCCACCACTTGCAGCTCGCCGCCGCGTTCGAAGTTCGGCCAGTAGGGCTGGGCGCCGGTGGCGATGATTACGTGGTCGGGGTTTTCCCGCTCGATCAGGGCGCGGTCGACTCGGGTGTTGCGCACCACTTCCACCCCGGCCAGTTGCATTTCCCGTTGCAGGTTGGTGCTGGTACCGCCGAATTCGCTGCGCCGGGGCAGCAGTTGCGCCAGTTGGATCTGGCCGCCCAGTTGCGCGCTGGCTTCGTAGAGGGTGACGTGGTGGCCGCGTTGGGCGGCGACGGCGGCGGCTTTCATCCCGGCCGGGCCGCCGCCCACCACCATAATGCGTTTGCCGCGGGTGCTGGGCTTGGGCTGGCCGTAGAGCAGTTCGCGGCCGGTTTCCGGGTGCTGGATGCAGGAGATCGGCAGGCCCTTGTGGAAGTGGCCGATGCACGCCTGGTTGCAGGCGATGCAGGCGCGTACGTCATCGCTGTGGCCGCGCTCGCTCTTGTTGGGCATCTGCGGGTCGCAGATCAGCGCGCGGGTCATGCCGCACACATCGGCCTGGCCCTTGGCGATGATGGCTTCGGCTTCCTGGGGCTGGTTGATGCGCCCGGTGACGAACAGCGGGATCGACAGCTGGGCCTTGAAGGTGCCGGCTTCCCGGGCCAGATAAGCCGCTTCCACCGCCATGGGCGGGACTATGTGCACCGCGCCGCCGAGGGAGGCCGAGGTGCCGGCGACGATGTGCACGTAGTCCAGTTGCCCTTGCAACAACTGCACGGCGGCCAGGGATTCGTCTTCGGTGAGGCCTTCGGGGTCGCGTTCATCGGCGGAAATGCGCAGGCCGATGATGAACTCGGCATCGGTGCTGGCGCGCATGGCATCGAGGATTTCCCGGATAAAGCGCAGGCGCTGTTCCAGTTCGCCGTTGTAGCCGTCGGTGCGGCGGTTGACTCGCGGGTTGATGAACTGCGCCGGCAGGTAGCCGTGGCTGGCCACCAGTTCCACGCCGTCCAGCCCGGCCTGATGCAGGCGCCGGGCGGCGTCGGCGTAGCCCTGGATGATCTCGTCGATCATGTCCTGGTCCAGGGCCCGGGGCATGACCCGGAAGCGTTCGTTGGGCACCGCCGAAGGGGCGTAGGCCACCGCCAGCAGGCCGTCGGCGGACTCCATGATTTCCCGCCCCGGGTGGAAAATCTGCGACAGCACCACCGTGCCGTGGGCGTGGCAGGTTTCCGCCAGGCGCCGGTAGCCGTCGATGCAGGCGTCGTCGGTGGCCATCAGCACGTGGCTGGTGTAGCGCGCGCTGTCGTGGACCCCGGCCACCTGCAGCACGATCAGGCCGACGCCGCCTTCTGCCCGGGCGCGGTGGTAGGCAATCAGCTGTTCGTTGACCAGGTTGTCGGTGGGCATCGAGGTGTCGTGGCCGCTGGACATGATGCGGTTCTTCAGGCGTTTGCCACGGATCTGCAAGGGTGCGAACAGGTGCGGGAAGGCGCTGGTCATTGCGGTGACTCCAGGCGGGCCAAGGGCAGGGGAGCACAGCCTTGGCGTTGTTATTGTTGGCCTATAAAAATTTACCGCCAGTAAAAAATCAACTTGTTTTTTTACTGATGCTTGCAGTAGTTTCGATCTGCGCCCGCTTTTGGCGCGAACCTCACAACAATAAAAAAGGGCCGTGCCGGCGCCTGCCGGTGTGGCACCGCGACGAGGATTCACAGATGAAAGCGCTCACCCGCAAGCACGGTTGTTCTTTCCTGGCCCTGAGCCTGGCCCTGGGTTTTTCCCTGGGCCAGGGCACTGCCCAGGCAGCCCCCGACATGGTGGTCGTGGCGTACGGCGGAGCCGGACAAAAAGCCCAGGATGTGGCGTTGTTCCAACCCTTCAGCAAGGCCGATGGCAGCAAGCTGATCCAGAGCGAATACAACGGCGAAATGGCCCGTATCAAGGTCATGGTCGACACCGGCAACGTCGACTGGGACCTGGTGCAGATCGAAGGCCCGGACCTGATGCGCGGCTGCGAGGAGGGCATGTACGAGCCCCTGGACTGGAAGGCCCTGGGCCGTGCCGAGCAGTTGATTGCCGACGCCGCCCAGCCCTGCGGCTCGGCGGTGCTGGTGTGGAGCGTGGCCATCGCCTACGACCGCAACAAGCTGGCCAAGGCCCCGGCGTCCTGGGCGGATTTCTGGGACGTCAAGCAGTTCCCCGGCAAGCGCGGCCTGCGCAAGCGCGCGGTGTACAACCTGGAGTTCGCGCTGATGGCCGACGGGGTCAAGGTCGAGGACGTGTACCAGGTCCTGGCCACGCCCCAAGGGGTGGAGCGGGCCTTCGCCAAGCTGACCGAACTCAAGCCCTACATCCAGTGGTGGGAAGCCGGGGCCCAGCCGGGGCAGTGGCTGGCCGCCGGTGATGTGGTGATGACCTCGACCTACAGCGGCCGCATCGCCGTGGCCGCCCAGGCCGGCGCGCCGCTGGCGGTGGTCTGGCCCGGCAGCCTGTACGGCATGGACTACTGGGCGATCATCAAGGGCTCGAAACACGTGGATCAGGCCAAGCGTTTCATCGCCTTCGCCAACCGCCCCGAGGTCCAGGTCGACTACGTCAAGCAGATCCCCTATGGCCCGACCAACACCCAGGCCGCGGCCAAGCTCGACCCGGCCTTGGCGCAGTGGGTGCCGACCTCGGAACAGAACCTCAAGGACGCCCTGGCGATGAACGTGGAGTTCTGGGTCGATCATGGCGAAGAGCTGGAAGAGCGCTTCAACGCCTGGGCCAGCAAGTAAGCGCACCGGGCTGGACGCCTGCGGGCGTCCGGTCCTATTGTTTGCCCGCCCAGATTGCCCCACCCACCCGCCTGGAGGACTCCAACAATGAACAATATCGCTCCCAGCCCCCACGCCAACGCCGAGCGCAGCGCCACCGAACAGCGCCTGCGGCAAGAGTTGGCGGCCTGCTACCGGCTGATCGCGCACTTTCGCATGACCGACCTGATCTTCACCCACATCTCGGTGCGCTTGCCCGGGCCCGAGCATCACTTTCTGATCAACCCCTACGGCCTGATGTTCGAGGAAATCACCGCCTCCAACCTGGTGAAGATCGACCTCAACGGCGAGGCCGTGGAGCCGTCGCCGTACCCGGTGAACCCGGCGGGTTTCGTGATTCACAGCGCCATTCACGGCGCCCGCGAAGACGCCCAATGCGTGCTGCACACCCACACCAAGGCCGGTTGCGCGGTGGCGGCGCTCAAATGCGGCTTGCTGCCGGTGAACCAGATCTCCATGGAGTTCTATGGCCGCGTGGCCTACCACGACTACGAAGGCGTGGCCTTGGACCTCGGCGAGCAGCAACGACTGGTGGCCGACCTGGGGGACAAGAGCGTGCTGATGCTGCGCAACCATGGCCTGCTCACCGTGGGCGAAACCGTGAGCCAGGCGTTTTTGCGCATGTACTACCTGGAGAAGGCCTGCGAGATCCAGCTGGCGGCCCAGGCGGCGGGGGAGATCGTCCTGCCGCCGGACGCGGTCTGCGCCCACACCGAACGCCAATTCAACGACCCGGGGCGGCCACTGCAGGAAGGCGAACTCAACGACCCGGACGCCATGCAACTGGCCTGGGCGGCGCTGTTGCGCCTGCTGGAGCGCATCGCCCCCGACTACCGCGCCTGACCACACCTGGGTTTGTATCTACCTGTAGCCGCTGCTGAGCCCTGGCGAAGCTGCGAAAAGGCCCGCAGGGCCTTGCTTGGCGATCTTCAGCCGAACCTGTGGCGCCCGCAGGATCTTTGCGTCCCTACGACGGAATGCCGCCCAACCCGTTCGCAGCCTGCGGCAGCGGCCACAGGAAGCGATGCGGCTTGGGCGGTCACACAAACGCTGGATCGCCACGAAAGGCCTGTTGTACAGTCGTTCAGTTTCAATTTCCCGCCACTGTCCAAGGAACCCGCCCCATGAGCCAGGAAGCGCGCTTTTCCCGTCTGGAACCCGACCTGCGCAAGGCCGAGCTGATCGAGGCGACCCTGACGTGCCTCAAGCGCCACGGTTTTCAGGGGGCGTCGATCCGCAAGATTTCCGCCGAGGCCGGGGTGTCGGTGGGGCTGATCAGTCACCACTACGCCGGCAAGGACGAGTTGGTGGCCCAGGCCTATCGGGCGGTCACCGGGCGGGTCATGAACCTGCTGCGCGAGGCCATGGAGCAGGCCGCGCCCGATCCCCGGGAGCGGTTGTCGGCGTTCTTTCGCGCCTCGTTCTGCGCCGAACTGCTGGACCCGAAGCTGCTGGACGCCTGGCTGGCGTTCTGGGGCGCGGTGAAGACCGCGGAGGCGATCAATCTGGCCCATGAACATTCCTACGGCGAATACCGCAACGAGCTGGCCAGCCTGCTGACCCGGCTGGCCGGGGAGCAGGGCTGGGAACGCTTTGACGCCGATCTGGCGGCCATCAGCCTCAGCGCCTTGCTCGACGGCCTGTGGCTGGAGTCCGGGCTCAACCCCGGGACCTTCAGCCCGCAGCAGGGCGTGCAGATCTGCGAAGCCTGGGTCGAGGGGCTGCTGGCCAGCCAGGGGCGCGGTTTCGTCAGGCCGACATAGGGCTGTTGATCGGTTGTTCAGTAATGGCTAGGCTGCTGCGCACAGGGTTCCTTTTCCAATAAAAATAATCAGGAAACAGGCGATGACTCCTCGGGTTTTGATCGTCGACGACGATCCGCTGATTCGCGAACTGCTTCAGGCTTATCTCTCTCAGGAAGGCTACGACGTGCATTGCGCCGCCACCGCGGAGCAGGCGGAGAGCTTTCTCGGCCAGCACACGGTGGACCTGCTGATGCTGGACATCCGCCTGCCGGGCAAGGACGGCCTGACCCTGACCCGTGAGCTGCGGGTGCGTTCGGAAGTGGGGATCATCCTGATCACCGGGCGCAACGACGACATCGACCGCATCGTCGGCCTGGAATGCGGCGCCGACGACTACGTGATCAAACCCCTCAATCCGCGCGAGCTGGTGTCGCGAGCCAAGAACCTGGTGCGGCGGGTGCGCCATGCGCGCCAGTCCCAGCCCCAGGCCGGCTGCCCGAGCCCGGTCAAGCAGTTCGCCGACTGGGCCCTGGACACCGACCGCCGCCGGCTGATCGACCCGCGCGGCGGCGAAACCCTGCTGACCCACGGCGAGTACCAGTTGCTCAGCGTGTTCCTGCGCAACAGCGGCCACACCCTGAGCCGCGACCAGTTGATGGACCAGATCCGCAACCGCGAATGGGTGCCCAGCGACCGTTCCATCGACGTGCTGGTGGGCCGCCTGCGGCGCAAGCTGCACGACGACCCGGCCGAGCCGGAGCTGATCATCACCATCCACGGTGCCGGTTACCTGTTCACCGCCAGCGTGGCCGCCTGAATTGCCGCGTCGCGCACTGAACCTGCGCCTGAGCCTGTGCTTGATCCTGCTGGCCGGCCCGACGTTCGCTGAACCCCAACCCGTGCTGCGCTATTGCGACTACCCGGTGTACCCACCGATTTCCTGGAGCGACGGCCAGCAGGTGCGCGGGCTGGCGCCGACCCTGGTGCGGCAGGTGCTGGGGGAGCTGGGGTATCAGGTGCAGGTGGTGGTGCTGGGTAACTGGAAGCGCTGCCTGCTGGATGCCGCCGCCGGCCGGGTGGATGTGGTGCTGGCCTACAGCACCAGCCAGCGCCAGCAGGACCTGTTGTTTTCCCGGGTGCCGGTGCTGCGCGAAGAAGTCGCGCTGTTCGTCAACCGCCGCCAGCTGCCGCGTTTCAACCACTTGCAGGATTTGCGCGCCTATCGCGGCGGCCTGCTGTTCGGCGAGAGCTACGGCCAGGATTTCGACCGCGAGGTGGTGCAGCACGGCAACATCGAATGGGTCTCCAGCAGCCAGCAGAACTTCGGCAAGCTGATCCGCCAGCGCATCGATTTCATCCCCCATGAACGCCGCACCGGGCAGCTGTTCATCGAGCAACTGCCGGGGGCCGAGGACATAGTCGCCTTGCCCCAGGCGGTGAGCGTCGACTACCTGCGCCTGGCGGTGTCGCGCCATTCGCCCCTGGCGCCGCGCATGGCCGAGATCGACGCGCGGTTGCAGCAGCAGGTGGACAGCGGCGCGGTGCAGCGCTGGCTGGCGCAAAGCCAGGACGACTACCGCGCCATGCTCAAGGCGCAACGGGGAACGGCGCCATGATCCCGCTGCGTTCCGCCGGCCTGTTGCGCCGCCTGCTGCTGTTTATCCTGCTGTTCAGCCTGTGCTTCACCGTGCTCGCCAGCAGCGTGCAGCTGTACTTCGAATACCGCCGGGAAATGCGCGAGATCGACAGCCGCATGGCGCTGATCCGCGCCGGTTACCTGGGCAGCCTGGAACGCAACCTGTGGGACCTCAACCAGGAACAGCTGACCGTGCAGTTGCAGGGGCTGGTGGACTTTTCCGACGTGGCCCGGGTGCACCTGATCAGCAACGATTTCGACTTGCAGCAGGGCAGCACCGAGCTGATCGGCCCGTTACGGGTGGAGCGTTTTCCCTTGAGCTATCAACCGCCGTCCGGGCCCTTGCGCCAGCTCGGCGAATTGCAGGTCAGCACCGATCTGGGGGCGGTGTACCGGCGCCTGTACGCCACCGGGCTGGCCAGCCTGTTGTGGATGAGCGTGTTTCTCTGCGGGTTGGCGGTGGCCTTGTCCGGGCTGTTCTACCGGCTGGTGACCCGGCACCTGCAAGTGATGGCCGACTTCGCCCGGCGCGTGGCCGCCGGCGAACTGCACGAGCCCTTGCGCCTGGACAAGCGCCAGCGCCCCGGCGGCGACGAGATCGACACCGTGGCCCGGGCCCTGGACGACATGCGCCGGGCGGTGCTCGACGATGTGCAGCGCCGCGAAGCCGACCGATTGGCCTTGCAGGACAAGCGCGACGAATTGCAGAAAATGGTCCAGCGCCGCACCGCCAGCCTGATGCACGCCAAGGACGAAGCCGAAGCCGCGAACCTGGCCAAGTCGCGCTTTCTGGCGACCATGAGCCATGAACTGCGCACCCCGTTGAACGGCATCCTCGGCATGGCCGAACTGCTGCGTCAGGCGCCGCTGGATCAGCAGGACCGCCAGCGCTTGCAGGCCTTGCATCAAGCCGGGGAGGGCTTGCTGAGCATCCTCAACCAAGTGCTGTCCTTTGCCCGCCTGGAAGAGGGCGAAAGCCGCCCGGAAGTGCGGGACTTCTCCCTGCGTCAGTTGCTGGAAGAAGTCACCACCCTGTTGCAGCCTCGGGCCGAGGCCAACCGCACCCGCCTGGAACTGCATATCGATGAGCAACTGGCGCCGCGTCAGCAGGGCGCCGAGCAGTACTTGCGCCAGGTGCTGAGCAACCTGCTGGCCAACGCCATACGCTTTACCGAAGACGGCTGGGTGCGGGTCGAGGTGCAGGTGCTGCACAGCAGCGTCGAGGGCCAGCGCCTGCGCTGCTGCGTGCGCGACAACGGCATCGGCATTGCCGCGTCGATGCGCGAGAAGATCTTCGAGCGTTTCGTCCAGGCCAGTGACGAGGTGACCCGGCGCTATGGCGGCACCGGCCTGGGATTGGCCATCTGCAAGCACCTGCTGCAGCAACTGGACGGACGCATCGGTGTGGACAGCGAGCTGGGGCAGGGCAGTTGTTTCTGGTTCGAACTGGCGTTGGGCATCGGCCAGGAACCCTTGTCGGTGCCCGCGCTTGAGTTGCCGATGCAGGCTTTGAACATCCTGGTGGTGGAAGACGTGGCCCTGAACCGCGAAGTGGCCAGCGGCCTGCTCGAGCGTGACGGCCATCAGGTGTGGCTGGCGCAAGACGGTGAAAGCGCCCTGGCCCTGTGCCGACAGCAGGCCTTCGACCTGTTGCTGCTGGATGTGCACCTGCCCGGCATCAGCGGGGTCGAGCTGTGCCGGGAAATCCGCCGCCGCCCCGGGCCCAATCGGCAGGCGCGAATCTTCGCCCTCACCGCCAGCGTGCAGCCGTCGCTGGTACGCGGTTATCTGCAGGCCGGCATGCAGGGCATTCTCGGCAAGCCGTTGCAGCTGGCCAGCCTGCGGCAGGTGCTGGCCGGGCAGGTCCAGGTGCCGCCGACCGACACCCGGCAAGGCTTGCTCGATCAGAGCGTGCTGGACACCCATCGCAGCCTGCTGGGCGAGCAGAAATTGCACAGCCTGCTCCAGGTCCTGGCCGATGCCCTGGATCAGCAACGACCACGGCTGGCCGACGCCCTGGCCGCCGAAGACTGCACCGAAGTCCTGCACCTGGCCCATCGCCTGGCGGGCAGCGCCGATTCCCTGGGTTTCTGCGCCCTGGCCCGAGTGCTGCGGGAGTTGGAAAGTGCGGCAGAGCAGGCCGATCGCCCGACGTTGGCGGCCCTGGGGGCGAATGTGCAAACGTCCTGGCAGCAGTCCCGGGCCTTGCTGCAACAGCTGTTGGCGGCCTGACGTACAAAATCCTTACGACTTTTTACATCTTCGATCCTGGCGTTCAATCCGAACTTACATGGCTTTCCAATAATCGCTTGAACCGCGCCTGCCGCGGTCTTCGAAGCTTATTGGAGATAATAATAATGATACGCCTGCAAGCTGCTTCCGCCTTCCGCCACACCCCTTCGCTCCGCGCCCTGCGCCTCACTGACTGCTGAGGTGCGCCATGACAACCACCACTGAACGTAAAGGCATACACCTGACGCGCTCGCTGAAGAGCCGGCACATTTTCATGCTGTCCCTGGGCGGGGTGATCGGCACCGGGCTGTTCATGGGCTCCGGGGTCACCATCAACCAGGGCGGGCCCTGGGGGGCGATCCTCTCGTATCTGGTGGCCGGGTTCCTGATGTACCTGGTGATGGTCTGCCTCGGCGAGCTGTCGGTGCAGATGCCGGTGTCCGGCTCGTTCCAGGCCCACGCCACCAAATACATCGGCCCGGCCACCGGCTTCATGATCGGCTGGGTCTACTGGATGAGCTGGGCCACCACCGTGGGCCTGGAGTTCACCGCCGCCGGCATGCTGATGCAGCGCTGGTTCCCCGACGTGCCGATCTGGTACTGGTCGGCGCTGTTCGTGGCCTTGCTGTTCGGCATCAACGCCCTGGCCACCCGCGCCTTTGGCGAGGCCGAATACTGGTTCGCCGGGGTCAAGGTGCTGGCGATCCTGAGCTTTATCGTGGTCGGCGCGCTGGTGATCTTCGGCGTCATCGACCTGCCCAGCGGCGCCCCGGCGCCGATGTTCGACAACCTCAAGGGCGACTCCCTGTTCCCCAACGGCCTGCCGGCGGTGTTCGCGGTGATGATGACCGTGGTCTACGCCTTCCAGGGCTGCGAGATCATGGGCGTGGCCGCTGGCGAAACCGACCAGCCGGAAAAAAGCATTCCGCGGGCCGTGCGCAACGTGGTGTTCCGGGTGCTGATCTTCTACGTCCTGGCGGTGATGGTGCTGGCGGCGATCATTCCCTGGCAGCAGGCCGGGCTGGTGGAAAGCCCCTTCGTCCAGGTGTTCGACATGGTGGGCATTCCCTACGCTGCCGACCTGATGAACTTCGTGATCCTCACGGCGATTCTTTCGGTGGGCAACTCCGGGCTGTATGCCTCCACGCGCATCCTCTGGGCCATGTCCAAATCCGGCATGGCGCCCAAGGCCCTGTCGCCCCTGAGCAAACAGGGTGTGCCCCTGCGGGCCCTGTTCATCACCCTGTGCTTTGCCCTGATCTCGCTGATGACCAGCTTTATCGCTGCCGACACCCTGTTCATGGTGCTGATGGCTGTGAGCGGCATGGCTGGCACTGTGACCTGGATCGTGATTGCCCTGGCCCAGTACCGCTTTCGTCGCCAGTTCCTGCGTGATGGGGGGCAACTGGAGCAGCTCAAGTACCGCGCGCCCTGGTTTCCGCTGGTGCCGTTGCTGTGCATCGTGCTGTGCAGTTCGTTGTTTGTGTTTTTGGCGCTGGATGAAACCCAGCGGCCGTCGTTGTATTGGGGGTCGGGGTTTATTGCTCTGTGCTATGGCGCTTATTACCTGATGCAGCGTAAACGCCAACTGCAACCTGCCGCCGCCGTGTAGGAGCCGGCTTGCCGGCGAAGGGGGCGGGAGACATGCGGCGCCTGGGCGGACGCCTTTGCTGGCCTTTGCGGCTAGAGAGGCGGGGTACATATCCATTCCTGCGGGTGTGGCCGTTGGTGGTTTTGCTTTTATGGCGGGGAGTGGGGGGCATATCCGTTGCTGCGGTTATGGCTGCTTAGGGTTTCGCTCTTACAGCGGTGGGCTGTGTACATATCCGTTGCTGCGGTTACGGCTGCTTATGGTTTCGCCCTTACGGCGAGTCCCTTTTTTTCAAACGCCAAAAAAAGGAACCAAAAAACGCTTGCCCCTCCATGGGCCCCTCGCTTCGGCATTGCTCCGGGGGCCCGCCGCCAACCGGCCATCCATGGCCGGGTGGCGGCTAGCTCGGCATCCATGCCGAGCTGCCCCCTACGCAACGCCTGCGCTCGGCCGGCTGGGAAGGGGCCTGAAGATCAAAAGCCAAAGCCAAAGCCAAGGTGCGCAGGCCGGTTCCCTGTAGCCGCTGCCGC